>NZ_CAJHCI020000002.1:0-1351828 GCF_904848545.2 Acidithrix sp. C25
GATCAAAACTATCTTCGATAAATGATCAGCAAATCCATCCAACCAGTCATAGAACCAGCCCATCGTCTTCGAAATCGATTCTGGAAGCGGACGCCCTATTCCTTTATTGGCAAACCATGCATATCCAGCGCCTTCAGCGATCGGAGCGCGCAGAGCCACATAGCGAACCCCTTTGGGAAGATAGCTAGCCAAGGTGATGATCTCGGTCTCGGTCGATCCCCGTCCATGTAATAAAATGACTAACGGTGCCTTAGGATCATCAGAGCCAGCTGAAACAATAGTTGGCACCTCAAAACTTTCCATATTGACCCTCTTCTTTCAAATTAGTACATCAACAAAAACAATTTCTCAAATCACCAACATGACAATTGCGCTGGTCTATTCCAAGAATTTCAAACCCACCAGCGTAAAAAAATCTAACACCCTTATTGAAAGGATCAAAAGACATACAAATCAATAGGAATAAACTAATTTTATTTACCGCCTTGATGTTTAAAGTTCAAACAACTATTTTGAACCTAACGATTCGAAATTACAAAAAAAACAATACCCCAGCTACAACAATATTGAGAAAAAAAAACCTCAGCCAAGCAACATCTTTTTGATCGCGAAATAAACTAAACATCCATAAAAAAAATAATTAAAAAAATAAGCCCCAAAGGTAACCGATGATACTTCTCCAACGGATTACTACTTAAGTAAAATTTTCTATCTGTTGGCAATTAATTTCGATAATTCGTATCTATCTTCAAAACAAAATGATAAAATAAATTTTAATGTACCCATTTACGTACCCATTTAATCTAAAAAAAATATTCTCCGGTCTGAGCTTTGCAATAGCATCAACAGTCATTCTTACGGGATGTGCCCAAGCTTCATCAACTTCTACTTCCACATCTAGCCAAACGCCTAAAACCTCAGAGACTACCAACGCCAATCAAAGCGGTTCGACTTCAGCCGCTACAAGCACGACACTACCGTCTCTAAATCGTCTAACCAGTCTCACAAATTACAGCTATACCATGACCGTAGGGACTGGGAGTGCATCCTTGACAATGACGGGCCAAATCCACAGTCAAAGTAATTTTGAAATATCTTTAGGGACAACTCACACATACCTAATCAATAGCCAGGCCTATGAAGTGCTCGGCAATCTCGCATCACAAAAAATCACCCTAAATCCGACGTATTTTCAACAACAAGGGATAATTGCTGCAGCTAACACATTCTTCGACCTCACAAAGGCGTCCGGGGTGAAGGTTGAACCATCAGGAAGTTGCACTATCGCCGGTTTAAAAGGCACGCTCTACAAAGAGACAACTCCGTCCAATGCGGGTATCTTCAAAATCGCCCAAGTAGGTTGCGTTGCGAATTCTGGCGGAGCCCTCTTGAGCTTCAACCAGGGCGACTCTGGTTCCGCAGCTCCAGGAGGAGGCGGACAAAAGTACTTCTTTGAAGTTACAGGAGTCAACAATGTTTCTAAATTTGTGACTCCTTAGCCGTGACCTTAAAATCAGATTTTGCAAATTCAAAAGAACTAACAATCCGAGAAACCCGTTTTATGTGAAGCTTCCCTAGAGAGCCCAGAGGTTCCAAAAAACCGGGACAGCAGTAAGGCTCTTTGGCAACTTGCCACAAAAGCCAAATACCCTACACGTTTCGGAATCACTCACCTCAATAAGATCAGGAGCCGATTGTGCTCCAAATCCGCCCACTAACGATCGTGACCTTTGACAGTTCAAAGTCACAGGTTCTAACAACGTTCACCGACGCTGAGAGCACAATATCTCCATGGCCTAGCTCCAAATCAAAGTGCATCCTAAAAGCCCACGAGAAAACCTGAATTATTGAAGTAAAAATCCAAAGTCTTTATGGAGCGAAATCAGGCCGGACATGCCCTGGGATCCCAGGGCTGGGGCTTTTGGGATACATTAACTTGAGTTGCACCAGTAATGCTAGCTATCGTCGTTGAAGGCGACGATGCGGAAGTTGATGAAGTAGCAGTTGTACTACTCGATGGCTGGTTCTTTGTGGAAGACGGTGTTACAGGAGCAACCGCAACTGCGATCTGGTCTCCAGCCAACAGTTCCAGCGGAGTCGAATATCCGGTCGATGGAACTTGGCCCATTATGACCTCGCCTGTCAAAGTTGCCTTGAGAGCTTCCGCCTTTGCCAAATTGCCAGGCGTATAGTAAATCACCGATTCAACGGGATTTGCATTAGGAGGGATTGCCCGCGCCTTAGATACGTTGAAGCCCAATCCGGCAAGGCCACTTGAAATAGTCGAACCAACGCCCGCAGAGTTGGATCCATTTACCACCGTAACATTAACAGTCGATAGAGTAATCTTCGGCTGAGCTAAACCGATCAAATTCTTCAACATAGTTGTGTCTGCTGGCTCCTGTGGCAGGACGATCGATGCGTAATTGGTGCCATCAAAGACATATCCAGAGGCCGGACCAAAGGCAACCGGAAGAGTGCCTGTTGGCGTTGCGGCTGGGTTCGCGTGACGATAAGTAAGTATCAGCGAAAGCATCTCTGATTCAGTAAATTGGCTATCTATAGTTAAATATGGAAGCACATTTTTCAAAAGTGATAGATCTTTAACTGGATTAGTAATCCCCGAAGCCTTCACCTGAGAAGCCAGAACCTGAAGAAATATATGATCCCGTCGAGTCCTAGACAGATCTCCCAATCCATCGTATCCCCAAGTCCCATTGGGCAATTGATATTGTAAATGGCGTGCACGCACTACCTCAAGTGCTTGAAAGCCATTCAAGGTAATGCATCCGGGCTTTGTTATGTTCAAACCCGAATACGCATCCTTGACCGGCATAGGAAAATACATCTTGATTCCGCCAAGGGCATTGACTATTCCTTGAAAGGAATCAAAATTCAACTCAACATAGTGCTGGATCGGAATACCTAAGTCGTATTCGATTGTCTTAACCAATTGGTTCGGGTTCTCAGCGGTGCCGGTAGCTTTAGTGGGATTTAGCGCAGCATCAACACGCTGCAGCTTCTTCGTCCCTGGGATTGGCATAAAAAGATCTCTAGGTATCGAGACCAGAGTGACGTTCTTGGTTTTCGGATCAAAATGTGCAATCATGGTCACATCCGCACGACCACCGCCAACCTGAGACGAAGAGCCAAAAGCAGCGACCTCAGATGGACTCAAGCCAGTTCTAGTGTTGTTACCGATGAGCAGGATATTTAACGGTTGTCCCGCAACTTGAACATGCTCTGACGAAACACTAACCTTCTTGACTTTCGAGAAAAGATACTGCCCGTATACAAACGAGCCCAGCGCACCAAGCAAAATCACCAAGACCAAAAATCCAACAATGAACGCAGATCTTCGAAGCCGTTTGGCTCTCGTGGTTCTTATCTTCTTAGAGCTGGAAGGGTAGACACGCCTATTAGCGCCACCTAGATCCGCCAACTACGTGCTCCTCCTAAGACGCTCACCAACAAAGGGTACCGATGAACTCTAACAATTCAAACAATCATAACCGACTGTGGAATAAATAATGGCGGACATAACTCTCGTACGAGATAATCCCTGATGAGCGGTATATTTGTAGGGGGTGTCGCCTGCGGACAATATTCAGATCGCACGTTTTGCTATCTAATTGTCAGCAGCCAATTATAGGTTTGTGGACAAAACTATAAAATCCAAAGATCTAGACGATCTTGACCCTCATCTTCCATGGTTATCTAACGCAAAGGAATTATCCCTAAAAGTCCTCAAACAAACGATAATCAAATGAACCTTGGAGCAACATTGAACCACCCCACGGATATACGGGTGATTCCTGGCTCAGGCTGCTTGAATGCCCAGCGGACACTCAGCTCTTATGCCATCAATACCAGCCGCATTCAAACCAGCCCAGACGACTGTCATGGCCGCAGAATTCTTGTCCCTTGAATTTCCTAACCCACAAACATAACAGGAATAGGTTCGTTGGGACAATGCTAAGCGAGTGCTTGGTTCTCGCAGTGCAGCTGAAGCAACCGATAGTCGTCTACCTTGGATGGAGGGGTTGTGGGCCTGAAGCGTGCTTCTAATTCATATAAACACCGGTCTGCTCTTGGCTACGCTATCCGGTCTGCTCTTGGCTACGCTATCCGGTCTGCTCTTGGCTACGCTATCCGGTCTGCTCTTGGCTACGCTATCCGGTCTGCTCTTGGCTACGCTATGACAGCATCATCTTTCTTCTTAGCCATGGTTGTCTTAGTGAGAGATTTTGGTTCTAACTCTTCCATGGCGGCCTGGTCGTGGTTCATCACAAATAACTTGGCGTAGTTACATGATTCAACTTGTCGTTTTTGTGCGACGCTGCGATAAGTCTTGGCGGCATATTTTTCTTGGCGCATCGGTGGCCCTTAGAAGTTGATCGTCCACTCTGGGTTTACGTCGAGCCATCTTGCGTTGATAGCGAGAAAGAGGGATCTGGGAGGTTTTTGGTCTTTCAGGATGAGGAAAGTCGTAGGTGTCATCTGTTATGGTAGCAATCTCATTTACTACCCAATCAATCCCTATGATCGCTCCGTTCTTGGGGAGTGGCTCGTGTTTCACTTAGATGACGAAGCTCACTCACCAATCACCAACTCCGTCTTGAAAAGTTCCTTAGAAAAGACGGCTCAGATAAAAAAGGACGCGACCAGACCGGGTGGACGATATTGCCTCCAGCCAGATGTAACTGTAAGAGGTTATGCCTATTTGTTGTTGATCTGGTGATCGGGTTTGTCCTGTTCCTTTTGTTCTGTTCTTTGAGGGGTATCCACTCCTTGTGCGGTTGAAAGCCTTTGACCTGGCTTGTCCGAAGTCTCAAATGGTCTGTTGCCGGGTAACTGAGGAAGCATTTGGCAAACACTCATTTTCGCATCGCCAATGGGTGGGGTCTTTACACAATTTTGCCGGCCCACACTAATCTTGTTCTCAGGAGTAGATGTGCTAAAGGCTGCTTTGGACTCTTGAACACAGCGGCTCCAGACCCATCGGGCACTGTCTCATTCAGCACTGTCTCGTTAGGCACTTTCTCATTCAGCACTGTCTCGTTAGGCTTGCAGTCTTGACCCAGCATCTTTAGAAATAGGCAATCGGTAGTTGTACCAGATGGCGGAAGAGCCAAGTTTGCGTGATAACACTTCGGTGTATAGCTTGCTCATATGGAGATCAAACCCAATAACAACCCAATAACAAAAAATTGTCTAGCGCTGTATTTATCATGTTCTAAGTACGACAGATCAATTACCGACGATGATCTAAAGTAAGGCACTCATCGAGCCTTAGCTCGAGGAAATCATTACTCAGCTTTGCATCACGAAGGGGCCAAAGAAGGGGCCAAAGAAGGGGCCAAAGTGGACTTTAGACCATGGCCAATCAACTCCATCTCCTCGTTAGTGTCGATCCCCAGTTGTGGAATATTCACTATGGCATCGATCCTCTCGTCAAAGTAGATCAAAGCTTGGTCGTCTCTGAGGCTGCGCATTGAGTTGCTAAGTCTTGGCCACAGCCTCGCTAGACCTGTAGCTAAGACTTAGTCTTCGTCACTAGGAGTCTTCGTCACCCCGCTAGAAATCATCAAGCAGTAGGTGGCTAATCAGCGCAATGTTTGAGCACAGTTGTAGGCGCTTCGCCCCGGTGGGACGCTATATCCCCAGGGCTAAAACCAGGGGCATTCCGCCAAATGCCACATTCTGGTAAATACCGAAAAACCTCGGCGGGCTACCAAGCAATCCCCCGGTTCTTACATCACTATCGTCAAAGTCATTTAATCAAAATCTTGCGCTCTGCAGCAAGGGCTAGACAACTAGAGCTCCGAACTAGGATGCCAACCTTTATGAAGCAAAGATGCTGAAAACTTCCAGATCTAGGCGATACGAACGTACAAGTTGGGTTATCAAACACGGGGGCTTCGATCAAATGCAATGCCAAACATGCAACATCAAAGCTGCGAATCTAAATGCGCAAATATACGCCTGAAAACAATCAGTATCTCCAGCTCACTAAGGATAAAGTTACCACTTAAAAATCAGGATACTTCGACCATTTTATTGGTGTTAGCGTCAAGATAACATGGCACCATGGGCCAAAAGCGGTGCTCAAATTCCTCAACCTAACCCTGCTAAATATTTCAGCCGCAGAAATCTAAATCAAAATTAATAAGAATACTTTGAAGCGTTCACCTCTGACGAAAGTCAAACACTCACACTCGTTACCTCGTTACCATGAAGGTCAATTACAATTTGCATCGACCACCAAGGAATGTGTAGCCCAAGAGACATTTGAAAGAACCTATGATTTTACGATAATTTCGCAATTCATTTATTGTAATGAATAAAAATAACTTACCAATTGCCTCACGTAACATTAATTCCAGATAACCAGCCTCCCAATTCGCTAAACGAAAAGCTTTTTACTTTTTACCCTTTCGACTATCTAAATACGACCCACCCGAATCCATATCACTCGAATAGATCGTTGGCTCATAGACCCTGCTGGGGTACCTATCAATTCTTCCTCAGAAAATCCAGGCACTCAATAACAATGTCATACTGCCCGAAAAGTTGTTGACCTCCAACCGAAATCAAAGACCGTAAAATCAGCGCCACACAACACAACATCACCTATCAGAGCAGAGTCAAGGGTTCCAAATGGTTCGTCAATTATAGATTGACAAATAGAATCTGTCAATCTATAATTGACGGTATGATGAAAAAAATCGACGACCATGTAGCCGAGCAGATACGTGAATCAATCACAGAAGCCATAAACAGCGCAATTCGAGACAAAACTAGAGAGGATGAAGTTATTTCGGAGTTAGTAATCGCAGCAACTCAGGTCGGCTTAGACCACTCTCAAGAACTTCTATCCCAAGCGGTATTGGCAGCTCGCCACGCAGGCGTTAGCTGGAGTGAGATTGGAGATCAGCTAGGCGTCACCAAACAGGCTGCTCAGCAACGTTATAGGGTTACGAAGACACCGGTAGTAGGTGCAACCCAACGACTACTAAAGCCAGTTACCGCCTTAAATGAGATGGCCAAATTAGCCGATGCTGGCGCTCACGGGTGGCACTCGATTAGCTACGGTTGGCTATATCACCTTCTTGAAAAATCCGACCAGCAATGGGAGCACCATCGTGACGGATTCCCAATTCCAGGAAATCGAAAGCGACTGGAGGCCCATGGATGGACGTGGATTGGAACAACATATCCATGGCAATACTTCAAACGGCCACTAGATACGCCGGCTTTCAAGGAGAGCCTCTAACAACCAATGCCAAAAGGCCCAATCTGTCGCTTAGCATTGGACTCAAAGCGATATCGTTTTAGGATCTGACAGAAAATAAATAAATCGCTATAGCTAAGCTCTGAAACTTTAGACCTCCAACAAAATAGCATTCGATCATTTAGGCCAGGCAACCAAGCCAAAATATTCGAAAAATATCGCTCGAATTCACACGGCACGTCAATCGCATAAAAGTTAAACATTTATGAGAAAATACTTATTATCAACACGATATAAACGATGGTTTTGATCTACCCCTGGCCTATCGCCAAAGGAATTTCAATAAAATATTAACGATATTCAAAATAAACAACAAGTTATATGTTCGCACCTTGACGATATGGCTCATTTTTAAATGGGCATCTTCCGCCTTCTATTTGTTGGCATATTGACGTCACCAATCTGCCAACTTCCAAGTTTCGGCTGTTGCGATATATGCTCCCGTTCAATTCGAAGGTACCTTAGGTTGTAGGCGATTCTTTGTTTGAAAAGATTATGAATTTGCAGCCTTGCGAAACAATGGCCTACGAATTATGATATTTCGAACAATTAGAAACTCTTTTATCAATTTCAAGTAATTGATCCTAAATTGATGTACTATTAGAGTCAATGAAATCGATTTTCAACATCGTCGATGTTGAACTTAATTCGATCCGAAGGCGATGCATCCTATGAGTACTTCCCCCTTAGCCCCTAATGGCTCTTCTTCTCCTGTTAATTTTTGGAAGGTTCGAGGATTAAACAGACAAACAAGACGATTACCACACCGTCACGCCAAACTCACCGCACTGGGTGTGAGCATCTTGGGTTTCGCAGTCTTCACGGCCTCAACTAGTAGCCCCGCATTTGCTGCGACCGCTCTCAACCTTGGCTCGGCTACGTCGTATGCGGTCGTGGCGGGTTCGACGATTACCAATACCGGGTCATCGGTCATAAGTGGAGATATTGGACTATCTCCAGGCACATCAATAACCGGTTTTCCACCCGGTACCGACACAGGTACAACCAACGCCAATAACTCAGCATCGCTAGCTGCACAGACTGCTGCGACAGCCGCATACGGCATTGCAGCAAGCCAAAGCGCGACAACCGTAGCAGCCGGAACTTTAGGTGGAGTGACATTTACGCCAGGGGCATATAACAACTCGACTCTGAACCTAACAGGGACAATAACCCTAAACGCTGGCAATAACCCCAACGCCGTATTTATCTTTCAAAGTGGCTCAACCCTTACGACAGCTTCATCCAGTAATGTAGTGTTAGAAAATGGAGCACAGGCATGTAACGTCTTTTGGCAAGTTGGTAGTTCCGCGACCCTCGGTACAACTACGAATTTCGCAGGAACCATATTGGCACTGACTTCAGTGACCCTAAATACCGGGGCAACCGTCAACGGGCGCATTTTCGCCCAAACCGGAGGGGTAACCCTCGAATCCAATTCAATCACGATACCGACTTGCTCCACGGCTCCTACGACGACCACAACTTCGAGCACCACAACTTCGAGCACCACCTCTACAGTTGCTGCTAGTACTACAACTACACCCGCTACCGTTACAACAACTACACCCGCTACCGCTACAACAATTACTCCAATTGCCGCGCACGCATCCGGGGTTATTCCTGTAGGTGCACCTGCTACCGGAAAAGGTGGAACTGCAGGTAACAGTCCTATGCAATTGGGAATCATCGGCTTCGGCGCAATCATCATCGCCCTAGGTGCGGCGGGGTTTGCCTTGCGGTCCCGTCATCAACATGGCTAAACAAAGTAGATCGGCCCATCGGATATCTCAAAACAAAAACTCATTTCGTCAATGGATCTGGTGGGGCATTGCCACAGTTGCCATGACAATTGGTGTCGTTTCCCTCGTTGGCACTTTGCCTACGAGGGATCCAATCAAAGTGGTAATTGCCAAGGCGGTCGCACCACGACCGCAAAGAGTGGCCTCTAAATTTGCGACCATTCCGAGCGCTCGACCGGTCCAACTCACAATCCCGGCAATTGGCATTAACACCTATGTCGGGACGCTAGGACTACAGGCCAATCACCAAGTCATGGTGCCTACAAACTCCCATACGGTAGGGTGGTTTATTTACGGTCCTACACCAGGGCAGATTGGGTCATCAGTTATTCTTGGCCATGTAGACTCCTACCTCGGACCTGGTATTTTTTTCAATTTGAAATCTCTTGTTGCCGGAGACACAATCACACTGGTGCTAGCCGATGGTACTGTAACAAACTTTGAAGTTACCAAAGTCGTCCAGTATGCAAAAGCGTCATTCCCCGATCAATTGGTCTATGGTTCAAACGGCACGCGCTCACTTCAGCTAGTTACCTGCGGTGGAACCTTCGATCATGCTACGGGAAGTTACGAATCCAACATCGTAGTATTCAGTCAACTCGTGAGTGCTTCTTTGCCAAAGCTGTAGGAAACTACAATATTCAACTCGAATGAATTGCCACAAAGCAAGGTCACGAATCGGATCTCGACAAAATAACTGACAAAAACTAGGTAAAGCCAATCAAATGCCATTTGATCAAAATTGTCGATTTGCTTGAGATTGTCCACAATAAGAGACTTGAGACACAAGACTACCGCCACCTGATCAAACTCATCAGGGCCGATTAAATCTGGTGCTTCCAATGATTAATACTTTTAGGAAGTGCTCCCGGATGATATTGACCACAGAGACAACGGCAGATGTACCGGCCGTGTTGGTAAGGCTGTGTTGCTGAAGGGGTAACCCTAGTCGGGTAGCCTCCATTATCAAAAAGTGCATAACCAAGAATTAAGACGCCGAAGATCCAAGAGAGCGATGTCTTTCGCCGGGTAGAACGACGCGCACCTTTGGCCGGTATCTTGATTGGCTCCACCCTGGGTATTGGACAGTATCCGAAAATGTACGCAAATGCAACTGCTTCCTTTGATAGTTCCAATCCACACAGTGCCGTAACTCGGATAATCGAAGCTATTAGCGATAGTCACACTGACGCCTTGGTCCGACTGACAGACTCCAAACGCGCTCATCAATTGACAGGAAGATCTTCCCCTCGCCCTGAGGAGCTCCGGAAGGTTCTCCATAACTCCTTGATCGATGTTCTTTCATTGGCCACATGGAGTCTTGCAACCGCGCCACGACTCCCAGCGCCGGACACCGAAATAGTGAAGTGGGTAAGAACCGGGCCAACGGTTGAAGTGGTTCGGGAGCCTCACTTGGTCACCGCAAATACTTTCCTGTTCGGACTTTCCAGTTCAGATGCGCTCAGCATGGATGGGTCCCCGTCAAGCTTGATGACTCCGACCCTGCCACTACGGGCGGGTAACCTATAACTCGTATAGAGTCATGAACGCCATGTGATCCACCTGAAGTGCGAGAAGATCGAGCGGAGTGGAAATGAGACAAGCGTTCATAATCCGAAAGTGGCACGTATGGAGAACCAAATCATTGCAAAGGTCCCAGGGTCGCAAGGAGCCCCCATTTCGCTGACACCATAGCCACTTTGTGTGGCTTGTCGGGTTTTCCAGCTAGTCCGCAGGGTTAAAACATGCCCTGACCTGGTAGGCCCGGTGGGATGCGAACCCACAACCAAGGGATTATGAGGTGTTCACAAAGTGTCCGAACTGGAAGTCAATATGTCCGAGTACGTCTCATTTTTGCAGCTCATCGAGGCGTTTCGGCAAGGGCGGTGAGACAACCTCGGACTGGGTCGGACGTTCTCGGACACAATTGTTGGGTGAAAAGTTGGGTGAAGCGTACATAGAGATCCCCCTAAGCATTGGCTGACCGTGTTGATCTCATTGTTCGTACCCGAACACTACCAACGTGTTCTTCGGTGCCAATGGATCGCCTGACCATTGCTGTCCTGGTTGCGAAGAGCAAAACACCAAGATTAAAGTGCGGTTCTGACGGGGTAACGACAATCGGTTTCGCTAAGTGCCAACATTACCTGGGGACAGAAGCCGCATCGGGTCCCTTGGTAGAGTAAGGCAACCTACTGGATCTTTTCACTATCCAGACAGACCGCACTCTCAAGCGTTAACATCTATCTCAATACCCGACGAGACTTCTCGTAGATGCTATCAGCGGGGGTCATCAATGAAGTTTGCCATTATCCGGGGGCTATTAGTAGCGTTCGCCGGGAGCGGCACTGCTCTTGCGTCACCGGCGACTGTAGCTTCTAGTTCGAATCCTTAGGCCATCTTCGCTCCAGTTAGGGAGGGTTCTGGTAACACCTACTCCACCCTCACCTAACTTTGACTCACTCACTGCAAGCAATACAGCTCTTCGTGCCAACGGCTTTCCCGAAAGGCCAGCTGGCGCTCCTTCGGGTTGGTTTATCGGGGCGGCCTCGCAAACGAAATGGGTATACCTACGGCTCACTCCCCGATATAGCCACCAGCTGGCGTCACCGTTACATCAAAGCGCTAGCCCATCTTTCCGAAAATCAACCTATTCTCCCAGCTAGTTGAGTATGTGGTCTTACGTTGGGACACTACAAATGCGTCGCAATGGTCTTTATCCGTTTAAGGGGATCACTAACTCCTAAGAGACGGTAGATCTCTTTGTGAACCGGCTCAGGAACACCACTAGTGCGGATGTGATAGACGACGCCTTTATCTGATGTAAGAACTATGGTGGCTCGGCGGTGACTGTTAAGTTGCTCTTGGATGGTTGACCATCTTCTCTTATCGTTATTTTGCCTCAAGGTCAGCTCAATGGCACTAAGGAGGTGATAGGCAAGTACTGAGATGAAGAGGTGAGCAGCAGTTCGGCTAGCTAGTTGATGATAGACCGGTCGAAGTCCAAGATCACTCTTGAGGGATCTAAAGGCATCTTCTACTTTAGTGAGAGTCGTATAGATATTCCAGATCTCACCTGCATCTAGCTCGCTATGGCTGGTGTCTATGACGTAGGCTCCTTGGAGATTATCATCTTTGGCTTTAGTGGGTTTTTCTGTAATAGTAAGATTGATTACTTTGTCAAAGCGTCTCTTTTTGATGATCTTGCCATGGTCTTGATGATATTCAAGGGATATCTCGTATTTGGAAGCAATACTTGGGTACTTGGCCTTGATGCGTCCGATACGCTCTGAGACAACTGTGGTCTTAGATATAGAACCCTTTGTGATTGAGGTATTCAACGAAGTGATATCTACTAAGAATCTCTCGTTAGCTTGACTAGAGATCGCTGATTCCTTCTTGGATCTCCCCAAAGAACGACACAACACCACGGTTGTGGTGTTGTTGTTGGTGGAAGAGGAGGAGATGGAGGAGGAGATGGAGGAGGAGATGGAGGTGGAGGAGATGGAGGTGGCGTTAGTATCAGTGTCGGTGCTGTCGCTGATATTGTTGCCGGTGGCACCATTACGGATATAGTCGTCAGTGTCGGTGCTGCTGTCGCTCTTGATGATTTTGGTGTCGGTGCTGCTGTCGCCCTTGCTGCTGCTGTCGCCGTTGCTGCTGTCGCCGGTATTCTTGCTGGTGGCACCATTACTGCTATTGTCGTCAGTGCCGGTGCTGTTGCTGATATTGCTGCCGGTATTCTTGCTGGTGGCACCATTACTGTTATTGTCGTCAGTGCCGGTGTCTTCAATGAGTCGAGCAAACTTTAGAGGTAAATCTACTCATCTACTTTGGCGGCAATGCTTTCGCTAGCCGTTCAGCTATTTGCCAGATCCTATCTTTCGAGAGCGCTTCAATTTCGGCCATCTTCCGAGACAACGCATTCGGTCCAGACACGAAGGCGCCCCTGACTGAAAAAGGCTTGGCGAACCATCCCCATTCAGCGTCCGTAAAGCAAAGAGCCCCATTAACAGCTATTTCATCAGAGTCAAGCGCAGACCTGACCGCTTTCAACTGCCATTCAAGACCATCTGCAAGCTTGGTCTTATCCCGGCCATCAACGAATAGGTGAATATAGGTACTAAAAAATCCTCCTACGTCACGTTGTTGGACCAAACCCGAGTAGTTTTTTGCATCGATGACCCACACTCCAGACGGTGCAATCGCGATATGGTCGATATTGGCCCGACTCTTTGGAACCTTGCGGTCATTTAGTAGGATGACCCTATCTCCAAGGTTTTCAACCAAGACAGACGCTAATTTTTGCTCACCTATCGAACCCTTTTTCCAAGCGATCGTGGACTGGGGGTCATCGCTCAAGAACTTAACGATTCCAGCAAACATCCCAAATTTCGCCTCAATTTGAGCTTCGCGTCTTTCGTGACGCCTTTGGTACTCTTCCATTGCAGACTTCCCGGCCACACCAGTTTCGATAAAAGGTAGTGCTGGTGCGATAGAAATGCCACTGCTCTCATAAAGCTTCTCGACGGGAGGGCTCGCAATCCCACCCTCGAAGCATCTCACGCACAACACCTTGCGCGCCTCCACATCCCACCAAGCTCTATCGCCAACAGCGAGCTGAACTCCACAAAGCGCGCAACAATCGGCGCGACGAAGCGATAGCTGTTTCAAGGCCAATTGCTCCAATCATTCGATCGGATGAACTACTGTCACAATTTGCAGATGTCGCTCCAGAGTATCTGGTAGCAAAAGACAAATTACAAAAAAGACTCCGAGTTAATATTTACGTTATAAGTCATCGGTAAAACCTTTCAATTAATTAAGGGTTGATTAGAGCCCAAATATCAATTCAAAAGTTGGCAGCGCTCATACCGTCGAAGCTGTAAATGCCTTACCACTTCGCCACTGAAGGGCTTTGCCACCCAGCTACACTGCTCTCTAAAGCGCTGATTAGGCTGCGTCGTTATGACCCAGTTGAAAACGTGTTTTCAATCGTTTACTATCAGGGTACCCAAATCTGAGCAGCTGATCAAATCGATATCGAAGTGCAGTAGCTGGATGAAATAAGAAGTAAAGAATCATACTTATCAAGTTTCGTAAGCAAGAGCCATTTTGGAGTCAGATTCGCGGAGTAGCGGATGTGGAGACGCAAACACACATGTATTGAGAAGTCGCTCTACCGAGGACATTTCAAAGTGCCTTGGGTTGAATCGGTATGCAAATTCCTCGAGGCATAAGTTGCTTATGTTCCTCACGTCCGTGGTATGTTCCGTCGATAAATTTCTTGCAGTTCCCTATCAGGATGTTGAGCCATTTGAATGTTACATGTGCTTGTTCGTCTTTGGATAGAGTGAACCAGTGCGCTAGTCCAAGGTCTTTCAGCACATACCCCGTAACTTGGGTTACCATTACTTATCAGCTTGGTATTAGAATCTCAACGTCTCACAAAAACATCTTTGGGTGATTTAGCAGTGGTATCTTTGATTACTTCCATGAAGCAATGAGTAGGAGCACCATTGCTAATCGACACTCCAATTAGAACATTGGTTTGTTTTGTTCCCTTTCCTCTTCTGCCTTCGCCATGGCTCTCACCATCTAAAAAGAACTCATCTACTCAGGCGTTTTCTCCAAGTTTGTATAAACCATCTCGGTCAGCCATTACGCTCAGCCATTACGCTCAGCCATTACGCTCAGCTATTACGCTCAGCCATTGCCTTAGGTAGCTTATTTAGCATCAACCAGCCAGTCGAATAAGATACTTGAACGAATTTAGCAGGGGCTCTGATGGCTAGGGGGTAGTAGCCGAAAGACCACGCTTGTCGTTGGACAATAGATAGATAGCGGAGAACCACTTGGATAAAGAGATATGGCTTCGATGGAAGATGGTTCTGGAGGTAACGCTAGTTTGACGGTGAAAAGATTTACATTGAAAAAGTGGAGCTCGAGATGCTGCATTTCTTGAAATGATTTGGCCTTACTAAAGTAAATTGATCGAAGTTACACTTTGAGCATCTAAATCCCTCATAGCAATAGCAATTTGATCAAATGATCTTCACATGCTTCCTCTGAAGCGAAGCGTACCATAAAGCCTGAGATATCCACCATGCCACCTTAGTAGAACATCTGTTCTACTAAGGATTAGCTCCAATCTGGTCTCGGTGAAGGCGAAACTTACGAAACTTGATAAGTATGTAAAGAATTGCCTTCGATTGTAGATTTGGACGCAAAGGGCAAATCGTCTGTAAACCGAGGGGTTTTGGATAACGGCTGCATTTACTAGACGTGTCTTAAGGACTATAGAACAGCTAATCCGCGACCCCTAGATACTAAATAACTTTCAATTTTCACGCCCTCCAAAGTATGTCCATTGGCACCGCGGCAACGCGATCACCAAAAAAAGCTGAATTAGAGCCTGTGTGAAGGATGGAACCTGCAACAAACCTACTTCCGAGTTTTTCACGCAGGAAGCTAAGGCCCTTTGCATCCTTGACCGTTGGGTTTGAATTGGACTTAACTTCTACTCCTACCACCCGTCCGTCAGGTGTCTCTAGTACAAGATCGACCTCACCGACGTATTGGTCTCGGAAGTGTGTCAACCTAGCCGTCTCATTGCTCCAAGTCGATTGACGTCTGATTTCACCGGCGACAAAGGTCTCAAGCAAGCCGCCGGCTAGATTCGGATTGGCATCTAAAGAGGCACCCTTAGATGAAACATTCATAAGTCGCGCAGCCAAGCCTGCATCGAGAAGTGAAACCTTTGGACGAGATACAACGCGCTTTGAAAGGTTGGTTGTCCACGCCGGTATGTTCTGCGTCAGATATAAGGTCTGTAGCAACTCTAGATAAGGAGTCAGGGTACGTTGAGGAATGTTGGTGTCGCGAGCCAAGTCGGCAACGTTCAACTCTCCGCTACTTCTTGCAGTCAACATTCTCGGGATCACTGGCAGCTCCGTGATACGTTGAAGGTTCGAGATATCCTCAGCCTCCCTGCGAAGTATTGCATTAGCATAGTTATAAAACCAAAGGTCACGACGCCTTCCCGGAGCACGATTCAAGACCTCGGGATGTCCCCCGCAACAGCTAGTTAGAGATAGTCATTTCGGCTCAGATCACTTGTATGGTTTATGAATCTTTCACCGGACAAAGCCCGATCGATGAACTTCTCCCTATGCCCTATGAGCTCACCCTGACTTAGGCCGAACAACTCGATAATCTCAGTCCAACCAGCAAGACTATCTTCGATAGTGGGTAATGTGAGGAGATTGGCCGATCCAGTCAAAAGAAAGCTACCCAGACGATTATCGCCATCGACTACGAACTTTAGCGCTAAAACTAATTCAGGGACACGTTGTACTTCATCAATAGCCAAAAGACGACCTGGGTCGGAGTTGAGGCACCCAACTGGATCCTCACGGACGCCGTTCGCCGCAACTGGATCGTCAAATGAAACTAACCGTCCGTCCTTAGAATCGACAATCTCTCTAATGAATATCGTCTTGCCCACCTTCCTGGCGCCCTGTATAACAACAACTCTGGTATCGCCAAGGGCCTCTAATACCCGACTCTTGGCATTTCTAGCGATTCGCACCATGTTTTGATTTTAGAAAATACTCCCCGATTTGCTGTACTTACTTCGTCAACTTACCGTCGTCGGTCGTCTCGAACATCGAGGTTGGGGGCTTTACCGACTAGCAGCCGTTCCCATCCCAGAACGGGGTGAATACCAAAAAGCCGTTTCGGGGTCTAACGGATTAGAAGTTATTTCTGGGGAATCTGCGCTTGACCTTTGGAACCTAGCGCACGTTAAATCTATAACGTAGGAGTAATAGCGCTCTCCTAACACTCATGTGGTTCACCAAGACTCCATAACTGGCAAGTAACCCCTACGTGATTATTAGATTTACGTCTTGAAAGACGATGTGAACCTTCTCACGATACGCGACACGACGCTCCCTATTCCGAAGGAGAATGCAGAGCTTTCAATTGCATTCAAAAGAGGTAAAGTCTCGTGGGAAGTAAGGACATCGAAACCCAGTGGAACTGAATGGGATGTTCTCTGACACATTTTTGGGTGGATTGTTGAGTGGACAATTCGGTTATTTCCCGGAGAAGGAAAGCGCAAACGCCAGAAAAGATGAAGGTACCGCCCAAACAGCTTCTCCCTCTGTTGCGTCGAGAATATCCCTAGTCGCTAGGATTCCGGTACCAATAGCCGAATTGCGCAAGCCGAGGGCCTCCTGTCTCCACGAATCTGAGACGTATTTGCCCTCGATCGGTGTCATACGTGTCCCCAAATCCGCACACTTACCTACAAAATCAACCTCACTGCTAGCGTTTCGATAATGAGTGATCCAGTCCCCGGAACGAACCGAGCCAGGGCGCACTCTCTCATTCCACTGCAGAAGGGCGACGCCAAGCTGTTGCTCGTTCAAGCGGGTGACGTCGACTTGGCTTCGACCGTTGACGAGCTGTGGCAGTTTGGCTACGAGCGGATCAAGAAAATAGAGCTTTCCCTGCTTGCGAAGATCCGCGTTACCGCTGTTATCAGCTCTCGGGTTTCTCCAGACGAGAAATGCACTCGCGAGAGCATCGATACGCTTCATTAGAGTCTCTCGAGCCACCCCGACCTCTTCGGCGAAGCCACTTATGGCAGTGGGACTCGACAATCGGACCCCGATACCATTGATCACCGCACCTAGGATGACCTCGTTCATTCCACTGGTGATTGCGTCACCTCTCACTACATCCCACAAGGCCTGCCACGTTGGCACCGCCACCTGATTAGTCCGACGCCATTCACCGACAGCCTTGGGGTACCCACCAACCTCAAGGTATGTCTGCCAAGCGGCTACCAAGTCATCGGTATACGGAGCGAGCGCCATCCAAGTTTCACGAGCCCGAGCAGACATCAACCCATCTGCACGAAGTCCCGCAACGGATGGCAAGTCAATTGACAAGCTATGACAGAACTCCCCAAAATTCATTGGCAGTAGGCACCTGTCGGGGTCGTCTACGGGACCTCTGCGACCTGCAAAAGCTTTAATTGCCTCGTCGAGATCTTGGTTCGTTGAACCGGTGAGTACGACACAATCATCACCGAAATGGGTGTTATCTCTGAGGTTCTTCACCACCGACCACCACTGCCCGCGGCAGGCCGTGACCTCATCGATAAACCAGTACCTCGGCCCATCACCCACAGAACTCGTTAAAACTCTCACCACATATTCGTACAGCGTCCCGAGCCGATTGGCCTGCCACCCATCCACGGTCACACGTATGATCTGCAGCGGATTTACCCCCTGGGCAAGAAGCGCCTGAATAGATCGCTTTACTAGCACAGTTTTGCCAACTCGTCGGGGACCGTAGAGCATATAGAGGCCTCCGGACCGTATGTTCGCCAAAGACAAGGGATAGTAGTCAATCTGAGATCCGGCGGCCTCGAGCATATCTCGGTCAGTCGCTGCCCAATGAGGACTTCGCCACCAGGGACTATCTCGACGTACCGCCTCAGCAACCTGTCCCTCATTTACAACCATAAAAAAACTATAGCTTAAACCCCAGCGTTTTTGTAAAGAGCGTCTATAAAAACCCCAGGGTTTTTGTAAAGAGTGCCTACAAAAACCCCAGGGCGTTGTAGGCACAATCGTCCACGGTAAAGCGAAGTTCTATATAACCTTCAGCCAATCGAACTCCGAAGCGAGCCGCCTCTGGATTGTTCGACGCGGTATTGGGGGAACCCCATAATTGCAAACAAGCGTGCGCTGTATCTTTAAGCGTTGCGCTTTAGAAGGAGAAGAGTACCGGCTCGTCCTTCCAAGTTAATCCTTCGCACTACCGGGCCTTTGGTGAGCATTCTGTGATTGGTACTGCAAGACATCCGATGGTTCATCGAACCTTGGATCGGTTTTGCGAGGTTTTTTGAAACTTCCATGGGATGCTTGCTACGAGTGATGCCTAGGAACACGCCGATGTTGCGTTTTCAACGCCCGTATTACTAACTATCCACTGATAACTCATTACTGAATAGCAACTTGCCGTAGGCCCACCGGGACTCGAACCCGGGACCAAGGAATTATGAGATGGACTGGAAGTGTCCGAGCAGGGAGTCATAGTGTCGCATAATTGCAGTTACTAGCTTTACAATCTAAAGACCATTGAGACTCCGTGAAACTGAATGTTACGCTCTCGGACACATTTGTTGGGTGAATTGTTACGTGGACAGGCTTGCTTTATCAGCCCCAAAGATTTCAGCGAAGTGGTCCAAAGATTGTGGCAAGGTCAAACGTCGCCAGACATATAGCAATCAGTGTCGCAACCGCTTCTTACTTCCTTCATTGGACGATTGTGCGATAAAAGTCGCGTGTACGATCATCCACTTTGCTATAGTGTGTACGATCATCCACTTTGCTATAGTGTGTACGATCATCCACTTTGCTATAGTGTGTACGATCATCCACTTTGCTATAGTGTGTACGATCATCCACTTAAGACAGCATTTATTTCCTTAGGAGGCACCTTTGAAGAAGATTCTTTCCATGAATGATCTAGCGGCTATCGTCAAAGGACGACGTCTTGAACTCGGACTCAGCCAGAATGCACTTGCACAAAAGGCACAAGTCTCACGTGAATGGATCGTGCAATTCGAAGGCGGAAAGATTTCAGCCCAAACCATCCAGTTACTTCGAGTTATTGAAGCCCTAGACCTTTCCCTTTCCGTCTCGGTCAACACTAACGCCGTTGCAAAGGACAGTGCAACGTCGACAAGTACATCTTCGACAAGTACATCACTCGATGAATTACTACAAAGATACGGTGCTAGATGAGTGATGCATTGTCAGTAATTTTGAACAATCAAATTGCTGGAACGATTATTCGTTCCAGCAACAGTACCATTCGATTTGAATACGAGGAAGACTATCGATATCAATCGAACTCTACCCCGCTTTCGGTCGCAATGCCGACATCTATAAAGACTCACCCTCATTCGGTCATATCGCCGTGGCTTTGGGGGCTTCTTCCAGAGAATCAAATTGTGCTTGATCGTTGGGCTCGGAAATTTCAAGTTTCATCATCGTCACCATTTGAACTTCTCAAAACGCCAATAGGCGAAGATTGTCCTGGGGCCGTTCGCTTTGTGTCTCCAGATCGCGTAAAAAGTATCGTAAACGCACCTTCGGAACTATTACCACTAAGCGACGAGGAGGTAGGGAAACGACTTCGCGACCTTTTAAAAGATTCAGCTACGTGGCTCGGTGAGTCATACACTGGAAGGTTTAGTCTTGCGGGCGCACAGGCAAAGACCGCTCTAGTTAGAACGGAAAATGGATGGGCCTTACCGGTAGGTTCCATGGCTACAACGCACATCCTCAAGCCTGGAATTTCTGACTACCACGATCATGAAATAAATGAATATCTTTGTCTGAACGCAGCCCGTCTTTTGGGGCTACGAACCGCCAAGACTTCTTTGGAATGCATTAGCGGAGTTGCTAGCGTAGTATCAGATCGTTACGACCGCTATGTCGAAGATGGAATTGTCAAGAGGATTCACCAGGAAGATCTATGTCAAGCTCTTGGAATTATTCCAGCAAAAAAGTACCAAAACGAAGGTGGTCCCTCTCCCCTAGATATTGTAAAACTCCTTCGCAGAGCACTCGCACCAACCGCAGCTGAAGTTGCGATATTGAACTTCGTCGACGCTCTGATATGGAATTGGTTCATTGGAGGAACAGATGCACATGCTAAGAACTACTCGATCTTAATCCTGGGACAAGAAGTTAGGTTTGCACCACTCTATGATGTGGCTTCCGCACTTCCATACGACGACCATGAGAAAAAACTCCGCTTTGCAATGAAGCTCGGAGGGTCGTATGGTGTTTGGATAGATCGAAATCCATGGCCTTCCGTCGCAAAAGAATTAGATCTCGGCAATGACTTGATTGTCTCAAGGGCGCAAGAGATCGGCGACCGTATCACCAATTCCTTCGAAGAAGTTTCGCGAAGGTCAGAGGTTGCTGACCTAGCCAGTACGTTACCTTCGCGGCTTTTAGAGAAAATCAACGAACGATCGAAACGTTGTATGACAATTCTCAAATGATGCGAGGTGAACCTTCTCACGATACGTGACACAGTTCTCCCTTTATACAAGGAGAATACAGGTATCGGGGGAAAGGAATAACAGAAGACTAGGAAAGAGAAGACTCGTCGACAATTTGACGGCGAATTCAAAAAAGACGCAGTCAGACTTTTCTAGAGTAGCAACTCGCTTATAATGCAGGTAGCCGAAGATTCTGGCATCTCAATGGCGGCGCTATTTGATTTGTTCACAAACCTTCATTTTGTCGCCGCCTTCATCATCATTTCGACCAAATCAAAGAAGCTGTGATTTTTCCACAATCTTTGGACTACTTGAATCCGGATACTTGAACCTACTGCCGATCACTTGACAAAAACGTCCAACAGGCTAATATCCGAAGAACCAGAAATGGTGGGCCCGGTGGGATTCGAACCCACGACAAAGGGATTATGAGATGGCTTGAATGTGTCCTAACTAGTAGTCAAATTGTCGCAGCTCGTCCCATAATTGCAGCTCCCGGCTTTGCATTCATATGGTTTTTGAAACACAATGAGACTGAATGGGACGCTCTCGGACACATTTGTTGGGTGGAATGTTGAGTGGAATGACTACTAACCAAACACACATCAGTTCGCTAATTCTGCGTACGTGGGTGTAAATTACTGAAACATTGACTTTCGCTCTCTGTCTGGTGTGCTCATCGAAGTACTCCCCCTAACTTTGGTAGGGAAAATACGATCTTTCCCAGATAGAAACGATCAGGCTGTTGTCCTCACTGATGTCAGCTGCACATTTAGCAACCATTGAGGTTCCCCAGTTTCTGTAGACACCTTTTATGCCAACCTACGATGTTGGTGGAGAGGATGTCACAATGGGAGCAACGAGGCGGAAATTCACGCTGGAGTTCAAAACTGAGGCTGCACATCGAGTAATTGACTCAGGGAGAAGCGTGGCAGAGGTCGCCAAAGAGTTCTCTATCGCCGAAGATTCACTGTACCCGTGGGTCCGCGACGAACGCAGGCGCATGGAAGCTGCAGCAAGTACCGGTGATGAGCCGCTGAGTGCTGCTGAGGTCGGGCTCGCCCAATCGGACTTGGGGCTGGCACAGAACAGCTAACGCGCCATTTGGCACTTGCCAGTGACACAACTGCCGTCACGGGTTAACCCTTTGTCAACGAGCCTCCTTACCCGGCATGCACCAAAGCCGGAGACACCGGTCAATCACGCTGGATCTCTCGGGTACCTCATTCTGGACACGGAGACAACCGGCTTCAGCGCTAGAAAGACCGTCTCATCGAAACGGTTTGGCTCGACAGCACTTTCAGGACCACAGCCGAGTACGCCAGTCTCTACCAGATTGACACACTCTGGTGCGAGCGGCGCACGTTCACGGCATAACCAACGAGGTGCTAACTAGAGCCCACTCCTTCGCTGCTACGGCAAACTGGATCTCTGCCCTGGCAATGACCAATGTTCTCGTCGGCCACAATTTACCGTTCGATCTTCGCTTCATAACTAACGAGATGAGATTGGCGAAAGTAGATTATTTTCAACCTGCCGCTAGTGCCAACACGCTTTCCTAGGCGAGAAACATCGTTAAGGGCGAGGAAGGGTTCACTCTTGCACAGTGCTGCACTCACTACAGCATCCCTTACGAAAAACGCCATAGGACACTTCCGGACGCTCGGAACGTATCAACGGACTTTGGACAACCTTCAATCCAGTTTAAGTGTCCGAGCTAGTAGTCATAGTGTCGCATAATGTCCCACAATTGCAGTTAACAGCTTTACAATCTAAAGACCATTGGGACTCCGTGAAACTGAATGTTACGCTCTCAGACACATTTGTTAGGTGAATTGTTAGGTGGACAGGCTTGCCTTTTCAGCCACCTGAGTAGACGAAAACTCGGGAAGTCAACAACCTCTCAATCGAAACTTCTTGACCCACATTCAGCTAAGAACAAGTCGGAAATGCCGTCCTCGTCATATTTATAGTTGTAGTTGTGGTTTCGCACCGGCAAGTTGGGTAAGCCTAGGCCGTCTCGATTCTCCCGATCAAATCAACGACAGCAGCAAATGCCTGTTCAAATGTCAACCCGACCTGCCCGTCCTCTGCAAGACGTCGCCAGGTTTCTCGCCACGACGGCTGCTATGAAAGTACCGGTGGCCAGGAGTGCCTACCCCGGAGTTCAAAAATCTCCCTACAAGCAGCCGAGAGAGCTGGATACTCCTCCAGTTCAACTAATTCCGCTATCAAGAGAATGTCAAAAAGGTCCCTGACTCTAATGTTCGGATGATCATCTGTAGGTGGCTCGGTGCATGCATGCAATTTTTGAGCAATCTGGTACCTTGCTGGCAGAAATGCAATCTTCCCAGGATCAGGCAACTGAACCGGAGCTAGGGAAATCGCCACCCTGTGATATTCCGGGGAATCCAGGCTAGCGCCTTCTGCTGCCGACATCTCGAATGCTACAGTCGAAAAGGGTTTGGATTTGTACGCCAACTTTATCCTTGCCCTCCGTGGTGGAGGAGTTATTCCAGCGCGAGTGATCTCTACTTCGTCAGAGCGCACGCCCTCAAACCCAGACCAACCTCTCTTAAGCGCGGACCGAAGAAGACCACGCGCTTCAATGATATCTCCGCGAAATGCGGTATCAAGATCGCTGGTCGTACGCGCCCGATCGCCAAGACGTAACTGCAGTGCTGCGCCACCCTTAATGACGAGTCTTGCCCTGCCATCTTCTCCAGGTAGTCCGTCAAGCATTGCCGCGATAGCCGTAAATCCCAAAAGACGTCGCAAGCGACTCTGTCCGAGTTCGAATCCTTCTCGCGCCCACACATCAATTAATCGTTCCAAATGCTGTCTATTGCCTGGAATCCGATCACTTTCGCTCACTTAGCCCCCTCTCCTTATCATCAAGAGCTGCCAAAAGTCTTGCCGCACGACGGGTCCCTATTAGTTCACGCCGACTGGCATTTGTAATGGCCTGATCTATAAGGCTGCCGTCAACACCCTCGTCCATGGCAATCTCAATGGCAAGAGAGGGAGAGACGACCCGGATATCATCTACTTCGTCAATTTGGTCTCTTGGAACATCTCTCCTCAAGAAAACGATGTCCTTTCGAATTCGTCGTATCCGCAGACCCGGGGGTACTATGACTTCGATCCGACGTGGATTAACGTCAGCAAGGTCCCAAAGGTCAAGAGCGGCTTCGCCAGCGAGAGCACCATGATCTCCACCTAGAAGAACCGCCTCAGCGTAGTTGTCGTGAGGGCGATGCGGTACTAAGGAAATACGGTACAGACCTCGTTCTCGTTGTTCAGCACGACCTCGCAATGCAAGCGCCCGAAGGCGCTGAGGGTCAACTCCGACTCTTCGAGCATCCGCTACTGTCACATATCCGTGTTGCTGAATAGCAATCTCCAAAAGTACATCAAGCGTCGTCATGACAATAGTGTACCGAATAACGAACTCTTTTACCACATTTATTGCAATTATTGCCATATCCGTTCATTTTAACGAACGGATCAATTGTCCATCTCAAGTGCGTATAACTCAGAGTAAGTGAGCCAACAAATGACTCCAGGCACTGACTTGACCTTTGAACTCGACACTGGTGACCAAATTTCGGAAATAACTGAAAATCATGGCTCAGGAACCAGAGGGTGGTTGGATCCCACATGCATCCCTAGTACACTCGAAAAGCTGGGTCCGCCATGGTCACAGCTGACCAAACCCTACAACTTAATTGGCTCTGCATGGCATATATGTAGTAGGTCCGGTGGGACTCGAACCCGGGACCAAGGGATAATGAGGCGTTCACAAAGTGTCCGAGCTGGTGGCCAATTTGCCCGAGTACGTCTCATTTTTGCATCTCATTGAGGGGTTTGGGCTAGGGTGCTGAGACAACCTCGGACTGGGCTGGACATTCTCGGACAAAATTGTTGGGTGCGCACTTGGGTAAAGTTGACGTGTAAATCCTCTTAAGCATTGATCAACCGTGTTTAAATTATTGTTCGTACCCGAACACCATCCACTTGCTTTTCGGTTTAAATGGATCGCATGACCACTGCTGTCCTGCCTTCGAACAGCCAGTTGTAGAAGTCATCCGGGGTTTTCCGAACAGCCAATTGCCAGAACGGCCTAGTCCGACCGGGTTAAAGTGCGATCCTGACGAGGCAACAACAATCGGGACATCCGCGCTTTCAACTCTATTCATCAGGTCCTACGTCCCTCGTTCACCTTGG
Source organism: Acidithrix sp. C25 (assembly GCF_904848545.2). NCBI lineage: Bacteria > Bacillati > Actinomycetota > Acidimicrobiia > Acidimicrobiales > Acidimicrobiaceae > Acidithrix > Acidithrix sp. C25. The sequence continues at coordinate 25,421 of NZ_CAJHCI020000002.1, forward strand.
AAGGGAATCGCGAGATCTGTTCCACTGTCGAGCATCTCCTGATTCCATACGAGACCCGCAGCCTTTCCGTGCCGAACGCAGTCGGCAAGACCCACCTCAACATGCGATCCCAGCGTTCCAGCAAGATAGCCCACCAATGCATCGGCACCGTAAATTATTATTTCGTTAGGCACTACTACTTCTAACTACTTAAGGCTTTCGCGGATTGCATCTGCGTCCACGTAGTCTCTACCGCCACACACAAAAACATGGATTAGATTCTCCTGTTGGTATCTGCTCTATATCTATGAACCATTGGAACGTGAACGACATTTTTGGGTGAGAATTCCGTCTGCACAGTCCCCTGTTGGTGATCCAACCCCTGCGTGAATCGACAAATGGACGCATCCGTACACACCGTACCTCGATGTTGATCGCAGCCCAGTAACTGCCCCTTCTAAGAACCTCTGCCTCGCTTGCACGATCCGATAATCAGTGGAGAGATTTCGACCCCTTGGCAACACCATCGAAGATTTCGCTCCGTCAAGGCAGTCATTGACCAAGCCGAGCAGCTTCGGCCCGTGCACTGGTTATCCTCTCCTGCACCAGTTCAATAAGCGCTTGCGGCACCTCGGGGACATCTCTAGCAGCCTGATCCAAAGCATTAGGGAGTCTCTCTAGGAGTTGGGTCAACACCGACTGTGCAGTCCTATATCTCATTCCCCAACGCTCCGCCTCGGACACGAGGTCCTCGACAGTGACTTCGTTGATATTGCGCTTCGCATTCACGAAAAGGCCAAGCGTGCGACTCATTGAACGTGCGTAGGCTGTTCTATAGTACTCGGTACTCATGATGTCATAGACCGGAGCCAGACATACCGTCCCATCTTCTTGGTGAAAAAATGAGACGTTCTTGCCGTGAGCGTCGGCATTGCCGACAATCACATGAATAGCAATCTGGCGCAACAGCTCCTCTTTTGACTGGGCATCCCCCCACTGCTCAAGCAACCTGGCAATCCCGACCAGAGTTGGCCCGCCAAACTCTTCGTATTTGTGCTCAGGGACAATCGTGAGTACTGACAGGGTCTGACAGGCATCTTCTTGGTGCATCCGCCGGATACCGCCTACTTCCCGTCGTCGGTCATAGCGCTCAGACACGAGTACTTTAGTCCCAGCAAAAGACAAAATGGTAGTGCGAGCCGCTTTTAGTCCCGACCTTGCCGCCAGGTTCATACAGAACGCCTCGTTCACCACCGAGTTCGGTAGATCGCGATGTGCCGGTTTGAGAATATGGGTGGACACGACACCATCAGCAGGTAGCACCCAGCGTCCATCTTCAAGCCTGGATAGCAACAGCTTGGATTGGACTCCGGCGAGCGAGACCCGTATATGTCCATCCACTCCAAGCGGATGCAATGGCAACGCCCGCAACCGTCGCTCTATCTCAGCATCATCGACAGTATCCTTCGTTGAAGCTCCTGCCACTAATGCTGCTCCGTCCCCTTTTGGTTGCACCATGAGCGCACCGGCGCAATCTTTTCCCAATACAGCGAGGAGGCCCATGTCATCAGACTCATCGAGACCAAAATCGTAGGCCAGCATCCTTCTAGCCTCCCCTTCGGGTAGCAGACCACGGAAGAACGCCCGCACCTTGGGATCTGAGTATCGTCCAGCACCCACCGGCATTGCCACCGATACAAGAGGAGCGCCGACAGGATGAGCCTCACCAGTGTAGGCCATCGTCATCTGCCTACGATTCTCGCTGAGCATGGCAACGTGTGTCCCATTAAGCCATACCTCAAGCTCCATCCTTACGAGTTCCTTCCCGTGGTCGAACGACGATCTCCAAATCGAGTGCACGGCAGGCCAAGACAAGATAGCGCACGGCTTCAGTGGTGGAACCGCGCTCAAGTTCTGAAAGATAACTCCGATGTAACCCTGAAGTCTTTGCTAGTTCAGCCTGAGTCACTCCACGACGAAGGCGAAATTCACGCAGTGCCATCCCGAAGGACTGGGCGCCCCGAATCACGTACTCCCTGTCTACATTTTCAGACATAGGAATAGTTTAGCTCACTTGTCTACATCTGCGGGCATCGATTGGTGCAGGGTTGATGGTGGACACATGGGGTTCACCACTCCAGGCCGAGGCCGCATCAAGTCTCCAGACCGAGAAAGACAACCACGTGAACCGAAGTTATGCCTCCAACGTCACTCGCCCTCGCTTCACACACCATGGTAACGGATGCTTCGTAATTATGTGGCCCACCTAAACACCATGCTCGCGCGCTGGCAAACCTGAAAGCACCTACCCATTACGTACGTCGCCGATCAGCGTATAGCTACAAATACCTGCCGTGGTGTGACCAATCTGGAGCGAGCATAGAGCCTTCCGAATGCAGAACCAATTACCCTTTCGTAGACTATGTCCCACGTTATACACAAATTCACCATGGCATCTTCAGAATTTCTTGGCTTAGATTAATTCTTTGAATTTGGTGACTCAGTGATACATGTTTCCCAAAGCTCTAGCCAACACTCGATTTACCCGTTTTATGACCGCGGCGGAAGTTCGTGTAAATACATGACGGTATGTTCAGTGATGAGCGAACCTGTCTTCGGGAACATCACTATAAATCTAGGAGACGAGGGGAGGGCGCCCGGTGCCAATACTTAGGTCGATCGGCGACAACTGGATTCAGTAAATCGTGCCTTAGGTATGCACGGCCGAAATAATGGCAGTGTGAACTATGCATGTGAATATCAATGGGGGGTTTGGCCTGACCGAGCAGCATCTAATCCTTGCATTTTCGGGGCTAAAATCGTGGGTCAAAATACCGGTTTGACGTGGATAAAGTTAGAAACCTGATGGAGGGACGCCAGCGACTGCATCAGTCCTAGTCGGCATCGCCCCTACAAGCATCGGACAAGCTGTTGCGTACCCCATGAGCAAATCCGCCCCGTATGTCGCCCCTCAAAAGCATCACTATTGGAGCATTACGTATCTTGAGGACGTCGCCAACGAAGGATTCATTCTCCCAGATCCGACATCGGCGCTTCGGCCAATCCCCGATGCCCGGCCCGACCAGGCCGACGTGCGATGCTGTTGCCACCCTGCGCAACGTCTTGGAGGAGACCTTGGTAATCGCTCACGCGAGTGTTCGTTTGACTCATAGAGGGTGAAGGCGGCGCTATGTGTTTTGTTCACAAAATTTCATCTTGGCGCCGCCTTCACCATCATTTCGCTCAAAATCAAAGAAGCTGTGACTTTTACGCAATCTTTGGACCACTTGAACCTACTGCCAGTCACTTAGCGAAAGCGTCAAACATGCTAAAGTACGATGAGCCGGAAATGTCGAAAGGTCACCCCGCTAGAAACGGAAGAGCCACTGAAAAGCTAAATAGCTTATGAACTGGTGGGCCCACCGGGACTCGAACCCGGGACCAAGGGATTATGAGTCCCCTGCTCTAACCGACTGAGCTACAGGCCCGAATAGATACTAATAGGACATCAACCAGACACTGCCAAATTAACAGACCAAGTAATCCAAGCAGGAAATCAAGGGCTAGCTCACGGAAAATCAATCATTCAAAGACAACCTTGCTGATGAAAATTAACTTTTAGCCAAACTTGCTGGAAGTTACAGTTTCAGCGGTTTCAACCAAGCGGACGGTTCTAGGCCCGATGGCAGCTCTATCTGAAAAAGATTACATTTTGCAATAGAGCGCAAGTCGACCGCACAACGGCAACCACCAAGTCAGCCAAGCTTTCCATCTCTTTGGTCAAGTGATAAAAAACGAGCTAACCAATCGTTCACGCATTTTTTATCTAGCACTTAACCAACGCTGATATCACCTTATGATTTGAACGATAATCTCTAAAACGCCGAGCGGGTGCTATCTGACGTGTCGTAGAGGAACCAGAGTCAGAATAGGACTTCGGAAAATTTCAACAAGAGACCAAGGACAATCCGATGGTGGCTTTATCAATCAAAAAAACGCGATAGAACCCTAGTTGCAAGGATCAAATTCAAAGATGAAAGATCAAAGGTGACAAATCGCATCGCATCTCAACAAATCCAAAGGATAGTGATAGTCAAAGATGATCGTGCCGTTCGCGACTCAATTGCTACCGTTCTCCGACTAAAGGAGTACGTAATAGAACCGTGCAAAGATGGAGAAGATGCCCTTTTGGCGATCGAAAACGAACCACCAGATGCCATCATCCTTGACATAATGATGCCAAAATTAGACGGACTATCTGCGACCCGAGAAATTCGAAGACGGGGCTACAAAACCCCCTCTTAATTTTAACTACCATCTCCCAGGTCAGTGAACAAGTCGCTGGCCTTGACGCTGGAGCAGATGACTACCTAACAAAACCCTTCGCGCTTGATGAACTAATCGCAAGGTTCGGAGCACTTCTAAGACGCTCGCAGCTCGTGAATACATCACCGATGATTTCCATTGGAGATTTGACGATAGACCAAACTTCAAGTCGTGTATGGCGCGCAGACAGAGAGATCAACCTCTCCAAGACAGAATTTGAGATCCTATGTCTAATGGCCAAACACACCGGAGATGTGTTGGATCATTCAATTATCTACCCTGAGATATGGGGCTCAGGCTTTGAACCACAATCAAAAAATCTAGCGGTCTACATTGGCTACCTTCGTCGAAAAATCGAACAACCTAACGAAAGTCAGCTCCTACAGACCGTGCGGGGGAGGTCGGATATGTCCTGGAATCAATATGAAGCTTAGAATAAAACTTCTCCTCCTTTTTGCCAGCTTTAAAATTTTAGCTTCCACGATTGTCGCTCTCTATTCATACAGCGCCACATCGCGCCACCTCAGTGCGTCCATAGACCAATCACTGATGCATACCTTTACGACCCTCTCACGTCGTGCATCTCGCACTTTTATCAATTCTTCCCAGGGCTCACCACTATCCCCCTCGACGCGTCCAAGCGGACCACAGCCAAACAATCCATTTGGCCCAGGGGAGGGCTCTTCAACCTAGCGAGCGCCCAATTCATCAACCCTGCTGGCATCACTCGTCAAATATCCGGATCGATTAGCCTTCCTGTATCCGCGAGAGACATTCATATCTCCAACACCACTAATCAGCGGTGGATTCGCACTGTTTCACTATCGGGTGGTGTATCTGCAGCCTTTTGACACAAAGTACTCCAGGAGGCGCGATCGAGATAGGGCTAAACTCAAGCGCCACCTTAGGTTCCCTCTCGAATGTGAAGCTGCGACTCTTTGAGTTTGGCTTGTTGATCTCATCTCTCTTTGCAATTGCTCGCTATTTTGTTGCATCGGCAATCACCAAGCCAATCGACGAACTTACCCGCACATCAGAAGAAGTCGCTATCACAGGTGACTCGAGCATCCAAGTTGATATAAATAGGAGAGATGAAACCGGTCGACTCGCGCGTTCAATCAACCAACTGTTAGACTCCCTGTATCGTTCTCGACTTGCCCAAGCACGCCTCGCGCAGAACGCATCTCACGAACTTCGAACACCCTTGACATCACTTAGAACCAACATTAAATTGCTTAGCCGATATAGAAATATCCTAGATGTCGATCGAGAGCGCATACTAAGAGATCTACTAGGTGAGACAAACGAACTATTCATGCTAGTCAAGGAGCTACTGGCCTTAGCTGGCCTTAGCTATGAAGACGAAGAGAAATCAGCTGTCGATATCATGAACTCGTGCGAGGCTGTGGCCAGCCGAATAAGTTCACGTTTCAATGTCAATATTAAAGTACGAGGGAACTCGCCACAAGTCTGGGTCATTCAGCCTCGAACTATCGAACGGGCCATTTCGAACCTTTTAGAGAATGCGATAAAATTCAGAGACAGTGAAGAAACCATAACTATCGACCTCTCAAATTTCACGGTAGCCCTAAGAAACTTCGGAAGCTCGATTCCAATTGAGGATCCACCAAATATCTTTGAGAGATTTTATAGAGCTAAAACTTCATGGCCCATAACCGGCTCTGGCCTTGGACTTGCAATCGTCAAAGAGGCCGCCCGGACCAATAATGAAAGAGTATTTGCCAAGAACATACTCGACACAAACGACAAAATTGGTGTCGAGATTGGAATCAAATTTGATTCCGCCAAGATAACTATTCGACTTGGTTCAAATCCTCTGTCTCAAAGTCTTGACCTCTAGTTTGCTTCGACAGGGCAAGATATCAGAGAAAAGAGACGCATAATACAACAATTCATTCATTAGCGGCCATAGCAGGGTCGTTAATCTAAAAATCAATAGATTACTCCCGATAGACTCACCCATGTGGATTTAAACGCAGACGTCGGTGAGACCATAAATGATATACCCTGTAGTAACGATGCGATCTTAATTCCTCTTATGACCAGCGTCAACATCGCATGCGGAGGCCACGGTGGAAATTTAGAATCACTCTCGAGCGCGTTGGCGCTTGCAAAGCATAACAACGTAACAGTTGGAGCACACCCTTCATACCCTGATCGATTGAACTTCGGACGGAGAACGATTGATTTGAAACAAAATGAACTAAGAGAAACGATCACCGATCAGCTCCATTATTTGAAGAAGCTTTGCGACCAGTTGGAGGTCAAGATCTCATACGTCAAAGCACACGGGGCGCTTTATAACGACATGTTTAACGAGAGCGAGATAGCTGACTGGTTTTTAGAGGCAATTGAAAACTTCGATCCCAACCTTGCAATCTTAGGTCAGCCAAGGGGTGCACTAGCTAAAAGAGCAAACGATCGCGGCGTTAGGTACTTCCAAGAAGGCTTCAGTGATCGAAGATACCAGATAGATGGTTCATTGAAGCCAAGAAGTCACGAAAACGCGGTCTTAGAGAAACCGCTCGAGATAGCAACTCAGGGATATCTGATGGCATCAAAGAGACAAGTTACAAGTGATAGTGGCGATCAGATCTCCTTGGAGGTCGACTCGATCTGTATCCATGGAGATAACCCGGCTTCAATAGATGCGGCTCGAAACTTACGCGATCGCTTGCGCGAAGCCAAAATACCTATCGAGTCCTTTTGTTAGGAGTTGAGCCCTATGGAAACGCCGCATTCCTCGTAACGAGCGACAGAGCCTTTAACTTTGAAGAGCGGCTTCTACATGATCGTCCCCCTTGGTTGATCGATGTAATCGCAACGAGCTACGAGGTACTTGTAAAATTCGATACCATATCAACTTGCCCTAATAAGGTAGTCGAATATCTGCATGGACTCTCTGAGGTGACCGATAAGGTTTGGCAGATCTCTAAAGTTGGGCAAAGTCACGAGATCGAATTCGAGCTCACTGGCTTTGATCTAAAAGAGGTCCTTGAACGCTCTAAATCAAGCATTGTCGAGCTTAGAGATGAACTATCAAGTAGCACTTTCAAGGTGGCTCACCTTGGATTCGCCCCAGGCTTTGTCTATCTAGATGGCCTAGGTTCTAAATTTCATATTCAACGTCGCGAGAGTCCGAGAACAAAGCTGCCAAAAGGATCTCTGGCGATTGGCGGCAAATATCTGGGGATATATCCACTTGCCACCCCAGGCGGATGGAACGTAATCGGATCTGCGACCAGTTCATTCTTCGATATCCGAAATAACCCTCCAATGGCACTACATCGAGGTGACACAGTCACCTTCAAGGAGGTCGAGTCAAAACCCATAACCGTAAACAGCTCTCCAATTGATACTGACGATATCCAGCTAGTTCCGTCGGGCAAAAATCTCCTTCGATTTGGAGTAGTAACACAGAGCATTGGTAACCCATCCTTCCAGGATCTAGGGAGATTCGGCCTCAACCATCTGGGTATATCCAACTCAGGGGCTATGGATCGATCAGCCTTTAGCTTGTCAAACTTGATTTTGGGCAATGACCCGGTCAAAGCAACGTCGATCGAGATTCCTATAGGATCAACACTTCAAGTAAAGGTCACCAAAAGCGCCTATGTGGCAGTCGTGGGACAGGGAGCTACCCTTAGAATCGACAACCATGAAGTTCCTATCAATACGACATTGGCTCTTAATGAAAACAACGTATTCCATATTTCAAATCGCGGAGACAGTGCCTACGTCTACCTCTCCATTGCCGGTGGCTTTGCCTGTGATAGGACGCTTGGATCTACCTCATTTGATTCGCTTAGTGAAATAGGTCCGACCCTTAGCTCAAATGACCTTTTGTATATAAAGATTAATAAAAAAAATACCATCTTTGACCATATTGAGATGAACCAAACGGCAACATCAAAAGAGTTATCAGTTCCGGTGATGCTAGGTCCAGATATTAAATATTTCTCGGACGAAACTACGGAGCGTTTTCTCAACAATCGATTTACCATCTCATCGAAGATATCACGAGTAGGAATCCGCCTCATGCCAGATCTAGCACTTAGGCCAATTAGCAATTTGGATCGATCGAAACCTATGGCTTGCGGAGCCATTCAAGTGACGCCCTCTGGAGAGATGATCATCATGATGAGAGACTCCCCCACTACGGGCGGATATCCAGTCATTGGGGTCACCTGCGAACCCTGGATCTCAAAGATCGCTTCACTCTTGCCCGGCGCTTCAATTACATTTATGATAATGGGGCTAGAACACTACAGATCATCCCTTCTGCAAAGGCAATCGCCGCCCTTATCAAAATGCCTTAGGGGACACCGCCCTTACGATGAACTCATTTCAATGGACTATAAGCAATAAAAGGCGCCTAAAAAGGCGCCATAGGAAAAATGAAACCACAAAATAATCATTACAACAAACCAACAAAACGCCTGATGGCCAAAGATCGATAGGTAGCTAAACATTTACAATATGAGCGACTGATACCTCTATCTAACCTCGATAAAGAGGTGCGATAGAGGTATCTCAAGAAATTGATTGATTGATCGCGCTAAAGGATAAGCTCGGCTAGAGTCCGGAGCGAGTCAATATCGCCGCCTGTGACCACGGTAGTTATTACCGTCTCCTTCCATCGTTCGAGATCATGTCGAATCTTATCCTTAGGACCAATCAATGCCACATCTTCGATCATCGTCATAGGAATCGATGCCATAGCCTCACCTTTAGCTCCAGCTAAAAATAGGTCCTGAATACGAGCACACTCAGCTTCGTATCCCATCCTCACGAAGACATCAGCGTGGAAGTTCTTCGCCTTGGCGCCCATTCCACCTATGTAAAGTGCAATCATGGGCCTAATGGCATCGGCGGCTTTTTCGATATCGTCGTTGATCACAATGGGCATAGGACAAATAACTTCAAACTTGCTAGAGTCATATGCCTCGCCACGAGCTTTAAATCCATCCTGAAGAGCCAATGAGTAAAAATCATTGCTCTTTGGGGAAAACCAAAAAGGAAACCAACCATCAGCAATTTGTGCCGCCAGTGAAACATTCTTGGGGCCCTCCGCTGCTAAAAAGATAGGAAGATCGCCACGCAGCGGATGAACCGTGGACTTCAAAGCCTTTCCAAGACCTTCTCCGCCTCCATATGGAAGTTGATAGAACTCACCATCATAGGAGACCGGTCCTTCGCGCCTCAAAACCGATCGTACGATCTCTACATATTCTTTAGTGCGTGCCAACGGTTTGGGATATGGAGCTCCATACCAACCTTCAACGACTTGCGGGCCACTAGCGCCAACTCCCATAATGAACCGACCATCAGAGAGGTAGTCCAGAGTTATTGCCGCCATAGCCGCAGCCGTTGGAGTCCGAGCACTCAGTTGCATAATCGCCGTACCCAGCTTGATCTTTGAGGTATGTGAACCCCACCAGGCGAGAGGGGTCAGCGCATCAGAGCCATAAGCCTCAGCAGTCCAGACAGAATCGTACCCCAGTGCCTCTGCTTCTTTCACTAATTCAAGAGCGCCACTTGGCGCCTTTGATCCCCAATATCCCATTTGTAAACCAAGCTTCATAGAGCACCTTCTAAAAAAATAATTCAGCTCATCATCCTGAGAATGAAAGCTCTCCTAAGTCTCACCATAGCCCAATTACAAAGGAATTATTTGCCATTTAACAATTTGGCGCTGTGTAAAAATAGACAACGACAAGCCAGTACGAATGCAGAGGTCTTCCAAATGCCCAGATTCGCACTACCAGCTCAGAAATAACCAATTTAGAGCCGATGGCCCATGAAAATATTCACAAGAAAGGTCTCTTAGAAGCGGCTGGTAGCCATTTTAGAACTTCAACCTCTTTTAGAATTTGAGTTTCTTGAAGTTAGCAAAGGTGAGCCAATGTCACACTTAGCCTGGATCCACCGAAAATTTAGCCGCTCAACTTTGATTTTGGCATAGAAAAGGTGCTCTGAACTGGTAGAATGATGTTTGAAGACACTTCAAATCTATCAGTTCAAGGAGCACCTTTTAGATGCGAGCATCTGCTAGTGCTTTAGAGTGTTTGATAGTCACCTTTGACGATTCGAACGCAGTTTCCAACAGTGGGTTAATACTCCCTATCACCCTTGCTGAGAGACTTGGCCTTAGGGATCTCTTTGATTTACACATTGACCTAGAGGATCGTCCTGGACGAGCAAATGTTGGCAGAAAAGCTATGGCTATCGTCGCATCTATCTTGGCCGGTGGTGATTGCATTGATGACACTGCAATCCTTGAAAGCCCAAATGCGCAAGTGATTCTTGGTCAGATAATGCCAGCACCATCTAGGTTCGGTGTCTTCTTGCGTAGTTTTGAGACCAGTGACATCGCAGATGTTGAACGAGTTGCAGCTTTGTTGCTAGAACGAGCCTGGCTAGCTGGAGTAGGTCCAGGTGATGAGTCACTCACCATTGATGTTGATTCCACGATATGTCAGGTATATGGAAACAAAAAAGAAGGAGCTTACTTTGGTTATACCAACCTAAGGGGGTATCACCCACACCTAGCAGCTGTTGGTAAAACAGGTGACATTCTTGGAATAGTGACACGTGAAGGCAACGCCAATACCGCTCGTGGTGCCGGGGAGTTTGTAACCCAGGTAATCAACAATGCCAGAGCCGCTGGAGCAACTGGTGAAATAACCATGCGTTTTGACTCTGGGTTCTACTCAAGAGCCGTTAGAGACGCAGCTAGTGCGGGTGATGTTCGCATTTGCATTACAACACGGATGTCCAAGAGACTAAAAGGTATCATCTCCGATATCCAAGAGGATGCCTGGACTTCAATTCCCTACTGGCTTGAAGGTGGAGCTGATGTAGCCGAAGTTGAATACAGGGAAATACAGGGAAATATCGCGCATTTGCAAGAGATAGACAAGACGTTCGTCTTATCGTAGGAAGAACAAAGCCTACTCCAGGGTCTCAGCTGGCACTATTTAGTGACTATGACTATCACGCATTTATTACCGATCGACAAGGCGAAACGCTTTTCCTTGAGGCTGATCACCGAGCACATGCCCAGATCGAACTAGTCATCAAGGATCTCAAAGGAGGTTCTAGATGGAATCATGTTCCATCCAGATACATGAACGCTAATGCCGTTTGGTTAGTTCTGGTCTAATTAGCCATTGGTGCAACTGCACACAACCTGGCACGGTGCAACTGCACACAACCTGGCACGGTGCAAGTGCACACAACCTGGCACGGTGCAAGTGCACACAACCTGGCACGGTGCAAGTGCACACAACCTGGCACGGTGCAACTGCACACAACCTGGCACGGTGCAACTGCACAACCTGGCGCGAATAGGTGCTATTACAGAAACTGTTATCACCACACCAAAGCTTCGACGGTGTTACTTTCAGATCGCAGGACATATCACTCGTTCAGCTAGAAAAGTAATACTCCATCTTGAAGAACACTGGCACTATAAGGATAAGTTCTTAGAGGCTCTTGATCGGATCAGAAAGTTTGAGATCGCCATCACCTGAACATCTGGTTACCTAACACACTGAATATTACTTGAAGGAACTGCTCTAGAAGACAAGGGATTAGGTCACTATACCCAAAATGAGATTTCAGAATCTCAAAAATGACCAAAAAGGCTCAATCACAAAGCGAATAGGTCATATTTGGCACTCTGAAACCAGATTTAAGCCATAGACCCTCCGTCAAACCTAAATCAGTTCCAAAAAACCGACTCAGAGTCACACCGAAGGGCTCAAGCTGGTCCATTTCTGTGGATTCAGGCTTAGGGTAATGGCCTATCAAAAGAGTTGCACTTATTATTAATTGGCTTAAGCGGCTAGCAAGCTTTTCGAATAAAGAGATGATCGAACGTTCAATCATAGCAAGGCTTTCGTCGAAACTTGAGCTATCGCCTAAATAAGGATCTGGCACATCGAACTCATGCGAAGGCTCCCAATGAAGGCCGCTTAGCATCGGATCAAAGTAACGTAACATGACAAGTTCAGCCTTCCAAGATCTCTTGGAACTTAGCCGACGCAAAAAGTCGTAATTCTCGTTATCCAGGGCCACAATTAGATCCAGGTCCCTTGACTTATTAGGTTCGAACTTAGATGCGCTATGGCGATGCGAGCTGTAGCCCTTTCGTGAAAGTGCTTCATGTGCCCTAGGATCTGCATCTTGACCGATATGCCAGGATCCAGTCCCAGCACTAGAGATTTGAGCACTCATGCCATGGTCGAGAGCGACATTAACTGCTACAAACTCCGCCATAGGTGACCGACAGATATTTCCAGCGCAGACAAAACATATCCTTGGAGCTTTCCTGTCTGGCATGACCGACAAGATCGAAGAGACGTCAAACATACTTCACATACCCATTTCGCAATTATCACTTGAACCGATTGCTATTTTATCCAAGAGCCATTAAATCCACGAGCGAGACAAATCTTTCGCATTGGCTTTAGCGATAATTGCACTTAAAACAAACAAACGCCCCAATTGGTCAATACCTTGGATCTATAACCCTGAGGAAAAAGTTGGCTTTGCGTCAACCCGAAGAAGAATCGCAATAAAAGTTGAGCTTGGCAATTGCCAAGCTCAAAAAAAGTATCTACGACCTCGAAAAATAAAAAGCTCCGGGGGAGAGACTCGAACTCTCAACACCGCGGTTAACAGCCGCGTGCTCTGCCAATTGAGCTACCCCGGAAAGGTACCTTTACAATTTAGCACGCTGAACCCAACTTCAATACACTCAAAATACATTATGAGATAATTTCGCCTGGGCTCCGAGTTACCAACCATCCACCAACGGTCAGTCATCGTAGCTCGAGGGTTAAAGGTCTATCAGACCTCGAAGTTCTTCCGCGGAATTTCCAAATTTCACCCTACGCATAGCACGTGACTCAATTTGATGAATCCGTTCCTTCGACACACCCATTAGTCGAGCAATCTCGTCGTCACGAATGGGAACTGCTGCAGAGCCAAGACCATACTTAAGCGAAAGAACTTCCCTCTCTTTATCGCCCAATTCATCCAAGGCATGACGTAAGCGCCCCCTAATATCCTCCTGCTCAACACCAAGATAGCGACTCGCCGATGACTCATCTTCAATCATGTCCATCAAGGTGACTTCCCCTTCGGAGTCTGACTTTAAATTCTGATCCAACGAGATGGAGTCCGACTTGATGTTTAGGAGATCGACGATATGTTCGAGGGGCATCTGACAAGCACGCGCCAGCTCCGGCATCGTTGGATCCCGAGCCAACTCCTGCTTTAGAGTGCCTTTAATTCTTGTAATCAAATTTAGATCGTCGAGGATATGCTGTGGGATCCGGATATTACCCTTCTGCTCACCTATGGATCGAACAATAGCTTGTTTGATCCACCAAGTGGCGTAAGTCGAAAACCTAAAGCCCTTTCGGTAATCGAACTTCTCAGCAGCCCGCATCAACCCAATATTGCCCTCTTGGATAAGGTCTAAGAACGAGAGACCTCGATAGCGATAACGTTTAGCTATCGACACCACCAATCGAAGATTGGAGTTGGTAAGTTTCAACTTAGCCAAATCACCAAGTTTTATAAGCTCTTGATCACCTTCGAGGGGCTCATTGGCTTCAAGGCGAACCAGCGCTAGAGTCCGAGCATCGATCCGACTGGCCAGTTCCAGCTCCTCTTCAGAATTCAAAAGTGGATATTTCGATATCTCTTTCAAATAGTCACGCAAGGAGATATCCGATTCAAGGGAGGACTTTGAGGTAGTATTCATATCGGTCATTTGAAAGTCCCGACTCGCCCAAGATTGCTTGAGTTGCAATTGGTTGCCAAGGAGTTCACTCTGGCACCTCATTCTCCCAAAAATATCGCAGTAAAGTCCCAACTGCCTCATCAAGAGTGAGCGAGTCCCGCAATTTCGCTCGCTCTGACCTAATAAAAGCCATAGTCGAAGAGATCTCCAACAGGACCAAATCATCCTCGTTCCCCGATTGAGCCATTCTTCTGATCCGACGAAGGAGTCCCTCGACCGTGCGATCACAGTGGAGTTCGAGTAGTTGAGCTATCACACCGACCTCATCCATCTCCGAGGGAACAACTGAAAGTCGAGCCATTAGGCTACGTGCGGTTTCGCTTAGGGGAAGATCGCTCTGGTGGCGTAGTTCCAGGCCATTCGATGTAGTCAAATATTCACGCAACTCCAGGTGTATCGGATGGGTAAATAAAAATGGAGGCATATAGTCGCCCAAATCTGTGGGATTTGCGATCAATGCTCTAATCGCTTCATTGTATGGTCTAAATTCACCATCTAGGAGTTCGCTCAAAGAATAACGCGGCGGCAGTGTCGAAGAAAGTTGATCAAAATCATCCTCAGACAAAGGGGCCAGATCAACATTGGCGTCGTCTTGAGGCTGAACTGGGGAAACCATTGGTTGATTTACACCTTTGACAAGTTCCTGACTTGGTTCGCTATGTGAACGGCGAGCACGCACAGTTCTCTCGAGTCGCCGCTCTAAATCTTTAACCTCTAGCCGACAAGCGTCAGCTATCATCATCAGATACTGCCCTCGAATAAGAGGATTGGGATGCTCAGAGATAATATTGATGGCGCCATTACTCGTACTCACCCGCCCCTCGATTGACTTTAAATCACTATCTTTAAAGAATCGCCTGAGTCTAAAGGATAAAAATGGCTGAGCCTCTTCGATCGCCTTTCTCAGGAGATCCGGCGATGAGAGCGAAAGTGATGCTGGGTCTTCCCCGTCGGGAAAGCTAGCCACCCTTACATTTAAACCAAATCTACGTTCCCATTCGTATATCCGCTCGGTTGCACTCGCCCCAGCCTTATCACCATCAAAGGCTAAAACAATATTTTTAGAGAAGTTCTTAAGGCGATCGAGGTGCTCCTCCGTCAAGGCAGTACCACACGTAGCCACAGCCACTTCAAGACCTACCTTGAAGAATGCAACGACATCTGTATACCCCTCACATATAATCGCCATATCCTTATGTACTATCTCAGATTTTGATAGATTCAGGCCATACAAGGTACGCCTTTTGGCATAGTGATCGGTTTCAGGTGAGTTTTTATATTTAGCAGGCTCGGATTCTCCACGGTATTCAACTCCAGGGATAACCCTTCCTCCAAAGGCCACAGGATTATTCGATTGATCAAAGATCGGGAAGACTATCCTTCCCGAAAACATATCTCTTTGATGGCCATAAGAGTCAACAAACCCTAAGCCACTGGCACTAAAGAGGCCATTAGAGACTCCTAGGAATCTAGAAAGTGCAAGAGAATCACCTGGGGACAATCCGATTTGAAATCTATCTCTGAGCTTGGCAGAGATGCCTCGGCTCTCCAAATAGTCAATAGCAATCTTAGAGTTAGGTCCGTCATTCAAATTTGCGACGAAAAACTCCTTGGCTCTACTTATCGTCTCACGCAACACCTTTAGGCGACCTTTGGCCTTAGAGTCCTCCCCCGAATCACGACTTATCGAGATACCAACACGATTAGCGAGATATTCCACTGCGTCTGCGAAATCGAGCTTCTCTATCGAGCGCACGAACGAGATTGCATCGCCAGAAACCTGGCAACCAAAACAGTAATAAACGCCTAATTTTGGATTTACTGAAAACGACGGCGTGGACTCAGAGTGAAAGGGACACAGTCCGACGAAACGGTTCCCGACTCTACGCAAAGGCACGTGTTCGGAGACCAAACCAATCAGGTCGACGCGTTCTAACACAGCAGTCACTTCAGAGGATGGAATTGACACTAAAAACCGCTTTCAAGAGATCAGGTTGACGCCCAGTCGCACAAAGAAAATCACCTACCGCAGACAAGGGGAGCAACTCTATTTTAAAGGTCCACACAAAGATGAATACGACACGATACGAGCACAAGCCATGTGACTTGGCACACTTTTGTACCTTATAAACAAAATCTAGCTCACACCGATGAGTCTATGCGAAAGGCATTGAAGTTATCATCACTCATAAAATAGCTGTGACATTCGACCCCATTGTCGCATCTATCAATTCCAGATACCGCACAAAATAGTAGGCAAGCAACTTGGACTACAAAGAACACTCGGCTATCGATTGGAGGTCTACGCCAAGGAAATAAAACTGTTTTATAAATCCAAAAACCAAGAATAAGACCTCTTCAACTTCGAAGCCGACGCAGCGTTCAAATCCGATCAAAGCAAGAGATTGGAAACGGACCCCATCGAATTCAGATAAAATTCAGAAATTTCACTTTGCGTCACAACTAACGCTGTAATCTGGCTATTTTTATAGTTATAATTTTGTAAAATTAACTCCATAGTTTGAAACAGCAGCAAAAGTTAACCTACCTAGATCGAACTTTACTGCCGACGACTAGGACAATAAGGGCGATCATTGATGAGGACCCAGTACAAAAAATGGATCTTTATTTTGATGTATTCATCCTGAAGATCAAAAGTCGTATGGCTGCAAATGAACTTTGAGGTCATGGCGAAAACTCATTTGAAAAGTAGAATTGAATGTGATGACGCAATACGTTGAATTGGCGGATGCAGCAGAGATATTAGGTGTGCATTACCAGACGGCTTACCGTTGGATTCGAGAAGGCGTCCTCAAGGCGGAGAAGGTAGGGACTCGCTATCGAGTTCACAAAAGCGACCTAGCGGCATTCAGAGACGCTCGATATTCTCCAATCCCACCGCCCGAGGTTACAAAAGTTCGAGATTGGGAAGTCCTATCTCAACACTTCTACACCAACCTGATCACAGGTAGCGCTTCAAATGCCAAAGATCAGTTTGAGAGACTGTTGGTTGGAGGGCTCGATATCGTAGAGGCAATCGAAAAGATGATGGCTCCTGCTCTATATGAAATTGGCCAAGAATGGACTACGGGCTGCCTTTCAGTCGCCGTAGAGCACAGGGCAAGTAGGATTTGCTGCCATATTCTAGAGACCGCATCATATCAACGACGAGGACGACCGCACGGTAAAGTAGTAGTAACCACACCCGTGGGAGACGAACATGAATTACCCTCTATGATGGCGACCGCCTCTCTCCGTTTTCACCACTGGCTCGTTCAACACCTTGGTTCACAGGTACCAATGCAAGATTTAGTCGATTTTGCCAAAACCGACAAGCCGGACTTTGTTGTACTGTCTGTAACAAATCCAAAAGCAAGACCATCGGCCCTAATTACAAAAGAACTCCTCGAGGAAAACGGCTTCCGGACGATAGTAGGAGGGATGGGATCAAGCGTATCGGAACTCATCCAAACTATTCAAAGCGCACATGGCGAAGTCGATATTGACTCCATCGCACAGTAACAGATCCACTGGCACAAATTGAACCCTCAAATTACAAGATAGCTATTCGTTCAACGCTCAAAAGGATGTCCGAGCGATTCCAATTTACGCCTCAAATCTCATGATATACGCGAAATGACGTTTAAGAATAGATGAGAGGTCTCCTAAAAATACTCCAAAGATCCCGCCTTGGGATCTTTGGAGGTGATATAAAAGACATTAATTTGGGCTTTATGCTCTAGAGTCAATCCCACAAACACTCAAGCGGGATTACTATCACCAAATCATTGAATCGATTCCGCGAAAATAATACTATTTATCGCTCACGCCATGGCGAAGGACGGCTTGTGCGGCTGCCAAACGTGCAATTGGCACCCTAAATGGTGAACATGAGACGTAATCCACGCCAGCATCTACGAGGATATCGATTGATGCGGGATCACCACCGTGTTCTCCGCATATCCCCACCTTTAGAGACGGACGGCCCTGCCTTCCTTTGGCGATACCAATTCTCACTAATTCCCCAACTCCATCACCGTCTAGACTTTTGAAGGGGTTGGACGGAAGCAAGCCCTGATCTATGTAAGTCGCCATCATTTTGCCTTCGACGTCATCACGAGAAAAGCCAAAAGTCATCTGCGTTAGGTCGTTCGTACCAAAAGAGAAAAACTCAGCGACCTGTGCTATTTCGTTGGCACAAATGGCTGCTCTTGGAGTCTCAATCATAGTCCCAATAGAAATAGCCACATCTCCAAAGTCACCTTCGGAAGAGATTGCATCTTCAACCCACGAACGAGCTAGCTCAAGCTCTGCCCTAGCGACTGTCAGAGGGATCATTATCTCGACATTGGGGTGAAATCCATTGTCGGCCAAATCTCGAGCCGCCTCAATCAAAGCTCTAACCTGCATGCTATAGAGTCCCGGCTTCATAACCCCTAGGCGAACGCCTCTCGTGCCCAGCATTGGATTGACCTCTCTCCAAGCGCGAGCTGCCTTGTAGAGCCGCCCTTCTTCTTCGGTTAGACCAATCGAAGCCTCTTTGATCGCCAAAAACTCTGTGTCAGGCAAAAACTCATGAAGGGGAGGATCGAGAAGGCGAACCGTAACTGGCAAAGTATCCATGGCGAGCAGGATCTCCCGAAAATCGATCCTTTGCGCAATCCGAAGCTCCTCGAGTGCATCTGCCTCATCCGCTTCGGTCTCGGCCAAAATCATCCTTCGGACGATCGGAAGCCTATCCTCAGCTAAAAACATATGCTCAGTACGACATAGGCCAATACCTTCAGCTCCAAATTTACGAGCGTTAGCGGCATCTTGAGCGGTATCGGCATTAGTTCTAACCGCAACCTTACCCTTACGAATATCATCCGCCCAACCAAGAATCATCTCAAATTCAAAAGAAGGCTCAGAGACTGATACCTCTACGGCTCCGAGAATCACCTCGCCGGTCGTTCCATTTAGTGATATCTCGTCACCTTCAACCACACTAAAGCCGTTTGCTACGAAGGAGCGACCGATAATGTGAATCGAATCCACACCAACAATGGCTGGCTTGCCCCACCCTCTAGCCACTACGGCAGCGTGAGAGACAAGTCCTCCCCGAGATGTGACTATACCCTCTGCGGCCAGCATGCCACTCACATCCTCAGGCGAGGTCTCCTTGCGGACCAAAATTGCCCGTTCACCCCTTTGAGTAGCTGCTATAACATCTTCACTACTAAAGTAGGCCTTTCCAACGGCGGCTCCTGGAGATGCCCCTAGCCCTCTGGCGATAACCTCGACCTCAGTTGTCGTAAATTGCGGATGCAATACCTGGTCTAAATGTTCCGAGGTAATACGAAGGACTGCCTCCTCGCGAGATAGGCCGATATCGGGTTCATTGGTCATATCGACAGCCATCTTCAGGGCGGCTAAGCCAGTTCTCTTTCCCACGCGAGTCTGAAGCATCCATAATTTGCCCTGCTCGATCGTAAACTCTGTATCACACATATCTCGATAGTGACGTTCTAGCCGACCAAAGATCTCGCGCAGCTCCTTATCTATAACCGGGAAACGCTGTGCAATGGCCGAAAGAGGCTCCGTGTTTCTTACACCAGCAACGACATCTTCACCCTGTGCATTGACTAAGAAATCACCATACGCGAGGGCCTCACCGGTCGATGGATTACGCGTGAAGCCAACACCAGTCCCTGAGTTATCGTCACGATTTCCAAATACCATCGTCTGGACGTTCACCGCAGTACCCAAGTCGTCGGGAATTCCCTCCCGTTGTCGATAGGCGATCGCACGCTCGCCGTTCCATGAACGAAATACCGCCTCAATTGCCCCCCGCAATTGCTCTTTGGGATCCTGAGGGAAGGCAGCTCCTACATATCGAAGTACGATTTCTTTATATGAGTTCACCAAGTAGGATAACAAAACTGTTGGTACCTGCGAATCCGAACGCGCACTCGCCAAATCCTTTGCCGCATCGAAAAGATCATCAAAGACCTCGCCTTTGACACCCAAGACGATTCGACCATACATCTGAATAAACCGTCGATAGGAGTCGTAGGCAAAGCGTTCGTCTTGTGTTTGATCGTGCAGACCACCGACACTTATATCGTTAAGCCCTAGGTTCAAGACTGTATCCATCATCCCAGGCATTGAAAACTTTGCTCCAGAACGCACCGAGACCAGTAGTGGATTTGTTGGATCTCCGATTCGCTTTTTCATCTTGTCCTCGAGACGACCAAGCGCTGCATCTATCTCAAGGTCAAATTGTGGGATCCATCCAGAGTGCATATATTCACGACAAGCCTGTGTCGATATCGTAAAGCCTGGGGGCACTGGAAGCTTGAGTACCGAAGTCATCTCGGCGAGATTGGCGCCCTTGCCACCCAAAAGATCTCGCATATCCCTAGGCGCTTTAGCATGGTGAAAATCAAAGTCAAAAACAAAATTCATAGCAACTCTATGCTAACTAACTTTGTCAAATAGATAGTAAAAAATCATCACCCATAAGGGTGATTTTTCAATGTATACAATTTGACTACTATATATATCCATACTGCTTTAAAATATGCGATGACACAACTTCTACCTTGGCTGAAAGTGCGAATTGATTTTCATAAAAAGCGTTTCAATCAGCCAATTTACCACCCTAATGAGGAATCTCCGGAGATCAAAGATCACCGGAGATTACAAAATCCATATAAAGCTTCAGTTGTGCGATTCATTGTGGTCAACGATTTATGGTCAACGATTTATGGTCAACGATAAATATCATCTCGTAAGCTCCAAAATAAGGTATTACGAAGCTAAAGCGCCATCAAAATAAAAGACGCCAAAACGATACGCATTCAAAGAATCATCTCTCAAAAGCGCTAAATAACTTATCGATCTCACTCGGCAAATCCGACACCTTGGCTCTAATTTGGCTAGTCGAATCACGATCTCTCAATGTAACTGTATCATCCTCGAGTGAATCAAAATCGACAGTTAGACAGACTGGTGTTCCAACTTCGTCCTGGCGTCGATATCGTTTTCCTATTGATTGAGTGTCGTCATAGTCGCAGAGAAATCTATCCGAAAGAGCTGAGAAGATCGACCCCGCCTTCTCCATCAAGGGCGCCTTTCTCATCAACGGCAGGATTGCAACCTGAATAGGAGCAATTTTAGGGTGAAGACCAAGTACCACGCGGACTTCGCCTTCGACTTCATCTTCTCGGTATGAAGCAATCAAAAAGGCCATCATAGCCCGGGTCGCACCAGCAGCAGGTTCGATGACATAGGGAGTATAACGACTGTTTGTTACCTGGTCGAAATATTCCAGTTTCTCCCCCGAAGCGCTTTGGTGTGATTTGAGGTCAAAGTCGGTACGGTTGGCGATGCCCTCTAGCTCACCCCATCCCCAAGGAAAATCAAACTCAATATCTACGGTTCCAGCGCTGTAGTGAGACAGTTCCTCTTTTTCGTGATGGCGTAGGCGTAACATTTCGCTCGGTATGCCATTTTCTTGATACCATGCAAAGCGCTCTTGATACCAATATTCAAACCAGGTTTGAGCCTCGTTAGGCGGAACGAAAAACTCCATCTCCATCTGTTCAAATTCACGAGTTCGAAAGACAAAATTCCCAGGCGTTATCTCATTGCGAAAGCTCTTCCCCACCTGAGCTATACCAAAAGGAGGCCGCTTTCGAGAGGTTGTGAGAACATTCGCAAAGTTTATGAACATCCCTTGGGCCGTCTCAGGGCGCAGGTATGCGACCGATCCATCTGACTCGACCGGACCCGCATGAGTCTTGAACATCATATTGAATTCGCGTGATGGGGTCAAGTCGCTAGATCCACAGTTGGGACAGACGCCATCTATATGATCGGCGCGCCATCTCTCCTTACATTTACGACAATCCACCAAAGGATCGGTAAAATTCGCAAGGTGACCCGAAGCCTCCCAAATCTTTGGCGTGGACAAGATAGAGGCGTCAAGGCCAACCACATCTCGTCTGCGCTCCACCATGGCATGCCACCATTGGTTCTTGACATTACGCAACATCGCGACCCCGAGGGGGCCATAGTCGTAGGTGGAACGAAATCCACCATATATCTCCGCTGACGGGTATATAAACCCGCGTCTCTTGCAGAGGCTTACAATCTTTTCCATTAATTCAGCATTAGCCATGATCCAATTGATCCTAATGCCAAAACAATAGAACTCTTCTAATAAGAACCGAGATGAAGGGCCTTAACCTTATGCGATATCAAATTCTCCACTTGGGAAATCGCCAACTCTTCAACTTCTAATCGCACTGGCGAATCACCAAGGGCAAGGGCGCGGGCTACTTCACCTTGGCTGATATAGGAGATCACCTCTATGGCACCCTTTGAAATCCGCTTAGCGCTACCGTGGCTAGAACACACCAGTCCCGACCCAGAGTTAGAGAAAAATTCGAGCCCTTCTGGCTCTCCGCATTCAACACAACACGAGAGCTCAGGAGAGACACCCTCTACCTGTAGAAGCCGCCATAAAAATCCACTCAGCAAATATGGCGAATCACGCCGCTCCAGAGTATCAAGGGCGCGCACGAGAAGTTTGAAGATCTCAATATCACCCGTTGAATCTCCGATCAACTCCTCAATGACTTCTACTATTGCAAGCCCTTTACGCAAAAGCTCGAGGTCGGATTTTATCCTAGGAAAGAGTTCAATTGACTCAACTTGGCTGACGATATGCAGTTCAGAACTACCCTCCCAACACTGAATCTTCAGGTAGCTGATCGGTTCAAGTCGAGCGCCAAACTTGGTCTTTGTCTTTCTAACGCCTTTGGCAACAGCCCTGATTTTGCCGTGCTCCACACCGTATAAGGAGATGATCTTATCGGCCTCGCCAAGTTTCCAATTGCGCAAGACAACTGCTTGGTCGTTATAAAGGGGCATCTATTTTGTCTTGCGCTTACTATTTGGTCCGATATTAAATAGGAGGGAAAAGACTATCACGACCACCAACACGATCCAAGCCGGTCTAAACCCACCAATAGCGGCAAAGAGTAAAAAAGCAAAAATTCCAAAGATTCCAAGGGCTGCTATGGTCTTCATCTCTATCCAATCTTGCCGAAGCGCCTATTTCGCCCCTGATATTCGTAGATCGCCTTATATAGATCTTCTCTACGAAAATCTGGCCACAGAACATCGGTGAAGACCAGCTCTGAATAAGCAATCTCCCAGAGAAGAAAGTTTGAAATCCTATATTCTCCCGACGTTCTAATCACAAGGTCCAATTCAGGTGCATCTGGGTTATATAGGTGTTTAGAGATAGCCTTCTCGGTGATGTCTGAACTTTTAGCTCCACTATCCAGCAACGATCGAACGGCGTCAATAATCTCTGCCCTTCCTCCGTAATTAAAAGCAATAGTGAGAACTAACTTGACGTTATCCCTGGTTTGATCTGCGCTCTCATCCATCTGGCGAAGAACCTTCTTGGGCACACGCCAATCTCGTCTGCCTGCAAAGTTTATACGAACACCATTTTCATCAAGTTCGTCCTTACGCCGCATCAACAAGGATTCGTTGAAGTTCATCAGATATCGAACCTCGTCAGCGGGTCGCCTCCAATTCTCGGTAGAAAATGCATAAACGGTTAACCAGCTCACACCGACTTCGAGACATCCATATACGGTATCCATCAACGCAGACTCGCCAGCAGAATGGCCATCGGTTCGTGGTAAACCTCGCCGCTGGGCCCATCGACCATTGCCATCCATTACACAACCCACGTGCCGTGGAATTCTGCCTTTATCCAGCCAAGAGAGCGTCACATCTGAATCCGAATCACAATTAGGATCGAAGGTCAATTGACACTCACCTTTCGGGTAAGAACCCCAGATAGATGATGAGAGAGAAAGACGTCATTCGTCGCCATCGAGATCCAATAGGCCAGGCCCAGCGAGTCGAAGGTAAATTTCCTCTCAATTCGTCGCACCGCCTTAGCACTTGGTGATGACATCGGAACGCAACCACTTGAGATCTCAACGCTTCCATCGCCTAAAATAGCGACGGACCCAACCGAAACTTCGGTCAATCCCGTCGGCTGAACGACTAGAAATTCAACGGATTGATCTGCTCCCAATCGAAGGTACCCCATCTCTTGATGCATTGGAGTATCGTCTCCAATCGATGTAGTCTCTTGGGAGTATTTGATAAATCCCTTTTTAGATAGCGAAAAGATCGTTATTTCATTGTATTCAAAATCAGCGATCGTTGGATACGTTCCACTTCCACGACCTACAAATCGCCCGCAGACAGCCTCGATAACCGCTCCGTTTTCCATTCGAGCTCCTAAACAATCCAACGGGATGATCCAAATAGATCGCGACTGTTGATTCTAAATCAAAAACAGCTTTAAACTTTTTGAAAATTCAGATACCCACTCAAGGAGAGAGTCTAAAACACATCCGCGATTTCAATCCAAACAACGACCGCGATCTCTCTGGAAATATAACACTAAAAGATGAAAGTTGGCCAAGGAGCGTATCTCATTGAAAAATAGATTTTTATTGATTGGACTCCATAAGTTTTCTTTGCAATCCAATTAGAAGTGCTAAAGGCCAAACTCATCAAGATAGCGATTTTGAGATTGCCAATCCTTGGCAACCTTCACCACAAGCTCCAGGTACATCTTTGGAGCCAAGCTCTTTCTGACCAGAATGCCCACCTCTTTCAAGTTGGAACCCCTGTGTCCGACCACAATACCCTTTTGAGAGTCCCTCTCTACAAATATCTCACAGCGAATATAGGACTCCTCAACCTCGGTCACCATTGTGGCGAGCGAGTGTGGCAGTTCCTCTCGCAATATCTCCAGCAAAGCCTCTCGAACAAGTTCTGCAATCCACTCTGTCTCAGTCGTATCTGAGACCACACCTGGTGGATAGTATGGTGGTCCGCTTGGCATCTTGGCAACTATCGCCTCACGAAGTTCGTCTACACCCTCTAAGGTCTTGGCGGAAATGGGAAAATATTCTTCCATGTTGTAGGAGCTCAACCTTAAAAGGCGATCCATAATTGCACTCTTGGAAGCCCGATCCACCTTATTCAAGACGATAAAGCTACCCGGAGGGGCACTTGCCAAAACTCTCTCGTCGCCAGGACCCATCGAAGCCGACGCATCCACCACCACAACTGCCAAATCCACATCGCTCATAGCATCTGTTGCTGTGTTATTCAATCGAGCACCAAGACGAGATCTCGGCTTATGGATTCCCGGCGTATCGACTAAGACGACTTGATAGCCGTCCCCACTTATAATTCCACGAATCGCTGTTCGAGTCGTGTTCGGCTTGGTCGAAACGATAGAGATCTTCTTGCCGACAAGAGAATTGATCAAGGTGGACTTACCCACATTGGGTCGACCGATTATCGCTACAAAACCAGATCTGTAATCATCAAAAGTCATATTCAAATCCCCGAATCGCCAGATGGGCCATCACGGATCTCAAGACGAATGGTGACAACACGATTTCTTATTACATTTTCTGCGATCAAGGCGTACTTTCCACTGGTAGCTTCCTCTCCAACCTTCGGGAGGTGTTCGAGAAGCTGCAAAAAGAGGCCGCCTACCGTATCCCAATCACCTGTAGGAAGAGAAAGAGAGTACTCTTCATTCAATTCATCAACACTTTTAGTAGCCTTCACTCGATAACAACCAGGACGAATTTCAACAACTTCATCCTCTTCGAGATCGAATTCATCAACAATATCTCCGACGAGTTCTTCAATCAGATCTTCCATTGCCACTAGACCCGCGGTACCGCCATATTCATCGACCACCAAAACTAGGTGATACTTACCGGCTTGCATCTCGCGTAAAAGTGCAAGGACTGGTTTGGTCTCTGGGACAAATCGAGCGCCTCGTGTTATTGTAGCCACCAAAGCCAAACGCTGTCCGCTCCTACTAGCGCGAACCAGATCTTTAATCATAACTATTCCAGTGATATTGTCTAAGTTGTGATCGTAAATTGGAAGTCTCGAGACTCCTTTTTCTAACGCCAGCGACAATACGAAGTCAATAGTGGAAGTTTGATCAGCCGCCACTATATCTACGCGAGGCACCATAATTTCACGTGCAACGGTATCGCCAAATTCAATAACCGACGCAATAATTTCTCGCTCTTGATCCTCGATTGCCTCATCTTCGGCAGCCGCATCTGCCATAGCAAGCAACTCCTGCTCTGAGACATTTCCCATTGTAGAATATGGCTGCCCCTTCAAAAGTGCATTCGTAATACCAGAGACGACCATCGAAGCCCCTCTAACAAGTGGAAACCGCACCAACAAAGAGACGATAGGGGCGGAAAACAGTGCGGCACGTTCTCCATGGTGAACAGCGTAATTTTTTGGGATAGCCTCTGCGACAATAAAAATTACAATAACTTCAAAGACTATGGCTACGCTCACACCTAGGGCACCAAAAAGACGAGCGGCTATAACTCCGACCAGCGTGGCAGCTACAAGTTGAAAAACCAATCCGGTCAACAAAATCGCATTCAAAAATTTGCCGGGCTCTTCAATCAACTTTGAAAGATCCTTGGCTCCACGTCGATTCTGCTCCGCGAGAACGGAGGCTTTAACCTTTGTTATGCGAGTCAACGAGGTCTCAGCCAGAGCAACAAAGCCGGACGCAGCTATAAGAACGACTACAGCAAAAACGGTGAGCGTATCGCTCGCTCGCCATGCAACAGCCGCAATAATGATATTCATCGTCTATACCGTTCGGTCCGATACGTCTCCACCGACGCCCAAACTGAGGCGCAAAGGATGACTTCCGCCCCTTTTATCTAGGTCTTCAACTAGGTCTATCGATCTGCTCAATGTTTCAACTTCTTGGAATAATAAAAGTCATTAAGTAGGTCACGTTCACGAGCTTCCATGACCTCTGCCTCTTCTTCTATCTCATGATCCATTCCAGAAAGATGCAATACGCCATGTACCACTAAAAGAGCCAATTCATCTTCAAGACTACCATCATGAAGATCATCTTGGTGTTCTTGAGAATTTTCACGTGCCACATCGCAACAGATATATATCTCACCTAGAATACGAGGAATCTCAGCCGATATCTCCACTTCAAAACTTACTGGAAACGAAAGAACATCAGTGGGACCCTGTTTTCCCATATACTCCATATTCAACTTGGCGATCTCTTGTGGACTTACAAATGATAGGTAACACTCGGCATTTCCGCTAACACCGCTTGCGAGCAAGACCTCTCTTGTCAGCTCTCCCCAAACAGTAGGGTCCAGCGACGAATCTTGCTGCGCATCGACCGAATATACAATAATCGTCACTCTAACTAACCCTATGTATCGAAAGGCTTCCACTAAACTTTGCAGGAGCCACGATAACAACATTTCGTCAAGAGCAAATTAGAAATGCTCAGCACAAATAGCTCGGAAGGCAACCACAAACCTATCCAGACAGCCTACTCTTTGGATAAAACGTCCATGTAGGCCAAGAGGTGTAAGGTCTCTTAAAAGAATTATAATTCTACCTTAGATTCGGTGGAGGAGTAGCCTTTTCATAGGCAGCTACGATATCAGAAACTATCTTATGCCGAACCACATCTTGGCGACCTAAATGTACGAACGCAATTCCTTCGATCCCGCTCAATAAGCTCTCCAGGCCGAGTAGCCCAGAACGTCCTCCCGCAATATCAACCTGAGTAACATCACCAGTGATTACCGCCTTGGAGCCAAAACCGATTCGAGTTAGGAACATCTTCATCTGCTCTGGCGTGGTGTTTTGAGCTTCATCTAGGATTATAAAACTGGAATTTAGAGTTCTACCTCGCATGAAGGCAAGCGGAGCGATCTCTATTGTTGAACGCTCAATAAGCCTCAGAACGGTTTCTGTGTCCAACATATCATAGAGTGCATCATAGAGAGGGCGGAGGTAGGGATCCACCTTTGCCATGAGGTCACCCGGCAGAAATCCAAGGCGTTCCCCCGCCTCAACCGCAGGTCGAGTTAGGATAATTCGATTGACCGACTTCTCTTGCAAAGCTTGAACGGCCTGCGCCACGGCCAAATAACTTTTGCCAGTTCCAGCTGGTCCAACACCAAAAGTTATGGTATTTGCCGCTATAGCATCTGAGTATCTCTTTTGGCCAGCAGTCTTGGGCTTTACGTATTTTCCTCGCGAAGACTTTACTATCTTGGTCGTCAACACCTCAGATGGATTGACATCGGCGCTTATCATATCGATTGTACGCAACACGGCATTCTCATCAAGAACCTCTCCGGCTTCCAAAAGAACCACCCATTCGCGAAATAGCTTGGATAATAAACCTGCATCCGGGCCATCGATCGTAATTTGATTCCCTCTGACGTGCACCAGAGAGTTCGGAAATGCCGCTTCCAACATCCTAAGGAACTTATCGCCCTGTCCCAATAGCCCCGCCATTAGATTATTGCTCGGGACGAAGACCACCACTGCGTCGGTCATTGACAAAGGTGAGACTCCACGCTAACAAATTTCAAGAAAAGATCGCCTTCCTAAATGATCTACACCTACTTATGCTATCACGAGGAAGGACCATCTTCACACTATGGTCACAAGTCAGAGTTGGCTGGGATGATAGACCAGGTAACTTCACTAACAATGTAATTCCAAAAATAAGCGGCCAACGGCCCCCTCTCGGATCCGAGATTAAGTTATTATATTGTGGTTAACTTGAAAGCAAAGTCTTGGTTCGTTACGAGAACGAGACGAGTTGTTAAACCAAGAAGCCTGCCTAGGCTTCATCGCCAACTAATTGCGACCAAAATCGCCTCCAAATCTCACATCGCAAAACTTGCGATAAACCCCCTGCATCCCGTATGAATTTCTTGGAGAGAAAGTAGATCGATTCAGTTGGAAGATTTTCTAGACAACCCCACGTCGGCCCTGGATCGATGGGCAATGAATGAAGTCCTAGCAGAGCGGAACCTCTATGGCGCACAAAAGACACCGTTTTCGGAGGTCGCTAGAGCTCCTCTTGACACGAAAAAAGCTTTAGAAAACTTATCCCGTAGTCAAACTGAGATATACATTCAGTCCATTTCGGGCATACGGATTACCGGAATAGTCGCCAAAGTTCTCAGCGACGCCGTGATAATTGAGAAAGATGTTTCTACTGGCCAAAGGGATGTAGTGCTCATAACCTTCGGTGCGATCTCAGAGGTAACCTTCAAGGAGCGTTTTGATCTCGCGCTAAAAAAAAGTAAGAGTCCTGATGTTCAGGCCCAATTTTCAATCCTCGCCTATTTGGATAGGCATCTTCCTCTTGGTTCAAAGCTCGAAATTACGCTACTGCATAACAACCATAAAGCTCTATACAACTTCGCCGGAGTCGGCGAGGATCTGATCTTTCTAGAAAAACTAAATGAAATCGCCATATTTAGGACGATCTTCCCATTGGCAGCACTTGGAACGATCTCAATAAGAAGGCCATAGTCAAAATGAGGCTATGTCTGCTTGGAGAAGATTGCTGGGACAAATTGGAGTTTACCCAGCACTTTGAACTCAATTTTAAGCGAACAGATCTTTCGAAAAGAAAATAGCCAAAGATAAATATTTCCCTAATAGACAGCAATACTTGTTGCTCGAATCAGAGTGAGAGTTTGATTGGCGCTTCGACTACCACAAAATTGGCAAAATAAACTTAGCGATCACATTGACCATAAGAAAATTTTCTAGGGAGCTAAGGCTGTGACTTGGGCGATATTACCGAGACTCTTCGTTACCGAGACTCTTGACTACTGACTACTGAGACTAACTACTGAGACTCCTCGAGGATGGAATGTAGCGTACCCCTGCCAATTCTTTGGCCCTCCAAGAACTCCACAACGTCCTTGTATTTAAGTCGAATGACACGACCCATAAAGTAGGCGGTGAGCGACCCCGAATCAATAAATCTATACAAAGTTTGAAGACTGACCCCTAAATACTCAGAGGCCTCCTTTGAGGACATCCAGTCGATAGCCTCATAAGCTTTTCGGTGAACTGCCATTATAATTACCTCCTCGTAAGTGGTGATCTAGTTACCAACTCGTTATTGGAGAATTCGGTTCCACTTTGATCTACGCAAGTTTTGTGGGTGGCGCTAAGCAATTCGTAACAAATCGGGCGGAAACATCAATTTCTCTGCTCTTACAATTTATCATGTTATTTTGAAAGATATCAAACAACTATGCTAATTTTATGATATCGTAAATATTGACGTCAATATAACGATTTTGCTTCATTTTTCAAATTGCCTACTAGGCCTCATTGAGACGTACGCTCAAATCGAGCGCTTACTCAAGGAAAAACCCCTTTGAAAACACTTCCGAAGCGAAATATAAGACTCGGTCTGAGCTCCAGCCCAAACAAGGCCAGTTGGAAACCTCGCAATATCTATCGAAATGTTGGCATTCTTCTCTCGATCCTAGGCGTCGGCCTCGCGCTGAAAGCCATTACCTCCACCTCAACAGCTGGTACCACCGTTGGATATATCACAATTGCTAATCGCCAAATCCTACCTGGCCAGATCGTATCAGCTGGTGACCTTTCTGTTGCTCGGGTGACATCAGCAAATACTGTTGGTGCGCCGACACCAACCCTTGCCGAAGCCGGAATTATTGGCCGACGGACTCTTTATTCTATAGAATCGGGCCAAACAGTGTCACCGGGCGAAGTAGTCGCCTCCAAGTCGGGGAATCAAAAGAGGCTAATCTCATTTGCCATCCCCATATCGAGAGCATTAAATGGCGAAATCGTTACTGGCGATCGCATAGACATCTATGGCACCGCTGGGCAAGGCACCTCTGCGGTGACGACCGTGTTGGGGCGAAACCTCGTGGTAGAAGCGCTTTCAGCCATTCAAACAGGCGTATCTGCCCCAACCAACGCACCTATTACCATCACCGTTGCTGTCCCAGATTCAATGACGGCATTAGCAATTGCAAATGGAACCGCATCTCAGACAGTTTCAATTGATCTCGCGAACCAAGTCAATCCTCCAAATGACCCAGGAACCTATGCGGTCAACTTCGCAGGATAAGACTTTAGCAATCAAAAGAACAAAGACGCTTATACCCCAAAGAAGGAATAATGGAAGACGGACATTCACCATCCATAACGTCCCCTAACAACCGACCAACAGTAATCGCTATCTTAAGTGGAACCCACGCTTGGCTAAGAGAGTTAAGTCGATGGTGTAATGGATCGGTCGTAGACGTTGACCTTGCGGTAGCAATGTCAACGCAGGAGGTCATAGAGTACCTTCAAGCCAAAGCCTTGGTCGTGGCAATCCTGGTCGATTCAAATGCCAGCGAACAATTGATCTCAATCTACGAAATTGCCAAGGCACACAATATCAAGGCAATCAAGATCGGAACGACCCCAAATCCCCAAAAAGTGATCGAAGGATCTAGTAACTACCTTTGCTACCCCTTTAGTGTCGAGGAGTTCAATGGCGCGATAGAACCTATCTCTAAAAAAAACTCGCCAAAAACAGAAGCGCCAAAAACTCCAGAACCACCCGAGACCCCAGATAGCGATCCTTTTATTGACTTGAGCGATCTTCACCTAGGATTTGACGAGCAGAGCTTCTTAGAGGGGCTGGAGAGTCAAACAATCAACCAGGAACAATTCAATCCGATCTTACATGAATCCAACTTCAATCCAACAGAAATAGATAGCTTTGACTACGAAGGAGAGCTATACAACTTCGCAAATACCACAAATCCAATAGAGCAAAAGCCACAACCCCAATCAAGAACGTTTGCGGTCCTTGGCGTAGGCGGGTCTGGGGCATCTACGACTTCAATGGCGATCGCTCAAGCGTTAGCCCAAATGGATTCGACGCTCTTGATCGATATGAAAGCCGATGGTGACATCGGAATGTACCACGACGTCGATCGCGCCCACCCTGGCCTCGGCGAACTAATGGTTGGCGCGCGAAAGTCTGAGCTCACTGCTACCTATCTGCGAAACTTTTATATCCAGTGTCTAGAACGGCGCTATGTAATGATCGTTGGAACCAAGCGGCAAGAAGATACCTTGGCAGCACGAGAGAACGACCTAAGGAGTTTGATCGATAAAGTTACAGAGGAGTTCAACTACGTGGTGTTTGACATCGACAATAAGATTCGTGCTCCTCGGATCGTCGACGCCGTAGATCCAGATCCAACGGTCCTTGGAAGTGAAGTGGCGCTCGCCTTAGCTGACCGTGTAATAATCACACTTAGCGAAGACCTGCGAGGAATTCATGGAGCCCTCCGGTTACTCCATCGAGTCTTATCGCTTGGGACGCCCATTGCTTGCATTGCCTTAGTAGTCTGCAAATCCAATCGAACCATTCGACGCTCCTCGAATCCTCAGCATTCTCAATTGGAACGACTCTGCAACCAGGTTTGCAGTGAATTCATCCTCCACAACGAACCTAATACCTCAAAATCAAGACGAAACCTTAAAGTCAGCCCCGATAATGCTGCACTAAAGATCTTTACCTGCGGATTTGAGCGCAATTTAGAGTCAATTCATGAATCGATTAGACCACTTCCCAAAGGGTTATATCAACCCCTGATGTCATGGCTTGCACGTGAAGATACTCCCAAACAAACAAAGTCCGAACCTAAGGTCAATTTGCGGCGAATAATGCCTGGAGAGCTCGCCAGTGATGGAATCAATTGAACCGTCAAAATAAGAAGTCGCCCGACAAATCACCCCTTCAAAAAGAGAGTCATATCAAAATCAGATGCCTCATTGCGTATGTAGCCCCCTGAGCCAACAGCTCTCAAATGGCCACCTTCTAAGAGTGCGACAACCGAGGCCCGGGTGGAAAGTTCGGCTGCAAAAAAAAGTGATTCCGGGACCGAATCACCATATATTCCTCTGACAACATCCTTGACATCTTTTGGATTTTCGTCAAAAGAAAATAGAACTTGCTTCAACCTCAACATGCGATGACTCAGGTAATACCCTACGACCTCTTTGGATATCTCAGAGGTTAGGTCTGGTCCATGACCAGGTAAAAGATGACGTCGATCCAAGTCGTAAACCTTGATCAATGATCCGATGTAGCTTTCGAGGTCACCATCTGGAGCGGCCACCACCGAGGTACCCCTGCCAAGAATGTGATCACCGGTTAGGAGCTCTCCATCAGGTAGAAGAAAACAAAGATGGTCCCCGGTGTGGCCCGGAGTGCCAAGTGCTATCACCTTGGACGAATCAAGTTCGATGGAGTCATTATCTGAAAGGTGTATCATCTCCAAATCATCTAGGTGGCCATTCCCATAGACAGGTACTTCAAATTCTAAGCCGAAAGCCTTGGTTGCTTCAGAGTGATCAAAGTGACCATGGGTCAAAAGAATGCCACGTGGATCAAGCCCCTTTTTCTCGATTACTCCCTTTACCTCCAAGAGGTGCTCCAGCGTCGAAGGGCCTGGGTCTACGATAAATGTGGACAATTTGTCGCCCACCAAAAGATAGGTATTGGTTCCATCTAGAGTCATTGGCGATGCATTTGGTGCGACAATTCGTATCGCATTCGGTCCAATTTCGGTCACCGTTTCCATAGAGCCAAAAGGCACCTGTGCAACCCTAGGATCCACAACAGGCAGATCTTCGAAGTTCATATTTCACCATCTCCACAGTAAAACGATCGCACGAGATACTCCAATCTAGAATCCAAGAAGGACAGATCCCATAGTAACGATGAAAGTTCGTCTAAAGTCCTCTAGCAACTAGATTTTTCGCTATTGTGAGAATCAATATCGATGATTCTCCTCAGAGCTAAATGCCCAGGGTCCTCACCATCGGCTCATGTGATCATGAAGACAAATGCACCACAAAGCAAAAAAACAAAGCCATTTCTCATTGACCACGCTCCTTTTAGATCGTTGTGTAGTCAATGAGAAATGGGTAAGTTCTCGTCTTTTTTGAAGAGGATCTTTATTGAACAGGCTTTGGCTCATCATTCAAATCATTATGTGCATCCTCATGAACGAAGGTCGAACCTCGCATCCACGACGCAATGGCACTGAATAAACATAGTGCAAGAGCAAAGCTAAAGGCGATAGTAATTCCATGCTTAAAGGAGTTGGATATCAAGGTCGGAAAGTAACTCTTAGCAGTTAGCGTTGCAACGGTGTGAGCAGGCAGACTTGACAGCGAGGAGCCGAGAAGCGTCTTTATAGGATTGAATCCTAAAAATGCGCCAAACAATGAGGCGACTGCGGGCAGGTGCGCGATGTATGCCGCCTTATGAATACCGACTCCCGAACTTCTCAACCCCGAATATAGCTGACCAGGCAGGGTCGAGGATATTCCGGCAATCATAAGGGAGAAGAATATACCGATTGAAAGCACCTGCCCCGTGTTGGTCAAAGTAGCCAACATCCCAGAGGCAGTCCCTCTAGCGTTAGCTGGCACACTATTCATTACCGCCGAGCTATTGGGGGCCGCAAAGAGGCCAAATCCGATCCCATTTAAGACCAGAATTGGCGCGAAGACCCAGTAAGTGAAGTTGGTCGGAAGAAGAATCAGAAGGAAAAAAGAGATCGCGGCCACCAACATTCCCAGCGTCGCAAATAACCTCGCGCCAAAGCGATCTGAAAGGAAGCCTGAAACCGGCCCGGCTACCAAAAACCCTACAGTAAGAGGCAACATGTAGATACCGGCCCACAGAGGGGTGCGGGCAAAGCTATAGCCGTGCAGCGGCAACCAGATCCCTTGCAACCACAGGATCAGCATAAATTGAAGGCCACCTCGTCCAATAGCTGCCATCAGGTTCGCGGCGTTTCCAGCCGCGAAAGCTCTAATCTTAAAGAGCGAGATCTGAAGCATGGGATTTTCAACCTTGGTCTCGGTGTAGAAAAATAGACCGAGCAAGATGAATCCAGCTGCAAACTCTGCCAGAATCGTCGGAGTTGCCCATGACATTGTGTGGCCAGGGGCAGGCTGAATTCCGTATGTGATCGCGATGAGGATCAAAATGAGGCCACCTGCAAAGAGGCCTGAACCTAGATAGTCAATCTTGATCTGTCTACGCGGTGCCGAAGACTTCAACTTATAATATGCCCAAACGGTTCCAAAAATACCAAATGGGACCGAGACACCAAAGACGAGCCTCCAATTGACATCCGCCAAAAGACCGCCCACAATCAGACCAAGGAAAGCTCCAGAGAGACCGGCAACTTGATTAATTCCAAGTGCCGTACCCCGGCGCGATGGCGGGAAAGCATCCGCCAAGATTGCATTTGAATTCGCAAAGAGAAGTGCGCCACCAATTCCTTGGACGACTCGCATAATTATAAGGTAAAGGGCCGCACTGGATCCGCTACCTGGAGTCACCACTAAGGCAATAGATCCCAGGGTAAAGATTAGAAAGCCCAAAGTATAAAGGCGTACTCGTCCGAGAATATCACCCAATCGACCTAGCGAAACCACCAGAACAGCAGAGGCGACCGAGAATCCAAGAAGCATCCAAAGAAGATAACTTACGTTACTAGGCGCCAAGGGGTTGAGCTTGATTCCTCTAAAGATTGCAGGAAGTGCAATTATTACGATGGACGAATTTAAAAAAGCCATAAAGACGCCCAAAGTTGTGTTGGAGAGAACCATCCATTGGTAACGCCGTTCTTGCTTAGATTGACCGTCACCACCTGGTTCAGGTGCTTTATCAACAATCTTCATAATGCTCCTAATTATATGTTTTTATCTTATTTTAGTTGCATGTTACATGCAACTAAACAAACTCTTGATCTATCACTAAAATTTTTTGAGTTATTTCGAATGTTAACACCCTTTATCGGACTTGTTTGATATATATTTAAGTAATCGACAAAGCAGGTCGCTCCAGTCACTGTGAATCATGCTTGGTTGATATCAATTTTCGAATCGACCGGACAGGGTCCAAGCGTCATCAAGGCGTATATCCACAAGCTTCAAAACAGAAAAGCCAGTTTTCTCCTTGATCTCTATTGAAAAACCGCACGGCCAAAAATGACAACTTGAGCAAATAAGAAGACTTGCACAAGCCAAAACTCTGTTCGATGCTAAATCTATCGGTTAAATCCCCTTTTGATCTAAAACTTGGTCCCGAAAAATCGTCGATGTCGGCACGATCATCGCTAGATGTCAGATCCAAAATGAACCATCCAGGATCTCCGGGTTCCCGCTAGGAGAACATTTGGATCCTTGGGATCTTATTCAGGGAGTTATAAATTGACAATAATAAGCACCCAAACTCCACTACAGGAGATCGAGCGATCAGTTCAACTCATTGCACATGAGAACGATATTGACGTCACGATAGTCTCAAATCGCCCGAGGCTGGTAGGGATCATAAACCAAGAGATCGACCTTTGGCAACAGCGAAACTCGCACAGACCATTAACTGACGACTCTAAGCGGCATATATCGGGACGGATTGAATCCAACATTGTTGGCTATGGCCCGATTGATAGCCTTCTCGCCGACGATTCTGTTTGGGAGATCATGATCAACGCCCACGATTCAATCTTCATTCGACGACATGGCAGAGGAACCACTTTCCACCATGAAAGCTTTCATGACCCAGAGCACCTGCGAAGAACTATCGCGCGAATTCTCTCGGAAAATGGCCTAAATCAGCGCAAGCTAGAACCAGCTGATGGTCTCCAAGACGTGCAATTAGCCCAGGGCGCCAGGTTACACATAGTGCATCCCGACCTTACCAAAGAAGGGTCACTTATCGTAAATATCCGGAAATTTACGGGCCTGCCAATTCGTAATATATCAGAGCTGATCAAACGGCAGATGCTCTCAGCTTCTGCTGCTCGCTTTCTATTGAAAGCGCAAGAGGCCAGATCGACCATTATCTTTGCGGGGCCACCAGGATCCGGCAAAACTACACTTTTGGGGACTTTGGTAGGTGAGTTGCCACCTGAGACGAGAGTTACCATCGCCGAAGAGGTCCTAGAAACTCTAGTTGAACTGCCCAATGTTGCACATCTCCAAAGCCGACCCACAAGAAGTGATCGAAACGGAATCGACCTTAGAACTTTAGTTGCAGGCTTCTTGCGAATGTCACCAGACTTTGCGATCGTGGGAGAGGTTAGAGACAAAGAGGCGCTACCTCT
This sequence comes from Acidithrix sp. C25, assembly GCF_904848545.2. NCBI lineage: Bacteria > Bacillati > Actinomycetota > Acidimicrobiia > Acidimicrobiales > Acidimicrobiaceae > Acidithrix > Acidithrix sp. C25. The sequence goes on from NZ_CAJHCI020000002.1 coordinate 62,684, forward strand.
CATACTCACCCTATCATCAGGGGTACCTGGATATACGACCATCCACGCCACCTCGGCGCGGGCGGCGCTTTCTCGACTGAGACTGCTAATCCAAATCGGAGGCTTCCAAATGCCCTTTAGCGCGGTCACTCAAATGGTTTCGGACGCCGTCGACCTAGTGGTTTATGCAAATCGAATTGACGGTGTCCCCAAAGTAACTGAGATTGTGGCGGTTGAAGATCCCAACGGTGGAGTCGACTCAAATTCCTTCACAACTTCCACGATCTTTGAACTTGTCGACAATAAGTTGGTGCCCAGCGGCCTCCTCCCCCAAAGGCTCAGACAAAAGAGCAGAAACAAAGGGATTGACATTACCATGGAAGAGCTCTTGAATGATTAATCCAGGACGCTTTAACACAAAGGAGCTGACGACTCTAGCCAGCGGGATCGCTTTCATTGGTGCATCAACCGTCATAATTGCGCACTCCAATGCGAAAAAACCCAAGGAAAACAGGGTCACCAGGAAAAAATAGTCGAAAAGGTCAACGTTCTACTGTCAACATTTAGCACGGGTGAACTCTCTTTGATCTTTGCACTCTCAATCTTTGCAACCGGAACTGCCCTCTCCTTGTCCTCTAGCCCCATCCTTGGATCGATTGTATTTGCGATCACGGCATTAGGCGGTGTCCGTGGGTTAAAGATCAAAAAAGAGACAAAGATCCGCGTTGATGCACTTAGAAGCTGGCCACTAATCCTCTCCGAGCTTCAACTACGCATCGGCACAATGGGCGCACCGCTTCCGAACGCACTCTTTTCATCTGGCAAATCAGCGCCGCCCACGATATCGAAGTTTTTTCACCAAGCCGAACGGAACTTCTCAATTACTGGCTCTTTCGACTCAGCCCTTGCCATCTTGTCCAAGGGTCTAAATGACAGCGGCACCTCGATAGTCACTGAACTTCTGAGTGTCGCCAAAGACGCTCCAGGGTCAGATCTTATGACACTGATCTCAGACTTACAAGAAGATAGACAAGCCGAATGGGATCGTCAAAGCGAATATGAGGCTCGCCTAGCAGGAGTTCGGTTCGCAAAATACTTCGTAATAATCGTGCCTTTGGGAATGCTTGGCGCAGGAAGCGCAATAGCAGGGACAGGGCCCTACCAAAGTTCGCTCGGTCAACTCGGTCTTGTCCTATCGCTTTTGGTTTTGATAGCAACGTGGGTTTGGGCAAGCCGTCTGTCGGATCCCAAGCGCCTGTATGCAACTCTAAAGACAAAAGAGGCGGTACTTCCAGAATGAATCCATCCATTCCAGCTGCATTAGCGACAATCTCATCGGGCATCGGAGGTGGAATCACCATATCAGTTTATTATCAAAAAAACCGATCCGCCAAAGAACGAATCTCTCGCCATTGGATAGCAGAACAAAGTGCGCCCTCAATCAATTTGAAAGGCCATAGTTCCTCGAAAGATCTCATAGAGGGATTAACTGCACGGAGTCGATGGCTAAAAGCCAACTACACACCTCACATAGCTTTGGCCACAATAGGACTGTTCGTTCTGTCAATTCTGAGCAGGTCCTGGTCGGTCTCTGTCTTGTCGTTCTTAGCCTTTTTATCTGGCCTAACTTTGGCGGTAGCATTCCCAGTCGTAAATGACCAACTCCGAAAAGCTAAAATCACAAAAGCGATCGATGCAAATCTTGCATTGGATATCGAAAAGATGGCTGTATACCTCTCCGCAGGACTATCAATCACATCTGCAATAGCACGGCTGTCCAAAAACTCAACCATCGCATGCAGAGCACTGTTTGAAGATTTAAATCTCTCCCTCGCCAGTGGAGTCGAACTCTCCGAGGCCCTCGCCATCTTACAGATCACATTCAATTCAGATTCTCTACATCGGTTTTGTATCATCTTAGAGAGCGGACTTTGGGGCGGAAACTTACCTAGGGCTGCCAGACATGAGGCTCAATCGCAAAGGGTCGATGCACATCGTCAAGCACTCGCCCTAATGGAAAAAAACTCGCAAAAAATTTGGATTCCAATCACAATCGCTGCATTGGTACCAGGCATCATCCTGATATTTATTCCTTTCCTCTCAATACTCCGCACCGTGAGCGGATAGTAAACCACCTCTCGAATTCAACTTTGAAAAACTATCGCGCCCAGAACGCCTCCAGTAACCAACTTCCAAAGGTATGCACCGCACACAAAAGATTGAGAGTCGCTATGTCACTAATAAATCAAACAATAATCAAAATAACCCTTTTGGTCGGAGACGGAGTTCATTGGCTTTCTCAGTGGAGAGATCGCTACGACTTTGACGAAGCCGGAGAAGGCGTCGTCTCTGCAGCAATAGCGGTCCTGATCTTCGCCTTTCTTGGGGTAATCCTATGGGTTGCCTTCAAAGCAACCATGGGAACTGCGACCAACACCATAAATGCCCAAGTTGCAAAGTTAGGACAATAACCTCACTTGAAAGATCCCAAGCAAGCAATCTCCTCCGAGAGCGGTACGGGAATCATTAGTTCGATAGCTGGAATTCTTGTCGCACTCTTGATCCTTCAGGCAATCGTCTACCTGGCCAGGATAGCTGATACCCGTATCCGCTCGCTTGCGGTAGCTCAAGATACTGCAAGACTCTTTGCCGGAATCGACTACCAAAATGGCTATCTTTCCCGAGCAACGATCCTAGATACCGCCAAGGCCGATCTCGGGTCGTTAGCAAAGCAATGTGCCCTAAATGAAACGACAAAAGCACCAATGAACGTCACGGTAGCGATACAGTGCAGTGTTCCGTTGATATTTTCCCTCGGAAATATAGTCAGTTCGTCCATAAGCTCACGTGCCACAATAACCAACTAACAAAGAGGAGTAATGAATGTATGCAATTGCAAAAGATGAATCGGGCGTTATCGATGTAGCCCTAGCCATCATCGCGCTAGTAATAGTTCTCGGCTTCTCCAGCTATATATTCGCGATCACGTCGGTAACCCAGAAATACTCAAGCGGCATCTCACAGACGTTGCGTAACTTGGTGAGAACGGCTCAAATAAGACAAACGCCTCTGAGCCAGAGCGAAAGCTTTACCCTAGCGGCCAGCTATCTACAGCAGTTGGGCATCTCATCTTCAACGCTCAACGTAAATACCAATATGACCTACGGGGGCTGCACTCTTGAGACCTTCACGATCTCTATCTCCAATCCCTTGATCGCCATAATTCCGATTACGTCGTCGTCCACGTCCAACCTTGGTATCTCGAAGGGCTGTCCATGAAACGTAGCCGACTTCGAAGATTATGTAGATCAGCTGCCACCACCTTCTGTGACCGAGATGAAGATCGCGGCTCGATCATAATCCTCGCACCAGCCATTGCTGTGGTTGCCATCACCCTCGCGGGACTGTTGATCGATCTAAATTACCTTTACATGGCAAAAACACAGCTTCAAAATAGAGTTGAGGTTGCGGCCACAGAAGCAGCTAACACAGTCAACAAATCTCTCTATTATCAAAATGGCACGATAGAAATCGATCGGAACGCTAGCGCTCAATTTTTGTGGCAATCATTAAATAATCACCAAGGTCACGGTTATCGAATAATCGCCTACAACTTCCTTTCGAGCGCCTCCTCTATTTGTGTCAACGCAACTGCATCTGTCTCCTTACCTGCATTTGCTGGAATACTATCGAGCATCGCTCCGACAATCACCTCGAAAACGGTTGCATATTTACCCAACCCCGTTAACAATCAACCGGTAACAATACCAAATTGCTAATCAAGCTAAATCACATTTGCTTAATCCACGATTCTCAAATACCTAAGTAAAACAAAGATCTTTCGCACTACTTACGTATGAGTCGATAATTTAAATAAATTAAGATTAACATCTATTACCTTTAACATTAATCTTCTATATCCCAGATTAACAAGCGATCCAATTAGCAATATCAATAATTCGATGGCTTCTACAAACTGGAAAAACATTTCAAACCGTAAAAATTGCGATCAGTGCACTCCTTTTGGTGATAGAGGTCGCGCAGAAACCTAAAACATCGTGATCAAATCAACAATTGAGCACCGCTACGCCAGGCTATATCTCTAAGGCCATCGTAACTGCGAGGAAGAAGATCGGCATTCCCAGCTGGAAGAGGATAATCTACGCCAACGCTGCACTAAACCCGAGCATCAGCCATAAAACCCATCTTTGAAAAGAAAAAGAAGAAATCAATTCACCAGTCTTACCCAAAGCAATTTGATCGGAGAATAACTCCAATCACAGACAAGCCAACAGCGCACAATTGCCAACCTTACAATCTGAATTCTCCGATATATAGTCGGTAGAGCAATAGCCCAATTTGTAAAAAAGGCTGGCGGTTAAGGATGAAGACCAAACAGGTCTGTCTCTTAATGTCCCTAGCCAAATGAACTCCGTGCACCGCCTCTGGCGCTTTATAGGCCCTACTAGCACAACAATTAACCCTCTGTAGTCGACCTCCACCAACTGAAGTAAAACCGCTTATCGACAAGATCCGAATCCCCAAAGAATATTAAATAACCTAGAACATCTCGCCTTAGGGTTATCCCTTATTTCTGGATCGCAAAGGGGGCATCGACAACCAAGTAACTCTTTTTTGCTACTATGGAGGTGAGGATCTCAAAAGGTTACATAGCGCCATCAAAGATCCACCTCAGCGACACTTTCAAGTGATCAACCCCTAACATCACCCAAAATCTCAACTCGGCGTTAGGATCGAAAGTAAAGATAAAGCCACCTTGTTGGGATGGCGTCAAAAAGATTAGACAGAAAGAGCTGATCAATGCTAATCATCAATAGCCAGAACACTTCTGTATATCTGTACGAAAATTACACCAATAATAACCAGAATAGCCTTAGACTCTTTTCCTTCATCGACGATCCTAAAGTACTGCTAAGAACCATACGCCAGGGTCAAATTGGATTGATGACAACTGAAATAATTAGTCTGACCAAATTCGAATCAATCGAACTCAAGTTTGAAGCACCGATTGACCATATGACGATCTTCAACTTTGAATTCAGTGACGGCAAGAGCCAAGAGCTAGCCATGCGCCACATAAAGCTGGAAGGTGCCACAAATTTCAGAGACGCTGGGGGATACGCTGGTCTCAAAGGTATACATATGCCTTGGCGGCGATATTTTAGAAGTGACAATCTTGCCAATCTAACTGAATCAGATCTTAAAGTCTTGAGCGAGCTAAAGATCTCGACTATCTACGATCTACGCCGGGATCAAGAACGCGAATTAAGTCCCACTCGACTATTGAAGTCGTCAGAGATCGAAATTATCGAAGTACCCATCACTAGCACAATTGCAGATCTAAGCGATGCTTTGCCAGAAATCCTAGCTGGCAAGCTATCTGGTCTTGACGATAACCACATGTGTGAAATGTACCAATCCATCGTCGACACTCACCTTGATGACCTCCTCGGGGTTGCAAGCGCAATCATCGCAAACGAACAGGACAACGTGATCTTCCATTGCACCGCAGGGAAAGACCGAACCGGTATTTTAGCTGCTCTAATTCAACTTAGTTTCGGAGTAGATCAAGAGACGATCTTCCATGATTTTTTACTTTCAAATAGATACAGAACTCCGCTTCGAATGAAAACGCTTGAACCACATTTTTTGGAACATTCAATTGATATACAAAACTTCAAGCCATATCTATCAGCACCATACGAGGCATTAGAGTCAATATTTGACGAACTAATCGAGGCTGCTGAAACGATAGATAATCCCAATTTATAGTCCTATCATCTCTCCCATATCCAAATTAGATAAACACGATAGCAAGTGAAGTTTTACCTCTATACTGGCGATACCCGCTTAGAATAGCGGTGCTACCTCGCAAATACTGACGATAAGTGTCTGACTAACGATCAGCTACCACTACCTAGCCTCTGAAAGCTAACGAGCCAAAACAAAATCCATTGCATTCACTAGATCGAAGAGAACGGAATAAAGTACTAAATCGCAATCTCTAATATGTAAGCTAGGAAATAACTGCAAGTCCGGCTTAAATTCAACAATCAATAACTCATATCTCTTGAACCTACACCCATTTTATCAAGATCCATTAATGTAGTCATAGACCTAAAAATCCGTTCGCTACGACGTTTATTAACTCAATCCACCCATAAATTGATGGCTTAGCGTACCTTTTAATAATTTATAACTAATTGGTCAACGATATGCTAAATTGATTGCATCTAATCCAAACTTTTGATCTCATCAAGACGACAATTCGAGGTATATATTAATCCTGACAGATTGATAAGATCCATTTCAAATGTTAACATTAGAGGCTAAGCAGGACAGTAAAAATGGCTAAAAATTCCTCGTCCACAATCTCTTAAAAACTTCAGACCCTTGGCACGAACATCTCAAACAATTGTTAGACATAGCCTTAAAGTCTCCCTTGAACGTCCTAATTTGATTGCAACGTTGCAAATAAACGTTGCAATATAAGAAGATTCCTCTACGCTCGTCACCGATCCCTCTCGGACTTTCCATATTGAAGCGCAAAACATGTCCATAAAACACCGGGCTCCATCGTCAATTTCGACCGTACCCGGCCTACCTCATGCGATAGGAGATTGCGCGAAACTCTTGCAACAAAAAATTTTCATCAAAAATCCCCTGGGTACTTAAAGTACGCTTTCACTCTAAATAGCGCTTGAACAGCCGTGGCCTATCTCTTGGATTGGCTTTGAAGATTTCGCCTTAGCTTGAAAAAGATCTGCTTGAAATTGCTTATATAAATTAAAAGGCCCGAATGGTTTTGGTAGACGTCTCCTGCTTCTCTAGGAGTGCTTTAGGCGTCGCCACAATCTTAGACAGGACCAATCCCGCAATGGTCCGATCGAGAGGCAAACATAAATCCCATAAGCGCCAATCCGAGGAGAAGATATGCACGCTATCGCCTGGGCACCAATGGTCACAGTTGAACACGAATTAGAGAAAATCGCAATCCTTCGCCAAAGGGAGAATACATGATACCCATAAAATCAAGATCAATCATCCGAAAACAACAAATATAAGAATTATTTGCTTCGTTTGGACATCGCGACCATTAAATGCCTATTATCGTGTCGCTTCAACTTTGTATGAAGTTTGTCACAATGTTAAGGGGGAAGCTATGCCTGAGTTACCGGAAGAGCATGCGGTAACAATTGAGGCTCTCATGGACGAACAAAGAAAATTTACTCCGTCCGAAGAGTTCAAATCGCAAGCCAACATCAATTCGCAATCAATCTACGCCGAGGGGGACGATTACGTAAGTTTCTGGGACGGTCAAGCAGCAAACATCTCATGGCGAACACCATGGACCCAGACGCTTGACTGGTCTAACGCACCATTCGCGAAGTGGTTTGTAGATGCAAAGTTAAACGTTACCGAAAGTTGCCTCGATCGCCATTTGGAAAAAAACGGCGACAAGGTCGCCTACTACTTTGAGGGCAAGCCTGGTGATTCCCGGGTCATAACCTACTCCGACCTCTACAAAGAAGTCAATCAGCTAGCCAATGGTCTAGAGAGCCTAGGTATTCAAAAGGGCGATCGAATCGCCATATACATGGGAATGATTCCAGAACTTCCCATAGCACTACTTGCCTCTGCTCGCCTGGGCGCAACCCATTCAGTAGTATTTGGTGGCTTCAGCTCAGACTCCCTAAGAGACCGTATCAATGATGCCGAAGCAAAAATACTAATTACATGTGATGAATCTTGGCGAAACGGAAACCGCGTAGCGCTCAAGGAATATGCAGATGCAGCGATCGAAGAGACACCAACCATAACCAATGTCGTCGTAGTAGCACGCACTGGCGCCAAAGTAAACATGGTTGACGGCCGCGATATCTTCTATCACGACCTAGTCGCAGATCAATCGACAGAAAAAGCAGCTACTGAGACCGACTCAGAAGATCCGCTTTTCATTCTCTATACCTCGGGCACAACTGCGCGACCAAAGGGAATTCAACACGCGACCGGTGGCTACCTAGTCGGAGCTGCCTACACCCATAAAAATGTCTTCGACGTAAAAGAAGACGATGTCTATTGGTGCACCGCAGACATTGGATGGGTTACAGGTCACACCTACATCGTCTATGGCCCCTTGGCAAATGGTTGCACAAGCGTAATCTACGAAGGTGTTCCCAATTTTCCTGACAAGGATCGTTTCTGGGAGATTATCGCCAAGTACAAGGTGAATCAGTTTTACACCGCCCCTACAGCAATTCGCACCTTCATGAAGTGGGGAACCGAATACCCAGCCAAGCATGATCTCTCCAGCCTCAAAGTCATTGGGACCGTTGGCGAGCCAATCAACCCAGAGGCCTGGATCTGGTATAACGAGAACATCGGAAACGGCACCTGCCCCATCGTTGACACTTGGTGGCAGACTGAAACTGGCCACATAATGATCTCACCACTACCTGGAGTAACTACCACCAAGCCTGGGTCGGCTACAGTTCCCTTACCGGGAATCGGTGCCGACATCGTTGACGACGAAGGAAACTCAGTTCCATTGGGCGGCGGTGGCTATCTGGTCCTAACTCATCCATGGCCTGGAATGTTGCGCACGATATATCGTGACCCAGAGCGCTTCAAAGATGTCTATTGGGGACGCTTCTCCAAGCCAGAAGAGAACAAATGGGTCTATTTCGCCGGCGATGGTGCTAAGCGTGACACCGACGGCTACTACTGGCTACTTGGTCGAGTCGATGACGTCATGAATATCTCTGGCCACAGAATCTCCACCCTTGAGGTCGAGTCGGCCCTTGTCGATCACCAAAGTGTAGCTGAGGCTGCAGTCGTCGGACGGGCAGATGCCACCACTGGACAGGCAATCGCTGCGTTTGTTACCCTAAAAGGTAACGTCGTTGGCAATGACGACCTACTTGCTGAGCTTCGAGAGCACGTAGCCACCAAGATCGGTAAGATAGCTCGCCCTGCTTCAATTGTCTTCACCGATGAACTTCCAAAGACACGTTCGGGTAAGATAATGCGACGCCTACTAAGAGACATTTCCGAGCAGCGAAAGCTCGGCGACGTAACGACCTTAGCCAATGCAGATGTTGTTCGAGAGATAGCCGATCGCGCAAATTCTGCAGCAGCTAGCCAAGCTTCTCAAGAGTAAAGAACTACTCGAGAGACAACGACGACTCAAAACGTATACAAAATATGCGCAGCAGTCGTCACTTCATAAGGAAAATCAATGGGGTTCTACAAAAACCAAAAGGTCTTTGACGAATTCAATGATTTTCCTTATGAGATCGATCAAGGATTTTTGCCAAGATCGATCGACCGCTCTTGGTTAGTGGTCCATAGGAGTAATTCTTAGAGGGACTACTAGCAGCTCAAATCGCACAAAATCACAAAGCTCGAACAACTCGAACCTGGGATTGGCCGCGATAAAGAGAAAGAGCGGTCATATTGGGGGAAGAAACTTTGTCAGAAAGGACAGAGAAAAAATAATGGCAGATAATACGCCTACAATCGCAGACCCAGGTCCGTTAGGACTTGCGGCCTTCGCTATGACAACTTTTGTGCTAAGCATCTTTAATGCCGGGATCCTCAATGCCAAGCTAACCGCCGTCGTGCTACCACTAGCACTCATCTACGGAGGTACAGCTCAGATCCTCGCTGGAATGTGGGAATTCAAACGCAACAATGTTTTTGGAGCGGTTGCATTCACCTCATGGCGCATTCTGGATCGCCTTCTTCTACTATGTCAAGTACGTAGCTGGCGGCCTTCCTGCAAGTGACGCTAACAAAGCAACCGGCCTATTCCTTCTTGCTTGGACCATCTTTACCGTCATCTTGCTCGTTGCATCCTTTGGGACCAATGGTGTACTGGCTGCGATCTTCGTAGTCCTTACTATCACCTTTATCTTCTTGACGCTAGGTGCATTCGGAAACAGCAGTGGGACAACCAAGATTGGTGGCTACTTCGGAATCATCACCGCTATCTTGGCGTGGTACGGAGCAATGGCGAATATCGCTAATACGACATTGGGTAAACCTATATTTCCACTATTCCCATTCAAGAAATAGTTGTAACTTTGCCAAATTGATCAGCTCAGCTTGATCTAATGCCCTATAAAAGTACGGCCCCAGAATCTTAAGGCGATTTCTCCCCTTGGGATTCTGGGGCTTACAATTTAATTAAATGCAAAGCGAATTTTAGTAAATTCGACCTCATCTATTCCATCGCGGACAATAAAATTGCAAAAATCATACGCTGAATTGAAAACAGGTCAAGCCATATTTGCGATGACAACAAACATTCAAAGGGCACCATTTGAGCTTACCCAAGAGTAGATTCCCGCTAATTATATGTCAGTGCCTCAACTGGGCTAGCCAAAGATCAGTCCAACCATGTATCTACTATTTTGAATGAACCTTTGCCTAAGAGTCGTCAGCCAAATCGATACTAACCTCTGGCCACTTCTACTATGAGAGCTTCGAATGGACCCCCTGAAAGTACCTCGCGTAACTTTACCCTCAACGACGACAGATCAGTAAAGACCACCCCACTTTCGTCGACACCTGGCAAAGCATCCACGTGTTCAAGGATCACGCTGATGCTATCGACGAAGTTTCCGACGCCATCCAACACGAGCAACTTAGCGAGAGCCTTCACGACCCCTTGTGGCTTATTGTAGCGGATATCAAGCAATATATTGCTGAATAGATTTACGGCTTCCCTTTGGCTTCTCGGATCAATTACTGGCTCTAGAAGGCCTCTGGTCTCAATCAAGAGAGTTGATAGGTCTTCAATTAAATACTCTTGACTTGAAGTAAATTTCAAAGACTCGCCCACATAGCCATTATTCACATTAGAAGAGATTGCCCTTGCAACTACAAGTGCGTCCATTGCCACAATTCGATCAAAGGCACGTACGAGAAAACTAAAGATCCCTAAATCGTCGCCGACGCCTACTTCAAAAAAACAGTTCTCAAGGAGCACAAGCATCTCGTTAACGCCCTGCGAATTATTGAAATCCAACTGGACTAGGTGATTTCCTATGTCCATAGCGATTTTTTTTGAAAGCATTACAAGTGTCCTTTGGAATTTTCGGTCAGCGACTGCTCGAAAAGGACAAGATATCCTCAAGACGCCTACCTTGAAATTCGTTTAGCTCTTCTATTGTAATCTTCGATGTGTCTATAAATCCAACCAGCTGATTGTGAAGCAGACGTCCTTTAGGCGTCAACACCAATCGCCGGTCTTCGGTTAGGCTATAGAGGTCTTCGGGAACGTTTTCCATCTCAAACGTCTGGGACGGAATTCCTAATACCGTACGAAGCAAGAGGCCCAATCCTTCAAACTTTGCGGTTTCAACATCTAGGCGCTCAGAGCCCGCTTTCGCACTCTTTTTATTTGATATCGAGGCGATCCACCTCAGGGAATCTCTGATATTCCAGGAACGTTCATCTCCAATAAAAGAGTGAGCACTTGGTCCAACTCCTAAATATCGACCCTGCATCCAATAGCTCCAATTGTGCTTTGAGTAGTGACCCGCTCGTGCGAAATTAGAGACCTCATAGTCAACAAAGCCAAAACCATCCAAGATCTCACAAATCACCAAATACTTCCAAGCTAGATCATCGTCATCAGGATGCATCTCTTTTTTAGCAGCGAGTCGGGTACCGCCTTCAACTGTCAAACCATAGATGGAGATATGATCCGGAGGGCACTCTACCTCCATTATCTGAGCAATCGACCCTTCGATGGATCCAAAGTCTTCCCCGACAGCACCATACATAAGGTCAACCGAGTAGGAAAGTCCACTATTAGAGAGTCGCCCAAGAGCCGCTCTAGCAGTCGATGATCGATGATCGCGACCTAGACGCTTTAGCTCGGTGTCGCTAAGCGATTGGACCCCCACACTAACCCTATTGATCCCTAATTTCAGATAATCTGCGGGTTCATCGGCCAAAGACTCTGGATTGGCTTCAATGGTAACTTCAGCACCCGGCGAGAGAGAGATCATTGCCATTATCTTAGATAAGGCTTCAAGGGAAAGAAGGCTGGGAGTGCCGCCACCAAAAAATACAGTGCCGAAGACAAGGCCGCTACCGGCCTCGGAGAGTTCTATTGCGAGAGCCTCTAGGTACCTATCCATGGAATCAAAACGATCGGACCAAGTTGCAAAGGCACAATACTCGCACCTAGAGATACAAAAAGGAACATGAATATACAGACCCATCACGACAAATAGGCTATCGCCTCGAACGAAACGATAGCCTTGAATTCAAAAAATTCAATCAATAACGCCTTAAACCGAGTTCATCTAGACGCGCACTCATCTGGTCTAAAGTGAGCTCAAAGATACATCCGATCACCCGAAGGTCGTCGGTTCGAATCGTAATCATTCGACCGTTGAAATCTTGCCTCTGAACCTGGATCATTCCAAGATACCGTTTCAAGACGTCACGCTCAGGTCCTGAAACTTCATTAAGACGATTTAGATCAATCGTAACTTTTGTCTCAGTCGGCGACGAACGACGATAGGTCACCTCTGGCTGCATCATAGGATCAAGAATCAGATCCGCCGAATTAATCTCACCAGAACGGAATTCACTCGGTGGTAAATTTAAAGTGAACGGATCCTTAGGTAAGAGTTGATCAATCGGTACATCATATAGTGCTGCCAGTCTTTGAAGACGCGGAACAGAGATCGATCGCTCGCCCCGTTCGTACGCACCAAGAACAGACGCCTTAAACTCCAGCTCCGACATAGCTTCAACAGCTTGGAGCGAAAGTTTCTTTTGCTTTCTAACCGAACGAAGCCGCGACCCAACCGCTGCTGCGTATCCGTCTACTAATTCTTCATCTCTTATCGTCATAATTCTTCGCATGGTTATGTGGTTACTAGTGAAGATACTAGCGCAAAAAGCTCACGTTAGGCGTCAAAATTACAACAATGTCAGATTAATTTTGGAACATTCCCATTGCCAATGAAGCTGCAACTAAAGCGGCCGTCTCTGCACGCAGTACATTTCCAGGAAGACGCCATTTCGTAACAGTTGATGGTATTTCACCAGGAGCAAAGCCACCCTCTGGACCGATCAAGACCGAAGACGGTGGAAGGACTAGATCCTCTCCGTCTATATCACATACGATCACCCGATCCATAACTGCGTCATAGTCACCAAATGAAAGCTCGGGCAGATATAAGCTTCGGGATTGACCGGCCGCCTCCCTTGTGATCTTTGTGAGTCTGGCGAGACCTAATCGACCTTCACCTAGACGCTGTGGTACAGAACGCGAGCGATGAGCCTCAACAAGGGTAATTCTTGCTACACCCAATTCGGTGAGCTTTGAGATAGCTATATCTAACCGATCTGGATCAATAACGCTTAGAACCATCTCCAAGATTGGCGCTGAAAAATCACGATAATAGCGATCACCATCCGTCTGGAGAACCAGCACCTTGTCTCGTTTATTGCGCCGAGTTGTTCGATCGCTTGGGTTACAAACGACTCGACAGGGAACTACAGTCCCTCTTCCATCACAAAGGGTAACAGAATCACCCTCTATGAGCCTCTTTACCACAAAAAGATGATGGGCCTCGTGCTCAGTGAGATAAGGCTCATTAAAATCGTCTACGATCAGGTGCGCTTTAGAGACCAAATGAGGATCTGAAATTTTATAGCCCAAACCAATCAATCAACTAATTAAAAAAGTGCCGACTTTATGCGCGAAAAAAGGCCAGCTTCGTGATGAGCAACTATATCTCCCCTTACCGTTGCCAATTGCCTAAGTAGAGTCTCTTCTTCGTGGCTTACCGCGGTGGGAATGTCAACCGAGACTGTGACGATATGGTCACCGCGTCCACGAGATCTTAAGTGAGGAACACCCTTACCACGAATCGTGAAACGCTTCCCTGATTGAGTTCCCCCTGGAATAACCAGCCCTTCAAGACCATCGATCGTCTCAACCTCGAGTTCAACCCCCAGCGCTGCTTGGACGTAACTGATGTGCAGGACTGAATGGATGTCGTTTCGCTCTCGCGTAAAGCGAGGATCTGGTGTAACTCTCAGCGAAATAAAAAGGTCTCCAGGCATCCCGCCCCGACCTCCCGCAGCACCCTTGCCTGTCAGGTGTAAGGTGGTCCCATCATCCACACCCGGTGGCACATCGACGGTATAGGTTCGATCCACGGTCCTTCTACCGTCACCTCGACAGTCCTGGCATGGAGTTGAAATAATCTGACCATTTCCTCGACAGCGATCGCATGCAACTGTCGTAACCATACGTCCTAGAATCGTCTGGGCAATCTTCTTGACGCTTCCTGCGCCTTGACATGAGGGACATATCGTAGGGGTGGTTCCTGGCTTAGATCCATTGCCGCCACAAGTAGTACAGGTAGCGGGCACACGAATCGAAACCTCCTTATGAACCCCAAATACGGCTTCCTCAAAGGTGAGTGATACGCTAACTTGCATATCTTCACCACGCAATGCGCCAGACCTTGAAGTTCGGGCATTTCCTCCGAAAGCAGCACCAAACATCGACTCGAAAATGTCTCCGAATCCACTTTGTCCAAAGAAGTCATTGGGGTCACCGCCCATTTGTGAGGCTCCGCCTTCACCATAGACGTCATAGGCTCTACGCTTTTCAGCGTTGCTAAGAGTCTCATATGCCCTAGAGACCTGCTTGAAGCGCTCTTCGGACTCTTTGTCACCAGGATTGGTATCGGGGTGTAGCTCACGGGCTAACTTGCGATATGCCTTTTTGATTTCATCATCTGAGGCGGTACGAGAAACTCCAAGAAGTTCATAAAAATCTGCTGCCATCTATCCCTCGCTAAGTCTCTTCCCAAGGTTCTCACTGACCAACTGAACAGCGCCGATCACCGAACCATAATTCATTCTTGTTGGACCAATGAGCCCAACGCTTCCCACTTGAATACCATCTATCGAATACGGGGCAGCAACCACTGCGCACTCCCGCAAGGAGGTAAGCCCGTGTTCGGAGCCAATAGCCACCGCCTGCCCTGTGGAGATCACAGATCTCAACAACGAGACCACGAGATAATGACGCTCCAAAATTGAAATTATTCCACGCACGGTCTCAAGAGCATTAAACGAAGCAGCCACCGTGCTGGCTCCTCCAATAAATACACCGTCTCGCTCAGCGTCGGCGACTGCACTTTTAACTGCGACAAAGCAACGCGAAACCAAATTACTAAAGTCAAGATCGTCAAAATATGGAGCTTCATCGACCGAATGAGGCTCCTTCTCCTTGAAATGGTCGGTCATAACCTCTGAAAGCTGCTCAAGTTGCCCGTAATCGACATCTAGGGGCCATTCGATAGCTCGTTTCTCAACCGACCCATTTACATCGACCACTACAGCCAGAACGAGCCTAGAGGCAAGTCCTACGAACTTTACGGAGATTATCTGTGCACGCTGCGGAGAGGGGCCTGTAATAATTGCCGCACAATTAGTCAAATTCGTCAATAGCGTCGTTGTCGCGCCCAAGAGTTCGTCTATCTCCAAGTGAGCAGATTTGAAAAACCCCAAAACCTGGTCGCTCTTGTTTCCACCATCAGCTTCACCCATAAGTTCATCGACGTAGCGACGATATCCCTTTTCAGTGGGCACTCTACCGGCACTGGTATGGGGTTGACGAAGATATCCTTCACTCTCTAGAAAACTCATGTCGTTTCTAATTGTGGCCGACGATACAGCAATATCGGTAGTTGCAACAATATAGGCAGAACCAACTGGCTCAGCAGTTCCAACGTACCCTTCCACAACTGCACGTAAGATTCGCGCACGCCTATCATCCGAATGAGAGCCCAATTTCGACTCCTAACGACTAAATCTTGAAGTTTTCTAGCACTTAAGTTTACCGAGTGCTAAAAGTTTTCCGGAGTTTTATGGCTCGTTTGGTGACCTTGCTACAACCCACTAACGCCGTACTGGCAGATTGAGCAATCGCGACACCGTCAAAATATATCGACACCGTCTCAAAAAATGGTAAGTCAAATTATGATTTCAGGCAAAATATCCGCGGAAACCAAAAGACAAAGCTTACATTGGGGATCGACTAAAAGACTTTGGACGTACATCAACCATTGAATCGAGAACAATGAAAAGCTACCCGAAATCTCCTCCTTCAGATTTAGGGATTTCAATAATCCTTCCGCTAGAGCCAGTAGGTGACAAATAGTTAGCAAAATGCTATGTGACAACCTTACAAGTCCAGGTTGACAATGAAAACTACAGCGTCACCTGAGGTCTTAGGTGACCCTATCATAAAAGTGCAAGATCCTCTCGCGATAAAAGATCGCAAAGGTATCGACGATGGTATTGAAGACTGCTCGGCTATTGACCGTAGAGGTAAGTCGTTCCCGAATCACCACCGGTGCTTCAAAAAAGTTCCGATATCCCAAACGGCGAGCCACCACAAACAGCTCCAAATCGAATGCGAACCGCTTTTCAACCATCAGTGGGAGAACATCTTCAATTACTTGACGGCGAGCAAGTTTGATTCCTGTTTGGGTATCTCGAATGCTCAAACCGAACAGAGCCTTAATCAAGAGTTGATACATTGCCGAATAGAGACGCCGGATTGGAGGATATACGACTTTGGACATTGGGTGACGCTTCGATCCAAGCACAATATCAGGCTCATAAAGCGCGACCGTGCCAATGAATGCCCTAAGTGCAGATGGATCGATATCCCCATCAGCATCGATGAACCCAAGGTACTTTCCACGACCTAGCGCCAAACCCGTTCTAAGAGCAGCACCTTTACCTTGACGTCGCAGGTGATATACGTCCTTGATGGTAGAGATTCCGATCTTAGAGATGGTGGAAGGACTTGAATCAGTCGAACCGTCGCTTACCGCGATCAGCTCATATGAGAGGCCGACGCTATCTAGAACATTCACCATCTCACGAATAGCGCTTTCAAAATGCTCACCCGGATTATAAAACGGAGTTACAATCGAGATAAGAGGAACTTCGTCTTCGCCCTCAGGCACAAACTTCTGGATAGCGTTCGAGGAAACAATGACATAGCCGTGAGACTCAATCTCTTCAGCTAGCGAATACTCATTATCCTTCAAAACCGCTCCTTGACTAGTCCAATATTTCGAAGTTCCGTATCTCGAGTCACCGATTATCCCTAAAACCATACCCTAGGGGGTACCAGAAGCCACAAAACCACATCAAGACTCAAAATTCAATAGTGCACGCAAGAAACTAGGCTACCCTCACAAAGATACCAAGCAACTATCGGCGAAAAATCAAAGAACTATTAGGCGCTTATCGCACCTGGTCGAATCAGACTCTATGCCTATCAAAACAGTAGGCCTCCTCCATCCATAGCCCCATCAATTCAACAAGCCACCAAAACTCAATAAAAGATCTAAGAGATAGCTAGGGCACTCAACCTCGCAATTGCAGCCAGCAGCCCCTCTAATTTGTGTAAACTATGAATCCTTCTTGGAATGAATCTTCGATTTCATACGCTCTATGTGGCTAAAGGGCTATCCAAGAAACCCTTTGACGTCGCCAATCATGAATCGAGGCGGTCTGTTTGCTGGCAACGCTCGTAATCTTTCTACGTGAGGGGATTGAAGCATCTCTAATCGTTGCGATCCTTCTCGCCTACCTTGACAAGATCGGGAAAAGGGAAAACTTCAAAGACGTCATTTTAGGCGTGAGCGTTGCGCTAGCCTTTGCTCTAATAGCTGGAACAGTAATTTACCTGACCCTTAAAGATTACGCGGGAACACGCCTTCAAACCCAATTCGAGACGGTCACATACCTCATCGCCGCAGGCGTAATGACCTATATGACATTTTGGATGACCAGTCACTCCAGAAAAGTATCAACACAACTAAAAAAACAGACCAATGAAGCCCTTGAGCGAGGTGCACGCCTAGGAATCGCGATAATGGCAGCCCAAGCTGTGGGGCGCGAAGCTCTCGAAGCGATGGTTTTTACTCTTGCAATCGTCTTTGCTACCAGCGCGAAGGGCGCCATTATTGGCGGTGCAATTGGGTTACTTGCTTCTTTAGCCTTTGCTTTTTCGATCTATCGCCTTGGAAAAAAGCTAGATATAGCTAAAGCGTTTCGAATACTTGGGATCGCACTCATGGCATTTGGCGCTGGGCTTTTGGTGGACGCAGCGGAAAACCTCCAGAGTCTGGGATATCTCCCTCTACTTCGAGAGACGATGTGGAACTCTTCGTCGCTTTTACCCGACTCTTCAACTCTCGGTGATATCGTCCATAGCTTTTTTGGATACGCTTCAACACCCACAGTCCTACAAGGCATTGTTTGGATCACTTATCTAGTTACCGTTATGACAATCTACATTCGATTAACTCATACGAAAATGACTAAAAAAGCGCTCTGATCGCAATCTCAGATCCTCTGAATTAGATAGGTTTACGACCTAGATACGAGGTTGTCCATAGCGGTGAGTGTCAGGATAGTTGGCACGTTTGCTTAGTTTTTCGATTAATAGTTTTTTGACATTTTGGTGCCGGCAAAATCTAGCTAATTGCGGTTTCTCATGGATCGACCTACCCAAGAGAATTCAAAAATCTACAATCAGCGATATCTCTATATGCTCAAAAGCACTACCACGAATAAGTGGGGTGGGTCAAAAACAGGTTGCTGGCAACACAAACACACTTCCAAAAAAGATTTGGCCAAGAAAAGCGCCATCTTCTTGCCAAATCAATACTATTGATTGCTCGAAGTGGTCGCTTTGGCACCTGGTTTTCCCTTAGTACCTGGTTTTCCCAGTGTCGCTAATCTCTGAGTGTGGTTGCAAAAAAACCGCATCAACAGTTCGAGGCTCCATGCGGAGGCAAGGATTCCGCCTCGATCAGATATGTAGCTTTTGGAAGTTAACTCGGCAACTATTACAACAAAAGTAGTAGTTGATGCCATATAAATTGCAATAATGGCGCTAGCGTCGAACACTACATAAATTCCACAGATTGGGTCAATTCCAATATGTGGATAGTTGGCTCTTGGGTTCTTAAATAAGGGTCATGAGTTTATATCAACGCAGCTCAGAGCGGGTAACTTATTCAGTATTTGTCGAGAACATTCATAGTTGTTCAGGATTCCGTAACTTTTTTTTGACACGA
The DNA here is from genome assembly GCF_904848545.2 of Acidithrix sp. C25. Lineage (NCBI taxonomy): Bacteria > Bacillati > Actinomycetota > Acidimicrobiia > Acidimicrobiales > Acidimicrobiaceae > Acidithrix > Acidithrix sp. C25. The sequence goes on from NZ_CAJHCI020000002.1 coordinate 81,838, forward strand.
ATTGGTAGCTGTGTCGAGCGAGGCAAAACTCTCAACCATCCGGGCAGAACGACACCCATTGCCCTCCAGCAGCAAGACGGCCCGGCATATGTCTAGCGTCCACCATAACTGGTCATTAATAAAATCGGATCGGTTCTCATCGCCAAAGAGAACCTACCTCGCTTACATGTCGTTAGTGGATGTCCTAGGTGGATAGAGCCGGAAGCCCGACTCCGCCTTGTGGGAAAGAGAGCGATAGAAGGTTTCGGCGGTATCGGTAATTAGATCGACTCTCGTAGCCCCAAGCAACGGGAACGCGTAGGATATGATTCCCTTGGCGACACCGAGTCTGCGAAAGGTCTGTTCTACAACGAGAAGAGACAGGTGAGCTTGTATCGCTCTATCGGTTTGGAAGTAGGCGAACCCAATAATATGCCTGGAAGCAGTGGCAACCACGGCGACCACCCCGGGCGCGGCGAAGACTTCCCGCGCTCGATCCCTGTCGTCGGCATAGGAGGTCCAGCTCTCTTGACTACACAAGGCAATCACACCATCGAGATCACCTTCTTCGTATTCTCTGAACTCGATAGGACTCCGCACACGCTCAGCCTAACTAGCCTTCCGAAATAAGCTGTATACCCGTTATCGTACTTCGATTCTCCCCGGTTCAACCTGTCAGTACTGGATTCAAGTCCCATTGACCAGCATAAAGAGACATTATGTCGTTGTTTATATTTACCAGCTGTCCGATTAGTTTGGACTCGCAATTGGAGATGTGCTCTAGGTAAGTGGGTTGTCGCCGGAGTGATTGTAGCTAGCTACGTCTAGTCAAGTTTGCCAGTAGCTGAGAGCAACCAGGCCCGAAAATGAGTGAAATTTGAGAAAGTTTTTCTGCCGTGACTCTCGCGTTGGTTATGTCATGCTAGAAAAGTAGTAATTTAGCGCGCCGATGATGAGTCAGGTTGGCAAACTCTCCTCTGTGCCGCCATTACCAGCGACCTGAGATTGCCGATGCACTAAGGATTACTGCAGTGAGGAACTCTCAATTAGACAATGATGATTCGACACTGCGTCAGTCCATCTTGCACCTGTAAGGTGACTGCCACACTATCACGTACCCACGGTTGCGACTTTGGTGCTTCAAGATACTCCGGCTCGGTCCTTAACCCCTTCGTAAAATATGAGAAACAATCATCGAGGTTTGCGAACTTCCACCCGGCGCTTGAGAGAGTTTCCTCCGGTACCCTTGGTTCTTTGAGATCTAGTCACCGGTCGAAACCAGTCCAATCGCCTGACGAAGCGCGAACTGGTCAATTTCAGGAACTGCGCCAAATCTTCCTTGCAGATACGCTCTTTCCGAGTTTAAGGATCTCCTAACTTTGTCTCCACCATATTCCACCAGAGCGGTCAAAGTAATCGCACCACTCTCACCCTTTTCGGTTAGCCAGGCTTCATCACGATTTAGGTGGTTTAGAAGACTGGTATCGTGGGAGGTGAAGATCAGCTGAGCACCTTTTTTTTTGGGGGGGGGTTAATCTCGGGATCTTGAAATAGTTTCACCAAACGTGCTGATAATCTTGGATGAAAACTCAAATCGATCTCATCAAAGATAAGAATTTGGCCTCCGCCTAAGGCTCTTAGAGTAGGCCCAATGAGAGAGAATCACATTTGAGTTCCAACTAATGCTTCTTCAAAATCAAAAGCTATTTCTTCGCCTAGCACACGATGTATCAATCGCAACTGTTTTCGGGGGTTAACATGTACTTGGCGAGTTTCCCGCGACCCATCTATTTTAAATTCGCTAATTTGTACATCGTCAATACCAGAATCAGCGAAACGCAAAAGTGCCAATGCTAACTCTCGCGATACCGCCGGAGCGCTCCCCGACTCTTCAAATAGCGACTGCTGTATTGAAGCTCCTCATTCTTAAAACCTAAGCAGAAAAACATTTTGTTAGCATTATTACAGCACTTACAGCTGTTAATACGTCAATATCTGACAATTTATGGATCAAGAGTGAATCTTAGTGCGATCTAGCATCCGCTAATAAAATCGGACTTCGGTATACACATGATGAATTCGTCTAAGACTGATTGGCTCAAGCACCACTTTCCTCCAAATGTCCAAGCATGGATTTACCTTAGCCGTTCCTGGTTGAACAACTTCTTTAGCATATCGAGTGAAAACCTCAGTTCCTCGGCTAATACGCAAACCACAAGAACAGTGGTCCTCCGGCTAGCTTTGAGATAGATAACGCTGTAATGGGTTGCCATGTGAATTTGAAGTAACTTGGAGCAGCCAAAAATGAATATCCAATGGTTGAAGAAGCCGAAAAGTCAAAGCGAAGGGTCGATGGCTATTCATCAGAGTTCGAAGCGGTAACGACCTTCATCGCCTCGTAACGCTCCAGTGTTATTTGCCTCTCTAAGGCGTGATCAACGATCGGCGACGGATAAGAGGCTTCCCCAATAAGACCGAGACGCTTGGCTTCAGAGGGATCGTGCACAAATCGGCTCGGGATCTCCGCCAACTCCTTGATCCATGTTTTTATATAGTCTCCGTTGGGATCAAACTTTTTAGATTGAAGCACGGGATTGAAGATTCGAAAATAGGGGGCTGCATCTGTACCCGAACCAGCCACCCACTGCCAAGAGTGGTTATTCGAGGCCAAATCTCCATCAATGAGATGCTCCATAAAGTAGCGGGCACCAACCTGCCATGGAACGTGCAGATCCTTGATCAAAAACGACGCAGTGATCATTCTTGACCTATTGTGCATCCAGCCCGTCGCAAGCAGCTGACGCATGCCGGCATCGACAATGGGATATCCGGTAAGCCCTAATTTCCATGCTTGCAAGCGCGAGCGCGTCGTTGCCTCGTCTATTTCATCATAAACAAGTTGATCAAACTGTTCATTAAGGTTCTTCCATGCGCTCTCTGGATTGTTCAACAAGACCTGGGCGTAAAAATCTCGCCAAAAAAGCTCGCGAATATAGTCAGAGCCACCCTCCTGGCCAGAGGCCAAGTACGCGAGTTGGCGGGGATGTACCACTCCAAAGCGAAGAGCTGGTGAAACGACGGAGGTATTCTCGGTCGATGGACTATTGCGACCAATGCTGTAGTGACTTAATTTTTCCTCCACAAAGGTCGAAAAGGCCTCCAACACAAATGAAGCTTTGGTAGGGAACCGCTTCCTATCAAAGCAATCGGAACCTTCAAGGTATGCCTCAGCCTGGCGATGAAAGAGAACTCGGTTTGAGAACCTATTTGGATCAAATCGAATATCGAAAGGAAGTTCGAATCCATGGGACAACGCAGCACGGTAATAGGGAGTAAACACCTTGTACCATCCACCACTCTGACGATTGATCTTTCCGGGTGAGATCAAATATGGCGAATCTCCTAGTAAAAATTGAATACCATTTAACCTGAGCTTCAGTCCAACAGCTTCATCGCGCGTCCGTCCTAGCGGCGAGAACTCTTTAGTTGCATAGACCTTTGTGGCGCCAATCTCAAGCGCGAAAGAGACGAGTGACCCAACAGGATCGCCCCAATCCAAATTGAGTCGACCATCGAGATCTCCATCGAGGTCCCTGACCACACCAGCCAAATAAGACGAACGAACAGGAGAGGTCTTCTCTAACAACTTGGGTGAAAAAACAAAATAGGGGTAGACAACCGCATCAGGTAGCGACAAAGCCGCCGCCATGGCTCGGTTATCGCTCAATCTCAAGTCTCGCCTTAGCCAGACAATCACCTTTTGCATCCAGTGAACTTTCTGTTAATCTTGTCAGGCTCACCACGAGGCACTGGAAAGTTCCAATACTCAAATTCAACTTTGATCGTACGAATTGACCTTAGCATCGCGCCTTTTCGAAGCCACGGTCAAGGTTTAGTGGTTGATAACTATCTTGTTAAAACTTTACTTCTATGGATTCGAAACCTCGCAGGGTCAACGAGCTCTTCGCCTTAGCCGAAACCACCTCATAAGTCGGCAATTTCAGTAACTCCTCTAAAAAGATCGCACCCTCACGTCGAGCAAGTGTCGCACCAACACAATGATGGATACCAGCACCAAAGGAGATAAGCGAGGAATTCGACCGATCTAGCCTAAAAGCGTTCGGATCTTCAAAGACGGATGGATCTCGATTTGCCCCACCTAGCAACGTCAGGATAAAACTTCCAACCTCTAATTCGACGCCGGCGATCGTCACCTCAGATTGAACCACCCTACCGTCTAGTTGAACCGGAGAGTCGAGACGCAAAAATTCGTCTACCGCCCTTGGCAAAAGGTCGTTAAAACCCCCTACTTTCGAATACACCTCATCATCGGTACCCAGGCGATAGGCCATGCTTGAAAGGAGATTGGCGGTAGTTTCAAATCCTGCCATGAAGAGCAAAAGTGCCATTACGGCGGTCTCTTTACCATCAAGAGGACTATCGCCTTCCATTAGGGATGTAAGCAATCTGGTCTTTTCTAGGTCAGATTGAATAAGCTCATCAAAAAAAGACAACAGGTTACTTCCAGCATCAATTAGCTCTTGGCGGTCACCTTGTCGAACGCGCTCTCCGATATCCAAACTGGCTGCAACGATGGCGACCTCTTGGGCCAAGTTCGACCGCTCACCTCTATCGACCCCCAACATCGCTGAAATCACAGAAATCGGTATCTCTAGAGCCACCTTTGAGACGATATCTCCTCCTCCATCTTTGACCATTGACGATAAGGCGCTCCTAGTAGTTTCACGAATCAATGGCTCTAGACCAGAGATCTTTGAGGGTGTGAAAAACGTCGTGACCGATCGCCTTAATCTGGTGTGGTTCGGCGGATCCTGAAAGAGCATCGACGGCGGATACTTGGAATCAAAGATTAGAGGTCGTGCCTGTTCTATCGAATCTGCTCGCTTGCCAAAGCTGTGGTTACGAAGCACGCTATCGCATGCAAAAAAGGAGGTGGCTAAGTAAAACCGTTCCATTACAGGGATTACCTCTCCCATCGAACGGGCCATGTCGTAGATTGGAAAAGGATTCTCGCGCACCTTTGAATCGCCGGCCAAGAGCTGAACGATATCAAGTGGATTTTGGATCATAGTCTTTTATCTTACGCCACCCAACAAGATAAAAGACTTACTCCATGTCGCCGTTCTAATCGTCGAGGCGCAGTGCGGAGATGAATGCCTCCTGAGGGACCTCTACCCTTCCAATATTCTTCATCTTCTTTTTACCCTCTTTCTGCTTTTCGAGCAGCTTTCTCTTACGAGAGATATCGCCACCATAACATTTAGCAAGGACATCCTTACGGCGCGCTTTCACTGTCTCACGAGCAATGATTCGACCGCCAACAGCTGCCTGAATCGGAACGTCAAATAGCTGCCTAGGTATCAACTCGCGAAGCTTTGTGGTCATTTTTCGTCCGTAGTCATATGACTTTGACTTATGAATAATTGCAGAAAAGGCGTCCACGGGAGTCGAATTCAACAAGATATCGACCTTGACTAAATCTGATGGCGCATAACCATCAGATTCGTAATCTAAGCTGGCATATCCTTTGGTTCGGGACTTAAGGGCATCAAAGAAGTCCATCACTACTTCAGCAAGTGGAATTCTATAGATCATCTCGACACGCTCAGGTGAGATGTAGTTGACATTAACCATCTCGCCTCGCCGACTTTGGCAAAGCTCCATGATGGTGCCGGTGTATTCGCTTGGAGTTAAGACGTTGATCTTGAGAAATGGTTCTGAAATTGCTATTATCGATTGAGCGGCCGGCATCTCTGAAGGATTGTCCACCAAAACTGCGTCAACCGATCCAGCAACGGTAACCATATACTCAACCGATGGTGCCGTCGCTATCAAACTTAAGCCGAACTCCCGTTCTAAACGCTCCCTAACGATCTCCATATGTAGTAGCCCCAAAAACCCACACCGAAAACCAAACCCCAGCGCCAATGACGACTCTGGCTCATAGGTAAATGAGGCATCGTTCAGACGCAGCTTTTCCAAGGATTCCCTAAGATCTTCAAATTCATCACCATCGATGGGATACAATCCGCAAAAGACCATAGGCTTTGGATGCAAATAGCCATCTAGAGCGACCGTAGCCCCCTTTTCAGCCGTTGTTATCGTCTCTCCGGAACGTGCTTGGCCGATATCCTTTAGCCCGGTTATAAGGTATCCAACCTCTCCAGGTCCGAGCTTTTCCACAGGTACCTGAACCGGAGTACGAACACCAATCTCTTCGACGCTCTGTAGCGTTCCAGCCTGAAGAAACCGCAATCTATCATTGGCATGCAGAGTGCCGTCCATTACTCTTATAGAAGAGACGACACCTCTATATTGATCGTAGATGGAATCGAATATCAGAGCACGCAAAGGATCATTTGGGTCTCCCTTTGGAGGGGGAATTCTCTCGACAACGGCATCCAAAAGAGCATCTACCCCCACGCCAGTCTTTCCTGAGACCCTAAGTATTGAATCCGCTGGGATTCCTAATACGTTTTCAATCTCGGCGGCATAACGATCGGGGTCCGCAGCGGGAAGGTCAATCTTATTTAGCGCCGCGACAATCTCGAGATCATTTTCGATCGCTAAGTAGCAGTTCGCCAAGGTCTGTGCCTCAATCCCTTGAGACGCATCCACCAGCAATACCACTCCCTCGCAGGCCGCCAATGATCGACTTACCTCATAACCAAAGTCAACGTGGCCGGGCGTATCGATCAGATGAAGAATATGTCCGTTCCAATTTACCCTCACATTCTGGGCTTTTATGGTTATGCCTCGTTCGCGCTCAATATCCATCGAGTCGAGATACTGCTCGCGCATCTCTCTGGGGTCGACGGCTTTAGTCAGCTCCAGAATTCGATCTGAGAGAGTTGACTTACCGTGATCTATATGTGCAATTATTGAAAGATTGCGAATCTTATTAATTTCTACCATTTCTGAACAATCAGACTAGGTTCTTTCGGCGCATTTATGATCCATTAGCGCTAAACTAAGTTGTTCGCAATAGATGTAGGTAGTTGAAAATAGTGCGGTTCGCTCAATATTCATACCTATATGTGGCCAAACGCCAAATCCTACCTTGGGCTGGATTCACGCAAAGCCATCTTTCGAAGCGATAGTTTTTAGACATAACGACAACTGAGGTAAACATGGCAAATATCAAGAGCCAGATCAAGCGCAATAAGCAGAACGAAGTGGCACACTCTAGGAACAAGGCCCTAAAATCTGAGCTCAAGACTCGTGTTAAGGTAGCAATCGCAGACGCCCAAAGTAACGCGGAAAAGTCGGAGCAAACGCTTCGAACTGCGATTTCCAAGCTTGACAAAGCAGTTACCAAGGGTATCATTCACAAGAATCAGGCATCGCGACGCAAGTCACGCCTAATGGCGCAGATCGCTAAAATTAGCCAAACCGATTGATAGCTCGGTTGGATCTCTAGTGTTTTCCAAAGAGATCCAGCAAGAACCATTACAATTACGCAAAGATAGCGTTATCGCTATTGGTTTAAAATTGGCTTCGGTATAGGGGCCGTTTCAAGATTTAGCCAATAGAGGTAGCGTTATCTTTGATACCTGAAATCCTAAAATTTGATGTTACCCAGCTCGCCGAGGTCTAAAATCAAGGCCCGCAATCTCGCCTGGGCCACAGAGATCAAGGATACCGTGCGAACTCATGGCAATTCAACCAAACCTTGGTATCGGATCCATCCATACCAAGAGATTCAACTTGAGACACCAAGTGACTACCTCAAAATCTCATAACGGCCTGCTCAACGCTGTCAACTTAGGCTGCTTGCTCTCATCCGGAAAAAGATCAACCAACCAAAACTGCACCGCATTTCCCCGCTATTTTATTCTTGAGAATAAAACCTTGAACCCGTAATCTATTTTCATAGATAGAGATCGCCATTGTCTAAAAGAACCACTACTGGAGTGCTATTGAAAATCATGGATTGTTTATGTTGGTCGAAGTTTAATACGAATTGAGCAACTAGCAGTGACGCTTCCTTCGTATCCTTAGCAAATAAAATAAAATTCTCGAAAATACAATCAGATGCGGTTTCCGCATTCATAATTCTTTTACAAGAAAAAGCTTGTGCGAAGTTATCGAATGGTAATTTAGTCTTTATGACGCACTCTTGGGCGAGTAGTGCAAGGTCATCCCATAACTCAAAAAGCACTTAACATTCTCAGTTCTCTTATCGACCTTGTCACGTGTGCAAATGGGATCAACAAGCCAAAAGCTGCAGCTTGAAAATATATCGTCGCTTCCATGCCGGCCTAGCTTTCGTCGGGCATCTCAAGGACCAGGTCTACCTCACCGACGGCACTGGTCATCAAAGTGTGCAAGCCTGGCTGCCTCCTGGCTCCATGTGAGTTGACGTCTGATTTCACTGACGACAAAACTCTCGATCAATCCACCCTCTGCATTTGGGTTAGCCTCGAGCGAACCTCCTTTCGACTATAGGTTGAATAGCCGCGCGGCTAAGCCCTTATCGAGAGGCGATACCTTTGGTTTGGAGAAAACTTCCCTTAGTTAGATTAGTGTTCGAAGCTAGAATCTGCTGAGTTAGATAGAGCGTCTGCAGTAACTCCAAGTAAGTAGTTAAAGTTCGTTGGGAAATTTCAGTATCGCATGCCAGATCGGCTTCGGGCGGCTACGCGGTCGCCCCCACAGCATCATCAGCTCCAGTGACGCTCTACACCCCCATAGTAATCAACCAAAGCGTCGCCCTACAATTATCGATTCAACGATTACGGCGTCGGCCGGGCGATCGTTTCAGGGTAACTGCCGATAATCGCCAGGTTGAGATAATCACTTCGGTTAAGTTGACTGGTGCAGTTTGTGAAACGATCCCGAGAAAGAAGCCTATCAATGAACTTTACCGTGTGTTCTACGAGTTAGCCCTGGCTAATGCCGTAAAGTTCGATACCCTCAGTACGCCCACGAACTTGTCCGCATAGCCGATAACTTTAGCAGGTTGGCCAATCCGGTCAATAGGAATCTACCCGGGCGAGTGTCACGGTCACCTATATACTTTAGGGCTAATATTAACCCTGGAACACGTTGAACTTCATCAATTGTCAGCAGGCGATTTGGGTCTGAGTCCACGAATCCAACCGGGTCTTCTCGGGCACCAATGGCTGCAACTATATCGTCGAACGTGACAAATCGTCCGCCTCGAGTATCGATGATCTCCTTGATCAGTGTGGTTTTACCTACCTGTCTAGGAGACAATTGCAAAAGTAGATCTTTAGCTGTTTTGGATTTAAAGCTCCTCACTTAATGCTAGATAAGGTATAGCAACTGCATTCTGAGTCAAAAGATACCACCCGAAAGAGTCGATCTATGAATTGCGCAATAGTCTCCTAGTGTCCCCTCTCATAAGTTCCCTGAAACTGAGGAATTAATCCCTTCGTAAGGTTGTTCTCCTTGGTAAGGACATAACCTTGCAAGGGAGAACGATGCTAAGTCACACCGTTTCAGAGGAGCCAAACATTGATGCCAACCAGAGCAAGCCGCCCAAGAAGAGATCTGGACGACAAGCTTCGGTGGTTCCGCTCAGTCCCAAAGAACGTAGCGAATTAGAAGCAGTGGTAAGAAAGTCCACAGCTCCCATAGGACAGGTGGCAAGGGCCAGCATTGCCCTATGGAGTAACGAAGGGGTTGGAACCAACGAGATCGCGCAAAGACTTCAGATATCTACAGAGACGGTATGCAAATGGAAGCGGCGTTTTATCAACTACGGAGTGGAACTTCTCGATGACGCACCGAGAAGTGGAAAACCGAGAAGCATTGATGACGAAAAGATCGCCGAGATTCTAAGGATCACTTTGGAAGAAGAGCCCCCGCTTGCTACCCAGTGGTCGACGTCTTCAATGTCCAAGCGGATCGGGGTATCACCAGCGAGCATCTCACGTATCTGGAGAACCTTTGGCCTCAAGCCCCATGTCTTGGGATACTTCAACATCAGTACCGATCCGGCCTTTACCGAAAAGTCCGCGACATAACTGGGATCTATCTCAATCCCCCTGATGCTGCACTGGTACTATGTATTGACGAAAAGACACAGATCCAGGCGTTGGATAGAACCCAGCCACTGCTTCCCATGAGACCTTTTGTTCCAGAGCGGCAAACACATGACTACAAACGCAACGGCACAACAAATCTCTTTGCAGCACTTGATGTTGCCTCTGGCAAGGTGATCACCAACACCACAAAGGCTCATCGGGCGATCGAGTTCATAGCCTTTTTGGATCAGGTGAAAAAAGAAGTTCCAAAAGAACTCGAAGTCCACGTCATCCTGGACAATTATGCAACGCATAAAACCGATGCTGTACGGGCCTGGCTCATAAAAAACCCCAGATTCCACTTCCATTTTACACCCACCTACTCCTCGTGGATGAACCTGGTTGAGAGATGGTTCTCGGAACTGACTACCAAAATGCTCCACAGATCCACCCATAAGTCACAAAAGCAACTCGTTGCTTCGATCAACACCTGGGCAGAGCGCTGGAACCAAGACCCAACACCATTTAGGTGGGTAAAGACAGCTGACGAGATATTCGCATCGATGGCAAAGTATCTGGGGAACTAGAACTCAGGGAACTTATGAGAGGGGACACTAGTACCCTCCACTACTACAATCCGAGTATGTTCAAGAGCCTCAAGGACACTAGTTTTGGAAGGGCAAGCAATTCGTAACAAGAGCTGATTCTAATTCTGGTTCGCCGATTTAACCAACAAAATTCGCAGATTTGCGGTATCGGCTTTTTCGATATAAAACTACCCAGCATCATTCACAAAACCTCATTACCGTCGTCTTGTCGAGAAAGGTGGACGTCAGAGACAATCCGAGGCTTAAGCTTTTGCCACCATTTGACGGTAATGAGAAGTACCCTAAAACCAAGACTTCTCCCTGACGCGCATCAGGACCCGAATACCTCTGAAGGTCGAGTTGACTGGACAGTTAAACGGACGTATGTGAACTAATCCTCAAAGACGGCCAAGCTTTCGACAACCTAAATAGTTCAGCAATTCGAAAAATCTAATTGACACGACGAAGCAATCATCAAAAGTCAATCAGATGCGTCATCTAACTTATCCCCGACCGAAGTCGACTTTGACCCAAGAGAATTAAAAACTCTAAAATAAGCGATATCTCAATCTGCTTGGAAGAAGTACCACGAATGGGCGAGATGGGTCAAAAATATCTTGCTGCAAGTTGGTCAAAAAAAGGATCCTTGAAACAATTTCTAATCACCAATGGTTCCAAGAACCATCTTCTCTTTCTTTTCAATCCTCGCTCTTTGCAAGTGGATCAAGACATTCGATCCACTTGCAAGTTTCTCGCATTTACCTACTTCAAAGAAGCGGTAAAGGGTTTCCGGAATGGGTGGAAACATATTACTGGAGTAGATAGACAAGACAAAGTGAAATATTCGCCACTGCAACGGCAACGGATTTTACGCCGAGCTCCAACTCTCCCAGCTTCGTTGTGTCATCGCCAGGCATGCCGGAGCATTGGATCGAGCCTATAGCTACGGTGAGCTGCTTTTGGGCACGGGCACGGTTCCACGGAAGCAGCCGAGAACCCGGGCATCAACGCGCTCCCGAGATCCGAGCCCGCTTTGATGCCCACTCCAACACCGACGGCTAGCGTCAACCAACTTCCTCGGAAGGAAATCTCCGAATGGAGGGCGTCAGCGTCTTCTCTGTTGACATCGTCCACCTCGCTGTTGCAAAGACCATTCGATCCGCATGGGCGCTACCAGACCAGCACCTAGTGCCCTAGCCCACTATCGGCTCATTCAAACGAATATTGGCAGCCGATCCATAGAAGGGGGCGTCAAAGGAGAAGACGCCTCCATCGGCAGCCACGAGCCAGTAACCGCCGGTCGCGGGGTCGACTGCCATACCCACCACCGGTTGGTTCAAACGAATATTGGTAGCCGATCCATGGAAAGCGGCGTCACCAAAGGAGAAGACGCCTCCATCGGCAGCCACGAGCCAGTAACCGCCACCCGTCGGGGTAGAGGCGATACCCACTATCGGCTGGTTCAGGGACTTACCGGCCATATCCCCGTGGTAAGAGGCGTCCCCAAATCCGTAGACATGCCCGTCCGCGGTAGTAATCCAGTATCCGCCACCATCCGGAGTAGAGGCGATCCCGACGATCGCTGAGGTAAGGTTTCCGCCGCCTTTCGAACCGTAGTAGGGGGCGTCAAAGGAGAAGACGCCTCCATCGGCAGCCACGAGCCAGTAACCGCCGGTCGCGGGGTCGACAGCCATACCCACCACCGGTTGGTTCAAACGAATATTGGTAGCCGATCCATGAAAAGCGGCGTCACCAAAGGAGAAGACGCCTCCATCGGCGGCCACGAGCCAGTAACCGCCACCATTAGGAGTGCGGGCCATACCCACAATCCTCGCATTCAATCGGGTGTTGGCCGCGGAGCCATAGAAGGGGGCGTCAAAAGAGAAGACGCCTCCATCGGCAGCAGCAAGTTGATATCCAGAGCCCTGTGTTGGTGCTGGTATTGAGGTTGGTGTTGGTATTGGTATTGAGGTTGGTGTTGGTGTTGGTGTTGGTATTGGTATTGAGGTTGGTGTTGGTGTTGGTGCGGTACCTGTACCAGCAAAGATGGAAAGGGTACCCGCTGCAAGGTCGACCTTTTCCACGACGTTGTTCTTGGTGTCCGATATATAGAGCTTATTGCCCGATATCGCCAATTCCCCAGGACTGTTGAGTTTAGATGAGGTAGCCTGACCCGGCGTAGGCGGCCCACTTTGGCCCACCATCCCAGCTACAACCGAAAGAACCCCTGTCTGTGAATTAATCTCCTCGACCACATTGTTGGACGGGTCGGCAATGTAAAGGTTGCCACTGGCTTCCAGGGCTAACCCCGTGGGATCACCTAGCGCAGACTTATTCGCCGGGCCTAAGGTAGGAGCACCGCTTGAGCCCGGTACCCCGGCAATAACTGAAAGAAGCCCTGTCTGTGAATTAATCTCCTCGACGACATGGTTACCCGTATCAGCGATAAAGATATCACCACTACCGTCAACCGCCACTGCCTCGGGGATGTCCAAATAAGCACTGGTGGCCGGAATCGGCGTGCACGTGATGGCGTAAAGCGTAGTTGTCGACAACGTGCAGTTGGGTGCCCCGATGGTGTCAGCTTGACCTGCCACTATCGACATGGTCCCAGAGGGCGTGAACTTTTCAACCACCGAATGGAAAGAATCAGCGACATAGAGGTTGCCAGCGCTGTCTAGTGCAATACCCTCCGGAGACGAGAGTGGGGTGCTAGTCGCGGGGCCTGGAATGGGGGCTCCGTAACTTCCAGGATTGCCAGCATAGATAGAGAGTATTCCGGGCAACGTAGATCCCGAGTATGTCACCTTCCCAATTGCTTGATTGTAAGAGTCTGCGAAGTACACATTGGAGCTAGCGTCAACCGCCAAACCGGCTGGGGTGCCAATTTCCGAAGCTGTAGCCGGTCCCCGGGTGAGGGCGCCACTTGAGCCCGAAACCCCAGCCACAATTGAAAGACCCCCCTGTGGAGTGACCTTGTAAACTACGTGACTTCCGATATCTGATATATAAAGGTTGCCGGCCGCGTCTACAGCCAAGCCATTCGGCACCATAGCTGTGCTCGTCGCCGAGAGAGTTCCAACCGCGGAAACGAGTTGGACTGTGGATTTTCGAGTCAACCCCATCATCCCTACGGCCAATACGAACATTACAGCCAACAATAAGCGTCCGAACCCAGAAAGAAAGTGCGTCCTTGCCGCCGTCATTTCATTTTTCACTCTAGTACTCACTTTATCAAATAGATGTGGAAAAATAAGCTTCCAGCTGGGCTTTCTGCTGGGCAGCAAGGGTGTTGAGAAGAGTTGGCAGGTCTATCACTGAGGCATTTGAGAAATTAACGAGGTCAATTATGTCAGCTACCAACTGTAATCCTCCACCGAAGGTCAATGCAGCCGCGACTCCAAAGACGACTCCAACGACCGTCTGCAAAATCTGGATTTGAGAGCAGCTGAGCTCACCGATGCTTACTGTGATAATAGAGGTGTCTGTCTGATTTGCTGGGTGGCAATTCGGCGGCGACGTGTTAAGAACAATCTGTACCTGATTCTTTTGCTGCTGTATTGCTTGCTGTATCGCATAAGTGGCCTGTGCGACTGAGGTATCGCCACCGAGCTCCCCATAGGTGAACGAAGGCTTGTAGTTCGTGCTTCCAGCGTAGGAGGCAGTCCACGCACCGGTGCCTTTAATAAAGTTGGTGGCATCTTGACCAGTCAGAGTGCACGTTGCGAATGACAAGTTTGCTTGAGAAGAGGAAGAGGAAGAGGAAGACGGTCCAACGGTTTGAATACTTGAAGGATTTGCAGTGCTACCTTGAGAACAGGGAGGGTCGGACCACAACTCGGTAGTGATTCCATTGACATCTAATTGGCCTTGTTCACCAAAGGTGATTGTCTGGCCAGTCAATGGAGAGCTATCACTACTCGGCGGAAAGTACGCAAGGGCCACCTCCAATGTAACCGTGTTATTGGTCTTATTCTCTGAACTAAAGGCTAGGAGTTTCGTTGCATCAGGGGTAATTGTGTATGCACCGCCAAGGATCTGAAGTTTGTATAGCTGGGTTGTACCAGTCAGGGCCAACGGATAGCTTTTTTCGCTAGCACAGGAGCTGGTGACGAAGTAATAAGAGCCCACGTTAAGTGTGTTTAATCCGTTCGTCGGTACCGTCTCAGTCGTCCCGGTCTCCCCACTGTCATACATAGTTGAACAGCTAGCGCTACCCGTCAAAGATACCCCTGTGGGCAACGCTGGGCTCACCCGAGTTTGAAAAAAAGTACCATTTATCCCGTAGGCTTGGTTGGCATAGACTGTGACATAGTATGTGTTGGATACCTGTGATGCTGAAGCCGGGGTAACCGACAGTACCGAAAGCACGAGTCCAGTTACCAATACCACAGCAATCTGTACCAACAATAGGCGGGACAGCCGCCCGAAGCCAATTTTTCTCTCCATGCCTACTTTCTCCTAGTTTCAGTACTCTAAATCCGATAAAATCACTAGATCGAAATTAGTTCTCATATAATAATGCCCGTAAGTTTACAAGAAAAATATCATACTTATCAAGTTTCGTAAGTTTCGCCTCCACCGAGACCAGATTGGAGCTAATCTTTAGTAGAACAGATGTTCGATTAAGGAGGCATGGTGGATATCTCAGGCTTTATGGTACGCTTCGCTTCAGAGGAAGCATGTGAAGATCATTTGATCAAATTGCGGTGGAAAGAGGGATTTAGATGCCCAAAGTGTGACTCTGACCAGTTTACCTTAATCAGGCCAAACCATCGAAGAAATGCAGCATCTCGAGCTCCACTTTTTCAATGTAAATCTTGTCACCGTCAAACTAGCGTTACCTCCGGAACCATCTTCCATCGAAGCCATATCTCTTTATCCAAGTGGTTCTCCGCTATCTATCTATTGTCCAACGACAAGCGTGGTCTTTCGGCTACTACCATTGCTAAATTCGTTCAAGTATCTTATTCGACTGGCTGGTTGATGCTAAATAAGCTACGAAAAGCAATGGCTGACCGAAATGGTTTATATAAACTTGGAGGAAACGTCCAGGTAGATGAGTTCTTTTTAGGTGGTGAGAGCCATGGCGAAGGCAGAAGAGGAAAGGGAACAAAACAAACCAATGTCCTAATTGGAGTGTCGATTAGCAATGGTGCTCCTACTCATTGCTTCATGGAAGTAATCAAAGATACCACTGCTAAATCATTCAAAGATGTTTTTGTGAGACGTTTAGATTCCGATACCAAGCTGATAAGTGATGGTAACCCAAGTTACGGGGTATGTGCTCGAGACCTTGGACTAGCGCATTCGATCACTCTATCCAAAGACGAACAAGCACATGTAACATTCAAATGGCTCAACATCCTGATAGGGAACTGCAAGAAATTTATCGACGGAACATACCACGGACGTGAGGAACATAAGCAACTTTACCTCGAGGAATTCGCATACCGATTCAACCGAAGGCACTTTGAAATGTCCTTGGTAGAGCGACTTCTCAATACATGTGTGTTTGCGTCTCCACATCCGCTACTCCGCGAATCTGATTCCAAAATGGCTCTTGCTTACGAAACTTGATAAGTATGAAAAATATTACATAATTATCTAGCCCTACTTTCGGCAACCACCCCATGAAAGCCCAGTTCATGACCATATTGGTGTCTGGATTTGGGCACTACAGTTGAGCAATCACCTTCTTGGTTCGAGCTAGGGTATCTACTACTCCAAGAATAGAGTAGATCTCTTTTTGGGTAGAGTTTGGAGTAGAGGAGATACGAAGGTTATGTAGACGTTTGTTATCATCTAACATCGTTACGTTCAAGCGGCTATGGGTAGACACTTGAGCAAGAATGCTGTGAACACTTCTTTTGTCACCGGCTTGAGATAAGCTAAGTGCAATTGCTCCATAGAGGTGATAAGCAACTACTGAGATAAATAGATGAGCAGCGGTACGACTAGCTAGTTGGTGATAGATCGGTCTCATCCCTAGATTGCTCTTTAGGGCTTTGAATGCATCCTCTACCTTTGTTAGGGTCATATAGAGCTTCCAGATCTCTTCTGGTTCTAGATCGTTCCTATTGGTCTCAATCACATAGGCACCATAGAGAGTCTCAGCTGCTTCTTTTACTTTTGGTTTCTCGGTCAAAACCAGCTCTTTGACTTTTTGGTCATCGCCAGTTATGGCATCTATCTCATAGCGACGTGCAATAGAGCGATGCTCTTGCTTTAGCTTTCCTATTCTTGAAGCCACAGTTGTGGCATTGGAATATTGACCACGCTTAACTGAGTCAGCTAGTTTGTCAAATGCACTCTGGAACTTAGTTTGCATACCTCTAGCAATTGCCTCTTCTTTATCCCTGCGACGCTCTGAGATACATAGGATCTGCTTTATCTTGTTGTCCATTGAGTCACTTGCGTATGGTTGAGCTCTATTGGAATGATTGGCTTGGGGTTCATTGCTCGGGGAGTGCTTGGCCTGTGGACCGCCTACTTGTGGAGCAGTATCCATCGAATCGATACCGAGGGACTCGCCGCCAAGTGAATGGTTAGCTTGTGGATGAGCGACTTGAGGACCGGCAACTTGTAGACCGGCATCGATGGAATCGACGCCAAGAGACTCATTGGCCGCCTCGGCAACTCCCACCTTGCCATCCATCTCGGCACCCGACTCGACAACTCCCACCTTGCCGTCCAGCTCAACACCCAGGTCATCACCCAGTTCTTTGATGTAGATGCTCTCATTGGAGGAGTTCTTGATCTCTAAGAAGGTATCTTTTCCTTGGCGTAGTTCAGCTAGATAGTGTCTAGCTGCATTAGCGCGTGTAATTACCAGATAGCTAAGACCATAGGACTCAATCAGTGCGATGTTGTCATAAGTTGCTATCCCTCTATCCATGATAACCGTTGGGAGATCTTCGCTAAAGAGTCCCTGTCTTAGGTGACTAGAGATACTAGATAAGACATCACCAAGGGTTTCAGGCTCTGACTGATTACCGGGATATATGTGGCTATAGATCGGTAGTCCACGATCATCCACCAAAAGGGCAAGACTTACTAAAGTACAGTCGAAGCGCTTCTCTTTGGAGTGGCCATATTGGGCTAGATCATTACCAAGTGTTCGTCCCTCAAAATAGGCATTGGTAAGATCAAATAAAAAGAGACGCTTATTAGTTGGGTAAAGCTCATTCTCGGCTTTGATAAGTGCCATCTCGATTGAGTCTTTGGCTTCGTAGATAGCATCAGCTATCTCATAAATAGCATCTTTACCGATATTGCTAAGGTCTTGGTCTACCAATTCATAGAGTGCAGAGTCCTCTTTTAGGAAGCGATGTGTTTCAAGATCAGAAGAAGGAGCAACCAAACGAGCACATATTACAGCTTTAGCAATTGCTGTCTCTTTTTCACTAAGGCCACACCGTAGTAGTTGCTCTTTGATCTTCAATCTGTCATAGAAGCTACTAGCTATTAGTTCAGGACCTAAGCGCCTAATATCAGATGCCTCTAGAGATGATGTATTGACATTTAGGAACTCGGCATCTTTTGTGATTACTTCACGATCAGAGCGAAGTGTTTGAGTAACAGAAAAGCTAGATAGAACTTTATCGGCGATTGACTTTAGTTCTAGATCACCTTCAAACAAAGACTCAGAGCCAGCTAGTCTCATCGTCAATATCTGAGCTAGCTTCTTGTAGTCCTTAGGATCAATCTCAAGTCGTCCTAGATCCATAACTATCTCTTGGCGTACTTTGTCTCCTTCGCGATAAGACCTAACTAACTGATGCTTTATATATTTAGTTCCAGTTGCCTTATTCTTAGTGGTCTTCTCGCGAATGAACATATAACAAGTATACCAGATGAATTACCTTGTAGGCCAATATTCCCAGCTAACTCTCAGCTTAGGGCACTACATTCGCCACTTGAGAAAACCGAACTTCATCTACCAGCATCTCCAAATAGGGGTTACCCCTAAATAGGGGCTAAAAGGGGGCTTAAACGGGGTCTTGGGGGAAATTCAGTCGAGTGGCGGGGAGGAACTTCCCCTCCCCGCTCTCACAGAACCGTGCGTGAACCTCTCAATTCACACGGCTCCTAGCGAACCGACTTTTGGTATTACCCCAAATGACCAGTGAGCCCAAAGATTGGGTTCACGTTCGGCTATTTGAGATAGGTATTTCCAAGCATTTGCTCGTATGCTAAGTCGCCTGTACTTTTTGCGTGCCCATCTAATCAAATAGATATTGATACGACGGAGGAGTTGGCCTAATCTGGATTTGTAGAA
The DNA here is from genome assembly GCF_904848545.2 of Acidithrix sp. C25. NCBI lineage: Bacteria > Bacillati > Actinomycetota > Acidimicrobiia > Acidimicrobiales > Acidimicrobiaceae > Acidithrix > Acidithrix sp. C25. The sequence goes on from NZ_CAJHCI020000002.1 coordinate 100,698, forward strand.
GCGTCCATAGTAGTTGATCCAGCCTAAGATCACCGGGTTGTAAAGCCTGGCGAGTTCGGCTATGGTTTGGCCTGTTTGGAGGTGAATACGAAACCGCCTAAGTTCTCTGCCCATTTCTTCTACCGCTTTATCTGAAGCCGCTGGCAGGAAGTTGTTAAACTGCTGCTTGAACTTATTGCGGGCGTAGCGTGGTGCAAAGGTAAATCCTAGAAAGTCAAAGCGTATTTGTTCGAACTCTCCTTTACGGTTGGAGTCCTTACAATAGACGATTTTGGTCTTTTGTGGATGTAACTCCAACTTGACCTGCGTCATTCTCTGACCTATAGCCTCTAGGATCTCTTCGGCTCGTTTCTTTGTTTCCACATGTACCAAAAGGTCATCCGCGTATCGTTCAAACGGGGCATAGGGTAAGTTCTTTACCATCCATTTGTCAAAAGCGTAATGTAAGAACAGATTCGCCAAAATCGGAGAAATCACCCCGCCTTGGGGTAATCCTTGCTCTCGATCTATTAGTTGTCCATCTTTGTTTTGCATTGGAGCTTTCAACCAACGTTTGATGTAGAGAATTATCCATGGCTCTGATACGTGCATAGAGACAGCTTTTAGCAGCAGTTCATGATCTATTGTGTCCAAGAAGGCCTTGATATCTAGATCAATGACCCAATCGTACTTCCAACATCTCTTGCGTGCTTTTTCAATGGCATCATGGGCTGAGCGATTCGGCCTGTAACCATAGGAGTCTTCGTGGAAGACCTCTTCCAATCTTGGCTCTATGTAGGCTTTAGCTACCCCTTGGGCGATGCGATCTTTGACGGTTGGAATACCTAGGATTCTTTTACCGCCATCTGACTTGTCTATCTCGACATATCTAGTTGCCGCTGGAAAATAACTTCCAGAAGCCATTCGATTCCAGAGTTGGTAGAGATTGTTCTTTAGATCCATCTCAAAGACTGAGATGGACTGCTTATCAATCCCTGGTGCTCGCTTTGTGTCTATTGTGATTGGCTTTTGCCTCTTTGTATGCTTTAAGTACGACGTACTTGTCTTTTGTCAAAAGCTTTTTCTTGTCGTGGTCTTGACATTTGATCCCTCCCCCTCAACTTTTACCTTGAGAAGTTGTTCATTTGCCAATTACAACTAGATCTGCTGTTTACTCCATCTCTTTGGCTTACATCCTCATTACAAGGACTTCGTAGCTACTACGGGATGGTCCGCCCCCAATCCATAGGCATTTGGTACTTTCCCTCTTGTTGATCTGCAACTTGTAGGTTTTTCCTCATCTTTGGGCTTAGCCCATGTGGGCTTAGCCAAGAACGTCTAGGACTGGGTTCTCATGTTCCACATAAACGCCTGATGTTAAGCTCACGCCACCTACACGCCGGATGCCCAAGGAGCACTAATTGGGTTAGTCTCCAAGTTGTCCCGAAAGTTCGACGTCCCTCGGTTTCGACATCATCCATACCAATTTCGAACGCTTCGTCAGTGGTTTGTTTTCACTCGTCTTCTTAACTCATACCTGAAAGAGTCATTGCTCTAACTTTTCCGTACCGCTTTGGACAACAGTCTTTAGCTAATGCCCCGTACGGTGGTTTGGAATCTCCTCCCAAAAGGCGATCCCGGAGGGCCTACCTCCATCATCTATGTAGCATTGCAGTGTGATTGTTATCAGCTTCTACATGATTTACAACCTCTTTCATTCATGACGCACGTCGAGTGGCGGGGAGGAACTTCCCCTCCCCGCTCTCACAGAACCGTGCGTGAACCTCTCAATTCACACGGCTCCTAGCGAACCGACTTTTGGTATTACCCCAAATGACCAGTGAGCCCAAAGATTGGGTTCACGTTCGGCTATTTGAGATAGGTATTTCCAAGCATTTGCTCGTATGCTAAGTCGCCTGTACTTTTTGCGTGCCCATCTAATCAAATAGATATTGATACGTCGGAGGAGTTGGCCTAATCTGGATTTGTAGAAGCGTCCATAGTAGTTGATCCAGCCTAAGATCACCGGGTTGTAAAGCCTGGCGAGTTCGGCTATGGTTTGGCCTGTTTGGAGGTGAATACGAAACCGCCTAAGTTCTCTGCCCATTTCTTCTACCGCTTTATCTGAAGCCGCTGGCAGGAAGTTGTTAAACTGCTGCTTGAACTTATTGCGGGCGTAGCGTGGTGCAAAGGTAAATCCTAGAAAGTCAAAGCGTATTTGTTCGAACTCTCCTTTACGGTTGGAGTCCTTACAATAGACGATTTTGGTCTTTTGTGGATGTAACTCCAACTTGACCTGCGTCATTCTCTGACCTATAGCCTCTAGGATCTCTTCGGCTCGTTTCTTTGTTTCCACATGTACCAAAAGGTCATCCGCGTATCGTTCAAACGGGGCATAGGGTAAGTTCTTTACCATCCATTTGTCAAAAGCGTAATGTAAGAACAGATTCGCCAAAATCGGAGAAATCACCCCGCCTTGGGGTAATCCTTGCTCTCGATCTATTAGTTGTCCATCTTTGTTTTGCATTGGAGCTTTCAACCAACGTTTGATGTAGAGAATTATCCATGGCTCTGATACGTGCATAGAGACAGCTTTTAGCAGCAGTTCATGATCTATTGTGTCGAAGAAGGCCTTGATATCTAGATCAATGACCCAATCGTACTTCCAACATCTCTTGCGTGCTTTTTCAATGGCATCATGGGCTGAGCGATTCGGCCTGTAACCATAGGAGTCTTCGTGGAAGACCTCTTCCAATCTTGGCTCTATGTAGGCTTTAGCTACCCCTTGGGCGATGCGATCTTTGACGGTTGGAATACCTAGGATTCTTTTACCGCCATCTGACTTGTCTATCTCGACATATCTAGTTGCCGCTGGAAAATAACTTCCAGAAGCCATTCGATTCCAGAGTTGGTAGAGATTGTTCTTTAGATCCATCTCAAAGACTGAGATGGACTGCTTATCAATCCCTGGTGCTCCTCGATTGGCTTTTGCCTCTTTGTATGCTTTAAGTACGACGTACTTGTCGATATCAAAAGCTTTTTCTTGTCGTGGTCTTGACATTTGATCCCTCCCCCTCAACTTTTACCTTGAGAAGTTGTTCATTTGCCAATTACAACTAGATCTGCTGTTTACTCCATCTCTTTGGCTTACATCCTCATTACAAGGACTTCGTAGCTACTACGGGATGGTCCGCCCCCAATCCATAGGCATTTGGTACTTTCCCTCTTGTTGATCTGCAACTTGTAGGTTTTTCCTCATCTTTGGGCTTAGCCCATGTGGGCTTAGCCAAGAACGTCTAGGACTGGGTTCTCATGTTCCACATAAACGCCTGATGTTAAGCTCACGCCACCTACACGCCGGATGCCCAAGGAGCACTAATTGGGTTAGTCTCCAAGTTGTCCCGAAAGTTCGACGTCCCTCGGTTTCGACATCATCCATACCAATTTCGAACGCTTCGTCAGTGGTTTGTTTTCACTCGTCTTCTTAACTCATACCTGAAAGAGTCATTGCTCTAACTTTTCCGTACCGCTTTGGACAACAGTCTTTAGCTAATGCCCCGTACGGTGGTTTGGAATCTCCTCCCAAAAGGCGATCCCGGAGGGCCTACCTCCATCATCTATGTAGCATTGCAGTGTGATTGTTATCAGCTTCTACATGATTTACAACCTCTTTCATTCATGACGCACGTCGAGTGGCGGGGAGGAACTTCCCCTCCCCGCTCTCACAGAACCGTGCGTGAACCTCTCAATTCACACGGCTCCTAGCGAACCGACTTTTGGTATTACCCCAAATGACCAGTGAGCCCAAAGATTGGGTTCACGTTCGGCTATTTGAGATAGGTATTTCCAAGCATTTGCTCGTATGCTAAGTCGCCTGTACTTTTTGCGTGCCCATCTAATCAAATAGATATTGATACGTCGGAGGAGTTGGCCTAATCTGGATTTGTAGAAGCGTCCATAGTAGTTGATCCAGCCTAAGATCACCGGGTTGTAAAGCCTGGCGAGTTCGGCTATGGTTTGGCCTGTTTGGAGGTGAATACGAAACCGCCTAAGTTCTCTGCCCATTTCTTCTACCGCTTTATCTGAAGCCGCTGGCAGGAAGTTGTTAAACTGCTGCTTGAACTTATTGCGGGCGTAGCGTGGTGCAAAGGTAAATCCTAGAAAGTCAAAGCGTATTTGTTCGAACTCTCCTTTACGGTTGGAGTCCTTACAATAGACGATTTTGGTCTTTTGTGGATGTAACTCCAACTTGACCTGCGTCATTCTCTGACCTATAGCCTCTAGGATCTCTTCGGCTCGTTTCTTTGTTTCCACATGTACCAAAAGGTCATCCGCGTATCGTTCAAACGGGGCATCCGGGAAGTTCTTTACCATCCATTTGTCAAAAGCGTAATGTAAGAACAGATTCGCCAAAATCGGAGAAATCACCCCGCCTTGGGGTAATCCTTGCTCTCGATCTATTAGTTGTCCATCTTTGTTTTGCATTGGAGCTTTCAACCAACGTTTGATGTAGAGAATTATCCATGGCTCTGATACGTGCATAGAGACAGCTTTTAGCAGCAGTTCATGATCTATTGTGTCGAAGAAGGCCTTGATATCTAGATCAATGACCCAATCGTACTTCCAACATCTCTTGCGTGCTTTTTCAATGGCATCATGGGCTGAGCGATTCGGCCTGTAACCATAGGAGTCTTCGTGGAAGACCTCTTCCAATCTTGGCTCTATGTAGGCTTTAGCTACCCCTTGGGCGATGCGATCTTTGACGGTTGGAATACCTAGGATTCTTTTACCGCCATCTGACTTGTCTATCTCGACATATCTAGTTGCCGCTGGAAAATAACTTCCAGAAGCCATTCGATTCCAGAGTTGGTAGAGATTGTTCTTTAGATCCATCTCAAAGACTGAGATGGACTGCTTATCAATCCCTGGTGCTCCTCGATTGGCTTTTGCCTCTTTGTATGCTTTAAGTACGACGTACTTGTCGATATCAAAAGCTTTTTCTTGTCGTGGTCTCCCTAGCCCTCAGAGTCTTTGCCGGAAAATCTACTACAGTCATATATAGGGCGAGGATAGAGGAGTCATGAAAAAGGTATACCCAAGAGAACAAAAGGAACGAGTGCTGAGGAAGCTCTTAGAGCTAGGCGATGGTGGAAATGCTCCAGAGGGTGCTATTACCGAGCTTTCTAATGCTGAAGGAATTCCACTCAATACGCTCTACACCTGGAACGCGTCACTGAAACGAACTGGTGCCGTTGGCAAGTTCTCAGCATCTGGGAATCCGTCGCTTACGCTCTCGTCGAAGGCAAAGTACGAGATTGTTGTTAGAACTGAATCCATGACCGAACTCGAACTTGGTACCTACCTGCGAGAACATGGGATTCTTGCGGAGGATCTCGATAGCTGGAAGTCGGCCTGTCAAGAAGCCAATGACCGCTCTAGTATCGCTGCCAAGGAGTACCGTGCGAACTTAGCCAATGAACGAGCAAAGGTGACACTCTTAGAACGAGAACTTGCTCGTAAGGAGAAGGCACTAGCAGAAACTGCGGCTCTGCTGGTGTTGCGGGGAAAAGCCCAGGCGTTCTGGGGGGACAGGGAAGATTGATCCCTCTCTCAGAGCGCCAACGAGCCGTAACTCTCATTGCTGAGGCCAATAGCGCTGGTGTCAACCTCTCTTGCGCAGTAAGGGAGGTGGGAATCTGCGAGAGCACCTATGAGCGTTGGAGGAAGGCAGGTGGAGTGGATGCCACCAAAGCATCACCTAAGGAGATCTCAGATGCGATCCTCGAAGATAAACGACTCACCAGGGTCTATCCAACCCCACCTAATGCCCTGAGTGATCAAGAGAGGGCCGAGATCCTAAAGGTGTGCGCCAGTCCTGAGTACCGCTCACTGCCACCGGCTCAGATTGTCCCAGCTCTAGCGGATCAAGGAGTCTATTTAGCATCAGAGTCCACCTTCTATCGGGTCTTAGGAGACGCGGGACTCAATAAGCGACGAGGACGGGTAGCGCTGCCTCGTAGGCGTTCTGAGCCCAATCATGTAGCTAAGGGACCACGTGAAGTTTGGGTCACCGACATTTCCTACCTGCCAGGGCCTATCAAAGGTCTCTTCTACTACCTGCACTTCATTATGGACCTGTACTCCAGGAAGATCGTCGGCTATGAGATCTACGAGAATGAATCATCTGAAAATCTAGCAACTGTCCTAAAGAGGGCCACTTTGAATGAGGGTTCACTCGCTCCTTCTGTACTACATTCAGACAACGGTTCACCTATGAAGGGGACAACCCTAGTGGCACTGTGTTACCTACTTGGTATAGCTGCCTCCTACTCACGTCCCAGGACGTCGAATGACAATGCTCACATGGAATCGATGTTTCGCACAGTCAAGTACTGTGCGAGCTATCCCCACGATGGCTTTGCCTCCCTCATGGCGGCAAGGGTCTGGATCGAGGGATTCGTTCAGTTCTACAACGAGGAGCACCATCACTCTGGCTTGAACTTTGTGACCCCAAACCAAAAACATAACGGCGAAGATGTCATGATCCTCGCCAAGCGAGTCAAGGTCTACGAGGAGGCCAAAGCCAAGAATCCAAAACGATGGATCAATGCCAACACCCGGAACTGAAAGCCAGTTGTCTCTACGTCACTTGTTCCAACAAACCAGACAACGACAACATCAAAGTCCACCACTGCAGCGTCTGATTTGAACCTAACGAGTCTGCCATGAGTGCCAGACCTCCGTTGCGTCACGATAGCGTCACGATAGCGTGCCCTGTCTGTGGAGGCAACTTCCCCTTGTCAGGGAGGAGAACCTATTGCTCAGATGCTTGTCGGGCTCTTGCTTATCGACGACGTCACGATATAGGTGGCATTCTTCCAGTCACAGTTCCAGGGTCAAAGTCACATCGAGGCTTCACCGTCTATGAGTGTAGGTGTTGTGGTGAAAGATCCCTCGGAGAACAACGCTGCTTAGAGTGTAATACCTTTATGGCTCGAGTAGGAATAGGGGGATATTGTCCCTCCTGTGACGAACCAATCTCCATTACCGATCTACTTGGGGAGGAGTTGACACAAGCAAGAAAATAAATCGGGGATAGTTGACTTATTGCTACCCCGGTCGAGTGGATAGCAACTAAGATATATAACAGTTACTTCCAGCAAATACACTGACGGTTACCGGTCTTGACATTTGATCCCTCCCCCTCAACTTTTACCTTGAGAAGTTGTTCATTTGCATTTCCTGTTCACTCCATCCCCTTGGCTCCATCCTCATTACAAGGACTTCGTAGCTACTACGGGATGGTCCGCCCCCAATCCATAGGCATTTGGTACTTTCCCTCTTGTTGATCTGCAACTTGTAGGTTTTTCCTCATCTATGGGCTTAGCCCATGTGGGCTTAGCCAAGAACGTCTAGGACTGGGTTCTCATGTTCCACATAAACGCCTGATGTTAAGCTCACGCCACCTACACGCCGGATGCCCAAGGAGCACTAATTGGGTTAGTCTCCAAGTTGTCCCGAAAGTTCGACGTCCCTCGGTTTCGACATCATCCATACCAATTTCGAACGCTTCGTCAGTGGTTTGTTTTCACTCGTCTTCTTAACTCATACCTGAAAGAGTCATTGCTCTAACTTTTCCGTACCGCTTTGGACAACAGTCTTTAGCTAATGCCCCGTACGGTGGTTTGGAATCTCCTCCCAAAAGGCGATCCCGGAGGGCCTACCTCCATCATCTATGTAGCATTGCAGTGTGATTGTTATCAGCTTCTACATGATTTACAACCTCTTTCATTCATGACGCACGCCGAAACTGGGGCTAGGAGTCAGAAAGACCAGTCACCAGCAAATAAATCTCGATCAATTCTGACCTACGCGAGAAATTAGACCAGCTTGATGGACCCAGCTTGATTTGCCAGCCAGCCCAGGACAAGACAAATCGATATAAACCAGAAAAAAGCTCTAGATCTGACAAAACAAGAAGAACAAATCTCTAAAAGAGGAGCCTTATCCTCCTAAGCAGCGGTTCATGAGCAAAAGCAACTGGGCAAAAGCAACTGGGCAAAGGGTAGCTTGTGAGGCTTACTTAGCAAAGCTTTAGCGTACCCGGGGCGGGACTCGAACCCGCATGACCCTTTCAGGTCCGGGGGGTTTAAGCCCCCTGCGTCTACCATTCCGCCACCCGGGCAGCATGAAACATCATAAACGCCCTGTGGTCTATTGCCAATCGCTCACAATTGAAATAAATGATCAATTAAAATAAACCATCCTTGCCCAGCAAACAATTAGCTCACCGCTCCATTTGCTGACAAGCCGCCAAACAATACCATCACAGACGGTCACCTAGGGTTAGTCGCCATTGTGATTGACGAATCCCAAGAGCATGCTCTGTGGTTTTAACTATTTGGTCTAGGCGGCTAGCTCCGAAGTGCAAAAAGGGCACCTTGTGGCAGCAATATTGATTTCGCTGGTACAGAAGTCACATGCCTTAGTGATCGGATCGGCTGGAAGCGGAGCCTTCTTTGTCCGTGCCACCAATGAGTTGATGGGCTTTACTACAAAGAAGAAGATTACCGCTGCCAAAATAATAAATGAAACGATCGCATTGATGAAATCACCAACTAGAAAAACGCTCTTATTTACAGTGAAATGAAGAGCAGAAAAGTTGAAATTTCCAGCAATTCCAATTAGTGGTGTTATGAGATCTTTCACCAATGCAGTTACCATGGCGCCAAATGCGGCGCCAATTACGATACCCACAGCAAGGTCAACAACGTTGCCACGCAAGACGAACGCTTTAAATTCACTAATAATTTTCATTCATTCACAATATATGACCAAGGACAACTTGACCTTCAAAAGATCATTTCTTTAAATAGAGCCAAACCACGGAATTCGCGCCCACTGAGATCGAAGTGGAGTCACTAAAGCCATCGCACTCATTTGGCCTCGAGACGATTTTTCTTGGGTTTTCCACTCCACGTCCTTGATATTTGGTGGCATCTGTATTTAGGATAACCTCATACTCCCCCGCCTCTGGCAGACCAATAGCAATTGAATCGTATCGCCAACCAGAAAAATTAGCCACACAGATCAATGTCCCTGACAAAGAGAAGCGAGCTGTAATAAAAAGATTCTTATCAGCATCATTTGCTCGGATCCATGAAAATGATGCTGGATTTGAATCTCCCTGATATAGCTCAGGATGACTCTTGTAAATTCGATTCAGATCGCTCACCAAGGTAGCGATCCCTTTATGTACTGGATTGTCAAGCAAGTGCCAATCAAGGCTTTGATCGTGAGCCCACTCCGAAATCTGGCCAAATTCATCGCCCATAAAGAGCATCTTCTTGCCTGGATGAGCCCACATCCATCCATAGAGCGCCCTTATGGTAGCTACTTTAGTCTCTTGGTCTCCCGCAAACTTCGAATAAAGAGATCCCTTTCCATGTACGACCTCATCATGAGAGAGAGGCAGGACAAAATTCTCCGAGAAGGCGTAATGAAGGCCAAAGGTTATCTCACCATGGTGATAGGAGCGATACATTGGATCCCTCGTAAGATAAGCAAGGGTGTCGTGCATCCAACCCATGTTCCACTTAAAACCAAAACCAAGACCACCGTCATATGTGGGTTTTGAGACCTTCGCAAAGGCTGTCGACTCTTCAGCAATCGTCGTAGCACCGATTTGATGCACCATTTCATTGAAGTATTTGAGAAATTCAATCGCATCTAGATCTTCGTTGCCACCAAAGATATTAGGGGTGTAGTCGTTCCTCGAATAATCCAAATACAACATGGACGCTACAGCATCGACCCTAAGACCATCAAGGTGAAACTCTTCAATAAGATAGAGCGCCGATCCCAGCAGAAAATTTCTCACCTGTGGCTTTGAGTAGTCAAAGACCAGCGTACCCCAATCACCATGACTGGCCATCTTTGGGTCGTCCTTTTCATAGAGGCTATAGCCATCAAAGTTCGCAAGGGCAAATTCATCGCGCGGAAAATGGGCCGGAACCCAATCGGCGATGACCCCAATTCCAGCTTGATGGAATCGATCTATAAATTCCCGAAGTTCGTCTTGGGTTCCAAATCGTGTAGTGGGAGCATACAAAGAGGTCGTTTGATAGCCCCACGAGCCATAGAAGGGATGCTCATTGATAGGCATTAACTCAACGTGGGTAAACCCGGTCTCTATGATATGAGGCAACAAGAAGTCAGCTAACTCCCGAAAGGTCAGATGACGAGAAGGATCGCTGGGGTCACGGGCAATCGAACCCAGATGTAACTCGTAGATCGAGATCGCCTTATCGCCTAAATAGGTCGGTCTAGTCGACATCCACCCATCGTCTTGAAAATCATAATTTGAGTCATATGGTATCACTGATCCCGAAGAAGGTGGTTCGGCGCTCTGCCTGGCGTAGGGGTCGACTCTCTCAACCACTCCACCCCACTGAGTCTCAATGCGATATTTATAGCGCTGACCTGGACCAACACCAACCATAAACCCTTGCCAAATCCCAGAGTCTCCCTCTGGATTCAAATAGTAGGCAGTTGATGGATCCCAAAAATTCATATCTCCAAAGACTGCAACGCTCTTAGCGTGTGGGGCCCAAAGCGCGAAACGAGTACCAAAACTTCCATCCATAGTTCCGACCCTGGAACCTAAATGGTCAAAGATTCGATTATGCCTTCCGTGGCCAAATAAGAAAAGATCAAGTTCTCCCATGAACGTCAACTCGGCCATCTTAGTGGTACTCCTCATTCTGGATTTAAAAAATATTCAAATCGTCTCGCAACCAATACTTCATCGAGATCCGGCCACATCAAAGATTCTATCGACGCCCATATTTCACCCCGTGCCAACTACATGCCCACGGTTATGGAGTTGAAATCACCCGTAGATGATCTTTTAAATGGCTACCTTTATTCAATCTAGGTTTATTACTACATGCTAAAGATAACCCAAAAAAAATCACCCTAAAAGGCAACCCGAATCATCATATAGGATTCAAGGAGCAAGATTTTGGAGTCACCAACCAATCAAGTTGGATAGTGTCAGCAAAAATAGGGGCTGATGGGCTTCAATATGATTTAGACGACACGAATCTAATTACCTATCCAACATTGCAAAAGGATAACTCGGTCGATCTGTTATCATCCCGCTTCATTTAATCTCCCCTGCTTCACACGTTGAATCAACTCAAACACATGGATCCGAGTCAAAAAATTACTTGCGCCATTCAGGCTGATAAGATCTCTAGCAAACGGAGATAAATAAACATAGCGGGCTCTCACCTTGAAATCGAAACCTTTGGCTCCATCTAACTGGCCAATGCAACAAGCATTAGGTATACGCTGTCAAGCGCAAAAAGTAAAATGGCAAGGCAAAGCCACGAACATCTTTGTAACGCCTTCATATTTACCAGTAAAAGAGACAAGACCTATTAGCTGCCAAAGCAAAAAGATTAAAAGCACCTCAGAAATCCTTTTGGCATAGATCTACCAAAAGGAGCTAACTCCCACCAAGAAGGTAAAGGTCCGAGATGGCGACCTTGGGATCGTAATTGCCTAGTTCGCTCAGCCAATTAGAGACCAGCTCCTCAGAGGCATCGTCACCAACTTTAAATTCCACCCCACCAAGAGATGAAGTCAGAGCTAGCAAAAAGGAAAGTGGAACCCCAATGTAGTCCTGTCGAAAGCGCTTCTCGTAATATAGCTCATAAAGAGCCTTTTCCATCTCAAAGAAAAGTGTCAAATATGTACTTTGGATGTCCTCAAAGATGAAAGCTCCAAAAGGCGATTTGGCATATCCATCCACGAGCGCGCGCCTCAGCTCTAAAAGTAGAGCGTTAGGATCCCCTAACAGATCTCCTTGAGAGCGAGCGATCTCGATCGCATACGACAGTGATCGAAGAGCCCCACCGAGATCCCGAAGGGGATGGTTAACTTGGCCGGCATCGCTGATAGGCTCGCCTTCAAAGTCGATGATCTTCAAATCTGAACCGCTCAGCATGACTTGCCCCAAGTGAAAGTCACCATGAATCTCAAAACGATGTTTCGCCAAGTCTGATTTATCGACAATTCCAAAGAGGGGCACAGAGATCTTCTCGTCCCCAACGAGCGAGCTAGCCCATCGGCCACTTACCACGTCACCTCGAGCTCGACATCGATGACGGGCCCAATCATCGAGATCGTAGACCTCGTCATGGGCTGATAAGTCTATTCGAGCAAGCTCATCTAGACGACCATGCAATTTGCCAAGCGCCAAACCGATACCATGAATATGGCTCAATAATAGTTCACGGCGCGTTTCATCCAACTCTAGAGTTAGCGACTCTATGAGATAGTCCCAAAGACTGCGTGGCTCAGATAGAAGCTCGGTAACAATTGCTACAGTTTCGCCACCCTTAGAGAAGATTTCGCCGTAGAAACGAGGAACCACATCGCAATCGGCAAGAAGGCCATAGAGACGAGCCTCCCTTGGACGGGTCCCCACACTTCGAAAATATTTGCCAAAGGCAATGTCGCCCACTCGAAAGGCAGAGTTGGTCTGGTCCAAGACAATCGGAGATATCTTCTCCCCATAAGAGTTAATCAAACCTTGGAGCTCGGATCCTTCTCGAACTACCACTGATCCCGAACCGACCAATAGACCAAGAGCCACCCCCAGGATCTCACCAGCGTCCTTGCTCAAAAGATCTACAACCTCAAAGTCAAAAACTACCTCGGCAGCCTTGTGCGCCGAACCTTGGTCGACACCTTCATCGTCGCCATTTAGCCCCAAGGACTCCTTGAACGAAATAGAGTAAAGCCCCCTAAATGTACCGCTCGAGGTGTATATTCGAGCTTCGTAGATAGCACCGTCAAAAGATCCTGGCTCAAATAAATCACCGTAGAGCCAATCCAAATCCACGCTTTTTACAGATTGGCCCTGGCCAAGCCACCTCAACGAGGAAGAGTGGGCGTTTATGTGTTCACACACGACCTGGCCGAGTTCATCTATTGTTGGGTGTCTATCCAAGATCACGCACCGCCATAAAGATCGTTCTCTTGTTGATCTACCTCTTGCTCTTCGATTTGACTTCGCATTGAGGTCCCACTCGCTGAGATATCAAACCAAAAGGTACCATAAGCCGATAGGGTCAAGACATATGGTACCGAGGTAATCCTAGGAAATACGACACCGCCCAAAAGTTCCCTGGCGATATTTCCTTCGTATGCGCTAATGTCTAGGCTCACCGGCATAGCTGTTCTGGCAAAGTTATTCACACACAGAATTGCAGTTCCAGTCTCTGGATCTCGCCTAACAAAAGAAAAGATTGCGTCGTTATCGTTTTCAATCGACTCAAAATCACCGGTGCCAAAGACTGGATTACCACGACGGATCCAAAGCATATGACGAAGCCACTGTAAAAAAGAGCTTGGATTTAGAAGTTGAGATTCAACATTTAGAGCTTCATAACCGTAGACCGGATCCATCAAAACTGGCAGATACAGACTGGCATAGTCCGATCTCGAAAAGCCACCGTTGCGATCTGAACTCCATTGCATTGGCGTGCGTACCGAATCTCGATCACCCAAATACATGTTGTCGCCCATCAGAATCTCATCACCATAGTACAAGACCGGCGAACCGGGCATCGAAAGCAAGAGCGAGTGCAGCAACTCAGCTGTTCGTCGATCGTTGTCGATCAATGGCGCCAACCTTCTCCCGATTCCTACGTTACGGCGCGCCCTAGGATCTGCCGCATATGCCTGGTACATGAAGGTACGCTCTTCGTCAGTAACCATCTCTAGGGTCAATTCATCGTGGTTACGTAAGAATATTCCCCATTGGCATCCATTGGGAATTGGAGGGGTCTGAACTATAGCTTGACGAAGTGGCTCCGAGGACTCCTTCTTGATAGACATGAACATCTTGGGCATTATCGGAAAATGAAATGACATATGACATTCGTCGCCGTCTCCAAAGTATTCAACCACTTCATGAGGAAGTTGGTTCGCCTCTGCTAAAAGGACCTTATTTTGGTATTTTGAATCCACCTCCTTGCGAATCACCTTTAGGAGATTATGAGTCTCAACCAAATTTTCACAGTTTGTTCCTTCGCGTTCAAAGAGGTAAGGAACTGCATCAAGTCGAAACCCATCTAGACCCCTCTCAAGCCAAAAGTGCAGAACCTGCATCATCTCATTGACAACCTGGGGGTTATCATAGTTCAGATCGGGTTGATGAGAGAAGAAGCGGTGCCAATAGTATTGACCTCGATTCTCGTTATAGGTCCAATTTGAACGCTCAGTATCTACGAAGATTATCCTGGCGTCCTTGTATTGTTCTTGATCATCCGACCAAACGTAAAAGTCTGACTTGGCATTGGTGGTATTTGACGAGGACTCGATAAACCATGGGTGTTGATCTGAGGTGTGATTCATGACTAAATCAGCTACGACCTTTATATCCCTTGAATGACTCTCCTCGAGCAAGCGCTCAACATCTGAGACATTGCCATAAGCTGGGAGCACTGTCATAAAGTCGCTAATGTCATAGCCACCATCTTTGAGGGGCGAAGAGTAAAAGGGCAACAGCCATAGCGTATCGATCCCCAGCCACTCCAGATAGTCGAGCTTTTCAATGATTCCGGGAATGTCACCGGTTCCATCGCTATTGGAATCAAAGAAACCTCGTACCAGCACTTCGTAAAAAATAGCATTTTTGAACCAATTTGGCTTTAAATTGAATTCCTTCATTAACGTTCCTCCGAATCGATACATTGGGACCATTTGTCTCTTGGTCGCAGTCCCTAAAGCGTTGCCTTGTTAGATAGGTAAAATACCGATCGGGTCTAAAAATATGCTCTCGTTCATCCACGTCTCGGCTCATCCGCCATCGAGTGTCTCAATGGCGGTTCTCCTGTGACCTGATCTTGAGAATCCAACTTTGATCAACAACAAAAATAATCGCTGAAAACCACCTTTAGCCTTGTTCTACAACGCCCGTACTCCTAGATTTGAGCATACGGTCTAAATTCTTGTAGATAACTGAAAATTCGACGGATAATCACCGAATTATAAATTTTTGATCAAAATAATTGGCCTTGACCAAAACCACCTCAGCCCAATTAACCTAGGTCACATCTCGATATCTAAAAGGTGTGCAACGTTGGCCATCGGATCCAATCGAACAAAGGCACGATCTCCACTCCAGGAGTAGGTCTCTCCGCTCAAATGGTCATGTGTGACTATCTCTTTCGATATCCCCAGAAGCTGCCTAATTGGCCAAAGCTCAATCTGTCCTTCGCTCGGGGAGTGTGTATCTAAGTTACAGACGACGATAAATAGATCCTTTAATTCAGCGTCATATCTAAGGAAACTCACTATCGATCCATTGTCACAAGGAAGTTCCCTAAATCCGGCTTGGTTGGAAAGCGCCATAAAGTGACGACGTCGAAAGATATTGAGATTTGTGATGTCAAAGTCCAATACGGCTTCGTGCTGATAGTCGCGCCTTCTGATCTGGTACTTCTCTGAATCTAGATATTCCTCAGACTCAATAGAAAATGGGGTATTTTCGCAAAATTCATACCCACTGTAGATTCCCCAAGACGTTCCCATCATCGCCGCCAAAGTTGCCCGAAGCCTAAAGGCAGCTCGATTCCCAAAGCGAACCACATCACCGAGGATATCAGGGGTATTGGGCCAAAAATTAGATCTCAGCGTCGCCGCGACGTCGCTAGCGGCTAGCTCATTACCATAGGAGATCAGCTCATCCTTGGTAATGCGCCAGGTGAAGTAGGTATAACTTTGAGAGTACCCAATCTCGCCCAATCGATACATCAACTTAGGCATAGTAAAAGCTTCAGCTAGCAAAATTACCTCCGGATGCTCACACATCAAGCGGTCACAGATGTATTCCCAAAACGGCAGGGGCTTGGTATGGGGATTGTCAACTCTAAAGATATGAACACCTTTTGAAATCCAAAACTCAAAGATGGAATAAACCTCGCTCCACAACTCAATTGCGTGGTTCGCATCGAAGCTAAAGAAGTTGATTGGATATATATCTTGATATTTCTTAGGAGGGTTCTCGGCATAGGCGATCTCATTGTTGGAGCGAATGCTAAACCACTCCGGATGCTCTTTGACCCATGGATGATCCGGAGAGGCCTGAAGCGCTATATCTAAAGCGACTTCAATGCCAAGCTCCCTAGCAACTGTGATTAATTTCTCAAAGTCCCCAAAGTCCCCAAGTGAAGGCTCAATAGCGCTATGTCCGCCTTCGTGATAGCCAATAGCCCAAGGAGAGCCGACATCGTCGATCTCAGCCACGAGAGTATTGTTTTTACCCTTGCGATTTGTCACCCCAATGGGATGAATAGGGGGAAGATATAGGGTGTCAAAGCCTAATTTCGCTATTCGTGGTAGGAGATCGACTACACCACTCAAACCGCCCACTGACCTAGGAAAGAGCTCGTACCAATTGCTAAATCCAGCCTTTGGTCTCTCACATCGAAGACTAGGACCCACGTAAAGCGTCGCTAGTTCGATACGGCTTGGCATATGCACATAGGGAGCGATCGCCTCAAAATCGACAAGATCCAGCCGCAGACTGGCGTCAATCTCCAAATTCATAAGATTAGAGATCAGATAGCGACTCTGAAGTGTGCGTTGTTCCACTAAAAACTTAGGGTCTGAATCAATCTGATCTAAACCAGTTGGCCACACCAAAAGTTCTTGGTTGTCGAGTTGGCGATCTAACAGCCAAGCAATGTCTGCCAATTCCAGGTCATAAGAATCGCCGATCGCACGCTTTCTCCTAGCTAGGTCACAGAGTCGATCAACCTCGTCTGTCCAAGCGATGACAACTCCTGATAAAAAGCCGCACTCGCTCGGAGTTGCACAAATGCTATATCTATCATTGCCTAGCTCCTTTAACTTGGTGAACGAGATCTCAGGAGTTGCCCCAATATCAAAAAGAGAGATCGATTCCGCCAAATCCTTTGCCACCAGAGAAAAGAGTGTCCGCCTAGGCAATTTAGGTTCGCCAACTAAGTCAAAGTCAAAATTGACGCCACTTCCCTGGGTGGCTTTTATATATCCACGTCTATTCACAGTGACAGGAGAGATCTGATGTATAAAGATTGGAGCAAGCACAATCGCAAATTTAGTTCGCCGCGATGGTCATTAGGCTCCTAAGTCGCAAAGATATTGAAATCAATGAATCTTACAGGTAGAAGATGGGTGGTTTTCCGGCTCAAGTTAGCCCATAGCCATAAAACCAATCGACAAATAAAAGCCAAGACAACGACAAGAAAAAATCACAATTATTCAGGAGATAAACGAAAATATAAAAGTGACAGAAACTAGGAGCGGATTTCGAGAGCTATAATTAGCCCGAGTAGCAGGTAATTTAAAGCAAAAACGTCTAGAACGTAAAAAAGAAAATTACTCTTTACTTTTTCGCATTATAAACTTACACCTAAAGGAAAAAGAGATAACTTTATAGTTCGATAATATCCAAAACCAAAACCATTCCTTTGGCATACTTGTTATTTATCTGAGATAATCACGGTGAACAAAAGGATCGCGTAACGGTATCTTTCTGGTCGAAAATTATTCATCAAAATAAATTATGAGAATTAAATGAAACTGCATGACATGCATATTTGAGACATGCTTCATCAATTTATCAGAACAGACTCCTCTAGATTTGAAAAGTCAAATGACCATAGAAAGTCCAAGGGCCATCGACCATAATCTAAGCTGTCGATTCCATCCCACATTCATGTTGAAAAACGGGCGTGTCCATTTGCTGAGCATAAGAAGCAGGCCTAGAGCGGCCTTTTTGAAGCTCCCAAAAACCCGCATCGGGATCGTCCTCTCCTAAATTGGGAGACCATTGAGTCTGATGACTACCATCTAACTCTTTACCGCATTCACCACAGATATATGCCACATAGGGCTCACCACCACAGTCCTTGTGAGTGATTAAAAACGGAGTGGGCTCCCCGTTGAAGATCCAATGATCACCCCACTGACGAAGTGCTGCAATTACAAGCCAAAGTTGGCCACCCCGCTCAGTTAGGACGTACTCGAAGCGCTCAGGGCGATCGCTGTATCGTTGCCGTTCCAATATCTCCCGTTCCACCAGGCGCTTTATTCGTGCCGACAGAATATTACGGGCAACGCCCAGATGGCGATGAAAATCGTCAAAACGAGTAACTCCTAGAAAGGCGTCTCTCAATATCAAAAGCGACCACCAGTCGCCCACTATGTCAAGTGTTTGAGCCACCGAAGAGTGCATCTGCTCTAACTCACCCTTACGCACCATTAGAAACCCTTTCACTTGACGAAAATATTTAGATTTACCTAGCGGCAATTATAATAGTAAAATCCAAACCATAAAGATGTAAAATACGACTGGCATGGGTGCCATTCATCAATTCATCCAATGCTAAACCTGCCAGGGTAGAATTTGAAATTTTGACAAATCCACTACTTTATTACGATACATCAAAGCTGTAACAATAAAAAAATCTCGACCAAGCACTAATCGCTTCATCGAGAAGATACTAAAAAACAAAAGACTTCCTGATAAGAGTCTTTCAAGAAAACTCGTTCTTCAATTTTACTTATCGAGAATTATTCAATGAGAATTACCTCAATTTTACTTTCCGAATATTATTTGATGGTTCAAGCACTGGTATGGCCACTCCGAAAATATAACTCGCGTCCGCCTCAAGGTTCTAACCATATACCACTGCAAGTAGCGCTTGCAAGTAAGTATTTGACCAACGGCTCCCAGTGTGGCTAAATACATACGCTCACTATGAAAGTGTCAGGACGCAAAATGGAATATAAATACGGTATTACCACATTGACCGGTCAATCAAGGTTCTACCAATCAAATGAACTAGCGCACGGTACTATCGTTGGCCCATACCAAAGCATCGCCTTCTCATCTTCTTCCATCTAACCTTAGAGAAGCATCGAAGCCTTAGAAATGGTTCCATCAATATGGCAAGAGGCTCTAGCCTTGTTAGATATGGAAAAAGAAACGATCGGCTTTGTTGGGCTCGGGCTAATGGGGAAACCAATGGCTATCAACCTTTTAAAGGCCAACTACGTGGTCATTGCCAACTCACGCTCTATTGCACCAATCGATGAGGTGGTAGCGCTAGGAGCAAAACGCGCCTCAACAAACGATGCACTCGCCACAGAGTCAACGGTTGTAATTACCATGCTGCCAACGCCCGATGTGACTCGAACCGTTGTGCTAGGAGCCGATGGTCTTTTATCAAAGATGACTGCCGGTTCGCTCTTTATCGACATGGGAACAGAGAGCCCATCTCTTGCCCAAGAGATAGCAAAAGCGGCTGGTAAGGTCGGGGTTGAAGCATTGGATGCACCCGTCTCTGGAGGCGACATCGGTGCAATCAATGGCACTCTTTCGATAATGGTTGGAGGCGAGACAAGGGCATTCGAGCGCGCTAAGGAAATATTTAGCGTCCTTGGATCTTCCACTTTGCACCTTGGTGGACCTGGAAGCGGACAGATCGTCAAGGCCTCAAACCAGATAATGGTAGCTGGAATTCTTGCTTCCATATCTGAAGGGCTGGCGCTAATCGAGGGTTGCGGCATCGACATGGACCAAGCCATCAGAGCTCTTTCAGGAGGGCGTGCTGGCTCAGCTCTACTTAGTGCCAAGGCTAATCAGATGCTCGAGCGCTCTTACGCACCTGGATTCAAGGTTGATCTACACCTCAAAGATCTTGGAATTGTGGCAGAATATGCGCGCCAACGCGGTATTGCCATCCCCGTCACATCCCTCGCCACACAGTTGCTTATTGCCGTTGAAGCCTCAGGAGGCGGCGACTTAGATCACAGCGCAATTATCGAAGCAATTAGGGGCCTTGGCCACATCGACTTAGGGGTAAAACCTACAAACTAAGACCGTAATCATCCAGAGCACCCCATAAAAAATCACCAACGTCTCTCCTTGTACCCCAGGGTCACCCATAGGAGGCAGAAGAAGAGACGTTGAACGCCATGACCTAAATGTCATAATTCAAATAGAGGTCTACTAACAAGATGTATGATATCTCCAGCTTCATTCCAAGAGCAACCCTAACAGATCTGGTCCCTAGGTCAACCAAAGGGCAATTCTCCGTTGTTGCCAAAGAAAACAACCAAAGCGAACTACTCATCTTTGATATTGGAGTGTTAAGCCAAGATTACCTTGCATACCCCCTTGACATAGCCAGGCGATACCAAGGTACCATCGGAGGATTTCAATGGTCGCTCAATGGCGACTTTGGACTATACGTCGACACCTCTGGAGATCTAAGGCGATTTGAAGAGGGAAAGGAGCAAGAGATTATCCTTCGCTCCGGGGAGGTAACTTCCATCTCACGTGTAGTAGATTCAAATCAATTCATAGCCACTCTAGATAACCGGCGGTTGGCACTCCTGCACTCCAGCGAACCCGGCCATGGCTATCGGGTCATCTTTGGAGGGGGACGACCCGCAAATCCTGATCACTTCATCGGAGATGAAACCTCTAGTTCCTCTTGGGGAGTCACGGCCTTTAGGCATTGGTACGATACAACCATGCCTTGGTATGAATCAAGAATCATATTCGTGAACGATCAAGGCGAAGTAATAGGTATGCTCGATCGACCAAATACCCTTTACTCACAACCACGATTTTCACCTGATGGGAAAAGACTGGCGTTCATCTCGTCAGCGACTTCCCGCCTAAGTATCTATCTAATGGACAGCCCATCTGCAACACCAAGAAGGATTACATGGTCAGACCATGACTATGGTGACGTTGATCTAGGATTTGGCCAAGCAAGCTTTAGTTGGAGCCAAGACTCTAGGTACATCTACGCTTCGAGGAACGAAAATGGCTTTGCAAGACTCATGGAAATCTCTATCGATGAAGAAAAAGAGCCCCGCGAAATTGCCAAAGGCTTCTTAGATTCGCCAATCCATCTTGAAAATACCTTAATCTCAATTCGCTCAGGAGCCAAGACCCCTACCCAAGTTGTCGCAATCGAGACCACCAAAGGAGCCTCGCCAGATGAACTAAAAAAGATTCCTCTATTTTTTGCTCATTCAAGAGATATCCAAAAGTCAAAGCTAACCGAGCCAGAACTGCACATCTTACAAGTCAAAGAGACAGATCAGCTTGTGATAAATGCAAGAATCACTAGATCTAGCACTGCCAATACAATAGGTACGATCGTTGCTCTTCACGGTGGCCCCATTGGTCAACACCACGTCAGATTCGACTTTCGACACGCCTTTTACAACTCAATCGGCTTTGACGTTGTAACCCTAGACCCCAGAGGAACTTCCGGCTACGGAATCGATTTCATCAAAGCCCTCAATGACGGATTTGGCGACTTCGACGTCGACGATGTCACAATGGGAATTACCAAATTAATTGAAACAAATAAAATCTCACTACCAATCGCACTCATGGGCGGATCAGCAGGAGGGCTAGTCGCACTCAGGGTTGCAACTGTCGCTAACTTACCTATAAAGGGGGTAATCGCCCTCTATCCCGTCGTCGATCTAACAGCACTTTCGAAGACCACCCATCGATTTGAACGCAACTTCCTGAATATCATCGTGGGTGATCCAATCAAAGATAAAGAGATTTACCTCAAACGCTCCCCCATCAACGAAACAAAAGAGCTGAAAGTTCCTGTCTTACTTCTTCAAGGGGATCAAGATTCAGTCGTTGACGCCGACACCACCACTGAATATGCGAAACGCCTTCGGATGCACAACAAAAATACATCGCTCTGCATCTTTGCGGGCGAAGGCCACGGATTCAATCAAGAAACCACTATCAAAAACGAGACGAAAGAGATAGTAAACTTCTTATTTGAACAATGTGGATTTTCAAATCCAATGGACCACGATCTCAATGTTAACTAAATCATTATAAATACAACACCCCGCTATGGGAACTTGACCAACTTATAGCGGGGGTAAATGAAGACAACAAGACTCCTCAATTTACAGTTTCAAAATAATCCATTAGAACAAACTGCCAGAGTACTGTGATTGATAGAATCACCTAAAAGATCAAAATTGATACAATTGTACTTGATAGATCTCTCACTAAAGTGCAAATTAGGAAGCTAACAGGGCAAGAAAACCCTACTTTACACCGGGGTCCATCTTCTAATTTTGACTGGCTACGATGGTAGCCACCCAAGTTGAAGGCTAGTCATTCTGGGTAATTTCGTCCAAGACAAGCCCCTTTGTCTCTGGAAAGAAAAGGAACAGAATTGGCACCAGAAGCACCATACCGAAAAACAAAAGTGCAACCGATGTACCAATTGAGATAGATGTCGCAAAGTAACCAACGAAAGCAATACCAAGCACCGAACCGACCCTTGAAGCTACTGTCACAATACCACCTCCAAGGCTGCGTGAGGCTGGCGAAAAAAGCTCGGTCTGATAGACCCCAAGACTCGGAACCACCGCAGTAACGATAGCAGAACCTAAAATAGTCCAGACCCAAAGTCCGATTCCGCTAGAGACAAAGCCAAGAGCTAATCCTCCACCGCCAATCACTATTGCAGCTGACGCCACTATACGTCGCCCTTTTGTCTCTGCCAACCTCCCGCCTATAGCCAAGCCAATTGAACCGGGGATATTGGTCAGAACCACAAAGAGGCCAATTGCAGAGGCACTAAAGTGGCGCTGAGTTCGAAGGTATTCATTTCTAAATTGTGTGGTAGGGATGAGATAAAAATTGGTCAAAAATGCGGCAACCGAAGCGAGAATCAGCTTAGATCTCGACATCGAGGCTCTTGGGCGGACCACTACTTCGTCACTCGAGCTCGCGACCCTGTTGAAGTACCTATCGGCAATCGAGTATGAGACTGCCACCCCAAAGATGCCAAGCGGCAAGGAGATCAGATAAAGTACTCTCCAGGAATAATTCGAGATGCCCGCTATGGGCAGCAAGAGATCGCAAAGTCCCGCTCCAATTGCCGTGCCAATTATCAGGAGCGCCAACGCCCAGGCACGTTGTCTTTTAGCCACAGCCTCTGACGCTAAGATAGTGATCAACACCGCAATGGCTGCAGTGGTCCCCTTGGCTAGCACCTGAAATACTCCAAGCCACAAAATCGAAGGAGAGAGCGCGCTAGCTACGGTAAATATAGTTCCAAAGACCAACGCAATTCGAATGACACGGATCCTTCCAGCCCTTGGTACAAAAAGGAGAAAGGCAAAGCCAAAGACTATATCAAAGCGCGAAAAGAATAAGATCGATGCCTGAACACGAACCGACGAAGCGAACTCCTTAGCAGAGAAGGTCAATGTTTGTCCAAGCAAAGTTGCAAAATATGCAACAGTAATCGAGATAAAGAGTAGGCGTATCAACCCCTTAGCTACATCTGCATCGATTGGATCTGGAGGTAGCCAAATGGGCATTTTGATATCGGGATTCTTGGACCTTAGAGGTTTACGAATCGAACGAGCAACAAGCGACCCAAAACCCAAGAGAGAGACCCTGTAAGAGACCTTCTGTCGAACTCGATATAGGTCCGAACCAGCCTCAATGGCAACCTCTAGACGACGCTCGTAGTCGATTGCCAAGCCACTATCTCCCACAAAGTAGCCATAACCCTGTTCTAATTCGGCCACCAATCCGCGCCTTGGCGTTAGGATTGCCTCGAATTCTTCCTTCGATAGTTCGAATTCGTCGCTCAAGACAACTTTACGTGACATTTAATTCCCACAAACTGATTTCTCTTAAGGGGCATCTGCTCGATCCGAGACTACAACCTAGACTATCTTTTGACATTTACCTTCCTGGCGCCTTTGGGTACCGGGAAACAATACAATTACTTCTCACAACTGGTTTTGATATCGTGGCAAACGAAAGTTATTTCAGGGTTTTAGGCGGCCAATCACTCTCTGGGGAGTTTTTAGTTCAAGGCGCCAAAAACGCAGTTCTCAAAGAGATGGCTGCAACAATTCTCGCCACAGGCGAACATCACTTCTACAACGTTCCACGCATAGTTGACGTTGAGATCATGGCGGAACTTCTTCTTTCGATGGGAATCAAAAGCGAGTGGGCAAGCATCGATCACCTAGTAATCTCCACGCCTTCCGCCGATGACATTCTTCCATTGGCGGACTATGAATTAGTCGAAAAGATTAGAGCCTCAATAACCGTCCTTGGGCCACTAATTGCACGTCTTGGAAAAGCCAAAATCTCCATGCCTGGAGGAGATGACTTTGGCCATCGTCCCATCGACATGCACTTAGAGGCGCTATCAGAACTCGGTGTAAAGTTCACCAGTTCCCATGGCTATATCGAAGCAGAAGCTCCGAGCCTCTCATCTAACGAGATATCGCTAGAGTTTCCAAGTCATACTGGAACCGATAACGTTCTAATGGCTGCAGTTTTAACGCCAGGACACACCATCATCAACAATGCTGCACGAGAACCCGAAGTAATTGACCTAGGGATGATGCTAAATTCGATGGGGGCACATATCAGCGGCTTGGGAACCTCTACGATAACAGTTGACGGAGTAGAGCAACTTCGTCCT
This sequence comes from Acidithrix sp. C25, assembly GCF_904848545.2. Lineage (NCBI taxonomy): Bacteria > Bacillati > Actinomycetota > Acidimicrobiia > Acidimicrobiales > Acidimicrobiaceae > Acidithrix > Acidithrix sp. C25. Next base: position 125,261 of record NZ_CAJHCI020000002.1, read on the forward strand.
GCAAACCACATAGTTGTACCAGACCGCATAGACGCAGCTACCGCAATTGCGGCTGTAGCTATGAACCGGGGCGAAGTTATGATTCGTCGAGCCCGATTAGCCCACATGGAGATGCTGGTACGCAAGCTCAAAGATACTGGCCTTGATTTTCAGATAGACAATGATGGCTTTGTCGTAAAGGCATCGAGACGACTAAATGCAGTAAACATAGCGACGCTTCCCTACCCTGGCATTGCCACAGACTATCTTCCGCTGCTGGTCTCAATGCTCGCATGTGCCGACGGAGATTCGATAGTTACTGAAAATTTATTTTCGGGACGATTCAAATATGTCGATGAACTTCGTCGCTTGGGGGCTAATATGACCACCTCAGGCCATCACGTGGCAATCCACGGTGTCGCATTCCTATCTGGGGCTCCCGTGAAGGCTACAGACATTAGAGCAGGAGCTGCGCTATTGGTAGCTGCAACCGCTGCCGAAGGTGAAACCAGGGTTATTGGAGCATCTCACATACAACGTGGATATCAGTTTCTAGCTAAACGTCTTTCTGACCTTGGAGCATCGGTCGAACTAGTCGAAGAGAGCAAGTCGGCCTAATCCATCAGCCTAATCAAAGGTTAAAGTCCATTTTACCTCTCAACATTTGGTTGCTGGGCCCAAGCACAGCCGTCTCAGCCCATTGGCATAGATAGATTCCTTGAGGTTTTATAACGCATAGCTCTATTGGCTAAACTATAAAAGGTAACGAGATTGCACTGATTCATAGCAGTTCGACTTCATCTGGCTAAAGATCAATGCAGCCCAAGGGACAAGGTTCGCATGGAAAGATCCAAAGAGCCCCAAAGTTCCATTAATGGTTATGGAGAGTAGCAGAATTTGAGACAAAGAGACCCCAAAGAACTCTTCGACCGTGCCTGTCATGGCGATAGACCCAGTCTCGCGCGTGCGATCTCATATATAGAACGAGGCGAAAAACAAGGCGACGAGATAGCCTCATTCGCCTTTAGGAGTCATAGAAATGCCTATACGGTTGGAATAACAGGTGCGCCGGGCGCCGGAAAATCTACATTAACCTCCTCAATAATTGAAGTAATTAGAGGGCACGGAGAAGAGATCGGTGTAATTGCAATCGACCCATCTTCACCGTTTTCTGGGGGAGCAATTCTGGGGGACCGGGTAAGGATGCAAGAACATGCGCTCGATCCTGGGGTCTACATTCGATCGATGGCGACCAGGGGCCATCTGGGGGGTCTTTCAGTTGCTGTACCAGAAGCCGCCCGTCTCTTGGGTGCAGTTGGCTTTCCAAGCGTAATCATTGAAACCGTTGGGGTAGGTCAAGTCGAAGTTGAAATCGCCCGCGAAGCCGATACCACAGTCGTCGTGGTGAACCCAGGGTGGGGAGATGCGGTTCAGGCAAACAAAGCGGGGTTGATGGAGATAGCCGATGTCTTCATCATCAACAAGGCCGACCGGCCCGGCGTTCGTGAAACTCGCCGTGACCTCGAAGGGATGTTAGATCTATCCAATTTGGGCGACTATCGCCCACCTATAGTCGAAACCGTTGCAGCTGACAAAAAAGGATGCGAAGAGGCGTGGGATGCAATCTGCTCCCATCGAGACTATGCGAAGCGATCGGGCCTCACAGACAAAAGGCGTTCGACTCGAACCAGAAACGAACTATCGAGAATATTAGAGGCAATGATCTCAAACAAGGTCGATCTCCTCCTAAAGAATAAGGGTACCCTTGAAATGTTAGAGTCAATGGATGCCGGAACCATCGATCCTCGCACTCTGGCTAATTTGCTTCTGGCAGCCGTAACCTGAGATGGGATCCTCAAATGATTTATTATTCGACTCCTTTGCGCAAGAGCTTTGGCTATATACTTTGACAATTCACCACGCGCTACCTAGATAAAGTAAGCCCAAGGGTCATTACCCATTGGCACCGAAGATCTCTCTCGAAACTTTGACTTCGATAGACCTACTATAAAAGGATGATCATCAATGAAGAACGAACTGATTAAGTACGAAAGCATCGGCGAGGTTGGCGTCATCAAATTAGATAGGCCAAAGGCAAATGCCATCTCGCCTGAACTGCTAGAAGAACTGCTAGAGGTCGCTCAAGAGTTGCGGGAAAGGCCACCCCGGGCACTTGTTATCTGGGGCGGCGAAAAGATCTTTGCCGCTGGTGCCGATATATCGCGCTTCGGAGGGCCAGTCGAAGCTCTCCATATCGGAGGTCTCTTCCATAAGGCACTAGATGCAATTGTGGCCATTCCCAGACCTACTATTGCCGCAATTAGTGGCTTTGCCCTCGGAGGCGGTTGCGAATTGGCTTTGGCTTGTGACTTTAGAGTGGCTTCACCTGAAGCTAAAATGGGCCAGCCTGAGATCCTCCTTGGAATAATTCCCGGCGGAGGCGGCACACAACGCCTTCCTCGCCTTATCGGTTCCTCCCGGGCAAAGGACCTCATCTTTAGCGGCCGGCAGGTAAATGCCCAAGAAGCTTTGTCGATTGGACTGATCGACAGGATTGCCCCATCGAGAGAAACCCTCCTTGAAACTGCCATGGAGTGGGCGCAATCTTTGGCCCAAGGCGCATCTGCCTCCATTGGTCTGGCAAAACGTGCTATTGACCTTGGCTTATCAGACTCGCTACACCATGGCCTAAGCCTCGAATTGCGACTATTCGCTGAATCCTTTACCACAAAGGATTCAGAAATTGGCGTCTCATCTTTTCTAGAAAACGGTCCAGGTAAGGCCCAATTTACCGGCGAATGATCGATTGAATTCGGCGGGGCTGACCAATGAGACTGCGAAAAGATCGATAGAAGCCCCGCCGCCATATTCTAGCTAGACAATAATTTAGCTACCGGTTACCTAATGATTATCCGCAATCAAAAAGACACCGCCGATTTGGACACCTAAGGGTAAGGATCCATTTGCAGTTCTATCGATATCCCTCTACAGCGCTTACCAAGGAGTTTTGGGACCAGCGCAATCACAAATCGTATCAAAGATTCCCTAGAGGCGCTATCTCTTGATACCTTCAGACAAAGAGGCGCTAGCGATCATGACCGATCGGCTCCTTCGGACTCCCTGGCCCTGTCTTCACCTTTATTTTTACAGAGCCCAACGGGCCAAGCCTCACATCGATGCTCATTAGCGGCTAAATAAAAAACCTGAACCGATCTAGCGATCGCCCCAAGGTGTCATCGAGGCGATAGATCGCTCCTTATTGCAGAGTTAGAAATAAGTCACAAAGAATCCGAGTCAACCTCTATGGCCATCAAGATAGACTTCGCAAGCAATCTTACGGAGCCGTCTTTTGACAATCCGAAGAATCTAACTGTGTATTCTCAGCCCCATCTCAAACTCCTTAGCCAAATTGGGATTCGATGGAAAGACTTGGATTAGATAGCCAAAGGTTCCGCCCCCCTTAGCGTCAAAGGCAGCCCTATATAGATTGACCTCAGTTGGCTGTTCATCTTTTCCATGTGAAAGTTCATGGCTTGTCATATAGGAACCAGTAAAAGTCGCCTCTAAGGTTTCGTAACGAGCAAACTCTGTACTTCCGGGAAGAACCGGACCATAAAGGACTTCGACCCGTAGATCTTGCGCAGCTAGTCCCTCAGCACTAACCTCGATATGTAATTCTCGTAGATCACTCGAGCCACCATCGTCATCATTCGATTCCTCGGCTGGCAAGCCTGGCACCACATCAAATGAGTAAATCCGAACATTCTCAAAAGCCGCTCGAATTTTGGCCTTCCATTGAGTAAGTTCCTTTATTCCAGCAAAATCATCTTCAAACAACCGCTCTGAACGTCGAGCTAGAGGTACATAAAAGTCATCAGTATAATCTTTCACCATACGAGCGCCAGATATATAGGGTACGAGGCTGGCCATCGAGTAGCGAACCATCTCATACCATGCAAGCCGGTCGCCATTTGCATTCTTGTTGAAGTAAAGGGGTATAACCTCTTCTTCAAGGGTCTCAAAGATGCTGGCAGTCTCATATGCATCTATCTCGTTGTTATCAAGGCCATCAGGGGCAGATGTCGGAGCGAAGCCGTTCTTGGCGTCATAGCATTCAGACCACCAACCATCAAGAATTGAACAGTTTAGAGTTCCATTCATAGCCGCCTTCATACCTGAGGTACCTGATGCTTCAAGTGGTCGACGAGGGGTATTGAGCCAGACATCAACGCCTTGATATAGAGATCGAGCGATCGAAATGTCATAATCGGGAACGAATATAAAGCGGTCTGAGACGCCATTATCTCTAGCAAAGCTCAAGATGCTCGCGATCATCTCCTTGCCAGGATCATCAGCGGGATGCGCTTTTCCAGCGAATACAAAGGCAACGGGCCGTTCACTATTTCGAAGCATTGCCAGCAAGCGATCTTTATCCCTCAGCAAGAGGGTTGCTCTTTTGTAGGGGGCAAAACGTCGTGCAAATCCAATGACTAAAGCGTCAGGCGTAATCGAGACGCTGTGAGTGCTTTGACCATCACGCGCAACCTTATAGTCGCTCTTTTTTAGGCGCCGTTCGATCGCATCCACTAAGACCATCTTGGCAGTGCGTTTCGCACTAGCAATTTCTAGAGGATTGACCTCCAGAAATCGATCGTACTCTTTGACGTCAGCCTCGGGCCAGGAGTCCAATAGCGTCTTTGAGAGCAGCTCGTCTATCTTTGCCAGCGTCCAACTTCTAGCATGTACCCCATTGGTCACGTGCTCGATTGGAATTTGGCTCACATCTAGCTGTGGCCAAAGGTCGCTAAACAGCTCTCTCGAGACAAAACCGTGGTCCCTCGAGACCCCATTTGCCCTACCTGATAGGCGCAGCCCCATATGAGCCATATTGAACTCGTCGCTCCCAAAGTCCCTACCCGCCGATCCAAGTGCAAGAAACTCATCGAGGTCAAGGTCCATGCTCTTTAGATACGGCCCCAAGTAGGTCTCGATCAATCCTCTATCGAACCGATCAATACCTGCCGGAACTGGAGTATGAGTGGTGAACATCGTAGTGGCACGAGTGGCCTCGATTGCCTCTTGCATGTTGAGACCGCTGGCTCTAAACTTTCGAATGCGCTCTAGCGTCAAAAAGCCTGCATGGCCCTCATTCATATGAAAGACGTCAGCGCGTACTCCAAGAGCGTCTAGTGCTCGTACTCCACCAATCCCAAGAAGAATCTCCTGAAGTAATCGGTGGGTTCTATCCCCTCCATAAAGTCGATCGCTCACATTGCGCAGAGGCACCTCATTTACCTCGAGATCAGTATCTAAAAGTAAAAGGGTAATACGGCCCACTGTAGCTATCCGGATAGCTACAGTCAGAGAGTCATTGCCTATCGGCAACTCAAATCGATGACTTGGGTCACTCGATACAAGTCGATCGGTGTCAGGATCGTGAGAATAAGTCTCGTGTTGCCAGCCATCTGATCGAAGCGACTGAGAGAAGTAACCATCACGATAATATAGACCAACCCCTACGATTGGGATTCCCAACGAAGATGCTGACTTCAAATGGTCACCCGCTAAGACGCCAAGGCCACCAGAATATTGTGGTAGAGCCTCGGTAATACCAAATTCCGGAGAAAAATAAGCCACCTGAAGATTCTCGTGTGGGTACTTAATTTGAAAATATCCACTTGAACTTCGATGACGCCTCAAATCGGCAGCTATCTTATTCAATTGCTCTACAAATCGAGGGTCTGAAGCCAACTCGGCGATGCGAGCCATTGGCACACGATCCAAGAGCGCCGCAGGATTTCTCTTGGTCGACTCCCAAAGTTCCGGGTCAATCCATCGAAACAACTCCGCCGACGGAACGTGCCACGACCACCTGAGGTTCCCAACAATTTCATTCAGGGGCAATAAAAGCTCGGGCAGTTTCGAGCCAACGTTGAAGACATGAGATGCTTTCATGCCTTACAACATAAGCTGCATAAACCAATTCCAGGTCACTTTAGAGATAGCCATGAAAGCGTTTACATCTCAAGTGCGCACAAGACTAGATTTCAATTAGGTCTCAATGATACTAAAGACCACTGAAAAGGCCCGTTATTCTACAAATCCATTATTGACCATCTCACATTCCTCAAGCGAACCAAAGCTTCCAAATAGCTGGATTCACCCCAAATCGCTTTTCGCCAACAAAACAGAGCCCACCTTACCCCTAAGAACAGCCACTAAAACAAGTACCCGAAATAGACCCTTGGTGTCGCCCATCTCAAAAACAGCCCTTAGTTGGCCTCGGGACTACTCAACACCATGTGACCGAACCACCTAAAACTTAGAAATCCCATTCCAAACATAGCAAGACCAGGTGATAATCGATCTTGACTATGGCCAAGGAGACAATTGAATAAGTGGATTTTTACTCGTTAGGGATTCTAAACTCCGCGTAATGCCAAACAAGGCATAGCAAGCGCAATCCGAGTCAAAAAATACCACACAAAATAACTTAATTTTGCATTGTGCAATTGTCTCCGTGCGACATGAGGGCGCCAAACTTAACGCTTCGAAAAAGAGGAGCTTGTCATTCAGCTGGCAAAGCCCACCGACACATGCCAGAGGAGTAATTCTCTGGTATGGAGCTGTCGGAAAAGTACCCGCGGGGAATCTCATAGGCCAAATCCGTGAGGTGAAGCCGACACTGCCAGCAACAAGGCCCTAAGGGGCCAGACAATAAGGGACCAGGCAATAAGGACCAGGCAGCATGGAGGTAGGCATAGCTGGGTATGAGCAACATATGTGAACTGCTGGTTAAAGATCGTTATTGCAAACAAGCCAAAGTTGCTGATGGGCTTAGACCAAAAGCTATCTGGAACGGTCGAATCATTGTCTTATAGATGCGCGCTGACAACAATTTCCTTCTGTGAAAAGGCAGGCCCTAACCCCAGCGTATGTTATTTCGGTGGAACATTTCTAAGTCGCTATCTCCGCCCAAGCAATTGGGCAAGCCAACTACAAGGAAGGCCGATGGGAATGCGGGCATACGGATTGGTGGAATATTCAATTGGAGGCAAAGCGAAACGCGCTCTTGTAAAGAGACAGATACACCTTGAGACATTACCTGTTGAGACATTACCAGGTGCGAAGCCAAGCAGACTTCTCTGTGGATTCAGGTTAAACCGTTTTAATTTCCTTTACAGTTGGTGCTCAAGAAACAAATACCGACACCGCTTCCGACTCCAGGGCGCCTGACATGGGGGATAAAGTTCAGGAGATGCCAGGTCGATCTTTGACCGAGAATCGCATGACCAAATTGGTCTTCGGATAGCAGGTTTTTGAGGACGTAAGTTGTTCACACAATGAAACAAGTACACTGGTGCGTCGAGGGGCAGATAACGGGTCGATCCGGATCTCAAGTGCTCCATCGACGATTTGGAGATCACCAGCGCAATTGAATGCTTCACGTAGCAATGCCCTCGCCTCGTCCATCGGACAGATGGGTGCGATCATGCGGGCTAAAGCCGACTCCGCTTTGTAGGTAGACATGCGGATTGCGTGAGTCACGAGCTTTCTCTCCTCGTCCATGAGTACCGCCTCTGGGCGAATGCTACTAAGTGGTACTCGGGTGGGGATATCATGGACCTCCTGGCCGAGGCGGTCAACTTCGCTTCGTGCCTTTTCTGTTATTGCTGTGAGTTCTGCATTTTGTGTCTTGAACTTCACCAAAGATGTCCGCTTCGACTCCTCGAGTGCGATACCTATCGCTGCTTCTGCCTGAGATAGGGCGAGACGTGCTTTGCGTAATTCAGCCTGGGCTCTCTTTTTCGCAGGATTTGGGACCATGCGAAAAGGGTCGTCTCCTACAAAACTGTAGGAATCGAGTGCATCGAGTGCGAAGTGTTCTCTTGCATAACGGAAGTAGTTCTCCTGACGCCAGCGGGCAAACATACGATGAGCTATCTCTGACGCACTGGCATCGGTGCGGGAGGTTACTATCTGGGTTTGGCGACCACCTTCCCTACGTCTGGTGATCTGACGACAGCTAAGGGTCTTTTGGCCGTCAACTTCCTTTGTGAGATTCAGACAGATACTCCGATCAGCCAGCTCATAGAGGTATGAAACGCCATCCTCAGAAAAGGACTCTTCGAAAAAGGCATCATCTGGCTCTTTCGTGCGCTTGTTTTTGACGTAGGTGACAAAGTCGATCTTGTTTCGGACCATTTCTGCGAACAGATTTGGTGACCATCCGCCACGGTCGAACACCACGGTCATCGTGTGGCCCTTTGCCAAGGCTTTGAGTGATGGGAGTAGGCGCCTGATCTCCGAGACCAATGAGGCGCTAAGTTCAGAGGTCACGACAAAAACAGGGTCACCCCTCTGATCGGTCGCCCAGGTCTCAACGGTTGCTGGTGCTGCAATCCTGGTTCTGGTCACGTGTGCTTTTTGTAGGTCTCGTTTCCCTGAATAGACTCGGACGTGGCCATCGAGATAGAGGTAACCCATTACGTCGGGATCTTGTTCTGCGTGATACTCACTAAGGGCATTTACGAATTCAGATCCTTTGTTAGGTCCTGCGATCTCGCTCAACTTTCGTCGGATGGTCTTTACCTCATGGGCACGGTCGAGTCCGAGGAGTCGACCGAGGTCTGAGGGTGGGATACGGGTTGCACCTTCTGCGAGTGGCTCTCTAAAGACCGCTAGAAAGACCATGGTGAGAATCGTTGCACTCAGGCTGTAGAAACCGTCAGACAGGCTGTGATAAGTCTTCTTTGCCGAGCTAAAGAGTCCAGTCTGTGCCAATGTCGGAAGGATCAACAGTGATCCCAGCCTCGCTAGTCCAGCACCTTGGGTGAATACAGGCGTTGCACTTTCAAGAAGACCAAAGCGGGCAAGGACTCGTTCTTTGGTGCGTGGTTCAGGCAATGGAACCGGAAGAAGTCCAGTACCAGAAGATAGCTCTGTTTCAGAAGATAGTTCAGTACCAGAAGATAGCTCAGTCTCAGAAGATAGTTCAGTTTCAGAAGATAGCTCGGCTTCTGCAAAAGAGTCATTCTCTATGTCATCTGTCGACGGATGGATTGCACGGGCAAGCTCTATCTCGTCACCTTCGGTGTCTCTTTCATCCAGATCACCTGTATCCGACGGATCGATTACCGCTGATACCTTCGATTTCGGACCAAGGCGGCCAAGTGCTTGGCGGGCCGGACAGGTAGAAATACCGAGCTCATCAGTTATCGACTGAATCGTTCTTCCGTCGAGCCGCAGTTCCTTGATGTAGGAAGAGACTTCTTCGGGTTACTAGGCGCTGTGACTTCGGACCTCTCTTCGCATCGATGAGGCCGGCTAGACCGAATTCTGCGAAGTCTCTGCGCCAACGCCACAAGGCATTGGGTTTGATCTCAAACGCACGAGAAACATCAATCGGTCGTGAAGCGCCAGTTTCTACAAGTTGCACTGCAGCAAGTCGCCGAAGGGGTTCGTCACCCGGTCCCTAGGTGTAGACGACATTGCCCCAGATAAAGACCGCACCTCCACGCTCGTCTTCGTAGATGCCAGCAGAATCACCGATTGGGAGGGTTTCTTTGGGAACCAGTGGCAATGGTGGCTGACCGATCATCAGCCCGGAATTCTGGTTGCCTGAGGTGGTTTCCATCTCATCAATTATATCATATTCAAGCTCCGAAACAGGTCACCTGCAGAATTATTTATCCAGCTCAGAGGCTAATTTACAGAAACTTGCTGGGTACCATGTCAGGAGGCCTGAATTCATAGAACCTCATAGACTAGGAAGGCAAATGAACATGGCTAACGCCACGTGTGGCCCTACTGACGAAACGGATTGGGATAAGATCGATTGGTCGAAGTGAGGTTACCCAGATTTAGTGGACACCTGTTAAGCCAACATAGATTGTTGGTAGAAAGGATGTCATCATGGGAGCAACAAGGCGTAAATTCACCCTTGAGTTCAAGATACGAAGCTCACTCATCGAGTTATAGATTCCGCCACGTTCATTCCAGAAGTTGCGAGTGAGCTATCTATTTTTCAAGAAGCACTGTATCGATGGGTAAAAGATGAACGAATACGTCTAGAGGCAGCATCTAGTGTCAGTGAAGGACCACTAAGTACTGATGAAAGAAGAGAACTCATAAAGCTTCGTCGTGAGATGGCAGAGCTCAAAAAAGATAATGAGTTCTGAGGGAAAGCCAATCGCGTACTTCGCAGCCAAGCAAGCAAACGAGGGCGATTTGCCTTGATGGAAGCGGAGTGCGCCAACTTTGAAATATCACGGATGGCGCGACTACTTGAAGTGTCTCGATCTGGCTACTATGCCTGGCTACATCGGTTAGAGAACCCAGCCGATGCCAAGGTAGCCAGAGATGACCTTGAGGTGAAGATTATCTCCATTCACAGGGAATCTAATGGAACTTATGGTTCCCCAAGAATCACCGCCGAGCTACACGACCGGGGGGAGGTAATAAGCAAAAATAGTGTTGCAACTCGGATGAGAAATCTTGGCATAGAGGGTATCTCCCCGAGGTCATTCAAGGTCAAGACCACTACCGCTGACCCTAAGGCTTGTTATCCCAGCGACCTCGTCGAACGTGACTTCGACAAGGGATATCTAAATACCGTTCTTACCTCAGATATCACTTACTTGCGAGTTGGAGAGGGCTTTGCCTACCTTTGTGCCATTCGTGATGAGCACTCCGGCAGGGTGCTTGGATATTCTGTCGATCGCCACATGAGGACAAGCCTTGTCATTGAAGCGCTCCAGCAGTCAATATCCCTCAGGGGAGACGATATCCAAGGCGCAATTTTTCATACCGATTAAGCCGAGGTTTTCATTAAGCCGAGAAATTATAGTTATACCAGCGTAGTCATGGCTTACTGAACAATTTCTCGGCTTAATGTTTCGGTTGATTATCGTTATTATCAGTCGTATCTATATGTCTTTAGAAAGGAGACGGTTATGGATACGACGGTCACAAAGATTGGCGCAGTGGTGGTTGCAGAGCTGCGCTCGGCCGGTTACATGAATTCGACGATTGGTAACTACCAAAAGACAATCAAGCGTCTGGCTGACTTCGTCGAGGAACGAGGCGGTTTCTACACCCTCTCATTAGGGGCCGAGTTTGCTTCGATGACAACTAGTCCGCGCACTGGCCACTTTAGTGCTCAACGCCGGTTCGACTTCGGTCGGATCGTAGGCGTATTTGACTCGTATGTACAGAGTGGGCATGTAGACGTATCAATGCGTACACGTGGCGGTGGTGGGCGCCAACCGGCAACTAGCGAGTTCTCTAGGCTGATCGCAGCGTGGGATGCAGATATGGCAGATCGCGCTCTGGCATTGGCGACGCGCTCTGCCTATGGTCGGATATCTCGCAGCTTTCTCGTATTCCTAGAAGACCGTGGAGTGGTCAGTCTCGAGCGAGCTGATGCCGCTAGTATTCTTGAATTCCTCGAATCTTTGCTAGATAGATGGGCGAAGTCCTCTCTGTTCTGGGTTGTATCGAACTTCCGTCCATTTTTGACTTTCATAAACCGCGGCGACTTAATCGACGCGGTGAATCTAACCGGAGTTAAGCGTTCTCATAGGATCCTTCCCGTTCTCAGCGACCACGACCAAGAACTTCTCGTGCAGGCATGCATGTCGAAGATAGTGAGTGCACGCGATAGCGCCATCACGCTACTTGCACTTACGACGGGACTAAGAGCATGTGACATCGTGGCTCTGCGACTGATAGATATCAATTGGCGGGAACGGACCATCGGCATTATTCAACAAAAGACGCATAACCCTCTGACGCTGCCGTTGACAGTAATGGTGACCTCCAAACTCGGTGCTTACATCCTTGATGAAAGGCCCGACTCAAACGATGATCACGTATTCTTGCGCTGTGTGGCGCCGCACACCAAACTGTCCGATCATTCCTCGATCTACCGTGTGACGAAGGAAACGTTTCGCAAGGCCGGAGTCACCGACATAAAGGCCGGGACCAGCTTTCTGCGCCATAACGCCGCTTCCAGGCTACTGCGCGCTTATGTCCCTCTCGCCACGATATCGGCCGTACTCGGCCATGCGAACCCGGAGTCGACCAACCTCTATATGAGTGTCGATGATGACCATCTCAGAGAGTGCGTACTTCCAGTTCCGACAGGTGCGCGATCATGACCGGGCACGGTTTCACTAGTGCGTTCGCTACAGAACTGGAGGAGTACCTTGTATTCAAGGAAAATATGGGCTGCTATGGGAACTCTCGGATATTTTACCTAAAGAAGTTTGATGCTTATTGTGTTGAACATGATTTGAGGGTCTTCGAGCGTGCCACTGTCGAAGGGTGGGTGACCGCCCAACTGGAACGATCGAGCTGTTATCGATCATGGATGTCCTACATCAGGGACTTTAGCCGATGGCTGGTGGCGCATGGAAACAAAGATGCCTACGTGCTCTCTGATAAATGGAAAGCCTCGTTCATTCCAACTCACCCCTATCTGATGGCCAGCCACGAGATCGAAGGTTTCTTCAGCTCTGCGGCTCAGCTTGAGGTGCAGTCCCCATGGCGATGGCAAGCGGTTGCGTTCTTCGCGCTTATGCACTCGTGTGGAATCAGAACCGGTGAAGCCCGCGCTCTTCTGAGTGAGCATGTCAACCTCCATGACGGCCACATCGACATCTTGTGGTCTGAGGGCAACCGCAGTCGGAGGCTCCCCTTGACCGGCGAAGTCATTGAGATTCTCGCCGCGTGCGAAGGGATATCGAAACAACACTTTGGCCCGTCCCGCCAGACATTCTTTGTCTCTAGTAATGGCATCAAGGTGACAGCTGCAACGGTCGGAACAATATTCAACCGCATCTGGGATCAGGCCGCACTGAAGAGACCGACATGTGGCCAGCAGCCTCGACCATATGACTTCCGGCATCATTTCGCCTACGCCAACATCGAAAAATGGATGGCTCAAGGAAAGGACGTCACCGCTATGTTGCCATATCTGTCGCGCTATATGGGGCATGCGACTTTCGATAGCACCTACTACTACATTCACACTTCTCCTGACTTCATGGGATCATACGCCCAGATCACTCAGAAGAGCCGGTCGCTACTGCCGGAGGTGGGATTCGAATGAAACGCTATCCAAACACCGACGCCCCGAACTTCTGGAGCTTTGCTAGGGATTACCTCCATATCTACATGTCCACGGTGAGAAAGTGCTCGCCAAAGACGATTGAAGCCTACCGGATCAGCCTGGAATGTTTTCTGAGCTATTTAGCAACCAATGAACATGTCGAACGTGAAGTGGTCAGCTTCGACCATTTCGATCGAGCTCACCTTAAAGCGTGGCTGGCCTGGATGGCGAAAGACAAAAACTACGCATCCAATACCATTGCACTGAGGCTCAGCGCGGTCAAAGCATTCCTGGCCTACTCATCCCAAGAAGAACTGACCCTCGTAGCGCTTAGCCAGGCAGCCAAGACACTTCGAACACCTGCCAGCCCCAAAAAACCAATCGAGTATCTAACCGAACCTGAGACACGGGCGATACTTTGTGCCTTCACTGGCAAGACCGCGAAAGCACGTAGAAACCGGATGCTCCTTATCCTTCTCTACGATACCGCAGCTCGTGTGAGTGAGATCACGGCCCTGACACTAGGAAACCTGTCTCTTGGGCCGCCTGGGCATGTTACTCTTACCGGAAAGGGGAACAAAACCCGAATCGTACCGCTAACAGAAAAGACAATCGATCATTTGGGGGTCTATCTCGCAGAGTTCCACACGAACTCGGCTCGACAACCTACGACACGACCGCTGTTTTATAGCCTCCACCAGGGGCTATCGATGGGGCTATCGGTCGACACCGCCGCGGCAATTTTGAAAGAATCCGCCCGAAGTGGCCGCTTGAACTGTCCCAGCATCCCCAAAACGATACATTGCCACATGCTGCGCAAGACCAAAGCTATGGACCTCTACCGCCAAGGTGTTCCGCTGCCAATTATCATGCGTCTGCTCGGTCACGAGAATACCTCCACCACCGCAGCGTTCTACGCTTTTGCAACTATGGATATGATGCGACAAGCCGTCGACGCTGCCACCCCTGTATTCGACGTTGTCGACGAGAACGTCCTCACTGAAGAAAGGCTTCAGGTCTTATATAGCCTGCGATAGCACCGAAACATTAAGCCGAGAAATTGTTCAGTAAGCCACGACTACGCTGGTATAACTATAATTTCTCGGCTAAATGAAAACCTCGGCATAATCGCTATTAAGCCGAATTCGGCATAATACCGATCGCGGGAGCCAATTCACCGATCGTCGCGTCGTGGAACTCTGTGAACAGAATGGCATTATCCGGTCAATGGATAAAACTGGATCTTGCTACGACCATGCAACCGCTGAATCGTTCTGGTCGATCTTCAAACACGAGTACTTCTACCGCCATGTATTTGAAAATATGTCCGAGTTGAAGGCTGGGATTAGGGGTTACATGGACTTTTATAACCATAAAAGGCGCTATTCGAAGATCGGTAACGTCTCACCGGTTGGTTATGAACTAACGTTATTGGAGTCCGCCAAGGCGGCCTAGTCAATGTGTCCATTATTTATGGGTAACCTCAAAGCTCAACAGTAACGTCAAGAGGCTGCAAGCCCGCATCGTAAAGGCTAGACATCCAAGGCAAATAGAACAAGGCGAGAGCCCTTCAACATCTGCTTACTCACTCATTTAGCGGCAAGGCACTTGCCATAAAGAGGGTGACAACCAATAAAGGCAATAAAACCCCGGGTGTAGACAAGATAATCTGGTCAACACCCAAATCAAAGACAGATGCCATAACACAGGTGACGCAGCGGGGCTATCAGCCTTTGGCCCTTCGACGCATCTACATAGCCAAGAAAAACCCCAAAGAAGAGTCCCTTGGGAATTCCCCTAATGGGTGATCGAGCATTCCAAGCTTTATATAAGCTGGCACTCGATCCCATCGCAGAGACATTGGAGGATCCGAACTGCTGCGGATTTCGTACCGCCCGCTCAAGGCAAGATGCGGCCGGACAGTGCTTTATCGTGCTGGCGAACTGCAACCGGGCACAGTGGATACTTGAGGGCGACATCAAAGGCTTCTTTGACAATATCAGCCACGACTGGATAATCGTCAATATCCCTATCCCATCTTTCCGAAAATCAACCTATTCTCCCAGCTAGTTGAGTATGTGGTCTTACGTTGGGACACTACAAATGCGTCGCAATGGTCTTTATCCGTTTAAGGGGATCACTAACTCCTAAGAGACGGTAGATCTCTTTGTGAACCGGCTCAGAAACACCACTAGTGCGGATGTGATAGACGACGCCTTTATCTGATGTAAGAACTATGGTGGCTCGGCGGTGACTGTTGAGTTGCTCTTTGATGGTTGACCATCTTCTCTTATCGTTATTTTGCCTCAAGGTCAGCTCAATAGCACTAAGGAGGTGATAGGCAAGTACTGAGATGAAGAGGTGAGCAGCAGTTCGGCTAGCTAGTTGATGATAGACCGGTCGAAGTCCAAGATCACTCTTGAGGGATCTAAAGGCATCTTCTACTTTAGTGAGAGTCGTATAGATATTCCAGATCTCACCTGCATCTAGCTCGCTATGGCTGGTATCTATAACGTAGGCTCCTTGGAGATTATCATCTTTGGCTTTAGTGGGTTTTTCTGTAATAGTGAGATTGATTACTTTGTCAAAGCGTCTCTTTTTGATGATCTTGCCATGGTCTTGATGATATTCAAGGGATATCTCGTATTTGGAAGCAATACTTGGGTACTTGGCCTTGATGCGTCCGATACGCTCTGAGACAACTGTGGTCTTAGATATAGAACCCTTTGTGATTGAGGTACTCAACGAAGTGATATCTACTAAGAATCTCTCATTAGCTTGACTAGAGATCGCTGATTCCTTCTTGGATCTCCCCAAAGAACGACACAACACCACGGTTGTGGTGTTGTTGTTGGTGGAAGAGGAGGAGATGGAGATGGAGGAGGAGATGGAGGAGGAGATGGAGGAGGAGATGGAGGAGGAGATGGAGGAGGAGATGGAGGAGGAGGAGATGGAGGTGGCGTTAGTATCAGTGTCGGTGCTGTCGCTGATATTGTTGCCGGTGGCACCATTACGGATATAGTCGTCAGTGTCGGTGCTGCTGTCGCTCTTGATGATACTGTTGCTAGTGTTGCCGGAGGTGGTGTAACTGTTATTGTCGTCAGTGCCGGTGTCTTCTTCTAGCGTTTGCACTTGTCCTTGTACTTGTGTTTTCACTTGTCCTTGTGGCTTTTGTGGTTCCACTTGGAGCTTTTTCACCAGTACTGGGGATCCTTGGGCATCGTAGATCTCGGTGAAGCCTTCCATCTCCATGAAATGGCTTCGATAGAGGCTCTTTTTGTTAGCTCTCTCAATTACTACGTAGTTGAGATTGCGCTTAATGAGAAGTTCTAGGTTTGCCTTGGTAGCAATTCCCCTATCCATCACAATGGTAGGAACAACATCCCCAAAGAGAGATCCATCCGATAGAGACTCCAAGGCATCAAGTACGCTAATGAGAGTTCTAGGCTCAGAGGTATTGCCCTCATGTATCTCTGAGTAGATGGGTAGTCCCCTGTGATCAACAAGTAGTGCCAGAGAAACTAATGTGCAATCAAAACGCTTCTCTTTGGAATGTCCATGTTTAGCTAGGGAGTTCCCCTTAGTAGAACCTTCGAAGTAGGTGTTAGTTAGATCAAAGAGAAAGAGCCTGGTATTCGTCCTAAAGAGATCAGAGCTAGCTCTATAGAGTGCTGGCTCTATGACGCCTTTAGCGTCATAGAGCTTATCTGCAATTGCATAGACCTTATCCTTGTGAAACTTAGAGAGATCGATACCACATATCTCAGGTAATGAAGAGTTGGAGTTGATATACGAATACGTCTTTCGATCAGATCCAGGATGAATAAGACGAGCTATTATCGTTGCCTTGGCAATGCCAAGAGATTCACCCGATAGACCTGCACTCTCTAGGATCTTATCGAAGCTAAGAGCTTCATAGAACGAGTTTCCTATGAGTTCTGGACCGATACTTCTACTATTGATAGTCTTAGCACTAGAGAGATCCACCATCTCAAGGTCAGCCTCAGTAGTTCTTGTTTCTTTAGCGGCTGCAACTTCGGAACGAATTGCATACTTAGTGATTGCTAGATCGACGTATCTGGCAATAATAGGATCTGATTCAAAGAGTGAGGTTACTCCAGAGAGTCTCTGGGCAATTGCATTGGCCAGAGCTGGCCACAATGACTTATCCAGGTCCAGTTCGGTCAAGGTCATTACTATACGTTGACGGGGACCTTTTTCACAGCGGTAGGACTCAACGAGTTGGTACTTACTGTAGCTAACGCCGGTCTTTTTATTAACTGTTGGAGTTTCACGGATAAACACAACAAGACAATAGCACCATGTCAGAGCTAATGCAAGTCATAATCAACACTACTCAAAAATTAGGACACTACATTCGCGACCCAAAAAGACCTAATACCCATCTACCAGGGAATCTATAAATCGCCCAAGTCGAAAATCGCCCAAAATCCCCTCAAAAGGGACCAATTAGGGCGATTTTTCGGGAAATCTGCGAAAGATGGGCTATGGACAAAGCGATTCTGATTGAGTGGCCAAAGGTTGGATACTCAAGAAAGAGGAAGGCTCTTTCTGAGTGACCTCGGGACACCGAAAGAGAGCCCAGTTTCAGCAGTATTGGCAAATTTGACACTAGATGGTCTTAAAACACTGCTCAAGCAGCAATTTCGAGGTCGCAAGGTCAACATGGTAAGATTCGCGGATGATTTTATCGTCACCGGCATCTCTAAAGAGCTGTTGGAATACCAGGTGAAACCTGTGATAGAAGCTTTTATGGCGGAGCGTGGTCTCATGGCCTCACCGGAAAAGACCAATATCACCAATATTGCTGATGGCTTTGACTTCCTGGGTTGGAACTTCCGAAAGTACAAGGGAAAGCTTCTGCAAAGGCCCTCTAAGGACAACATGGCTGCGGTTAAATCTAAAATATGCCAGATCATCTCCTCTAACAAGACGGCTAAGCAGGAAAGTCTCATACGGCAACTGAACCCGGTGATCTAGGGCTGGGCGAACTATCATCGCCATGCCCTTGCCAAGGAAGCCTTTTCCTCTCTAGATCACGAGATATGGATAATGCTATGGCAATGGGCAAAAAGACGCCACCCCAACAAGGGAACCAAATGGACCAGAAGAAGTACTTCATGACCATCGGCAACCGGAATTGGGTATTTAGCGTAAAGGACAAAGACGACAAGGTAATAACACTGGTAAAAGCCAGCGATAGGGCTATTGTTCGACACGTCAAGATCAAAGGCGACGCCAATCCCTTCGATCCCCAGTGGGATGCATACTTTGAGGACCGCATCGGTCGTCAAATGACCACAAACCCTGCGGAGAAAAAGAAGCTAGCCCGCCATTGGCGTGAACGAGATGGAAACTGTCAAAACAACAACGAAGCGATCACATCTCAAACGAGATGGACGCTTCGATACATAGTTCCCCGTTCACTCGGGGGACCTGACACGTTTTCTAACCGGGTCCTAGTCCACCAAAGCTGTCACGGGTATATTAACGCCAAAGAATTGGTAGCTATATGACCGGGTTCCAAAAGGGCCTTCATAAGGCTTGAGCCTAGTGCGATGAAAGTTGCCCGCTAGGTTCTTAGTAGGCACGGCTCAGCAATGAGTCGTGCCTATCCGACTAGGCTTCAACCCCCAAATAGACAATTTGGAGCACCCGAAGGGAACGTGAAGCCTTGGCAATTGCATTATGCAATTGTCTCCTAGAACGTAGCCAAACTTTCCAAAATTCAACCCATTCTCCCAGCTAGTAGCCTTAAAGGTCTAATGTTGGGACACTACTAATGCGTCGCAATCGTCTTGATTGGATAATACTCTTTGGTTAATGCCCCATGCCACAATCGCTATAGCCCTCATGGATCTCCTCTAAAAAGGAGATCCTTGAGGGCTAAGTTCCGCTATTTATCTTTAGCAGTGCAGCGAGATTGTCATCTCCTTGTAGCAGGTATACGACCTCTTTGATTTATATCACACGACGAAGTAAGGTCTGGATTCAACAAACCAAATTAGCTTTCTTGCTCAGCCAACGGTAATTGCATCTATTTGCTCATTTAACTTCTTAGGTGGCAATGAGCCATAGAATGCAGCATCACCGAAGGAGAAGACCCCTCCATCACTAGCTACCAACCAGTAGCCCTTGCCATCTGGGGTTGAAGCAATTCCTACTATTGGCTTGTTGAGTGTCTTAGGTGGCAATGAGCCATAGAAGACAGCATCACCAAAGCTAAAGACCCCTCCATCACTAGCTACCAACCAGTAGCCTTTGCCATCTGGGGTTGAAGCAATTCCTACTATTGGCTTGTTGAGTGTCTTAGGTGGCAATGAGCCATAGAAGACAGCATCACCAAAGCTAAAGACCCCTCCATCACTAGCTACCAACCAGTAGCCTTTGCCATCTGGGGTTGAAGCAATTCCTACTATTGGCTTGTTGAGTGTCTTAGGTGGCAATGAGCCATAGAAGACAGCATCACCAAAGCTAAAGACCCCTCCATCACTAGCTACCAACCAGTAGCCTTTGCCATCTGGGGTTGAAGCAATTCCTACTATTGGCTTGTTGAGTGTCTTAGGTGGCAATGAGCCATAGAAGGCGGCATCACCAAAGCTAAAGACTCCGCCATCTGCTGCAACCAACCAGTAGCCTTTGCCATCTAGGGTTGAAGCAATTCCTACTATTGGTTGATTTAGGTTTTTATTGGCTAGAGAGCCATAGAAGGTTGCACTTCCATAGCTAAATACTCCACCGTCTTTTGCAACTACGTAATATCCAGGCTTTGTGGTGGTAGATGGATTTTGAGTTGATGGACTTTGATTAGTTGTAAGTGTTGTTATAGATACCTCGTTAGAAGGTAACGAACTACCTGAGGTGTTAGTTGCTTCTATATAGAAGTAATAGGTAGTAGATGGATTGAGGTTTGTAACTGTACAGCTTGTTGAACTAGCAGTTAAAGGTGTTGTACAGCTAATAGGTGTAGTTGATTCTTTTCCACTTGTTGTTCCTTCAAAGATGTTGTAGCCAGTAGCTGGTAGATAGCTTTGGTTAGTAGATTGGCTCCAGCTAAGTGTTATAGATGTTGGTGAAATAGGTGTTGGATTGTTTAGTTGCGGGGGTGCTGGGTATGGAAAAGTAGTGGTGATTACTTGAGGAGTTTGTTGGACAGAGCCAGCATTGCAATATGGACCACTAGCACTTATACCTCTTTGGTCTGTTGTTGGACACAGGGTGATGCTAGGTCCACTAGTACCAATAGTTACAACTGTTTTAATAGGTATCAGCCCTATTGCTGGGTTGCCTGGCAAGGGCAAGATTGTTTGTGTTGGACCACCGTTGTTTTGGAGAGGACCGAGATTTTCAGACGCGATCGAAACAATACTTGTAGATTTATTAGCAGTAGGTGAGCTTGGAAAACCACAGGTGTTATCGTCTGCGACATTGTAACCGAGGTCAGTAATTTTGGTAACGTACCCGCCACACTCACCGCCAGATGGGGCACCACTGGTATTTGCTATTAGATCGGCGGCGAGGGTGAGGGTCCCGGAGTTGTAGATGCCACCGCCGCTGTTGTTGGCCCTGTTGTTTGAGATGGTGTCGTTGGTGGCGGTAAGGGTACCGGAGTTGGAGTTGTAGATGCCACCGCCGTTGTTGGCCCTGTTGTTTGAGATGGTGTCGTTGGTGGCGGTAAGGGTACCGAAGTTGTCGTTGTAGATGCCACCGCCGCCGCTGTTGGCCCTGTTGTTTGAGATGGTGTCGTTGGTGGCGGTAAGGGTACCGGAGTTGGCGTTGTAGATGCCACCGCCGTCGCTGTTGGCCCTGTTGTTTGAGATGGTGTCGTTGGTGGCGGTAAGGGTACCCTTGTTGGCGATGCCGCCGCCGCTACCTTGGGAGGATCTGTTGTTTGATATGGTGTCGTTGGTGGCGGTGAGGGTACCCTTGTTGAAGATGCCGCCGCCATAGCCGTTGCTCCCATCGCCATATTGAACAGTCATTGCAGTTATCGTGGCTGTTATGCCGGAGTCCACTGTAAAGACTGAGCCAGAGACCATGTTGTTTGTTGATGAAGTTCCACCTACGAAAGTCGATGTTGCACCTTGGCCAGTAATCGTGAGGTCTTTGCTGACAGTCACTGCCTCCCGGAAGGGACTAGTTGCAGATGATGAACCTACATTGATGGTGTCACCGTTATTTGCATTAGTAATTGCATTTGCAATTGTTAGACACGGCGTAACTTGAATACATGTGGTGTTATTTTTATCGCTACCTTTCTGTGAAACATAAAGGGTTGACGGACTCGCAACTGTTGAGATGCTGTAGGCAAGTGATGGTCCATCGCTATTGGATATCACAAGTGGAGAGTCGGTAGAAGTTATAATTCCACTTGGAACTGTCAGTGTTATAGAGGTATTTGAGTTGACGCTGTAGGTAACTACAGCTACGTTATCGATGGTGATGCCAGTTATATCTGATAAGTTCTTTGTATTGAAGAAGTTACTTCCTGTAACTGTTACAACTGATCCAGGGGCATATGTACCACTTGGACTAATCGACGTGATTATTGGTGCGTAGGTGTATTGATATGAACCTATTGAGCAAAAATTAGGGTTGCTTGATTCTGGTCTTTGGTATCCCCTTTGATCTGTTGATGGGACAGTTATACCATTTGGAACCAAGCTTTTTCCAACAGTAGCCGTAGGACCACAGAGGCCAGTATCAACTGGGATCGCGTTGTAGGCGGGCGAGTTTTGATCGATTGCAATTGTTTGAGTTGGACCACCGTTAGGTGCAAGTGGCTGAAGGGTCAAGGTTGAAGATTTGATGATTGAGCCGTTAGCTGACAATAGCTGACATGAAGAACCGTCTGTCAAGTTGTAGCCAGCGTCGGTGATGTGCGGCGAAGAGCCAGCGCAATCGGGGCCGGAAACCTGATCGGCGACTATTGAGGCGGCGAGAGTGAAGGTGGAGCCACCGTTTTCGATCGCGCCGCCGAGACCATCACTGTTATGGGAGATGGTGTCATTAGTGGCGGTTAGGCTACCGAAGTTCATGATGCCACCGCCATAGTCGGCCGAATTATTTGAGATGGTGTCGTTGGTGGCGGTAAGGGTACCGGAGTTGGAGTTGTAGATGCCACCGCCGGAACCGCCGCCAAGGGCACTGTTTTTGCTGATGGTGGAGTTGGTGGCGGTGAGGGTACCGGAGTTGTAGATGCCACCGCCTTGGCCGCCATAAGCTTTGTTATTTGAGATGGTGTCGTTGGTGGCGGTGAGAGTGCCGGAGTTGTTGATGCCGCCCCCTGCTGCTTTTCCACCCGTAATCGTTACTCCAATCAAGTTGACGTATACGTTGGTGTTGATTGTTAGGACCGTACCGCTGTTATTTCCATCAAGAGTTGGGTTTGTTACCCCAGGAGCAGGTTGTATCGTGATTGGTGCGGTCAGTGAGGTACCGTTTGTATTGAGGGTGAAGTTGCCTTCATAGGAGTTGGTGCTCCCTGGCGTTACGAGGTCGATTGTTTCACCTGCGGTTACCTTGGTTAGTGCAGTTGCAAGGTCACATGCATCGTTTGCGTCAGCACAGTTGCCTATACCAGTTGAGCTTGCCGCTGCATAAAGGATTGTATTTGAGGAAGTGGTACCAGTAGAGGCACCACTTGGTGATATCGTTGAAAATCCAATAGCACCTACTAGACAGATAAGAGATAGGGCAATTCTCTTAAATGATCTACTTACGAATGAGATGACACCGAAAGTAGATCTTGCAAAAGATACCTTCTTTGAATTTGAATAACCGCTAAATGGCTTTCTGTGCGATTTAGGAAGTTTTGACATAAAAGTTGTGACCCATCTCATTATCCTTGCGTTTACCTGTGCTTACTTGTTTGATTCAATTATGCAACATTTAAACTAACATTCTATGTGTAACTATACCGCATAATCAAACACAAAGAGTGACTTTAAAGCAGGCAATCTCAATCAACTGGGAAATTAGTTAGCAAGAAGAGATAAATAGTACCTTTGGTGACGGTAAGCGTGAGAATGGCTAAATCGTTGCTCTGTTCTTCCATTGGTGGTTTCTAGCACCAGTGTCGGCTGAATTCCCCCCCCAAGAGCCCTTTTAAGCCCCCTTTTAGCCCCTATTTGGGGGTAACCCTTATTTGGAGATGCTGGTAGATGAAGTTCGGTTTTCTCAAGTGGCCGATGTAGTGCCCTAAGTTGAGAATTAGCTGGGAATATTGATCTACAGGTAATTCATCTGGTATACTTGTTATATGTTCATTCGCGCCCTAGGTGTCAAGGGAGTTGGCATCTATTCGAATAGAATACCAACCATGCAGGGCGAGAACTTTGATCGAACACGATGAAGCCTTATCCCAAGGATCAAAATGATACGCCCCGGAAATCTTGGAGACTCCTAGTCTTTCAGTTAAGGAGTCATCATTATGGCAAGAGTAAAGAAGTATTCACCCGAAGTTCGTGATCGAGCAATACGAATGGTCACGGACCATCGAGGTGAGTATCCCCCACAGTGGGCAGCTATTCAATCTGTTGCTCAGAAGCTGTAAATGACGCCCGAGACGCTACGTACTTGGGTACGTCAGGCTTCGATAGATGTCGGTGAGACTAAAGGAACAACTACTCAATGAGAGAGAGCGCACCCGTCAACTAGAGCGAGAAGTCGTAGAGCTTCGTAGAGCTAATGAGATTTTACGTGCGGCCTCGATTTTCTTTGCGACCGAGTTGGACGGTCAAAGCGCGAAGCGAAGCAAGTAATTGCTTTTATAGATTGCAATAAGCAAAAGTGGGGAGTCCAGCCGATCTGTAGGGTCTTACAGTTCGCTTCCTCGACTTATTACTCTAATAAATCACGAGTTGCCTCAGTGAGATCTATTCGTGATAAATCTCTCAAGACGAAGATAAGTAAAATTCACAAGGACAACTACTTTCGTATATGGGCTTAGGAAGCTCTGGTGTGCGCTTAAGCGCGAAGGTATCGACATCGCGCGCTGCACAACAGAGCGTTTGATGGCTGAGCTCGGTATTTCTGGGGTGAGACGTGGTAAGACTTACGTCGTAACCACCGTCGCGAATGAGCTCGTAGAACGCCCGAAAGACCTGGCAAACAGGAACTTTACGTCTAATGAGCCAAACAACTTGTGGGTGGCGGATATCACTTACGTCAAGACAAAGATTGGCTGGGCCTACGTTGCCTTCGTTACAGACGTATTTTCAAGGACGATCCTAGGATGGAAGGTATCGCCATCGCTTAAGGCAAACTTGGCAACCGATGCCCTTGAGATGGCTATTCACCAAAGAGCGGTGTCGCCAGGCCTTGTACACCATAGCGATCGCGGAGTACAGTACCTATCTGTTAGATATTCCCAACGCCTAATTGATGTCGGCATTACCGCCTCAGTGGGTTCCAAAGGCGATTCTTATGACAATGCCCTGGCTGAGACGACAAATGGCATCTATAAGGCAGAGTTGGTGAATCCTCATGGGCCCTTCTTTGACGTCGATGAACTTGAGTGGGCGACACTTGGCTATATCGACTGGTTCAATAATCGAAGGCTCCATGGCTCAATTGGAATGATTCCACCAGTTGAGTTTGAAGATAACCACCATAGTTCCTCTTGTGATAACAAAGTGGCATAGCCAAGCTAGCTTTTTCTGCTTTTTATAACCATCAGGTCGACTCATCGAATCAATTGTTAGGCTTTGCCATGAATAACCATGACAAGGCTAACAATTGCAACCGGTTATCGACACCTGAATCCCACACCTACTAGTGGGCTGCAAGTTGCAGCCCACTAGTAGGTGTACTTCGCGTTGTCATAAAAGACCCAAGTTCTCTCTCACATCTTTTCTGCCCAATCCCAGTGGAGTCAATATGACCGAGGTTGATAACCACGGCGCTTGAAGCCTAGGAGCGTGAGTCCGAATTAGTTTCGGGTTTCGGTCTGTTTTCCTGTCTCACCCATTTATTGGCTATAGCGACGACAAACAAACCCCTAAGAACGTCTGAATGGCTCCTAGAACAGACTCATTGGGTCAGCTATGGGATTATTTCCTCTTTATGCCAGCGCTATCACTCCGTTTTGACGTGAATTAGCCAGTTTTCTCAAGTTGTGACAAATTGCATGTAGTGTCCACTCACCGGTGGCTCCAGCAACTCCGCGTAAGCGAAGATGCCCGGCTTGCTGTCTTAGTTTCATCTGGCCAAAAACTGGCTCGACTATCGCTTTTCTTCTGGCGTAATCTTTACGTCCGGACTGGGTTCGAAGACGTCTCGCCATGCGCTCTTTGTCGGTTGCGTTCTTGGGAATCCGTCCTCTTGGGGCATCGGGTACACGTTCGTTGTGTTTGAGCCTTCCGGTTGCAATAAGTGCGTTTATCCCTGCTTTGGCGATCTCTTCTAAGTTTTCTTTGGAGCAGTAGTCGGCATCTACAAGAAGAACTCTTGCTGTGTCATCGATTCCGATTGATTTGAGGTTCTCCTTGGTGGAGGCGATCATAGGAATGAGCTGGTTTACGGCGCTAGCTGCCTGGGTTATCTCTGCTGCGATGATCACCTGGGACTTTTCATCCACTACAGCCTTGCCGTTATAGGCGTAGTGGTATCCATCGTTAGTCTTCATCATTCTTGACTCTGGATCGGTGAAGTTTCGCTGGGCCTTGGGATCAGCTACTGCTGTCTCTTTGGCTTCTATGGCTGCTTCTTCGATCTCGGAGGTGTCTTTACCCTTTTTTGTA
This sequence comes from Acidithrix sp. C25, assembly GCF_904848545.2. Lineage (NCBI taxonomy): Bacteria > Bacillati > Actinomycetota > Acidimicrobiia > Acidimicrobiales > Acidimicrobiaceae > Acidithrix > Acidithrix sp. C25. The sequence continues at coordinate 151,118 of NZ_CAJHCI020000002.1, forward strand.
GAGTTCTTTTTTGCTTGCTCTTTAGCCTTTTGCTTTGCATCTGCTTCGATGGCCTCTTTTGCTGCACGCAGCTTGGAAAGTCTGCTTTGCCTACGTGCGAGCTCAGCTGGAACCTCGTCTCCGCGGTTATTGACTCCGAAGGTCTTATCTTCGGCTTCATCGATAGCTTCTGCTTCTCTAAGGATTTCAGCCACCTCTTTTTCTAGCTGTTCTATGCGTGGTGTTATATGGTCGTAGCTCATTGCTTTTCTCCGGGATGCGTTTGCTCTTGGTTTGGTGCCATCTAGAGCTATCCGTCCGAGCTTTATAAGACCTGCCTGACCACAGAGCCTAAGTGTACCTGCAGAAACAGATCTTTGAGAACGTCCAAGTGGCGGATGCAAGTCGTCTATGAGTGTCCCCGCTGCGAGAGTCGCTACCTCGGTATTTTAAAGATACCCAGAATGAAACCTTTTGCGTACCCGTATTGGAACGGGTGGTCCTTGTCCTCATTGTGACGAACCAGTTGCCCACGTCGATCTCGATAACTAACCTTCCATAGTTAAATCCAGAGCTCCATCAAAGTTCCCGTAGGTATTTTGATGTACCCAGCATTTCAAGTCAACTATCACCACAAATGCTTCTGTTGTGATTGTGGATTTGTTTGTTACAAAGTTGGTGGTAGTGAGAGATGTCCTAAATAGTAAAGAACCAGCCATATTTTAAAGATTTAATCTAAACAACCAGTTCGCCAGACAGCTCAAATTCCATCAAATATCGTGCTTTTAGGGGTATTGACATCCGTCTCTGCTACGCTAATGCGTACCCAAGAGAACCGATTGGTTCTGCGATAATGGAGTCTCCATTAAACCCGGGGCGTATCAAAAAATAAAGAATCTTTTGTTTAATTGGTAGTAGTGACGGGCTGTGGATCCTGTTGACCAAGAGTAACTAATGATAAATCGATGGGTGAAAGCCATAGCTTTGGGTTAGCCCGCATTCTTGGTCCACAAATCCATAGCCCCTTTGCAGCCTTTAGGCTTTGGCGATCTCAAAGTGTCATCGCTTTAGCCAAAGGCCATGCCTAGGCCATAACAATGTGGATGTGAATCGTTATGGCCAAAGCAGCCAAAGCAGCCAAAGCAGCCGGAGAGAATATCTTACTTTTGTCTCTGAGTCACCTCTAGATTATCAACTAGTGGTCCATGACCTCTAAAGATTGAGGAATACCGATCCACAACCATATTCGCCACTACCATATTCGCCACAGCGACCCTCACCTTTGAGGCTTTGGGCCAAGAGCTTCACGTAGATATCTGAGGATCTCACAATTGCGCTGGTGTCGGTCGATTCCTGAGGAATCCAAAGCTATAGGGCTAGCTATAGCACTACCGCCAGATTCCCATCGATTCTAAGGCCCATTAATGAATCAGGATTATCTCCACAAGGACTCAACTCTCAGTAGGCCCCGTAGCCCAGTCATTATCGATTATCAAGACAATGTCGACAAGTTCAGCTTTATGGAGTAGTTCAATTTCGCTTAGATGGATTGAAACTATCCAATTGGCAAGCTCAAAAGGAGCGCCAAACAACTGAATCTAACCGAAATTTAGAGATCCCAAAGGGATCTCTAAATAACCACCAAATCTCTCATGGCGCATCGTTATAATCGAAGTTGAGTGGGGTCACTAACTCAAACGTGCTGGGGCCATTGTGGTCGAGCGTTTCCATGCCCTTCAGCATTTGATGACTCCTCCGTGGTTTTGAATGTTCCACAGACCAGTCTTACTGGAGCGTGGGTCAATTTAATGTTGCTGATCCTGGGTCAATTTAATTCCTCTGTTTACAAAGACCGCATCGGGCGCCAAATGACCACAAACCCTGCGGAGAAAAAGAAGCCAGCCCGCCATTGGCGTGAACGAGATGAAAACTGTCCAAACAACAACGAAGCGATCACATCTCAAAGAAGATGGACGCTTCGATACATAACTCCCCGTTCGCTCGGGAGACCTGACACGTTTTCTAACCGGTTCTAACCGAGTCCTAGTCCACCAAAGCTATCACGGGTATATTAACTCCAAAGAATTGGTAGCTATATGATCGGGTTCCGAAAGGGGCCTTCATAAGGCTTGAGCCTAGTGCGATGAAAGTTGCCCGCTGGGTTCTTAGTAGGCACGGCTCAGCAATGAGTCGTGCCTACCGGACTCGGTGGCGTCATACCCATCCCGTTCTTGAGCCGGCCCCAAAAGCACTGCGATGAAGTGCCAAGGAGTCAGGGGCAAGTAATTGCAAAAGCTAAATAAGTAGCAGAAAGCTACTGGCAAAACTCTCGGTCAATGCGATTAACGTACTAAGCCAAGGGCGATGACTAGTCATTAAATACATAGTCAGCCCAAATTTGGTGTATCTTTTTGACATGGAAATCCAAGTTCAGTCCCTAGATAGAAACCTCGCCCTTGAATTAGTCCGAGTTACAGAATCCGCCGCAATTGCCGCCTCAAGATGGATGGGTCGCGGCGACAAAAACGGAGCCGACGGAGCAGCCGTAGAGGCTATGAGAGCGGCGCTTCGCACAATTGCCATGGATGGCGTGGTAATCATTGGTGAAGGAGAAAAAGACGAAGCTCCGATGCTTTTCAATGGCGAACACATCGGCGACGGAAGTGCTCCCAGGGTAGACATTGCAGTAGATCCAATAGAAGGCACCACACCAACCTCTTTGGGGCGAGAAAATGCACTAAGTGTAATTGCCCTCTCCGAGGAGGGGACAATGTTCGATCCAGGACCCTGCGTCTATATGGAAAAGATAGCAGTGGGGCCTGAGGCCAAAGGACGCATCAGCTTAGATCTCACAGCGACCGAAAACATTCGCGAAGTAGCTAAAGCGAAAGGGATTCCAATACGTGAAGTAACGGTGCTGATATTAGATCGACCCCGCCATCAAAACCTCATTGAAGAGATCCGAATCGCGGGCGCCAGAATTCACCTAATAAGCGACGGAGACGTCGCCGCTTCAATCTCTGCAGCCTGGGAGAACTCAGGAGCCGACATTCTAATAGGAATAGGTGGAACCCCTGAAGGAGTAGTTTCTGCGGCAGCGCTAAAGAGCATGGGCGGAGAGATCCAGGGGCGACTATGGCCACGCAATGAATTTGAAAAACAACAAGCGATAGATGCAGGTTACGTCATAAACAAGATACTGACCACAGATGACCTTGTCAGAAGTGAAAACTGCTTCTTCGCGGCCACTGGAATCACAAATGGCGAGTTGCTAAGAGGTGTTCGATTCACACCAGGTGGAGCAATCACACAATCGATAGTAATGCGCTCTAAGTCCGGTACTGTAAGACAGATTGAGAGCCATCATAAATTAGCCAAATTGAGAGAGTATGCAGCTATCCCTGACCTGTAACTTCCTAGTAAAGCTGGGTCACACTCCACACCACCGCGACCTCGAAAGATGCTAGCAACTACCTCAGCTTCGTAGTACTTACAATCAAAAAACCCCACTAGAGCTCGAGCGCCTGATTGACGACTAAATAGGATCAGTTGATCGAACAGTCCGGCGCTCAAGCCAAAACCGCGCTCGTTTTCCACCACATAGATCCCATCGACCACCATTAGCGCCCCGCTCGAATACCCAGTGATAAACCCCACCGGTCGCTCTCGACTAAAGGCCACCAGGCTATGGCCACGACCTCTATGTAGGCCACTTACAAGTAAGTCAAAGCCGTAACTTGAAAAGGTCATACCAAAGCGCCCTCCATCAAAGAGATCATCCAACCACGCCCCGCTCGAACCAAGGCGCAAGTAGGTAAGCGGTTGGCCACCTTGTGACCCTCTAGTCACACCACCAAAAGAGATGTCACAATAGCTACTCCAGGAACCCTTGGAATTTTGGACGAACAATGAGAGCATCTCAGCCATAAATAGCGACCGATATCCGCTTAGGTGAACCTTGGCAAGTTCGATCAACTCCAAAGAACAAAAGTCGTAGAGAGTTACGTGTGGGACATAGTCAAAGGATCGTGGTGACGAATCGAATCCGCTATGGACCACTTCCGCAAAGTCAAACAGAATTGGATCGGGATCGACTTCCAAGAAGAGAACATTCTTCTCGCCACGAAAACAACCACTCCCACCAATGCGAATAGCAAACGGTTCGTAATCGGAAAGCATTCGCCCCAGATCGATCAAAAGAGCCGAGATCTCGCTCTTAGAAAAAGAAGAGGGAGAGGCAATAGTGATATGGGGCTCCATGACCCCAGCTCCAGGATTACCCAATGCCCTTGAGATTCCCAAGATCTGTTCCCTTTGACTCTCTGGAATTCTAAAGACTAAGCCAATTCGCCTCCTTGCCACAACTTGCCTCCTTAAAAAAGAAAAGTGTGTGACTTGTCTTGCGATCAAATCGCAAGACAAGTCACACACATGAAACTATAATCGACCAACAAGCTAGTGCAAAAGAGCCGCCTTCGAAAAGCTAAGCGACGTAAGTGGAGTGAGCCAGCGTCGAAGAGACGGAGATCCTCACATGAGCCCGACGTAGCGAAGCCTCCAACACAGAGTCATTTGTATGACTCCCTGCCGCCTCGGCCTTCGCCAATGCCGCCTTGGCACGCTCTAAATCAATCTCGTTAGCGAGTTCCGCTACGTCGGCCAAGACACGCACCTCGTTACGAGCTACACTAACAAAGCCACCGTGAACCGCGGCATAAAGTGTAGGCTCGCCATCGCGTTCGATCTTGACAACACAGATATCTACAGTACCAATGAAAGGCGCATGATTAGCCAAAAAGGCTATATCTCCCTCGCCTGACCGCAAGGAGACCGAAGTTCCTTGCCCCTCGTAAAGGGGACGCTCAGGAGTGAGCAGATGTACCTGAAACGACGGTGCCATAATTAATTCCCTTGAAGCGTCTTGGCTTTAGCAAGGACACCTTCGACATCACCGACGTTGAGAAATGCTTGCTCTGGAATATCATCTAGCTCGCCACTGACAAGGGCCTCAAACGACTCAATCGTATCTTTAATCGGCACATATATCCCCTTGAGACCGGTGAAGACCTCACCAACAAAGAATGGCTGAGACAAAAAGCGCTGGATCTTCCTAGCTCGAGTAACTGTTATACGATCGTCTTCGGACAACTCATCCATTCCCAAAATGGCAATGATATCTTGAAGCTCCTTAGAACGTTGAAGAACCTCTTGAACTCGAGTGGCGATCTTGTAGTGACGATCCCCCACGATATGTGGCGCAAGAATGTTCGAAGTAGAAGCCAGGGGATCTACAGCTGGGTAGATACCCATCGACGCAATGCTTCGAGAAAGCTCTGTAGTGGCATCAAGGTGAGTAAATGTTGTAAACGGCGCTGGGTCGGTATAGTCGTCCGCGGGGACATAGACTGCCTGCAACGAGGTGATCGAACGACCTTTGGTCGAAGTGATCCGCTCTTGCAATTCACCCATCTCATCTGCCAAGGTTGGCTGATAACCTACCGCTGATGGCATGCGTCCCAATAGAGTCGAGACCTCGGAACCAGCTTGGACAAACCGAAAGATGTTGTCGATAAACAAAAGAACGTCCTGGTTCTTTACATCACGGAAGTATTCCGCCATCGTAAGCGCCGACAGGGCAACGCGCAGACGTACGCCCGGAGGCTCGTCCATCTGTCCATAGACAAGCGCTGCCTTTTCAATAACTCCAGATTCCTGCATCTCGATCCAAAGATCGGTGCCCTCGCGAGTTCTCTCACCGACACCAGCAAAGACCGAAACACCGCCGTGTTGTTGAGCAACTCGATTGATCATCTCCATAATCAAAACAGTCTTACCGACACCGGCTCCTCCGAAGAGGCCAATCTTACCACCCTCAACGTATGGCTCCAGAAGGTCAATGACCTTAATTCCGGTCTCAAACATCTTGGCCCTTGGCTCTAACTGATCAAAGTCAGGAGCCGAGCGGTGGATCTCCCAGCGATCCTCAATATTCTCGACATCAGCTGCATCTAAGACATCACCAATCACGTTGAAAACGTGACCCAATACACCGTCGCCAACAGGCACCGAGATACCTCGACCAGTATTTCGAACTATAGCTCCACGCTTTAGTCCATCTGTCTGCTTTAAACAGACACAACGAACTCGACCATCTCCGATCTGCTGGGCCACCTCCCCTGTAACAGTTACGGTTACGCCATCCAACACGAGGTCTACCTCGACAGCCGTATTGATCTCCGGAATTGAATCCGGTGGAAACTCAACGTCAATAACGGGACCTACAATAGCGACAACACGGCCATCTTCTAAATTTCTATGACCAGTACCGTCGTGTTCATCTTGAGCAACAATTGTCACTACATTCTCCTAAAAACCATGCCCACCGATGAGCGCCAAAATTGGAAATCCTCTAAAAAACAAATGCGATGACTCTAAGCCGCCACCGTAGAAGGGCTAATCGACATCTAAGGCTTCGCTATCAGATGACCTAAGTGCCTCGGCGCCACCGACTATCTCCATTATCTCAGTTGTGATCGCGTCCTGGCGAGCCCGGTTCATAATACGAGTGTACTTTTTAACCAGCTCCTCGGCGTTCTCTGTAGCAGACTTCATAGCTCGCTGCTTATACGCATACTCCGAAGCCGAGGCCTCTAAAAGATAAGCGAAGATCTTCTCTTCTATAAACAGCGCCATAAGGGGATCGATAATCTCCTCTGGAGCTGGTTCGACCTCAAAGGATAGAGAAGAATCCCCTCCACCTGATGCTACAAGTGTGGCTGGATCGATAGGCAGAAGCGGAATTACCTCCATCTTCTGCGATCCAGCCGAATAAAAGCGAGTAGTGACGATATCCACGCTCGTTACAGCACCAGAATCGAACAAGTCAAGAACCGCCTTTGCAACCGTACGAGCATGCTCGTAAGTTGGGCGCTCAGAGACTCCAAGCAAAGCAAGATCCAAATCGATATTGCGGTAGCCAAAGAAGTTGATTCCCTTTTTACCTACGCAAAGGATACGATATTGCTCCCCTATCCCCTTGGCGCTAAGGAGCTTTCGCTCTACAAAACGCAACGGGGCAGAGTTAAAAGAACCACAAAGTCCACGGTCAGAGGTAACAACCAAAAGACCACGGGCACCAACCTTGGGATCACCTAGGTACTTACTCTTTGGAAGACCAGCAGATGAAGCGAATTGCTCTATGACGCTACTCATTGAGACAAAATAAGGTCGCGCATCATTGATACGACCCATCGCCTTCACGATTCGCGAAGCAGCAATAAGTTCCATGGCTTTTGTAATCTTTTTAGTTGCTTGAACGCTCTTTATACGCCTGCGTAATATCCGTTCTTGTCCGCCGGCCACTGTTAAGCCTCCCCGCCTGCCATCGCGTTGGTAGCATCAAAGCCAGCCTTGAATCGATCGATCAATTCACCCATGGCTTTGGTGTCTGGAAGCGAACCCTTAGTTCGAATCTCTTCCATAAAGGCAGCACCATTGGCGTTGAAGAATTCAACCAACTCCTCGATGAACTTCGAAACCGCTTCAACAGGAACGTCATCAACCCTTCCAGAAGTACCAGCAAAGATAGCTAAGACTTGCTCTTCTACCGAAACAGGTGCATTCTGAGGTTGCTTGAGGATCTGAGTAAGACGATAACCTCGATCGAGCTGAGCTTGGGAGACCTTATCTAGTTCAGAACCAAATGCGGCAAAAGCCTCCAATTCGCGAAATTGAGCGAGATCCAACTTTAGCGTTCCCGAGACAGAGCGCATAGCTTTGATTTGAGCTGCTCCACCAACACGTGAGACCGAAATACCTACGTTGATAGCTGGACGCACGCCAGAATAAAAGAGATCGCTATCTAGATAGACCTGACCATCGGTGATGGAGATCACGTTGGTTGGAATATAGGCCGAGACGTCTCCAGCCTTGGTCTCAATGATTGGCAGCGCGGTCAAAGACCCACCTCCACGAGCATCGGAAAGCTTTGCAGCTCTCTCTAGCAATCTAGAGTGAAGATAAAAGACGTCTCCAGGATAGGCCTCACGACCTGGTGGACGACGCAGCAGAAGTGAAAGCTGACGATATGCCTCAGCTTGCTTTGAAAGATCATCATAGACAATGAGCGAATGCTCGCCATTTTCCATCCAGTGCTGGCCCATTGCGCAACCTGCATAAGGAGCCAAAAACTTATATGGAGCCCCATCAGAGGCAGAAGCGTTTACAACCACCGTGTAATCCATCGCTCCATGCTCTTCGAGGGTTGCGACTGCAGATGCTACAGTTGAATTCTTCTGGCCCACGGCGACATAAATGCACTTTACGCCTTGGCCCTTTTGGTTGATAATCGTGTCAAGCGCAACTGATGTCTTACCAGTCTTGCGGTCCCCAATAATAAGTTCTCTCTGGCCTCGCCCGATAGGCGTCATCGCGTCGATAGCCTTAATACCAGTTTGCAGAGGTTCCGTAACCGGCTGACGATCTACTATACCGGGAGCTTGGACCTCAAGACGCCTCGATGTATCACTCTCGATCTGGCCCTTACCATCAATTGGAACACCAAGTGCATTCACGACTCGACCCAGCAAACCATCGCCAACTGGGACTGAAAGAATACGTCCAGTGGCGCGTACGATCTGGCCCTCGTCGATACCTTCGCCAGTTCCTAAGATAACTGCGCCAATGGTATCTTCGTCCAAGTTAAGTGCTAAGCCCAGTGTCTGGTTCTCAAACTCCAAAAGTTCGTTAACGCCGACCTGTGGCAGCCCTGAAATTCGAGCAATACCATCAAAAATCTCAAGTATACGGCCGACCATCTCGCCGGTAGCATTGGGAGCATACCCTTGGAGACGCGCCCGCAATACCTCAGCAATCTGGTCTGCACTAATTGACAACTCCGTCATTGGTTGCCTTCCGATCCTATCTAGTGGCAGTCGCCATTTGCATGCGACCCTTAAGTTGTTCTAACCTGTGGCGAATACTTCCGTCGTAAATGGTGTCGCCAACGACAGCCACTACTCCGCCTACGACACTTTCGTCGACGACCTCGCGTACCTCAATAGCCGCGCCACTGAGTCTCGAGAGGGCCGATGTCACGAGCGAAAGCTGCTGATCATCTAGAGCTTTAGCGACTCTCACATGCGCAATCTTTGTATTTCGAAGATGCGCCGCAATCGTAATGATCTTATCCAAAACGTCCACGATATCCCGAATACGCCCTGCGGACGCACAGAATCTCATTATCTCTATGAACTTCTGTGACGTGTCATCGCTTCCATGTCCAAGTAGATCATCAACAATTCCTACCCGCTGGGACGCGTTTGTTCCAATCCCAGAGAGAGCTCGACGCAACTTCGGATTTGCTTCTACTAAATTTCTAAAGTCGAAGATCATCTCTTCGGCTGCGCCAATCGCACCTGGCCCATCCATGGACTCCAAAAGGGCCCTTCCATAAGCCCTAACCCGGCTCGTAGTAGTAAGGGCCCCAGTTGCAGCTTCTAGGGGCTCACCTAAAACTTGACCTAACATAATGAGAGCTTCGACGACCTTACCTGGCTCCTCTATTTCAAAGGAAGCCCTGGCAACCGCTATGGCGAATTCTGACAAACTATCTGAAAAGAGGTCGGCAATAATTTCGCCCCGAACTTCACTTGTGATAGATGGGTCAGAGACAATCTCTCGAAGCTCGGCATTTTCATGAACGAAGTCAGCCAGAACCACGACCTGGTGGTCGAGGTTGCTAACTCCGCCTCGCTGCGCCAGGTACTTTACGCCCTGGGCATATCCTCGAAGCTGTTCTCTCAAGACTGTGTCGCCTCAATCTCACTCAAAAACTGATCGATCAACGCACTAGCGGCGCCGCGATCGAGTTCTACTTGGATAACCTTCTCGGCGATATCAAAGGCTAAAGTTGCCATTTCAGCGCGAATTTCGCCTACGACTCGATCCCTTTCGATTCGAAGAGCCTCGTCATTTCGAAGCCGAAGCTCACGAGCCTCATCTTCGGCACGAGCCAGAAGGTCGCGACGCAAAACTTCTGCGGTCTTTCGAGCCTCCTCAATTATGCGCGTCGCCTCTTTCTTGGACTCATTCAGCTGCTCTTTGTACTCCATCAGGAGACGTTCCGCCTCGGTGCGAGTAGCAGTAGCACTGTCTAGGTCCCCTTGAATCTTGGCAGTGCGATTAGCCATCATCGCCTTTACCGGAGGATACGCGTACTTAGCCAGCAATACAAAAAGTAAGCCGAAAGAAAGTACTGAATATATGATCTCGTTTGTTGCCGGCAAAATTGGGTTGAAAGATTGCGTGGCTGCAAAGATTGTGGGGGTCATTTAGCCGGTGTACTTCAAAAGAATAAAGACAACGAAACCGATGAGGGCGAGCGCCTCTGTAAGTGCGAAACCAACGAATGCAAGGCTACGTACTGGGCCTGCGGTCTCAGGTTGACGAGAGATCGCAGAGACAGCTTGACCGAAGATCAAACCAATACCAATACCAGGTCCTAGCGCTGCAAGACCATAGGCTAAACCTGATCCGAGCTCAGCCAGACCTTTACGCAGATTTACATTCTGCGTGATGGCGGCGTTTATCGCCAAAACCATGTGAAACAACCGAATACCTCCTAAACGGGAACTTCCCGTAAATTTACGAACGAGTGTAAAGAATAGAATCTTTTAACACTATTTCCTACGTTTGACCATAGGACAACTTAGATTTTCAATAGGCAACCTATAGATATAGCATTTCCCATTGAATCTCAACACTTTGAAAAGCGACTTCATCGCTAATGTCACATTTTCTGATTCAAAGTAGAATCAAAGTTCACCTTTGGTGGATCAAATGTGTCTTGGACCCAGCCACCTCCTTACAATTTAAATTTAATTGAGCTCTCAATTTATTTCCATACACTTTCGAGCTCAACTGCGAAACAACTTCTTCCTTTTGCCTAGTGCGAACCTGCTAAAGAGTCACCAATGTAAACAGCAGTCAGGGTTGTAAAGATAAAAGCCTGTAGCAAAGCTACAAAGATCTCATAACCGGTAAGCGCAGTCAACATGGCAAATGGAAGAGGCAGAAGTATAAGGCCGATACCTTTAACAAAAAGAGCTTCTGAGAGCACTGTAAAGGTGATCAGCAAGAGGTGGCCAGCCAACATATTACCGAACAAACGAATTGCCAGAGCAAATGGTCGAACGATAAAAGTTGAAAGAATTTCAATCGGAACCAAAATTATCAAAACGCCTGCAGGAACGCCGGGAGGGACGATAGCGTCCTTGAAGTATTTTAAACCCCGCTTTTTAACTCCGACGACGATAAAGGTCGCATAGACCGCCAATGCCAGCGGTGCCGGAACTGCCATTCGTGCAGTCGCAGGCATTTGAAAAAATGGAATCACTTCAAAGACATTGCATAAAAAGATGAAGAAAAAGAGAGCAGTCAAAAAAGGAGACCAATTGAGTCCTTCTGGACCCATCGCATCTAGCGCAATCGACTTATCTATAAAGTCGACAGAGGCTTCAATTAGATTTTGGACGCCAGTTGGCACCATCTTTTTTTGGCGGCCAGCGATCCAAAAGAGCGATAGCGTAATTAGCGCCGCCAAAACCGTAATCAACCCGACCTTGTTGAATGCGAACGAGCTGCCCCCAAAGAAAAGAGGCTTCCAGTTCAACACCTCCCCAATCGGTGGGAAATTTATCGCGGAATATTGCAAGCTATTTCGTCTCCTTCTTGGATGGGAAGATTCCTGAATAGGCCATTCGACCCGAGACCCTTCGAGCCTCCAAGCCTGAAACAACCAGGTGTAGCGCAATCATGCTAATGCCAAAGATCCTAAGATTCAACCATTTTGCGTTATGCGCTAAAACAACAAACAAAGTTAGGGCTAACAAAATCACAAAGAAGCTGCCCAAAGCAACTACCATGGCGGCAATCGGTGAATTCTCAGAGGCACGACCTATAAATAGACCGGTCAGGGCAAAGTTCAATGTAACGACCCCAACGCCAATCAATGCTGAGACAAAACCGTCAAAACCACCGATCAAGGTGCCGATCACAATGACCAATACCCCAAGCGGAATCGCAATCCTAACCATGTGGCGGCTCATCATCGCCTCTATTGCATTGCTGCGCTGCCTGTTAGCCAATCTAACTTTCCGTCCTTAGATCCGTAGAGATCCCCTTTGGAACCTCTTATTTTTGATCAACGTTATTTAGGTCGCGCAAAGCTTGCCGATACCTAAAAGATAAGAAGTTGACCTAAATCACTTGCTCGTACCGTCAGAATTTGTCTTACTCAAATCAACTCCACCGTCGAGCACCTTTGCTGCGTCAAGGACATCGTCAGAGAGCGTCAAATCTGCACTCAAAAGTGATCTCCGGCTCAAATCCAACGTTGAAGAGTCGGAATCGAACCGAGAGACAATGCTAGCCGACGATGGTCGCTTTAGTCCAATTTGATTCGGAGTGATTCCTGTAAGACCGTAATAGATGCGCAAAATAACGCCGATGGACCCAAAAAGAAGGCCAAAGATAGAAAAAATTGGAAGGGTATGGAGTTCGTGATCAACAAAAAACCCTATGCCAAAGAGGATTATGGGGATAAAGGTGATCTCTATCGCCGAGGTAAAGATATCCCCCCGTTCACTTGAAGGGGCCTGCGAGATAGGCGAGTTAGACGAAGGAGTCGCTGGGTTCTTTTTTTTACCTATCAACATCTTCGCAAATCGCGATGGCAAAGGAGCCTTTTGGTCAGACACTCTATCCTATCCGTTCTAGACAAACGACCATAAAGTCTAACCGCAACAGCCGCTTTGGTAATCATTTAGTTACCTGTTTGTTTCATGAAAATCAATGCAAGGCACCTTTTAACCTCAAGAAAACGCTGAATCATTTATCGCCGAAAATGATTACCTCTAACTCGCCCCTGATTTAACCTCGAGAATCGAGATAGAAATAACTTCACACGGGGGAACGGTTTCGCCAGCGTTCGCGATCTTATAGCTGGCTGAAAGAGTGTATACAACATGATACCCAATGCAGCTAGAAGTACAGGAATGAGCGCATTACCTCTATTGGTAAAGAGCGGGATAAGGACCATTCCAGAGAGAACGACCGTCCATGCCCACAGAATCAAAACACTCCTACGATGACCATGGCCCATCTGTAAAAGGCGATGATGAAGGTGTGCCTTATCTGGAGTGGAGACGCTCATACGTTTGGCGGTTCTACGTATAATCGCAAATACCATATCCGTCATTGGAACACCAAGGATTACAAATGGTATAAATAACGGAGCGAAGAAGAAGAAGGTCTCTCCCGAGACGTCGCTGGTACGACCTCCTACGACTGAGGTTGATGCCGCCATCAACAGTCCTAAAAAAAGCGCTCCAGTGTCGCCCATAAAGATCTTGGCCGGATGAAAGTTATGAGGTAAAAAGCCGACGCACACGGCGGCAACTATAACCGCGATCAATGGTCCTATCGAATTAGATGAGAGAGATCCGAGTTGCACCAATTTATAGGCGTAGATAAAAAAGGAGAACGAGGCTATCCCCACGATACCAGAGGCCAAGCCATCGAGGCCGTCGATAAGATTGACTGCATTAGCCATAGCAACGACCCAAAGAGCTGTAAGAAGCGGGACAAACGATGGAGCTAAAACTACCACTCCAGCAAAAGGCACCCGAAAGTAAAACATCGTTGCCCCAAAGAAGGTCAACAGACTCGCGGACAGGACTTGACCTGCAACTTTAGCCGGAGCAGAGACATCCTTTAGATCGTCAATCAGCCCTACGCCAGCCATAACTAACGCCGCCAAGACTACACCCAAAGCCTCACTAGAGCCGTGAAATATTAGCGAAAATCCACCCATGAAATAGGCGACTGCCATGGCAACTATAAATCCGCCAACCATGGCCAAACCACCCACTGTGGCAGTGGGATGCTCATGGACCATTCGTGCGTCCGGAAGGACTACCGCTCCAATTCGATTTGCATAGCGCCTAACCACAAAGGTTAACAAATAAGTAGTAACCGCTGCGACCAAAAATACCACAACGTAATTACTCATCCCAAGAACGCATCAATTCTTCGATGGAGGCGCCGCACCTTCGCCACATAAGATCAGCGTCCTCTTGCACAAATCCTACCCTTTTTAAAAACCCAAATTCCTCAAGCAAAAGGAGGGGGTGGAAATTTGGAACAAAGAATTCCGACCTCTTCACGGATCGACTGTAGGTACTTCTCGTCATCGCGATGGCGTAGACTTCGTCCAATTAGAGTTGCCACCAACTTCATCTCGTCGGCTCCCATACCAGTCGTCGTCATGGCAGGAGTTCCAAATCGCAAACCACTGGTAATAAATGGCGAACGTGTATCATATGGAATCTGATTTCGATTACAGGTAATTCCCGCTAGATCCAGCGCTTCTTGTGCTTCTTTGCCGGATAGATTTGGGTCGAACCGGGTCAAGTCAACCAAGATCAAATGGGTATCAGTACCACCAGATACAATGCGAAATCCCTCTTGCTCTAAGGCACTAGCCAATACTTTCGCATTTAGCACGACATTCTGCTGATAGGTTTGGAACTGCGGGAGGGAAGCCTCCTGGAATGCCACCGCCTTAGCGGCAATCGCGTGCTCAAGTGGTCCACCTTGAAGGCCCGGGAAGACGGCCTTATCGATCGCTTGGGCAAACTGAGAGGTACAAACAATCGCACCGCCACGTGGACCCCGCAAGGTCTTATGGGTCGTGAAGGTCATCACATCAGCGCCCTTGTTCGCACCACCTTCGGAAGATCCAAGTGGATTAGGATAGACACCTCCAGCTATCAGACCTGCTACGTGGGCTGCATCAAAGAGTACTGTCGCCCCAATCGAATCGGCTATAGCTCGCACAGGTTCGACATCAATAATCCTGGGATAGGCGGTAGCCCCAACGACTATCAAACTCGGACGATGAGTTCTAGCGGCCTCTTCCATCTGTTCTAGGTCAATTCGCTCACCGCTATCACCGTCAGCCGCGCTGACCCCATAAGAGACAAATCTGTAATACTGACCAGAGAAGTTCACTGGAGAACCATGAGTCAGGTGTCCGCCTTGGTCAAGCCTCATGGCTAACACTGTGGCTCCTGGCTTTAGAAGAGCCAGATATGCTGCCGCATTAGCGTTGGCCCCGGCATGTGGTTGTACATTCGCGTGCTCGGCGCCAAAAAGCGCCTTGAGCCTATTTCGAGCTAGGTCTTCCACGCGATCGATATAGATATTGCCGCCGTAGTATCGCTTCGAAGGATATCCCTCGGCATACTTATTTGTCAGAATTGAACCGGTCGCCTCTAAGACCGCCTTCGAAGTGAAGTTCTCAGAAGCAATTAGCTGAAGCGTACCCGATTGTCGCTGCATTTCGAGGCCAAGAATTTCAGATAATTCGGGATCAGAGTCCGTGATCGTTGGGTATAGATCTTCAACACCTAAATTCATAACTCAACCGCCGATCTTAAATAGTTATAGCTCTACTCTACCCGAACCAATTGAGGTTTTAACTTCTCTAGAGGCCAAACTAAAAGTGTCAAAAGTTCAAATCAACCAAAGTCGACGTCTCAAATCCGCCTATAGAGTCGAAATAATCTCATCAAATTCTATAGAGCCCTTTCGCAATATCGCCAGCTCACCATCGATTAAAGAGACTACAGTTGAGGATATTCCACTCGATAGGCCGTCACAAACTACGATGGCATCGATGCTATTTTTTAAAGGTAAATTATCAGCGGCGAAAATCTCTTTTGACCTCACAATCGAAGGCATCCCATGCAAATTGGCAGAGGTTGCAAAGATCGGCCCCACAGCACAGGTAACTTGTCTTACTATATCATCGTCTGGCACCCTGACCCCAATAGTGCGATCATACAAATCTCCGCCTCTAAAGATAAGTTCTCTATCTCTGGGGGCAACTATCGTAAGGGACCCTGGCCAAAAGCGCTGAGCTAAAAGCTCAACTTTGCGACGAATCACCTCATCGCTCAAGTCAAAGAGGTCAATGGCTTGTTCAATGCTTCCAACTACAACCGGAAGGGCCATACTTCGCGGTCTGCATTTAATCTCATAGATCCTATCGGCGCCATCAGTATCGATTCGAGAGGTAAGACCATATACTGTATCGGTTGGCAACATAACCACTGCGCCACCCTCATAGAGGTCAAAAAGAGATTCCTTGGTCCACTGCGGGATGGCGCTCGAGAGAAATTCGCTTACGACCCCAAAATCTCCAGTGCCAACTGGCCTGATCAATAATTTAGCTGTTGAACCCTTCATCTCTTAAAATGCTAAATGCTATTGTTGACTTAGGTGGCTAAATTAAAAAGCAAACTCTTTCGAAATTTCAAATTGCTCTAAGTAGCCAAGCTCTCAGGAATCACCAGCAATTCGAGCCAATCGAGTATCTTGGCCGAGTCAATCGAGAACTAATACGCCAAAGTCCACCCTCCAGATCAGAAAAATTGCGCCCAGAGTAGTCGATAGGATAAGGGCAAAGATTCAAATTAGACTTCGAACAAATTTACTTGAAATAGACCCACCAAGCCACAACAACCCAACTGTCGCATTTCACGAAACGAGGACACTGTCATCATTTACATTAACCTCATAGAAAAGAAGATGCAAAAATCCAATGGTCAATAAAAAGAAGTAGAAAAAAGGTTAGAACAAATTGATAAGTACAACAACGCTAAAGCTACTAGATCGCGATTTTAGAGTGGTCTTTGAAGAAGGTGGAATAATATCCAGCGACTTTGTCTCTCCTAATTCCGCTTCAATCCCGGGCGGTCTAGATTTTGTATCGCCACAAGACGCTCAGAAGAGTACAGAGCTGCATGCTCTTCAAGAAAGGATACAAGAGGCGATAAATGCCTACAACAAAGGCAGTTTCTTGGAGATTGGACTGATTCCACGCTCTTTAGGGTCATCGACAACCGCCAACTTTATCGCTATAGCTCAAAATGCTATCGATTCGATCCCTCCAGGAACTGTCATATCCTATGGAAAATTGGCCGATCGATCTGGTAACCCTAAGGCTCACAGGGCTGCAGCCAGGGCATGTTCCACAAACCCCATTCCCATCTTTCGGCCATGCCACCGAGTGATCCGCTCTGACGGATCCCTCGGTGGCTATGCCTTTGGTCTAGAAATAAAGAGAGATCTCTTGGCTCACGAGAACTACTTTAGGAGTAATTAGATGCCAACAATTGCCCTAAGGCGTCTGGTGCCAACGACTAGCATCGCCAATCGATCGCTACCGGCATCTTTGTCGAATGAAGAACCAGGCTCGTCTATATAGATTGATCTCGCAAGTTCAGAGGCTCCCCGCTCTTGGTAGGCTGCCAACTTTGCCCGCCGATCGCTGGCTTTGTCAAGATTAACTATCGCCCTAAATGCCCCAATATGCACCGAATCTATCTCATCACGAATCGCAATTCGCACCTGTCGCTCCCAACTTGTGCGACGCGGAAGTGCCATTGCCGCATCAAGCAACTCTGGCACCGCAAGGGTCTCTCCAACTTCAAAAAACATGCCAGCTAAATCTGAAATTGAGTTAGTTGGGTACATGCCACAAAGATGGGTGATCTCCATAATGGAAGTGGCAAAGCTCGATAGCTGCCAAAGTCGAAATGCACCAGCACTCCCTGGAGCATATTTAAATTGAGCTGAAGTTGGGAAACGCTTTCGATACCTCTCCGTAAGCAACTCCTCAAAATTGTCGATCAGAAAAGATGAAGTAGACCTAAATCGATCAAGATCGGCTATCCGAGACTCTCCGATATCACGCAAGAGCCACCTTGTCGCCCTCTCCTGAAATCTAACCGCTCCGGTAAATCCAACTAGAGCGCTATCAAATCGAAGTTGAGTATCGCCCATCAACCTCCAAAGTTTATTAGAGGTATCAAAGATCGAATCGACCTCTAAGAATCGCGCCACAACCTCAACGACGTCCCGGCGAGACTCTTCCACTGTTCGAGTTAGATAGCTAACCCCAGCAATATTGACAACTAAATTCGCGACTTGGTTGGCAACCAACTCGGGCCAAAGGGGGTGGTCTTCGATGTCATGAGAGACCGCATCACGAATAGAATCAGGAAAATATTGCAACCCTCGCTTGGAAAATATGTCCAGCGCTTCCACGTGGGCCTGCCCTAAAAGGGACTTTATCTTCAATTTCTCGTAGGCGAGTAGCACCGACAGTTCTGGTCGAGTCAGAGAGTATCGGCTACCCAACTGCTCATTGTCGGGAATGAACTCAACTCTTCGATCCAAACCACCATCACGCTCTAACGCATCCACCGCTTCTATATAGGCGCCTCGCATCTGATCGAACTCTGAACTTGCCAGTGATAGCGCCCAGTTCTGCCAGATGTTGTCAGATAAAACTAGATCCTCAATGGCTCCTGTAAGACCAGAGAGCAAAGTATCTCGCTCATTGCCCTTCAAGCCAGAGGTGTGTTGATACAAAATCTTTAGATTTACCTCATGATCAGATGTATCCACGCCAGCAGAGTTATCGATGGCATCTGTGTTGATCAGAATCCCCTTTTGAGCCATCTCAATCCTTGCCAATTGAGACAACCCAAGATTTCCACCCTCACCTATGACCTTGGCGCAGACATTGGCTGCGCTAATTCGCACCGAATCGTTAGTCTTATCGCCGATATCACTATCTGATTCACCTGATGAACGGAAATAAGTTCCGATTCCTCCGTTCCAAAGCAGGTCCACAGGAGATGAAAGAATGACTTTGATCAGGTCGTTTGGGGCATATTTCCCGCCGACCGTTCCCAATGAGCGAGCTGCCTCCTCTGAGAGGGTAATTGACTTGAGGCTTCGAGAGAAAACGCCTCCTCCAGCGGAGATAACCGATTGATCGTACTCCTTCCATGAGGAACGGGGGACTCCAAAGAGCCGCTCTCGCTCATCAAAACTCGCTTCAGGGTTGGGATTTGGATCAAGAAATATATCTCTGTGGTCAAAAGCCGCCACTAGTCGTATGGAGCGCGATCGAAGCATGCCATTTCCAAAGACGTCGCCACTCATATCGCCGATACCAACTACAGTTATCGGGTCACGCTCTGGGTCAATCCCAATATGAGCAAAATGATGGCGGACTGACACCCATGCTCCCTTTGCGGTAATTCCCATATCCTTGTGGTCATATCCAGCCGAACCACCAGAAGCAAAGGCATCGCCTAACCAAAATTGGTTTTGCATCGCGATTTTATTTGCCCGATCCGAAAATGTTGCGGTACCCTTATCGGCTGCAACCACCAAATACGGGTCATCGCCATCGTATATCTTGCCAATTCTAGGGTGTAACACTTTCGTATCTACAATGTTGTCAGTAATTGAAAGCAACCCTGATATGAATGAGTCATAGGCCGAAGTGACAGAGTGCTCATCGCGTTTTGAACCTCGGAGGACAAATCCACCCTTGGCGCCATGGGGAACGATGACAGCATTTTTCACCGCTTGAGCCTTCATCAACCCCAAAATCTCAGTTCGGTAGTCATCTAAGCGATCCGAGTATCGAATTCCACCACGGGCCACCAAAGAAGATCGCAGATGGATCCCTTCCACCGTCGGAGAAAATACATAGCTCTCGATCATTGGAACCGGCTCAATCAAGCCAGGCACCCGCTTGGAATCAAACTTTATAACGCCAGCATCGCCTGGGTGCTCTCGAACGTGCAGATTTGTACGCAATGTCGCATCACAGATAGCCACAAGGAGCCTAAAGAAGACGTCGTGTTCGAGAATCTCAATCTGATCAATCTCAGAAAGAGCAGTCGCCCTTTTGGCTAGAGATTCATCATCGTTAGTGAAGTCCCAGAATCGACTTGCAAAGTAGTTGGCTAACCCTCGAGCAACGCCTGGATAGGAGGCAACGATAGTGACCGCATGGTCGATAGATAATCCATTCGTCGTAAAGCGTTGATAGTAAACCAAAGTCCTCAACAAGACAACTGCTGTGGCATCTAGGCCAGAACGAAGCACGAGAGAGTTCAATCGATCTGAATCAAGTCCAAAGAGAAAGACATCACCAAAGACGCGCGCAAAGAGAACTAGCCGTTCATGCACTATAGTAGAGTCATCCCCAGCTAGCTGGACCCCCAGATCATAAAGCCAAATTGGCGCGCCATTGGAAGGTGAGACCATCTGATATGGAACTTCATCCACTACCGACAAACCAAAAGTCTCTACTAAAGGAAGCAGATTCGACAGGTGTCGCCTCTCGCCAAGATGAATTATTCTAAGACGAATATCAATATTAGATCGAAGTTCTATCAAAGGATGACGATCGACCTCCGAGGTAAATCCAACCCAAATACCGTCGGTCTCAAGTGCCGACTCAATTCGATCTACATCATCAGCTCCGATGCGGGCACTATAGTCATTCCTATAAGCTCCGTCAAAGACGTTTCCGTAGCGATGTGCCAAAGTGGTTCCAAGCCGGTCACCATGACGATTGAATAACTCTTCCTCAAGCTTGTCATACCAACTTCTTGAGACACTAATGCCAACCGATTGAATTAAGTTTGAGTACTCCAAAAGGTTCGCTATTAGGTCTGTGTCGTCGAGGGCAACTACGTCGATATCCACTCGGGCCATCCGAGCATCAATTCTCGCCTCAACGCAGTGAAATTCGACGTTCTCATTATTCAAAGCATTAAGTTGAGCTGCGATTGTGGCATCCATACCGGTCTTGTATCTAATGGTAGGGACGTAAAGGTAAATCCGTAACGCTTCATCACAGCACAGACACGAAATAAAGGTTGCAATTTGATTAGTCTCACGGGCAATCAAAAGAGATGAAATTATATCTTGAAGTTGCGACTGGTCTATCAGCGCAAGTTCGATGCGCGCAATCATTGCGACAAGTTCATTTAGTTCACGATAGGAGTAGCTCTCAACTGGAATATTGAGAAGTTCGCCTAGCTTAGTTAGGCGATTTCAAGGTCCATCCCGCTAGCGAGCATAGCTTTGGAGCCAAGTCCAACGATGTAACCTGATTCGTTACCTTGACCATCATGAGCAGGACCAACTATCAATGCCTCGGTAGCCATTACGGGTGAAATCACATTGACCAGGTGTGGCCTCTTGGAGTCCTTGGAAAATGACCTTTGAATTCTAGAAGCTTCATCTGGTCCCAAACGCTCTAAAATTCCGCTATTTGAAGGCCCTATTCTTGCTCCCAATGGAACAAATCCTTCGTCATCTCCAAAAAATGCACCTTGCGTCCAAGTCTTATAAGACTGGTCCCTATAAAAGTCTGCGTTAGAAGAATTGATCAGATTCAAAAATGAAAAAGGTCCTCAAAAGCACTATTTAGCGCCTCGAGTTCCAGCTCTGTTGGGTTAGCTTTTACATCAAAGTGGATATAAGACTCAACTCGACCAGAAGCTTCTTTGGTTCCGGTTCGATATGCATCTACAATATTTAATTCGCTATCGCGCTCTAGCGTTAAAAGCGGATGTAGTGTTACTTCGGGAAAATAGCCGAACCTCCCGAGTATTGCTACGAATGAGTCGACTAGATGCGCCTGATCGATCGAGGCTACATCGATGGTCAAGAGATGCTCACCATGGTCGCTAGCCGAGGTTTGCCCCTCATCTCCCAACAAAAAAGCGTACTCATCTTGTCCTAGCCGAATCGCTAATTCCAAAGATGTTTCAAGGTAAGGAACGATGCGACCCTCACCAAACAACCTCTCGAAGCTGGCGTCAAACGAAGCGGCAAGTACATCGACAAAGCGCTCCTGTCCCTTCGTCAGCTCAACTCCTACTTGAGCAAGCCTCTTGGACCAACTCCCGTTACTATCAGTTCCGTCCCCTGAAAAGCTAACCATTCCCACCCCTTTGTGATCTATCAGTCAACCGTTAGTCAACTTACATTCATATTCTGATAAATAAGCAATTTTTTGCGATTGATTATCGAAAGTTATCCAACTTCACGTGTTGTAATTAGCGCTGTTGATGAAATCTACCAAGAAGAGCACCTTGCTATCTCCTATTCGCCGAGATATGACTCTTTCTTGAATCTATCGATTGACATCGCATAAGTTTGGCCAAAAAAGATAAGACCAATGAGGGCACATGAAATAGATCAGAGGTCCAGCTTCAAGCGTTCACCGTAGCGATTTTGAAAAAGTGCTTCTTCAAGGGGGCGGCGCCCTCTCCAGTTGAAGCGCTCCAAATCTGGAACCTCCATAAGCGTCGAAATGGGTCCAAGACAAAGCCATGCGATCGGCCGTAGCGGAGAAGGGATCCCGACCAGATCACAGAGGAAGGACTCTTGATAGAACGATACCCATCCAACGCCATATCCTTCAGCGGTAGCGGCTAGCCAAAGGTTCTCAATGGCCAAGCACACCGAATAAAGTCCTGTTTCATCAATAGTATTGCGGCCCAAAATTGCTGACCCACCCCGGCTCGGATCATAAGTCACTACGATTCCGATGGCTGACTCCATGATTCCTTCGATCTTGATAGGGTTGAAAGTCTCCTGCGCTTCTCCAATAAGCCGGTCCGAAAACTTAGAACGCTCCACCAAGACGTGATCTCGAAAGTCGATGCGGATAGCGTCGTCGTCCACAAGAATAAAGTCCCACGGTTGAGTCATTCCGACTGAAGGTGCCTGATGCGCAGCTCTCAGAATACGTTTCAGTTTGCTTTGATCCATCGGACCACCGATGAACTCATTCCTCACGTCCCGCCGCATCTGAATGATTTCGTAAAAACCATCTATGTCTATCAAATGAATACTCCGTTCTAAGATCTCTTCAACTGATAACTCATCATCACAATCAACAGGTTGAATGAAATTCAATTTTTGACGTTACAAATAAGATAAATAAAAGTAAAGGTCTACCATATGCAATACATGCGCTATGCGAGAACTAGCGGCGATGGGACAATACCAAAGACGCGATCTCCAAGGCAGCCATCCTTCGGGCCTGGTCATTTTTAGCTAAATATAAACGGATGCTGATCGTCTTTGTTCTCCTAATAGGCCTTGGGCGGCTAATCGATCTCGCACCCCCACTCATTACAAAGTCAATCATCGATACAGC
Source organism: Acidithrix sp. C25 (assembly GCF_904848545.2). NCBI lineage: Bacteria > Bacillati > Actinomycetota > Acidimicrobiia > Acidimicrobiales > Acidimicrobiaceae > Acidithrix > Acidithrix sp. C25. Next base: position 174,210 of record NZ_CAJHCI020000002.1, read on the forward strand.
GATTCCCAAAAGATCACTCTCACTGCTATATCTTCTAGTAGGAGCAGCGCTCGCCGCGACTGTCACATCCACGACAATCAGTGTCGCTTCGAGATGGATCAGCTCAAAGATGGGTGAAAGCTTAATACTTGACCTTCGCTCTGCACTCTTTGCGCATCTTCAACGACTTCCCATTGCCTTTTACACAAAGAGCCAATCTGGTTCGATAGTGTCGCGCCTCAACAATGACGTCCTCGGCTCCCAACAGGCAATATCGATTATTTCAAGTGTCTTTTCCGACGTTTTGACTTTGACATTCACACTTTTCATAATGCTAAAACTCTCACCGTCCGCTACTGCAATAGCCTTAGTAACCATGCCGCTCCTTGTGGTAGTAGATCGAAAGCTGGGGCGCCGAATCGCGCCATTGGCAAGGAATCAGATGAAAGCCAATGCTCAACTATCCAATCTAACCACCGAACGAATGAACGTCTCAGGCGCTCTTTTAGTAAAGCTTTTTGGCAATGTGACAAGAGAGACTCACAATTACGACTATCGAGCTGGAAAACTTCGAGATTCAGGGATCAAATTAGCAGTAGCTGGTCGCCTATATGGAGCAGCAGTTTCATTGATTGCGGCACTTGGCGTTACTGGTATCTACCTTATAGGTGGACGTCTCGCCTTGGACCGCCAACTAACCATCGGCACCTTGGTTGCGCTGACACAATTTGCCACCAACCTCTATACACCAATTACCGACTTGGCAACTCTCAAGGTAACCCTTTCTCAGTCTTTAGTCTCTTTCGATAGAGTTGCAGAGGTACTCGCCGTCGCACCAACCGTCACAGATCCAGAGTTTCCCAAAGCCATCAAAGAGATAGAGGGCAAAATCGCCTTCGAAAATGTCGATTTCACCTACCCTGACATTGAAACGCCCTTTTCAGAGGCGCCAGATGTGCAACCTTCAACCACGGTAGCGCTCGAGTCCATATCATTTATCGTTGAACCCGGAACAATGACGGCCATTGTCGGGCCTTCAGGTGCTGGCAAGTCAACAATTGCTTCGCTCATTTCACGCCTCTACGACCCAGATGCGGGAGAGATCTCTCTCGATGGTATCAATCTCCGTGAAATCTCACTTCAAGACCTGAGCGACCATATAGGAGTAGTATCACAAGAAACATTTCTCTTCCACGACACCGTAGCGTCAAATCTGCGTTTCGCCCGTCCTGATGCGACAAATGAAGAACTTATAGCCGCAACAAAAGGGGCACAGATCTATCAAACGATCATGGAGATGCCCGATGGGTTCGACACATTAGTCGGCGAACGTGGATATAGGCTCTCAGGAGGTGAGCGACAGAGACTTGCAATTGCTCGCGTTTTTCTAAAAAAACCTGAAATCGTAATCCTAGATGAAGCAACCTCTCATTTAGATACGGAAAATGAGGCAGCAGTTCAGAGCGCCCTCTTTAACCTACTCTCCAACCGAACCTCGATAGTGATCGCCCACAGACTCTCTACGATCGTCGCCGCAGATCAAATCGTTGTAATCAAATCCGGGAAAATCGCTGAAAAAGGACGACACGCTGAACTGCTGGAGAAAAAGGGAGTCTACCGAGACCTCTTCGAAACCCAACTCGTCCTAAAACAATAGCCACCTGAACTTTTAGCCGCCATCTGTTAGGCCAACAATAAAACCAAGCAAGTCTCATGATTGCTTTGAATCGATCAACCGCCCATATCCTTGAAGCCTCATTGGAAAATACCCATTTCTATGAATTTCAAAACCGGAATCTTTTTTTGGAGGTCAACACCTATCTGGATCTAGTGTCCCCTCTCATAAGTTCCCTGAGTTCTAGTTCCCCAGATACTTTGCCATCGATGCGAATATCTCGTCAGCTGTCTTTACCCACCTAAATGGTGTTGGGTCTTGGTTCCAGCGCTCTGCCCAGGTGTTGATCGAAGCAACGAGTTGCTTTTGTGACTTATGGGTGGATCTGTGGAGCATTTTGGTAGTCAGTTCCGAGAACCATCTCTCAACCAGGTTCATCCACGAGGAGTAGGTGGGTGTAAAATGGAAGTGGAATCTGGGGTTTTTTATGAGCCAGGCCCGTACAGCATCGGTTTTATGCGTTGCATAATTGTCCAGGATGACGTGGACTTCGAGTTCTTTTGGAACTTCTTTTTTCACCTGATCCAAAAAGGCTATGAACTCGATCGCCCGATGAGCCTTTGTGGTGTTGGTGATCACCTTGCCAGAGGCAACATCAAGTGCTGCAAAGAGATTTGTTGTGCCGTTGCGTTTGTAGTCATGTGTTTGCCGCTCTGGAACAAAAGGTCTCATGGGAAGCAGTGGCTGGGTTCTATCCAACGCCTGGATCTGTGTCTTTTCGTCAATACATAGTACCAGTGCAGCATCAGGGGGATTGAGATAGATCCCAGTTATGTCGCGGACTTTTCGGTAAAGGCCGGATCGGTACTGATGTTGAAGTATCCCAAGACATGGGGCTTGAGGCCAAAGGTTCTCCAGATACGTGAGATGCTCGCTGGTGATACCCCGATCCGCTTGGACATTGAAGACGTCGACCACTGGGTAGCAAGCGGGGGCTCTTCTTCCAAAGTGATCCTTAGAATCTCGGCGATCTTTTCGTCATCAATGCTTCTCGGTTTTCCACTTCTCGGTGCGTCATCGAGAAGTTCCACTCCGTAGTTGATAAAACGCCGCTTCCATTTGCATACCGTCTCTGTAGATATCTGAAGTCTTTGCGCGATCTCGTTGGTTCCAACCCCTTCGTTACTCCATAGGGCAATGCTGGCCCTTGCCACCTGTCCTATGGGAGCTGTGGACTTTCTTACCACTGCTTCTAATTCGCTACGTTCTTTGGGACTGAGCGGAACCACCGAAGCTTGTCGTCCAGATCTCTTCTTGGGCGGCTTGCTCTGGTTGGCATCAATGTTTGGCTCCTCTGAAACGGTGTGACTTAGCATCGTTCTCCCTTGCAAGGTTATGTCCTTACCAAGGAGAACAACCTTAGAAGGGATTAATTCCTCAGTTTCAGGGAAATTATGAGAGGGGACACTAGTAATTCGATGGAAAATTAGCACCATTAATGCGTCGTAGAAGTCCACAAAAACCTCTTCAGAGGCGGTACCACCTCCAATAGCAAAGCTGAAAAAATACAAAAGTCAAGTGGGCTCACAAAGTTGTCATGGTCTTAAAGGACGATCAACAATGGGCCGATAGCCACTATCAAGGTGATCCCAACGCTAGGGGAAACACTGGGCATCGTTATGAAAGGTACCGAATTTGATAGGGAAAATACTTTCTAAGCTTCCAAAAGGAGCCAATCTCGACGATCTGGCTTGGGCAAAACGGCATCGATTTATTGTCTATACTCTATATTTTCAGGTTCCATTTCTAATAATCGTCTCGTTACCAGAGCACTCCACCACCAAGGTACGACTGGTCGATATCGGTATACAATTTGCATTCTGCCTCGCTGCCACTCTAATTAAGGCGCGAAGGCTTGCAACGATCACAACTAGCCTCGGCCTTTTATGGGCCGGGGCCGCTCTCGTACACATCACACACGGTATGCCAGATTTCCATTTTTACTTCTTCGTTCTCCTGGCTATAGTGGCTCTCTACGAAGAGTGGACACCATATCTTCTCTCCATTGGATTCGTCTTAGTGCACCACATTCTCCTCGGCCTTTTTTGGCCCAATTCTGTCTTTTATACCTCCTATGAAAGAGCAAACCCAATTGGATGGGCCCTTATACATGCTGGATTCATCTCGGGAGCAGTAGCTGTACAAATTGTCTTCTGGAGCTTCTCAGATGCGCTACGCAGCCAGAGCTCCGCGCTCCTAGAAAAAAGCACCTTTGAAGAAAAGCAACGTTATGAGCTCCAGCTAGAAAAAGAAAAAAGTGACCGTGAAGCGATCGAAAGACGCTCTCAAGAGGTAGAGAGAGCCCGCAGAGACCAAATCGAGGTCGCTAGTCAAGCCAGCGGCCTCTTGGCAGGATCCGACCAGATTAGGGCAAACATCGATGCAGTCGCAGGTGCAATTCGAGAGATGGAGCTTACAATAACAGGGATAGCGCACGGTGCCAACCGTGCCGCAGAGGTTGCACATGATGCCGCTGGAATCGTCGGGAAGACCTCGATGACCCTTGATCGACTGGATAAAAATTCCGCCAACATTAGCCAGATCGTAGTTACCATAACTGAAATCGCAGAGCAGACGAACCTCCTTGCGCTCAATGCAGCCATTGAAGCTGCGCGCGCTGGCGAAGCCGGCAAAGGATTTGCCGTAGTGGCCAATGAAGTCAAAGCGCTTGCCGCAGCTACAGCGCGTGCTACTGCGGATATCGGCGCCATGGCAATATCGATGACTTCAGATACGAGCGCGGCGAGCGCGGCGTTCTTAGAGGTAACCGATACTGTGAGCGAGATCGGGAGACTTCAAGGCGAAATTGCCGTCTCGGTCGACTCCCAGGTTGCATCTACGAACGAGATCGCACAAACCGTAGATGATGTCGTAAAAACAACGATCGAGATCAATAACCGCATCGCATCACTTCAAAACGCTAAAGGGAAATCTTTAGCCTAAAAGTAGAGGTAATCCCGAGATCTTGGCCGGATGGAACTTCTCTTTGTTACCTTGACGATTCCTTCGACTCAATCCCGAGATCTTGGCCGGATGGAACCCTAAAAAATAAAAACTGTGCTCGGTGACAGGCAAGAAATAATAACTAAAAAGGATAAGGAGGAAGACCTATGCCAGGAATGACCTCGACACCCGGCCACCCCTTTGGCACCTTAGGTTCGCACCTATACCTAATAGTCGGCATAATCATCACAGTCGCCATGGCATTGAACCTAGCGGTATATCTATTCGCAGAATCAAAACCAAGGACAGATATCCAAAAGACAGAGGCGCAAAATATCGTCGCCACCGCGACGAGCTCCAACACAACTCTTAGCTTTCTATCCATTTCATTTGGCGCCATCTGGATCATCGACGGAATGCTCCAGCTCCGCAACGGAATGCCAAACGGCTTTGTGTCGAATATTATCAGGCCCGCATTTGTGAATGCTCCGTCTTTTTTGCGACCACTTGGGGACCTTGGTGCCTGGGCCTGGAATATCAATCCATTTCGCGTTGATTTAGCTACCGCATGGATTCAGCTCTTTATCGGCATGGCGCTCGTATCTCTCAAGCCAAGTAAAACCTGGCGTCTGGCAATCTACCTCTCGATCGTATGGGAGCTCATTGTCTTTTGCATAGGTAATGGCTTTGGACTCTTCTACAAGGAAGCGGCTTGGTACAGTGGAGCACCTTCAGCAATATTGATTTACCTCTTAGTCTCGGTAGAGCTGCTAATGGCTTCCAATGGTAAAAACAAATTCCCAACAAGCCAGCGACTGGGATGGGGATTGGGAATCTTTTTCCTTGTGGGTACCCTCCTTGGTGCGCTTCCATCCGAGGGATACTTTAAACCCAACGGATTTTTCACGATGATCACGTCGATGGCGAAAAATCGACAACCCGAGGTCTTTTCGAGCCTACTCAATGCTGCGGCAAATATTACAGAGGGCAGAGGATCCATAATCAGCCTGATTCTAATCTCACTGGGCCTTATTATTGCGACGGCCTTGATAGTAGCGCCAAGCTCAGTCGCCACCATCTATCTAACTATCATCGCCTCACTAGTAATGTGGGCAACAGTCATGGATTTTGGAGTATTTTCGCCAACTGGAACAGACTTCAACTCTGGCCTTCCAATCATCATGGTCTCAATCGCGCTGCTCATGGAGAAAAGAAAAAATCTATCCAATATAGACGAGCCCGTAAAGTCGGTATCTGACAAAGTGCTTCCGAGTTAGGGACACAACCACTTGGCTAGTATTTGTCAATATCCGACTCAAAGAGATGAGGTAAAAACTCTGTGACCTAAGCTCTGCACGGAGCTTATAGAAAAAGCAAACGGGCCCTTGGTAAGATTTTACTTTAGATGATTGCTAGTGTCCCTAGTCATAAATTCACTTAGTAAATGGTCCGAGGTACTTTTCCATGGATTTGAAGATCTCGTCAGCCGTCTTATGCCATCTAAAAGGACGAGGATTCTCATTCCAGGTTTCCGTCCATTTTGTAATAGCTGCAATAAGTTGCTTTTCTGACTTGTGTGTTGACCTCTGCAACATCTTGGTAGTTAGTTCAGAAAACCATCGCTCTACAAGATTCATCCACGATGAATAGGTGGGAGTAAAGTGAAAGTGAAAGCGTGGGTGCTCAAGGTTCCATTTACGCACTGTATCGGTCTTATGGGTGACGTAGTTATCCATAATGAGATGGACCTCTAGATCTTTTGGTACCTCTTTGTCAATGAGATCTAGAAATGAGATGAACTCAACTGCACGATGTGCAGTTGTCGTCTGTGTTATGACCTTTCCAGATGCTGTGTCAAGAGCAGCATAGAGATTGGTTGTTCCATGTCTTATGTAGTCATGTGTTTGACGCTCCGGTACAAAGGGAGTCATTGGAAGAACTGGTTGTGTCCGGTCAAGTGACAAGTATTTGTGTCTTCTCATCGACACATAGCACAAGTGCTGCTTCCGGGGGATTGAGATAGAGTCCAACTACATCTCGAACCTTTGAAGTAAAGTTAGGGTCGTTAGATATGTTGTAGTACTCAATGAGATGGGGTTTTAGTCCAAAGGTTCTCCATATACGAGAGACTTCTCGATTGAGAGACGCCAGCAACTCTTGCCATCTCAGTTGTTGACCACTGTGTAGCGTTCTTTGGCTCTGTGGTTGTAGTAAGACGAATGATCTCAGCTATCTTGTCATCGTCATGGATTCTTGGGGTTCCACTTCGTGGAGCATCAGATAGAACTGATACCCCAAAGAGAGAGAACCTCTTCCTCCACTTAGAGACAGTAAAGCTTGAGACACCGGACAATTCAACGATCTCTTCGTGGCTAAGGCCATCAGCTGCGCCAAGAGCAATCTTGGCACGAGTTACATGAGACTGTGGCGAGGTTGTAGCACGGATTACACCCTCTAGGAACTTTCTGTCGTTGTCTGAAAGAACAACCTTGTATGCCGGTCGACCGATCTTCTTTTCCATTACTCTCCTAAGTGTAGTGAAATGTACCTCTGTATAGGTAAAACACTACAAATAGGGATTAATTCCTTATTTAAATGAATTTATGACTATGGACACTAGCTAGGTGCCCAGTAACTGCACATTAAGCAATTGCGCACGTAGCGACTACCCGTCTAGCAATAGAATTCAGAATCAAAGAAGCCACGTCCAAAAGCGCCTCGAAAAGAAAGCGACGATCAACTCCGATGAGGCCACGACTAACGACAGGACCTTAAGGACAAGGGCATAGAGACCCATGGTCTCTATGCCAAAACAACAAACCCACTAAATAGAAGATGACACAAACATCCCAGCAGGCAAATCGCTCTAGAAGCTAGCTACGTAGAATAGTTCCGCAAGCTTACCGTCCTCTAGGCCAGCATACAATGCAGATCTCGACCCCCACTGACCGAGCATATCCGCGAGCTTCTCTGGAGTTGGAAGTTGGCTCTTGTGCTCATGCAGAGCCTTCAACTTGAGTTCAAACGTTCCTGTGATATCAACTGCAAAATTCGACCTTGGGCTTGCCATCATCAAAATCTGGCTCACACTGTGAGGCTCAAAACCTTCATCGATCAATTGAGGAAACGCAAATGGGTTTCTCGAATCAGGATAGATCGCCCTTAGAGCCGCCTCACCGGTAGCCAAATGGTCAGGGTGGGACGCCGGCATCCTCTCATAGTTTCTTTCAGGAGACTGGCATATAACCGTGTCGGGACGAACTCTCCGTATAGCTCGAGATATACCCTTCCTTAGCTCCAAGCTAGGCTCGACTTCGCCATCGATGAATCCAAGAAACTCTATCGAGGAGACGCCATAGACGTCACCAGCGCGCGTCTGTTCCAACTGACGAATCCCTGGAATCTCCGACCTATCAATCGTCCTATCAAAGCCACCGGCTTCGCCTGAGGTAGCAAGGCAATAGTGAATCTCGATACCGCTTTGGATCCACTTCGCTATAGTTCCACCCGCCCCAAAATCTGCGTCGTCGGGATGAGCGGCAACCACAAGAACGACCTTGGGCGCCTGAATCTCTACTGCTTTAAAACTTGAACTTTCCATGCTATATAGCCTAGGTGAATAGGCAAAAAGTTACCACACCGAGCTATTCCAAGATCGAATATCGATTTCGATCGAACCATAGGTAACTACAATTCATCCAGCTACTCCCTAGTAGCCTAGGAGACTATTGCGCAATTCATAGATCGACTCTTTCGGGTGGTATCTTTTGACTCAGAATGAAGTTGCTATGCCTTATCTAGCATTAAGTGCGGAGCTTTAAATCCAAAACAGCTAAAGATCTACTTATGCAATTGTCTCCGTGCGACATGAGGTTGCCGAATTTAACGCTTCGAAAAGGAGGAACTTGTCATTCAGCTGGCAAAGCCCACCGACACATGCCAGAGGAGTAATTCTCTGGTATGGAGCTGTCGGAAAAGTACCCACGGGGAATCTCATAGGCCAAATCCGTGAGGTGAAGCCGACACTGCCAGCAACAAGGCCCTAAGGGGCCAGACAATAAGGGACCAGACAGCATGGAGGTGGGCCTAGCTGGGTATGAGCAACATATGTGAACTGCTGGTTAAAGATCGTTATTGCAAACAAGCCAAAGTTGCTGATGGGCTTGGACCAAAAGCTACCTGCGACGGTCGCATCAGTGGAGATTGGATGCGCGCTGACAACAATTCCCTCCGGTGAAAAGGCAGGCCCTAACCCCAGCGTATATTATTTCGGTGGAACATTTCTAAGTCGCTATCTCCGCCCAAGCAATTGGGCAAGCCCCCCCAAGGAAGGCCGATGGGGATGTGAGCATAAGGATTGGATACAAAGCGAAACGCGCTCTTGTAATGCGACGGATACACCTTGAGACATTACCTAACACGGAGCCAAGCAGACTTCCCCGCCGTGCCAAGGTGTGAAATGGTCTTAGTTGCGAGATGGTCTTAGTTGCGAGATGATTCATAGAACCTCATAGGCTATGAAGGCAAATGAACATGGCTAACGCCACGTGTGGCCCTACTGACGAAACCAATTGGGATAAGATCGACTGGTCGAAGCTCAACAGTAACGTCAAGAGGCTGCAAACCTACGTCGTAAAGGCTATGCATCCAAGGCAAATTGGTAACTGTATGACCGGGTCCCAAAAGGGGCCTTCATAAGGCTTGATCCCAGTGCGATGAAAGTTGCCCGCTAGGATCTTAAGGAGGCACGGCTCAGCAATGAGTCGTGCCTACCCGACTAGAAAATCATACATTTCGATTGTTACCCGAATAGCCAAAACAAAAGACACCCACGGCCAGCGAAGTTGCCTATAACCAGTTCTCTTATGTTTGACCCAACAGCTATACCCCAAGAAGAACGAAGCTACAACATCTGCCGGTAAATCTGAAAAGAAATAGTATATTTAGCCAGAACTTTAATTCGTGGCGCTCAATGAAATGCGCTCGTAGCCCTTTAGATACCACCATTTGAGACGACCTAGCTTCAAATGGTAAAAAACAGGAATGCACCATCTGTAGTCGTAGCAGCGAAGTTTAGACTAAAAGTTACCGGTACCTCCAATTGTTTCTTTCTCATTATTGCTGGCCATCAAGAACTTTATACAGTTCAATTAATCTAGTTTTAATCAAAATCCCAAGAAGGACCCAAATGACTCCAAAATTAAGCCCTGGTGATCTCGCACCAAACTTCACGCTCAAAAATCAGTTCGACCAAGAGGTCTCTCTCAATGACTTTCGCGGCAATAGGGTGATCATATACTTTTATCCAAAAGACTTTACTCCTGGTTGCACCCAAGAAGCTTGCGACTTTAGGGACTTCGTCTTCAGCGTTGATGGTCCGAATAAAATCATTGGCATCTCTCCAGATTCAGTAGATAAACACCGGAAATTCGCAACCGAATTCTCACTCGACTTCGACCTATTGAGCGACTCCGACACTACAGTAATGGCTCAATGGGGTGCCTACGGAGAAAAACAAAACTATGGAAAGACTGTAATTGGGGTAATTAGAAGCACATTTGTCATAGATCCCTCAGGTTACATAACCGATGCCCTCTATGGCGTAAAGGCTAAGGGCCATGGAGCGCGCATCGCTAAACTACTGGGAATCTAATTCAAAGGCTAGACAATTCAAAGACGAGGTATTCGCCAAAGATGTAGCCGCATTTTCAGCGATAGGTGGGCACTACTTGTACTTTACGAAACCGCCGGTTACAAAAACTGGCGCATAACACCTTGTAGGCGATTTAGTAGGTACCATTAGAAATCCATCGGATATAGACTCCTAAACCAATGGTCCTATTCTTAGCCCAACTATCCCCATCTGTAACCATCAACCAACTACTTACAGGCTTTCAATTAGACCCGTTGTCGATACTTGCCGACGCAGCCCTGGTGGCAACAGCCATACTCTACATATTAGGAGTAAGAAGGCTCGCAAAACGAAACCGAATTTGGTCTAAATGGAGAACGCTCTCATTTATGGGGTCCCTCTTCACCATCTTTTTCGCTGTCGGATCTGGATTCGCTAGCTACGACGACTCCGTATTTTGGATGCATGTCATCCAACATCTACTTTTGATGAACGCTGCTCCAATAATGCTTGTGTTGTCAGCGCCGGTAACTCTAGCGCTACAAGCTTCTAATCGAAGCACGACTACTTCAATCCTAAAGATAATCAACTCACGATATATCAGCTTCTGGTCATTTCCGATAGTTGCGTGGCTGAGCAACTGGGTCACAATGTATGCCTACTTTTTGACCCCCCTATATAGCCTCTCAATTAGGCATCCTCTTTTTCACTACTACACCCATCTTCACTTTTTGATAGCGGGATTCTTCTTTTGGAGCGTAGTTCTCGGTCTAGATCCAGCCAAACATCGCCTTTCATTCGGAGCCAAGCTCGCCTTTTTATTGACCGGAATCCCTTTCGGTTCATTCTTGGGAATCGCCATTATGCAAAGTTCGAGATCCATTGACCCGGCGGCTAATACCCTGACCGATACTCACATGGGTGGATCAATCCTTTGGATCTTTGGCGAAATCTTCACATTTGCTGCTATCGGCATAATCTTTGTTCAGTGGTCCCGCGCTGAAGAGCGTTCAGCCAAACGCCTCGACCGAGAACTCTATCCCGATTCAATGCCGCCCTATCAACCAAATTCCTAGACAAGCGACAACGACAGTACTAAAAACCCTGGCTCCATAGCCATAAAGATAGAAGTTACCTTTCAATTCACCGAGATCGCTTTTGGATTTACCCGATTGTAAATTCACCACACCTTCAAATTGGAAAAAGCCAACATGCCCGTGGAAGGCTCCCATTTAATTGATCCGCTACCAATATCAGCTTTGTATCCATAATGTAGATGGAGGAAATTAATGTGAAGTCCAAAAGGCATACCCGTTCTCCTCAAGGTAAGCAGGGCGCAGGTGTGTAAGAAGATCGCCGAAGGGGACAAGATGCTAAATGACGGTGCAACCATAAGTGAAGTTGCCGCTTTGCCATAAAAGCCCTAAGGCGCTGCAGTTACCGAGACGACCTGGTACCGATGGAAGGGTACCTACGCTGCATTGAAGGGAACCAAAGTAAAGCTTACTCAAGGAACTTGAATCTAAAGAACCGTCGCCTAAAGAACATCGTTGTCGACCTAACTCTTGATGTCGCAATGGCCAAGGAGGCGACGATAAGAAACTTCTAACCCCGAATCGTCGTCGTATGGTAGTTCACAAACTACAGATACGATTCGGGGTTTCTAAAGAGACGAGCCTGCAAAGTAGCAGGTCAAAATCGTTCTACGCAGCGTACCGTAGCACCTGAACGCAAAAGTGCAGATCTAGACGAAGAGATCACGCAATTCCTTAGAACGTTTGTCCTAGAACACAAAGCTCAAGGTTACAAAAGAGCATATCGCTACGTCATAGACAAGGGATACCATGTCAATATCAAAAAGGTAAGGTCTCTTTGGCAACAAGCCGGCTTGAAGGTACCCTATAAAAATAAGAAGAAGTCGACCGTTGGAAATCCAAACGTTTGGATTTCCAACGGTATCGGTATCCGTCATTCATCCTTCCCGAGCTATGACATCGATTGAGCACAATTTGGTCTCCTTGGTATATAGTTATGGCAGATTGTTGGATAACAGGTTTGGTAGATGTCTTAAAGAACATATTGATTTGGGAAGAACGTGGCTGTGGGCGCGATGTGATCCTGAACCGTGTCGTCCGAATACATCCAGCTACAGATGCCTGTGGATACATTGCACTGGGCGCGCTTTATCATTGTGTAATACTGTGCGTATTCGGATCCCATTGCAATGACGCCCCACTCGCCAGGAGGGACAGTAACTTTGTAGGAGTAGCCTTCGGTTTGGCTATTGTTGATGTTGAAGCCTACCGCACTGCTGATGTCGGAGACTGATATGTTTATGGAACCGCCGATTTGCGCCGAGACCGTTACCGCGTAGTTGCATTGTTGCTGCGCAACGTTAGGTCTTGCGGTCGCGAAACCACATTGCACCCAGTCGCCTGAGTGATATCCCTGAAAGGTCTTTTGGACCTGGTAAGTCGGATAGATCTAATAGAGAGGTCTCATGTGCTCGGTTTGACTCGCTGTAGTCGCCCATGCGGCAGACCCAGTCATTCCGACCGCCACAGTCGATAACGCCAATGCCCCAATCCAACTCCGATCCAACTCCGATCCTTCCTGATATTCTTTTACTACCCACTGTGAACATCCCCCGCTCCGTTATTGGCTATCATGCTGATAGCGTTCGTCTATATGGCTCATAAAGCGAGTTCGCCTATCGTGGATAAGCCCTTGATCGATTGGTTCTGCTATAAATCATTCCATGGCAACCACATCCGTAGTCATAGAACACTGGTGGTAACGCTAACCATTTATTTTTTGCCAGACATCTGCCCAAAAGATGATTTCGAGGTCTTTTGAGCTTTAAATTCCTGGAAGATTACCCTCAAAAGACACCTAGGGTATGGTCTTTCTGGCTTGCAAAGCAAGTTGGAACAAACTGCCATACTCTAGAGTCAATGGATCTAAAAGTAGGCAAATGCAACAACTGTCCTGAAACTCACCGCCAAGACCTACAGGGATATTTGACAGGTAGAAGTCAAAGTAGTCGTAGTCAAGAACCGGAATCGGTACCGGTTTCTGAACCGGGCTAAGCGGAGCGACGGACCAAACCGGCGCACGGCCCGCTTGTGCCATATTTGTATCCAGCGCCGCTTTTACATTTTAGCCTCGCTAAAGTCCGGGCTTCCTATCTCCAATTCCAAAGGTGCGGTGCTACGCTAACTAGAAACCACACCTCAAGAAAGATTGATGTAGAAGCCAAAATAGCCCCACCAAAGACGTACAAGCGTCTCTTCGAACTGGAGTAGCTAGCGATTTTGATCTTAGCTTTTCTGTTGCGTTCCCTTCCTGCATGCAGTCGCATGAGCACCGGGAAACGATCCTCCCCATACTTGGAATGGAGGCTCCAAATAGCAAGCCCCGTATAGAAGTCCAGCAGGGGAATCGCCGTCAGAAGTATGGCCTTAGCTTTGCCTGACAGCGCTATTGCAGCATTTAACATCAGACCTTTAACCTCCTACGCACATCCATGTGAAGGCGATACCCAATAGTGCAAGCCTACCCATATATTTCTGCTGCCGCACATGGTCTGCGTCTCCCCAATGTAGCCAGCTGCTCCAAACATGGCCGCTGAGAGCGCGCCTGATACTCCAGCGATCGCGATACTGACGCCGAGAGGAACTAGTGCGGCCGTAATGACTCCATAAAGTGCTGCTCCTCCATTCAATTCGTCAACCAGGCCAGTTGCAAAGCATTGGTTCATGTACCATTGAAACCCATCCCACCCCTCAAAGCGGAAGCTCTCCCAGCCACTACACCCGCCCCCAACGAACAAATCAGGCTTAATAATTCCGCCCTTTGATGGGTATTTCGCAGAGAGTCGCACTGATGTTGAAACCCTACTGTCTTGGCGGCCATCGGTGCAGCATCGTATATCTGAATCATCTGTTTAACCGCACTGTATTCCTGCGGAGAACTCACTTTCGCGAAATCAGGCGAAAGATAAGCGAAGTAACCCCGGGTTACGACATAGGGAGAAGCCTGTGCCACCCAATCGGCGGGTAAAAGGCGACCAGAAGTGATTGAACTCGATCCAGAACCCGAACTCGCGCTTTGTGCAGATGCAGTGGTTGCACTAACGCCAATGGCGGCCGCGCTAACAGCCAATGCCCCCAAACCAACTGCGATCCTTCCTGTTATTCTTTAATACCCACTGTGAACACCCCCTCTTGCTTATTAGCTATCATGCTGATAGCGTTCGTCGATACGGCTCGTTAAACAAGTTCGCCTATCGTGGATAAGACCTTGATTTATTGATTCTGCTATAAAGCATCCCCGTGGCCACCACCACATTCGAAGCCAGCCTCCGTAGTCATAGAACACTGGTAGTAACGCTAACTATTTATTTTGCGCTCGGCATCTGCTTAAAAGATGATTTTAGGAGTTTTTCGGCCTTTATTTTTTTTGATGAAAACTTTTTAATAAATCTTGACTTACTCCAAGCTTCTGGAGAAATTATCCGATATTTCTGATGATATTGAACGATAACCTTGGCGAGTCGGAATTTTATCTCTGCGTAGATCCACAATAACTCTGGGGATCGACTGGAATTGCTTTGGTATTTGGATGCAAAGCAGTTCCCGGCGTTTGGATTAATCGATACGCCGGAACCTTTACCTACTTTCCCTTTAGTACCCGCCTTGTAAGTTGATGATCTTGGCTCCCGTAACTATCCGATTGCATATGGCATCGGCGGCGGTCGGGTCATCGATTAAACGGTGAAAGGTATCGGGAGCAAACAACAGTTGACACTTTTCTATCCAACACTTGCGATACTTAACTGTAATGGCTAATACTTACAGCATTGGTGAGTTCGCACGACGGATTGGGCGTAGTCCAAGTACAGTACGGCGATGGGAGCAAGAGGGCAAGATCACGCCCAAAAGGCTCCCTAGCGGGCATCGCTACTTCGATGAGTCTGATGTACGAGCTATGCTGGGCGGCGCTCCTGTTAGTCGAGTCACTGTCGTCTAGCGCCGAGTGAGTGGTTCAGGGCAAAAAGATGACCTGGTATCACAGGTTAAAGCTATGGAGATCTACTGTCTTAACGCTGGTATAGCTGTAGATGAGTGGACTTAGGAAATCGGCGGAGGTATGAACTTCAAACGCAAGAAGTTCCTAGCGCTTATGGATCGTATACAGCACGGAGAGATTGAACGATTAATAATCGCTCATAAAGACAGACTCGTTAGGTTTGGATTCGATCTTATCGCCCACATAGCTGAAGAATCGGGATGCGAGATAGTAGTAGTCAATCAACCATCGTGTTCACCAGAACAGGAGATGTCGGACGCGATCATTCCTAAATAATATCGACCATCCGGAATTAGATAATCAACCCAATTGAGGGATACCCATCGAAATAATTCGGCGAACTCAGCATCTTTAGGCTACTAAACATTGCCACTTTGAAGTAACCTAAATAAATAACTTCCCTAGGAGCTCAATATTTATTCATCATATAAATCAAAATATGTTAGTTCAAATCCATAAAGACAAAGAATAGCTGAAGTTTCAAAGGAGACATATCGTGCAAACCTCTAAATTACCAGCTATAAATGCATCTATCTATCTTGAGTCTTAACAAATTGGCCTAAGCTGACGCAGCCAAAATGGCCGTCATCGATAATCGCAAGAAAACTCCGCTACCTAGTGGTAACATAGGATGGCTAAGAGTTGTCAATTTGAATGTTCGGAATGGTCCGCGCTTCAAGAATTGGAATTGGTGAAAATGGAAGAAGCAGTAATTGTAGCTACGGCTAGGACGCCGATAGGACGCGCTTACAAGGGATCGCTCATCGACTACCGCGCGGATGATATGGCAGGATTCATCGTTGGCGAATTGATGAAGAAGGTGCCGAACCTTAGCCCATCGGAGATCGACGACGTTATAATTGGCTCTGCCAATCACGCTGGCGAGCAATCAATGAATCTGGGCCGAAACGTAGCAATGCTAGCTGGATTGCCCGATAGTGTTCCCGGAACAACAGTCAATCGATTTTGCGCCTCGTCCCTCCAAAGTATCAGAATGGCCTTTCATGCAATTCGGGCAGGAGAAGGGCATGCTTTCGTAGCTGGCGGAGTGGAAAGCGTTACGCGTACACTCGGAGTCGGCTTTTCCGCATCGGATATGAATCCCCGATTCACCGATACATCCCGGTCCGACTTTATAAACCTTATGTACATACCAATGGGGTTGACGGCTGAAAACGTCGCCGACCAGTATGGCGTAAGTCGAAACGAGATGGACGAATTCGCCAAGCTCTCACAAGATCGCGCAGTCGAGGCACAGAACAACGGATTCTTCGAAAGAGAGATATCTCCGGTTACGCTTCCCAATGGGACCATCGTCTCCAAGGACGACGGCCCGCGCGCTGGGACCACAGTCGAAGCACTTTCGACACTCAAACCTGTATTTAGACCAGATGGAAGAGTTACCGCTGGCAATGCATGTCCCCTAAACGACGGGGCTGCAGCAGTAATGGTGATGTCCAAGTCGCGCGCACAGGCACTTGGAATCAAGCCACTCGCTAGAATTATCGCATCTGCCGTCAGTGGCCTTGCTCCAGAGATAATGGGTGTTGGCCCGATCGAAGCGATTGCCAAGGTCCTATCTCTAGCAAACATGAAGATCTCAGATATCGACATAGTCGAATTGAATGAAGCCTTTGCTGCACAGGTAATTCCGATCGCTCGTGAGGTTGGCATTTCAATCGAAGATCAACTCAACCCTCACGGTGGTGCAATCGCCCTAGGCCATCCATTTGGAATGACAGGCGCCCGCATTATGACCACCCTTCTAAATGATCTTTCTACGCTTGACAAGACATTCGGTCTTGAAACCATGTGTATTGGCGGCGGCCAAGGAATGGCAATGATTGTCGAGCGACTCAACTAGAAGATATCGACCACATGGCAATATTAGCTTAGGAGATTCAATCTGTTAGCTATTGTCTACATCGATAGTAGGTCAAACTTCTAGGGATCTCTCGTCTCCTTGGAAGTTTGACCATTACCGCCCTCGCAATATGTCGGGGGCGGTTCTATTAAGATCGCCAATCCCTGTAGGATGTTTCCAGGTAAATTCAAAACATTTTGAGACTCTCACTAAAGATCGAGGCACCTTGGAGAACCAACATATCGAGAACCAACCCATTGTCGTTGATTCTCCCAAAGATACAGAGATCTCAAATAGCTCCGATCAAGGCGACAAAGAACCAAAAGAAACTTCAACCACGTTACTTCTCATTCGCCACGGCAAGACGCCAACCACTGGAACGACGCTTCCCGGACGGGCCCCTGGGTTGCATCTCTCAGAAGAAGGAGCCGAACAAGCAAATCAATTGATAGGTACGCTCCGCTCCATTGAGATAGACGCCGTCCTAACCTCTCCACTTGAGCGAGCCAAAGAGACAGCTCAACCACTGTGTCTCGATCGCCAAATTGAAGCAATAGTCGATCAACGAATCATAGAGTGTGACTTCGGCGATTGGACCGGACGAAGGTTAAATGAACTCTCAAGGCTTCCGGAGTGGAGAGTGGTCCAGGCTGCCCCAAGTAAATTCAGATTTCCCAATGGCGAATCTTTCAGAGAGATGTCAGAGAGAATGATCGACTTCTTGGACTTTGTGCACCAAAGATACAACGGGAAGACGGTCGCAGCCTTCACCCACGCAGATCCAGTAAAAGCTCTTATCGCACATTGCTTGGGTCTGCACCTTGACGCCTTTCAAAAGGTAATAATTTCAACAGCTGGAGTTAGCGCCATCTCCATAACCAATACGTCCAACTACGCTTTGTATGTGAATACAACAGCAAAACCCAATATGAAAGTCTCCTAAAATTGCCAATCGAACGCCACTTTAGAATGCCAATAGAAGTCGCCTTAGGTGCTATCGGAGAGCCTGGCAATAGAGTCTTCATTCTGCAAATTCGCGAGCCTGGCGAGCAACTCACTCTCAAGCTCGAAAAGACACAGGTAGCTGGGCTCATACAGTACATTGCTTTGATCTTGGGCGAGATTGATCGACTCGGTCACCTCCCTAAGGCCTTCCCTATCGAACCTCCAATCGAACCAGAATTTGCTATAGGTGAGATCGGGGTGGCCCATCTCGAAGCCGAAGATGAGGTAATCATCGAACTCTCCGAGCTCAGCCCCCAGGATGAAGAGGGTTCGTCTGTCGTATTGACAATTTCAAAAGAACTAGCCGGTACAATTGCAATTCAAGGTACCGAACTCATTGAAGCGGGTCGCCCGACTTGTCCGCTTTGTGGGTTTGCCATAGAACCAGAAGGACATCCTTGCCCGAGAACAAATGGATACAGGGCACCGACGCCCTAAATCTCCTAGGAACTGGATCGATTGAAGTTATAGGTCGAATGCCCTATAGCTCTAATGCCACGCTCTTAGTAAAGATCCAGGGAGAAGGCGACGAAATAGCGGCTATCTATAAGCCGCACCAAGGAGAACGGCCCCTGTGGGACTTTCCCGATGGCCTATACCAGCGTGAAGTAGCAGCATATCGACTCTCTGAATCTCTCGGATGGGATCTAATACCGCCCACCATAATTCGCTATGATGCTCCCTATGGAGTCGGATCCCTTCAACTTTTTATAGATGCTCGCTTTGATGAGCACTATTTCACACTTATGGATCGTCCCGAGCTTGCCTCGACCTTCATCCGCTTTTGTGTCTTTGACCTGATCGCCAACAATACGGATCGAAAATCTGGCCACATTTTAATCGATAAAAATGATCACCTATGGGGCATCGATAACGGATTAACGTTTCACGAAGATTCCAAGTTGAGAACTGTGATTTGGGAATTTGGTGGCGCTCAAATCCCAGAACAAGACCGGGAACTTCTAAGAAAAAATTCCAGTGAGATATCGGAATCATTGTCAGAATTAATCAGCGAGGTCGAACTAGAGGCACTTTCAAGGAGAATAAGGTACGTCATCTCAAAGAAAAAACTACCCGAGCTAGATCCAGAGTATCGCCCATATCCGTGGCCCCTCGTCTGATTACCTAACCGCTACCCAAGTTCATCGTCAACTTCAGGGTAAATCAGTAGATGGTGCGAGAGCCCAAAGTGTCAGAAAAACGAGCGTCAATGATTTCCGTTTCGATAGGAACGCTTATCTCTTCCAATGCAGGTGCAATGTAATAACCTTGCGCGAATGTGCAGCCAATCGAGGCTAAAAGTTCTAGCTGCATCTTGGTCTCAACACCTTCGGCGACCGTGCTTACTCCAAGCGCGTCACACATGGCCACAATTGCAGAAGCGATCTGACGCGAATCGTCCGCCTCCAATTTTGCAACAAATTGCTTATCAATCTTTACGATATCTGGTGCGAGTGAAGAGAGCTGAGCAAGCGAAGAATAGCCCGTTCCGAAATCGTCAATCGAGATCAATACGCCAATGCTTTGCAGGTCACGGAGCAAGGGAGCTATCTCAGAGGGGTAGCGCATCATCTCGCTCTCTGTAATCTCCAAGACCAGTTCGCCTTTCGAAAGATTTTTAGATGCTATCAAATCTATGAACGAACTCCGACTCCCCGTCTCCAATTGACGCATGGAAACATTAACGGCAATAAATGGACTGCGACGCGGATCAAAAGATTGAAAGGTTCTAAGCGCCGAAACTGATGCTGAAAGTGCAAAGGCACCATGGAGATGAATCAAACCTGAATCCTCAGCAATCGGTATAAACTCATCGGGGCCAATCGTGCCAAGCTTTTTACAGTTCCACCTCATCAACGACTCATATCCTACGACCAGGCCGCTATGTATATCCAAGATGGGTTGATACGCCATGTATATCTCATCTCGAGATAGGCTCTGGCGAAGGGCTGCCTCAACAACCATTCGACGCTCTGCGCTAGACCTAAAGCTCTTGTCAAAGAATGCTACCTTCGAGCTTCTACTCTCTTTAGCCTTATACATAGCAGTGTCAGCATCTCGCAAAAGTTCGTCCCACGGTGTATCAGATAATCCTGTCGCCACACCGATACTTGCCGAAGAAAAATAGTCTTCACCATCTATTACAAATGGCTTCGCGAAATTTCGGGCAATCCTAACTCCGAAAGCTTCGGCACCCGCTTGGTCTTTAAAGCCACCCGCAACGACTATGAATTCGTCACCACCAAGTCGAGCAACCACATCTTGATCGCGCCCGGCACTTATCATCCGTTTGGCTACACTCACGAGCAGACGATCACCAACGAGGTGTCCTCTGGTATCGTTTATCAATTTAAACCGATCGAGGTCTAGGAAAAATAACGCTACCAAGCGACCATCATCTAAATTAGAGACGATCTCCAAATAGCCCTTCTCGGCCCCCCGGCGATTTAACAAGCCTGTCAAGGAGTCACGTTCAAGGGCCGCTTCAAGTTCTGATTCATTCTGCTTATGACGCGAGATATCAGCAACCACAGCGAGACGAGAGATTACATTTCCGAAGCTGTCTCGAATTGGGGATATCTTAGCAAGGCCATGAACAGTCTTGCCGTCCCCTCTTAAGAGTATCAGTTCGTGCTGCATCTCTGGGAAGCTATCCCCGCTTCCCCATTCCAGAGTCGGATCGGTAGCTGACATCGGATCCAAGAAGTCCGAGACGTAGCATCCAACGATGTCACTAGCATCTCGATCAATTAGAGCCTCCATTGCCCTATTTGCATAAGTTACGCGCCCATCTAAAGAGACAACCCATATACCTTGACCAGAGGCCTCCACGATCGATCTATATCTAGATTCGCTCTCTTCGACCTCACGCTCCATCTTGCGTCTCTCTGTCACGTCACGAGCGCTGACAACCGTAGTCGCACCGGATGAGTGTCTAACAGGAAGTCGATTGGCGACGGCTTCTAAAAGGTGGAGATTTCCTCTGTGATCTTCAATTTCAAAGAGAAGTTGATCCATCGCCCCCAAAAGGTCACCATAACCCAGCTTCTCAGTCCCACCATGGTATTGGATTACCTCGCTCATGCGTCGCCCTTCTAAGAGCGAGGGGGAGAGTCCAAGCACCTCACGGTGGCTAGGTGAAGCCCAAACGATCCTTCCATCATCAGAGATAGCCCAGACCAACTCCGACATTGCCTGAACAATAGTTGCAAACAGTGCGTCATCTTCCCGCTGACGAATCATCGTGCTGGCCTCTAGTTGACTCGAGGAGATAGAGGCAACGGCTGGATTCAACTGTGCCACAGCTTGACGCAGGCCATTTCGTTCGATCTCGCTAAATTTGGAACCATCTATCTTAGCAAATCCAATCACTCCCAAAATAGAACGACCTTGAATGATAAAGTCGATCTCATCACTTACTGGGTCCTCCCCAAGCAATTGAACTATTCGAAGTGAGATGGCATCAGATGAGGCGAAGTCCACTAAATCTATGATCCGCTCACCATTACCGATAAATAAAAGCCGGTAACCGGTTATTCCTCTTGGGCGTTCGATGAATTTAGCCCCATCCAACAGGACCGCAAGCCGCAAGCCGGACGAAAGCACTCCAAGTGCACTAGTCGTCACATCCAACAAAGATCGAAGCGAGGTCTTGCCAGTGACTCCGCTGGCAAATGACCAATTCCACGCCACCATCCACTCGCGATCTAGTCGTAAAACGGCCAAGGTTACCTGCGAGGAAAAGGCACCAAGAGCCATCAAATCCAGTCTTGAAAAAGCAAAGCTGGTCGCACTGGCTATGACCGCCGACCCGATCGGCCTTTGACCAGGTAGCGAAATAGGAACTATAGCTATCGATCGGAAGTCGCCTAGGGCTCCCAGCCTATCGACGAATTCCAAGGAGAGGCTCGGAGTAGCCACCTTTTCTTGGGAGTCATAGACGATCGCCGCCTCAGATGGAACCTCTTCGGATTTCATTACTTCGCGCAAATGTGAGAGCGAATCCTCCGCCAAAGAATTACCAAGCCGGCTAAATGACCGACAATTCGAAACAGCGTCTTCGGAGTCATCCTCTATAAAAAATTCTATGTGACTGCAATCAAAAAGTTTGTTGAGCACCTTTGCAAATTCGTAGAACAGGTCACCCTTTGAGGAAACCGTCTGCATTGACAACGCACTAGCTTCAAAGATCTCAAACCTTTTCTCGAGTGCTCTGAGTTCATCCCCCGATAGGTAATCCTCGATGGCAGCGACGACGGACGTTGTGGTGGCCACAAATTCTTCATAATCCTTGCTAGAGTGAGCCAACGAATTCTGAAAAAAATCAAACCTGACGAATAACTGATCGAATGATCTACCTTGAACTTGACTTTGGACCACAATCGCACCGTCACAAAGGTCCAAAGCACATCTATCGATCGACTCTATGGAGGTAGATTTACGAATAACAAATGCGTCGCGATCGCTAAGGCTGAAGTCACCTGACGGATCAATCTCAAAGATCTCACCATCTATCTTTGAAAGCGACAAAATCAAATAGAGGTGATTGGTAGCAAGGTCGTCTATCGAACCCAGGTAGATTGAAACCCTTTTTACCTCATCAAGGTCAAAGCCACTGGCAACATCGAGCATGCAGCGAGCAAGGCCCTTGCTCAGTCGCAACTGCGATAGGTTCAATGTTGCCCTCTTTTCAACTCGGCTGACCCTGACAGTAGCCTACTTTTAGTCTCTTGGATTACATTCATCCTTATACTTGAACTCTCAATTAAAAGCTCATAGTTACATCGACATTTGGGGGCATTAATATTATCGATTCCTAAAACATCAAAATTGAATAGATCCGGATCAACTTCGATCCTACAACCAAAAACCACAATCAGTTGTTATTCGCTACTGATCAAAGAGTCTTCGCCCTCGCTAATCTACCTCTTTAGCAAAAGCATCGCCAAGGAGCATATGCGAAAGACGACAAACGATCGACTCTGGTAGCTTTCTTCAAAATCACATTTAGATGGCCAAAGCAAGTGTCGATCTTGCCTACGCAAGTACCATCCCAAGCGGTCAACCATTGCCCAAAGAGCAGCGCTCGCAGTGATAACCAGACGAGTCAAATCAATGCGCGATAAGCTCCGGGATTACATTCGACGTTCCCATGAAAAGTAAACCTTGTTGCCATCGTCAACTAACATTGCCCATCAAAATTATCTTCCAAAAAAATCAAACTCAATCACTACCTCCAAAGCCATTCGCACTTTTCAACTGGTCAATTAGATGACTGCGCACATAGATACTTTGCTCGTTGAATAAAAATCCATCAACCCTATAAAGCAACGAGCGAAATAAAAAGCAGACCTTCAGAAGCAAAAATCCTGGTAGAAAGTGATAAATGCTATTCAAATTGAAAATCGATGCCATATTCAAAAGACGTATCCACTCCCCCATCTCTTGAGCTGGGTAGTGGAAGATAGCATAATTATTGGAGATTGAGCGCACGCGAAAGAGCCTCCGTGAATATCTTCTTTCGGCGCGATTGAGATGATGAATCAAATTCGCAAAGCCACGTTAACAACTTTGGCTCAGGAGTCAACCCCTGAGCCAAAAAAATAGATCTAACACACCAATTACCCAAAGGCCGAGGCCACTGCTATCGTTGCGCAGTTCGCGCGGTGCCTACATTTCATAGGGTTGCAAACCTAGAGGCACTCTAGATCAAGGTCCAGTTGCTTAGAACTTGGCACAACCGCATAAAAAAAGCGCAATAAACTCCTATACAAAAAATGAGGAGTTAATTCGACCTGATAGCAATCATCCGATGAAAGAAGACTCTCTGGTCGACTATCTGGCTCGGAGGGCCTCGATCAATGCAGGAAGAACCTTATGAACGTCGCCAACGATTCCCAGATCGGAGATAGAAAAGATTGGAGCCTCTTGGTCCTTATTGACCGCGATTATATTCTTCGCACCCTTCATTCCAACCATGTGCTGTGTTGCACCAGAGATACCACAGGCTATGTAGACAGTTGGCTTAACCGTCTTTCCGGTCTGACCAACCTGATAGGAATATGGCACCCATCCGGCATCTACAATCGCCCTAGATGCACCAGGGGCACCGTTGAGCAAAGAGGCGAGCTCTTCAACCATCGTATAGCTCTCTGCTTTGCCAAGTCCTCGGCCGCCTGAGACAACGATCGCCGCCTCGTCCAACTTGGGACCAGTTCTCTCTTCAACGTGGCTTTCCAGTAATTTGGCGCGACCCGCGGCACCGATATCACCAGCCTCTCGAGTGATCAAAGTCGGAGTCTTTGGATTCTGCTCAGCCACAAAGGACTTTGCTCTGATCACAAAAATACCTGGCACCTCAGAGGTGAAACGAGCGGAAACGATCTCTGATCCACCAAAGATTGCATGCTCTGAGAGCAAGTCACTGCCCTCGAGAAGAAGGTTCACAACATTAGTCAGAACTGGCGCATCGATCTTGGCAGAAAGTCGACCTGCTGCATCTCTTCCCTCATATGAAGCAGCGAAAAAGATCGCCGATGGAGCTGCTCCACCTTGAATCTCTGAGGCCATAACCGCACCAACTGTAGTTCCGGCAAGACGATTTCCGGTATCAGAGATTCCCACCACCGAATCAGCACCATATTTTGACGCCATGTCTACGAATTCGCTGCTAGGAACAGACCATGTATAGGCTACAACTTCACCAGCTAGCCTTGCTGCTGTGCTTATTAGTTCTAGCGATGCCGCCGATATGGTTGATCCAGCTGGCTCAGCCAAAACCCAGATCTTTGCTAGTGTCATTTTCAAACTCTTTCGTATCAATTCAACCTTCGAGCAACTCCCCAAAGGCAATTAAGTTAGCTAACTGATATAATTCCGTGCGCACAAAGGTGCGACTTGAGGCGGTTTATTTATTAATTCAATGCCGATTGGCGCACGAACCTAGATGACTTTAAGGCTCTCGAGGTACTCGATAATCTTGGCAAAGCCATCGCCCTCGTCCACTACCACCGTACCGGCGCCTCTAGATTCAGCCGGGCGAATCGAAGTTATAGTCTCACGGGCACCGCTTGCTCCCACGCTATCGGGAGAAAATGCTAGATCATCGATCGACAGCTTCTCAACTGGCTTAGATTTGGCGGCCATTATGCCTTTAAAGTTCGGATACCGTGGCTCAACCACCCCAGCAGTTACAGTAACTAAAGCTGGTGTTGGAACCTCAATCTCATCGAAGCCAGCCTCGGTCTGTCGAGCTACTATCAAGGATTCGCCTTTAACCTCGATCCCCTTGGCAAAGGTTACGCTAGGTAGATCCAGAAGCTCAGCAATTTGAACAGGAGTAGTTCCGGTATAGCCGTCACTCGATTCAGTCGCCGCTAAAACGAGGTCGAAAGACTCTCGACCAATCGCCTTAGCCAGTACTTTGGCTGTAGAAAGAGCATCGGAACCGGCCAGACGCGGGTCACTGATAAGGACCGCACGATGAGCCCCCATGGCTAGGGCATTTCTAAGACCCGATACCTCTTCTCCAGGGGCCATCGAAAATAATACGACCTCTCCAGCGCCGGCTTTGTCGACAAGCTGAAGGGCCATCTCCACTCCATAGGAGTCTGATTCATCCATTATCAACTTGGTATCACGTGCCAGGTTGTAATTAGCGTCCATCTTTGCGGGCGCAGCTGGATCTGGAATCTGTTTTACACAGACAGCAATTTTCATATCTCTATAATCCCTTTAATCCTCTAGTAATTGCAAATGTGCTAGGCAGCGCCTGATAGCACAGCGACAGCTGCCTCAACCTTATTTGTAATAATCCCGTCGATCCCTAACTTAGCGAGCGTAGAGACACGCTCATTTAGGTCAACAGTCCAAGCTATCACACCCAAACCGAGTTCGTGGGCGTCTTTCAAAACCTGCCCATCCAAGGAAGAATGATGTGGCAAAATATAGTTCGCCCCCATCTCAGTAGCCGCGTGACAGAGTGCGACGGCATCTGAACCAATGGATGTCAGCAGCCCAATTGCAAAATCAGGCGCTAAATTGGAAAATACCTCAAGGGCTCGAATCGAAAAGCTAGAGACCATCAAACGCGACGAACCGCCGTAATTCGATAACTCCTTGGCCAAAAGACGAGAAGTTAGCTCCGATGGGACCCAACCTACTTCCTTGGGGTCGCTTTTGATTTCAATATCCACAAACTGTCCATTTAGAATCTCGAGTGCATCGCTTAGACGAAGCAACCCGCCACCCATCGCTTTGGAGATCTCTTCAAAACTATGCTCGGCAACCGCTCCATAGCCTCGAATAACGGGGTCATGTATAACGGCCAATACGCCATCCGAAGTGGCACGCACATCTAGTTCTGCCCCATCTCCACCCTCTGGAGCTATTGACTCGAAAGCTTCCCTGGAGTTGTCAACTCTTCCAAAAGAAGCTCCCCTGTGACCAAGAATCATTGGTCTTTTCTGGTTAGTCACTTTTTCCTTCCTAAACGACGTACTTCAAAGGCTAATCCGATCAGGAACCGGAACCCTGACCCGAATATGGGCACCCTGTTGGGAACCGTAAGATATCTCTCCACAAAGCTGCGACGTCACCAAGCTATCCACTATCGAAAGGCCAAGCGACGTTATCTCCTTGGGGTTAAAACCCTCTTTAAAACCGACACCACTATCGCTTATCTCAATAACTAAAGATGCTAGCCGCCTTGAAAAAGTCAACTTTATATGGCCTGAACGCTCGCCGGCGCTTTCATCCCTTGACGAAAAGGCATGTTCGATGGAATTTTGGATCAACTCGGTCAAAATAAGAGCTAGCGGCGTTGCAACCGTAGCATCCAATTCGCCTGGGCTACCTGAAATAGTTATCTCCAAATGAAGATCTGGTGGAACTGACTCATGGGCTAAATCAACGATTGCCGAGATCACCTCCCCGAAATCGACAACATCCCCGACGTCACGGGACAAGATCTCATGGACGACAGCTATGGAGCGAATTCTCCTCTCAGCCTCTCGAAGGGCCTCTTTGCCATCTTCAGAGGTAAGTCGGCGAATCTGCAACCTAAGCAGGGAGGAAATAGTCTGGAGGTTGTTCTTTACACGATGGTGAACCTCTCGAATCGTGGCATCCTTAGATAAGAGCAACCTATCACGTCTTCGCAGTTCACTCACATCCCGCAGAAGAACTAAGGAGCCAGAATATTCACCTAGATTCAAAAGAGGAAGCGCCTGAAACATTACAGTCGTGACTGGCTTTTTCTCAATCTCTTCAACGACTGGCTCAAGATTTAGCCTCGCTCTAGCGATAACCCCAAGGTCCAACCCCAGAGAGGCAAAGGTATCTCCTACTCGCGCCACATGACTGCCAAGTCGATGCAGGGCCGAGGCTCCATTGGGCGACATGAAGGTAATTACATCATCCTCATCTACAACCATGGCACCATCGCCAACTCTCGGCGCCTCAGCTAGATCATCCGAGCTAAAAGGAAACTCACCTCGGGTAATCATATTTGCAAAGCGCTCAAACAGAGAGACATAGATCCGTTCAAGCTCACCACGAACAAGTTTTGCATTGAGTTCGTATTCACGAACCATTGCTGCCACAACGACGCCGTCATGTCTTACTGGAATACAAAAGGAGACCCGGTGCTCATCGCTATGAGGGACCCGGCTCTCTTTAAAAGCAATATGGCCAGAAGAAAGACACTGAGTAATTCCCGGAGCAGATGAGGCTGTAATTACACTTGAGACCAGGTCCTTTGGGTAAAGCGTTCGCGAGGTGGCAGGTCGAACTTGAGCGACCACCATATAGTTGAGCTCGCCCGAAGGCTGGGCTGGGTTACTCAGATCAAAGTAGGTCGGAACATAGAGAATTAAGTCCGAAAAACACAAGTCTGCCAAAAGGCCCCAAGCTGAGGTCAACTTTTGAAGATGAGCAACAACTTCCGGCGCAATTCCTGCTCGGTGCGCTAAGCCTGCGAGAGTTGTCACTACTTATTTTCCCCGCTAGTAACGCAGGTCATTGACTTATCCATAGATTTCCTACATTCCATCGTTATACCCGTCAGTCAAATGCCACAGCGATCAATCAATTAACGTTGATGGATATCTGCCTTTTTTGCCTTGCAGAAAAGGCTGTTACGCTGTCGTAACCGGCACCTTTGACCATTGATGCGACATCGTTGAATCTAAATGAGACATCTCCCAGAGAGTGAGCATCAGAAGCTGTGGTTATCTCAACGCCATTACTTGCGAATTTCGACAAAAGATAGGGTGAAGGATAGGCTTCGCCCACGGGTTTACGCCATCCAGCGCTCGACACCTCTGCCACCATCTTGCAATCACGAGCAGCTTCGGCTATTCGATCGTAGAATTCATTAGGCGTATTTGGAAACATTCCTGTTACCTTTATCAAATCAGGGTGAGCCAAAACATCCACGACCGAGGTGGCTGCCAGTTCCTCAAGGGCACGGGTATATCCCTCCCAAGCATTTTCGACCCCTAGTTCTGCCCAGTACCCCTGGACAAATGGGTCGGTGGTGTGGTCAAATGGCCAATCCCCAACCCAATGTATAGAACCAAGCAAGACGTCGAATGGATAGTCCGCCAACAATTGGGTAACCTTATCCATCGATCCTTCGTAATAATCCACCTCAAGACCCATTACGATAGGAAGACCTGCAGCTTTAGCAGCTAGACAGACCTCGACGTAACGATCAAGATCGGCTCGTGCATGGTCTTTCCAGTAGTCCTGCATCAAAGTTCGCATCGGAGTATCAGGGTAGCGCTTGAAGAAATCCCCTAGAACCTTATCCGTCTGAGAAAAACGAAAGAGATGTTCAGTTACAGCGATCTCAACGACGCCATTAGCTTGAGCTTTTTCTAAATATTGGGCTAGATACTCAACGGTGGGGTCAACATCGCGCTGTCCGTGCGGCCATAGATGGAGATGGTAATCTATCACGACAATTCCTAAATCTGCTTTAAAATTTTACGAAGTCGAGATTAGATCCTATTCGCTCGAGAGAAGTTAAGTCTGCGACATCCGTCTCAAGATACGGCGTCGCAAGGACCTTGGCCTTATCCACAAGCAAAGTTGCCAAAAGATTGTGCTGTTGTCCATAGAGATTGGAAAAATCCAAATAAGTTGAACCTATCTCAGACAAGACGCCACGCATGATACGTGGGTCCACCCCTAAAAATCTGTCCTTAACCAAGATTTCTGAATCAGCGATTAGCCTTTGGGCGATCTGGATCGCATTCTGATCACCAAGGTAATAAGGAAGACTTCTATTCACGATCAAAGCACCAAGATTGAGGTGGCGCTCCCGAAGAGCTCCCAGAAAAAATTCAGCCTCTCGCATCGGAAGGTATTCCGGCGACGTTACTACCAAAAATGACGTCACATCGCTCCTCAACAATGCACTTACCGACTTACCTCTTTCGATAAAGCCATCGTACATCGATTGAAAAAGTATGAAAAACTCCGCCACCTGCTCCAGAAAGTCTGAACCTATAATGCGATCAGCTACTTGATAAAATGGTTTGAATGCAGTGGCCACCAGGCGAGAACGATATGGCGCAGTGATCCACCGCAGGAGTTTAGAGGAGAAAAAGTCAGCCATCCTCTCGGGGGCATCTAAGAAGTCCATTGCATTTCTGCTCGGAGGAGTATCAACTATCAGAAGGTCAAAGTCACCCTTATTGTATAGGTCATAAAGTGACTCCATGGCGATATAGTCGTGGCTTTGGACAAAGCGCGATGAGATATTTCTATAGATCGGATTCGCCAAGATCTCACCCCGAACCCTCATATTTGGAGCGTATCGAATCACAAGGTCATCCCAGGAAGCTTTAGTGTCAAGCATCGCGGCGTACAATTCACCCTTGGGGGATCTTTCTCCAAAGCCTGAGAGGTCTACCTTGGTTACGACGTTTCCGAACTTAGCCAACCCCATAGCATCAGCTAGACGTTTGGCGGGATCCACTGTCAGAACCAATACTTTACGATCGGTTTCAAGAGCTGCGATTGTACCCAAAGCCGCAGCCGTGGTTGTCTTGCCAACGCCTCCAGCGCCGCCTGTAATCAGAATCGACTTCTGTGTAACAAGTGAATTTACTAGCTGGTTCACGATCCGCTCAATTCGCCATCGAGCGCTTCGGCAATCTCTCTGGAAAGACGTATGCCATCCTCTGCACCCATGAAATATGGGATAAAGATAGTGGCAATACCTACGGGTAGTTTTGAGATGAACTCTCTGGAATGGCTGCTTCGTGACTCCCTTAGGCCAGTAGCTAACGACGAGGTTGCCAAAAATGCATCGCTGGAGTCACCCGCGATCGCTAAGAAATCGTCGTGAAGATCGCCAGTCATAATCGAGCGAAAGATCTCTCCCTGGCTATTTGAAAATGGTTCGGCCATAACTTTGTTGATCACGGCTCCAATTACATTCATTGAAGTCTCATTAGCCAAACGATCTATTAGCTCCAACGACTCGACTACCGGTGTCTCTTCTGGAGTTACCACCAAGATCAACGCGGTAGTTGATGGATTGCTCAGAATCTCCTGCATCCAGGCGGTCTGCTCTTTCACTAAACCAATTTGGAAGAGCTCTGATATCCCCGCTGGAGATGCTAATTGTGAGACGATGTGACCACTTGCTGATGCATCCACAAAGACGATATCGTAATTGCGCTCTCTTACTTCGTAGCAGATCTTACCCATAACTAAAATCTCTTTTACCCCCGGAGCAGCATTGGCCACAAAGTCAAATGCCTTGGCTAGAGGACCTAGCTTGGTGATAATCGGAATTCTAAGGTTTAGGCGCAAATATTCAGCTAGCGCATCCTCAGTATTCATGGCCATTACATAGAGGTTCGGAGCTACCGCCTTGGGCTTGAACTCAACGTTCTCTATGCCAAAAGCGGCGCTCACGTCACCCCGAGCGTCAACCTCACAGACTAAAGTTCGCAATCCTGCTTTGCTGGACAGGCGGGCTAGTCCGGCAGTTATGGTGGACTTTCCAACTCCACCTTTTCCGGTGACAATCACCAAGCGCTTGGACAGAATTGCATCGCCTAAGTCGCTATGTCCTTCGAGGTTGTTCATCAATTTTGGACCCTCAAATCACCACTTAGGCGCCAAAGCCTACCCGACGCTCTTCTTGCTGAGAACCGACAACGATATAAGCGATTTTCCCTGGAGCAACGCCGATCTTGCGCCCTTTTTTGTCCTCAATCCAATGAAGAGCGTCTTGACTCTTCGTGAGCGCATTCAGCGTCTCAACGAATTCATTCTGATCCTTATCGTCACCTACCTCAAACGCAAGCTCACGACTCGAATCCAAAAATCCAATTTTTATGTCCACTTGTAACTCCTTAATTCGACTTCGCAAAAGACCTTGCCGGCAAAGACTTCACCGAAATAGCACCAAACAATTGCAAACTATTACGCTTGACTAGAGTGATTGCCTATAACAACACTAGAGGATAGCCAATCACTTCTGTTATATTTCGTCTGGGTTTGAAAGCCAAAGCTCAGTCAAAGACGCTATCGCCTCCAGAAAAGCTACGAAATCGAGACCTTAGTCTGAGCGGACGTTGACAGATATAAGTGGAACCGCCAGAGCCAAGGACCCCGAAAGTCATTCCTTGTTGGGTCCTCTATTGAACTTGTCGACCACCACAAAATAGAGGTGACCAACGACAACCGCCATTATTAGATAGAAAAAAACCGTATGGGCTATAGTGGAACCCACCCGAAAGGAGTAGGGGAAATACCTAAAGAACCTCAGAATCAACCCTGAAATGATCAGCACGACCATCGAAGCAGCAATTATGGCAGTCGCAATCTTCTGTCCGCCATTAGGAGTTCTTCTACTATAGGTTGGCCTGCGACCGCTTGAAATCCACCCTCGAACAAATCTGGAGTCTGCTATCGTCCAAGAAGTCAAGACATTCCATGCCTTAGCAATGGGTCGATCGCGCAGAGGAAAGTAGCCAACTGCCATTACGGCTATACATGCTATGCCTGTGATTACGTGGACTTCCCTAAAAAATTCTCTATTTCCAAAGATGGCTTGCAAGCCACCTACGTAAAAGGTAAGCGCCGAGAGCAAGGATATAAAAAAGAGCACCGACGCCAAGTTGTGCAAAAAGGCAGGTTTACGCCCAAGATCACGATACCATCTCAAATCCCCCTTAGTTTCTCCGAGATGCGCCTTCAACTCTGGGGAATCCTTGCATCTGCGGGGTAACCGTAGTTCTCCCAGTATCCCGTAATTGGTGAATTGGATAGCTCGACGTCCTTTAGCCACTTGATCGATTTGTATCCATAGCTTTTATTGACAAACAACCTCAGCGGCCCCCCATGTTCTAGCGGCAAGGGCACACCATCTAAATGAGTGACTAGCATCGTTCCATTGCTCATCGCCTGATTCAAAGGAAGACTCTCCGTATAGACACCATCGAAAGAGCGAAAGTTAACGTACTTCGCACTACTAGCGGGCTGAGCCATCTCTATAACCTTAGAGAGTGTCACGCCGCCAAAGCGTTGATTCGGGACGCTCCAACCGGTAACACAGTGAAAGGTGGCGACTAGGTCCGGAGTATGCATAATCGCTAAGTTCTCCAAAGACAGAGTCAAGTTATTTGCGACCTGGCCCCTTACTTCCAATCTAAAGGAGGAATTGTTCGTCGTCGGGAATCCATTGGTAACCGTATAGATCTGATATCCAGATATACCGGCAATACCAGCCAAAGCAGAACCTCCGAGAAGATTCTTTAGCCCAGAGCCAGCAACGACTAATCCCACCCCACCGACACTTAATCCAACAAAGACCCTGCGCGGCACCGAAGCACCATTGGAGCTAGGAGTTTTGGTTTTCATATCCATAAACTATGAAAACCAAATCGTCCATTCAATGTTCCATAATTTCAAACTTCTCATACAAATCTCAGGTTCACTAAATCGCTATCTATTAGCTAGAAGATTAGAGAATGTGATCCTCGTTGCAAAGTCGTCGCACTAACGGACCTTCAGCTCACTTTTATAGATCCTGGCAGGTCCCATCGCTTCAATCACTTGGGCTATTCGCATAAACTCAACCGAAACCTCAGACTCCGGCGACGCAAAGACAATTGGATTACCCACATCGCCACCTTCTCTAAGAGCGATCTCGATAGGTATAGTTCCAATCAAAGGTAACTCAAGTGACTGCGCCAAACTCTCTCCGCCGCCCTTGCCAAAGATGTCATATCGCTTCTTATCGTCGCCGCGGAAGTAGCTCATATTCTCGATGACCCCACGAAGAGGCAACTTCAACTTTCGAGCAGCTAGAGCTGATCGCTGTGCAACCCTCTCAGCGGCGTCTTGAGGGGTAGTGACCACAAAGGTCTCGATCTTTGGCAGATATTCAGCCAACGAAAGCGTCACGTCGCCCGTCCCCGGTGGTAGGTCCACGCAGAGGTAATCGATCTCCCCCCAAAAGACATCCAGAAGAAACTGCTCAAGGCCTTATGCAACATTGGTCCACGCCAAATAACCGGAGTATCATCTGCCACGAAGTAACCGACGCTCATAGTTTTTATCCCAAAGCGCACAGGCGGTATCATTACCTTTCCAATCAAAGATGGTGGGCGAACTGCTCCAAGCATCCTAGGTATCGAAAAGCCATAGACATCAGCGTCCAAGATGCCAACACTGTGGCCACGGCGTGCAAGCGCACTTGCCACACCCACTGTGACGGAAGATTTCCCAACGCCACCCTTTCCTGAAGAAAATCCCAGGACTCGGGTGCGCGATCCTGGCGCCATCAAGCGATTCACTCGATTCTCGCCATCTTTAATCAAAGTCTTATCAAGAAGATGTGACTCGAGCTTTTTTATCTCAGCGTCAGTCATCGCTCGAGCTTTTATTTCAAGCGGCACACCATATTCTTGTGCGATTTGCTCCATTTGGTCGGCAATTGGGTCAAAGTATCCACCATTTGCCGGATATGTTAGAAGTTCGACGCTATAACCGCCCAACTTCTTAGTCACCTGTGAGATCATCTCCAAATCGGCTAGCGACTCCAAAATATCTGGTTCCACCACCTTGCCAAGGTGTGAATAGAGTTCCTGTGTGTTCATCCTGGCACTTTTTCTTTCTTATTTGAATCAAGGTCCGATATCGAGGATAGATTTCTCCTATCTAGATAGAATAATTTATAGTCATTATTAGATTGCTAAGTAGGTTCAATGAGCACGATAGAAAAAGTCGCTGATCTTGGAGCGCCACATTCTGTAGATGACCCAGAGTTTCAAGCAACGGTCAGCGCCGTGGTGGCAGCTTTTGGTGACCCAACTCGTCGCGAGATCTACCTCTTCGCGCGCGACAACGAAGGTGTTACAGCTAACCAAGTCGCTGATAAGTTTTCACTTCACCCAAACGTTGCCCGCCACCACCTAGATAAATTGGTATCAGGAGGCTACCTCGACGTAACTCTCGAACGTCCGATCTGCGGTGGCGCAGGACGACCATCAAAGCGTTATAAGGGCGCACCGGGTGTTACCTCATCAAACAGGGTCGCATCCAAACGTGATGAACTTCTCTCAATGCTGCTCAGCGCAGCCTTAGAACTACTCGATCCGACCACTGCTGAACTCATGGCTGAAAGTGTCGGTGAACGCTATGGTTCACAATTGGCCCAGACGATGCACCCTCACCTTGAAAATCGTTCTATAAAATACGCTATCAGGACGATCGCAGATGCACTTAGTGCCCATGGCTTTGCGGCAAAACCCAACCAAATTCGAGGCTCGCTATCTGTTGTAAATGAAAACTGTCCATTCGGCGATGCTTCGCTTACCAATCCCGTAATCTGTGCTCTTGATCGTGGTCTAGTCCGAGGAATGTTAGGTGCGCTAATCAAAGAAAAGGTACCCATAACTCTAACTTCTAGAGCCAAAGGCGACTCCTCCTGCTCAGTAAGTCTATAAATCAGTAAGTCTACAAAAAGTTACCTTCGTGAATTTCGAAGATCCAACTTGGGCCAAAGCAAGAAAAAACCGATACCCACTTTTGTCTCACCTAACTTGATGAATTGAATTTGCCTCAACGATGCTTAAAACAACGAAACGCCATCCAATTTCGATATAGAAGTTTCGATTCACAAGACGGTTACGATTGCACCGTAGATAAGTTGTCTAACCATCGTGTTGGCGGCAAAGATCCACGGATGACTATGAGATGCACCCATTTGGAAGGCGCTGAAGTTCTTTATCGTAATGAGGTATTTGATTCGCTCACACTCACAACTTCAATTAGGAAGCACGGGAGCACCCAGTCGGTCAGAGGCGAATATTTTTTCTATCAGGAGTCTATTTTACCAAAACAAGAACACTCCTCAAAATATACAAATAGACCAGACTGCACTCGACGAACCTACTCCGAACCAAGCGCCTACCAATGGCCATCAACGAGCCTCCAGCTCTTGGGGTTCCACGCAACCAACAGCGTTTGGGGTGGAGATTTGAAAAAGGGAATTACGGCGAGGCGAAGATCATTAATTAGCCACTTCTACAATTAGCTACTTCTACAAAGCGCCTATTACATGTCTGCATAGACTCCAAGAAAGGCAGGCGCCGCCAAGTAGATCAAAGGCAAATTAGCAAGAAAACAGATCGCTACCCTTAGAGACTCGCAGCTATTATGGGTCGAAATGGCGTCAGGCGTCCGAACTGTCGGCGTGATGGGCAGGTCGGAAATTAACATTCAGTACGACCGAGTAAAGCCACCTAAGTATTGCACGTGTTGCACCTACAAATATCCGAAAAGGTCCAAAGAACCAAAGCACCACATACTCATAGACTTGGCATTTGACCACTCCGTCTTAAACCCTACAGTGGTCAGAGCGGCATCCATGATAGGTCTCGACAAACCAGAGCGCTAGCCCTATTTAACAACGTAACTCGATATGAATGCGATCTTATGTCCACCTATTGAAAAACGAGTGTTCAATGGCCAATTCGACAAACAATGCAACGATAATTTCACCTTCACCAACTTGCTTGAAAAAGCTGGATAGCAAGGCAGCCACATCGATCCAGGTTGACGTTGGTCAATTCCGGCTGAACCAAAAAAAGATCCACCGGAAGAAATCACTCGCACTTGTCGATCTTATTTCTGTCGTGCCAACCTCTAATGATTCAATGGAAACGACTCTACTGATATCATGCTAAGTAGCCAAAAGATACAACGCCGCGAGTAAACCAAAGGCTCCACTTCAAAAGAGGTAGACCAAGTGCCATCAGTCCATGAAGACCATCCTAAGATACTTCCTTTACGCCAATTCATTCATCTAACTGGTCATCAAGGAAACGGATCGAAAGGGATCGATGACTGAAGAATCTCCCTTCCTAGATATACCAAGTTCGGAGTGGATTGCATCTAACCGGTCTGCGTTTGCAATCTTCGACTCTTTCCCGGTCGCTAAGGGTCACTGCCTTATTATCAGTCGTCGCTTCATACGAGACTGGTGGGAGGCACTTCCAAGCGAACAAGCCGATATTTTTGCTTTGGTTTCCGAAGTAAAAGAACTACTCGACAAGCAATATTCTCCAGCCGGATACAACATCGGTACAAACGCTGGATCAGCCGCCGGTCAGACTATCTTCCATCTACATCTTCACCTAATCCCGCGCTACATCGGTGACAGTGAACATCCACAAGGAGGAGTGCGAAATGTCTTCCCTGAAAAGGCTAGCTATCTTAGACCCCCTCTCCGACCAATAGACAACGCTAACGCACCCTTTTAGAAGAAAAGATCTAGATTGCCACTTCGTGCAAAATTAAGTTTGAACTATCAGCAATTGACCATACGGCTTGTAAATCCTAAGATTTGCAACCATAGAGCAATCCGATAATCCGATATGTTAAACCTTCTGGGAGCCCTTTGAGCAAAACACAATGCCAATCTCACAAAAGATCCCTTATGGAAGCTTCATGATGCTCTCAAATCCATTTAGTCACAGGCGTACAAATCAGCTCGATCTGTGTGACAGTAAATGTGGGAGCAAAAAAGATTGCGCCAAGCAAAGTCGAGCGAGGAAACGACTCAACTTTTCTCCAGCTCAATCACCCCAATAGCGCTGCTCCTGGAATGGATCTCCATACATGTGATAGCCATTAGCTTCCCAAAATCCAGCTTTATCTGCCGACATGAATTCAATTCCACGTAACCATTTAGCTGACTTCCAAAAATATAACTTCGGAAATAAAAATCTCAGCGGGTAGCCATGTTCAGGTTCGAGTTCCTTCCCATCAAATTGGAACGCTAAAAGAGCAATCGCCCCATCACTCAAAATATCAGTCAACGGGACGTTGGCACTAAATCCAAATTCCGAGTGAAGCATCACATGCGTAGCCTCATCTTTTACTTGGGCCATCTCGATGATGGTCGTCAGTGGCACTCCCCGCCAAGATGTATCGAACTTTGACCACTTGGTAACACAATGGATATCAGTAACGACATCAACGGCATCAAGAGCCATGAACTCCGCCCAAGAGATCACCAACGGATTGGCTACAGCCCCAACAACCCTTAAGTCCCAGGATGAAAGATCCTTATATACCGGTACGCTTCCCGCGTGCAATACCGGAAACCGATCAGTAGAATACTGTCCGGGAGGCAACCGCGAAGGATCGACACCCTTAGCAGCCAAATCTTTTCGATTGCGCTCAAAAAAACCCATTTGGTCTTCTAACCCTTTTCTATCAAATAAAGCTAGCCACAAAAAGTACCCGAGCTAAAAGCTTTCACAGTTCATAACCATTGGAGATACAAAATAGTTTCTAATTTCTTCACAAAATCAATCTTTTTAAGAGAGCCTTCCATCATCAAAAAAATAAATCAATATAAATGAGGGCACAAATACCGTAAAAATTCAATAAATTTTTACAACCTACGAAGGTACGAGAAGATGGGCTGCCTTATAAGCGCTCGCAATATCAGAATGAACCTGCTTTAACAACGCCGCAGACGGAGAGAGTTTGAAGAATGCGTCAAACTGCCTCACCGCCGCATTAGGGTTTCCCTGATCTGTAAAGAGAGCTATTCCATAAAATAACCTTCCGTATATATAGGAAGGATCAACCTGAACGGATCGACTAAGTTGTGCTAAGCCTTGGACTCGAAGAGCATTCGACTTATCCTTGTTTCCTGCCTGCAGTAGGAGCCAACCGTTCCAAGCAAGCGCCACAGGCTGACTTGGTTCACTATGCAAAACCGCGCTAAAGAGCGAAAGTGCGGCAGTATCAGAGCCAACACTAGCCAGATCTTGTCCATTTTGAATATCTAGGGCAACTTGCGAGACTGAAAGGCCTCCCGCGGCAGCGCTAGAAGTGGTAAGACTAAAAAGCAAAAGCCCCGCCCCGCTCAGAACCAGCACCACCCCTACAACAGCTACAATCCTCTGGGGCCATGTAGCCCGACGGATTATCTCAAATGATCGGCGACTAACAACCGGACGACTTATTGGCGCAGTCGAATCATCTACTAAATTCAGATCAGAGACGCCTAGATAATCGACCCTAACGGCTGAGTCCACCTCTTGGCCGTCATGGCTCTCTAGGGAGCTCTCCATTTTGGTACTTCGGCGTCGTCGATAGTACAAAAAACCACCTATGGGACCTGCGATGGCGACCAAACCACCAAAGACCGCCAAATAAAGACCGCCATTTGAATTAGGAGGGGTCAGAAGAATCGACGGGCCATATGTCGCAACCAATTGATTGATAATCTCCGAGTCGCTAGCGCCAGAATGAACCATTTGAGAGATAAAGGCACGTAGTGCATAAGCTGACGAAGTATTTGCATCCTTGGTCGAGACCGAAATACAGGTAGGACACTTTATAACTGCTTCAAGATGGCTAATACGACTTGCCATCGTCACT
Organism: Acidithrix sp. C25; assembly: GCF_904848545.2. Lineage (NCBI taxonomy): Bacteria > Bacillati > Actinomycetota > Acidimicrobiia > Acidimicrobiales > Acidimicrobiaceae > Acidithrix > Acidithrix sp. C25. The sequence continues at coordinate 213,330 of NZ_CAJHCI020000002.1, forward strand.
TTGTGAGGAGACAAAAAGAGATAGCCAAAGATGGTAACGACAAAGATCACCATAAGAATACTTAGGCGCCATGTTGTCTTAGAGTAGGCGAACCTCTTTGGTCGAGGTTGCCCATTTTCACTAATTTCGGGATCCAATTTGATAGCTTCCAACCGCTAAAAGTATCTCTTTCGCATTAATTCCTCTAACCGTAGGTCGAGTAGGCAAGGCTAAGTACTGAAGAGAGTGTAGCGGTTGTGACCTGTCCTACAATCCGAGTGACCACCTTCCCATTGGGTGCAACTATAAAGGTCTGGGGCGGGTTCACCACTCCCCAATTCAAAGAGATCACGCCATTACCGTCGTAAATGACCGGCCAAAACATTCCCGTCTGTCGAACAAACGCTGTTGCCGAAGACCGTCGATCGTTTACGGTTACGCTCAAAATCGCCAACCTAGAGCCATAAGGTCGACTCTTAGCAGATCTCACAAATGACTCGATCGCTCCAGTTTCGCTACGACATGGTATACACCAGCTAGCAAAGAAGTTCACGATCAAGTAATCGCCACGATACGGATGTGGCGCGATAGCCAAATGAGAGAGCGTAGTACCCGCCAATTCTGGTGCGTTCTGACCGATCAGATTAGAGGCAGCTACGGTCGAGGTTGAAGTCGGCGTGAGAAATGCCACTGAGACCGAAAAAGCCACCACAAGAATGGCGACCAAAGCCAAAACCCATCTAAGTCTTCTTCCCCCTCTCCTTTGCTCAGAAGGCTGACCCGTAACAAGAGGTTCAGCGTCATCATGTGTCAAATCGTTAGACACCTACTGCTTCACCCTTTAGCTGGTTTATTTGGGGAACCTTAGATTTGAACCGAAGCGAGCCTAAAAGAGCAAGGCCACCACCAAGTCCCATAAGTACCCCACCGATCCAAAGCCAAGACACCAGTGGCTCGACCACTACACCGATGATTACCTGCGACTTAGCGCTCTGTGGTGGTGAATCAAGTGTGACGGAGACATCTCTTAAAATACCGGCACTCACACTTGGGGTACCCACAACTTGGGAATTCGTTCCAAACTGAGAGATGGCTGGATAAAAGGGCCCCCGACCATCGATCATAATTGCAGCTCGAAGTGAGGTTTTAGCTGGCGTCACCAGGGTCGATACGCCCTCATATGTGAGTTTGTGACCTTGAAAATATGCGCTTTGAAATGGAGAGATCTTCACCTCTCCCCGGACACCAAAGGCGGTAGACGTGGCTAGAGCTATAGCCACGACAGCAACACCAATATGGGCAATCAAACCCCCCATAAGGTGTGCTCGAACCGAAAACGACTGCTTTAGGCCTCGTCGGGAGAGAAGTACCCCAATCATCTTCTTGAGCGAACCCGTCAAGGCAAAGGTACCAAAACCATAGGCTGCTATCAAGCCCTTATCCCTAGAACCCAAAAATACCGCTATCGCCATCGCTAGAAGACCCATCATCAATGGCACAAAGAGCTCATTGAAGAGAGACTTGATCGAAATATTGGTATAAGGGACAAAGGGTGAAACCGTCATAAAAAACAAAAGGGCCAACCCTAGTGGTGCTGTAAAGGCATTGAAGAACGGTGGTCCCACCGATACGATCGAGTTGTTGATAGCTTGAGCCAAAAGTGGAAACGTCGTTCCTAAAAGGACGATGCCGGCAAAGGCGCTAAATAAGAGGTTGTTCACAAGATAGGTGCCATCTCTATTTATACCAGTCGCAGAGAACGACGACGCACGCATCGACGAGGCGCGCCAGGCGATAAGGCCGAACGAAACTACAGTTACAAAGGCAAAAAAGATTATAAGGATAGGACCTAGCGTCGATCCCGAAAAGGCATGCACCGACTGCAGTACGCCACTGCGGGTAAAGAAGGTGCCCAAAATTGTCATTGAAAATGTAGCCACCAAAAGGCCAATATTCCAGATCTTCATATTTCCGCCCCGAGAGCCGGACATGGAAGAATGAAGATAAGCGGTTCCAAAAAGCCAAGGTAAAAAGGCGGAATTTTCAACTGGATCCCAAGCCCAATAGCCACCCCAACCAAGAACTTGATATGACCACCAAGCCCCAAGGAAGATACCAAGTGTCAAAAATATCCAGGCAACCAACGCCCAGTACCTAGTCTCTCGAGCAAATGTTGTATCGGAACGATTGGAGATGAGCGACGCTATTCCGAATGCAAATGGAACAGTAAAACCAACATAGCCCATATAGAGCATTGGTGGATGAAAGGCCACCAAGGGATAGTTCTGAAGAAGCGGATTAGGCCCGCTTCCGTCAATCGGCGGATGGGCAAGAGTCAGAAATGGGTTAGCAGAGGTGGCCATCATTATAAAGAAGAAGCCAGCTACAACCAACCCCACTACCATCGCCCATCCAAAGGCAACATCTAACTCGCGCTTTCGATATTTAAAAAGGACTAAAACCAGATAGAGAGCCAAGATTGTCGCCCATAGCAAGATGGATCCAGCAAGAGATGACCACATACCGGTAATTTGATAGAGAAGCGGTGTCTCCCGTGAAGAGTTCGAGGCAACGTAGCTAAGGGAAAAGTCATGAGTCAAAAGGCCATGCTGCATGGCACCGGTGCTAATTAGCGCACCAGCAAAGACCAGTACCACAAATCCCCCACTGCGCCGAATAGATTTAGCATCCTTAGCACGAATGCCAAACAGGTACGAGATAATCCCCGAGATTGAACCAACGATCGACACGACTAGACCTGCGGTGCCAATTATCGCGTTCATAGTTTCTTTCCGCCAAGTGACGCAACTCGAGAGGGGTGCGCCGCTATGTAACTCGATGAGTGCTTGACCATGATCTGATTAGAGTAAAAAGTTCCATGAGAAAGGTAACCCACCAGCACAACTGGAAGATTCGCTTGAAAAAGCTGAGGAGGATTAGCGCTGTCAATTACAGAAATCCTTCGCCCATCCACACCTGAAACTTGAAAATCAACGCCCCCCTGATTGTTAGTGGTAACACTGTGAGGCACAACAACTCCTTCCAGGCGAAAAGTAGAAGTCCCCAAGGTTGCCTCCATGGAGAGTGTCTCATCTACCGTCCTGAAATAAACTAAGGCGTTGCCGAGGCCCCGAACTAAAAGAAATCCCAGTGCTAGGGCTAAAACTACAAATGGAGACCATATCTTTAAGGCTCGGCGCCGTTTAGCCCTTTTTGGGAGTGGCGGTTCAAAGATTGCCCGATCATTGAGGAGGTCCGATACCTCTTGTTGCTCCGACAAACTATCTCTCTCCCTGTCTTGGGTTAGAGGAGTTCGGTCGCCTTCTTTCATTTTCAACTGGAATTGGAATCAAAGCCTTTTTTACTCTAGAATTTCGACTAGCTAACCAAGCCCAATACGCCCCAAGTCCACCTAGGACAAATCCATAACCTGCTTCTACGTAACCATTCATCTTTAAATCTATCCGATCCTGCTCAAACCATTTTAACGTTGCTTTTAGAATTAGCGTTATCTAGCAGTTCGCTAACGCGATCTGCATCACTTTGTGATTGAGCCAATCTTTCGCTTTGCCATTGAGAAATTTGTCTCTCTCGCAGAGAATCTTCGCCTTGAGCAATCCTGTATCTAAAGACAACCAATGCACAATACGCGAGAGTAAAAGCAACAAACCCTAGCAACATAGTCCAGGCCATAATCCCGTGAATCTTGGCATTCATCCCCAACGATGCAACAGTTGCGCCTTGGTGAAGGGTTCGCCACCAAACAACGGACTCATGAACGATTGGAACGTCAATGAAGGCAAATAAAGCCGCTATTGCGGATCGCTTAGCGCGTTTATCTGCCGGCATTGGAACAGCACGTAGCGCGAGATATCCTAGGTAGAGAACTAACAATATCGCAGTGGTGGTGAGCCGTGCATCCCAGGTCCACCAGACACCCCATGCGGGACGACCCCAAATCGATCCCGTAATGAGCGTCAGTGCTGTAAAGACAACTCCCACCTCCGCCGAGGAAGATGCGAGGCGATCCCACCTAAGCGAGCGCGTTGGCCTCCAAAGGTATAGAGACGAGGCCAAAGTGGTGACTCCGTAAGCTAAATATGCAACCCAAGCCACCGCCGGATGGACGTAAACCAACCTGGCTAAATTTCCCTGAACCGCATCTGGCGGAGTTATAAACAGGCCTAACACCACAGTTGCCGCGATGGCAACAAGGGCACTCGCGGCCAAATATCTCTGTGCAATCTTCAATTTCAAGAGTTCAGTCCTCCAAAATGGCGCCAAAGGAGACCGCGCCGCCAACTATAAATACAACAGCAAAGACCAATAAAAGTTTCAACCATGGATCAAAAATCGAACCATGGCCATTCAATGCATCGCTCCACGCCTTTGTCGCCGAAATTACAACTGGTGCTAATATCGGCAAGACAAGCATGGGAACCAAGCTCTCCGAAGAATTAGCTCCACGAACTAGGGCGCCAAAAACCAGACCTACAGATCCTATACCAGCAGTAGCCAATAGTGTCGACAGGGACAGTAGCAAAAAGCTATGAATTGGGACCGAAAATAGGACTACAACCCCAATTCCAACCAAGATATCCAGGATCAGCAGAATCAAAAAGAGAGCTAGAAACTTACCTACAAAAATTGAGATACCATCGAACCCAAGCAGCAGTAGACCGTCCACAGCATCATTTTCGGACTCCACTCGCATTGAACGTGATACCAACAAGATCGAAGAGAATGTAATCAAAACCCAAAATAGACCCGGCGAGATACTGACCATAAGCGGCCCTTGGGTATCGAAGGCGAAGCCAAATAGTAAAAGCACAATCAAGGCAAAGGGCAACACCTGACCAAGGCCGCTCTTGGAACGACTTTCAATCAAAAGATCTTTTTTAAAGATCGTCATCGCTCTCATGCCGAGGGATCCCAAGTCGAATCGATCGATGAGCCCTCTTTGTCAAAAGCAGCTTTATCGTCCCTTGGACTAGGGAGAAACCTTCCACCCACCAAAGTCAAAGAGCGACCACTACCTAGAAGCGGACCATGGCCTTCATGACTTGATACCAAAACAGCAGTACCTCGCTTTTTGGCTTCGAGAATTAACATATCGACAACACTGCGACCATTTGAATCCAACGAGGCATGAGGCTCATCCAGCAACCAAATAGGGGGGTTTTTTATCACCAAGTTAGCCAAGGTAACTCTTTTTTTCTGACCTGCTGAAAGTTGAGAAACCGATGTTTGACAGAGGCGTCGATCGAGACCAAGTAGCTCTTTTGCGCTATCTACTCTTTGAGGCGACAAACCAAGACTCTTAGTCGTAATCTTCAAGTTCTGATCCACGCTCAAATCCTCATAGAGGTAGCTGGTGTGGCTAATAAGTCCTATTCGAGACCTCAGACCTCTATCTGGGTAATACAAGTCGAAACCAAGAACTGAACCTCGACCCGAGTTGATCCTAGCTAGACCAGCTATAGCACGAAAAAGAGTAGTCTTTCCAGCACCATTAGGACCAGAAATCAAAAGCAAATCTCCCGGTTCAACCCTCAAAGTTAGACCGTACACAGCAGGAAAACCGCCGACTTGGATACCAATGTGATCCAGTTCTATTAGATATGCAGCCTCTGTCTCTGAGGCGAGCGACATTTCATTGGACTTCTTCTTAGCAAACGTGACGCTTCGCCTCCTTTGAGGAAAGATATATTCAAAAACTGATGTCGAAGGGTTTCAACGATGCAGCGAACTCTTTTATTGCAATCATCCTTATGGAGATCGTCAAACGGAATAATCAAGGCGACAGGGCGCTCATCCACTACGAAAATAAAATACCTAACCAATGACGCCGAGCACTTAAGCTTTATAGAGACCCAACTACACCTTTGAAAATTACACAGTCAACAAAAAAGCGACCAGGCCATCAAAACCAAAGACCATGGTGCATTCAAGGTATTTACGACCGGGATTGGTTCGCCATCGCCTCGGATTAGTCACTTTAAAATCTTCGACTTCTCCCACTAGCCGCACTCAAGCCAAGACAAAAACAAGTACAAAGCAACTAGCAAGCGGTCACTAAGAGAATCTCATCCGGTACAAGTGCGACCTTTGTCGAAAATCTTGCTACTTATCCGATCTGGCGTTTGAGAATCTCTAAATCGCTTTCGACCATCATTCGGATAAGCTCAGGAAAATCGACTTCGCGCTTCCATCCAAGCTTTGCCTCTCCATGAGAACTGTCGCCGACCAACAGATCAACCTCTGCGGGCCTCACAAAACGCTCGTCCAGGACCACATAATCTCGATAGTCAAGGTCCACTACCTCGAAGGCGAGCTTTGCGAACTCCCTTACTTCATGAGTCTCCCCAGTCGAAACGACAAAGTCACCGGGCTCATCTTGTTGAAGCATGAGCCACATCGCTCGAACGTAGTCTTTGGCGTATCCCCAATCTCTCTGTGCATCCAAATTACCGAGGCGAAGTTCGTTAGTGAGACCTAACTTGATCGATGCAACAGAATTTGTAATCTTACGGGTCACAAATTCAAGACCACGTCGTGGAGATTCATGGTTGAATAAAATACCAGAGTTAGTATGCATTCCATAGCTCTCTCTGTAGTTCACCGTGAGCCAATGGCCATACAATTTGGCAACCCCGTAGGGTGACCGAGGATAGAAAGGTGTCGATTCACGCTGTGGAACCTCTTGAACCTTACCAAACATCTCCGAAGAAGATGCTTGGTAAAACCGAGCGGATGGAACCACGGTTCTGACCGCATCTAGCAGTCTTGTAACACCAAGAGCGGTAGTTTCTCCCGTTAGAACGGCCTGACTAAAAGAGGTCTGAACGAAAGACTGAGCTGCCAGGTTGTAAATCTCATCCGGCTTGGACTCACTCAATACGGTCTGCAGCGAAGTTTGGTCCAGTAAGTCTCCAGATACGAGTTCTATTGAATCTTGGATATGGGCGATTCGCTCAAAGTTTAGAGTCGAAGATCTTCGCGTCATACCTATCACTCGATACCCCATCGACAAAAGAAACTCTGCCAAATAGGAACCGTCTTGACCGGTGATACCAGTCACTAGTGCTACTTTGCCCAACTACTGCTCCAAGTCTATGACATCGATGAATGAAAACAGAGGTCGAAATTTAGTGACCTCCAATTGCAACAGATACGAATCTAATCGTAATATCGCTAGCACCACTCTCAGAACCAGAGTCCGTCTATCTAGTTATCATTCCAAGAGGCTGCTCGCTTTTCAACAAAGGCCATAATCCCCTCTTTGGAATCCTGTGTTTGGGTCACAATTGAAAGCATGGACTGAAGGTAGGAAAGGGCTTGCTCGGAAGTCATATCCATAGCCTTGTAAAACGAACTCTTACCGAGTGCCGTAATAGATCCAGACTTTGAATTAAGAGTTGCAAGAACTTTAAAGAGTTCTCCATCGAACTTTTCTTCTGAAACTACCTTGTTGATCACGCCAAGCTCCAAAGCGCGATTGGCGTCAATACGCTCACCTGTTATCATCAATTCAAACAGTGCCCTAGGCGCAATATATCGAAGCAATGGCACCGTAATCACGAATGGCCAAACTCCAACGTTGATCTCAGGTGCTCCAAACTTTGACCGTGAGGTTGCTAAGACCATATCACAAGCAGCCATAAGGCCAAAACCTCCGGCCAGCGCGTAGCCATCTACGGCAGCCACTATAACCTTTGGATAGCTCCACATATATTGAAAGAGGCCACCAAGTGCCGCTCTGGCACGATGCAATTCGTAAAAGGTTGCGCCTTCGGCCATAGTCGAAAGATCAACGCCAGTCGAAAAGGCCTTATTACCACTCCCGCGAATAACCACCGAGCGCACGTAGTGTTCATTTTCAAAACGCTTCAACTCTTGATGAATCGCATCTAAGACCTCCATAGTGATGGAGTTCATCTTTGAAGGACGATTAATAATTAGAAAAAGTGTCGAATCTTTGACTTCTACGATTAATTCTGGACTAGACATAACCAAAATGTACTCCTATAAATCAATCCAAATATCTAATTTAACAAAAAAGAATCTCTAAGAATGATTCACATCAACACGAAAATCAGATTGCCTCAAATTCGGAACTTGAAAACGAGTTCCATCGAGGGCGCAGGTTGGATTACGAACTCTCGACAATCGGAGAAAATTGCCCTATCGCCGAAACGAAATTGCAACTCTCACCAACGACGCTGAAAATCTCCCAGTAAAGCTCCATATGACAATTCGAAACACCCTAGAGCTAAGTGAAATTGATCTTCCCAACGAATCTATCTTTGGTCAGCGTTAAATATCTGTCCTCATTCACCCCTTGGCTGCTAACTAGCATCTACTGCAAAGCAAATTGTCAAACTGTAGCTAAATGAAAATCTCCGATCGGAAGCGAAGACTTTGGAGATCCACTCCAGTGTTGTCCAATAATTAGAGCTCGCGATTTCAGGATTGATGTGATGGGATGCCCCTTTTCCGAGCCGATATCTCAATCTTTAGTGAAAGATATTTGGACTTAAAGATATTTGGGCAAAAACACCATTATCCAGATCGCCAGACTCTATATGCAACACATCCAATCAGAATCTAAAACTGCCGCGACGAAAAAACTTTGAGATTTAGATACCCTGAATCAGCTCCCATTACCTGTCCGAATACCTTGCTTGCAATAGCAACTATCGCCTTGAGACTGTCACCTTGCGCATGCCGCCCATAGACATAAGTGGCCTATCAACCTTTAAGGTTAAATCCGAAATCACTGAGGTTACCCAGAATCAGTAGACACCTAACAATTACCCATACGATGTTGCAATGTTAGGTGCCACTATGGCAATCAATAGGAGGAACTTCGCCTCGGAGTTCAAAAGCAGCCCATAGAGCAATTGATTACGGCCGTAGCGTAAAAGAGTAGCTATAGAGCTCATCCTTAAAGAGGATTCACTTAGAAGGTGGATCCGCGACGAACGTCGATGCATCCAAGCTAGCGAAATCACAAGCAAAGAGCCTCTGAGCGCTGCTGAACGCCAAGATCTCGTACGACTTCGCCGTGAGATGGCAGGATTACAGAAGGACAATGCCTTCCTGAGCAAAGCAGCCGCGTACAACGCATGAGAATCCACCAAGCAAGAGAGATTTGAACTAATGAAAGCGGAGTCATTCTGAAGGTAACTCTCCGATCTTATCGATCCCACCGTTCGTGATGGGAATTGCGCTAACTGCTAATTGTCCGATCGGTGGCTTAATTGCACAGTGACTGCGCACTTTATCAGGCGGATATCAATTGGTCGTGCTAAATCATCTGCACTTAGATAATGCTTCTTGGTATAACCGCCATGCCATGGCACCTTATGATGTATTGATCGCGATTTCATTTGCAATCTTCGATTATTTGGTTGCAAAGGCGAGGCTCGAGGCATCGAGGAATTCGTAACCCTAAAACTAAATCACCTCAGAAGGATAAACGATAGACAACTTGCCTTTGGAGTCGTCGGGGCGATCTATTTGAAGTTGTGTATCATAATGTTCGCGATATCGGCTTTTGAGTTGCTATCCGCACCGATGCCCAAAGCTTTATGTCGTCAACGACATTTCCCGTTATAACGACTTCAATACGGTAAAACGACCAGATCCAAATCGGTTCAAACGGGACGAAGAGCTAATTTAGCACATAAAGTGGATGCGTCATCCCCCGGAGCCTATCGGGAATGTCTATCCCAAAAATCTACTCTGATTGGGATTAGTTCGGGGAATGAGAAGATCGATTACAACTTCTAGACGATCAAGATGGAACTGATACGCCTGTGATATGCAGCGCCCTTTCACCTTGATTCCATGGAATTATGTGTATGAATTGACATTGTTTCCATGGAATTTTGTGCGACGAAGTATAATGGTTATATGGAACGGCATTGTTTAAAATCGCTGGAGAACTGGAAAAACAATAAGTTTCGCAAACCCCTTGTCATCCTCGGACCACGACAAGTCGGAAAGACTTGGCTTATACAAGAATTTGGTAAGCGCAATTACGAAAAGGTAGTGTACGTCAACTGTCAGCGTAACCCAGACGTGAATCAACTGTTCGAGGGCGACCTCGATCCAAACAGGTTATTACAAGGCCTTCAAATTATTGCCAAGGCTACTATCGATCCCGCTAGAACTCTTCTCGTGATCGATGAGATCCAGGATGTTCCAAGAGCGCTTACCTCTCTCAAGTACTTTCAAGAGCTACGCCCTGATATCCATTTAGCAACCGCCGGCTCACTCCTTGGGGTTGCGCTTCATAAAGATAACTCTTTTCCAGTAGGCAAGGTAAACATTCTTAACCTTCACGCCCTGGACTTTGATGAGTTCCTTAGAGGACTTGGAGAAGAGCATCTAGCCGACCTCTTGCTGGAACAAGATTACGGTCTAATGTCTACGTTCCATAATCATTTGGTTGAACTACTAAATGAATACATCTTCGTGGGCGGGATGCCGGAGGCGGTATCAATTTATCGAGAAGAGAGGTCGGTTGCGGCTGCTCGAAAAGTTCAACTAGAGATTGTCCGAGGATATGAGAATGACTTTGCCAAATATGCGACCCCCTCAATAAGTCGCCAAATCGCCCAAGTTTGGGAATCGATGCCCGCCCAACTTGCCCGCGAAAATAGACGCTTTGTCTTTGGCCACGTACGAGAAGGAGCTAGATCTCGAGATTTCGAGGATGCGATTAGCTGGCTACAAGGAGCGGGGCTAGTCCACAAGGTAACCCGGTTTACAAAACCTGCTCACCCAGCACGGAGCTATGAGGATCCCAAGATATTCAAGCTCTTCCTTCATGACGTTGGAATACTTGGCGCACTCACTAAATTGGACCCCACTGTCTTGGTCAACCGATCGAGGACGTTTGTCGAATTCCATGGTGCTCTCACGGAACAATACGTTCTACAACAGATAGTCGCTACGAGAAATGAAGTTCCAATGTATTGGACCCCCGAGAAGCCAACTGCTGAAGTTGACTTTGCCATCGAAAGACCTTCAGGACTAGTTCCGATTGAGGTAAAAGCATCTGAGAACCTGAAATCTAAGAGCCTTCGCAGTTATATTGATCGCTTTCAGCCACCAGAAGCTGCTCGCTTTTCATTGTCGAATTATCGCGTACAAGAGGATTTAGTAAACGTACCACTCTATGCCATCGGTTCCTGGCTGCGTCGTTAACGTGTAAAATCGCCGCACTGCGATGAAGATACGATCAAGGATCAACGATCACGATATCAATCAGTTCACTTCCTATAGAAAAGTGAGAGTAACTGTTCAGGTCGCCAATATTGCCAGCAACATTTAATTGACCCAACAGAACAGGCTGGTGAAGGAGAATCCACCCGAGTTGTTGTAAAGACTCCGCCAAAAGGAATATCGACTCGAAAACGACCTAACCCCAGTTTCGGCTGAATTCCCCCCAAGACCCCGTTTAAGCCCCCTTTTAGCCCCTATTTAGGGGTAACCCCTATTTGGAGATGCTGGTAGATGAAGTTCGGTTTTCTCAAGTGGCGAATGTAGTGCCCTAAGCTGAGAGTTAGCTGGGAATATTGGCCTACAAGGTAATTCATCTGGTATACTTGTTATATGTTCATTCGCGAGAAGACCACTAAGAATAAGGCAACTGGAACTAAATATATAAAGCATCAGTTAGTTAGGTCTTATCGCGAAGGAGACAAAGTACGCCAAGAGATAGTTATGGATCTAGGACGACTTGAGATTGATCCTAAGGACTACAAGAAGCTAGCTCAGATATTGACGATGAGACTAGCTGGCTCTGAGTCTTTGTTTGAAGGTGATCTAGAACTAAAGTCAATCGCCGATAAAGTTCTATCTAGCTTTTCTGTTACTCAAACACTTCGCTCTGATCGTGAAGTAATCACAAAAGATGCCGAGTTCCTAAATGTCAATACATCATCTCTAGAGGCATCTGATATTAGGCGCTTAGGTCCTGAACTAATAGCTAGTAGCTTCTATGACAGATTGAAGATCAAAGAGCAGCTACTACGTTGTGGCCTTAGTGAAAAAGAGACAGCAATTGCTAAAGCTGTAATATGTGCTCGTTTGGTTGCTCCTTCTTCTGATCTTGAAACACATCGCTTCCTAAAAGAGGACTCTGCACTCTATGAATTGGTAGACCAAGACCTTAGCAATATCGGTAAAGATGCTATTTATGAGATAGCTGATGCTATCTACGAAGCCAAAGACTCAATCGAGATGGCACTTATCAAAGCCGAGAATGAGCTTTACCCAACTAATAAGCGTCTCTTTTTATTTGATCTTACCAATGCCTATTTTGAGGGACGAACACTTGGTAATGATCTAGCCCAATATGGCCACTCCAAAGAGAAGCGCTTCGACTGTACTTTAGTAAGTCTTGCCCTTTTGGTGGATGATCGTGGACTACCGATCTATAGCCACATATATCCCGGTAATCAGTCAGAGCCTGAAACCCTTGGTGATGTCTTATCTAGTATCTCTAGTCACCTAAGACAGGGACTCTTTAGCGAAGATCTCCCAACGGTTATCATGGATAGAGGGATAGCAACTTATGACAACATCGCACTGATTGAGTCCTATGGTCTTAGCTATCTGGTAATTACACGCGCTAATGCAGCTAGACACTATCTAGCTGAACTACGCCAAGGAAAAGATACCTTCTTAGAGATCAAGAACTCCTCCAATGAGAGCATCTACATCAAAGAACTGGGTGATGACCTGGGTGTTGAGCTGGATGACAAGGGAGAAGCTGCCGAGGCGGGTGCCGAGATGGATGGCAAGGTGGGAGTTGCCGAGGGAGAAGTTGCTGAGGTAGAAGTTGCCGAATCGGGTGCCGAGGGAGAAGTTGCTGAGTCGGGTGGCCACCTGGGTGCTGAGGTGGATTCTGAGCAAATAGTTGTTCATCTACAAGGCATCGAGTCGATGGGCATCGAGTCGATGGGCATCGAGTCGATGGGCATCGAGTCGATGGGCATCGAGTCGATGCGTGTTGATTTCATCGATGCTGGATCACTCAGCGCTCATCCACAAGCTAACCATTCACTTGGCGGCGAGTCCCTCGGTATCGATTCGATGGATACTGCTCCACAAGTTGGCGGTCCACAGGCCAAGCACTCCCAGAGCAATGAACCCCAAGCCAACCATTCCAATAGAGCTCAACCATACGCAAGTGACTCAATGGACAACAAGATAAAGCAGATCCTATGTATCTCAGAGCGTCGCAGGGATAAAGAAGAGGCAATTGCTAGAGGTATGCAAACTAAGTTCCAGAGTGCATTTGACAAACTAGCTGACTCAGTTAAGCGTGGTCAATATTCCAATGCCACAACTGTGGCTTCAAGAATAGGAAAGCTAAAGCAAGAGCATCGCTCTATTGCACGTCGCTATGAGATAGATACCATAACTGGCGATGATCAAAAAGTCAAAGAGCTGGTTTTGACTGAGAAACCAAAAGTAAAAGAAGCAGCTGAGACTCTCTATGGTGCATATGTGATTGAGACCAATAGGAACGATCTAGAACCAGAAGAGATCTGGAAGCTCTATATGACCCTAACAAAGGTAGAGGATGCATTCAAAGCCCTAAAGAGCAATCTAGGGATGAGACCGATCTATCACCAACTAGCTAGTCGTACCGCTGCTCATCTATTTATCTCAGTAGTTGCTTATCACCTCTATGGAGCAATTGCACTTAGCTTATCTCAAGCCGGTGACAAAAGAAGTGTTCACAGCATTCTTGCTCAAGTGTCTACCCATAGCCGCTTGAACGTAACGATGTTAGATGATAACAAACGTCTACATAACCTTCGTATCTCCTCTACTCCAAACTCTACCCAAAAAGAGATCTACTCTATTCTTGGAGTAGTAGATACCCTAGCTCGAACCAAGAAGGTGATTGCTCAACTGTAGTGCCCAAATCCAGACACCAATATGGTCATGACCTGGGCTTTCATGGGGTGGTTGTCGAGTGGCGGGGAGGAACTTCCCCTCCCCGCTCTCACAGAACCGTGCGTGAACCTCTCAATTCACACGGCTCCTAGCGAACCGACTTTTGGTATTACCCCAAATGACCAGTGAGCCCAAAGATTGGGTTCACGTTCGGCTATTTGAGATAGGTATTTCCAAGCATTTGCTCGTATGCTAAGTCGCCTGTACTTTTTGCGTGCCCATCTAATCAAATAGATATTGATACGTCGGAGGAGTTGGCCTAATCTGGATTTGTAGAAGCGTCCATAGTAGTTGATCCAGCCTAAGATCACCGGGTTGTAAAGCCTGGCGAGTTCGGCTATGGTTTGGCCTGTTTGGAGGTGAATACGAAACCGCCTAAGTTCTCTGCCCATTTCTTCTACCGCTTTATCTGAAGCCGCTGGCAGGAAGTTGTTAAACTGCTGCTTGAACTTATTGCGGGCGTAGCGTGGTGCAAAGGTAAATCCTAGAAAGTCAAAGCGTATTTGTTCGAACTCTCCTTTACGGTTGGAGTCCTTACAATAGACGATTTTGGTCTTTTGTGGATGTAACTCCAACTTGACCTGCGTCATTCTCTGACCTATAGCCTCTAGGATCTCTTCGGCTCGTTTCTTTGTTTCCACATGTACCAAAAGGTCATCCGCGTATCGTTCAAACGGGGCATAGGGTAAGTTCTTTACCATCCATTTGTCAAAAGCGTAATGTAAGAACAGATTCGCCAAAATCGGAGAAATCACCCCGCCTTGGGGTAATCCTTGCTCTCGATCTATTAGTTGTCCATCTTTGTTTTGCATTGGAGCTTTCAACCAACGTTTGATGTAGAGAATTATCCATGGCTCTGATACGTGCATAGAGACAGCTTTTAGCAGCAGTTCATGATCTATTGTGTCCAAGAAGGCCTTGATATCTAGATCAATGACCCAATCGTACTTCCAACATCTCTTGCGTGCTTTTTCAATGGCATCATGGGCTGAGCGATTCGGCCTGTAACCATAGGAGTCTTCGTGGAAGACCTCTTCCAATCTTGGCTCTATGTAGGCTTTAGCTACCCCTTGGGCGATGCGATCTTTGACGGTTGGAATACCTAGGATTCTTTTACCGCCATCTGACTTGTCTATCTCGACATATCTAGTTGCCGCTGGAAAATAACTTCCAGAAGCCATTCGATTCCAGAGTTGGTAGAGATTGTTCTTTAGATCCATCTCAAAGACTGAGATGGACTGCTTATCAATCCCTGGTGCTCCTCGATTGGCTTTTGCCTCTTTGTATGCTTTAACCTGGATCCACCGAAAATTTAGCCGCTCAACTTTGATTTTGGTATAGAAAAGGTGCTCTGAACTGGTAGAATGATGTTTGAAGACACTTCAAATCCATCAGTTCAAGGAGCACCTTTTAGATGCGAGCATCTGCTAGTGCTTTAGAGTGTTTGATAGTCACCTTTGACGATTCGAACGCAGTTTCCAACAGTGGGTTAATACTCCCTATCACCCTTGCTGAGAGACTTGGCCTTAGGGATCTCTTTGATTTACACATTGACCTAGAGGATCGTCCTGGACGAGCAAATGTTGGCAGAAAAGCTATGGCTATCGTGGCCTCCATTTTGGCCGGTGGTGATTGCATTGATGACACTGCAATCCTTGAAAGCCCAAATGCACAAGTTATCCTTGGTCAGATAATGCCAGCACCATCCACTCTTGGTGTCTTCTTGCGTAGTTTTGAGACCAGTGACATCGCAGATGTTGAACGAGTTGCAGCTTTGTTGCTAGAACGAGCCTGGCTAGCTGGAGCAGGTCCAGGTGATGAGCCGCTCACCATTGATGTTGATTCCACGATATGTCAGGTATATGGAAACAAAAAAGAAGGAGCTGGATTTGGTTATACCAAAGTAAGGGGGTATCACCCACACCTAGCAGCTGTTGGCAAGACAGGTGACATTCTTGGAATAGTGACTCGTGAAGGCAATGCCAATACCGCCCGTGGTGCCGGGGAGTTTGTAACCCAGGTAATCAACAATGCCAGAGCCGCTGGAGCAACTGGTGAAATAACCATGCGTTTTGACTCTGGGTTCTACTCAAGAGCCGTTAGAGACGCAGCTAGTGCGGGTGATGTTCGCATTTGCATTACAACACGGATGTCCAAGAGACTAAAAGGTATCATCTCCGATATCCAAGAGGATGCCTGGACTTCAATTCCCTACTGGCTTGAAGGTGGAGCTGATGTAGCAGAAGTGAAATATCGCGCATTTGCAAGAGATAGACAAGACGTTCGTCTTATCGTACGAAGGGTCAAGCCTACTCCAGGGTCTCAGCTGGCACTATTTAGAGACTATGACTATCACGCATTTATTACCGATCGACAAGGCGAAACGCTCTTTCTTGAGGCTGATCACCGAGTACATGCCCAGATCGAACTAGTCATCAAGGATCTCAAAGGAGGTTCTAGATGGAATCATGTTCCATCCAGATACATGAACGCTAATGCCGTTTGGTTGGCTCTGGTCTGGTTAGCTCTGGTCTGGTTAGCCATTGGTGCAATTGCAGTGCAATTGCACACAACCTGGCACGGTTCACTGCACGAATAGGTGCTATTACAGAAACTGTTATCACCACACCAAAGCTTCGACGGTGTTACTTTCAGATCGCAGGACATATCACTCGTTCAGCTAGAAAAGTAATACTGCATCTTGAAGAACACTGGCACTATAAGGATAAGTTCTTAGAGGCTCTTGATCGGATCAGAAAGTTTGAGATCGCCATCACCTGAACATCTGGTTACCTAACACACTGAATATTACTTGAAGGAACTGCTCTAGAAGACAAGGGATTAGGTCACTATACCCAAAATGAGATTTCACAATCTCAAAAATGACCAAAAAGGCTCAATCACAAAGCGAATAGGTCATATTTGGCACTCTGAAACCAGATTTAAGCCATAGACCCTCCGTCAAACCTAAATCAGTTCCGAAAAACCGACTCAGAGTCACACCGAGGGGCTCAAGCTGGTCCATTTCTGTGGATTCAGGTTTAAGTACGACGTACTTGTCGATATCAAAAGCTTTTTCTTGTCGTGGTCTTGTCATTTGATCCCTCCCCCTCAACTTTTACCTTGAGAAGTTGTTCATTTGCATTTCCTGTTCACTCCATCCCCTTGGCTCCATCCTCATTACAAGGACTTCGTAGCTACTACGGGATGGTCCGCCCCCAATCCATAGGCATTTGGTACTTTCCCTCTTGTTGATCTGCAACTTGTAGGTTTTTCCTCATCTATGGGCTTAGCCCATGTGGGCTTAGCCAAGAACGTCTAGGACTGGGTTCTCATGTTCCACATAAACGCCTGATGTTAAGCTCACGCCACCTACACGCCGGATGCCCAAGGAGCACTAATTGGGTTAGTCTCCAAGTTGTCCCGAAAGTTCGACGTCCCTCGGTTTCGACATCATCCATACCAATTTCGAACGCTTCGTCAGTGGTTTGTTTTCACTCGTCTTCTTAACTCATACCTGAAAGAGTCATTGCTCTAACTTTTCCGTACCGCTTTGGACAACGCTCTTTGAACAACGCTCTTTAGCTAATGCCCCGTGCCATTATCGATAAGGTGGTTTGGAATCTCCTCCCAAAAGGCGATCCCGGAGGGCCTACCTCCATCATCTATGTAGCATTGCAGTGTGATTGTTATCAGCTTGTAGGTGATTTACAACCTCTTTCATTCATGACGCACGTCGAAAGTAGGGATAACTTTCTAGCTGTACTGCCAACACCACTATTGCCCAGCCCTCCTGAATAGTTACAAGTGAGAAAGATTCTCGCTAAGAAGTTCCAAGGCGAACCGGAAGTCCGTAGTATCCAAGTGGATACTACGGCTACAATCCACAGAAGATCTCAAAGTAAACCACGACAGCGCAAGATGTCCATGGGAGATGGGCAACCATCGATTCGTCTTTGTTCGGCATCTATGGATAAGACGCAAAGTACTAGACCGGCCAGAGCGAAAAGAAAAAGAGTACATACGCATGCGTAGGGATTTTGGAGCGGCGCAACGAATGGTTCATCGAGGTCGGGTACTCCACACGGAGGAAGACCCTGATGAAACGCCTTTCCTGCAAGGTCCGTGACGGACTTTGCAGTTACTCAAGGGTGGCGCTTTGGCCTTATCTGCGGACAAATAGACATACGGATATGTCGATGCGACTCATTTATGGAAAAAATTTGTTCGAAGTGAAGGAAAATCACTGCTCACAGGTGAGACTAGAGGTCATGGTTGCTCAACATATCTTTACTACTCGCAATCTCGGTCGCTTCTACCAACCCGATCGCGAGGTCCTCAAGGACATCAATCTATCGTTCTACCCAGGAGCAAAGATTGGCGTAATCGGAGCGAACGGATCAGGCAAGTCCTCACTCCTTCGAATAATGGCTGGACTAGACGACGGTTACAGCGGTGAGGCCCGACTCACTCCCGGGTTCACCGTAGGCTACCTCCCCCAAGAACCGCTCCTTGACCCAACAAAGGACGTCGCGGGCAATGTCGCAGAAGTCCTAAAAGAGCAGCTGGATCTCTTGGCCAGATTCAATGATGTATGTGAAGCATTTTCTGATCCAGAGGCGGATTTCGATTCTCTGCTGGCCGAACAGGGTGATCTTCAGACCAGAATTGACGCATTACAAGGCTGGGATCTTGAGCGCACTCTCGAAGTCGCCATGGATGCACTCCGTCTCCCGCCACCGGATGCCGACGTAACAACCCTCTCTGGAGGAGAGCGACGTCGAGTTGCCCTTTGCCGATTACTTCTGGCAAAGCCTGACCTCCTCCTTTTAGACGAGCCAACGAACCATCTCGATGCTGAGTCAGTAGCATGGTTGGAGCGGACGCTGCAGGACTATAGCGGCACAGTGATCGCCATCACGCACGACCGATACTTTCTCGACAACGTTGCTTCTTGGATCCTTGAACTCGATCGTGGTCGAGGCATCCCCTGGGAAGGAAATTACTCCTCATGGCTTGAGCAAAAACAGGCGCGCCTCGCCTCTGAGGAAAAAACAGATCGGGCACGTCAAGCAGCGCTCGCTCGTGAACTCGAGTGGATTCGAATGTCACCTCGAGCCCGCCAGAGCAAGGGTAAAGCTAGAGTCAACGCCTTTAATGAGCTGGTGGCAGAGGCCGAAGCAGCAGATCGACGAGGCGATGTCTTGGAGATCGCAATTCCACCAGGACCCCGCTTGGGCGACAACGTGGTCAACGCAAGCGGGCTCACCAAAGGATTCGGCGACCGCTTGCTCATCGAAGACCTTGAGTTTCGCCTCCCACCAGGGGGAATTGTTGGTGTCATAGGTCCGAATGGTGCAGGGAAGACGACACTGTTCAAATTGGTGGTTGGCCTAGAACAACCTGACAGCGGTACAATCGAAGTTGGCGCAACAGTGGCTCTTGCCTATCTCGACCAATCAAGGGACACGCTTAACCCGGCGGCAACCGTCTTTGACGAAATCACGGGCGGCATCGAGCGAATCATAGTGGGAAGCAGAGAGATCCATGCACGGGCCTACGTGGCGAGCTTTGGCTTCAAAGGAAGTTCACAGCAAAAGCGTGTCGGGGAGATCTCTGGTGGAGAACGAAACCGGGTACAACTCGCCAAGGTCCTGCGAACTGGTGGAAATTTACTCCTTTTAGACGAACCAACGAATGATCTCGACGTCGACACGCTCCGGGCACTTGAAGATGGCCTACTGACTTTTCCTGGCTGTGCAGTGGTGATCAGTCACGATCGATGGTTCTTGGATCGGGTTGCGACACACATACTTGCCTTTGAGGGAGAAGCAGAGGTCCGCTGGTTTGAAGGAAACTTCTCGGACTATGAAGCCGATCACCACCGACGCCTTGGCATCGACGCGGATCGACCTCATCGGATGAAGTACAAAAAGCTCACTCGATAAGCCATCGATAACTCACCAAGGCGGTTTCTAGGGCGATGTCGATGATTGTAAGTGCTCGCGCGAGGATCTCCCTAGGGCAACGTCGCAAATATCATTCGCCCTGAGGCACGTAACTGCTCGCTGGGATGTATGCAAAGATAGTCAAGGTAAAGCATTGAGCCGATACTGCGACTTTCGTCCCAATCGCATTAGCCTCGCGAGATGGGCGTGAACCTAAACGCCATAGTCCATTACTAGCACTATGCTAACCCTGTCCTAGACCTTATGGGCAACTGATAAATCTAGCGGTTATTTAATCATTGTCTTGGCTATCCCTTTGTGATATCCAAGACAATGAATAGCGTCTGGCGATGGCAATTCAATCTCCACAACTCTACACTCCCAAGGTGGTATCGAAAGAGCACAAAGAAGAATGCTTGATGAGACAAACAGGAGTTGGAACTCCCCGAGGACAATCATCCTGGATTTCAACGCTAGCAAGATCTCCGACCGCTAAGAGAAAAGAAACCTAGAAACTTTGGCATAAAAATGACTGGTCTTGCCATACCCGCCATTTCAAGCGGTGCAGAAAATCGACTGTTTCCAAACTATATAACTAATCAAGCGACAAATAACGCCAAACTACAAACAATACCTACCGAGATCTAAGCAAGTCGCATTTGCCAGGTCGTCTCCCACTAAGGGAGCTCGCAAAAAAAACGTCGCTCTTGGACCACGGAATCGACCGTCATCATCATTTCTCTAGCTCCAGTAGTCCCATGTCATTTGTGGATTAAAATAGTAGTCAACCGCCGGAATATCCCAAGCAATTGTTCATCAAGCAACAAAAGCAAGCTTTAAATCAACTAATCACAGTGACGTTTATTTCAGACATCTTACAATTTATCAAAAGCACGATCTCAGCCCAAGGATCCTTGACTCAAATTGAAGGCGCTAAGCTACCGCATGGTAATTTATATAGAAGGTATGTATTTTCAATCATCCCCAACCAACTAGAAGGTCCATTTGGAATCTAAGATCCATGAAGTTGTAGATCAGAATTCAGAGCGACAATTAAGGTTGCCTGGAGACCAAAGAAAGCGACTGCTTCTAAAACACGCCCTATGGCACTTTTCGCAAAAGGGCTTTCATGCGACATCGATGCAAGAGATCGCAACCTCAGCTGGAATAACGAAACCCGTTATCTACCAACACTTTGCCTCAAAACGCGCACTATATCTTGAGCTTTTAAATCTTGTCGGCATAGAACTCTGCAATGTTATTAGAGACGCTACCACCGGCGCTAAGACGGTACACGAGCGAGTGTCGCGTGGGTATATGAGTTACTTTCAGTTCGCTCATGATAACAGAGCCGGATACGAGCTACTCTTCGGCTCAGGCCAGCGTCTAGATGTCGAATTTCAAATGGAAATATCTAGAATTGAAAATGAAATATCAGACCTCGTCACCAGCCAGATAGATGCAGACATCTCTGAGGCTCACCGTCGCTTCCTAGCGCTTGGAGTTATCTCGCTAGCCGAAGGAACAGTGCGGCGATGGCTTCGTGAGATTGAGACAAGTGACCCCGGCGTAACTTCATTTACTGATACCAATGGACCAATGTGGGCTACGCGAGTGGCAGAACTTGCCTGGGCTGGACTAAGGGGTATCCAGCGAGAGCCAGGGAATGACAGCTAAAAGCACTCAATAGTTAAATTTCCCCACCAAAGATCACGGTCGCCATATGGTAAACCTTAAATATTACGCGCCGCTCATAACTACAAAGAGCCAAGATGAGCGGCGCGAATTATCGATTATTTTTCCTAATTGCAAAGACAAAGAAAAAAGCAGTCCTAGCGCGAAAGAAACCTCAGGTTCACACCTAAAATCTCCACAACAGCGGAGCCATTGCAGATACTCTAGAAGAGCGAGGCCTAGCGGATGGTTACACCCGAAATTGCTCTTGAAATTATCAGCCGCTGAATCTCACTTGTACCCTCAAAGATCGTATAGATCTTCGAATCTCGGTGCCAGCGCTCAACTGGGTACTCTCTAACGTAACCATAACCGCCTAAGATTTGAATAGCCTGTTCAGTAACCCAAACGGCTGTCTCACCCGCATAGAGTTTGGACATTGATCCCTCACCTTTAGTAAAGGGAACATGTGTCGCTGCCATATTTGCAGCTCTCCAAACCAATAGACGAGAGGCCTCCACTCGCATAGCCATATCTGCGAGCTTAAAGGCGATACCTTGATTCTCAATGATCGCCTTACCAAATTGCTTGCGTTCCTTGGCGTAATCGAGCGAGTACTCATAGGCAGCTCGGGCAATTCCCACCGCTTGTGCACCCACCATTGGCCTGGATGCCTCAAAAGTAGCCATTGCCGCCTGGGAAGAAGATCTCTTACCTTCACGTGCTCGAGCGAGACGCTCGTCAAGTTTCTCTTTTCCTCCAAGTAGCATCGACGAGGGAATCGTGACATTATCGAGGATAACTTCAGCCGTATGTGAAGCTCGAATTCCCATCTTTTTAAATTTCTGACCCATCGAAAGACCTGGAGTTTTCGGTGGTATTACAAAAGAAGCCTGGCCTCGAGAGCCAAGAGTTGGATCTACAGTAGCCACAACTACATGAATATCAGCTATGCCTCCGTTGGTAATCCAAGTCTTGGTACCGTTTACGGTCCAGGTGTCGTTGGCTTCGTTGTAGGTTGCACGTGTTCGAAGCGACGATACATCAGAACCTGCGTCTGGCTCGGTAACCGCAAAAGCGGCCAGTTGTGGCTTTTCCGGAGTCCCAAAACACTGCGGAACCCATTCGCCTATCTGTTCTGGCGTGCCATTGGCCATGATCCCAGCCACACCCAATGTAGACCCAAAGATCGCTAGAGCAATTCCGGCATCACCCCAGGACATCTCCTCGTTTACCAACGCAAGCATCAGCCCCGTCTTGTCTCCATAACATGTCGCCAAAAAATCAAAAGAGTACAATCCAGCATTAGCCGCCTCTTGAATGATGGGCCACGGAGTCTCCTCGCGCTCATCCCACTCCTGGGCAGCCGGTCGAATAACATTTTCGGCAAAATCATGGACCCATTTCTGAATCGAAATCTGGTCTTCATTTAGTTTTAGGGAAAAATCGCCCATTTAGACCTCACAACATAAAGTATCTATAAATCCACTTACTATGTTACCACTAAGTAACATCGTCAAGCCACTCGAAGAATAAAAATCTCCGATTGTCAACAGCGCAGCTTTTAAAACGAAAAAATCTACGATCATCCAAGCAAATAAAGCGGACTCCAAAACCAACAATTCACCACAGAGAAGCCGATTCAAATTATTGTCCACTAAAGATTGGCTAAAAAGCAGTCAAATTGACGCATCGAAAATCTCCAAAAAAAAGATCTGACGAACTGCATCCATCATTCGAATCTTGCTTTGCCCACCAGTTTTGGATTGAGCGCATTTGTCGCTTAGGACCCATCACCAAACGATCACCCATACATAAAGGCCAGCGCCACACCCCCTTATTTTAAGAATACCTAAAAAAGGGCCCACAGAAAGTTCCCACGTGATGGTCGTTGTTATCTGTCTGCGCCGTATTGCCCCAGAGCTGAGGCTTGGATCGAACCATAGTCGCGAAGGTAGATTTGAATCCGCGACTATCGCGAGTCAGCTGTTAAAGATCAGAATAGGAGTCATATTTATCACGTTGAGCCCTCTTCTGAAAATAATTATTCAAATCTCGAAAATATCTATAATAAAATGCCGTCGAATTGACGAAATGATACAAAGTAGATTTGCCTAACCAAAATTATTTTGCTCGAAGAAAGCTCAAGAGAAATGCTTATTTTTGGTCTAAAAATAAATACTATCGAGCTTCAAAACGAGCTGGCATCTTTACATTAGGAAAATTCGAGAGGAGACGGGGTGTCTTTAACTGAAGTCCCCACGAGGGAACCTTTTCTGCAAAGTAAAGGCGGCGCCACTTCTAGTTCGCTAGGAAGTGTATTTAGTCCCGAGGTGGCTCTCGCGGCGTTGGAAAAACATATGGCCATGATCGCCTTTGATACGAGAGGCAATGTTCTATGGGTAAATCGACTATTCGCCAATGCTGTCAATTATGAGATATCAGACCTAATCGGCCGTCATCATAGTGAACTATGCACGCGACATTTCGCCTCTTCAAGTGACTACAAGGAACTGTGG
Source organism: Acidithrix sp. C25 (assembly GCF_904848545.2). Lineage (NCBI taxonomy): Bacteria > Bacillati > Actinomycetota > Acidimicrobiia > Acidimicrobiales > Acidimicrobiaceae > Acidithrix > Acidithrix sp. C25. The sequence continues at coordinate 237,433 of NZ_CAJHCI020000002.1, forward strand.
CGGCGCCTAAATGATGGAATTTTCTTCTCTGACAAGATCGAACGGGTAACTAAATCTGGATCAACCATCTACCTCGAAGCTACCTACATGCCCGTTGTTGATCTAGATGGCACAATAATTGGCGTCATAAAAGTAGCAACAGACATTACCCAACGAGAATTAGAGACCAAAAGGGCACTCTCAGTTCTGCAAGATATGGCAATAAATCTATCGCAACGAGCCACTGAAGGTATCACCTGTGCTGAAGAGGTATCTGGCGGAGCTGAGAAGCTGGTAGTTGATGCAGCCACTAATACGGCCCTGGTAGATCAACTTGTTGTCCAGACAGACCAAATCGACAAAGTTGTGGGGACTATCAGGGAGATATCTAGCCAAACAAAACTTCTATCTCTAAATGCATCGATCGAGGCCGCTCGAGCTGGCGATCAAGGATTGGGCTTTGCGGTCGTAGCGAATGAAGTTAGAACTTTGGCATCAAAGGTTGATAATGCGACTCATGAAATTCAAACACAGCTAAAGACGATAAGCGAGACTGCATCGCGGCTATCGCTTAGCAACAACGACACCACCGAGATTGTGATCTCATCTCAAGCCTCGACCCAACAAGTCCTATCGGAGTTTCAAGGTGTAGGCGTTGCAGCTAGCGAACTAGAAAATTACGTCCGAGTGACCTCAGAAGCCAACTAAAAAAACATTCCGCGGCACCCCGATCACTAGTTACCTCTCCTTGTGATCGGGGTGCCTTCTCATTGAAGGCTCTAAACACCCAGTGGAACCTTATGACAAAACATTACTGACAAAAGCTCAACAAAACCGACCAAACGAGAGACCTCGTGGCGCTGCAAATCTATAAAGCACCTATGGCTTCAAAAGTAGTTACCATTTCAATGGCGCAACTACCAAAAAATGGACTCATAGATTTTATTGCACGTACACTTAGCACCACGAACCCGCGACTGTCACCATTGGGGTTTTACTTGGGTTAAGGAGCTAGAAGGGTTGTGACTTCTAACGGCCAAGGAACCGCTATTTAGAAGTAGAATCAACCAACTTGGCCCACGACCTAAAGCTTTCGTATCTGGCCACCTTCCTTGGTATCTTCGATCCCATAACCCAATTCCAAAAGGCGATCACGCAATCGATCCGAAGCCGCGAAATCTTTCCTTTGCCTAGCCCCCTCGCGCTCCAGAAAGAGCTCAACCACAGCATCAGGAAGAACAAGCTCACTCCTGGTTACCCCAAGTCCAAAGACCCTAACGACGATCTCTATCGCCTTTGCGATTGCTATGGCCTTTGTCAGGTCACCATTGTCAAAGGAAACATTCATCGAGGTAATTCCCTGGAAGAGAATCGAGATGGCTAGCGGCGTATCCATATCGTTATCCATAGCTTGCCCAAAAGATTCAAGAATCTCCGAATCTGCTTGCACATGCGAAATAGATGCGTCGTAATGGCGATCAAATCGCACTAGCGCATTGTCAATTCGCTCTAAGGCCCGGGCAGCATCGCCAATCAAGGTGGAGTTCACCTCCAAAGGAGAACGATAGTGTGACTGAAGGACCAAAAGACGAAAGGCTCGAGGATCGTCCTCACCAATCAACTCGGGTAAGCTTACAAAATTTGAAAGCGACTTTGACATCTTCTCATCGCCAACCACAATAAACCCGTTGTGAACCCACTTGTCTGCAAAAGAACTACCTAAAGCCAAAGCTTGTGCGCGTTCGTTTTCATGGTGTGGAAAGGCTAGGTCAGCTCCCCCACCATGAATATCAAAGGATGAACCAAGCAGATCCTGTGCCATTACGACACATTCAGTATGCCAACCCGGCCTTCCTCTGCCAAAGGGCGACTCCCAAGCCCACTCGGCATTTGGAGTATTCTTCCACAGTGCAAAGTCGATTGGCGACCGCTTGTTCGGATTGGGCTCCACTCGAGCACCTGAACGCATGGACTCCAAAGATTGATGGGCCAAAAGTCCATAGCTCTCAATACGCGACACCTCAAAGTAAACTCCATCGCCACCTATGTATGCCGCACCTATCTCTATCAACTCAGATATAAAGGTGATCATCTCTTGGATGTAAGCGGTAGCATGCGGAACGTGGGTAGGTCTTAGGACATTTAGGTCATCCAAGACCTTCCACCAAACCTTCTCGTACTCGCCAGCTACCTGAGATGGCTGGCGATTCTCAGAGTCGGCTCGCGCGAGAATCTTATCGTCGACGTCAGTTATATTGGAAACGTGTATTACGCCGTGGCCTTGATACTCAAGGTAACGGCGTAGAATATCATAAACGAGCACAAAACGACCGTGTCCCAAATGGGGCACATCGTAGACTGTCGGCCCGCAAACATACATCTTAATGATGCCGTCGACGGCCGGTCGTAGCTCTTCAATTTGACCTGTTGCACTATTGTGTAAGTGAATCACAAAGGTATGGTAAAGGCAGCGATGACGTTTTCAGTCCCCGAAAAGCCAACTCTCGATGGCATTGAGGAAAAATGGAGCAAAAATTGGGAAAAAAGCGGAGTTTTCACCTTTAGAGAAGATGATACAACCTCTCCAATCTTCTCGATCGATACTCCGCCACCCACGGTCTCAGGTTCATTACACGCCGGACATGTTCTCTCGTATACCCATACTGACATCATTGCAAGGTTTAAAAGAATGACCGGCCATAACGTCTTCTACCCAATGGGTTGGGATGACAATGGCCTACCCACCGAGAGAAGAGTCCAAAACTACTATGGGATAGCATGTGACCCTTCCATCTCCTATGTCCCGACATTCGTACCGACACCGCCCACTGATGCGAATGCAAAACCTCTCCCAATTTCACGCACAAACTTTGTAAATGCCTGTCAAAAACTCACCCAAGAGGACGAGCAGGCCTTTGAAAAGCTGTGGCGCACTCTCGGGCTTTCGGTAGATTGGTCCAAGACCTACACCACCATCGGCCAACGTGCGCAAAGGGTATCCCAACTCAGCTTTATTCGCCTCTTCAAAGAAGGGGCTCTCTACCATGGAGAATCCCCAACCCTCTGGGACGTTGACTTCCAAAGTGCAGTCTCCCAAGCAGAGCTTGAGGACAAGGAAGAAGATGGGCTCTTTTACTCGATCAACTTCTCGTTGGCTGGAACCAGCGACCAAGTGGAGATACAAACTACACGACCCGAGCTTTTAGCTTCCTGTGTCGCCCTAGTAGCCAATCCTAAGGATCCTAGATACCAGAGCTTGTTTGGAAAATTCGCCATCACCCCACTATTCGAAGTCGAAGTTCCAATTCTGGCGCACCCCCTTGCTGAGATCGATAAGGGATCAGGGATCGCAATGATCTGCACTTTTGGAGATTTGACAGATGTACTCTGGTGGAAAGAGCTGAATCTAGCACTACGGCCGACCATTGACCGCAGGGGTCGCCTAGCCTCGATCGACTTCAGCGACGAACGCTTCCCGAGCAAAAATCCAAACAGTGCCAACGCCTTTTATAGCGAGATTGAAGGAAAGACCACTAAAACAGCGCGAACCACGATAGCCAAAACCCTAGAAGTACATGGGTTCTTTCATGATCAGCCAAAAAAGGTCCGACACAGCGTTAAATACTTTGAGAAAGGTGACAAACCTCTCGAAGTTGTAACCTCATGGCAGTGGTATATACGTACCCTTGCCCATAAAGAGCGATTGCTCGAACTCGGCAAAGAACTACATTGGAATCCGCCGTACATGAAGGTTCGCTATGACAACTGGGTGAATGGCCTAGCCTCGGATTGGAACATCTCTCGGCAGCGCTATTTCGGGATTCCGATCCCGGTATGGTACCCAATTGACGACGAGGGCCAAATTGATCGCCTTTCGCCCATTCTCCCAGAAGAAGATGAACTCCCTATCGATCCATTTCAAGATACACCTTCTGGATACGACCCGGGACAACGTGGGGAAAAAGGTGGCTTTATTGGGGACTATGACGTAATGGATACGTGGGCAACCTCTTCGTTGACCCCACAGATAGCAAGTGGCTGGGAAGAAAATAGCGACCTTTTCAAAAGACTGTTTCCCATGGATCTTCGGCCCCAGGGGCAAGATATCATCCGAACCTGGCTCTTTTATACAATTCTTCGCTCTTATCTCAGCGAAGATCGTCTACCGTGGAAAAATACAGTAATCTCTGGATTTGTTCTCGACCCCGACCGCAAAAAGATGTCGAAATCAAAGGGCAATGTTGTAACACCTATGCCTTTGATCGAAAAGCACGGAGCTGATGCGCTTAGGTACTGGGCTGCAAATGGGCGACCTGGTGTCGATACTGCAGCAGATGAAAATTCAATGAAGATCGGTCGTCGCTTGGCGATAAAGGTTCTCAACGCCTCAAAATTCGCACTCGCTATCGCAGCTAGTGAATTAGACGTTCAAGGTGTTAGCGAAGTTGAGCTATCCCCGATTGACGAAGCAGTTATCAGAGATCTAGAAGGCGTTGTCGCAAATGCGACAAAGTCTCTAGATTCCCTGAACCACACTCGCGGCCTTGAAGCAACCGAGACTTTCTTTTGGTCGTTCTGTGACAATTATTTGGAGCTGATAAAGATACGAGCATATGGCACATCCGAACAAGGGGTTACCTTTACAACTTCGCAGACTCTATCCGCACGAATAACTGCGCTCGCCGTAATCAATACCTCACTTCGCCTTTTGGCGCCTTATCTACCATTTGCAACAGAGGAAGTTTGGTCTTGGTTTGAGTCGGGATCAGTCCATAGCCAAGATTGGCCGAACGATCTCACAATAATGGACACAGCTAAGGCCTACCTAGGGAAGCTGACCTCTCCTGAAGCAACTCTAAAGACCGGCGAAGCCAATCAAATTGAGACCTCGGCGATTTACCAAGTACTATCCAAGGTTAGAAGAGCCAAAAGCGAAGCTAAGACCTCAATGAAATCTCCAGTTTCAAAACTCAAGATAGTTGGAAGCTCTAGCATCATTAGAAATTTCGAATTAGCCAAAAATGACCTCATGGTGGCATTGGTAACGAATCAAATCAACCTTGTCAACAACGAAGACCAGGCAGACCTCGAAGTTGAGATAGAGCTAGCTCCACGCTAGATAAAGTTCTTCCTTCTGTGGATTGATAAAAAACATAGACAAAAAAAACAACATAGACAAAAGGGAGAGGACCGGTTAAGTAGTACCCGTCGTCCATCTCCCTTTTGTAACTTCCTTTTTCACCTGGTCGACTGTTACCTGTTAGATCTCCTATCTGATCCGTTGAACTCATCAACTCCTATCACTCGCATTAAACCCCTGAGCGTATCGACCAGGTATGAAGCAATATAGATGCGAAAATAGCTTGGTGGATAGACTCACCCATTTGAGGCATGTACCGAGGGATACCTATCCATCCACTGAATCGCTTCCTCAAATTGACCACACAGACGAAGGAGCGTTCCTTCTCTTCCATATGCGCCCACAAGTTGAACACCGATCGGCAATCCAGAAGTTGAAGTGGCAAACGGAATCGAAGCTGCTGGATTTCCAGCAACGTTAAACTGCCCAGTAAATTGGATATATTCAAGTACCCGGGATTGGCTGACCCCTGGCTCGCAAAGGTATCCAATCTCTGGCGGAAGCTTCGGCAACGTCGGAGTAATCAAAATATCAAAACCCTCAACCTCCCAGAAACTGGCGATCCGTCGTCTATAGTCACTCAGCCATGCAATGGCATTGAGATATTGTGGCGCCGTCGTAGACATACCCACCTGACAAAAGAGTGCATTGTCCGCTTCCAACTCAGATGGATCGATGGTCCGACCCAAAAGATTCGACCACGCAAGAACGTCGCTTGCCACCCATGAAGCTACCATGGTGACAAAGGTAAACGAATACGCCGGGTCTTCTAGTGCTTTGGGGTAAGCCGAAACCACTTCATGACCGAGCGATTCACAGAGTTTCGCTGCATCCAAAACGCTTTGAACACATTCCAAATCACTGAAGTAACCCTCCATAAGAGGCTGTGTTACAAAGCCTATACGTAACCGACCAGGATCTTTGTTAACCTGATCTGCAAAACTCGATTCATGGACCGGAGCCACATAAGGATCACCTAGCCGGTAACCCGAGATAAGATCGAGAATGGAAGCTGAGTCTCGCACCGACCGGGTGAGAACGTGATCTATGGCCGCACCCGCCCAGGAGTCGGAGGCCTCGGGACCTTGTGAAACACGGCCGCGGCTGGGTTTAAATCCGAAGAGCCCACAAGCACTCGACGGGATTCTAATCGATCCTCCACCGTCATTACCGTGCGCCACGGAAACTATGCCAGCAGCAACCGCCGCCGCAGACCCACCTGAAGAACCGCCGGTGGAGTGATTCAAATTCCAAGGATTGCGACTGGGGCCATATGAGAGTGGCTCAGTCGTAATCGTGGTCCCCATCTCGGGACAGTTGGTCCGACCTATTACGTTAAAGCCTGCATCTAAAAATGACTGGGTGAGATAAGAATTACTCGTTGGGCGAAAGTCAATCACCTTCAAAAATGTCGTACCACCATAGTACGGCTCCCCCGCCATCGGTGCTCCTAGATCTTTCAGTACAATCGGAACACCTCTAAATGGACCGTCCGCCAATTGCCCTTTGGCCTCGGCTCTAGCCTTTTCATACCTTGGATGGATGATGGCATTCAACTTAGGATTCAGTTCCTCTGCCGCCTCGATAGCGGAATCAACGGCCTCAAGAGGAGAGACCTTCTTGAGTCGAATGAGTTCGGCCAAACCACAAGCATCCAACTTTGACAAATCTCGATCGATCACTTCATAGTCCAATCTTTTCTATCCCTAGGAATTAGGTTAACGCTAAAACCATGGCCAAGTATGACATAAACCACTAACTGACAAAAGGCCAAAAACTCTTGGACCCAAAGTCGGATGGAAAATCTGGACCTACGGTAACCACGGTCATTTAAAAGATTAAAGACTCAAATAAAGCGACATTGCCCAGATCAAACTCAATAACAATAAACGCCCATGGTGCCAAATCTGATCATTTATCACAAGCAAAATCCCATCCGCTCGCGCGGCCCTTTTGATAACATTGCAATTAATAATGAAAACCTTCACTCGAAGGATTCGAGGTTGCAAATTTGACTGAGAATCAAGGACGACTGTCGCCTCACAAAAAGATTACAGGCGCTACAATAGCACCTTGGATCGGTAGGCAATGCGTAACTCGCACTACAACACAACATTGAGATGCGAATATAAGAATTGACATTTTTCCTAGAGTTCTAGCAATTTTGAAAATATCAACAAATATCGAGTTGGCAATTGAAACAAAATGACAATTTAGACCTCTGGTTGATGGTGTATTCTTTGAAGGGAGGGCTTGGTGACGAACACTCAGAGTTCAATCTCCTATAGCTCACTAGAACTCTTCGACCTTGCAGATCGAAAATTAAGTTGGTCAGCGTGAACCATAAAGTCATGTAATGATCGGAAGGACAAAAATGGTTAAAACCCCAATCAAACCGCTTGATCTATTCAATATAGATTCGATGCTCTCAGCCGAAGAGATCGCGATACGTGACACCGTCCGAAAATACGTCGAAAAACGAATCAAACCAGAAGTCGCTGATTGGTATGAATCCGGAGAGCTTCCAGTCGCCGAGTTAGCAAAAGAACTCGGCGAACTCGGCGTTCTCGGGATGCATCTCGACGGATGGGGTTGCGCTGGAACTAGCGCGGTTTCATACGGTCTTGCCTGCACTGAATTAGAGGCAGGCGATTCGGGCCTTAGATCGTTAGTCAGCGTTCAAGGCTCGCTCGCCATGAAAGCCATACACGCCTTTGGATCGACCGAACAAAAGGATCAATGGCTTCCGGGCATGGCTGCCGGCGATATCATCGGTTGCTTTGGTCTGACCGAAGCCGACTTTGGATCAAACCCATCTGGAATGCGAACTAATGCCAAAAGAGACGGCGGAGATTGGATCCTCAATGGATCGAAGATGTGGATCACCAATGGATCGGTTGCTAAAGTTGCTGTCGTATGGGCACGCACGGATGATGGCGTGCGAGGATTTGTAGTCCCAACAGACACACCTGGATTTAGCGCAAATCTTATCCACAAAAAACTCTCATTAAGGGCTTCCGTCACCTCTGAATTGGTATTCGACAATCTGCGCCTTCCAGCAAGCGCGGTATTACCGGAGGTATCCAGTCTGAGAGGCCCCCTAACGTGTTTGAATGAAGCCCGCTTTGGAATCCTCTTTGGTGCATTAGGAGCGGCTCGCGACTGCCTAGAGAGTGCCATAACCTACGGTTTAGAGCGAGATCAATTCGACAAACCGATAGCAGGCTTCCAACTCACACAGAAGAAGTATGCCGACATGACACTAGAACTCGGCAAAGGAATGCTCCTTGCCATCCATGTCGGTAGATTAAAAGATCAGGGACTTGCCACTAGCGAACAAGTTAGCCTAGGAAAGCTAAACAATGCTCGGGAAGCTCTTGCTATCGCACGAGATTGCCGCAGCATACTTGGCGCAAACGGGATTACCTTAGAGTATCCAGTTATGCGCCACTTATGCAATCTCGAATCGGTCTTTACCTATGAAGGTACCAACGAAATGCATACTCTAGTTGTGGGTGAAGCCCTAACTGGACTAGGTGCATTTAGGTAAAATACAACACTACGGAGATAGCCGCAAACCCTAGGGGACAATAGAGTTGGCACCTAGGGGTATAGAATATTAATCAAGTTTACGGGGCAAGAATCAGAGGAACACGAGGCCGGCTTATCCCAAGGATCGGTTCACCACAGCCACCTAAAAGGGTCAAGTCGGCCTCAATTACCTCCGTGGAGGCTATATCTGTCCTACTATAGCCATATCCTGCCTTAATACCGCGAAATGGTAAAGCTAAAGCGGAAATCGAAACCCGTGCACCTACACATCGAGAACCTCGGCGAACGGGAAATAGGGCTAAGAACCACCTTCAAAATGGCCAAAAGAAACGATTTGTGTTCCTGTGGAAGTGGCAAGAAGTTCAAGGGGTGCTGCGCCTCTAGGAGAATTAACTAGCCAAGAACTAGTGAATACTGCGATCAACGACAGCTAACGAACCAAGGTCCATAGCGGACAAAGAAAATCGTCTCGTTATCCGAATCGCAATCGGCGACTTCGCCCTCATGCTTCGCAAGAGTTTGAATGAAAACCTGCGTTCAAAGTTAAAAGCCGCTCATAAGATGCAAATTCCAGAACAAAAACAGCACGGGCTATCGCAAACTTCGCCCAATCCTATCCGGTCCCCAATTGTTCGCCTTTCAAAGCTTCAATCATTTCACCGAGGTCGATCTATTCGTTAATGTCTATCGACTCCAAAATAGAATCCGTAACAGCGACAGTTCAATGACATTCAAATCTCGAAATAGCGCAATTTAAAGGCGTCATCTCTTAGACCATTCAATATTGAATACTTCCTCCAAGTCGCAAAGTAATCTCCCTTGAAGCCACAAGAAGGGGCTCAAGTATCTTATCAAGCAACTTCTTGCGAGTATATTCTGCAGTGGGAACCGCTACATTGATCGCAGCAACTATACCCTTTCCGCTCTGACGTATCGGCGCTGCAATAGAAGACAATCCCGGAATTGCCGACTCTTGCTGGAGAAGGTAGCCATCGCTTCGAGCCGATGAAAGCTGCTCAAGAAGCTCGTCCATCGTTCTAACAGCATTGGGTCCCCAACGACCAGCAAAAGAGGTCTGCGAGATGGTTCTATGAAGTTCATCCTCTGACATGCCGGCCAAAATAACTTTGCCAATTGAACTAAAGACCGCAGGCACCGTCGAACCAACCCGAATGGCATCCGAAAGAACCCCGTCACGCCGTGGTATCCGCGCAACAAAGAGCACCTGATCACTATATAACACCCCGAGATTGACCGTTTCAGCAGTCCTAGCGTGTAAATCTCGCATGTTGGGATCGGAAGTCTGCACAAGGTCCATACCCTGCACCGCTGCGAAACCGAGCGCCAGGACACTAGTCCCTGGCCGGACCTGACCATCTATCGTTCGTTCAAGGTAACCCTCTTCTTCTAGGGTCGCAACAAGCCGAAATGTGGTGGGCATGGGAATCCCGCTTAATTCCACTAGTTCCTTGACACGAAGGGTCGGTGTCTCCGCAGTAAAAAACGAAAGGAGTCGCAACCCCTTAGCAAGGGCTTCAACGCGATAGGAACGTGGCTGTGACTTGGTGCCATCAACTTTAGAATCATCGATCTTATATTTGTCATTTTCTTCTGGTATCGTCGAGTGCTCCATTACTGCGCTTTACTGCTTGGGGAATCAGAAATCGATTCCTAGAATACGATTACGATTCTCGAGTTTGCCATCATAATCAAATTGATATTGAACCAATAAGATCCACCATATCTATTTCGTTCGAATAAATGCTACCTCATCCCTTAGAAATTAATTTTTAGCCTCCGGCTTAACTCAAACCTACCCTTAAAGCATCTAGTTCACAGATTGCCATCTATCTTTGGTCAATCCAAAAGGACCGATCACAAGATGGGGGTCACAGTCATACTCTGAAAATTCGAAGTTGAAGCGCGAGAGTCTGATAATAACCAATCAGACTCGAAAGTTCAAAGATTGCCCTCTCACCGAGGTCAATTAGGCATTGCTCAAAGTCATCATCGTCCAAATCGCCTTCGCCCACGAGTAAAGCACCGATTCTAAAGGCTGTAGCCTCCGCCTGTGTCTCAGCCGCAGGAAGGCCACCTGAAAAGATCGCGGCAATATCTTCCGAGGTGAGACCAACATCAACAGCAATGGGCTCATGCGAACGGCGCTCAAAGTCACAGTCCCACCTGGCTGCCACCATCAAAATTGCTGCCTCACGAACTCTATCTGAGAGGCTAGTAGAGTAACGAATCGCTGAGCCAACCTGCGAAAGGGCAGCTCCTACCTTAGGTGCCAATAGCATCGCATTAAAGGGCCCCTCTAGTGCTCCATCTATATCTAAAAGAGGAAAACGCTGAATCCCCTTGGATCGCACCCCAAATGCTATCTCGTCGTAAAGTGCTTGCTGATCTGGATCTAAAACCTCTCGCGTAAATTTAGCAATACGACTACCGCCTCGTTGGCTCATCCAGCTCCCTCCCTAGCTTCGGTGGGTTCCACAAAGTCTGACACGATCTCACCTAAATCACCTATCGTGCTCGAAAGCCTATCTCCTGCCTTTAGATACCTAGGTGGGTCCATGCGGTTTCCCACCCCTGATGGTGTACCTGTGAAAATCAAGTCACCGGCTCTTAATTCACAGACGCTCGAAAGACGGCCGATCAACTCTGATACCGACCAAATCATCTCCGAACTTCTTGCCCGCTGAACTAGTACTTGGTTCAATCGACCTTCGAGAATGAGATCATCGCGATTTAGTAGCTTTGACGCTAAGGTAATAGATGGCCCCACTGGACCGAAATGTTCAAATGACTTTCCCAAACTCCACTGTGGAGAAGAACCACTGAGTTGCACATCTCTAGCCGATAGATCTTGGCCAACCATCAACCCCGCGACATAAGACCAGGCGTCCTCCTCTTTGATCCGCCGTCCATTGCGTGCCATCACAACCACAAGTTCTATCTCCCAATCGAGACGAGGAGTGACCACTTGCACTTTGGTATATGGTCCAGCTATGGAGCTAGGGAACTTCGTAAAGACTTGCGGAAGACCACTTCGGTCGTAACCCGCCTCATTAGCATGACTTCGATAATTTAGGCCAATAGCAAAGATCTGGCCAGGACGTGGCGTGGGCGTTCCCAGAAGGGAGATTTCCGGCGAGCCATCTTTCTGAGGTTGAGCTTGATCCATCCATTCTTCAAAGTCCCGCCAAACCTCAAACAAGTTCTGAGGATCGGAGCTAAAGCGACCCTTGCTCAACGTTGCTACATCGCTGTAGCCCTGATCAAAAAGCAAAGTTGCTCTACCTGAAAGATTTGCTAATCTGACATGTCGACCCATCTCCAACTATGCCCCAATCATCGAATAGCCGCCATCGCACATAATAAAGTTGCCCGTCATGTGACTCGCGTCGTCGGTGGCGAGCCATAAAGCTGCCGCAGCCAGCTCCTCAGGCAGTGGAACTCTACCCATAGGGGTCTGAGATAGCACCCTCTCACGCCGCCCGTTATTCCAATCTTCCCTAGTAATGGTCGATTCAGTCTCCATAAATCCCGGTCCAAATGCATTTACACGCACCGTTGGTGCAAAGGCAGCCGCATAAGACTTTGTAAGACCGATGATGCCATACTTTCCGGCAGCATATTGAGGCGCCCGAGGGCTTCCACGGACCACCACAGTTGAAGCGATATTGACGATAGAGCCTCGACCTCGCTCTAGCATTCTTTGCCCATTTTCCGAAATCATCAGTAACGTGCCTTTAATGTCAACCGCCAACACCCGATCTACGACGTCTTCGGTAATATCTCTCCAAGACATCTGATCAGTCGCAATGTCACCAACATTGTTGACTAGGACATCCAAGCCACCGGTCCGCTCCCAAACTTCGGCACACATCTCCTTAGTCTGATTCCAATTTCGGAGATCTGACTGAATCAGAAACGCTTTTCTTCCATATTTCTCTACCGCCTCTAGTGTCCTCTTTGCGCCTGCGCCAGAGGAGTTAAAGTGAATAACTACATTTGCACCCTCGGCGGCTGCTCGCTGAGCTAACGTTGCTCCAAAGCCCGTTCCAGCCCCTGTCACCATCACCCACTTTTTACTAAAACGAGGGTAGATCGCTTGTGGGAAGCTGAGACTTTGCGCCCGTTGATCAATATTCATCAAAACTCCTTGTAAATCTCCAGTTCACTAAAATCTCTCCACCCGGGACGCTGGAGTGGAAACTCTAGTGAAAATAATGCCGCGTCTAGTCGCAAAAGACGACTACTCATACCAGTGTCCTTCCACCATCCACATAAAGTACGTGACCCGTAATAAACGACGAGTGTGGCGACGCTAAAAAGAGTGCTGGTCCAGTTAGCTCCTGAGTCGTCCCCAACCTTCCAGCTGGAACCATCTTTTGGAGCTTGGCCCTATTACCATCTCGCTCAAGATAATCCATGGTAAGATCCGTCTCTGTGTAACCCGGTGCAATCGCATTTACAGTCACCCCAAATGGAGCCCATTCCCGCGCCATTACCCTCATCATCTGGTTTATCGCCCCTTTGCTTGCTGCATAGGGAGCATGGTCGGGGTGTGCTAGAAGTCCCGAAACCGATGAAAGAATGATGATTCTCCCGAAACCCCGCTCCACCATCGACCTACCAACAGACTGTGCAAGCCAAAAAGCGCTATCTAAATTGATCCTTAGGACTTTGGTCCAATCATCCTCGCTAACATCCAAAACCGGCTTTCTTTGGTTAATTCCTACGCAATGAATGAATATATCGATCTCGCCCAAAACTTCAGTGGCCTGTTTGACTGCCATTCGAGCACTAGTAGCCACCGATAAATCAGCGACGATCGCCTTACAGGGACCATGGATCTCCTTCGTCGTCGCCTCCAGTCTGGCTTGGTCTTGATCCACTAAAACAATCCTTGCGCCGCCACCTATGAACGCCTTAGCACAGGCCGACCCAATACCTCCGGCCCCAGCAATCAATACTCCTCGACCATCCAGTCCAAGCCAAGATGACGAAGTCTCTGGCTCGATTTCACCGTTCATAGAGGATCCTCTTTCGTTCTGAGTTTCATATAGTAAAAGTGACTTTCATTATTACACGTTCGATCGAAGTTGTCAACTAAAGTCGGGATGATTAAGAATTAAAATTTTCCCGACGAGCAAACCGGAGAATTAGCCAGAGGCTTGAATTGTAAGCATTGATAAACACCGAGCGCTCCGAACGCAAAGGCCATAGTTCCAAATACCAATAGTTGCTAGGAAAACTACTTGACAGCCAAAAGTATGACTGGTATTGTTTGAATAAGTAAAAGTGACTTTCACTGTATAAAACTATCAAGGAGGGGCGGAATGAAACTAGTTACATTTGATTCCGGGAGAGTCGGTAAGTTAGATGGGGAGACCGTTGTAGAGTTGGACTGTTCATCCATGCGTGAATATTTCGAACGCGACAGCGCCGTTCGAGAGACCGGAGAAAGACTCCCACTTTCGAGCGTGCGCCTCCGCGCACCAATCGTACCAAAAAAATTCTTTCACACCGCCGGAAACTTCATAGAGCATCATCAGGACCTAGAGCGTGTTAACTGGTCCCATCCTGTCAATAAAGGAATCGTCTTCTTCCAGAATGTAGACGCAATTATTGGTCCCGACGAGCCAGTGGTCTACCCAAGTCAACTGACAAACGAACTCGATTACGAACTAGAGATGGTGATGGTCATTGGCAAGGGTGGCAAGTTCTTCTCAGCCGAACAGGCCCTAGACCACATTGCCGGTTACATGATCTTCAACGACATCACAGCAAGAGATATTCAACGGCGCGAAATGAAATCTGGCGTCTTTTCATTCTCAAAGGCAATCGATACTTTTTGCCCGATTGGTCCATGGATCGTCACCCCAGACGAGGTAGGCGATCCTCACGACCTTGATATGGAGCTTCGAGTCAACGGTCAAGTTAGACAAAAGTCAAACACTTCTCATATGTCGGTCTCAATCGCTCAGTTGGTCGCATACCACTCACCACAGATCTATAGTCCGGGGGATCTAATCTCTACTGGAACAATCGCCGGTGTGGCCGCTAGTACCGACGATCCCTTCTCAAACTATCTACAACCCGGCGATATAGTCGAAGCGGAGATCGAAAAACTCGGAGTTCTTCGATCTCCGATCATCTCGTGGATGCAAAAATATGGCCAAGAACCGCCACCAGCGGATATATGGATGTAGCCCACCACCCGAGCGCCTCAAAAACGCACCGTATTTTTATATTTTATTGAACCATCGAATCACCAGCATCGCTTGGTCCAATAAAAGAAATCACCGCTACTTCGTACTACCTAATGTATAGCTGTCAAAACAATCAATGGGGGATCTAGAAAGTGAAAATATTCAAAAACATCAACCGCCGCTCTATAACAGCTGCTTCCTCGCTCGCAACCTTTGGCCTAATTGCGGCTGCTTGTGGAAGTTCAACGTCATCTACAAATACCACAAGCGCATCCGCGAAGACAAGCACAACCATTGCACCGGCAACCATTAATGTGGGAGTCCTCCCTATAGCAGACGTGGCACCCCTATATATCGGAATCAAGGAAGGATTCTTTGCCAAACAAAAACTAACTGTGGTCCCTCATGCTTTACAAGGCGGAGCCGCTGTAGCCTCAGCCGTAGTAGGTGGATCACTGCAATTTGGATACGGCGCTACGGCGAATCTAATTCTCGCAAACGCACACGGAATAGCGTTAAGGTTCGTGGCTGCCGGAGACTTCGCGGCTTCCAACTCCACCAATGCATGGTCTGGCATCTTGGTAAATGCAAATAGTGGCATTACTTCAATAGCCGGTCTGGCGGGCAAAACAATAGCGTCAAATGCTCTACAGGGTGAAAATGAACTAGCCCTAGATAGCGTCCTCCTCAAAAATGGTGTAAATCCATCCTCAGTACATGTCGTAGTCCTGTCATTTCCGACAATGGTATCAGCGCTGGCCGCTGGGCAAGTCCAAGCGGTAACCGAGGTAGAGCCCTTCGTGGCATCGATAGCCGCCCATGGAGGAAAACTACTTTCACCGCTATTCGAAGGCGAGCAACCGGGGATGCTCGTCTCGGGTTACTTCACAAGTGCGGCAGAGATATCTTCAAATCCAGGAGTAGTAAAGCGATTCGTAACCGCGATAAACCAGTCGCTCAACTATGCGGCCGAGAACCCAAGCGCCGCTCGCGCTATAATTCCAACCTATTCGAGCATCCCAAGCACGGTTGCCAATAATATGAAGCTGCCGGTTTGGAGTTCGACCATCACTTCAAGCAGCGTTCAAGGGCAAGAGCAACTGATGAAAAAGCTTGGTTGGATTACATCGAACGTCTCCAATAGCCAACTGGTCTGGTCGGGAGCAAACAAATGACGCTGAATAGGGATTGGACTTGGAGGACAGTGTGAATCAAGTGCGGTTTGCGCCTGATCAAAGCGAAAGGCCTCTTGAGCTTCCTCGAGCGCGCCTTACGCCTCGTCAGCGTCGCACAGTTCGTCAAATTGGCGGCATCTTGGTCGCGCTGGCGCTTTGGGAGTTATCAAGTGCAACTGGAGCCGTAAATAGTAACGCGCTAGTTACACCACTGGCAACTTTGGGTGGCATTACATCTCATATGACAGCCCTTGCCACAGCATTGGTTGCAACACTAGAAGCTTGGGCTCTAGGTATATCAGTTGCCGTAGTTGCCGGGATCCTAATAGGCACTTTGGTTGGACGTTCGCAAATCGCCGATGCCGCCACGGAGACGATCGTGAGAATGATGCGACCGCTGCCCTCACTCGCGCTCATTCCAATCGCAATTCTAATTGCAGGACTCGGAGTTAGAATGACCGCAGGATTGGTCTCCTTCGCGGCTTTTTGGCCTGTATTCATAAACACGAGAGTGGGTGTTCGTCAGGTAGATAACACCGTCCTCGAAACAGCGGCGGTATTAGGACTAAAAAAACTCAACCTCCTCTATCGAGTGGTTCTGCCATCAGCTAGCCCGATGATCGCAAGTGGTATCCAAGTAGCAATCAGCCTCGCCTTAGTGGTCACGGTGTCAGTCGAACTCGTCGGAGGAACCGGAGGGCTGGGCGAGTTCATTCTCCTAGCTCAACAAGGTAATGAACCCTCGGTGATGTTTGGGGGAATCATCATGGGAGGTCTACTCGGTTGGGGAATTAGCAGACTCTTCGCCTGGATAATCGATCGATTTATCCCCTGGAGAACTCAAGGAATTAGAACCAACGCATGATATCTAGAAAGCAAAACCAAACAAGACAGAGAAAACTCTCTCGTCTAGCGGTGGGATGGCTCGGTTTGGTCATTGTGGCTGCCCTCTGGCAATTGCTGGCCGTGACCCTTCACACCAGCGTGTTTCCAACCTTTATTGCATCATTGGTCGCTGCTTGGAAAGTTGTAACTAGTTCAGCCCTGAGGGTGGACATAATTCCTTCGCTAGAACGTACCGCGGTCGGCTTTCTAATCAGTGTAATCATAGGCATAACAGCAGGAATGATCATAGGCCATTATGAGGTGGTCAGAGACTGGACCTCTGCAGTAGTGGATTTTATGCGGTCTCTACCCACTCCTCTTTTGGTGCCTATCGCAATTGTAATCTTCGGGATCAACGGTCGGATGGTAGTGGCTACTATCGTCTCTGCGGCTATTTGGCCGATCTTGATCAATACGGCCAATGGGACCTCAACGATAGAACCCACCATGATCGATACAGCCACGACTTACGGACTCCGAGGTAGAACTCTATTTTGGAGGGTTGTTCTTCCCGCGGCTAGCCCACAAATATTCGCCGGCCTTCGTATAGCCCTAAGCGTCTCACTTGCCGTAATGGTCGTTGCCGAAATGCTAGGAGGTGGATCCGGAATCGGTTATTTCATTGCCAACGCGCAACAGTCTTTCAACATCAAAGGATCCTACGGTGGAGTGATCGTACTGGGGTGCCTCGGGTGGATCTTCGACACACTATTTTTATCATTTGAACGCCGATTACTGTCATGGCAAAGAGGCACCTTAGGAGGCTCGTTCGATGTCTAATTCAATTTTAAGTATTCGAAACCTTCGAGTATCGATTCAAAGTCGCGATGGATCCTTGAACGAGATTACCCGCGATGTAAGTCTAGAACTAGCTCCACACGAGTTTGTGAGTATCGTTGGGCCATCCGGCAGCGGCAAAACTACACTTTTACGTGCGGCATCTGGTCTACGCCCGCCAAATGGCGGCACGGTGGTATTTAATCAAATGCCAGTTACCGAGGTTCCCAAAGGCCTCGCGATCGTCTTTCAAGAGTACAACAAAAGTCTATTTCCGTGGCTTAGCATTTTTAAAAATGTGGCAATGGGAGCCCGTGATTGTTCGAGTCATGAGCGGTCGGAGCGAGTCACAAAAGCCCTAGCGCAAGTGGGATTGAGTGGCTTTGAAACTCGCTATCCATGGGAACTATCTGGCGGCATGCAACAAAGGGCGGCACTAGCTCGTGCTATGGTTTCAGATCCACAGATATTAATGATGGACGAGCCCTTTGCCTCGGTGGATGCGTTGACCCGAAACCACTTAGAGGATGTGGTTCAAAAGCTATGGGATAGTTCGACCTTCTCAGCCCTCATGGTCACCCACGATGTCGGAGAGGCGGTTTACTTGAGCGATCGAGTATTGGTGCTTTCAGCAAGACCGTCAACCGTTTTGGCTGAGATCAAAATAGATCTAGAACGTCCTCGCTCACATTTCGAGACAAAACAGAGCAAACGCTTCGTAGAACTGGCTGCCGAAGTCCTCGAAAAAGTGGAAGAAGCTGGGCGTCAAAGCGTCCAGGGCAAAGAGCTAATCTGAAGTGAGATTCCTTAGGAGAACTCATAACAACGTACTTCACCGAGGGAATCAGTCATACCTGTCATAAGGGTCGTTCAAACATCTTTATCAAATTTATAACACCGCAGATTCTATCATTTCTTTAACACGGATCGCTTCGACCATATTTATCGCACCTCGATGGTTTAATTTTCGGCTCTAAAAAATGGCTACAGCCAACGAACCGTTAGCCCCATTGGGGGCAGAGCGACACTTCGGAATTAACTGTCACTCGAAGTCACAAGCTGTGGAATACTCAAAGTTCATTTTATGAAGTCGCTTTGTAGGCGATTCGGAGTTCAGCCAGAATACAACTTGGCAAAACCCTCATCCGAGAACAGCTCTGAAAACAGCTTACAAAGCAACTGCAAAGGTCTCAATTGCCTCAAGGTGATATCAAATTACGCGGTATCCAGGATGACCACACTGAACCGTTGCACTAGCTACCATGTGAGTTGTCCGTAATCAAAGAAACGACGATAACTATCTAGATCGATAATACGGGGTATATCTACAAATAATTCCGAAGAAAACAAGACATCTAGTATCGAATCGCAGGAACATTAATAGTGGCCGTAGGCTGTAAATAGTCAGACACTCAATGAGAATGTCAAAGAAGACGACAAAGATGGTACCAAAAAGGAAGCAGTAACTCCTAACCAGAGAGTCAACTGGTGTGCCACTATGACTAAAAGAAAGCTTTATCTATCGATTGCCAAAGGCTAGACTGACATTAGTCTAAATGTTGACTCAGGAGGTATCCGTCCCTCGGTTTCGACGTTATCCAATTCGCTTTCGAGATACTTGTCGTGGTTGATGAAGATGGTTCGTTCTCACTCGTCTAGCCAACCCATATTTGACTTAGTCTTTGCTCTAACTACCCTTGGCCGCAAGTGCCAATAAATTACAGATATCTTTCATATCCACCGTCCATTTCTTTGAACTCATTTATGTTCTTTCCTCCTTTGGTATCCGCTTTTTTAAGACGCCGAAGCGAATTAATCAGGTAAAGAATCAGGTGGTCCAAAGATCCCGGCGAGATGGTCCAAAGATAAAAGAAAAGTCACTGACTTGAGCTTCTTTATATTGACCTTCTCACTTGCTAGTGCCGATCTGTATTTGGATACCGCTTCACCAGTCTTGTCATTCGCCTTTGAACAGGAGATTCTCCAGTCGTTCAGCTCCTTCATCAAGAGACCTTTTGTGCGAAGGTATTCTCCAAGTTGTAAGTCAGACATTGTTGCAGTTGCGAGTACGGACTTGTTACTTAGCCTCTGAGCTCCATAAGTAGCCGCGAACGAAATAGATGACGCCTTAGAACGACTTTATCAAAATGACTTTCCGCATCAAAAAGACGTATCGAGTAGCTTTACAAATGGTCTGGGACCCAGATACTCAAAAGATGCCTTGTCTATAATTTCTTTAACACGGGATCGTATCAGCCATATTTATAGCAGCTCGATAGCAAGGCCTCGGATCTAAAAAAATGGCTGAGGCCAACGAACCTATAGCCCCATTTGGGGGCAAGGTGACACTTCGGAGTTAACAGTCACTCGAAGTCGCAAGTCGCGGAATAGTCCCGCACTCAATGAGAAGGTCAAAGAAGACTACAAGATGGTGGAAAGGAGGATTGCGGTAACTCCCAACCCGAGCGTTTATTGCTGTAACAGTATAGCTAAGAGGTGGCTTTATCTATCGACCGTCAAAGGCTCGACTGAAATTAGTCTAAAAGTTGGCTCAGGGGGTGTCCAGCGCTCGGTTTCGACATAATCCAATTCGCTTTCGAGATACTTGTCGTGGTTAATGAAGATGGTTCGTTCTCGCTCGTCTAGCCAACCCATGCTTGAAATAGTCTTTGCGCTAGCTTCTTTAGTACCACTTTAGAGAACGCTCTTTGGCTACCTCACCGTACCGCAATTGCTATAGCCCTGCGAGGTCCGCTCCAAAGAGGAGACCTCGCAGGGCTAAGTTCTATAACTCATCTTTAGCGTTCCAGTATGATTGCTATCGCCTTTTAGAAGAACTAGAACCTATTTGAATTATGACAAACGACGAAAGTTCGGTCTAGATTCAATAAACCAAATCAGCTTACCTACTTAACCAATAGTGATCCCATCTACTAGCTCATTTAGCTTTCCAGGCGGCATTGAAAAAAGAGGATGCGTCACCAAAGCTAAAGACCCTCCTACATCTACAAAAACAGCCGGTGGTGAAAACTAGTTTTCACCACCGGCTTGTAGATCAGAGACCTAGACAAAGAGTTTTAATTTTTTCATCAAGAACCATCCCTCGAGGTTGATGGTAGTCAAAATTAATCCTGGGCAGCAGCACCACATACGGTTTCAACGATCAACCGCGAAACAACATAGGGGTCGGCATTGGCATTTGGACGACGATCTTCGATATATCCCTTCTTAGCCTTTACTACGTGCCATGGGATACGAATCGAGGCTCCACGATCGGATGGTCCGTAGCTAAAGACGTCATAGCGGGCTGTTTCATGCGCACCGGTCAAACGACGTTCGATTCCATCACCGTAGTTGGAAATGTGCTCATCTACATTCTTCCCAAGAGCTTCACATGCTGCGATGATCGCATCGTAATTTTCACGGGTTGCCTTGGTCGAGAAGTTGGTGTGGGCTCCAGCCCCATTCCAATCTCCGTCCATCGGCTTTGCGTCAAAACTAACTACTACACCATGATCTTCAGCAATTCTGGCCAACAACCAACGCGCCATCCAGATTTGATCACCAATTACAGGAGGAGCTAAGACGCCAATCTGAAACTCCCATTGACCCATCATTACCTCAGCATTTGTACCCTCAATCGCCAATCCAGCATCGATACAAGCGGCTGTGTGCTCTTCTACGATCTCGCGACCGACAATTTTCTCTCCGCCAGTACCACAGTAGTAAGGACCTTGTGGTGCTGGGAATCCATTTTCTGGCCATCCAAGAGGGCGTCCATACTGAAAGAAGGTGTACTCTTGCTCAATACCAAACATTGGCTCTTGGTCGGCATAGAGCTCGGCCGCAGCCAAACAAGCGGCTCTAGTGTTGGATGGATGTGGCTCAAAGTCCGTCGTAAGAACTTCACAGAGCACCAAAAGGTTCTCACCACCGCGAATTGGATCTGGACAAACCAATACGGGTTGCAACACGCAGTCCGAGTTGCTACCAGGAGCCTGATTGGTGCTCGACCCATCAAATCCCCAAATCCCTGGCTCGACGCCATCAGCAATAATTCGGGTCTTGTTGCGCATCAAAGGTGATGGCTTGGTACCATCAATCCAAATGTACTCCGCCTGATAACTCATTTTAAGCATGCCTTCCATCTCTCAAAGGGGCGCGGAATGATCTTACGCCCCAGCGACCAAATACTTGAAACAGGAAGACAGCTCTGTTTTCCTGCATCTAACCATCTTCAACGCCGTTTGTTTCGAACATTTTTCTAAAATATGAACGGAGTGTAAACGCAAAAAATGACGTCTTCACCGCATAAAAACCAGATACATCAGGGAATGGTACTCGCTATTGCCTAGGCCATTGCGACTTCGAAACCCATACATATCCAGTAGTGGCAAAAGAATTGGTCACAACCATAGTAAAAGGAGGAAAACAGAGATTTTCGTCTATAAATTTCCAAAATGTTAATTCTTTTGTTTCTCTAAACTTTGACTAGATCGGAAGCTAGATCGTAAATCGAATCATCGCTCTAGAGAATCCGAGTTGGCACGCTTTAGCAACATCGCGTCCCCGAAGGATAAAAACCGATATCTCTCTTGTTTTGCATGCTCGTAGATCTCCCTCCATCGCGGTCCCACAAAAGCATCTACGAGGAGCAGAAGTGACGACCTTGGAATGTGAAAGTTCGTCAGCAGTACATCGGTAACAAGAAATTGATAGCCCTGGTGGATAAAGATCGACGTGCGCCCACTGAGTTGGCCAGTCGTACCAACAGTCTCAATCGTTCGTACAACCGTGGTCCCAATTGCTATGACCCTAGGTGCCGATCGTATTTGATCCCAAGCCTCGCTGCTAACCGAATAGCTCTCGGTGTGGATTTTATGATCTCGAATTCGCTCTGTCTTGATTGGAAGAAAAGTGTCCAGTCCAACGGATAGCTCTACCTTAACCAAAGAGGCGCCAGCCCTTGAAATAGCTTCAAGCAAATCGTTATCAAAGTGCAATCCAGCAGTAGGAGCAGCCGCTGAAGAGCCTCGATTGGCATAGACGGTTTGATATCTCTCCGGAGTTTTCAATGGCTCCTTGATATAAGGCGGCAACGGAACTTCGCCACTTTTCTCGATCAATTCCGGCTCTAAGACCTCTACAATCAATCGAACTGGGGCATCACCTTCGCGCTCACGTCTTTCTTTTACGACAGCCACAACAACACCTTGCCTGTCGCAAAGGGGGACCCCAAAAAGGAGTTTCCTGCTTGGATTGGCCAGGGTCAACCAGAATCTTGGCGCCACCTCCTCTAAAAAGAGAAGCTCAACCGCCCCACCAGATTCTTTGAAAAGCGTTACCCGAGCTGGAAGGACTTTAGTGTCATTGACCACAACGACGTCGCCTTCTTTCAAAAGCAGGGGGAAGTCATAGACATGGCGATCTACGAATTTCTCACCAGAAGCATCGAGCAGCCGGGCAGAGGATCGAGGTTCAATAGGGCTCTGGGCAATAAGAGATTGCGGCAAATCATAGTCGAAGAGGGCCATTTCGTCGACAGCCGCAGTCGGATCTACATTCTTTGAATCATTATTCATAAACACCTGAAAAAAGTCTATGAGACCCACCCTCTAAAAACGACACCATCTTAGGTATTGGAATCTCGTCGAATTGAAAGTGAATTACAAATTCATAATCCAAAAGCAATTAGCGAAGAAGAAGTCAAACCCGAGATACGTCTCGCTAGAAGCCTCAAATCGACAATATTTGCATCGACATTATATGAATCGAAATATTTGCGGCGCTCAAACACGAATGTATTGGAACTCCATCCAATAGTCACACGGTGATCACACTGTGATCACAACGAGATCAAAGTGGTTTCTTTGGTCTCGATCCCTAGAGGCAACCCCAAAAATCTCAAATGCATAGTCACCTTGGAGCTAAAGCGCTGAATCGTTCAGAACTACCTCGTTGGGCGGACAATAATGATCAAAGAAGTATCTAAGTCTGTCAATAAAATTTTCAAATTCAAAGATCTAAGCCACCTCCATCGCTACTCCGCCCTCTTGGAAGGGCCATTCGAGTTAAGTGACAACCGTATCGACAACCTAATTGACAGAGAAAGCTTTCGATGAGGTTCCTCAGCAAAACACAGAGGCAGGATTACTCGCAATCCCCGCGAGATCCGATCAAGGCGCCTGGGTAATCCATTGCATTTTTACCGCTGTGAAAGCTGAAGGTCACAGGGAATAATTATCGATTCGCCCTGCCCCATCTTGGTCACGGAATAAACACTGAATTGACCAAATATGATAAGGCGCAATGGCTATTATGCATATTAAATATTGTCTGTTTCGACCATTCAACCCTATTAAAATCACAATCTAAGCAAAGCACTCAGGTTAGAGATAGAGCGCTTTTGGGCCAATTTGGTAAGCAATGATCGGCCTGGCAAATCGACAACACAAATCTGCCGGAGCTCTAACGACAAACCACTCAATCAAATGGCGAGGGAAAAAGTGGCGAGGGAAAAAGTGGCGCTGATGGTTGCAGTCGATGATTAAGATGGCTAGTTGCAGACAAAGATGCGAAGGTGCAATCAAGGTTGAGCGGGCTTAACCCATCGCATCTTTTCTTACTCTGCATCAATTCCTCTGCATCAATTCCTCTGCATCAATTCCTCTGCATCAATTCCTCTGCATCAATTCCTCTGCATCAATTCCTCTGCATCAATTCCTCTAGCACCTTATTGGCCCCCTAGCGATAGCTTATGTGCAAAGCTCGCTCGATTCACAATCAAATTTACCCTTTGCAATGCCATAGATCAAAGAGTTCCCTTGATATTGCCATAAATTTAGATGAATTGCTCAGAAATCAGTTACCAAATAGGCTGATGATTCCAGTGACTCCTTGTTAAAATACCTGCGTCAATTGAAGATAAACGTGCATGTAACAACGTCAACAAAACCATGAGATCCCATATCAAATCAGCGATATAGTGATCACTTGGTCATAGCGGTGGGTACTGGTGGCTTAGGCAAGCTACCAGTACCCAGCCTGATTGAAACCAAACGAACTGAGACCCAAGTACTATAGTTCGATCTTTATCTCAATTGTAGACCTACTGCGTCCTAGGTCTGTCTTAGGTTTGTGGGAATCCGAAGTCGACACCCCGTCGCGACTCATGGACCCAGCGCTGCGTGACCACTTTGCCTCTGGTGTAGAACTTCACGCCTTCTTCACCATGGACATGGGTATCGCCAAAGAGCGAGTCCTTGTATCCACCAAATGAGTAATAAGCCACCGGAACTGGAATTGGAACATTTATTCCGACCATGCCAGCTGATACTTCACTCTGGAAATAACGAGCTGCGCTTCCAGAACGAGTAAATATCGAGGCCCCATTGGCAAATTGATTTGAATTGATGAGTTCGAGAGCTGCGTTGGAATCTGCTACCCTTGTACAACTAAGTACTGGTCCAAAGATCTCGTTGTCATAGACGGCCATACCAGGGGTTACATTGTCAATCAGTGATGCGCCAAGATAAAATCCAGCCTCACTCGCTACCTTATGGTCACGGCCATCGACAACCACCCGAGCGCCGTCCTTTCTTGCCGTCTCGATAAATGATGCTACCCTATCACGATGCTCGGCTGTGACCAGCGGTCCCATATCTACGCCTTCGTCAATACCGTATCCAATATGTAGTTTTGCGATACGATCTGAGATCAGGTCGATCATTTTATCTGCGATATCCCCGACCAACACCAAAGCCGAAATCGCCATACAGCGCTCCCCTGCAGAGCCATAAGCCGCAGAAACAACAGCATCAGCAGCAGCTTCCAAATCTGCATCAGGCAACACAACCATATGATTCTTAGCGCCACCAAGAGCTTGGACGCGCTTGCCATTTGCGCTAGCTCGACCATAGATATACCTAGCTATTGGTGTCGATCCTACAAAGCTGACGGCTCTAACCAGGCTATGGTCCAAGAGGGCGTCGACGACGGTCTTATCGCCTTGCACAACATTAAAGACACCATCTGGTCCACCCGCTTCGCTAAAGAGAGAGGCCAACAATAATGAAGTACTGGGGTCCTTCTCAGAAGGCTTCAGAATGAATGTATTTCCTGTTGCAATTGCAACAGGAATCATCCAAAGCGGAACCATCGCTGGAAAGTTAAAGGGGGTGATTCCAGCCACCACTCCAAGAGGCTGGCGAATTGAAAAAGTATCAACCTCACGAGAGACACCCTCGGAATACTGGCTCTTTTGGAGTTGTGGAATACCACAGGCAAACTCCACCACCTCAAGACCCCGTCGCACCTCTCCAATTGCATCTGGGAGAGTCTTTCCATGTTCATTGGAGATAACCCGTGCAATATTTGTCACATTTCGCTCAAGCACCTCTCGGTATGCGAACATGACTCTCGCCCTTTGGCTAAGTGGAGTCTTACCCCATGTTGCGAAGGCTTGATGAGCACTAGCAACTGCGCTATCCACATCCAAAGAGGTTCCTAAGACAACGCTTCTTGTTACCTGTGCGGTACCAGGGTCATAGACGTTGGACGAACGATCCGACTCCCCTAGATTCTCTTTGCCGTCAATATAATGTGCTACTACATTTTCCATAGCGAACTCCTCACTGTAAGCAAAAATAAAAATAAATCAAGATCTCAATTTAAAGAGATTTACTAGCCGCAGCGATGGCCTCGACCAATGCGTCAATCCCGTGATCGGCTTCTTCCAACGTGATCGAGAGCGGTGGAGCAATTCGAAGTACATTTCCAGCGATTCCACCTTTGCCCACAAGCAGACCGCGACTCTTAGCCTCTTCAAGGACTAGGGAAGCGATCGCCGGAGATGGCACGACTGAACCAGCTTCGCACAACTCAATTCCAATCATTAGCCCCTTACCACGCACGTCAGCTACCGTATCTATAGCTTTGGTCTCGTTCAAAAAGCGCGTGATCATATGGGCACCTACTTTTGCTGAATTAGCCTGGAGGTCATTCGATAACAGATATTCGAGATTTGCTAGCGCACCACGAGCCACCAAAGGCGTACCTCCAAACGTCGAGATCGAGGTACCTGGGATCGCGTCAATCACCTCTGATCGACCTACTATTCCAGCCATCGCAAGGCCGTTTCCCAGTCCCTTAGCAAATGTAATGAGGTCAGGAGCGACACCGTGGCTTTCGTATCCCCAAAAATTCTCGCCAGTTCTTCCCCACCCAGTCTGAACCTCATCTGATATATAAAGAATTCCGTGCCGGTCGAGAACCTCTTTGATCGCTCCAAAATATCCATCGGGAGCCAGTGAAAATCCACCAACACCCTGTATTGGCTCGGCGATCAGGGCGGCAACTTGGCCTGATGTAGCAGTAGAGAGCAAGTCTTCCAAGTCTGCCACTCCACGCTTGATGTACTCAGAATCGCTCAAACCTGCCAATGGCCCCCTGATTCTAGAGCCACCGAGGATATAGAAGACTTGAAATGGTGAGAGATTCGTCGCGGCATACCCTGGATTAGCGGTAACTGCCAATGAAGAGAACGAACGACCATGATATGAGTTCCGTACCGCCAAAATCTGATTGGAACTTCGAAATGCTGTAGCGAACAATAGAGCGGCATCGTTTGCCTCTGAGCCAGAAGTCGTAAAAAATACCTTGGCGTCATCGATATTGGACAACTTAGCAATTCGCTCTGCCAACTCGATCATTGGTTCGATTAGATACAGAGTCGAGGTGTGGATCATCTTTTTGGCTTGGTCGACTATGGCATCGACAACCTCCGGAACCGAGTAGCCAGTCATTGTCGTCAGAATCCCACCAAAGAAGTCCAGATAGCGGTTACCGTCAGCATCCACCACATAGCGTCCATCGCCAGAGACGATACTTATCGGCTCGTTATAAAAAAGAGACAGCCACTTAGGCATTACTGCTTTATGGCGCATTAGTAAATCATGCTGAGACATGGTGAGGCTCCTTGACCTTAAATGGGCATCTGATCCTGAGGTAAAAACCCATACTCTACAAAATATCTTAAAAGATTGCACTTTGTACTAATTATAATGCTATTTTTGTATTAGTACAAAGATTGGTTTAGCGTTGATCCTAAAAATTGATTCGTCCCGCTTCCTCGGTGTCAAAAATGCTAAAGAGATCGCCGAGCAATTGGAGGAGATAGTCATCACCGAACAGGTCTCCTCCGACACAAAACTACCCCCCATTAGAGCGCTAGCTCGAACGCTTAGTGTCTCTCCATCCACGATCGCAAGTGCCTACTCTGAACTTGAGCGACGGGGGCTAGCCAAAGGTTTAGGGCGTGCTGGAACTGTGGTGACTCGAAGAAATCGTGACCTTGGACGTGCTCGGGTATTTAGCATGGTGCCTACTCGTAACGAAGGATTAGCGCTCGATCTTTCAACCGGCTTTCCAGACCCTATACTGCTCGATGATCTACATCGCCGGGCAAAGGTAGAGCTAGCAACTACGACATCGTCAAATTTCCTACATCGCACTGTCTGTGATGAACTTCTAATTCAACTTATGGTGCTACACGAGGTGAAATCCAACGAGATAACAGTTGTCAATGGATCTCTAGATGCACTTGATCGCATCCTTGAGCAGACAACAACTCCCAGTGACCGTATTGTCGTCGAAGAACCCAGTTATCCACCGATCTTCGATCTCTTAGAGGTGCATAAATTGATCCCTATCCCTGTCAAACTAGACAGCGAAGGAGTCGAGCCTGACTCTTTAGCCGCAGCCCTAACGCGATCTCCGACAGCGATAATAGTGCAACCTCGATCACAAAACCCAACTGGTATCTCAATGAGTGCAACTCGCTACCAAGAACTAGCTTCAATCTTCGCCAAATCTGAAAAAGTAACAATCATAGAAGACGACCACTCCGGAGCCATTTCAACTTCAACGATAAGATCCTTCAGGGGCAAGGTCCCTAATCGTGTTATAAATATTCACGGATTTTCGAAGTCTCATGGACCCGATCTACGAATCTCTTCAATTGCGTCAGATTTTGAGACTATCAGCGCCCTCAATAGTCGTCGACGTCTCGGGCCATCTTGGACCTCTGAGATAATTCAAAGGATCCTAGCCAATCTCCTGAGCGATTCAATTGCAAACGAATCTGTCAATAATGCCCGAAAGACCTACGCTAAGCGCCTCAGCGACCTAGCCGAGGCGCTTAGGCAAGATGGAATCGAGATCTCATCCAACGATGGATTAAATGCATGGATCCCAGTGACATCCGAAGTAGGGGCCATCACAGACCTCGCACGCCAAGGAATCGTAGTTGCACCGGGGAGCGCATTTCATTTAGATCCGAACCATTTACCTCATCTAAGGGTAACCACGGCGGCCCTTACCGATCCCCCACTTAGCCTTCATATGGCTCTAAATGCATGGAAGGTGTAGACCCCTAAAACAAAAAGTTAGACCTTTATGCCTATGGCGACCCAACAATAAAGGTCACGAACCTTGGAAGAAGATCTTGGCAAAGAAAGAGTGACATCGATATCTATATTTGCATCTAATGGCTCGTGATCATTATCGCAAGCCAAACAAATAGTCCCTTTTATTTAAAGTGGCTCTTGTCAAGGCCACCATTTGCGCAAAGCACTTGCGGTCTGGCTTTTTTAATCCGCTTGGCCAAAGATGGCCAAAGTTAATCCAAGATCTACTCCAAGACTCTCCAACTAGAAGCTTTGGACGGAGTCACTAACCAAAGAGATCTCCGCTATCGGCAGGCCTATCTAGCCCTATATGTTGATACGCCAGAGCAGTAGGAACGCGGCCTCGCGGGGTCCTTGAAATTAGTCCACTCTGGAGTAAGAATGGCTCATAGACGTCCTCGATCGTCTCAGCGTCTTCACCTATCGTCGCTGCGATAGTCGTAATTCCAATCGGTCTTCCACCGTATCGGATACACATGGTCTCAAGAATAGTTCGATCGATCTTGTCGAGACCCATCTCATCGGCTCCAAAAAAGCTAAGAGCACGCCGGGCAGTTTCCATATCTATCATCTCTGCTTCGTTCACCTGGGCAAAGTCACGCACACGCCGAAGAAGACGATTAGCCAATCGGGGCGTGCCACGGGAACGTCTTGCTATCTCAATCGATGCATCTCCAGTAATCTTTAGATTCATAACGCCAGATGAACGTTGCACGATCTTAGTAAGCTCGGGAACTTCGTAGTAGCCCAGGCGCGCCACAAAGCCAAAGCGGTCCCTCAGAGGACCAGTTAGCATTCCGGTTCGCGTCGTAGCACCAATAAGAGTAAATGGTGCTAGGTCCAACCGGATAGAACGAGCCGTCGGTCCCTCTCCAATGAGGATATCTAACTTGAAATCTTCCATCGCTGGATAAAGCACTTCACCTGCAGATTTAGACATCCTATGGATCTCATCGATAAAGAGGACGTCACCCTTGTTGAGGGAATTTAAGATCGCGGCCAAATCTCCTCCGCGAACCAGTGTTGGACCAGAGGCGACACGAAATCCTGCGCCCATCTCATTTGCAACTATCTGGGCTAGCGAAGTTTTGCCGAGACCGGGCGGCCCCGCAAAGAGAATATGGTCTACGCTTTCGCCACGCTGAATCGCAGCCTGGATAACAACATCCAGGTGACCTTTAAGGTCTGGCTGACCAATAAATTCCTCAAGACTTCGAGGTCTAATCGCAGATTCAAGTGCCGAATCGCCAACTATTGCAGCTGGATTGGTTGCTTCGATGCGATGACCACGATCACCACCGCCAACGTCACTAGCGCCGACGACCTCTTTTCTCGGACTCATTTCGTGAGCTCCTTCAGTGCAAATCTCAGGGCCTGCTCGGAATCGAGATCTCCATCGATCCTCGAGAGCGCCCCTCTAATCTCCTTGGAGTCAAAACCAAGTGCCGATAGAGCCCCTTCAACCTCGTTTCGCACCCCAGCCGAGATGCTCAAACGCCGCACATTGCCTATCGAATCATCTCCAACTGCAGTTCGAATGAGGCCAACTTTAGAAGAAAGCTCTACCAATATCCGACTCGCTGTCTTTTCCCCGACTCCTGGAACCCTAGTCAGCATCGCGGTCTGTTTAGTCTCTATAGCCTCAATCAAATCGTCGACCCGCAAGGTGGAAACTATCATGGAAGCCATAGATGGACCAATCAGGCGAACATTAATTAGCGCTTCGAACAGATTTCGATCCGCCATTGACCCGAAGCCGAAGATCGTAATGGCATCTTCACGTACGACCGTTACACAATATAGTTCAACGTCCTTATCGACCGAGACCGAGACAAAGAGCTCCGCCGAAACCGAAACGAGATACCCAACCCCACCAACATCTACAACTATTGATCGGTCTCCAGCCTTTCCTCTAACCTTGCCACGTAATAGCGCTATCAACGAAGATCTCTACTTTCCTAGAATTAAAACTAACAGATGAAAATCGAGCTT
The DNA here is from genome assembly GCF_904848545.2 of Acidithrix sp. C25. Classification (NCBI taxonomy): domain Bacteria; kingdom Bacillati; phylum Actinomycetota; class Acidimicrobiia; order Acidimicrobiales; family Acidimicrobiaceae; genus Acidithrix; species Acidithrix sp. C25. The sequence goes on from NZ_CAJHCI020000002.1 coordinate 268,619, forward strand.
CTGATTTGAACCCAACTAAGAGAGTACCAGAGCTCCGCCACCAGAGACATTTGCTAGATGACACATTCCAAGAGCTAATGCATCAGCGACATCTGGAGGATTTGGCATCTCATCTAGGTTAGCTAAAAGTTGTATCATTCGTTGAACTTGATACTTCGAGGCGCTACCGTGACCAGCTACAGCCAACTTTACTTCAGCGGCGCTATATTCAACGACTGGAACCCCTCTTTGGTAACAACACATATGCACTAACCCAACGGCCTGGCCAACGCCAAAGGCAGTCTTGGCATTCTTGCGAAAAAGGATCCTCTCGATGGCTACGACATCTGGAGAAAAATCATCCAAAAGAGAGACAAAATCCCCATGAAAGACTGAAAGGCGATGGCCCAAGATATCCTTGTGATCCGTAACAATAACCCCACCGCTGATCATATCGACTCCAGGTTGGATGGAAGAAGCTGGATTATTCTGAACAACACCATAACCACATCGCGAGAGGCCAGGGTCAATTCCAAGTACACGCATCCGCGCCCCCATCTGGGTTTTAGTCGGCAATTGGGATCGTAATCTACGAAAATAGGAGACCTAAAATTAACGTCCCGAAGATTTGGCTTCAGCCTCTTGAATAGCCTCCAAAAGAGCGCTGGTGGGCTTATACGTCAAGCCAGCCGTAGTTCGATGACAATATGAAATAATACCGAACCTGTCGATCACAAAGATGCTTCGCCGATAAAAGCCAAGTGGCCCTAGCACCTCATATGCCTTTGCGACCGCCTTATCGCCATCACTGAGAAGTGGAAAATTAATCCCATATTTCTCAGCAAAGTCGCTATGAACTTGAGGATCTTGAGGGGATACCCCCCAAACCATCGCTCCCAATCTCGAAAAGTCAGCCATTCCATCTGAATAGGCCCTAAGCTGAATAGAACATACTGGTGAGTGGTCTTCGGGGTAGAAGGCAAGCACCAATGGGGTGCCAATCATCTCAGATACACGATAACTCGCTCTAGGGCTCCCGTCTAGCGTAAAGTCAGGAGCCCTATCGCCAACACCAAGTGGCACTACGCCTCCACCAATTCAAGAATCGAATCTGGAATATCAAAATTTGCATAGACATTCTGCACATCATCGAGATCTTCTAGTGCATCGACGAGCTTTAGCACCTTGCGTGCATCCAACTCATCATTTAGCTCAATCGTAGCATTGGGAACCAGATCTAATTCGCTCGATGAAACTTTGAATCCTGCTGCCTCGATCGATTCACGAACCTCTTGAAGAAGATGCGGAGGACATAGCACCTGCCAGGAATCACCTAGATCAACTAGATCTTCAGCACCTGCATCAGCAGCTGCGAGCATCAGCTCATCTTCGTCTATGTCACGTGAGGTTAAGATTACGCCCTTACGCTCAAATTGCCAAGCAACCGCACCCGGCTCTGCCATGGATCCGCCGTTTTTGGAAAAGATTGTCCTGACATCAGGACCGGTTCGATTGCGGTTATCGGTAAGACACTCGATGATCATTGCAATTCCGCCTGGGGCATAACCCTCATAGGAGACAGCTTCGTACTTTACGCCTTCAAGTTCTCCGGTTCCGCGCTTTATAGCACGCTCGATAGTATCGAGTGGGACTGAGGCTTCGCGGGCTTTAGCAAACATCGTGCGAAGCGTTGCGTTCGAGCTAACATCACCACCGCCTTCGCGGGCTGCGACTTCAACTTGACGAATCAATTTTGCAAAGAGCTTGCCTCTTGCCTTATCTTGAGCACCTTTTTTGTGCTTTATGGTTGCCCATTTAGAGTGACCTGACATTTATTTCCACCTAGAGCCAAAACAACTAAACTCGAAAGTCATCCACGAATAGCTTATGCAGCCTTGAGTCGTTGGTAACCTCGGGATGAAATGAAGATACCAATACATTAGCGTTACGACACACAGCAGGGACGCTCTCAATACGATTTGGTCCAAAGTCATATGTTACACTCGCCAACACCTCGACTCCAGCTCCAACTCGAGTGACTACCGGAGCGCGAATGAATGCTCCACGCATTGGCGTATCAAGCCCTTTGACTTGAAGATCCGCCTCAAAGGAATCGACTTGGCGTCCAAAGCCATTTCTTCGAACCGAGATGTCAATACCACCAAAGGCAATTTGATCCGCCCGGCCATCATGGATCTCCTTAGAAAGCAAGATCATTCCGGCGCAAGTCCCAAAACAGGCACCTTGGTTTGCCAAAAATTCACCAATGGCCCCGAAGAGTCCTGAGGATTCCAAGAGCATCGATATCGCCGTAGACTCCCCACCTGGAAAAACCAAATGCGTAATGCCAACCATATCTTTGGGGAGTCTTACAAGCTTGGACGAGACATCGATTCGGGCAAAAGCCTCTTGGTGCTCACGGAAATCTCCCTGCAGCGCCAAAACACCTACATTCACCGCCAAGGAACTAGTTACCAACCTCGTTCGGCGAGGTGAACATCTACTTCGTCCATCTCAATACCCACCATGGCTGGGCCTAGATTTCTAGAGACCTTGGTCAATATTTGAGGATCCATATAGTGTGTTGTTGCCTCAACGATCGCGCGAGCGCGCTTAGATGGGTCACCACTCTTGAAGATACCAGAGCCCACGAAGACCGCTTGTGCACCCAATTGCATTACAAGTGCCGCATCTGCTGGGGTGGCAATTCCACCGGCACAAAATAGCGGAACCGGAAGTTCGCCTCGACGGGCCACCTCTTGCACGAGTTCGATTGGAGCACGCAACTCCTTAGCCCAAGCGTACAACTCGGAAGAGTCAGCTTGGCCAATCTTTCTTACGTCCCCCAGAATGGAACGCAGGTGACGAACGGCTTCGATTACATTACCAGTGCCAGCTTCGCCTTTGGATCGAATCAGAGCGGCACCCTCGGAGATACGACGAAGAGCCTCTCCAAGATTTGTAGCACCACAGACAAAGGGAACATTAAACTTCCACTTATCTATGTGGTGAGCCTCATCCGCTGGCGTCAAAACTTCAGACTCATCGATATAGTCAAGCGCCATCGACTGCAAAATCTGTGCTTCAACGAAATGGCCGATCCTTGCCTTTGCCATCACTGGAATCCCCACCGACTCCTGAATCTCAGCAATTAGTGCCGGGTCGCTCATTCGAGCAACACCGCCATCGCGGCGAATATCAGCAGGTACTCGCTCAAGAGCCATAACGGCTATCGCTCCGGCGTCTTCAGCGATCTTGGCCTGATCGGCGTTGACTACGTCCATAATTACGCCACCACGGAGCATCTCCGCCAAACCGGTTTTTACGCGTACTGTAGCCTTCTCCAACGATTCTTTTACGATCTCACTGTTGTCGTTTGACACTTTTATCCACACCTAAGCTCTTATCCAATGTAGACACGCCTACATTGGAGCACCACACTATGGATACTCATTCTAGTCCTAAAATAATAAGTTAGGATTAGCGACCACGGCTCTCAAACCAAATCGTCCGGACAATTTCACAAGAAAACCATCGAAGATGGAAATTTAATACAACGCCTATTGTGTCGTTGTAAAAGATGCACCAATAGGCGCAAAGATTACCCAGGTCCTACCGGGACGAAGTTTGACCGGTGTGCCACTGCTATAGGAGTAGTTTGTCGGTGAAACATTTGAAGATTTGGCCCATGTTGCAGCTCCTACATATCCACCTATTGCAATCTCAGCGTTACCATTTCCTACAATCATCCCTTCTGGAACTGGATTGCCAGCCGGATCCACAAATCCTGTATTGGCGTAGGGAATAAACTCAATTATCAAATTCGTCGCCGAGATGGGAGCACCCGTCGTATCCACTACGTTGGTGCCATTGATGGACTTGGTCCAATCGGACCCTGAGCGATGGTAGGTCCAAGTGTCAGTGGTGACGCCTGACATCGCGATAGTAATGCTTTTATTACGTATTGTTGCACCAGGTATTTTCAAGTGGGCCGAGCCATATTGAAACAACGGCTTAGCTGGAACACCGCGCCCATTTGCTGCACCATAGAGCGCCTTAGTGCTAGAGTAAAGATTGTGTGGCTCTGCTCGAGAGTAGTCACGCGTGTAGGCGCTACCTGCTACCATCGCACCAACGTCAACGATGCCGGTTGCTCGAACTTCCGAGACAAAAGTAGGTATTCCCCCGGAATAGGCAAGTAAACCCGTCGTCTGGGCGGCTAGAGCAACGTCGGTTCCACGCACAGATCGAATTGGCCCAACCGAAGGTGCATTTTGGCTTTGAAAGACTGCCATATACCGAGTGATTCCACCCTCAACGACCTCTTCATAGACGAGATCGGCTTGGTTGATTCCAGACTGGGGCCAAGCCTGGGGAGCATTGTCAATCTTGACCATTAGCGCCGGTCTATTCAACTTCGAGGCATCGGCTTTTGTTGCCGGCAATCCCGTCAAAGGAAAGGTGCCAATCGTAGCCGAAGTGGTGGATGTGGTCGACGTCGGTACCGCATTTGTAGTGGATGAGGAAGCAACGGAACTACCCGAAGATCCACATGCTGCCAATAACATTCCTGTGGTTAAGGCAATACCAACTAATATAGAACCACTTTTTGGCAAAGTCTTCTCCAATTCATCGACGTCATAATTAGCGTAATATCAAGTACGTCAAATCTGATTCAAAATCCCGACAGCTCAGCTATGCGTTGGTCCATCTCGATATCATCGAACTCTGGGATAAACCAAAATTGTGCAAACAATCGTCTCTCGGTATCCTTTGACGGTCTGACACTTATCTCTTCGGCACGTTCCATAGCTGAGATGAGGGCAGGTGGAAATCGGGTTATGGTAATACCACCAATGTCATTGGCGATATCGCGGCCCAACATCTCGTGACTATGAGCCGATGGAACAAAGCGTTGGGAGTATTTGCCCATCGTTCTTTGGAAGGCTCGTAATCGAGCTTCGTATTGAACTTGACCTGTTCGAATCTTGACCAATTCGCGAGCTATAATCGCCTCTAATTCCATGCGAGTCAGCAGTTCCAATGCACCAGAGGTGACCACAAAGGCACCTTGACGTCCGGGACCCACTATAGCAACTGTATTGATCTGAGGTTCATCGAGCAGATAGGCCCCAGGCATATCTATTCCGACTGTCGCCGACAATCCCTCCAGCAGCGATACAACACGAGGATGAAGATCGCCAGAGAGCTCGGTCAACCCGAGAAATCTTGTCTCGTCAGCACCTCCCTGACTGAATGAGACAGATCCAAAGACAAGAGAGCCCGCGACGATGATTACGCCGATCAAAAGGCCAATCTTGTCGGGAACGCCTACTATTGCGACCAGAGATCCAATAACAATGCCAAGGACTGCTCCCACAATCCCTGAAACAACCATGAAGTAGGTCAACAACTCCGCGGCCGCTGCCTTGGTGTCAAAACCCTTTACTCCACCCCAAAATTTGAATGCGCCCTGTTTAGACAACGCTAAAAACCTCACCTAGCATCAAGAAGCTTCGGAAATCGATTCTTCAAAGGCTTTGAGATACCTTAAAGCAAGATTATCAATTGAGTGCTCTGATGCTCTCTGTAAACCGCTAGATACTAGCCGCTCTTTCAACTTATCATCCTGTAAGACCCGATCAATTGATAACGCTAGAGCCTCTGGATCACCAGGAGCCACAAGCAGAGCCTCTCTATCCTTCCTGGCGACCTCTCTATATCCCCTGATATCCGATGCCACCACAGCACCAGAAGCTGCCATAGCTTCAAGAAGAACGACACCAAATGATTCACCAAAAAGACTTGGTGCAACAAATACATCGGCCGCCCGCATACGTGATGCGGCCTCTGCATCTGAAATTCTACCAAGCCAATCCACATTCGACAAATGAGAGAACTTTTTATGCAATACCGGAGTCTCAGGACCATCACCGGCAATCCAAAAGGTGGCGGGTGATCGGACTAATTCCACGCTACGCAAAAGAACCTCTAAGCCTTTACGATTCTCATGGCGTCCCAAAAAAAGTACCACCGGGGATTCTTTTGGCCAAATGGGGCCTGTTGAATATCGACCCAAATCAACGCCATTACCCAAGATCTCATAACTTCCGCCTATGACACGAGATGCTGTTTTAGCAGCCTCAGCTGAGACTGCGAAGCGCCGGGTAATCCTACGCGCCAGCGGAGACATCGCCCTGCCAAAGGCGAGATAAGCTAGTGACACTCCTTGGCGGTGGAAGGTGCCAACGATGGGAATCTCTACCGAAGCCAACGTAACCAAACTAGGACCAGGCGCAAGGGGCTCATGTAGGTGGACGACGTCATATGAGTAACTCCTCAATTCGTGACGCAACTTAGCCATTGTCGAGGGGCGCAGGCCAGTAGGCGCAATCGAGCCATTTGCACGAAGTCTTAGCGAAGGACCCAAACAGACCATATCGTATGGAGGAATCAAATCGTCACAGGGGGCGAATAGTTCCACCTCGTGACCGTGTGCACGCATCGCCAACGTTAGGCCTACCACCTGAGATTGAACACCCCCAGGAAAACCAAGGCTATATGGACAAACTACTGCAACTTTCACTCAAAATAGGTTAGGCCACACTCTGGCTAATAGCTACCCTCAATTCCTGGCAATTACGCTGCCCAGTTATTCATCCCTCAATTGCTCAGATAACGCAATCTCAGCCAAAACCTTCCTTAGCGCTATAGCTCCAACAAAAATATCAATTGGTGGCTTCTGATCTACCAGAGCGGACTCAAAGTACCAATGTGGGTGCGCTTTGGCGACTCAACAAGAACTTCAGATCGTGGCATTCATGGGCCGTCGCCCCAATCGAGATCGAAATAGTCATCAAAAAGGCTATGGAGAACCATCGAGCACCCCTCTTCAAGGAGATACCTTCCCGAGGGGTAAATCGACGAACTCGAGGCAATTATTAGTCTCACACAAATCGCCGATTTGAAAAATACCCTAATCTCATCTTCCGCAAGCATTTTCCAATAGAAGATAGGCTGCAACGGCGAGATCAAGCTTCTCGAAGCACCAATAATGACCTAATTTCCCCAGAGTTACAGCCAATCGAGCCATCTAACAACTTCAAAAAGACACCTAGATAAGAGTGAAAATAGACCTTATCAATAAGAACGCGGAGTATAAACCTCCCAAAGGCTACGACATCGCTAAATTGGCCAACCATTTCAGGAGAACATTACGGAATTAGCTCTTTAACAATTTTAGATTTTTAGCGCTATATGGCTTGGTCGTCTAAGGGTAAAAACCTCTAACTGAATCAAAATAGACGACCATTAATAATTGACTTTTAAACTACTATGGCCACTGCTAAACAACCATCAATACAGGATCATTTGTAATTAAATCTCAAAAAATCAAGGGTGAAATATAACCCATAGTTGACCTACTATCTAATTTGGATTCTCAAGTCATATTATCGCCAGTGCTATCGCTTTAAAAATAGATCCAACGCTAACAGATAGCAATAAGAAACCGCATCGATCGACAACAGCATAACACCTAAAAATATCCCAATCGTAAAAAGCAGGGTGCAGAAAGGCTAAGCGTGGAGACGGATGTTAGGAGCCTGCGCTAGAAGTTTTCTCTACGATACAATCTTACCGCTAGGTCAGGCATCTTATGAAACCATAGCCCAGAACTTCGCTCCTGCTAGACACATCAAGCCACTTAGAATCACATTTCAGTGCGCAAAAATCACCGTTAGAACCTGATATCCTACGAGTACATTAGCACTGTTATACAATCAAGTAGCGAAAACCAAACCATGTTTTGGTAGGCCCGTATCCAAATAAAGTATCCCAATATCCGTGTTATCTATGGCTTCGAATAACCATGCTATTCATCTCTAGTAATATCGAAACATTACAAACAATAGCTATTATACAATCGAAGTGATCAGCAAAATTAAAATAATGAGCTTACTTTGTAAAGCCCATTATTTGAGATTTAAATTGTCAAAGAGGGGTTGAAAAACGTGCCACTGCTCTGGTGCTTGGCTAATCAAGGTCTCAAAAGCATATGCAATCTCTTGAGTTAAACGTTTTGCATCGCTTCGGAGATTGGTGCGCTCGCCCACCTTTATTTCAGGCAACATTCGCATGCAATGGCCTCCATTGGCCTCCATAAAGACGGCAGTTGGAAGTAGCGGCGCTCCCGTGCGAAGCGCCATTATTGCAGGCCCCAGTGGCATTGAGATCTTTCTAGAAAAAAAATCAACCTCAACACTTGAAGCGTCCAAAGAGCGGTCGGCCACGATCGCTACCACCTCATTTGCGCGAAGAGCGGCAACTATCTTTGGCATCGGATTGTCATCGTGGCGAATTGGTTTCACGCCAAATCGAGTCCGAAGTTCTAAAAACCACTCATATAACTCTTGAGGCTCAAGGCCCTCAACAACTGCATTGACGCCAATGCGATCCGTATCGAACCAAGCCGCGCCAAAGTCCCAATTGCCAAGGTGCGGAGCAACTACAATTGCTCCTCTTCCTTGTGCGATGGCTTCGTACAGGCTCTCCATTCCCTCAGACCGGCCGTGAGACAATATCATAGATCGTGATGCTGTGCCCATCTTGAATGATTCAAACCAATACTGGGCATAAGATACAAAAGACCTAGCAACAAAGGCTTCCAAGTACACGCCCTGTGTCCCCACGACAGGTGCAAGGTTATTTCTCACCACCAAGCGTCGCTTTGGATTGGCTAAATATGCTAGCGACCCGCCAAAAACTCCAATTTTAGAGCCCAATTCAAATGGAATCACTTCAGCTATGGCGTTGGCAATCTTATAGCCAAGCAAAAGCCCTCTGTCTTTGAAAAACTTCTGAATTTCCATCAACCTTCGATCAACAATGGAGAGTTCTCATCCAAAGATCCCTATCACCACTGGCCGCCAAAGCCAGCACTACCAACGGAAATTTCGGATCCACAAACAAAGCTCCAGCTTAAGCTCATCTTTGATGAAAACGAAAGACCCTGCTCTTTTGATCTATCAACGGTCAGCCAAAGTGGATTGTCGTGGAACTAACGAGCAAAAGGCTAAAAGGAGTTAGTCGTGGAACTTTGAAGTAAACCATCGTGAACGATCTGCATTTGCCTGGCTAACTCTAACCCTATGGCTTCTGCGGTTATCAGCACGATGACCACGACCACTACGAAAACGCTCTTTCAAAGACGTCTCCGAGAGACGCTTACGAGATTGATACGATTGTCGGATACGTAGCTTAACCCTGTTATCTCTATTGGATGCTTGAGCCCAAACCTTGATAAATCTTTGAAAGACAGTAACCACAGAAAGAACAAGAACAAGCCACAATATAGGAATCAACAAAGGTGGAATCAAAATCCCCACCATCAATAAAACGAGGCGCTCAGCGCGTTCCATGATCCCGCCCTTGGCATTGAATCCAAGAGATTCGGCTTTGGCTCGCTGATAAGAGATCAAAGATGCGCTCCCGTATACCCCAAATGGCAAGATGACAAGATAGGTATGATGGCTAGCGATAAAGTAAAAAGAAAGGCCAACTGTTATCATCAAATCGCTGAATCGATCCGATACCGAGTCGAAGAAGGCACCGCGGGCTGAAGAGGTTCCTCTGGCTTTAGCAACAGGTCCGTCCAAAAGATCAGGTACCGATGAGGCCACCAATGCTATGAAAGCTATGAAAAGATGCGACGTTGCTAAAAGAGCACCCGTCACGACTGACATTACCACACCTGTTAGCGTCAAAATATCAGCCGTAATACCGATACTAGCTAGCGCAATTCCAACAGGTTGGGTTCTCCGATCAACTTGTGACCTCAGATTCCCATCAAACACTTTAGAATTCTCCAATTTTGAGATAATTTAGTGCGATCTTATCTCAAGAAACCTAAGACCCACCAACCATTGCTTTCATCTTAGGCCATTTCGAAGTAAATTAGCACCCTATGTGGCAGATGTCTTAGTTACAAAAGTCACCTCCAATTCTTGGAATCGAGGTTCGCTTTCTGATAAGTTCTCAGGTACGGAGGTGTTAGGCGCTTGAAGTTTATGGATCAAAGAGTTGGAAAGAGACCGAAAAAAAAACCAGCCATCCACTTCCGCAGATAATCAGTAACTCTCAAAACGCTCCCAATAAGACGCTTTGAAAATGAGGCCATGGGGCATATATCCTCATGGACCAAGGAGGTGGTTGGATTGAACCCGACAAACTCGGAGAAGATCCGAAATGTTGCAGTCGTCGGCCAGACAGGTTCAGGCAAGACTAGTCTCGTAGAAGCTATCTACCATCACATAGAAAAGACCTCACGCAAAGGGCGTATCGAAGATGGTAACACAATTAGCGACTTCGAAGCCGAAGAGATCAAGCATAAGCACTCTATAAGCCTCTCTTTGGTAACCCTCAACTATGGCGGATACAAGATAAATCTCCTGGACACCCCTGGAGTGGTCGACTTTATTGGAGAGGTGCATAGTGGCCTTGGCGGCTGTGATATGGCACTCTTTGTCGTCTCCGCAAGTGAAGAGATCACATACGACACAAGACGAATATGGAATATCGCTGCAGCAAACTCCATCCCGAGGATGATCTTCATAAATAAGATGGACAAGGATCGCGCCAATTTTGAAGATACGATAGATGCATTGTCCCTGGCATTTGGGGCCGGGATCGCTCCAATCGAACTCCCAATAGGAAATGGCCCCAATTTCGCGGGTATCATTGACCTATTCGACGAGACTTCTACCTCATATTCTGCTGGGTTACCTACCATCTCTGAGATCCCAGCAGATATAGCCATTACCGAACACCGAGCTCATGATCTCCTCGTCGAGGGAATCGTAATTGCAGACGACTCTGCAATGGCTGCATATCTAGAGGGTGAAGTACCGCCAAAAGCCGAATTAGAAGAGCTGATGGCCCAAGGAGTGGCCAAGGCACAAGTCTTTCCTGTAGTTGTGGGCTCCGCCACATCCCAAATTGGAATAGACCGACTAGTCACCTTCCTCTGTGAGATCGCGCCACCACCAAACCCCAATACAAGCGACGCCCTTGGCCTTCAAACCTTTAAGACCTATTCGGATCCTTTTCTTGGCCACCTCAGTCTTACTAAGATCATCTCAGGAACGCTCAAGGTCGATAGTGAGTGCTTCAATCACAGATCAAACGCCACTGAAAAAATCCATTCCTTCTTCAGCCTGGTAGGTAAAGAACATCTAAATTTAGCTACGGCTTCAAGTGGCGACATAGTCGCTATAGCAAAGCTGGGATCGCTAAGGACCGGCGACTTTTTAGGAACACCAAACTCCTCGGCCCCTAGACAGCTACTTGAATTTCCAAAACCTACCCTTTCATACAAGGTAACACCGGCTGCTAAAGCTGACGAAGAAAAACTCTCGCTGGCCCTATCTAAGATTATCGAAGAGGACTCAACTTTAGATATCCATCGAGATACACGATCTCATGCCCTAATTCTCTCTGGAATCGGTGAGTTGCAACTCACAACGGCACTTGAAAAAGCACAACGAAGATACGGCGTCAAAGCAACATTGAGTCCTTGTGACGTAGCGTACCTGGAATCTCTGGCGGGAAACTGCGAGGTGGAGGGAAAGTACAAGAAACAAAGCGGAGGTCACGGGCAATTCGGAGTCGCTCGCCTTCGATTTGGCACCAAGGAGATCGGTGGTGGCTTTAGCTTTCACGACGAAATCGTTGGAGGTTCTATTCCTCGCCAATTCATCCCAGCGGTAGAAAAGGGTATTGTTGATGGTGCAAACACCGGAGGTAAATACGGGTTTCCTGTAGTAGATTTCGAAGCACACCTATACGATGGCGCCTATCACAGCGTGGACAGCTCGGAGATGGCCTTCAAAATGGCTGGTTCGATCGCCCTTCGTGAGGCGATCGAACGCTTAGGAACTGTTGTCCTCGAACCTATATCGCAGATAAAAGTTTCAATTCCTCCACAGCTCCAAGGCGAGGTCCTTGGAAATCTAAACTCCCATCGAGCAAAGGTTCTAGGTAGCGACCATGACCAAGCAACTGGAAGATTCATTATAAGTGCAGTTGTGCCCACCAACGAACTGATGACCTATTCAAATGAATTGCGTTCGATAACAGCAGGACAAGGTGAGTTCGATGCGACCTTTGACCACTACGAACCACTTCCCAAGGCTCTCTACGGGAAGTATCTTACCTAAAGATATCGGTCTTTTGCCAAGGAAGCGGTGACGCTCAAAGTCGCTCATCGATAACGGCATCTACAAAGAACTAATTCACACAGAACCCTGACAAACAATAAGGTCCCAAGGCTCATCTACACTATAACTCTTGGGACCTTTTCAATAGGAACCGAGCTTGCTTTTGTTATTTGCGACACAACATCTGAAGTGGATCTGATTAATCAATTGAAGAACAGAAAACGAATGCCTCCGACTTATTTTCTGGACCAATCTGTTATTGTTTGCCGCCCTAGTGATGCTACATCCAAATAATTGCTGGATTGCCAACCAATCAATCGAAAGATTCGAAAGAGGCTCGGTCTACTGCCTAGCGACCCCCAAACGACTCAATCGACAAGACCACTACATGCAATCAAGAAAGTTCGTTACCACATAGCAGGAGGAGCCAAAAAGAAGGGACCTACCCAATACACGCGTAGGCTCCATGAAATCAACTTTGATCCCTCTTTTCCCATGCATCCTTCAATCGCCCGTAGGTAGAATCCAACGACTCTGGGAGAACCCTAATATTGGCTATCGTGGTCGCAAAGTTAGTATCGCCAATCCAACGAGGCACTAGATGAAAGTGTACGTGGTCATCGATCGCTGCTCCCCCGGCCTTTGAAATGTTCGCACCCACATTGAAGCCATCAGGATTATAGACGTCCCTAACGATGCCAATAGCTCTTCGCAACAATAGCGTATTTTCGATCGCCTCCTCTTGGGAAAGATCCAATATGTCGTTGTGATGAAGATAGGGAATAACCATGAGATGTGCAGGTGCATATGGATAGGCATTCAGAACCACGTAGTTTCCCTCACCGTAGTGCAAAACCAAGTTCGACTCTACTGTGTTTGGTTCTCCCAATTTACAGAGAATACATCCAAGCATCTCTTGTTTGGTGCTAACCCCTTCAACAAAGGTGCGTCGCCAACCAGCCCAGAGGATGTCGATCATTCGGTGACCACCAGTGGCGTTGGGACAAGTTCGCCGGAGATCTCATCCAAGAAGGCACTAAATAAGACATCGGTCTCTGGCTTATCGGATCCTCTTCTATTGACACCTACAGTCTGGGCAGCAACATCCCGGTCACCTACAACCAAGATGTATGGCGTCTTGTCCAACTTAGAGCGCCTGATTCGAGCCCCTAGTGGCTCATTAGCCCCATGGACAACCACCCGTGCTCCAATTTGAGTCAAGGCACGAGCAATAGACTCCGCATATTCATGGTTCGACTCTTTCACTGGAACAACCGTTATCTGGGTTGGAGAGAGCCAGGTTGGAAGAGCACCTGCATAGTGTTCGAGCAAAATTGCAAAGAAACGCTCCACAGAGCCAAAGAGGGCTCTATGGATCATATAGGGCCTCTTGCGAGTATTATCCGAATCGACAAACTCCATATCAAATCTCTGTGGTAGTTGCAGATCAACCTGCAATGTAGAGACTTGCCAACGTCGCCCAATCGCATCCTTTAGATGAATATCGATCTTAGGAGCATAAAAGGCGCCCTCGCCCTCTGCTCTAACATAGGGTATTTCCGACTGCGATAGAGCATACTCAAGTGCGTTAGTTGCCTCTTCCCATTCATAGTCCTCTCCAACGGACTTGGCGGGCCTAGTGGCAAGTTCGGCCTCGAAATCCTCTAGACCAAAGGCTTTAAGGAGTTCTATAATGAACTTCAAAAGACGAGAAAGCTCACCGCCAAGCTGCGAAGGTGCGCAAAATATATGTGAATCGTCCTGTGTCAATCCTCGGACACGTGCAAGGCCATGCAACACGCCGGATCTCTCAAATCGATAGACAGTACCAAATTCAAAGAGGCGCAGTGGAAGCTCTCTGTATGATCTCTGATGGGCCTTGTAGATCAGGATGTGCATTGGACAGTTCATCGGCTTGGGGTAGTAGGTAGCTCCCTCCATCTCCATTGGAGGATACATGCCGTCCTTGTACCACTCGAGATGGCCCGAGACCTCAAATAAGGTCGACTTAGCAATATGGGGAGTCCATGCAAACTGATACCCCCCAAGAAGATGCGATTTCTTGGAGAAGTCCTCCATCAAGTGTCGAATCAGCGCACCCTTAGGGTGAAAAACGGGAAGTCCGCCACCAATTTCCGGCGGAAAGTGAAAGAGATCTAACTCCATTCCAAGTTTACGATGGTCTCTTCGTTCAGCTTCGTCCAGACGAACTAGGTATGCCTCTAGTGCATCCTTTGACTCCCATGCAGTTCCATAGATGCGTTGTAGCTGATCTCGCTTTTCATCGCCCCTCCAGTATGCCCCTGCCACTCTCATTAGCTTGAATGAGCCCAAATATGAGGTAGACGGGACGTGTGGACCCCGACAGAGATCCACAAATGTCTCACTATTTCGATAGATAGAAACACCCTTATCACTCACGCCTTCGTTGGCGTCTTCGGAATCATCCAAATGAGCTACACCTTCGATGATCTCTCGTTTGAACGGTTGGTTTCCAAAGAGATCGAGGCCCTCTTGTATCGAGAGTTCCTCACGCACGAAACGCTGATTTGCCTTTATGATGGAGCGCATCTTTGCTTCGATGCGTTTCATATCCTCGTCGTTAAAGCGACCATTATCAACAAGAGCAAAGTCGTAATAGAAACCATCCTGAATAAATGGACCTATGGCGAACTTCGAGCCTGGCCACAGTTCTAATACGGCTTGAGCCAAAACGTGAGCTGTGGAGTGGCGTAAAATCTCCCGACCGGAATCCGAGTCGCCCGCGACTAAAACCACCTCATCGCCAAAGGGAGTCCGCGACAGATCGACCAATTCGCCATTGCACTCCATCGCCAGAATAGATCTTTTGTTCTTGATTTCCACGGCATTCACGACTTCGAAACCGCTAAGAGCCGAATCTATCTCTCTTGAGGTGCCGTCGGGGAGCAATACTTTCATAGTCTCTTTACTCTCTGTCTTCCCAATTATTTACAGACAAGTCTATCGCTCCATAGGCCCATGGCCAATAAGCGTCTCTCATAATGACTACCTGTAGAGAAATTCACGTTTTGGGGCAACTATCAAGAGGGTGTCTAAGCCAACGACACCAAAGATCGATATGCCCCAAATTCAAGTTCCCAATTTTGGCTTAAAGTACAATTCCTAAGAGTGCTGCGGCTCTAGTAACATCAAAGTTGGCCCTTGCGGCATCGTCGATGATCGCTAAAGCAGATGGGGCGTCCAGGTCATTTGCTAAAGCAGTACATACTTCTATAGATACGCCATTATCTACCTTGGCAGAGGTGACAGATCTCCAAAGGTTGATACGCTCAGTCGCGTGCTTGAGCATCTCCTCGTTCCACTCCCAATGGCTCCGATAGTGGTTTTCCATGAGCGACGCCCTCACGATGCCAGCGTCATAATCGGCTAGGAGATCACCAATAAAGACAAGATTTCCAAGAGACTTAGACATCTTCTCGCCGCCCAAGTAGACCATACCCACGTGCATCCAAACATCAACGAAGTCGTGACCTGTTACTACCTTGGATTGAGCAGCTTCACATTCGTGATGTGGGAACAAAAGATCGTACCCACCACCATGAATATCGATCTTATCTACACCCAATTCGCGCATAGCCAAAGCCGAACACTCAATATGCCACCCTGGACGTCCTGGGCCGAATCGTGAGTCCCAGAATGGTTCATCCTCGAGCGAAGGCTGCCATAGCACAAAGTCAAGTGGATCCTTCTTGTTCGGATCTTCAACGTTTCCGCCCCGTTCGGAAGCTATAGCGAGCATCTCTTTGCGATCAAGATGCGAAATCTCGCCGAAATCTGCATACTTAGATTGGTCAAAATAGACCGCTCCACCGCTTTGATACCCATAGCCAGCATCAATAATGCGTTGGATCATCAAGAGAATATCTGAGATCGCAGAAGTTGCTCGAGGCTCAACTTGGGGTGCCAAAAGGCCCAATGCGGTCATATCTCGATCAAATCTAGCGATCTCAGATGCCGCCAAATCTAGATAATGAACTCCTAAGCTTCGTGCTTTACCAAGAATCGAATCGTCGACATCAGTGATATTTCGAACCCATTTGACCTTATAACCCTCTTGCATCAAAGCCCGCGACAGAAGGTCAAAGCTCAAAAAGACAGCTGCATGGCCAAGATGTGACGCGTCATATGGGGTAATACCGCAACTATACATCGTCACCTGATCTCCACTGGGTGAAATCGTCTTCATTTTCTGCGTAGCGCTGTCGAAAAGTTTCATTTATTACCTGCCTCAATCCCTGAAAGTGAAAGTGAAGTCCGAGTCTTATACCGAATGTTCACATTTATCAGCACTGCCGTCATTGCCTCAATCGCCAATGCGGCAGATATATTCCCAGCATTGATCCCCCGACAACCTGGAATCTCATTCACAAGTTCGATAACGCTGGCAATGGCATCGCTGTCATCGGAGCAAACCAAAATATCCGAGTGCAGCGAGGAACCCAAATCGCCCAATTCCTTCGCAGGCGCATGGTGAAAGGCTCCAACGATACGAGCTCCAGGTACACAAGAAGCCAGATGTTGCGCTACTGAACCTCTTGGTAGCGTCAAAGCGTGCATATTGCGGCCATGCTTATAGAGGGCGTTCGCCATTGAAATGACGATCTTTCCCTGGACTTGCTGGGCCACACTCGTAAGAGTCGCCTCTGCGCCATCCCAAGGTGTTGCTACGACAACGATCTCAGATTGGGCTGCACTCAAGTTGTCACCGCCAACTAGTGTTCCAGTCAAGGCGCTCAAATCTAAGGTGTTGACGAACTCCTTAGCTCGTTCGGGATCTCTCGACCCCAAGGTCACATTATGGCCCAAAGACGCATATCTAAGGCCCAAAGAAGATCCTGCGGGGCCTGTCCCGCCTAGGACGCCAATCGATGGTTTCATACAATACCTCCAAATTCAATTCGCTACCTTATCAAAAGGCGCGACTCTGTGCCTTCAGTCCTACTAGCGTGCATGTTGGAACTTTTTAGGTTTTGCTTGCAAGGCTATAAGGATTGGAGAGACAAATGGGCATTCTCGACGGAAAGAAGATACTCATCACTGGAGTATTGAACGACCAATCGCTGGCTTTTTCAGCCGCTCAGGAAGTTCAATCCCAGGGTGGAGATGTAATTTTGACCGGCTTTGGCCGCGGGATGTCGATTACCGCACGAGTTGCTAGAAAACTAGCCGCAACGCCTGAGGTCTTAGAGCTCGATGCGTCCAATCCTGAGCACTATGTAGCACTAGCAAGTGCAATTGAAGCGCGATTTGGCCATCTAGATGGAATACTCCACGCCATCGGCTTTGCGCCGGCCCCGTGCCTAGATCCCGATATGTTTGTGGCCGAGTGGTCTGATGTGGCTACTGCGGTCCAAGTATCTGCTTATTCACTAGCACCACTAATCAAGCACCTCTTACCACTCCTGAAAAAGGGAAGCGATCCTTCAGTGGTTGCACTTGACTTTGACGCAACTCAAGCCTGGCCCGGCTACAACTGGATGGGCGTCGCCAAGGCGGCTCTTGAGTCCCTGACTCGTTATATGGCCCGTGAAGCAGGACGCGACGGTGTTCGAGTAAACCTGATCTCAGCTGGACCAATTAGAACCATTGCCGCGAAATCTGTCGGCGGATTCTCCGATTTCGAAACGATATGGGCCGATCGTGCACCCCTTGGATGGAGCGTTACCGACGCAAAGCCGGTGGCAAAGGCCATAGCTGCACTCCTATCCGACCTCTTCCCAGCCACGACTGGTGAGATAATCCACGTCGATGGTGGATTTCATGCCGTGGGAGCCTAAACAATAAGCGTTCCCTTTGAGAAATTAATGGAGTCTCGATGAAATCTCGTCTGAGACTCCAGTCAAAAACGAGCGAACCGTTGACTCGGCCATACGATGCATAATCAATTTGTCGATCTTTTCGCCAAAAGCACCTAGAGGAACTCGATAGCTTCCACGAAGCGCCAAACGAACATGTGTCTCGTCCACCCTAGAGAATTCCAAGTCACCTTCAAGACGAGGAAAGAGAAACTTAGCCGAATGGGACTCCCATGCAATAGGCAACAAAACGCAACCAAAGGCTTGTCGACTTTCGCCCATATAAACTTCGACTTGTTTTGAGATCAATCCACTGGGCCCAACACGAGTTACGAAGGATTGATCCTCTAAGATCTCGCGACTGGCGACCCCTAGCCATTTAGCTTGGTCAACTTCAAGTAGTGATACCACCTCTTCATATTTGGCTTCAAAATGGACGAAGTCAAAGATGAAGGTAGCTGAACCTTCTTCAATGTCACCAGACAAATCCTCGATAGCCATAGATCTCACCTACTCTCTCTAATTAGTAATACTCAATTGGCAACGCTTCAATTGATAACGTCGTCGCCGCGCAAAACCTAAATGTAGATCTCGTCGCTCTCTCGCAACTAAATCCCTTATTTCAACGATTTTTCAAACTCAATATACCCACCTGGGATTGCCGTACTATCAAACAACGGGAGAAACCAATGGGATTTTAGGGTCAAACTCTTTCGAAACTTCTAATTCGTACCCTATGATTTTGGATCAAATCCTCACTTTTGTATTAGGGGAAAAGGTCACAAAGATCATACGACAGCCTCTTGATAAGCACTTAAACCAGTTCAAAGGCTATATAACACAGCTCGCACTCACCGCAATCGACCAGGTAATCTCTCAGCTAAAATTCAGATTCACCAAAAATATCAACTTTTGAGAGCTTACAAAGAAAGCTTCAAATAAGATAATGGTGGTAATTTCAATCCAAATCGCCTTCCTCCTCGCCATTGTGGCCTCCCGCGCTAACAGTCTAAGGAGTCGTCTAGGTGTTTGAAAGAAAGAATTACTGTGGTCCTAACGCTACAAGCAAGCCAGCAGCCGGCCAATTATTTTACAGAACGTTAATCTTTGTAACCATCTGTTTTACCAGCCTTCTTGGTCCTCTCCCAGCAAGCGCATCTGCTAAGGCAACTTCGGGCAATGGGTCGTACACTATTACGCTCTATGCGCCCTCTCAGGTCGGCACGCCAGCGCTCCCTGGAAAGACGATTGTAGGCACAGGCGGAAAGCCGATCTACCCCGTACTTTTTCCAACCCTCACAACGGACTCCAAACAATTTCAAATCACGCCCTGCGTTGCGGTCTTTTTCAAATATTATTCGACCAAAGCCCAAGCCGCCTACGCCTACAACTTAAATCCACAGCTCTGGTTTACCTTGAATCGTCACTATGGACCATGTAAATCTCGCCAAACCAACTATCAAACCAGCCCGACACCACCAAAGGTCTCACAAAGTACCATTGTTGCCGAGGTTTCGCGGCTTCTGCCATCGCCAGCTCCGTTCATGACGCCATATTTTGGAATATTCGGTCTAGACAGTTACCTCAGCAGCGGCGCCAAATTCGTTGATCAAATATCGGTGTCTACAATTGCCGGAAAGGTCGTCGCGGTGGCTAGCGGGCAGTTGACGATCGACTACGGCGATGGAAGCACTCCATTTGGGCCAACTTCAAACTCTGGCGGTAAATATCCTCTTGGGGATCTAATACACCTCTACAAAAATACCGGTTGCTATAGGATCACAATCGTTGAAAATTGGAGTGTCAACTATTCAGGAGGAGGGAGTTCTGGTACCATTGGGGGAATCACCACCCAGGGCTCATTGAACAATTACTGCGTCTATCAAATGAACGCGCTTATGGTTCGATAAGGCGGTTATCTACTGGGCCACACGCTTTTGAGATACTACGCCCTCTTAGGGTTCTTCATTCGGTATATTTGGCTTTCGATCCAATTCAAAATCATTTTGATACAAACAATATCCAGACCAAAATGACTCTCAGCCAAGAGGTAGCGATCTCCCTGAGTGCTCAGTGACATTGGCTCTGGGTTGCATTGACACGCAACTCTGTGTTTGATCGAATTCTCAACTAGACCCAAGTGATCATACGAACCTAGACTTAATCCAAATCTAGGTTCGTAGGATCCAAGGAAATGGCCATATCCAAGAGCTCATCCTCTCCAATTTGAGGAGCTTCTACCTCACGGTATCCGTCTTTTGTCAAAAAGATAAATCTAACATCGTCAACTACAACCCCCAAATTGCAGCTTTGGGCCAACGCTTTGTAGAGAAAACCCTGGCCCTTATATCGATCAAGCGCCTCATTTACAAAGTCATCCTCTAGAGTCGATACCACTTTATAATCGAACAGTCTCAGGTGACCATCGATCACATATCCCAAATCAATGACACCGTGAACTTGACCAATACCCTCCAAGGTCGCCACTATTGGAAACTCTCGCATAGAATCTTTGGCGTTTCGAATGGAGGGGACCTCTAGCGCCACTTCAAGTATCGAACAGACCAAACCTATAGTGAGGGGATCTACCCCTAGATTCGAGAGAAGCAATTTAGAGCGATCCATCGTCTGGGCCGGATCATCAAAGATCGCTTCCGCCAAACATAAATGTACATAAGAGCCAACTTCGCTCCTAGAACTAGGTAAGGCAGACGTCGGGGTGCTCCCTTTAGATCTCGAATGCCGATAAGGTTTATCGACTTCAAGTTGCGAAGCGTTGATCCAAGTTCCACGTCGAATTGATCGCTCGATCTCTAAGCGGGCTTGGACCATCTCCTTGGTAGAGGCCATGGAGTGTGATCTAGTCATCGTGGTAGAAACCACTGGCCGTGCCAGATCGGTCTCGACAAAGTTAACCGCTTCTTTGGATAGAGCGACTAACAGCTCCCAAGTAAACCTTATGTTGGAGATATCGCTCGATCCCCAAAGCGTCTTAGCGGCGGCGATCTCATCTCCTGTGGCTGGGATGGTAACAAAAAGACGATCTTTGGCGCGGGTGGTGGCAACATAACAAAGTCGTACGCTCTCTGCCAAGTCCAACTCCTTTTCTGCGTTCGCTGCTTGTTCGTATCCATCGCTGTATGCCTCTTTATGGAACCTATAAGCGAGCGGAACCACCCCTTGCCCAAATCGATCCGAAATTACCTTTGCACCGCCTCCATAAACGAGGTGAGTTGAGCGATGCGAACGAGTAAGCGAACTCGCAGTGGAGGTCAATATGACCACCGGAAATTCCAACCCTTTAGATGCATGAATCGTCATGATCCGAACGTTAGAAGTGCCCAGATCACCGCCCTCACTCTCGTTGGTCTTTAGGTTATCGGCCATCTTCTTGGTCACGAAACTGACATACGAGCCAAGCTCGCCAGCACCCGTTGAACTCCATGAAAATGCCTCCTCCTTGACGTAGTCAAGACGCCGCCAAAGCTCCGGCGGATTACTGGTCGCAGATCCACGGACAACGAGCGAAAAGGAATCGATCACATGCAATAGACATTCATAGGCTGATCGAGTGCGGGCCCTATCATTTAGATCATCAAGAAAGGAGATAGCACCTTTCAATCTCTCAACTTTTTGGTCGAGCTCTGGGGTATGGGCTGCATAGAATCCCCTTCGGATTGCCTCAACCGCTCGTCCTAGGCTTCCATGT
Source organism: Acidithrix sp. C25 (assembly GCF_904848545.2). NCBI lineage: Bacteria > Bacillati > Actinomycetota > Acidimicrobiia > Acidimicrobiales > Acidimicrobiaceae > Acidithrix > Acidithrix sp. C25. Next base: position 290,359 of record NZ_CAJHCI020000002.1, read on the forward strand.
GGCAAAGATAGGTCGACCAAATCCTGATCGCTAAAGCCCATCAAAGAGGACCTAAGGGCATGAAATAGACAAAGTCCATCATATGGGCGGACTCCAGCTCGCAAAAGCATAAAGAGCTCTGAGATCAGTGGATCTGAATAGATTGAGGTTGACTTAGAAGATAGAAAATCAATACCTTGACCTCTCAAAGCCCAGAACAACTCATCCAAAATGGCTCGATCCGGAACCAAAATTGCAATGTCACCATATTCAACGGGCCTCAAGCCATCCTCACCCTGAATTAAATGCCCCTCATCTATCAATTTGTTGATCGTGGCGATTACTAGCTCCACTTCGACCTGGCGTCTTTGATCAGCAGAGATTCGAAACCCCTCATCAACGACTTGGTACTTTGAACTTGCTAGTAAGCTAACGGGCTCATATCGGTCGCTTCGCTGTCGCACAGATGCAAGGGGGGAGGCCGGCAATCCACTCGTTATTGCAAAGTAGTCCTCAAATGAGTCATTGACCCAATTGACTATCTCCTCATTCGATCGAAAATTGACATTGAGGTCGACTCGACTTTCCGCAGAAGTCGACCGAGCAACCAAAAGATAGCCATCTAGATCTGCACCACGAAATCTATAGATACTCTGTCTGGGATCCCCTACGAAAAATAGCGGCGCCAAAGGAGTTTTTTCCTGGGCGTCTATCGATCTCTCAAAAGTCCCAGAGAGTCGTTTGACAATCTCCAACTGAACAGGGTCAGTGTCTTGAAACTCATCAACCATAATCACCGAGTACGAATTGCGGATCTCGCAAACAAGTTGCGGTGGTGCGTCTCGCAAAAGCTCCAAACAAAGATTTAATTGATCTCCAAATGTGATCTTTCCCCCTCGTCGCCTCGCAAGGCGAAGCTCAATTACAAACCCACAAAGCACCGAAAAGACATTTTCACAAAGCGCCTCAGTAATTTTTTCCACCACACCCTGACGGCGATCTTGAATCTCGCGGATCATCTCAACGACAGCGTTCTTTTGGGGAGCACCTCCCCAATTGGCAGCCTTGCCCTTATTACCTGGTTTGGCCGTCGGAAAATAGGGTGCAACCCTTGAGGAGAGGTATAAAAAAGCTAACGACGGCTCAGAAGAAGAGAGAGCCTCTCTTAGACGTGCACCCGCATCAACCAAAGAAGAGACAAGTTGGGCCAAAGCATCTTGATCCGCAAGGGCATATTGGTATTGTGGGTTGGCGCCAAGGGCGTCAATTTCCTCAATGATCCCGTGGATTTCATCAAAAACATCGACGACCTCCTCCTGATAGTTAGTATCAGGTGCGCTTAAAGTCTCCTTTTTGTGTCGGTAATCGCCGGGGTCAAGCACTTTGTTATCGATCGACCGCGCCATCTCAAAGAGGTCGCTTGGCTTTATGCCAAGTTCGACCAAGAGGCTTATGGAGGTAGCAGCGACCGGATCACCAAAGACATCTACAAAGAAAGAGTCCCATTCCCTTTGAAAAAATAAAGCCTCTTCCACCTCATCCATCGTTGAAAAGACAAGTGGAAGGCCGACCTCGAGAGGGTTTGAAGAAAGAATTGAATTTGCTAACGAATGAATCGTTCCAATTGGAGCACTCCCCAGGAGATCAAGGGCTCTCTTGGCGAGACCGAAACTCTCGCCTTCTTGGGCAACCTTATCTAGGAGGCGCATCCTAATCCGATGGGCTAGTTCGGTAGCAGCGGCATCGGTAAAGGTAATAGCGGCGATCTTGGTTATATCCACACCCGACTCTACGATCGAAATAATGCGAGAGACCATTGAGGTGGTCTTGCCGGTCCCAGCACCGGCTCGCACGAATAGGGTCGAATCAATCTCACTGGAGATTCGAGAACGCGAATGACTATCTATTAATGGCTCTACCATCTATCAACACCTATCATCAAAGATCTGATCTCACCAATGAGATAATCGATTGCCAAACCTGGAGGTCCCAAGGCACGTCATCGCCAAGGTTGACTCCGACAGAAAGAAGGCGAGCTTTGAGTTTTGCGCGCGTTCGAAGGGCATCTAATCCATCGGGATTACAGTATGAGCATCCCCCTTGGAAAGCTGTATAATCATGCAAACCTGCCAGAAAGAGTCCATCTCGGATCAGAGCTATAGCAATAGCACTGGTTTGTAGACCAAGATCTATAGCCTCTGCGGGTACTTCAAAGCGAGAAATTCCACGGCGCTCAGAGACAAACCAATATTCTAACTTTACCTGATCAACCACCTGATCAAAAGAGGTCATCAGATACCTCTCAAGTAGTTGCCGATAGAGAACAAGCTGGACCTTCTGAGGCTTTAGGTTTTTGCCAGATAGATAGCCCAGGGAAGAGCCGGTCTTATAGTCAATCACAATATAGGATCGATCACTCAGCTTTATGACCCTGTCCATCTTCCCCACCAAATTGACCGAGAGGTCCTTCAAAAAGGGGCTCTGCATTGTTAGAGTTGTAGGTTCAATGCCAAGCTCGCGAAAGTCGTCCTCGATAACAAGGCCAACGAGAGATTTATTCATGAGGTTGACAAACTCTCTCGCCTCTCTTTGGATCGTCCTGTAGTCCAGCTTCCTCCAAAACTTATAGATCGAAGTGGCCCAGGGCCTCTCTGGTTCAAAGTGCTGCCAGGCTTCATCTACAATCTTTGACAAGTCAGAGTCATCGATCTTCAAGATACCTCCCGAAGACAAGGTCCGCCCTTGAAAGTATCTATCGCCTAATCTCTCAAAGATCTCATGGAGGATCCCTCCTCGAACAAGTGGATCGAGCCTAAGTACAGTCTCCGGTTCGGTGATCTCTCGTATCCTTAGGATACGCATCGCAAAGAAGGCAAAGGGGCATGAAAGCCAGTCCTCAACATAAGTAGTTGCCAATGGTCGAGTCACCCCAAGATCCAACTTTGAAATATCTACCAATGAGAACAAAGGCGTTGATGGCTCTGGGGCCCTAGGGTAAATTGATAGCTGATCACGGGACCTCTCGGGCAATTCACCAGGGGTAAGGTCTTGGATAATCGCAGTCATAGAATCATTGATAGGCACCCGAATCTTCTCTAAAAGGTCAAACCGAGAGCGAATAGTCTCAACCCCTGTATTTGCAAGGGGTCGATCACTTCTTCTATTTGACCCCTTGAGTATCTCGATAAATGCCGAGGGAAACTGTCCCTTTGCTTTTGCTACATCAACACGAGGATACGTTAGCGTCACCGATTGACTCATGCCTATCGATAGCGCCAAAGCTCTATTTCCGATAGCGACCCGGTCACCTTGACGTTGGAGCTTAAGGATATTGCGGGTACGCTCCTCCAAAAGAGTAGCCGGAGGTGAAATCGGAAAAAAGCGTTCAGTCATACCTAGGACGAATGTATTTGAAGCACTCAATCCGCTAAATGACGACGCCAGTTCAAGGCGCAATCCAGCCTTATCGATCTCAAAGTTGCTGGGCGTACTTGGCGTTGCGTGACCCAAGGAGATCCAAAATCCAAGTTCATTCGGCCTCTCATCTAGATCGTCGCCATCCAAGCCAACTACTTGCGCCAAACCCGCGACTATCTCTTGCACCCCTTCTCGTGGTATCTCATTTCTATCGAGGGGCGAAGCTTCAAATAAAAGAGGAAGCTTCTCATAGACAACTGCAAGAAGTTTCCAGGTAGCAAATGCCAAATCTCGCCACGATCGACCACTTAGAGCTGCGGTCCAAACGGAAAAGCTCTGATCGAGACGAATCAAAAAATCACTAAGGATCTCTTTGGTAATCTCATCCTTGGAGGCAGAATTCTCACCCCTTGTTTCAAGTCGATTCTTCCAATCGTGAGCCCAGCCAAAGACGTCACCATCTATCTTGGCCGAAATCGTCACTCCAACTAGATCCCCAAGCGCCAGATTGTCACTTTGGGCCTCTAAGTTGGCATCTAAAAGTACCGAGACAAGGTCGCTACGTCGTTTATTTCTACACAGTTCCACAAGCTTAAAGGCCATAACTAAAGCCGGCTTAGTTCCTAGGTTGGATGCATCACTAAGAAAAGATGGTACCCTTGCTGCACTAAATCTCTCCAAAAGACGATGAAGGTAGGTTGGCTCGTTAGTATATCGAACCACAATGTCGGAAATCGATATACCGCTAGCCAAAAGCTCCAAGACCTTGGTCACTACGTAGTCAACTTCGTCGGCTACATCAGCCAGGGACACCTCTTGGAAGTCGGAGGCCGAAAGAGCTATCTCCCTTGGCAATTCCTCTGAATTCAAGCCATCGCCAACCGACCCTAAAAGGTCAAATACCTCACTAAATCGGCTATCCACCTCGGCAATTCCGCTTCTGAGGTGAATGATATTTAAAGGAGTCTTTTCATAGAGTGCAATTAGCATCTTAAAGGCCGATGCCAAAAGGCCATGGGGGGCATACAAAACCACCGAGCCGAAGGCCGCTTCGATTGTAATTGGAGCACTCGATCCAATTACATCGGCAGCTACCCCAAAGATACTTGACTCAAGTATTAAGTTAGCCTTTCGTAACTTTCTAGAGATCGAGCCATAGACATCCAAACAAAACCTAGTAGATACCGAGACACCCAAGCCGCTCTCGATAAAACCGAGATCTGAGCCACCCAACTCGACAATGGCTCGCTCTAGAGCACTCAAGGTCTCAGGGTCTGGAGTAATTCTGTCATAGAGGCTTGGATTTGAGGCCTTTACCTCAAAAAATGCGCTTCGCAGCATCGATTTGGCCGTCAAGGCTGAGGCGATTCGAGGCACTCCATCCAATTGCAATTGTGCTACCGATCGCTTAGCGAAGGCCAAAATGGACAAAAACTCGACATTAAAGAGATTTCTAGTAGTCGCCAACTTGCTCGAAATTAAAGTCGGACTAAGGCCACCTGGGACAATTACAGTTACGCCACGCATGGGAGAGTTTCCCTTTATACGATCGATCTCCCATATAAGACGTTCTAGCGCCTCTCCGAGATAAATCTCTTGGGCCATATTGTTTTCACCATTCCATTATCTGCGCAATAGAACTGGCCATCAACCAACTCCACCATCACCCAAGAAGGCCAAAGCCTCAAAGCGTTGCATATTAATGCGCAATACTTTTCAAGGTGCAATATAGCAAAGGTATGCGACCATTAAAAAAACAGAGCCTTCTTCGACCATTAATAAAGCAGAGCTTTCATAGCCACGAGCCGTCACCTAGAAAGCACCCAGTCGGTCATCTATTGACCTGTAAAATCAATGTAACTTGCTTTGGCTAATCGCGCTAACTCTCGACAAAGGCCAATCTTTGGATGGTCCATCTCCAAATCCACAAAGACTGCCTCGATCTTCTCAAATGCAATCGATTCAGCAGCCGCCATTGCTAAAACCCGAGCATCGCCTTGCACAGAGGTCGGGCGATGGTCGCTCAGCACAATTAGAAGCGGATTCAAACCGCCATTGCTAGTACTTTTACACAGCTTGATACCCTCTTGGATTCCGAGGTGCAATGGTGAAGTGCCTCCCGATCTAAGCTGGCCCAGCCGACGCTCGACCAACTCGATACTTCTAGTAGCTTTGAGAATCGTGGATGCACTCTCTCTAGCAAATGCCACCAAAGCAACTTTATCTCTTCTTTGGTATGACTTCTCCAAGACTCCAGAGAGTATCTCCCTTGCCAGGGTCACCCTACGATCGAGTCCCATCGAGGAAGAGGTATCTAAGACAACGATGACCAGCCGGGCTTGATTCTCTAAGAAAAGCGTGCTTCTCAAATCGTCGCTCGAAAGATCACTTTGTTCGGAGTTACTCATCGATATACGCACGATATTTGCCACAACACTGGCGGTGTATGCGATTTTATTTGAATCATAAGTGCTCAAAGCCACGCTAGCCACCGCAACACCTCGGCTTTGTGAAGGGGCCAGCGGGTTTGGTCGTCGCGAGGGGTCTACAAAATCTGAGTTTCTGGCTCCAAATGGTCGCGACTTATCGAAGAGCAACGGCCGAGCCGAAGCTTTCGATAGATCAAAGTCGGCCACATTGTAGCTTCCGCGGCCACGATTATCACCAAAGGCCGATGGATCATTACGAGACGGGCCGCCCTCAGTTTCAGTCTCAGTCTTGGCTAGGTTCTTGGCCCTAGCCTCACCAAGTGCGTTGTATGAACTTCCAACTTCGCTCATAGGACTAGGCGTATCGTCCATGGAATCGTTCTCATCTGTCTTGGTAGGCATATCAGCGTTAAGGTCTTGGCCAGGGGCTTTACTAGAGCCTTGGCTTACTCTATCTTGGGTTTCACCTTTTATCTTGGGTTTTGGGTCTTCTCGGCTATTGCGCTCATCCATCGATTTAGCGCCTTCAGCTTGGGAATTCGATCTACCTTTTGAAGAGGATCTGTTACCATCTCCTTCTTGGCGATCATTTTCGGTGGCTAATGTGGCATCACTTCTGTGGCCAAAGACCATTGGAGCCACTCTTTTTAGATGATAAGGCTTCACTACCTCCTCATTACACCAAGCTGCATAGGCCGCAGAACTTCGGATCAATACCAAATCTCCTCTGAGCGATGGTGCACCAAAGTGCGAAATGATCTTTCCAAACTCCTCCCATGAACCCTCATCAAAGGAGGCCGCCAAGCCAAGGTCTCCCTTTTGGGCTGAGAACTTTGCTCTTTGGATTGCCTCCCGAAGCTCTAATTGACTCTCTAGATAGGCCAGGCAAAAACGCTCTGGATCTCTGTCGAAATCCAATCTTCGCCTTACAGCATCGATGCGTTCACTTGGATCAACCAAGGGCTGGGCCCTAACATAAAGACCAAAACGATCAAGCAGCTGTGGACGCAACCAACCCTCTTCACGATTCATGGAACCAATCAGCACAAACCGCGACTCTTCGACAACCGACACATTGTCGCGCTCCACTCTGTTGATACCCGTTGCCGCAGCATCCAATACCAGATCCACCAAGTGATCCCCGAGGAGATTTACCTCATCCACATATAAGATGCCACGATTTGCCTTGCCGATAAGGCCCTGAGAGATAACCACTTCCTTGTCGCCAAGGAGGCGGGCAAGGTCTATCGATCCCTTGAGTCGGTCTTCTGTAGCACCTAGGGGAAGTTCCACGAATGGAGAGTTGAGATCTATCAATTCGCTCAAGCTGCGAGCCAAGGTGCTCTTAGCGGTCCCCTTGTCCCCTTCCACCAAAACCCCACCAATTGCTGGATCGATTGCAGCGATAATAAGGGCTAGCTTTAGGTCTTCGTTACCAACTACTGCGCTAAATGGAAAGATCTTACTCATTGGCCTCTCGCCTACCTTCTTCCGCCAATATTTCACCGGCAAGGAGCTCTTTGGCCTCGCGAGATGGCTCCTCCCAAAGTCCTCGTGATATGGCTTCCATCAATCGATTGGCAATGGATACCACGGCATGAGGATTGACCTCATGGAGAAAGCCTCTCACCTTCGGATCCCCTAGATAGGCTTGGGTGACTCGCTCGTACATCCAATCTTCAACCACATTTGCAGTGGCATCATAACCATAGAGATAGTCAACTGTAGAGGCGAGTTCAAAGGCACCCTTGTAACCATGATTTTGCATAGCAGAGATCCATTTTGGGTTGATAACCCGCGATCGGACCACCCTAGCTGCCTCTTCTGCTAGGGAGCGAACCTTTGGCGAGGTCGGATTAGAGGAATCTCCAAAGTAGCCCTTGGCATCTACCCCTGTAATGGACCTAATGGCCGCAAGCATTCCCCCATGGTCTTGGAGGTAGTCGTCGGAGTCAAAGATGTCATGTTCACGATTGTCTTGATTTTTGATCGCTATATTTGCAGCACCAAGTCTCTTTACCAGGGCCTCTTGGGCTGGAATCCCAAATCCACTGCTCGAATAAGAATAGCCAGACCATGCCAGATAGACCCGAGCCAAATCTTGGTCATCACGCCAATTCCCAGCATCCAAAAGAGGAAGTATCCCCGATCCATAGCCACCAGGAGCAGGTCCAAAGACTCGGGCTATCTCGCCCGAAGAACCTAAATTTGACTCTGGGAAGGACCTAGCAACCTCCATTGCAGCTTGGTCAAACAATCTTATGGCACCCGGAAAAGCATCCCTAAAGAATCCAGAGACACGCAAGGTCACATCCACCCTAGGCCGCTTTAGTTCTTCATCTGGAATAACGCTGAAGCCAACTACCTTTTGCGTTGACGGATCCCACTTGGGCCTCACGCCCATTAGCCACAGTGCTTCAGCTATATCATCACCGCCAGTACGCATAGCCGCGGTCCCCCAAACGACGATGGCAACCGATGTTGGATAGGATCCCGTCTCAAGCAGATAGCGATCACAGACCGCTTGGCCTAGCAGTGCACCGGTCTCATAGGAAGCGATGGTTGGAAGCGAACTAGGATCGATCGAATAAAAGTTTCGCCCGGTTGGTAGAACTTGAACCGCACCGCGAGATGGTGAGCCCGAAGGACCTGGCTCAATAAATTCTCCAGCCAAGGCTCGTTCTATGGCAGTTATCTCGTCAATTGTCGCATCCAGACGAGGCAGCAACTCCATGCGAAGGGCTTCAAGACAGCTTCTAACTTGACTATTTTCCCTAAGGTCTCGATGCAACTCTGAATCGCACTCAACCTCTTGGGCCAATATATATTCACTGATAAGTTTGGATGCTACATCGGCTATCGCATCGCTTTGGTTTCGATCTTGTGGGTCCAAGTGGGCAACCTCGGCAATTGTTTCATGCAGAGACGGGTATGAGAAGGCAGGAATTCGACTCAGCGCAAAGATCAAATCGACAAGGGGTTGCCCATCATGGCAACGACCCAGCACGTGCAAACCACCTCGAATGGTTGCATCCTTTATCTCACAAAGATACCCATCCAACTCGAGCAATATCTCATCAAAGTCATCGTCTTCAAAGTCAAATGAAGCACCGTCTAGATTTAGGTCCTTATGCATCTGGACCTCTTGCATAAGCTCCCAGATGGACGCCCGAATCGATGGCAGCTTTGAGGGATCTAAAACAAGATAGCGCGCATGGTTATCGAGCAATGTCTCAAGCTCAAGGAGCTCCGAATAACTCTCGGCTCTCGTGAGAGGGGGAATCATATGGTCAATAATCACTCCATGGCTACGCCTCTTAGCTTGGGTCCCCTCTCCCGGATCGTTTACTACAAATGGGTAGATAAGCGGAATCGAACCCAAGGTGAGATCTGGAAAACAGTGTCTTGATTGACCAGTTGCCTTACCCGGAAGCCACTCAAGGGTACCGTGTTTGCCGAGATGGACGACTGCATTAACGCCTATGATCTCTTCCAACCACCGATAGAAAGCAACATAGTGGTGCGTTGGCGCCAACTTTGGAGAGTGATAGATCGCGATCGGGTTCTCTCCAAATCCGCGCGGAGGCTGTATCGTTAAAAAGATATTTCCGAACCAAATTCCAGGAAAGAAGAATTCGCCATCTTCATGATACCAATCACCAGGTGGATCACCCCAGGACTTAATCATCGTTTCTTGGACCGAAGAAGAAAATGACCCAAAGATGCCAAGATAGTCCTTGACCTTCATGCGATTGGTGACTGCGGCCCCCTGCTTGATCCCTAGGGCAAACTCCTCATATTCATAGGTATCAGAGAGCCTCTCCATCAACTCGACGCCGGAGTTAGGGATATCTTCAATGTGATATCCAATCTCTTTAAGGTGATTCATGAGAACTATCACCGACTCTGGTGTGTCGAGGCCAACCGCATTTCCCAATCTGGACTTCTTGGTTGGATATGCAGAAAGCACTATCGCCACCTTCTTCTTAGCCGGAGCGAGGTTCGCCAGTTGAACATAGCCTCTGACCAACTGCGCCATTCGAGATATTCGCTCTGGGTCACATCGATAGGCATAGATGGCGGCAGTTTGAGAAAGATCCGACTCTATCTCCTCTTTGTATGAGACAGGAACCGTTATAATCCGTCCATCAAACTCTGGGATTGCGACCTGCCAGCTCGCATCGAGTGGCCCAAGGCCGACCTCAGACTCTAGGAACTCCTTGTTCGAAGCCGATGAGATAATTGCCTGAAAGACAGGAACACCCAGATCACTTGTGGCGCTAGCATCCCAACTCATCGTCTCTTCGTCGAAACTTCCAGCGGCTAACATGGTGACGATTGCGGCTTTTGGTCGGAATTTCCGCGCAAATGCCACGACATCATCGCCTTGGGCGACATTGTCGATTCGCCTAAGTGAATAGGCATAGATCGGCACTCCATGAAGGCCCTCTTTGGCCAGCCCTTGACAGATCTCATCTATGAATTTTGTATTTCCCGAGATAGCATGTGCCCGATAGAAAAAGACTATGACATTGTTATTATCATCCTCATCAGGAAGATAACCACCTAGAACGCCAACTTGTGGAATTGCAAGCGCCTTTGTGTACCCGATAGTTGTCATCAACAAGGTATCAGACAAGTAGTAAAAGAAGTTCGCGAAGTTATCGGGGCCACCCTCAATTAGATAAGAGGCTGCGCTTACCAAAATAGGTTCAGGGACGTTGGACAAAGTCGCAAGCTCGGGATCAAAGTCGGCCTCTCCACTAAATAGACAGACGAAGATCCCGCGCTCCATCGCACCTCTAAGTTGCTCCATTATTTGATCGCTCAAACCTCTTCGTCCGCCAAGGACTCGAAGTGCAATCAGCGACGCCGAGGCGATCTCACTTGGAGTCACCTCATCAATACGTCTTGCGCTAATTCGACCAAGCTCCCCAGAAAGTTCATCGCCGACCAAGGCGATCGAGAGGATCTCGGTGTCAGCGTTCGAGATATAAAGAATCATTCCATCTTTCCAATTCTCAATTAATTACTTGATAAAGCTCATACAAAAAAAAGCCAGAGACATGTCATCAAAAGACACAGGCCCCGAGTCCATCATCGTCAAGAGTCGCTCACTAAAACCGTAACTTTCTCAAAGGCGACTTGGGGTGCTCAGATACCGATCATCGAATAGATTGCACTCATCGAGAGATTTTCTTGGATCAACGACGCGGCACTTTCAAAGTACGCCTCGCGAATCAGACCATAGGAAAAGTCATCCCTATAGTGCTTATTGACTCTCTGGGCAAAATAGTCGAGAATTCCATTACGGGCTTGGTCGTTCTCAAAGAGTCCATGAAGGGTCGTTCCGCCAATAGCGCCCTGACAATAACCTTCTTCAAGATAGTCACTCTCATCAAGCGAGCTTTGTGAAGGGCCACCTGCATCAGATATCTGAGCTTTTTGGGTCGAATCTGGCGCCTTTAGATAAAAGAGAGGATTGCCCGGAGAACGATCTACAATGCCGTGGTGAATTTGATAGCCCTCGACGTATACCTCAGTGCTTTTCGCAATCGCCAACTTTCCATTACGTCGAGCTAGGGTCTTTTCGCCTTGAAAATTGACTGTTCCGGATATGAGATCCAATCCCTTGTAACCCATATATTCCGACTCCACGCCATCGTTGATAAGGCTCATCAACATCTGATAACCACCGCATATACCAAAAAGACCACCGCCATTGGCCACAAAGCCTTCGATCGCAGCTTCGAAACCCGCCGCTCGAAGCGCCATCAAATCCGAGACGGTGCTCTTGCTCCCAGGTATGATCAATAGATCTATCCCTCTCAGGGCTCGGGGATCACTCACCAACCGTAAGTCAACAAGAGGCGACTTCGCCAGTGGCTCAAAATCATTAAAGTTAGAGAGGTAAGCCAGGTTCAAGATACCAACGACAAGGCGTGAATCTACCCTTTTGCCATTCTCATCACCGCAGGGAACTCCCCCTTGAAAATTACCGTTAATCGAACGACTCCGTGGCGAAAAAAGCTCCAAGAGACCCAATGAATCCTCGGCGTCCACGCCCATATCTGGAAGATAGGGAATTACCCCTATTGTAGGAGTAGATGTGAGGCGCAACAGTTCTGTTAGTCCCGGCTCTAAAAGGCTAGGATCCCCACGAAACTTATTGATAACAAACGCACGAATTCTGCTGCTCAGCTCAGGGGCGAGGATGGTCTTGGTACCAAAGAGGCTAGCAAAGACACCTCCTCTATCGATATCACCGACCAGAATCGAAGAAATTCCGACTCGATCTGCAAATCCTAGATTCACAAGGTCATTAGAGGCTAAATTGATCTCCGCTGGAGAACCCGCTCCTTCACATATAACTACGTCATAACTCCGTGTCAAAGCTTTGAAGGCGCCATCTACAATCCCCGTCAACTCCATTTTCCTACTCTGAAAGGCGCTCGCAGATAAGGTTTCAGACTCCCTGCCCATGACTATAACTGAAGAGGCCATTGCAGAAGTTGGTTTGAGCAAAACCGGATTCATCTCAGCTGTCGCTTCAATTCTAGCTGCGGCAGCTTGAGACGCCTGGGCACGCCCAATCTCTTTACCATCGAGCGTCACATAGGAGTTCAACGCCATATTCTGGCCCTTAAATGGCGCGACTGAAACTCCATCATTGGCCAAGGCTCTAATGATGGCCGTGACCACGAATGACTTACCGGCATTGGAGCCAGTTCCAGTAACTAACAGTCCTTTATTAGACATTCCAAGCACCATACCTTTGACAGATCTCTTCGAGTGAGCCTTCTAGGCGATCCAATCCATGCTCGTCACAAACGGCTATTCGAACTCCGTCGATATAGCCAAATGATCCACCACTGCGCAATAAAATCCCCTTTTCTAGGAGCCTATGTAATAGCCTCGGTGCGTCTTTGATGAAAAGGTAATTTGCATCAGAGCGACAAGGAACCAACCCAGCCCTTGTCAAGATCTCGACAAGGCGGCGTCGCCCTCTAGCGGTTTCAAAAGCAACTTGGCTCAGATCGATTCGCTCTAAGATCAAAGGCACCATCGCCAAGGCGAGGCCAGAAACCGACCACTGCGTCTTAGCTCTACGAATTGAATTTGCAGTCTCATGGTTAGGAGCGATCAAAAAACCAAGCCTCAAACCCGGTAGTCCAGACAATTTGGTCAGCGAACCCAATGAAAATGCACCCGTCTCAAAGTCGCGTCGCGTCCAAGTGCCAGTTGCGATAGGGTAAAAAGCTTCGTCGTAGACGATCACATCATCAACATCACCTATCAATTGGCCACTTGGATTATTTGGATTAGAGACTATCATTTGCCCGCCACTACTATCGGCAAGGTATCGGCTATAAAGTCCAAAGTCAAAACGAGAGACCTTTGCACTCTTGATGTACCCACAGACTAATGAGATCGCCTCGGCGCCGCCATTGGTCAAAACCAAGAGGTTTGGATCGACGTTGAGTGCCTTCGCTAGAAGATTAGTGCTTGAAGATTCATTGGGATATCGGCTAAGGGAGTCTAAAGATGCGATCAAATCCTCGCGAAAATCCGGGGCAGCAAAATTAATGGATGCAGAAAGATCCAAAAGTGACCCGGCCTCCATCAAAAGAGCCTCTTCGATCATCCCACCATTGCCTCCATGGGGGGAGTTGGCGAGACCTAGTGCCATCTCAGCGACCTTATCATGATCGCATTTCGATATAGGCGTGCCAACGGGTATCTTCAACACGGAGATCCATCGGCTGCCAAAGGGCCAGAGTCATAGGAGTTGTTAGAGTTCGTAGTCACCTTTATCCCAGGTGAAAGAGCAATTGCCACACCGATTGCGACCATCCAAAGTGAAGCTCGATCTACAACCTCAATCGCACGCCTTACATCCGCCGGTGTTGCGCCCCTTGATCCGCCCAATTTGGGTCGATCAGATAAGACCCCGTCATATGTGATTGGACCGCCCAAGGCTACATCGAGCATATTTGCTAGGGTCGCCTCCATTAAGCCAGCATTGGGAGAAGGGTGAGCTCTAGATTGAGAGTGACTCAGACGAACTATCTTGATCACTTGTGCAAGGGTTGCTCCTCCCCCTCCCAAAATCAGGGCCAGTGATCCAAGTCGTGCCGGGAGATACCCCAAGGCGTCGTCAGTCTTAGCCGAGACAAATCCAAAGTTAACATAACGCTTATTCAAATGCCCCACCATGGCATCTGCTGTATTTGCCACCCTGTGTAAGAGTGAAAAGCGGTTACCGCCGACGCCCTCCCAAAAGATCGTCGCCGCCACAGCATCGTTGAAATTTTCAGCTAACGTTTCAACCAGAGCACTAGCGATAGCTTCGAAAGTTAGTTCGGCGGTATCCCTCCCAACGACCATCGAGAGAGCCCGTCGCGCAGGAGCGATATCACCGGCCTCCAAATGAGTCAGAACCTCCTCCACGTGCTGAACTAGAGAACGGCGCCCAAGTGCTAAGTATGTTGCAAAGGTCTCCCTCTTCCATCCCCTTGGAACCAACCCGAACAAGGCTATCGGAGCGGCTAGAGCAGCCAAATAACGAAGGCCCCCCGCCTTGGTGTCGCTCCAAAAGATCTCTTGCGCAAAATTGGCGTATCTACCATAGTGCACCAAAGGATGAATTGGGGATGGCAATTCACCAATTGTGGAATCTAAAAGGTAACCACCCACTATTCCCATTGCCCTTGAAACACTAGAGTTTGCTCCAACCCTAATGCGTAGGCCCTTGGCCATTTTCTTCTTCTGTCTCGCATAAAAAACCATCGTAAATCCCAACTCAAACCCCTAGGCCACGACTAAACGGCGCAACCTGATTCAAACAATCAACAAATCCTCAAAAAATTAAGCGACAAACGAACAGCGAGGAGCCACTAACGACGCCAATCTACCGAATAGCGCTTAGGAAAAATCCAACCTCAAAGGCGACCCCGGCAGCCCCAAGAACATCACCGGTGACTCCACCTAGGCAAGACCGCGCACGCCAAACAACCAAAATAGCCAACAGCGAGCCAAAAACAATGCCAACAAGCGGCCTTGCTCCTTCCAAAAGAGTCATAACGGCGACAATTGCAACGACCTCTACAATCAAAACAGCCATTATCGATTTAGTTTCTGACTCCTTGGTCAGACCAAAGACCCCAATCATCGAATTAGATCGAGCTGGCTTTTGGGAGATGACCAAAAGAGCCATTATTGCCCTAGAGAGGCCATAACCGCCAATGATCAACGCGCCAAAGCCAAAAGATGAACTCAGATATGAAAATCTAAGCAAAAGTACGGTTCCGACCGTGATCGCACCAAAGGCACCGATTTGAGGCTCTGCCATCACCAAGAGGCGTTTTTCTCGTGACAACGGCGCGATCAGACCATCGCCACAATCGGCCACCCCATCCAAATGAAGCCCACCGGTTATAACTACATCTACCCCAACCAAGACGCCACCAAATGGTATGACACCCAAAAATGGGTGGACCAAAAGAGAAACGATCACAATAACCAAACCAAGCAGCATCCCTACTATCGGAAACACAGCAAGTGATCCCCGGGAGAGGCGACCTCGAGTGGGAAAGATCGATAAAAAACTAAGTGATGCAAAAAAACTTCTCATCGTCAACTATCACGACCGATGGTCAGCTCCACCATGGAAGCTCAAGAGACATCAGACGATTAGCGACAACTAAGAATGCTTGATCAGCTATGTTGGAGATCTCACCGGACAAAAGACCAACCTTGTCAACAAAGTCAAATGTTGTAGTTGATTCAGGATGAACGCCCGCACCGACGACCTCCCCAACTACGACGATTGGAACATGTCTATTTCCAAGAGCGCTACAAAGTCTCTCAATCGGAGCGCAAAAGTCCTGGTATCGCACTAACCAGGTACCTATTGAATCAATTAAAAGTGGTTTAGTGGCATTGACGATTAGATCGACGAGTTGATCTCCCGACTCCAATTCAATAGTTGACATCCAATAGGCGCGCCGAGATTGGTGCCTGGCAATACGATCATTGATGTCATTGGATTGGCCCAGTGTTGCGACATAGGTGCAGCGCTGACCGTAGCGCTCCATCCACTTCTGGGCTATATCACTCTTACCTGATCGCGTTCCTCCAAAGAATACAACCAGTTCCTTATCTACTTTCAAGATGTCCTCGCATCTCGCGACCCCATGGGCGCGAACTATTTTTTAGGTCAAATCAGGTATCCTGGCTCCGTTTCATCACCTTCGCACAACCTTCCAGATGAGATTTTCATCCGTGGCATTGCTGTGCGATGCTCCACGTTACAGTTGCGGGACAGCGCGGGCATTTCACCCAACTTCCCTGAAATTCCAATTTCATACTACCGTTTAGAAGTATGGGAATTGCAGATTCAATCGTATTACTAAACACAGGTCACGGAAAAGGAAAGTCTTCGGCGGCTTTTGGAGTCATGTCACGTGGATGGGCGCGTGGATGGCGAGTAGTTGTCGTTCAATTTATCAAGTCAGGCAAATACAAAACCGGTGAAAAAAAACTTGCTGACACACTGGGAATTGAGTGGCACACCCTAGGGGATGGCTTCACGTGGGAATCGACCGATCTTGATGAAACCGCCGCTAAAGGACGCCACGCCTTTGGCGTCGCTAGAGACCTCCTTATCAGCGGCGACTACGACCTGATAATTCTCGACGAGCTTACCTACGCCATAAAGTACGATTGGGTGCGTGAAGATGAGGTTATCTCAGCGATAACAAACCGCGCGAAAAAGACAAATGTTGTCATCACCGGACGCGATGCAACAGATGGGTTGATAGAAATAGCCGACACTGTTACCGAAATGCGCAAGATCAAACACGCATACGACCAGGGAATCAGGGCAAAGAAAGGCATTGAGTTTTGATGGTGACCCGAAATTACTGCGGCCAATTTAATTCTTCATCAAAATGACCCAGGAGACAAAAATCCCAGACAATGACTTTAGATCATTCCTTATCGCTGGTTCGGCATCAGGAGTTGGCAAGACATCTATCTCAATTGGAATAATGGCTTTACTAAAAAAAGCTGGCTATCGAGTCGGAGCTGCAAAAGTTGGACCAGATTTCATAGACCCCTCTTATCATCAAATCGCAACGGGACGCCCAAGCTACAACTTGGATTCGTTTATGACGGGGAGAGATGGCGTATCGACCTCCTTTTATCGCGCATGCGAAGACAACGACGTCGTTGTCGTAGAGGGTGTAATGGGACTCTTCGACGGCTCTGACAAGCTAGGAATCGACGAAAAAACAATCAAAGGAGATCCCCCCAGGTTAGGATCACACCACTCAACCTACGAGATATCTAAAATCTTGAACTTACCGATAGTCTTAGTCCTAGACGGCAGGGGTCAGTCTCAATCCATTGGGGCCCAAGCATCTGGATTTATCGAGCATGCAAGAAAGGCCAGTGGCGACTCCAATATAATTGGGGTGATAGTCAATAAGACCAAGAGTTCCCGCCATCAACAGCTGATGGATGGTGCCTTTAGCAACCTGGGAATCAGATGCTTTGGGCATATTCCCTATGGTTCGCTCCCGAATCTAGAATCGCGCCACCTAGGTCTTATACCAGCCCTCGAGCGCTTAGAAATGGTTGCGACCCAAATCGACCAAATAGCCGATCGCCTCAGCCAATCCATCAACATCGAAGAGATCTTAGAGAAATCAACGTCAGTGGCTCGACCGAGCCAACTTCGGCTCAAGGATAAAGCACTTGGTGCTCATTTAGCGGCGCCAAGGAATTTGGCCCCAAGGTCAAAACCCTTACCGATTGCCATGACCATAGGAGCGGCATTTTCCTTTATGTACCAAGAAAATATCGACCTGATCAATGAAGCTGGCGGCCAAATCGTTCCATTTGATCCCTCAAGAGAGGCCTTCCCTAAAGATGCAGTTGGACTCATAGCCTCTGGAGGATTTCCTCAACTTTACCCAAGAGAGATCACAAACAGCGCTGGCCTATCTTTGGAACTTCAAAGACGACATCTCGATGGAATGCCGATATGGGCTGAATGCGGTGGTTTGATGTGGCTCACCCAAGCAATCGACGAGATCCCGTCAATCGGACTCCTAGATTGCAAATGCGCGATGACAAAAAAACTAACCCTAGGCTACAAAAAAGCGACGGCCACCGTCGAGAACCTACTCTTTGAGGCTGGATCAACGATCTACGGCCATGAATTTCACTACTCTAGGATCGATGTCGAGACTCAATCGCTCATTTCAGACGACTCGCCGATCTCCTGTTTCGCATCCCCAACCTTGTACGCTAGCTATCTTCATCTCCACCTTGGAAGATACCCAGTTGCTGCGAGCCGCTTCATTGAGGCTGCAAGAAGCTTCCAGAACAAAAGCACCATCTAAAAGCAATAGCTGCTAAAAGCTTTTGGCGCCGAGACCATTGGTTTCCCGAATCCATATTTATCCCGAATCCAAATGATCCTTATCTAACTAAAAATACTCACCGAAGTTCTTTAGTGGCAAAAAGCTTCGGCTTTATTGCTTTGTTTCTCCTAGAGTCGGTATTTCTCCTAGCATTGGGCGCATCTCTGAGATGGAAAAAACTATCCTAATATTTGCAAAAAGATCAATTGATTTAGACCCCAAGTAAGGCCTTTAGTTGATACCCTTGCGCTCTAGAGTTAGATCAAGATCGAAACTAAAAAAGATTTTGAAGATCTTGCTCCTACCCAAAGTCGGACCTTACCGCAGGGGAAATTACGGTGGCAAAATAACTTAAATAGTCTTCGGACACCAAGGAGGCTTCTACGATTCTCTCAATCTGAGTTCCCAATTGTTCGCCAACTAGCGCTTGGCTCAAACGATCGGTTTTGGCGAGTGCCTCTCTGACCTTGCCAAAACGACGCCCACACTTGTAAATTACCACAGTTGCCTGCCTGTCAGCCAAGAGGTCGCAAAGGCGATCGAGATCTTCGTCTTGGACTACCGCTACGACATATAGCCGCTCGCTATTATCCAAAAGGTCCATATTGACGCGGCAAGCCAAGTAAGTAAAGGCTGGTATCCCAGGAACCATCGAGATCTCAACGCCATTATCCAATTGCGAGACCGCCCTAGCCAACGGATAAAACGTGGAATATAGTGATGGATCCCCTAGGGTCACAAAGGCTACATCTTCATCTGGAGCACATCTCTCAAATAGCTCTCGTGCAGCCGCCTTTGCACTACTTTCACGCAAAGTTTGGCCAGAAGTTCCCCGAGTCATTTGAAAGACGATCCGTTCAATCTCACGATTTGGCAAGATCGCTCTCACAACCTCTTCTGCGCGACCAGAACTATCCATCGATACCGTGGGCGCTAAAACAATCGAGGCGGACTCAAGGATCTCCTTGGCCAAGATAGTCATCATCTTCGGATCACCAGGGCCTACCCCAACACCATACAACCGCCGCAGTTTACTTCTCCTCGTTAAATCGCCAACAAGGGACCATATCTTACAGGGATTTTAGATTCAACTAACCCGTCGCTCCCAGGAAGTGATTCTAACGGAAAACAGCTAAGAAAATTTTCACTTACCGCTTAAAAAACGCCCCTTGTGTCGATATGTATGATTGCGAATACAAACAACACTATAAGTGGTATTTTGTGATAATATTAAAAAATACAGTTCGATAAAAGAAATATAAATAGGATTGAAGAGATGCACTTTTAATTGCGATATAGTTAGCGTCTTGTGCGCTCAAATAGTGATTCAGCAGACTAGTGACGAGAGATAAGAAATGATGTGCCCCGACGGACCAAGATGCGATTACAAGCCACTTGGGCATAAAACCTTCAGAACGACTAAGTAGACCTTCGACATGCCAAAACAGAGCGAGCCGGGCAAGTTTGCTAGCGCAATTGAAAAAACACAACTAAACCATTGGCTAAAAGACGCACCTACTTCACTTCCCCTCACCACAGGTTCAAGGGGCAAATGGATCAGTGCATTGGTGATTGCTGGAAGCTTCATGGGTATCGTCATAACCTACGCGCTCGGGTCTCCAGCTTTCTTTCTAATTGACTACATCCTAAATGGTGCATTTATGATCGTCGGATTTGCAGTATACGCAATGGCTGAAAGAATCGGCCGGGTTGGCATCAACCTAGTGGTTATCGCGTCCACCTCGGTAATAACCCTAGAGATAGCAACAGGATACGGAAAAGATCCATCAATCCTGGCAGTTGTCTTTTATGTATGGGTTGCACTCTATGTCTTTTCATTTCTTTCCACCGCTGAATCACTTGGTCATGTTGGATATATCATTGTCGCCTACACCATTGCAATTGTTTATGGCGACAAACCAAGCGCGCCGCTAGCGGACTGGCTTTTAACTGTGTCAACCGTGATCGTAGCGTCAATAAGCTCTGGGTATTTGAATTACACGATTCGCCAAATTGCAATTACGGATTCAATGACATCCCTATCAAATCGCAAGGGATGGGATCTAGCTGCGCCCCGTGAACTCAATAGAGTTCGAAGAAATGGCGCCTTTGTGGTTTTGGCGATGATCGATATGGATGGCTTCAAAGAGATCAACGATACTCATGGCCACCCAATGGGAGACGAAATCCTAATAGGTGCAGCCAAGGCAATCAGAGCGAGCGTTCGTCCATTTGATGTAGTCGCTCGATGGGGTGGCGATGAGTTCATCTTTTTAAGTTTGGTCGCAACGCGAGACGACGCCAATGCATTTATTGATCGAGTTGTCACTAACATACAAAGCGTTAGCCCGATCTCCTGTGGCGCTGTTGTAGCTTCACCAGATCGTGAGATACAGGAGATGATTGACGCTGCAGACGCTGCGCTCTATCGCTCGAAAAGAAATCTAGAAACGTCCTACCAATTGCTAGACATTTGATTGATAAATTTCTTACAAGAGCAATCAAAAGCCAAAAACACCGTTGAGCCTTCGTGATAATCGAAAAAAGTAGCATCATTTTAAATTGCGACCATAAACCTCTTCGATTTTTGCCATATCCCAGATTGGAACCACAAACTTGGAACTACCCGTGGAAGGTAATATTCAACTCTAACACCATATGACATGAGCAATGGCCCATCTTTTCCACAGCTAGAGTGCAATGCCACCCCGTTGCAAACAGGACAATGCAACCAGGGCAAAATATTGGTGAGTTTTGACAAGAATTGATAGGCCATAATTTGACCTCATCTGGCCTACGCTCGTAAAATACTATCGATCGAGCCTTCATCTCTAGCAAATTGTTACTGGCCATTGAGAACTGCAAGTTGGTGGACACGAAGAATGCATACAAGTGGCCATCACTTTTGCACATTTTACCACAGCTCGCGTTTACCTGAGGCCGCTTTTTTTACTATTACAGTAGCTATTTCATTCGGTCCTTCTATGGGCATTTCTTGTCGAGGAGGTGAAATAATGTAACCTTTGGTCGCAAAGGTCTATTAACTACTCCAACTTGCATCCAAGAGCAGTTAATTGTCGATTAGATGAAAGTGCTCCATCGAGGCGCAGTGTGATTTTTAGATAGGGTTGAGATTTCGTTGAGGGCGACTTGGAAAAGATCTCTTTATTATTCTTTTTTATGGGTAGTAGCTACAGGTTGAAAGAGCCTCGTGGGCGAAGATCGTTGGATTGTGCGTAAACGCGAAGCGTTTTCCACATTTCAACTTTCGTTTGCGTAGCAATCGTTCACAACTCAATAACCCCCATTACGTTCCTGGATAGGTGGAGGTTCTAGGTTCTAGATTCTAGAGAACTAGCGAGTAGTGACGGCACCGCAAGTTACCCAACCCAACCAAGAGGCCCCATCGTGAACCCCAATGGCCCGTTACGCGACGATAGAGCGACGATAGGTTTGCTTGCAATCGAACAAATTGGCCCCATCAGCTCTTGGGCATGAAGTTGACATGGCGAATCAGTTGACATGGCGAATCAATGAGATCGTGGAACATTCGCGACAAGGGTTGGATCCCGTGGGCTTTGTCTATATGGTGACGATTCGCTATCCTTGTTGGTTCTCTTTGGTCAAGAGCTAAGACATATCGTCATTAGTTCTCTAAAGTGTGGGGTCTAAAGCGTGAGATCCATGTGTGGTCATTTGATTCATGAGGAACGGAGATTTCTCCGAGTCTGGTGACAGTAGGGCACCAGCAGCTATCAATCGAGAAACCGAATGGATGTATCAATCGTCCTGATAGTCGCCGATATAGATAGAGCACTACACGGATAGAGTCCTATATAGATAGAGCCCAACCAAGGACTATGTTAGGCCTTGGTTGGGCTCTTATTTGATTATTACTGGGTTTCTAAGAGTGTTATCTCTATATCTCTCCCATGAGTTCGCCTACTGCGAGAGGCTCGTCGCAGTGAGGGCACAGCCCGCCAATGCCAACGCGAGTCATGAAGACTCCACAATCGCTACAGCGTTGTATGCCGAGTTCGTGCACTCCACAAGAAGGACACTCATAGATACTGATATTTCGACGAGGTTTACTTATTCCAACTATGGCATTGCTCACCAATCCTTGATGGCGTCTTCGATAGGCTCTATGTTTACAAGTTGCCGAACAATAGATGCGTCGACCGATTGAGACAAATTGACCTCCACAGATAGGACAGGACTTCTTTAGAGAGGGATCATCTAACGCCTCTCTATCGTTGTGATAGGAGGGATCATCTAACGCTGGTCTCTGGCTCATAGTGGCACCACACCTTTACCCGAAAGAGCTTGGCTAAGGCGAATAGAGTCTCCTTTGGTTTCTATGAGATGGCCATGATGAGCCAGACGATCAACAAGTGCTGCAGCGAGAGATCTAGGCGTGATGATCTCGTCGAAGGACGCTATAGGGTAATTCGAGGTCACAATCATTGAAGTCTTCTCATAACAAGCATCGACCGCCCGATAGAGAGACTCTGATTCCATAGAGTTCATAGGAAGTATTCCTAGGTCGTCAATGACAATCAAATCCATTCTCATCAATTTGAGCATCATCTTCGCCAAGGTGTCAGTGGCCTTAGCTATATCCATATAACGACACAGAGTTTCAGGGGTGTACCAAGCTACCCTGAAACCTGCTTCGATTCCAGCACTTGCAAGTGCCTCCGCCAGAAAGCTCTTACCCGTTCCAGGAGGACCAAGAACCAGTAAGTTCTCTTTAGTCTTACCCACTCCAAGTTGGACAATCCCATAATGGTTCTATTTGGAATCGATGATATGGATGAGTCAAACCCCTCTAGGGTTCGATTGGAGGGGAGATTCGCTGCTATGCGGCGAATCTCTAACGTAGAAGCATTTCTGCCTTTTAGCTCGATTTCCAATAGCAGCCGGATCATCTCCATGGGATCCCATCGCTGTGCTCGGGCCGAAAGAGCTAAATCATAGTAGCTCCGCCTAATATGAGGAAGCCTAAGACGCTTGGTCATAGCTTCGATCTCGTCTTGGATTATATTATCGGCCATTATGACACCGCCGCAAGTTTGGACCAGGCGTCAGTAGATGCACCATAGGGACCCTGTGGTGAGCTAGATGCACCATTAGAACTCTGTGGTTTGGAACTCTGTGGTGAAGTGGCCTTAGTTCCACTACGAGCTGACCTTTTGTGAATTACCAAGAGATCAGCTATTACCGAGTGATTGAAGGCTCCAAGACGAAGTGACTCCTCAATTATTGAAGAGGAGACTTCATTATTGGCGTAGCCCACTAGATCTGCTATCGAGGTTTCAATACCGCTGGCTCCACTATTACAAGCCCTAATGAGCCATTGGCTAGCATCAGGTGTAATTGAAAGAAACTTAGCCTGAGTTTCATTGGTCGGAATCGGCATCCTCACAAGTGGGCCATTGGGATGATCTGGTTCCTTATGAGAATCGTCAATGACATAGCTGAAAGCTTCTCCTCTTGCATGGCGAGCTATTTCGTTAACATATCCACCAGCTTCTTCCTGGGCTACGATGACCACTTCTTCCCCAACGCTGCGAACATAGACTACTCCGCGACGATATTTCGCTGGTACCGAGTAACCACAGTGGTTGAACCTAACGATGGGCATCTTTGGCTCTACCTTGCGCATCACTCCATAAGCACCGAGATAAGGCACTTTAGGAAGGCTATGAAATGTCATAGCCTCAGATTGAAGTACCACTGATGGGATCTTGCCTGAGGTTGAGTGGACAACGGAGTTGATAGAAGTGGTATAGGCGGCACATGCAGCTTCAAGTTCAGCGATGTTCCTGTAGTTTTGAACGAGGTTGGTGTCTTTTGGGCAGATATCTTCTTTTGCCACCCTAACTGCAGCTTCTACTCCACCTTTTGATGCTGGATCATAGACAACGCAAGTTTGGATACTAAAGCCATACGCACTAGCGAAGGAGACCATCTTGGGGTTAATGACAGCCACCCCTGCGATATGCTTCACCGCAGCAGTCTTAGCGTTGTCGGTGAGTACATAAGCCGGAATACCCCCTATGTACCTAAAGCAGTAATCTAAGGCCATAATCACATTGGGCAGTGACTGATCCGGGATCCATTTAACGATCCTCACCTTAGAGAAAGGGAGATAGAAGTGAAAGAGTGTGGTCTTTTTCCCATCGATCACAGGACCATGAAGAAAAGTCATACTGTGCCCATTTCCCCATCTCGGCAATCCAAGGCCAAAAGATTCTTTGCGTAGATTTCCTCCAGGCGACCTTGGCTGTAGCTACAGCTCTTCTAGTGCTTCGAATTGAACCGTTATAACCTAGCGCCACCAGCCTGACATGGATCGCCTTAGCCCGGACCTTAGCCTTAGACTTGTCAACGGCTTCCTCAATTACGCCAGCGAACTTATCGGTGGCCTTAGGACGCCTCTCATATTGACCCTGTCGTATCAGTTGTCCGGCATTTCTTGCTTGAACATACTTCTTTAGGGGTATTAGGAGAACAGCCAACGAACTGCGCTGCTCCGTTATACGATCCAAAAAGATCGTAAGCCTCAATAATTTCCATGGATTCTTTGCTATCCTTCACTTTGGGCCCTTTCTCGGCATTAGGAACTGGATAAATCCATAATGCCCCAAGATAAGGGCCCTCATTCTTCTTTTTTCTCAAAAAGTGATAGCCAGACCGCCTTTGCGTGCCCACTCTCGGGTCCAGGGGACCCGAGAGTGGGCCGTCACGCTAGGCGGTCATCCTGTATGCAATTTTCGTGGCTATATTCATTCATGCCAAATGGCCATATTCATGCATTTTCAAATGGCCGTTGACACAAATCAATGCATCTAAAAGACCAAAGTCGATCAATAGTCACAATTACCTATATCAGTAGCTACATGAGAATCTCAAATCGGGATACCCCTTTCGGCAAAACAAATACAAAAAAGACTAAAAGAAGATGACTTTAATTGCGATATAGCAATCATCTTGTTCAGCCAGCAAAGGATATGGCGACAGGTGATTATCAATTGTCAAAGATACAAGATCACAGCATGGCCATTCCTTGAATCACACACGTAGTTCCAAGAAGAACATCATAAGGTCCAAGAAGAATATAAAGAGAGTCGTCGAGTGCCAGCCCTAACCAGACCAAGCAGTATTTCAAAGATAGCTCAAGATACGCAACTCTACCATTGGCTAACCGACGCACCAAGAGCGCTTCCACTCACTACTGGTTCGAGAGGAAAGTGGCTCGGCCTCTTTGTGATAATCGCGAGCATAATGGGTCTTTCGGTCTCGTTGATAACCGACCCGTCGCCCCAAACTCAGATCATTGACATCTTAGATGTTGTCTCATTGCTCTTAGGTGTTGGCATATACATAATTGCGGAAAAAATCCCCCGCGTTGGGATCAATGTTATTGTTCTTGGATGCACCACCACAATTACCATTGAGGTATCCATTGGATACAGCGCCCGTCCGGCCAATCTGGCAA
This sequence comes from Acidithrix sp. C25, assembly GCF_904848545.2. Taxonomy (NCBI): domain Bacteria; kingdom Bacillati; phylum Actinomycetota; class Acidimicrobiia; order Acidimicrobiales; family Acidimicrobiaceae; genus Acidithrix; species Acidithrix sp. C25. The sequence goes on from NZ_CAJHCI020000002.1 coordinate 316,119, forward strand.
TCGTCTTTTATGTATGGGTTGCACTCTATGTATTTTCATTTCTTTCCACCGCCGAATCACTTGGTCATGTCGGATATATCATCGTCGCATATACCGTGGCGCTCATCCTTGGGGCGAGACCACACGAACCTCTGGCGGACTGGATCCTTATCATATCAACTGTGGTAATCGCCTCCATCAGCTCTGGGTATTTAAATTACACGATTCGACAACTTGCAATTACCGATTCGATGACCTCCGCGTCAAATCGCAAGGGATGGGATCTAGTTGCGCCCCGTGAGATCAATAGAGCCCGAAGAAATGGCGGTTTTGTAGTTGTGGCAATGATCGATATGGACGGCTTTAAAGAGATCAACGATACTCATGGCCATCCGATGGGAGATCAAATCCTAATAGATACAGCCAAGGCAATCAGACAAAGCGTTCGCCCATTTGACGTCGTAGCACGTTGGGGCGGAGATGAATTCGCATTTATGGGGCTAGTCTCAAATCGCGACGAAGCCAAAGCCTTTATCGAACGAGTGGTCACCAATGTCCAAAAGGTGAGCCCGCTCTCCTGCGGAGCGGTGGTAGCAACTCCCGATCACGATATTGATAACCTGATTTCAGCTGCCGACGATGCCCTATATCGATCTAAGGGAAACAGTAATAAGCGATTTCACATGGTGTACATTTAATTTATCGGATGATCCGTCAGATAATAGGCCAGTCATGCGGTCTAAACTAAGTTATTCGTTCAATGCTATAAATTTGACGAACAACTCTTTAGGAGATCTAATTGATAAGTTTCGTAGGGGCCGGGCCGGGAGATCCCGAGCTCATTACCATCGCCGGAGCCAAGGCGTTGGCCGTTGCTGACATCGTCATCTGGGCCTCATCACTGGTGCCAGAAACCATTCTCGACCACTGTAGCGCTTCTCCTAGAATCTATGACTCGGCATCGATGACCTTAGAAGACGTGATCGAGGTATATAAAACCGAAAAAGAATCAAATATCGTCCGTCTGCATTCAGGAGACCCTTCTGTCTATGGGGCCATTCAAGAGCAAATAGATATATGCATAGCCCACGGCCTCGACTACAAGATAATCCCCGGCGTTACATCACTAGCTGCAACAGCGGCACGAATCGGCCGGGAACTTACGATACCGAAGGTTTCACAATCGGTCGTCTTCACTCGAATTGCATCTCGAACCTCCGCGTCGATGCCAGAGCGGGAAAAGCTCTCATCCTACGCTAAAATCGGTGGCTCGATTGGAATCTTTTTGTCAATAGCCGATCCCCAGGGAATGCAAGAAGCTCTACTTTGTGAAGATAGCGCCTTTACTATCGAGACTCCAGTCGTAATTGCGATCCGCGTTAGCTGGCCCGACGAAAAAATTATTGAGACCACCTTGGGGAACCTCGCATCTTCCCTAAGAGCAACGGGGGCAAAGAGAACGGTACTTGTCCTAGTCGGCGAAGCCCTTGGGGGTCAGGCGGAACGCTCTCACCTCTATAGGCCAGATTTCGCCCACGTCTTTAGAAAGCGATCGCTTCCTGGTACCACGATTGGTAGAAGAGCAAAAAAGTCGACTTCGGCTCATCTGTGACCAGCCAAAAAGCTTAAGGGGAGATAGTTGTCACCCACTCCAGTCAAGAATTTAAAGAGCGGTTGGACTACTGGAACCTGTGCCAGCGCAGCCGCTAAAGCCTCAGCGATAGCTTTCTGCACCGCCCAAAAGCCCAATGAGATCGAGGTTCCTCTCCCTGATGGTTCAAGGGTATCGTTCATGGTGGGGTGGAACAACGATCAAGCCTTTGTAATAAAAGATGCTGGAGATGACCCTGATTGTACACATGGGGCGATGATATGTGCCTCCTTGACCCAAAGAGCTGACGAAGAAATTTCCTTTCTGGCTGGCGATGGCGTGGGGGTCATCACCAAGGAGGGGCTAGGGCTTCCTCTAGGTGACCCAGCGATCAATCCGGTTCCCCGAAGAATGATAGCCCAGGCAATACGTGAAGTGAGCAATCTCGGTTTCATAGTAACGATTAGTGTCCCCGGTGGCCAGGAGATGGCTAAAAAAACTACAAATGATCGCCTTGGAATCGTCGGCGGGATCTCCATCTTAGGAACTACCGGCATCGTACGACCATTTTCCACAGCTGCCTACCGGGCTTCAGTGGTCCAACAGATCGACGTTGCTGCAGCTCAAGGGGCTAACGAGCTATGCCTGGCGACAGGGTCTCGCAGTGAAGCCTTTGCAATATCGAAACGGCCCGACCTTGACTTGGTCTCTTTCGTTGAAATTGGAGACTTTACTAAAATTGCCCTCAAGCGCGCCAACCACTACGCCTTCGAGAAGGTTACCTGGGTCGGAATGGTCGGCAAGGTCACCAAGATTGCAAGTGGTTTTTTGATGACACATTTTCATCGAAGTGCATTAGACACCACCATCTTGGACGAGGTCTCTAAGATGACTACTACAAACAGTAAAATTCTCACTGCAGCAACAGCCACTGAGACCGCCCGACACTTCTATGAAGTCTGTATCGGCGAAGGCGAGATCGCCCCTTTGGACGAACTAACTCGACGCGCATACCAAAATTGCAAGCTAGAACTTCCAAAAATAAGCGACTTCCAGATGGTGATGTGCGACTTTGACGGATCAATGGAGATTTGCCGTGCCCACTGAGATCTTTATTCTCGGAATTGAGGGCGATCTAACCCAGAGAATTCCTCCTCATTGGCTCGGACAACTAAGAGGAGAGATAGTCATCCTGTCTCGATCGAGCTATCTGAAAAATCTCCAGCTTCCCCCTTCGATTCAGATCGCTTCAACCCATCTCTTTGACGAAGGCTACACCAAAGCACTGATGCAGGCTGTAACATTTGATGGTCCGATCCTAGTTCTAGCTTCAGGAGATCCAGCCTTCTTCGGGCCAATCCCCAGCCTTAGACGGATCTTTCCGGAGGTGCCTCTCCATATCTGCCCTAAGCCATCGTCAATATCTAGGGCCTTTGGACTTTTAGGGATGAATTGGGAAGATGCAGCTGTCATCTCTGGGGTAGGACGCGATCTCGACCTATTCGAAAGAGAACTTGGCGGCCACCTTCGCCTTGGTGTCCACAAGATAGCAGTGTTGACCTCTAAGACGACACCCCCATCCTATGTCGTCCAAAAGATCTATGAATTTTCCCGCACTGACTACGAGATCGAAATCGCAACCGATCTCAACCACTCCAGCCAAGCTATCTATGGTGCTCCATTCGAAATGGATGAGATCGATAAAAAAGCACTCGCAATAGTAATTGCATACCAAAAAGATGCCAAGACTCGAGACTCTCCAGCCGTTTCAACTTCTAAACTTGCCGACGCATTCAATCCAAAATCAAAAAGATTTTCTCAATTTGAATTTGACTCATTTGGATCAATGATCACAAAAAAAGAGATACGCGAATTGGTGGTAGGCAAGATAGCGCCTTGGAGATTGCCATTTGGCACCTTAGTCCTAGATATTGGTGCAGGTTCAGGCTCTGTTGGCCTTGAGGTGGCTAGACAGCGTCCCGACCTTCAATTAGTGGCAATCGAGCGACGGCACGAATCCATTGAAATAATAAAAGAAAATGCATCGCGCCTAGAACTTGCAATCAAGGTCATAGAGGGTGACGCGATCGATTATTTAGATAAGATCTCGACACCAAGCTCAATATTTGTAGGCGGAGGTGGTACCGAAATCCTCGAAGAAGTAGTTAGGCTCTTTGGAACCAAATCGATAATAGTGGCCACTTCAGCGACTCTAGAGAATGCGCAAAGGACCCACGATCTCCTTGGAAATCAGGTAATGGCTCAAATCTATCGAACAACCCCTCTTGGAAAATCCGGCAACCGAATAGATGGATACAATCCAGTCTTTATTTCATGGAATGAGAAAGCGCAACTATGAGCCGCTTTGTATTCACTTTGAAGGATGCAGATCTTGATTTAATTGCGCGACGAATCCCAAATTCACGGCTACTAACTTTCAATCACGAATCACTAGCCGAAAATTGGGAGTCGAAAAACGAACTTATATTGATTATGGCTCTTGGCGCCGCTATACGAATCATAGCCCCGCTTATAACAACCAAATATAAAGACCCAAAAGTAATAGTGATCGATTCAAATGGCGAGAATGTAATTCCGATCCTTGGAGCACACCTAGGAGCTAACCAGAGCGCACAAGAGATTGCCCAGCTTCTAGCGGCTCGCCCAATTATCACCACGAGCTCAGATCTAAGCCAATCCCTAGCAATTGACGCCTTTAGAGGATTTAGAGCCATCGGTCAAGTCGCAGGGTTCATCACAAGCACGAGCCGAGGAGAGAGATTTAAAGTTCTCAATCCAGCTAATCATTGGTTACCCCCAATGCTTAGATCCAAAGCAATGGATGACTCACGATCTCAGTTAAATGAAGTTCTAATATCAAACAAAAAAAGCCAAATAGAGCAGTTTTTACATCAAGACGACTCAACCTTGCGAGTCGTCTTGATTCCAAAAAATTTGGTCTTAGGAGTTGGCGCCTCCAGCGACGCAAGTAGTGGCGATTCTCGCCTTCTGCTAGATGAGGTCCTTGGCATCTTTGACATAACCCCCGAGGCTCTAGCTCTCGTCGCCACCATCGATAAACGAGCCAACCACCCAGCTATCTGCGGATTAGATCTTCCAATTGCCAGCTTTAGCCCAAGCGAGCTAGACAAGATAACGACTCCAAATGGCAACGAATTGGTTCGATCTTTTGTGGGCACCACCTCGGTAGCCGAAGCGTCCGCACTGCTTAGCTCCAAGGCCAATCAACTGCTAATTGAAAAACAAAAGGGGCCAAAGGTCACAATTGCAATTGCCGAAGCGCTCCGAGAGGGACACCTAAGCATCTGCGGATTGGGGCCTGGCTCTATGGATCTCGTGACGCCCAAGACGATAAGGGCTCTATTGGATGCCGATGTTGTAATTGGCTTTGATGGCTACATCAACCAAATCGAACATCTCCTCAATCCTTCTCAACTGATCCTCTCTTCACCGATTGGCCAGGAGACAAAACGCGCACAAGAGAGCCTTTCTCATCTAAGAATGGGAGACAATGTAGCTTTGGTTGCTTCAGGGGATCCCGGAATCTACGCCCTTGCAACATTAGTTCTTGAGCTAAAAAACGAGCTCCCACTTGAAGATCGCCAAAGCAGTTCGATCTCAGTCTTACCAGGAGTGACAGCTGGTCTTTCAGCAGCATCGCTATTGGGCGCCCCTCTCGGCCACGACCACTGCTATATCTCCCTGAGCGACCTCATGACGCCATGGAAAATAATTCGAAAGCGGATTGAAGCTGCCGCTGAGGCAGACTTTGGAATCGTCTTTTATAATCCAAGATCCAAAGAACGCAATTGGCAACTCAACGAGGCGCTAACTATAATTGCCGCTTCACGCCCGGGCACTACCCCGATCGGGATAGTAAAAGATGCCTATAGGCCAAACCAAGAGGTAATAGTTACCACCCTAGATGAGATCGACACCGACATAGTTACGATGACTACTACAGTGGTCGTGGGCTCCTCAACAACCTTTATTGTCGATGGATTGATGACCACTCCAAGAGGATACCTCTCAAAATGATGCAGCGGATACCTCTCAAAATTACCCAGGCGCTACCTCTCAAAATTACCCAGGCGCTACCTCTCAAAATTACCCAGGCGCTACCTCTCACAGACAAAAGACAATTAAAAGCAGAGGTCATCGCTGAGTCAAACTCGATTCAAAAAATCGCATTTGACCTTGACACCTGTTCAGGATGCGGCGCCTGTATTAGAACTTGTCCCCAAAGAGCAATTCATGGATCAACCATTGGCATCTTCATCGATGAGGATCTTTGTAATAGTTGTGGCGAATGCGTCGAAATCTGTCCCAAGGGATCTTTAGTCTTTTGTTCACCACCTGGTCAAACCTAATCTGACTTTTCAAATCCGTTGACAAGCCCCAAGATTAATGAAGAGTTCACTCGATCTAACCCTCTTCAAAGAATTAGATCGGTGTCATCGAAACAGCCTATCGATTTCACCAAAAGCCAAAATAAAGGTAACAAATAATGCCCAATCCCCCAGTAATATCGTCATTGAAGTGAAGAGCATCAACCGGTACCTCCAGCAAATGGCTGGTAACGACATTGAAGATAAAAGCATGGCAATTATCGCTCAAAGTGTAAACCTTAACGGCTTTGATCGATATGAGCGCGAAGTTGCTGCAAGGGTTATCCATGCCTGCGCGGATCCAACGATTTTAGAGACGCTCTCATTTTCAGATGGCTCAGTCGCCAAGGCTGTCAATTGCCTCGCTAACTCTAGAGCTAAGGTAATTACCGATGTTGAAATGACACGGCGAGCCCTCTATTGGAGAGAGACGATATGTGGCCTCGACCAAGTGGAAACTCCCGATCAAAACAAGACTCGGACACAGACAGGTATAGAGAATGCCCTACTAGAGTCGCCCTCTGATCCAATAGTCGTCATCGGATGTGCCCCAACAGCACTCTATTCAGTAATTGAACTGTGGGAAAAAGAAAGAATTGATCCGACTTTAGTCGTCGCACTTCCCGTCGGCTTTGTAGGTGCAGCAGATGCGAAAAAACTCTTGCAAGAAAGCGAGATCCCCCAAATCTCCAACATAGGGCCCCGTGGAGGCTCAGCTATGACAGCGGCGGCCTTCAACGCCATTGCGAGAATGGCAAAAGGCTCCTTCGTGCTAGAAGAAGCCTTAAATCGAATTACCCCAAAGGCCAACGAAACGAGAAGACCCAAATGACAAACGAGCTAAGCGACATCTTTATTGTCGGCCATGGAACAAAATCTGCAATGGGACAAGAACAACTAAGGACCCTAGTGGAAATGTGTAGTAAGCACTTCCAGGGACGCAAGGTTGGATATGGCTATTTAGAACTGGCAGATCCACATCTTGAAACCGCACTTAGGGGCTTCATTACCAAAGATACAAAAGAAATCACAGTGATACCTTTGGTGCTCTTAGGTGCTGGCCACGCCAAAAGTGACATAGCTGGAGCAGTCGAGGCTGCCCGAGGCGAATTTACTACCATTGAATTTCGCTATGGTCGAGATCTCTCGATAAGTATCGAGTTGATCGATGCATTCATGGAGCGCTACCGCCCTATCGACCCCAGCCAAGAAAAAGACGAGGAGGCGATCCTCCTTGTAGGACGAGGTTCAAGTGATCCTGATGCAAATTCAGAGGTCGCAAAGATAGCCAGGATGATCACCGAGATACACCAGATCTCTATTGTGGAAAGTGCATTTATATCCCTAACCACTCCCAGCGTCCCCCAAGGTCTAGAGCGCGCCTATCGCCTTGGCGCGAAAAGAATTACAGTACTACCATATTTTCTCTTTGCTGGCGCATTGATCGATCGAATTTCCCAACAGGCAAAAGAATGGAGTGTTACACACCAAGATGTCACCTTGGGCATCCATGGTGAACTTGGACCTCACGAAGTGCTGGTGGAGTTAATCGCCCAGCGCATAGCCGAAGCCGATGGGGACAGGGTCCAAATGAGTTGTGATCGTTGCATCTACAGAATTCGAACAAAAAACTTCGAGTCAAACTTTGGACAGCCACTGGTGGTGGCATATCCGAACGACAATCATCACCACCACCATTAATGGTGGTCATATCGCCACTTTCACGACAAGCCTATACTTTTGGCGCGGTTACCTTTAGCCTCCTTGGCACTAAAAGTTATGGGCCTCCCACAAAGCCTCCATTGGAATATAGGAGCTGACCATTTATCCAACCGCCTCGTGGCGAGCAGAGAAAAGAGACAAGATTTGCAACATCTTCTGGCTCCCCAACACGCCCCAGTGCAGTTTTACTCTTAATCAAATCAATAAGCTCAGGAGACATCCAGCCCGTATCGGTAGCTCCAGGATTTATCACATTCGATCGAATTCCCAATTCAGAAAGTTCATGGGCAGCAGCTAAAACAATTCGATCGAGCCCGCCTTTGGTAGCGCCGTAGGGGAGATTGAAGGCTGTGTGGTCGCTGGTAAGTGCGACAATGCGGCCTTGATCTGGCGCTAAGCTCCAACGAGTTGCAAACTCTCGAATCAAAAGCCAGCTTGCACGCATATTTACCTGAAAATGACGATCGAAGCTCTCAAGTGTCGTATCCATAATCGATGAATCCACAGACTCACAATGCGAAAGAACCAACACAGCCACAGGACCCAATTTCGAGTTGACCATATCAAAGATCATCGATGGAACAGAGAGCTCCGAAAGGTCGGCTTCTATGCCAATACTTAGTCCTCCCAAGTTGGCGATATAGTTGCTAAGTTCGCTGTTATGCTCAGGATCGGCTCCCCAAGGCATCGATTCGTCATATCGGCTCCAGTAGGTGTAGGCGATATCAAAACCATCCCGAGCTAGAGCCTTAGCAATCGCGCTTCCAATGCCTATTCTTCTGCCGACTCCCGTTATTAGCGCCACTTGCCTTGGTGCCATCGCATGCGCCCTCCTACCCTTTTGTAATGGCCAACTTCGAAATCATCACCGCTATTTATCGCAATCCATAAGATCGCCTCAGCTAAAGGGAAATCCCAAATCCCAACAGATACCGTCACGCCTAACAATCCTCATCTACCAAGTTATCTCTACATATGGCAACGGCCATTAGAAAATGCATGAATGTGGCAACGAAAATTACTACGGAATGACCACCTAGCGTGACGGCCCACTCTCGGTCTCTGGAACCTTCGAGGCAACTATCCCAAACCCATCGGAGACTGTCGCATTCGGCCTGCAACTACGACTCTGCGTCTCTGACGACGCGCAACCGGTAGTTATAACCAACTGTGGACCAACTCATCTTTGTCTTCTAGCACATGGCTACATACTTGCCTAAATGAAGATCAAATCCATAACAACCTAATCCAAATAACAACATCGTCTAGCATTGTAGCTATCACGTCGTGTGGTCTCCTTGGTACGCAAGATCAGTTATCACCAACAATACACCACAGTACCGCCAACATTGAAAAGAGCATTCCTACAATCAGCTAAAGGAGATCATTACCCAGGCTCCCTTTCGAGAAAGGGGTCGAATTGACTGAATTCAAGACCACCTCTGATCGCCTACATCCTCTCGTAGGCGTCGATCTGAAGCACGAAATTGGTAATCTCGTCGCGGAATCAGGGGTCGTTCTCTCGACTTATAGCGCGATAAGTCTCCACGTCTTAGTTACAGAGTCGCCAACGCTGTGGACAAACTCATACTGATCGCTAAAGGCCGACGACGCCCCGCTAGAAATCATCGAGCAGTACATGGCTAATCAGCGCAACGTTTGAGCACAGTTCTTTAGGGCTTCGCCCCAGTGGGGCTCTACATCTCCATGGCTAGTGCCATGGAGATTCTGCCCCACACCCATTGCGCTAACCCACAACTATGCAAGTTACACGTCAGAGGCGGCAATCATCGACTCGTATCGGTTCCGTCTCTATGGGATATGATGCAAGGCGCTGAAGTGGCGAGGTTACCACGACAAAAGGAGTGCCTATAGATCCGTAGACATTTCAGAACATCAGGATTATCCCAAATGGATAAAAACCTCTTCACTTTAAAGCACTCCACATTTGAAGCCGAAATTGGATTATGCCTAATCAAACCCAACGTCCGTGATAGGCACTATCGCCATAATCTCAAACAAAGAGGCCGAAGAAAATCAGTTATATCCAATTGCGATAATCAAACCCCGGGAAAAACGAGCTTAAGGGAATCGTCATAGCTCAAAACCTATAAGTGCAAAGATTGAATCCTGTTCACCTACCGAGTTGAATGTTCACCCACCGAGTTAACTGGTCATAATAAATTAATAAAAACACGACTTAAAATGGCGGAACACAGCTTAAAAATATAATTTACTCGATTGGACCAACCGAGTCAAAGGCGCAAATAGTAGCTGCCATGTCGACTAGTGACGTTCCAGCGACATATTAAAATAGCTACAAGTATGCAACTTGGGCTTCGATTGAGCGCGCCACTAGCCCCTGTGGGAATCAGCTCACCATCGCACACAGGACATGGCTCATCAATCAATCACCCACTGCGCATAAAAACATCGAATCTTCCCTTATTGTTACAGACCTGGATCCAATTGGATTAAATGGATTATTTCATAAAATCACTAGCGCTAAAGTAAAACTTTTGAATAGTTAATGTTGATACGATATGGCATCATCTAATAATAATTATCCCGGTAAATCAACTAACGAACAATCATAGATCCAAGCAGGTGAAGCAAAATCAGGTTAAATCCAAAAATAATCAGGTATGTCAACACAGTCGACATAGAGTCGACTGCTGGAGGAGACATTGTCACTGATAAAGTCCACGTGATTCAAAAATAAGAAAGTAACGGCCTAGGACTTGTTTAAAAATCACATTTTACTATTTCAAATATGGCCCATTCTCCGTCTTTGGATAATTCTCATGGTTCAAAATAACTGTAGCTAAGGCTACAGATAAAATTCTAGGAGAGGGTCCGGACCAAAACAATCCCTCACCATACCATGGCCATACAAAGCAGGCCAAATGCCAAAGCCGTAGCTGCACGATTAAACGAACTAGAGATAAACACGGCTAAGACAAGCATGCAATTGAATAGATAGATAGATCAAGAGCAGGGTAGAAATTTTTGAGGCAGCAGTGGTGAAGTTAGCCCTGATCTAGTCCCATCCCAAAAACTAATAAGCCTCATCATCTTCGCAGGTAGAAAAGTTTTTAAAAATATTTTCCGCAATTGACTTGAAAGTGCCATTACTAGTGAATAATATTACTTCTAGTGGAAGCGCTTCCACGGCTCGAATTACCTTGGGGAAGGTAGAGCCAGTGAACGCACAAAGGGGGAAACCACGTGCTAAAACATTCGAGAGTTAACATATTTGATGTTGCTAACCATGCTGGCGTCGCCGTTTCCACCGTTTCCAGAGTGCTAAATGGAAGCACTAAAGTTTCAGATGCAACACGTACAAAAGTACTTCTTGCGATCGAGACACTTGATTTTAAACCAAGTCGCCTCGCCAGCAGCCTATCTAAAGGAAGATTCGACAACGTCGCTATCGTGGCGCCGTTTCTCACTCGACCCTCAGTCGTAACTAGAATCGATGGCGCACTTGATTTCTTAGACCAAACGGGTCACAGCACAGTGCTCTACAGCGTCTCCAAAACATCTCAGCGCGACCACTACTTCGAAGCACTAATGGATCAACATGAAGCAACCGGTGTGATTGTGATATCTGTTCCGATGATGCCCGAGCATATACGAAAGTTCCAATCCGCTGGAGTCGCGTTGTCCCTTGTCGACACGATTGGCGAAGGAACCGCTCAGGTCACAATAGATGATCAATTGGGTGGACGCCTAGCTACTAACCACCTCATTGAAGAAGGACATAGCCGTATCGGTTTCATCGGCGATCTAATCAAAGGGGAAAGCCTCAAATTCTCGTCTTCTCGCGAACGACTCATTGGAATGGTCCAAGCACTAACGGCCAATGGATTGACCCACGATGAATCCTTGGTCAAGTTAGGTGATCATAGCGCTGAGGCAGCTCGAGTATGCGCCCAGCAACTCTTGGAATCAGCCAATCCACCGAGCGCAATATTCGCCGCATCAGATACACAGGCTATAGGAGCACTGGTGGCGGCTGAATCTTTGGGACGCAAAGTTCCTCAAGATTTGGCCATAATTGGCTTTGACGACCTAGAAGTCACCAGCCTTTTGGATCTCTCAACCGTGCGCCAACACTTACATGAGAGCGGAAGGCTCGGGGCCCAGCGACTAACCACTCTCATGGAGGGCAAAAAAATCGACGAACCAACACTCCTGATGGACATCGAGGTGGTCGTTCGCTCTAGCACTAAAGGAGAACGGGGGTCAAGCCTGAGTCGAATTATCTCGTAATTCAAATTCTTAAAAGGTAAAAAAACGATCGAGGTTATGGTCTTGGGCCACTTGGTAATTCGCGCCCAATACCTAACGCTCGATCGATGCTTATAGCTTCGCAGAAGCACGAAAGGAAGTCTAGATGAAAATCCATAGCAAATCTACGGTGAAGAGGAACCCTCGTAAAAGGGCGGGCAAATATGCAATAACCATCGCTACATCTGCTTTAGTATTAAGCGCTTGTGGCTCATCGTCAACATCTTCATCATCGGCCTCGACCTCAGCATCTGGGACCTCAGGCGGCATAACCACTATCAATTGGTGGGCGAGCCCCCTTGGTGGCGCAGGCGATCGCCAAAAGCTAATCACTGCCTTTGAAGCGGCAAATCCAAACATAAAGATCAAACTGATCTCCGCTCCAACGAACACAGATACAAATCGAGCCCAACTTATCACCCAGATCTCTGGGGGTGCCACAACACCTGACGTCTTTATGGGGGATGTGATTTGGCCGGCTCAATTCGGAGCCCATGGCCTTGCGCTACCGTTGAGCAAATACCTACCGGCGAGCTATTTTGCTAAATTTGCACCTGGACTAGTATCTGGAGCATCCTATAAGGGTCAGGTATATGGATCACCACTCTTTTCAGACCAAGGCTTTCTCTACTATCGCAAAGATCTTTTAGCCAAAGCGAATCTACCAGTTCCAACGACATGGCCACAACTCGAATCTGAAGCGGTAACCCTCGTCAAAGATGGTTTAGTTCAAAACGGCTTCGTTTGGGAGGGGAACTCCTACGAGGGCCTGACTTGTAACTTTATGGAATATCTCGCTTCGGCAGGTGGAACCGTTGTCAACTCAGGATATAGCGCGTCGACTATCAATTCCGCAGCCGGGCTAAAGGCACTCACCTTCATGCGAAGCCTAATTACCAGTGGCGCCAGCCCTGCCTCTGTCACTACAATGCAAGAACCACAAGCCGAATCAACGTTCGTAGCCGGCAATTCCGCCTTCTTGAGAAACTGGACATATGCATGGGCTGACTCCCAAAACCCCGCCACTTCAAAGGTGGTCGGCAAAGTTGGAGTGGCCCCTCTCCCAACCTTCCCAGGTCAAAGTGGACCTGGTTATTCAAACATTGGTGGGTGGAACTTGTATGTCAACCCTCATACCAAGCACCTTCAGGCCGACCTAACCTTTTTGAAGTGGATGTCAGGAACTGCAGCCCAGACCACTTTAGGAAACCTGTCCTTTATTCCTACAGTGGAATCCGTTCGTCAAGCCTTTGCTTCGTCGACGACGGCTCCTCCTCCGCTTCAGATAGCTGCAAAGACCAAACTGGTACCTCGTCCTTCGGGTACGCCAAACTATGCTGCGGTTAGCCAAGCAATCTACGCCAATGTAAATGCCGCTCTTTCGGGTTCCACCTCGGTAGCTTCAGCGCTTTCAACCGCTTCATCTCAGATGAACTCAGCGTTGGGTGGCGGCCTCTAACCCCCCCATAGCGATGTGCCCCTTGGAGTTTTCAACTCATGCATGCTTAGCCATGTATGAGTTGAAAACGACTGCCACCCCCAGGTCAAGGGGCACAAACAATTGACAACGGGTTCAGCCGTATCAATATAGAAGCAATCTATCTAAAACAGCGAGGTGAAAGATACCCATGGTTGCAACAGAAACGAAAGTCACAGAAGCCACGCCTACTTCAAAAGCCGCTTCGAAAAAGCTCCGAGATCGAAATCAAATCCTACTGGCGCGCCTCGGATGGCGCTTCACCACACCTTCACTGCTAATAGTTGGCCTTGTTACAATCTTCCCAATCTCTTTCTCAGTAATCCTAAGTCTCTCAAACGTAACCCTTTCAGGAAACGGCTTTTCGCTTGGGGGCTTTACCTTCAACAACTTCTCGATCTTGATTCACTCATCTGAGTGGCGTTACGCTTTAGCCTTTACAATCTTCTATACCATTGTTTCGGTCCTAGTGGAGGTAATACTAGGAACAATGATCGCGCTTTTGATGGAACGCCTTTCCGGAGGACGCGGTCCCATGATGGCCCTGCTACTCCTGCCTTGGTCGATAATCACCGTAATATCGGCCGAGCTTTGGCAATATATATTTCAGGGTTCCTACGGCGTCATGCAACAGATCTTTAGCGCCGTCGGCCTCGGCAAACCGGTCTTTCTCGGAAGTCCCACGCCAGCCATCATCTCAATGATGATTGCCGACATCTGGAAGACAACACCCTTTGTGGCGGTAATCGTCCTAGCGGGTCTCGTGATGCTACCCGGCGATGTCTTTGAAGCAGCCGCAGTGGACGGATGCTCTGGATGGGTTATGTTCTGGAAGATAACCTTCCCTCTGCTGCGACCAACAATTGCCATCGCGGTCCTATTTAGGATCTTACAAGCGTTTGGAATCTTCGACCTCCCATTCGTTTTGACTGGTGGAGGGCCCGGGACTTCTACTACCTCCTTGGCAATCCTGGGGTACAAAGCCATGTTTCAAAACCTACAATTCGGACCTGGTTCTGCAGTTGCGGTCAGTGCTACGGGCCTGGTTTTAATCGGTTGCCTTTCATTTCTAAAGGTCTTCAAGAGCCAAGTGAACAACGGGGAGTAGCCAAAGATGGAACGTAAGAAAAAAACCGGTTTCGCTCGATATATCAACTTGGTAAATCTCGGAGTCTTCGTAGTCGTCACATCGGTGAGTTTGCCGATCTACTGGCTAGTTATCTCAAGCCTCAAACAACCAGTGGCAATAGGTGCATCGCCACCTCAATATATCCCCTCTCCGTTTAGCTTTGCAAACTATCAGCAGGCATTCAGTCAATACGGCTTCAGTCAATACTTCATCAACTCAATGATCGTGACCGTAGCTGCTACCATTTTGGTATTGGGACTGGGATCTCTAGCGGGCTACGGCTTGGCACGACTTCCAATGCGAGGCAAAACCACGATCATGTTGACGCTTTTGGTCATTTCGCTATTTCCAGGAATTGCAGTAATTCCGCCCCTATATCTAATGATGCGCACTATTGGATGGTTAAACAGCTATCAGGCGCTCATAGTTCCCTACACCGCTTTCAATCTACCCTTTGCCATTTGGATCCTGAGAAACTACTTCCTGGGACTACCAAAAGAGATGGAGGAGACGGGACGAATAGATGGCGCATCCCCACTTCGCATCTACTGGTCGATCATCTTGCCACAAGCGTTGCCGGGCCTCTTCACAGCTGGAGTCTTCACCTTTACAGCGTGTTGGACGGAATTTCTCATGGCACTAACCCTCAACAACTCGAACAGTTTTAGAACCATACCTGTAGGAATCGCACTCTTTGGCACACCATTCAATATTCCCTATGGAACAATATTTGCAGCTAGCGTTGTAGCAGTTGTACCGATTGGAATTCTCGTATTTGTCTTCCGCAAGTCGGTGGTCTCCGGTTTGACCTCCGGGGCGGTAAAGGGCTGAGGAAAACGCCACAATTTTTATAAGGAAAGCTGAATTAATTGACAGATATTGACCTTAAGGCACAAAGACACTGGTGGGATGGATCACTGATCTATCACATCTATATTCGATCCTTTAAGGATGGCAACGGAGACGGGCTAGGAGATATAATCGGTGCCCACGAAATGCTACCGTATCTAAACTGGCTCGGCGTAGGCGGCATCTGGCTTTCACCGAGTATGCCCTCTCCAGATCGAGATTGGGGATACGACGTAGCCGACTACAAAGGCGTCCACCCCTCTATAGGTACAATGGAGGAGCTAGAGCGCTTCATATCAACAGCAGCAGAGTTAGGAATCCACGTACTTCTAGACCTTGTCCCTAACCACACGAGCGACCAACATGCCTGGTTCATTGAGTCTAAGGGTAACCCAAAGTCAAAATATCGAGACTACTACGTTTGGGCAAAGGGCAAGGGGCCGAACCAGCCACCTAATAATTGGATCGATGCAACTGGTTCGAGCGCATGGACCTTTGACGAAGCTTCCGGGGAATATTATCTCCACAACTTCTTAAAGAGTCAACCGGATCTGAACTGGTGGAATCCACAAATTCATCGAGAGATGGATGAGATCGTTCAATTCTGGTTCGCGAAGGGTGTGGCGGGATTTCGAATCGATGTAGCGCACGGCCTCTACAAGGACAAAGACCTAAGAGACGACCCAATTGCACCTCCTGAAGATACGGTGAATGAACGGTTCAACTTGATAGAAAAATATTCGAAAAATCAACCCGAGGTCCACGATGTCTATCGGAGATGGAGAAACTTAGCAGAGTCGTACTCTCCACCGCGTCTACTACTGGGTGAAACCTGGGTGGATGGCTTAGAAGGGTTGGCGAAGTTTTACGGAAAAAACGATGAACTTCAAATGGCCTTCAACTTCCTCTTTACCTTCTCGAAGTTCGATGCCAGCTCTCTTAGGAAGTCCATCGCCGAGACACTAAGACATCTCCCTGAGGGATCTACTCCCGTCTGGACTGCTTCGAACCACGATATCTCCCGCTTCCCAACACGATGGGCCAAAGGTGATGCGAAAAAGATCCGAGTTGCACTTACAATCCTTGCCACCCTTCCGGGCACGTTAGTCATTTACTATGGTGACGAACTTGGGTTTGGTGACGAAGCGGTACCACCAAAGATGATGCGGGACGAAATGACAGCGGGCATACCAGGTACTCGATTTGAAAGAGATAGCGCAAGACTACCAATGTCGTGGAACTCTAGTGCAAATCGTGGCTTCAGTGATGGCGACAGCGCTCCGTGGTTACCATATAGAGCAAATGACTATCAAGATGTGGCCTCGCAAATGGCCAATAGGAATTCGATCCTTCACTACGCTCGAGAACTATTTGCATTGCGCAAGACGGCCTATGACTTTCGACGAGAACATTTTGCCCTCTTGGAGAGTCCACCCGATGTACTCTATTACCGAACCGGGCGTTCTTATGTTGCCTCAAACCTTTCAGATGCAACGATAATTGCACACTGCGACCCAAATTCAATCGTCCTACACAGCCTAGATAACACAAGCTGGGAGGTCCAAAGTGATACAATTCAACTAGCGGGATGGGAGTCCGTGATTTCGACTCAAGAGCTACGTTTTACTTTTTAAGACAAAATCATTAGTCAAAGACCAAAGAAACCGCTGGTCTTAGCCATTTAAACAAATGGTGGCCACCAGCGGTAAAGACCGAAAAATTGCGAGAAACTACTACCTAACTGGGGGACGCAACCGTGGCAACTATCAATCTAGAAAATATTAAAAAGATCTATCCAAACGGTTACGAAGCGGTACATGACATCTCTTTATCGATCGCCGAGGGAGAATTTATGGTCCTAGTTGGCCCGTCAGGATGTGGGAAGACCACGCTACTCCGCATGGTTGCCGGACTCGAAGATATCTCACACGGATCTTTAAAGATCGGCGAGAAAGTAGTCAACGAAGTATCACCCAAAGACAGAGACATCGCGATGGTATTTCAAAACTATGCCCTTTATCCCCACATGACGGTAGCTGAAAATATCGGCTTTGCCCTGAAACTCAAGAAGCTGCCCAAGGAAGAGATCGGCAATAAGGTACGTGCCGCCGCAGAACTTCTTGGTCTGACCGAATGGTTGGACCGTAAGCCTCGGGAACTCTCTGGGGGCCAACGCCAACGTGTAGCCATGGGCCGAGCAATAGTAAGGGAGCCTTCGGTTTTTTTGATGGACGAACCTCTTTCAAACCTCGATGCCAAGCTTCGAGTGAAGATGCGTTCTGAAGTCCTAAAGATTCAGCGCCAGCTTGGCGTAGCAACCATGTACGTTACCCACGATCAGACCGAGGCTATGACCATGGGAGACCGCGTGGCGGTTCTAAATAGCGGCAATCTCCTCCAATGCGATACCCCGCAAAACCTATACGACTATCCCATCGACCAATTCGTCGCTTCATTTATCGGATCGCCCGCAATAAACCTCTACCAGGCAGAATTGACTCAGGGCGCCAAGGGACTTATTCTCGCTGGGGAACTCATCGATCTACCTGACAGCGTTCTCGTATCACATCCAATCCTCGAAAGTTACGCAAGCAAGCAAATTACCGTTGGTATTCGCCCCGAGGACCTATCGTTGGCTGACGAATTAGAGACTAATGCGGTAGGTGCTGTAGTGGAAATCGTGGAAGCGCTAGGCTCTGAACTCATCGTTCACTTCACGATAAAAGCTAATTCGATCACCGTTGAGGGTGCGATTGAAGAGGCAGAAACCATAATGGAAAGCAAAGGGGCAGGAGTTGCTCGGATCGAACCACGCGCAATTGTAAAGGCTGGAGATAACGTTCGCCTAAAGCCAAATTCTACCGCTTTTCACTTCTTCGATTCCGTCACCGGGATAGCAATCTACTAACGACTCGACTTTGCCGATTTAACCCTTTCGGCGCTTATATCGCTTCAGGGCTCTAAATGTCTATTGGCACCTTCGTAAAAGATTTTGAAGGTGCCAATCTCCAAAAGACGATGGGCCACAATTTAGTGCCACCGTCCATTGCCACTAGAGATTTCGCCACATAACATTCGTTATCAAGATAATCCAATTAGGCCGAGCTTATGTGATGTCAAAATCATCTCATCGCTAGATCTCTTAATCGGTTAGACCGTAGCAACAATCGAAATAGAAATTCACGATTTAAAGGTTGGCCCAAGGAAGACCAAAACACTTTATGAGCTATGCCTCTTCAATCGCCGACAAAGCCTTTAATTGCTCCACAAAAGCTTCTACATCGATGAGTCGACTAAAAAATTCCTCGTCACATCGCTCTACGGCAACTATGGCCTGATTCGCCAGTTCAGTTCCAGCTTCGGTAGCCGAAAGAAGCCACGCTCTCTTGTCGAGTGGGTCCTGACTTCGAACAATTAGATTCTTTGCCTCAAGGCTCCTCAAGACCTGAGAGGTCATCATCGGATCGATAGATGCAAAGCTTGCTAAATCTCGTTGGTTGATTACCCGCTTGTTCTTAAGCCAAACCAATGAAGCTAGAGCCACAAATTGAACATGGGTCAATCCAAATGGTCGAAGTGCAGCCCTTTGAGATGCCTGCCAACGATTCGTGGTATACCAAAGTAAAAAGCCAGGACTCGCCTGTGGCGTATCGAATTCACTATCTAAGTTTTGCCGAGGAGCTATCGCCATATCTTGAATCCTTCCCAAATCGAAATAAGCATAGTCAAAATCTAACAATGGCATAGCTAAAGTAATCTTGGTGGCCACTGAAGGTTAAATAGCTCTTGCGATCCGGCAACCAAAGCGGCCCTTATAATCACTGCGAAGTTCTAAAACCTAATTTTCAACCATCTCTACCAGGCGATCTAAACTGGCTTTGGTATTTGAGCGAATACCTGGAGCCAAAATACGTCGCCACATCCAGGTCATTGGCCCTGAAAGTGAAACCGCTACCTCGATGTCGCTTCCACCATCTTCGCGGGCCAAGAGAAAATGACCAAATATCAATTTGGCACCGACCAACCGTGAGCTATTGACAAAAGAGCTACCTAACTCCAATGACTCAATTTTGATAGAAACCTTCGGTCCCCTTTTTGGCTTCATCTCTCCAACGCCACCTTGAATCATAGGTCCCACAAGAGTGGCCCACTCGACATCTAAATCCCAATCACTCCAACTCCCAAGGTCCAGCCAGCGATCGTAGAAAGTCGATGGAGCTACCTTTGAGGACGCTCGAGCTACAGCAATCACTTTTTCCATAAATATATAGTATACGCGCTTATTATATTTTCGTCCCTTGGATCCAAGACCTCGCTCCACGATTCAGCCCTCAAGGTGCTAGGTTACAAATCCGGATATGGAAGTTACCCAACTCTCCAATGGGTAATCAAATCTCTTATGCAAATCTCCAATTCGCTTCTATCATGATTTAAGCAAGATGAAAGTCACGCGTGACAGGTGAGATATGCCCCAAAGCCAAAACGAGATAGCCATCGAAGATTCGACCGGCAATGCGAGAGACGACCAAACCTTAGAATCCAAACCGGCTGCTGTAATCTTGGGAGAAAACCTCGTAGACCTCTTTGTAAGCGAAGATAGCGCTATTAGGGCAATTCCTGGCGGTGGACCGCTAAACGTCGCTAGAACGATCTCTAGATTAAAGGGCCACTCATATCTCTTTAGTCGACTTTCCTGGGACGTCTTCGGGCGCAAGATTCGAGTCGGACTCCAAAAAGACGGAGTAATCCTTGGGCTACCCGATGAAATTCAACTACCCACTCCCCTAGCGGTGGTAAACCAAGACCAAGGTAAGACAACTTATGGCTTCCATCTAGATAGAACCTCCGCTTTTCAAATCAACACGGACGAAGTTAGCGCATTCATGGATCAATGCAAAAGGCCTATCGGCGCAATTTATGCCGGTACTTTAGGACTAGTAGTAGAACCCATGGCTTCTGTAGCAGAGGTAATTTTATCCAGCGCTGCGGAAGATACCCTTGTCGTCATAGATCCAAATTGCAGGCCCACTGCAATCGCCGACAAGGATCTATATATCGCAAGACTCACAAGACTATACAAACGCTGTGATGTCATAAAAGTCAGTGATGAAGATCTGGATTACCTATTCCCCGGGCTAGAGATTGCAAATGCCGCTAAATCGCTTCTTGCTCAAGGGCCACGATGTATCCTCGTAACCCGTGGTGGGGCACCTATAGAGATCTACATTGGGGATCAAACCGCATTCGTAGAGATACCTATTGTTAGGATCGCTGACACCGTAGGTGCTGGAGACGCATTTGTCGGAGGATTCATTGCCTGGTGGTTAAAGTCCAAACTAAGCCGAAATGAAATCAACGACATAGGCCAAGTCACTAAAGCCGCTAAAGCCGCTGCTCTAATAGCTGCTCTAAACTGCACCAAGCAAGGAGCCGAACCCCCGTGGGCCCCTGAGGTATCCTCCATAGAAGGCTGGTCCGATCTGTAGTTTCGAAGGAATGTGAACTTATAAAAGTTAACGCCATTTAAGCTCTCACGATCTAATCGGTATAGTGATTTTTACCAGCCCTAGAGGTGCTGGAAGACGAAGGTGAGCCGCCCTCATAAATCACCCAATTATTGCAATTTCAATCGACGATCGAGAGTTCTCAAAAACAAGCATCCCCGAGTAGGTCCCATCTGGGTCAATTACCAGAACGCTTTGGGTCCAACGAACCCTAATCACCAACCCCAATCTTCAATCGCACAAATCGCTGTATTGGTATTTCTCTGAAAAGTTCCCATCAGGGCGCTAAGTTAGGATCATAGGAAAGTTTTGCTGTCGCAATTTACCATCGATCGCAATTTAACGATTCCGAAGGTAGCAAGTATCGATCAATAGGAGATCAAAGTTGGCCCAAATTACACTTCAAGACCACGAGATCAACGACTTTGTCAAGTCCCTTTCATTACCAGGAATAATCGACATCCATATCCACTTCATGCCAGACAATGTGATGGCGAAGGTTTGGCAATACTTCGAAGATGCCGGCCCTTTAATTGGTCGACACTGGCCCATACAGTACAAAATCAGCCAGTCAGAACGTCTTTCGTTTCTAGATAAAATCGGAGTAATTGCACATAGCGCATTGAACTACCCCCACAAGGCCGATATGGCACAGTGGCTAAATCAATGGAGCGCAGACTTTGCCAAATCACAGAAGTCGGTCATCCATTCAGCCACCTTCTACCCAGAAGAATCCGCACCTCAATATGTAACTTCTGCAATCCAAGAAGGAGCCAGGGTCTTTAAATCCCATGTCCAGGTGGGAAACTACGATCCTAGGGACCCAAATCTAAACGAGGTATGGTCGATCTTAGAAAAATCACAGATACCCATCGTGATACATGCAGGCTCAGGACCAACATCAGGAAGATTTACAGGAGTTGACCCCATCTCATCTGTCTTGGAAAGATTTCCCGAACTGTATCTGATAATCGCGCATATGGGAATGCCTGACTATCTTCAATTCATCGAACTCGCCCAGCGATACCCTAACATTTATCTCGATACCACCATGGCCTTTACCCCCTTCACCCAGGAACAGTCTCCATTTCCTATCTCCTTATTACCCATCTTGCAAAAACTCCAAGATAAAATTCTCTTGGGCAGTGACTTCCCCAATATCCCATATCAATATGCCCTCCAACTTTCATCACTAGCCAACTTAGGTCTTGGCGATGAATGGTTGCGGGCCATCCTCTATGAAAACGCCAAACGTCTCTTTCACGTCGGCGCCTAAAGTAAAACCAACCAGAGACCAATAGATCGCACCGACAGATCTCATCGTACAAACGGACCCAAACCGTGATCTCAACTTGCTTTGCGATATCTAAAATTGCTCAAAAACAAATTAAGGTTCATCACTCTAACATGGATCCGGATCAGCGCTAGGTTCCCATACCTCAAAAATTATCTCGACCAAAAGGTTATGTTTCAAGTGGGTCAATCGCATTTTGAATGGCAGATTCCACTTAAACCCAAGCGATGATACAAGATGTGGGGCCTAGCTTAGCGAGAACTCTAGGAAACGATTCCCGACTAAAAAAGATACATTCCGCATAGATATTACCAAATTTGAAGCGCACAGCCACAACTTATAAAACGGTAACAATCGTCTTCCTTAGGGTCAATCCAAAGCATCGATCTGCTAATCTTATGACAAATTTGCCTTAGAATAATCCCTACAAAACAGGAGTACGGTTTGAATCGCAAAAGTCCGCTGCCACTTTGGTCACAGCTCCTAGAAGACTTACGCAGAAGAATATCTTCTGGCGAATTCACTGAAAGATTTCCAACGGACAAGGAGATGATCGAGCACTATCAAGTCTCACGTCAAACCGTTCGTGAAGCCGTGCGTCACTTGGAACAAGATGGCCTCGTGGTTCGCCATCGCGGGCGAGGAACCATTCTGTCACACTCTCGCTTTGAACAGCGTCTCGGCTCGATCTATTCGCTCTTTCGCGAATTAGAGCGGTGCGGATATCAGCAGAACTCTAAAGTTCTTTTTCAGGGTAGCGTCATCGACGAAGCTTTAGCGTGTCAGTTCCAATTGACCGACGACAACTTCTTCTACCTAGAACGTCTTAGATATGCGGGCGCCTTAGAAGTGGCTCATGACAAGGTGCACATACCAATGAGTTATGCAAAGCCTCTCCTAAATGTAGCCTTTGAGCACACATTCCTTTACGACGAACTTGAACTGCGTTGTCACATCTCGCCCACCAGTGGCGAAGAAAGATTCTCGCCAATCGTCCTACCACCATCAGAATCAGAACTACTCGGTTGTAAATCACCGAGTGCCGCTCTCTCAATCCGAAGAGTCACATATTTCGGCGCGGCTCAACTCGAAGTACGCGACACGATCGTTCGAGGAGACCGATATTGGTTCGTCTCCTCGTTCGACTCCGCCAAAACCTCCAATTCAACGCAATTGAGCCAAACGTTCTATAGTTGACATCCTCGAGAAATATGACTTGGAAGTAACTACACGATAATCAAAAGACAAGGGTGACACAAAGAAAAATTAAATCAATCCTTTATTCAGCCCCTTCGCACCTGTCCCTGCAGAATACTCTGCAATCGAGGGAGGGGAAACAACTCTCGAATTAAAGCGTTATGTCACGAAATTAAAGCAACATTCCTATAGGTCCAAAATTGTCCAACGTCCACATATTGGATCAACCAACTAACGATTTGTCCATTCGAAAATAAAAGTCCCAAGATCATTCGATACTAAAGATCACAATGCAAAATAGCAAGGCATAGATGCAAGGTGTCTTCCAAAAAGTCATTTACGAGGTCCACCATCTACCATTGTTTACCAAATCGTTCCATCTAAAAGGGCAAAGTACCAAACAGAAACTCCTAAGAGCAAGTGCCAAGCGACGGTCCAAAAAACCCAATGAAACCACCTCATCGTTTCGCCCAGTCCAAAAAACTCATGGTCATTTAAATAATTCGGGAGAAATATACCACTCGTCCTTGTGTGGTAGGGTATCATCTGTGATAATTCATAGATGCATTAGGGATACAAGAGGATCCTAAGCGTCGAAGGCGTTAGCAATTGAGATCATCGAAGATATCCAAAACGATGAAGAGAATTAAGATTTTAAATTCGGAGTGATAAAAAATGGACCTTGGCCTCAAAGGCAAAGTTGCGCTTATTTCAGGAGGAACCAAAGGAATTGGTCGTGCTATTGCTGTGGGATTTGCAAAGGAGGGTGCCAACGTGGCATTCTGCGCCCGTAACCCCTCAGAAGTGGCTGAAACTCAAACACTCTTAAATTCACTTGGCGTTCGAGCGATGGGGACAACGCTTGACATAGGAAATGCACAAGGTGTTGCTGATTGGGTGGAAGCCAGCGCATCGGAACTTGGCGGCCTCGATATCGTAATTAATAACGTCAGTGCACTTGCCATACCTGACAGCGAAGAAAATTGGAAGCTCTCACTAGAGGTCGATCTAATGGGTACAGTTAGAATCTGCAAGGCCTCGCTACCCCATCTAATTGCTCGTGGCGAAGGATCGATAGTGAATATCTCAAGCGTGTCGGGGCGCGAAGCCGACTTTGCAGGTGGGCCATACGGAACTGTCAAATCTGCAATTATCGCCTATTCAGCCCACCTAGCCTTCACCTATGCTGACAAAAATATCCGTGCAAATACGGTTTCACCTGGTAATACTTACTTTCCGGGTGGAGTGTGGGAAAATATTGAAAATGGAAATCCGCAACTCTTCGATATGGCGATGGCGCTAAATCCAACGGGAAGAATGGGAACACCGCAAGAGAGCGCCAATGCTGTAATATTTTTATCAAGCCCCGCAGCGAGCAGAATCTCTGGTACCAACCTCGTCGTCGATGGGGCGCTAACCCGAGGAATTCAGTTCTAGCCGTAGAAACAAAGCGAGCAGTTTAATTGAAAAACCCCTTGATAATTAGCTACTTGATCCAATGAGAGCAATCATGAAAAGACCGCGGCTAAGAAATGTTGGAAATTATTTGAACTTCTCCGACGACTTCTTCAATCTAGAAAGATCAAGATTGACCCGCGTGGCCGATATCGCCGACATGCGAGAGCTTGCGCGACGTAGAGTCCCTAAGGGCGTCTTTGATTACGTCGATGGTGCTGCGGGAACCGAGGAGGCGCTAAGGCGTCAAAAAGACTATTACCTAAGGGCCGAGTTCACTCCCCGCCTACTAGTCGACATCTCTAAGATAGATACCTCTACCTCAATTTTAGGGGTGAAGAGTCCAATGCCCTTCGCGCTAGCTCCAACTGGATTCACCCGGCTGATGCACCATAGTGGAGAGGTGGGCGTCGCCCGAGGTATTAAGGATTCAGGCCTTCATTATGCCTTGTCAACGCTGGGAACAACCTCGATCGAAGAGCTAGCTAAAGCTGCGCCTTCCACGCGCAAGATCTTTCAACTTTACCTTTGGAAGGATAGATTATTCAACATTGAACTGCTCGAGCGGGCAGCAAGAGAGGGATATGACAGTGTCGCATTGACCTTAGATACGCCAATTGCTGGACTTAGAAATCGCGACGTTAGAAATGGTTTTACAATTCCACCGACGCTCTCTCTATCTTCATTGATAGATATTTCAATGCATCCGAGATGGTGGTTCAATCTTTTGGCTTCACCCCCTATTGAATTTGCAAACCTCAAATCCACTTCGGGCTCTGTAGCTGACCTAGTTGGGCAAGTCTTTGATCCCGCGATTACAGCCAAGGATATTCATTGGCTCAGAGAGCATTGGCAAGGAAAGATAATCGCAAAAGGGGTAACTACAACCGAGGATGCCCTCACCTTAGTAGACCTTGGGGTCGATGCCATCTGGATCTCCAATCACGGAGGACGCCAGCTAGAGATGGCACCAATACCACTGGAGGTACTCCCGAAGATTCGTGCTGGGTTACCTGCTGAATACGAAATCTATATTGATGGCGGAGTCACCACTGGAGCAGATATCATAGCCGCCATTGCCCTAGGTGCAAATGCCGTATTTATTGGTCGCGCTTATCTCTATGGACTCATGGCAGGTGGACAAGATGGCGTTGCAAGAGCACTTGAAATCCTCTCCAAGGAGGTCCGCACCCAAATGGGATTGATGGGTGTTACATCTATCGATCAACTTTCAGAGAAAAACGTCAAAATCAGACCTCGAGAGGGTCGATAAGGGAACTACAAAGGCTGACAGGCAGATGGAAAAAATAGAATTTAGACCAGAACGAGAGCAATTCAACTATACCTTCGGGGGAGCAAAGCCGCTATTTAAGGTCCGTCCAGGAACGATCATGGAACTCTGGTCGGAAGACGCTTTCAACTATGCCCTTCAAACACCAGCAGATCTCTCCAGTCAAAAGGTAGATCTGCGCTATGTCAACCCTCAAACAGGTCCTTTCTACGTGGAAGGCGCAGAGCCCGGCGATACCTTGGTGCTTCATTTCATCTCAATGAAGCCAGCACGCGACTGGGGGGTCTCTGCGGTAATGCCATTTTTTGGCGGCCTCACTTCAACAGATCGAACCGCAACCCTTCAGGATCCCCTCGAAGATACCACATGGATATACCATATCAATCGGTCAAAGAATACGCTTGAATATGATGCTCGCTTTAGTGAATTTAAAGTTGACCTTCCTATCGAGCCGATGCTGGGAACCGTTGGAGTTGCTCCCGGCGCTTCCGAAGTAAGAACTTCCCTTGTCCCGGAGCGCTTTGGCGGGAACATGGATACACCTGAGATGAGACCAGGGGTTACTTGCTTTTTAGGGGTAAATGTAGAGGGAGCGCTCTTTTCACTTGGAGACGGCCACTACCGCCAAGGAGAGGGCGAAGCATGCGGAACCGCAGTTGAAGGAGCCATGACCACCACTTTGATAGTAGAGCTGATCAAAGGTAATGCACCCCTTTGGCCAAGAATCGAAAGCGACGACCAGCTAATGGTAGTGGGGTCATCGAGGCCAATGGAAGACTCTTGGCGAATTGCACAAGTAGAGATGGTTCATTGGTTTCAAGAACTATTCGAGCTGCACCATATGGACGCCTACCAACTGCTATCGCAGATCTCAAAGGCGCCAATTGCCAATGTGGTAGATGCAAACTATAGCGTTGTAGTCAAAGTCGCTAAAAACCTTCTTCCAAGGGTATCCATCTACAATGATATTCACAACGAACTGAGAGCAATTGCCTCAAAGCTTGGGATTTGATCACCGGCGATTGATCTCTAACCCGCAATAAATATGGTCCGTACCTCAATCGCCAAAAACACTGCGATGGTAGCACTTCCGTCCTTCCCTTCGCCTAATCTGGACCAAAACATAATCTAGACCAAAACTCAGAACCTAAAAGTCAATCCCCAATGCGCCGCTAAGGTGAAAAACCCTAGATCCCATATCTGCCAGCTCGCGCAAGATCACTCGAAGGAACCGCGTGAGGATTGAAACACCAGAACCCGGCCACCGCCACAAATAACGCACCTGGGTTCTGACGATCTCACTCCAACGCGCCACGTGCCACAGATGACAATATCGACAACACTGGGTCGCTTGAGTGTCGCTTGAGGGTCGCTTAAGCGCCAATAGAGGCCGGAAGCTCAAAGTAAGATTGAGCCAAAGACGCCAAATAACCCAGATCAATCATAGCGCTCCAAGTAGCGTCCTCTATCTTTTGGATCTTAGTGCCTGGATCCAAAAGATAGGATTGGGAAGGATTCGCCCGTATAAAACCAACTTACATGGAATCTCCGATCACGCATAAGTTGGCAAAAACCATCGCATCCACTATTGCGATAGATCCCATATCGAGATCCTAGTCTTGATATGACTAGTAACGATATCTGACTGCAGCGGTCGCATCTAGGTCACCAATGCCCTGTAGGTAATTTGACTCTGCAACTCGCAACGAAGCAAATGTTTCGATGAATACCTGTCCAAAGGCGTCCATCAAAACTTGACTCCCTTTTAATGCCTCAACTGCTTGATCGACAGAGGTTGGAAAAGACGGTGAATCCTCAAATTCCCCTAAGTCAACTAACGTCCCACTTGTATCGCTACCGATCGAACGCAACTTTTCAATGGCCGCTGTCGCAACTGCAGCCATTGAAGCGCCCACTAGGTATGGCGAAGCACTTTGATCAAAGACTCCGATACGCCCAAAGGCGCCAACCTCCCCAGAGATCTCATTCGCAGGAACCAAAGAGATTGAAGAACTCGGATTAATGAGACCAGCCACTCTCTTTGACTTAGATCGTTGCTCTTTGGCGAATCTCAAATATGAGCCATAACTCGGTGCACCAATCGCGACAAGCGCATTCAATTCCGAGATCAATTCACGAAAAATTGCCTCGCCCTCTGGTGTTAGTCCTGCGAATTCGCTACCGGCTCCAAATAGATTCTTCCCAGAGCTTTGAAAGACAAATCTAACCTGACCACAATTATAAGGACCATCAATACTGACTGTCGGCGAGAAGGATGCTCTCAAGTCATGGTGCCGAGAGGCAATTCGAATGACGTGACGAACCAAACTTGCCACATCGCCAGCTCGAACGATATCGTACGAATCCGTTGAAACCTTAAACTGGCCAGAAGCAAAACCAGGAAAGATCTCGTTTACTCCAACGCCGGCTGCTTCCAAGTCTTCTAAGATCTCAAGACAATACGCGCCAACGTCCACCAAACGAGCCAACCCAAAAGAGGAACCCTCCAGAACGTTTGGAGTATCTTTTCCCTCTTTCGAGGCCTTGGAAGTAATCGGTTCAACAGACCATTCGACTTCAAAACTAATGCGTGCTACAAGGCCAATTTTGGAAAGTTCACCTTGTAGTCGGCCAGCAATGTTTCGATGACAGAGTTCATAGGCCGAACCGTCAAAGTTGAATCGCGACCCAGCTACCCAGGCCCATCCCGGATCGCCCTCTACCAAGGATAGGGATTCAATGTCTGGGAAGAGAAGAATTTCGTGTTCTTTTGAATATGCATTGGGAGCAGGGACGTCATTTACCATATGGGTGTCCAAAACGGGTGAGATCAATAAACCTTTAGACAGAACCGTATCTAGACGTTGAAAAGGAATCGCCTTGGCTCTTGCAATGCCAGAGTTATCGATAAACGAAATAGCAATAGCTCGGACATCGCTCTTTTCTAGATTGCGATGGACCCCATTTACTAACGATGAATTTTTTTGTCTCAGATCGTGGAGAAGATCGTTCACTTCAATCCTTTCTTAGGCTGAATTCGAACTCGATATTCAATCCAAATACCATCTACACCTTAGGCAATAGTATCGCCTTTGATCCGCTATCTCGAGATCTCCCTGCTATGACGACAAAGGATCTTACACGATGTTGCTCTTTGGTTCATAAAATACAAAAAGAAACCAACGCACTCTCCGCGGCCAAATCACCGACTCGTGCTTATAAGATTGACGAAATCGATAACCCGTACTAGTCAATTTAGGACTGTGGCGACCGTAGATCAAGGGGAAGAGTTGAAGAGAATAGGCATAACCTTTGGCAGGCAAAATGACCATAGGTACGGGATACATGTTGGCTACAGCGATGCTTTGAGCAAACTCAATGCGCTTTCAATTCTCGTTTCGGCGGCGCCAACCAATCTTTTGGAATCCCCCGAATCTGAAATAACGCTCTCGGAGTACGCCCGCTCCACAATGGACCAATTGGATGGACTGATAATTTCGGGTGGTTGGGATGTCGATCCCGCGTTATATGGCCAAGACCCTCATCCCAAACTAGAAACCATTGATCCACAAAGAGATCGCTTTGAGATGGCGATGATAGAAGCAGCTCTTTCGTCATCCAAGAAAATACTCGCGATCTGTCGTGGGATGCAAATATTGAATGTCTTCCTGGGCGGTTCGCTTTATCAAGATCTGGTCAGTGCTGGCTTTCATGACCACTCCAAGCCAAAACAAGAATACGACCTAGCCCATGCCATTCGATTCGAAAGTAATAGCGAACTTGGATCACAGATGAAAGGTGCCGAAATGGTAAACACACTTCACCATCAAGCGGTAAAAGACGTCGGTAAAGATGTTCATCCTGTCGCCTATAGTCCCGACGGCGTCATTGAGGCCATCGAAGGCAACAATCTGATGGGAATTCAATGGCATCCAGAGCGGCTATTCCAGAGGGACGATAGACATCTAGCTGGTTTCGAATGGGTTGTTTCCTAAACCTTAGATCCCTCAACAAAGATGGATACCTCCACATTTCAACCTCCAGATCGACAGAACAAGCCCTGTCGATAAATTTCTCCCATCTAAATATATCGATAACCATTCAAACCAAAAATGTCGATAGATTTAGGCTAACTTTATAGGGGATAAGAATAAATTTTCAGGGGGAAACAATATGTCAATGATGGACGTCGATCTAAATACATGGCGCCTTCTCGCCCATGCAGACACGCACTTTAGTGACGTTGAGATCGTCACGCAAACTTCTCCAACGACGACCCACCGCTATAGCTTTGGTGACTTCACAAAGAGAAGCAAAAAGCTGATGAACGTCTTAGACGGCCTTGGTCTTACAGAAAACGCAAAGGTCGCCACTTTAAGTTGGAACAACTATCGCCATCTAGAGTGCTATTTCGCAATTCCATGCACTGGTCGCATACTTCATACTTTAAATGCTCGGCTATCTTCAGAGGACCTAATCTTCATAATCAACGACGCAAAAGACGAAGCCATCTTCACGACACCAGATCTCGTCCCAGTTCTAGAAGCCATTGCAGAACAAATTCCCACCGTAAAAAAGATCATCGTGATGGACGACGTAATTCCTCAAAGCTCAATTGAGGGCCTTGAGTCATACGAAGAACTACTCTCGAACGCACTCGATGAGTACGACGAAAAACCTATTCCAGAACGACAGGCGGCTGGCCTATGCTACACATCAGGCACGACTGGACGGCCCAAGGGAGCGCTTTACACGCACCGCTCCACCTTTCTCCATGCATTAAATACAGCATCGCCCGCTGGCATGTGTTTTGGAATCTCAGATTGCATCCTTCCTGTAGTGCCGATGTTTCACGCATCAGCATGGGGAATGGTTCATGCGGCAATTGCCACAGGCGCAAAGATTGCATTTGCTTATCCTCATCTACACCCCAGTTCATTTGTGGATCTTCTGATAAACGAGGAGGTAACACTTGCTGCAGGTGTTCCTACTGTATGGATAGGTCTAGAAGAAGAATTACGATCGAGAGGCGAACTAAAACTAAGCCTCAGAGAGATAGTTTGTGGTGGATCGCAACCGCCGAAAGCACTCATTGCTAGATATAGAGACAACTTTAACATCCCAATCGTCCAAGCTTGGGGTATGACCGAAACCTCACCATTAGCGACAGTCGCCAGGCCAAAGCACTCCATGCGCCACCTTGGCGCAGATGAACTTCTAGAGCGGGTTGGAGGCCAAGCTGGGATTCCAGCACCAGGAATTGACGTAGCCCTTAGAGATGACGAATGGAGCCAAGTTGACTGGGACGGGACGTCAATGGGAAATCTCTACGTACGCGGACCTTGGGTAATCAGCGCATATCTACACGAACGTGGCGCCGACTCCTTCACAGAGGATGGATGGTTCAAGACAGGCGACGTAGCAATTGGATCTCCAGATGGCTATTTCGTCATAGCCGATCGCACTAAAGACCTAATCAAATCGGGCGGCGAATGGATCTCCTCCGTCGATCTAGAAGGCGCCCTAATGGCAATGCCAGGAGTTGTCGAAGCAGCTGTGATTGCTATGCCCGATGATAAGTGGCAAGAGAGACCCCTCGCATGTGTCGTTCTGGACAAAGATGCAACTATTGACATTGAATCAATAAAAGCTCATCTTGAAACTCAAGGATTTGCAAAATGGCAACTCCCCGACAAGGTCGAATTCATCGATCAGGTTCCTCGAACCAGCGTCGGAAAATTCGATAAAAAAACACTAAGGGCTAAATTCACGAGCCAAGACGAACCCGGCAGCTACAACAAGAACTAAGGGTACAAACAATTAGAGTCGATTTCGAAGCAATTATCTCTACTAAAACAACAGGAGTTTCCTAGTGTCCCTGTGGGATTCGAGGGATTACATGTGTGCACACTATTGCCAGATCATCGACATCATACTCGCGCTAGCGATCTTTAGACTGCTAAGCGCGATCTTTCTAGAGATCTTTCTAGATGAGATATGCCGTGACTTGGGTGGTTACCACCGTCGCGAATGAACTCGTAAAAGTTCAGTGACTTAGCATATGCGAACTTTATACCTGATGAGCTCAACCACTTATACTTTTGCCAAACCACTCACCAAAAGACAAAGATAGAAAGAAGCTATGACGCCTTCGTCACAGCCATATCCCCAATTGAGGACAGTTTTGATGAAAACTACAGAGAAACCCTAAATTAATCCTGCCACTCGATGCCCACCTTGGATATCAATGACAAAGTATTTACCAGGAAATACCCAATAATTATGCCACAAGGCATCTTCCGCGCCAAGTTGCAAAATAAAACATGATCCAATAGTTTCAAGGGCCAAAAGCGGAGTTGTCTCCGCCTTTGGCCCCATTTGATAGTACTTCGGGTGGGAAGTTTTGCTAGGCCATATCTACTATTGGCTTGTTTAGCTTCATTGCACCTGTTGAGCCATAGAAGGCTGCATCACCAAAGCTGAAGACTCCACCGTCGCTTGCGACTAACCAGTAGCCCTTACCATCTGGGGTTCCAAGAGCACAACGAGAGATCAAATCGTGCACGAACTAACCGGCTACGAGCAACCTAGCGAAATTTCGGCCTCGATGGAATTTCTGTTTCTAGAAAATCTTCTTAAAGCAAATACTCGCCTTGGAACGCCCTATCCAACTTGATCTATCTATATTTCGTTTATGCGCAAATATCGTCAAGAAATCATAGTTAGACTTCCCCGTTCACCTTGGTGAGATAAATAATCGGAGATACTAAAACCATTCTGAGGCTTTTGGGGAACTCTTAAACTGCTGCGATGGGATTTCGAGCAACATTCCAATCAAGCGTCTAACTTTAACTATCTCTCATAGGGTCGCAAGTTTTCCTGCGTGACCTCAAAGGGATAAACTTTGCGTAGTTATGGTGAATAACCATATGAATGCCAAGCTCCCTAAGTCTGAACCACCATAACAATTGCGCAATCCCGCTACGAGGAACGAGCGGTTACCGAATGTGGGTGTATTTGACCAATTGCACCCGAAAAGATCAACTCACTAGTCACCACCGAGCCACCATAGTTCTTGCATCAGATAAAGGCGTTGTCTATCACATCCGCACCAGTGGTGTTTCTGAGCCGGTTCACAAAGAGATCTACCGTCTCTTAGGAGTTAGTGATCCCCTTAAACGGATAAAGACGATTGCGACGCATTTGTAGTGTCCCAACGTAAGACCACATACTCAACTAGCTGGGAGAATAGGTTGATTTTAGGAAAGATGGGTTGGTGCAATTGAACACAACCTGGCACGATTCACTGCACGAATACGTGCTATTACAGAAACTGTTATCACCACACCAAAGCTTCGACGGTGTTACTTTCAGATCGCAGGACATATCACTCGTTCAGCTAGAAAAGTAATACTCCATCTTGAAGAACACTGGCACTATATGAATAAGTTCTTAGAGGCTCTTGATCGGATCAGAAAGTTTGAGATCGCCATCACCTGAACATCTGGTTACCTAACACACTGAATATTACTTGAAGGAACTGCTCTAGAAGACAAGGGATTAGGTCACTATGGCCAAAATGAGATTTCACAATCTCAAAAATAACCAAACAGGCTCAACCACAAAGGGAATAGCTCATATTTGGCACTCTGAAACCAGATTTAAGCCATAGACCCTCCGTCAAACCTAAATCAGTTCCGAAAAACCGACTTGGATTCACACCGAAGGGCTCAAGCTGGTCCATTTCTGTGGATTCAGGCTAAATAAGCTACGAAAAGCAATGGCTGATCGTAATGGTTTATACAAACTTGGAGGAAACGTCCAGGTAGATGAGTTCTTTTTGGGTGGTGAGAGCCATGGCGAAGGCTAAAGAGCAAAAGGAACGACACAAACGAATGTCCTAATTGGCGTATCGCTTAGCAATGGAGCTCCGATCCATTGCTTTATGGAAGTAATCAAAGACACCACCGCCAAATCATTCAAAGATGTTTTTGTAAAGCGTTTAGATTCTGACACGAAGCCGATAAGCGACGGTAATCCAAGTTATGGGGCATGTGCTCGAGAGCTTGGATTACCAAATTCGGTTACTTTATCCAAAGACGAACAGGCACATGCAACATTTAAATGGTTCAATACCCTGATTGGAAACTGCAAAAAATTTATCGACGGAACCTATCACGGACGTGAGGAACGTAAGCAACTTTACCTCGAGGAATTCGTTTACCGATTTAACCGAAGGAGGTTTGGAATGTCATTGGTCGAGCGACTTCTCAATACATGTGTGTTTGCGTCGCCACATCCGCTACTCCGGAATGGCTCTTGCTTGCGAAAGTTTATAAGTACGTATACGAATACAGCCAGGCGAGATCAGTGATTACAGCCCCGTAAAATGCACACAAAATCTCCTCCCCGGTGACGGCCTAGCATGGCTGTCCGCCCTTGGGGCCAAGATACCTGAGAACTGCCAACATAAAAGTGGTTCGGAATCACTTTTTGAGAAAAGACTCCGACGAAGAACGATCTCTGACGCCACGTTAGACTCATGCTACTCATAATGTTAAGATACATAATGCAAAGATCGGGCTCAAATTGAAGGAAGCCAAGCGATCAAATGCAAATCATGAACATTTAGGCTCTCATTAGATCGTACACCTGCAACATTGATGCTTTAACCAATTCGAAGAACCTTGCTCGTTCTAATTTGCCTTTATGACCGTTCGTAATACTTGATATGGGCTCCTTCTCCTTGGCAATTCTCGATGGTCGCTTTGATGCAAGAAATCGCTCAGCAGTCAAACCCTATGCGGATAAGTCGAACTTCTAAAATAGCTTTAGAAACACCATAGACACCATTTGATCGGGTATCGAACTAAGTTATCCATGCAATGAATCACCGAATAGCTCAACTAGAAACAAACATAAGTAAATCGCCATTAACCCTGATTGAGATCCCCAAATCCGGTCGGGTCTTCACGTCGCAGCGGCGCTTAGGACTTGGCGATTGTGACACAATGGGGCGCCTTCGCATTGATTCTGCGGTCCGCATAGCCCAGGATATCGCTGCTAGCGATCTAATCGACTCTGGCCTCTCCCAAGAGGGTATTTGGGTTGTCCGTCGAACCGCAATAGAGTTCTTAGGTGACGCTCGCTACCAGGACCTAATCAATGTCAGCACATTCTGTGCCGGAGTAGGAAGAGCATGGGCTCAAAGAAGAACAACTATTCAAGTTGAAGAAAAACCAGTCGTGGAGATATCTTCTCTTTGGATTCAGACCGACCCGATAACCCGCACCCCAAAGAGCACTTCAGACTCCTTCCTAGCCATCTTTGGTCCGTCAGCATTTGACAGGCAGGTTACTCACCGATTAGCACTTGATCCTCACACGACAGGCAAGAAACTCGATTGGACACCACGCTTCACCGACTATGACCTGCTGGGACACATAAACAATTCGACCTATTTCGAAGCCGCTGAAGAACTAATCAACCGATACGACCCACCGAAAAATGACCGTCAACACTTCACCGTAGTTGGAGAGTATCGTGCAGGAATTGAAATAGGACGACCTCTATCGATCGCTATCAACGACCTGGAAAGTGAGGTCGCTCAAATCGACTTCGTCTGTAATCAAAAAAGTGAATGTTCAATCTGGTTGGCTCAGAACTAATTCTGTTCTGCTTGAACCATGCTTTGCACCAAATCGACGTCAGATCTTCTGGGACCATCGCCAGCACCAGGCGTCTCTAGGATCAAATCCACATTTCGAAACCACTCGCTATTTACGAATTGACCCAAAGCGACCAAACCGATGTGTCCATCGCCCAAATTCTCATGACGGTCGAGGTTGGAACCACATGTTGACTTGGAGTCATTGAGATGTACCGCTCCAATTACATCTTTTTTGAACTTCTCCGCAAGCGACGAGCTAAAACGCTCCATCTCTTGGGATACGGTATAGTCACAACCGCTCGCAAAGAGGTGTTGGGTATCGACGCACAGCCCAACACGTACGCTCTGCGAGGTCGACACCAATAGTGCGAGCTCGCTTAGGCTCGATCCAACTGAGTCACCGGCTCCAGCACTATTTTCAAGAAGTAATCGCACTCGCTTGGTTCCCTCGAGTGCTTGATCAATGGCGTCAACGATCTGGTTCAAAGCACTGTCAAAGCCGGCGCCCTTATGGCTACCCACATGAAGCACGACACTCTCGACGCCTATCTCATCGCAATAGTTGACAGTCTCTTTCAGCAGTGCTTTGGACTTCAAATAGAGTTCGGGGTCAGGTGATGCTAGATTGATCAGATAACTCGCGTGGCTGACGATCTTAGATACGACTCCTGATGTTGCCGCCATCGCCACAGCAACATCACTAAACCCATTTAAAGAGATCCGCTGGGCCTTCCAGCCCCGAGGTGAATTCGAAAAGATTTGAATTACACCAGCGCCTATCTCCTCACCACGTGTAATGGCCTTGGCTACGCCGCCAGCACCAGATACGTGTCCACCTATCAGCCTTGTCATGTCGTTCCTCCGAAGTTAACAACCTAACCAAAATCTCTATAAACAGCTACCAACTAAAGAGATATATAGTCACTTTCAAATCAGGTGCTAAAAAAATGAGCTAAGTGAGCCAAGCAACTGAGCCAAGGAAGGTTAACTCGAACTTGCGACAAGGAAGCCAACTATCGGTGAAGGTTCGAGGCCACTATCGTGAACCAACTCTGCCTGATTTAGCTATCTCTGGGCTACCTCAGGGGTATTGTGCAAATCAATTGTGCAAATCAGTCTTCGGCTAATTCGTACCTAGCTGGTCCGAAAAGCTCCATTCGCACACTTCGATTTAGAGCCACCACGCTAGTTGGCGTACCTGCACTAACCCAAACAACATCAAAGTCCTCTAAGGCGCTATCAACGAATAATGTGACCTCATCGGGAAGCGACAATGGGCTAACAGCGCCCACGGAGTAATTGGTCCTCTGGTGGACTAGAGCTGGACTACCAATCCTAAGTTTCAAGTCGCCATGAACGAGTCGAACCTTATCGCGTGATACTCTTTTGATCGCAGATATCAACACAACAACTGTTGACGAATCAGAGACAAATACAATCGACTTGCCGATTGCACCGATCTCAACGCCTAGGGCTCGCGACGCATCCAAGGAAGTTGCCGTCGAATCGCTAAAGTCCACTACCTCCAAGTTATGCTTGGCTATATCAAAATTAACTTGATCTGGTTGCGACATCTTGAGCCTTAGTAGATGAAAATAGTTAATTCCTAGAGTACTCATTACAAGCACAATCCATCAAATGCACCTATTACCGCTAATTTGCTTTATGCTACTCTAAGGCGTTAAAAACCTAAAACACCAAAGTTCACTACGGCACGGCACTTTGCGACCTGCCTAGCAGATTAATAAAACTGGAGTACGTTAAAGACAATGTCGTCCCGATTGGAACTAGAGCTAACCAGTAAGAGGCCAGATGAAACCTGGACCTGGAGAAAAGCCGGGGCTAAAGAGCCTAAGGGAGTACTTTCAGGGTCATTACTTTACGAAGGAGCCAAAGTTGGCGATGTCGTAAAGGCTGAAGTAAATTTCGAAATCGATGGTATATACGTTGAGTCCGTGCATGCGCCCCAAAAGCGCGAGGAATCACGTAATAATATTATCGAGATCGTGCCCAAGCCCATTAGCACCTTCACCACGATCGAGCGAGCAAAACAATCTCGCTCTAAGGATAAGCCCCGCGGCCGAAAAGAAGAAGGTGGAGCTAGTACGGGCGAAGCTAAACCTAGAGGCGAGAGGCGAGAACGTCGTGATGGCGCGGACTCTAAGCCGCGAGAAAAGCGAGAATTCAAACCACGTTCCAACGACGACCGTCGTCCTGCCACAGAGGGCGCAGATGATGCCCAAAAGACAGGAAGTCGGCAACCACGTGGCGATGGCGCGAATCGCAAGCGCAACGAATCACCTAGGACCCCGAACAATCGACCGGCCCCAGTTCGCTTTGCGCGATTGACTCCCCAGAGTCACCACAGAAACGCTTTCCTTGCAGAGGTGCCTGAGGAGCAAAAGTCAATTGCAGAACAGCTAATGGCCGGCGGATTACCTGCTGTTAGAACAGCTATAGCAACCCAAAACCAAGAGCTTGCCAAAGAGTCTAAGCCTCCTATGCCATCGGATCCAATTCTCGCAATCGCAGAATCGCTTCTACCTGCATATGAGCGAGCATCTTGGCGAGATCGTGCTGAAGCCGCTCTAGCAATCGCCGACAATATCTCCATTCGCGATATCAAGACAGTAGTTTCATTCGGCGAACGAGTGGCTAAAGCCGAAGAGCTCGTCGAATTGCTCGGTCGACTAAAGGTACTACTTAAAGCTCGAACTGAAAAGCTTGAGTCAGAATGGGTAGCCCAAATAGAAGAAGCACTTACAGAGAACAAGAGCATCAAGGCTGTACGTGCCTCAACAAGAGCCCCTGACGTTAACTCTAAATTGCCAGAGGAACTCCTAAACCGCCTCTCTGAGGCCGCAAGCCAGACCTTGAGCCCGGCTTCATCACCGGACCACTGGAGCGCCATGCTAAGCGCCCTTGAGACGTCGCCGATTAGAAAGCTCGTTGTTCCAAGTGGCCTTCCGGAAAACTCACCAGTTGAACTACAGGCCCTCGCACAGCAGATGAGTGGCCGCATACCTCACCTAGCTGAACTCCTTGGAATAAAGATGCCTCCGCCTCCACGTCCCCGACGCAAAATTGGAGACCCAGTTGAAGCGCAAGCTCCAGTTGAAGCGCAAGCTCCAGTTGAAGCGCAAGCTCCAGTTGAAGCGCAAGCTCCAGTTGAAGCGCAAGCTCCAGTTGAAGCGCAAGCTCCAGTTGAAGCGCAAGCTCCAGTTGAAGCGCAAGCTCCAGTTGAAGCGCAAGCTCCAGTTGAAGCGCAAGCTCCAGTTGAAGCGCAAGCTCCAGTTGAAGCGCAAGCTCCAGTTGAAGCGCAAGCTCCAGTTGAGTAACTTACAAGTCTGACTAGAACAAGCAAAAGTACCCCCGTTCAAACGAAAGTTAGGATGGGGGTACTTTTTTATTTCAAAGATCCCGAACCACGGAGATACGACACTGAACGACGGAGTACGTCGCCCGCGCCCTAACAATCAGGGAAACAGTGTCAATCTGGCGAAAAATCACAAACAAAGTCGCACAACTGAGATTTGGCCAAAGTATAAAGGGCAAAAAAGATAGGATCGAGTTGTTGATCATATCGAAGATCACTGACTAAGAATGTGAGAATAAATGGCGACCGGTACATCATCAACGGCTGTCGAGCAAATGATGCTTGACGAACACATTATGGCAATTGCAATAAATAGACCAGAAGCTCGAAACGCCATAAACGGAGCAGTTGCCCAAGGAATAGAGGCTGCGATAGACAACTACGAAGCCAACGAAGATGCATGGGTGGCAATTCTCTATGGCAATGGAACCAACTTCTCGGCTGGGGCCGACCTCAAAGAGATTGCGAGCGGCAATGCTAGTGCTCTAGCAACATCTCGTGGCGGATTCGCCGGCATCGTCCGTCGGGATCGAAAAAAGCCTCTCATAGCGGCTGTGCACGGCTCTGCCCTAGCGGGAGGATGCGAGATCGCACTAAGCGCCGATCTAATAGTTGCCACAAAATCAGCCAAATTTGGGGTACCAGAGGTAAAGCGATCCCTAGCAGCGGCAGCTGGGGGACTTTTTAGATTGCCAAAGGTCCTACCTAGAAACCTAGCATTAGAGATGATACTCACAGGGGATCCCATCTCTGCAATCGACGCTCACCTGCACGGAATGGTCAATGTGATCACCGAAGACGACCAACTGCTTATAGATGCCACTGCCTTAGCCAAGCGAATTGCAACAAATGCCCCACTTGCGGTTAGAGAGTCGCTCCATATCGCAAAGAGAGCTCTAAGCCTGTCTGAAGATGAGCTATTTTCATTGAGCGCCATGGCTATGAGCACCCTATCACAGACAAATGACTTTCGAGAAGGGCCCAGAGCGTTCATTGAAAAGAGAGAACCCAAATGGACTGGCTCATAAGTCCACTTTAGGCTCAGATAATTTATGCCTCTCGTGTCATCCTCAGGCCATCCGCTTTGAACCCAGCTCGTTCTAAAGCACTCTTAGAGGAACGAGCTCCGGGAGAGACAAAGCTGTGAATCGATAAAGTTCCGCAACCCAATGCCACTGCAACGATCTCATTGAGAAGTTTGGATCCATAACCTTGGTTGCGGAACTTGCTATCGACAAAGACTATAAACTCTCCACTTTGACCATCAATAATCAACGAAGCAAACCCAACTAAATCAATCCCACATCGTCCAATCAGAAGCTTCCGATCGTCAGATCTACTCAAATCTGGAAAAAACGAAGGGTAAAATCGATCAAAAGCTTGCCTTGCCAGTTCTTGACCACCGCGATATTTCGAAACCTCATGGACCAGAGCACTAATACAAGTGAGGCCAAAATCCCGCTCTCTTGGTGAAAATGGCTCGACCGAAAGGCTTTTTCCTATGACCAAAACTCCTTGCGACAACAAATTAGCTGACGACTGCAAAATCCGTTTTCGTTACGGCTGTTCTCCTAGCAGCTTTTGAGCCCTAGCTACTATGGTCTTTCGCCCTCGATGTTCTGTCTCAAAACGAACCACCAGATCCAGCTCAGAAGGGCTCAGCAGGTCAAATCTTGCGACTATTTGATTCGCCGATAAAGTCTGATAGTTAGGAATTATGACATCGATCTCGCCATTGGAGACGTCAGCAACATTGACATCATTTACCGATGCTAAAGGTCGTGACTTAGCATCTAGGTCACCAGCACCACTCTCATCTGATTCTGTCAAATCCGCCAAAACCGTTGTCTTCTCGCTGGCCTCCGCCTCGACTGTCGTTGTTCTATCAGGCTCAGAAGAAGGAACATCTGAATAAAAACCACCATCGTTAGAAGTCGACGATGAACCACCCGGAGTGGAATCATTACCCAGTATGAACCTCGCTAGATCGCCCCAAGGTTCAGGCAGCACCGAAGTAATTCCATCCGTCACAGAACGTCGGATATCTTCAACTTGGGTCTTTACCTTATTGCCCGTATAGTCGACGGCCATCTTTCCCATGAATTTGGCTACCATAGTACGCGACTCTACGATAGAGCGACCATTTTCAACGGCCTTTGGCAATGATTCCGCCACTGATGTTATTATTCCAACTGGGGCATATACGAGGTAGTCGAGAACCTTAGCAATATCTTCTTCTTGCACCGTGACATCAATTCCTTATTTCTTGGTAGAAAACCACCAATAATCATTACAAAATCTTACACACAGTCGCGGCAATAAGTATGTTCCTTATCAGCTAGCTGGGTAAGTTTCTTCACCAAAAAACAACTTTGGCATACAAACTCGTCGGGTTGCCTCGGTAAAACCGTGAGCGCGATATCTGATCTATCGTCGGAATCATCGTCGTCATAGTCCTCGTCGTCTGAATCAACGACCACGAGACGTTCTTTTAGAATGTCATCGAGACTAGCCTCTACCTCTTCTTCAATCTCTTCATCGTCATCGGATTCATCATCTACATCTGAATCCGGGAGGTCAGCATCGTCGTCGTCATCGACCAAAATATCGTCTGGTTCGAGTTCTTCCTCTTCCAACTCATCGACATCAAGCTCTTCTAGATCTTCCAAATCGTCAGGATCGTCGAGAATCTCTTCATCGTCGAACTCCACATCGTCTAGTCCCTCGTCAAATTCGTCGTCTAATTCGTCATCTAATTCAAGATCGTCGCTCAAACCCGCATCATCGTCGGGCTCTTCAAATTCGACTGCCTTCTTCCGAGCCATAAATTGTCCTTTCAATAACTTTATAAAATGTCACAGAGATCATCAACGTCATCCCTATGACCAAAAAAATACCCAAACCGGCCTGAATCGCTTGCAAATATAAATACTTCGCATAGTGGATCAAGATTAATACAGATTTTGTTCCCGAAAGAATCTAGTAACTTGGAAGCGGTTATTATGCCTGTTATGTCGATTAGTGACTATATCGATCTTTCCGCCTTGTCAATCTCACGCTTTATCGAATCCCTACGACCCAAAGAACCATCGCTCAAATCAACATGTAACATAGATGATGATATTCGTTGATGGCGCGCTACTTTCGAAATTGCCTTAAAAAGAAGTTGAGCAACCTCTCTATAGCTCTCATGTCCCTGTGGTTGGGATCGCAATTCAATCAAATGCATCAATTCGCGAGCATTTGCCTCAATTTGAAAGCGCACTCGATATGCCATCGGCACAAGATACGCACTTATGTCACTCCCATATCTTTCATCAATCCTGGCATGTAGCTCCAAAGGCGCTTCAAGCGCCTTTTGGTACCTAACCTTCTCTTTTGTCTTGAGTCGGCTAGAAGCATAGCTGCCAAGATCCATTGTCAAGGTTTGCCAGGAGATGTTGAGCATCCGGTGACGCTGAAGGTCGCGAAAGGCACCGTAATCGGTCTCTATCTCAAATAGATAACGACTACGCTCAAAGGCTCTCGAAGGGCGATGGCGTCGGTTCAATCGTTCACCTATGTACCCTTCAAACAAGTGGTCTAGCTCTATTGCTGTAATCGAATCGAGATAGCGATCTATTTGAGCGGCTGACAACTGAGTCATCTCAAAGAGTATTCCACTGGCAACTCGGCGCTCCCCGTCTGTGTCAAAAGAGATAAGGCGGACGCGACATCCCAACTCTCCCGTCAAACAATCATCATCTTCTAGAGGATCGCTGTTGGTCGCTCCTTTAAGTTCCCTTCTGGTGGAGATGTGGCGTGTATCTGAAAGATACTTTACCCACGGATCCCGCCGATCATTGCGATCAAGTCGAGAGACCAAAGAAGGAATCTGCGAATATAGCTGTCTTTGAAGCGACGCTCCAAGTCTTTGTATCTCCATTAGCGGATGCGCCAATAGGTGAAGGGTCAACGCCTCAAACGCCTGCGCAGAGCCGTAGACGCCAACGTTTGACTTGGTTGAAGCAGGTAAAAGACCTCGCGTAGCATCCAGTGCCGCAGCTCTTAGTGTAGCCCTTTGCAATGGCGAGTCCTCACTAGAGGTTGCGCCATCTTGAAGCAACCTAGCCATGACCTCCTTGGACAATGCGGCATACTCCACAAAAAGCTCATCCATGGCATTTGAAAAGGCCAAGGGGTCGTCGCCTTGTAACTCGGGTGGGGTGTAGTAGCGAAATTTCCCATTGGAATCGAGGAGGTCGTATGGTATGTAGCGAGTCGATTGTTCAAGATATGACATCAACCTGGGGCGCTCAAGCACC
This sequence comes from Acidithrix sp. C25, assembly GCF_904848545.2. Classification (NCBI taxonomy): domain Bacteria; kingdom Bacillati; phylum Actinomycetota; class Acidimicrobiia; order Acidimicrobiales; family Acidimicrobiaceae; genus Acidithrix; species Acidithrix sp. C25. The sequence continues at coordinate 359,659 of NZ_CAJHCI020000002.1, forward strand.
TTAGTGGCAATGTTAGATATGTTCTCAAAGGAAAAATGAATCGATCCAAGTTGAGCCACCGAATCATCCCCATAGTCGGCCAAAACTCGAGAAAAAAGGCCCTGGGCCCTAGCTACCCCCTGTCTGGATTGGTCGCTAACCATTTCATTATCATAAAACTCATCCAAAAACAGGCGGCGAATCGACTTTGGAGAACGAGAATATCTGGCAAACAAAGCTGCCTTGGTAACTTCGGGGAGGTTCGTTATCGAAAAGACGTCCTCTTCGATACTGGAAAAGTAACCGCTGAGGATCTCTTTTTCAATTTCAGTAAATTCTTCGGTCATTGCCCAATACATTAGGAGCACTTGAGGGAAATGGCTTCAATAATGTCTATCCAATAGCGGTATTTTAAGATCCCAAAGGAAAATTCATCCGCTCTGGCAGTGTTTGGCAAACCCTATTCGTCAATTGGTATAACTCTTTAGCTGGGGCCGAAAAGGCAAATTGGCCAAAAAAAGCGCTAGCGTGCAACCTTAGTACAATGTCACCGCTGAACTCTGATGGAAGCCTCCACGACACCTCGACACAAAAGGCGATTCAATGACGACAGGTTCAAAGCTACCTGCGGATCGTCCACCACCGAGGCTAACTGGCGCGCTAAATCGATAATCTGCTTCATGAATCGAACGAAGTCTCCACCAGGGACTCCATGATCGCCTATGACGCTGGCGAGGTCTCTGCCTCGAGCCCAAGCGCCGGCGTAAACCATAAATCCGGACTCGACTGATTTGGTTGGAGGAATTCTAAGGCGGGACTCCTCGCGATTTAGTTCCGCCCTAATATCGCACACCAAATTAAATCTCTTTTCAAGTTCACGAGACGGGAAACGATCCGACCCTGGAGCTGAAGTACGCGGCTCATAGACAAAGACCGACAGAAGAGATGCAAGCTCAACTGAATCTAACCCCGCAAAGACTCCATTATCATAGGCAAGAGCGATCAACAGATCAGATTCATGAAAGAGACCAGCTAGACGCTCGCCCTTTGTTGTAAGTTCCCAGTCAACAACAAAATTGTGAGTCGTGAGCACCTCAAGGACTCGATCAAACTGCCTAGCCAAGGACTCTGTATTGGACTTAACGCTCTGTCTGAGCTCCCCAGTTGTGAGTTGAATCCGCCGGAGCCGCTTTATCGCGGCTATATGTCTCGTAAAGTCTGGACAACGTCGAAGCTTATCCCGAAGTTCGTTCATCTCATCTTCATTTGCCTCCTCGAGCTCTCTTTGACCAGTGCGACGCTGGAGCAATGGCTCTACCAACAAACAGTCGGCTATTGGCATATCCCTTAAATGGTCAGCTACAAGATGAAGATAGTCATGGTCCTTGGGATCGTACTGGACCTCTACCTCGATGCGACCAACGACCTTAGGAATAAAATCGATCGTATTGGGCCGCAGAAGGTACTTCTGACCACTTGTACTGATCGCCCACGCGCTAATTCGCCCGCCCTTTTTCTTCGAGCTAGAGACGATAGCCAATCGTGTTGGAAAATGAGACTCTCCCTCGCTGGGTGCTATGATGACATCTCCCGGTCTTAACCTAGAGAGATGGAGGTGGATCAAGCGCTCTGGAGGAGGCGCAACGCCAACCTTTGGAGCCCGATCCTTCTTCTTCACCGAATCATATATAGCCTCAACGTCACCCAATTCACACGACGCCGCCTCTAGCAACTCATCTTCTTGGCTTCTAAGCTTGGCCAATCGCGCCTCTAAACGCACTATCTCTGCGTTAGATCTAAATTGTGCAAATGAAAGATTCAACAAGTTGTGCGCAATCTCGGGCTCGAAACTCTTCACCAAATTAGCGGCCATATTGTAAGTGGGTCGAAAAGATGAAGTAAGGGGATAGCTGCTTGTCAGCATCAAATGAGAGACTTGATCGAAGCTTACAAATGGAGACCAAAGCGAAAGGCAATAACCTATCTCGTCGATTCCGCGACGTCCTGCTCGCCCTGAAAGCTGTGTATATTCACCCGGAGTAAGAAGCTCATGAGTCTCGCCGTTGAACTTGTTTAACTTTTCAATCACAACGGTCCGAGCTGGCATATTGATCCCCAAGGAAAGGGTCTCGGTCGCAAAGACAACTTTCACTAGCGCTCTTGAAAAGCACTCTTCAACTGCCTCTTTTAGTGGCGGGACCATCCCCGCATGGTGCGCCGCTATACCGGACTCTAAACCAGCCATAAAGGTCGAAAACCCTAAAGCTTCCAGATCTTCCGATGAAAGATTAGTAATAGACCTATCGACGATTGCACGAATCTCGCTTCGCTCTGCCGGGGTCGTCAAACGTACCGAAGCACGCACCAACTGCTCAACGGCTGCTTCACAGCCTTGTCGTGAAAAGATGAAGAAGACAGCGGGAACCATCGATTCATCCTTCAAGAACTCGACCACCTCAAGGCGTCGTGGAACGCCGCTTCGTCTCAGCGGCCTCTTTCGAACGATAAGCCCTTGAGAGCGAGGATCGTCATAGCGTGAGCAATCTGGGTTAGGGCGACCATCTACTATTGCCTCCATAATGTTTAGGCCATTGAATCGATCTTCGGCAACTCCGTAGAGATGCACCAACTCAACGGGACGCTTCGTCTCAACCACCACATCTGTAGGGCCTCGAACGGTTCTAATCCAATCACCAAACTCCTCGGAGTTGGAGACTGTTGCCGATAGACAAACCAAAGAGACCGACTCAGGGAGGTGAATAATCACCTCTTCCCAAACCGCACCGCGATAAGGGTTCTGCAGATAATGGACTTCGTCCATAACCACATATGCCAATCGGCCCAGATCGGCATTACCCTCATAGAGCATGTTCCTAAGTACTTCCGTCGTCATAACCACAACTTCAGCATCTGGATTTACAACGTTATCCCCCGTTAGAAGGCCGACCCGATCGGGACCATAGAGAGTTATGAACTCATAAAACTTTTGATTTGACAGTGCCTTTAGAGGAGTCGTATAAAAGACTCTCAGACCCAGCGAGAGAGAGCGATCAACGGCATATTGAGCCACCAGCGTCTTTCCACTTCCCGTAGGAGCAGCAACCAGTATCGAACGATCCATGTCGATCGCTGCAAAAGCCTTCAGCTGGAAAGGATCCGGCATCAATCCTGTTCGTTCGATAAACGATTTGTAACTAGGAGTAGTGAGCAATGGGGGCTATTTCGTCAGTTGATTAAAGCTTTGATACAACTGATCTTATGGCAAATTCTAAAAAGAAAACCACCTTAGCTAGGTATTTCACAATTAGCTAGCCTTGATCTCTTTTTTCTCGCGAACCAAAACTCTTCCAATCAGGATCGCCACCTCATAAAAGACCACCAAAGGGATCGCTAGAGCAAACAGTGAAAACGGATCAGAGCTAGGAATCACAACAGCTGCCACTGTAACGATTATTACAATTGCCCATCGTCTAACCGAGGCTAGCTTCTTTGGGGTAACAACTCGAGCAAGTTCAAGAGCCACAAGTAATACCGGAAACTCAAATGAAGCCCCAAAGGCCGCCATGAGCAAGAATATCAGGTTCAAATAGCTTGAAGGCGTGTAGATCTGCTTGAGCTGTTTCCCACCGGCTGCCTGCAGAAAGGCTAAGGCGTGCGGAAAGATAAAGTAAGCAACATATGCACCGCTAACAAAGAGAATCAAAGACGCTAGGACAAATGGAACCGCATATTGCTTTTCCTTTTTTCGAAGGCCCGGCGTAATGAAACGCCATAGTTGCCACAAAATTACCGGCAATGCAAGAAAGACTCCGCCATATCCTGCAATCTTAATTCTCAGCGCAAAGCCATCCAAGGGACCCGTCACATAAAGCGAACATGAGGATACTCCTGATACGTGACAGTAAGGCTGGGTAAAGAAATTTAACGTTTGGTTATAGAAGATATAAGAGATCACCGATCCAACCAATATCGCAAGTGCAATCTTGGTCATTCGCGATCTAAGCTCCGCCAAATGCTCAAAGATGCTCATCGAGCCATCTTTATCACCTTTGTGTTTGAGCGATATTCTAGGTACCTTTATATTCTTCAAATTCGAGACCAACTGCTAGTTTAGGAAACTTCTTAGTTCCAATAGGGATCTGCGTTGAATCCTAGATGATCCACGCCTTCAATTGGGCTCCATGGACGTAAAGTCGCATCGGCACTCCAGCTTAACGACAAATTAGCCCCACCAGACGTATTAGCGCCTTGGGGGTCGACGTTAGATTCCTCTTGGGTGATCGAGTTGGTCCCAAACATAGATGCTGCATGCGCTTGTGAAGGCGCCACTGCGGACGTAGTCAATAGTGAAGCTGCAGCACCTAGAGGTCCTTTGAGAGACATGGCTGAACCTAGCGGTCCTTTGATTGAACCAATAGAGGAGTCCACAAAGGATGAGATAGGGCCTACACTCTCGGTAATGGTACTTAGAGCACCATTCATCTCGGTCTGAATGCGCCCACGAACCTTCTGAAACTCATTCCAGTACTTTCCAATTTGGCGCATTGCGACAGGAAGTTTGTCGGGTCCAAGGACTATCAAAGCAACAGTTGCAATAATCAACAACTTTGTCGGATCTAAGTTGAACATATCAACCAAGATACTCTGTTATTGGTGACAACGTTGAGCGTATTCTAAAGATAAGTGATGATAGGTCACATTAAGAACTCCCACCTTAGAATACTCACCTGGAACCGACAAGAAACTACTCTTCTTTAGTAGACCCCTTCTCTATAAGTCGATCCAGCCAACCATCATTTGAAATCTGATAGTGAAAGTCCATCAGCTCGTCATAAGAGATTGGTTCGCCTTGATGGTCCTCTTCGAGTTCCATCGGCATTCTCCAAAAACTCATGGTCACACCCGACGACAATAAAATATCTACAACAGCCTTCTCAGCAGGCTTGGAAACCCTATAGCGGCAACTAGGACACCTAAAATTGTAGGAGGCCTGCCCATCTGTTGAACAAACCATAACTTTGATGTCTGCTAGCGTCAATTCGACATCACCACAGGTCGGACAGCTAGCCTTAATTAAAGGCATCGCGACTCCCTTCGCAAATTTGCATCCATACAAATAACCTAACAACGTGACTAATTTTTTTACGTTGCTAACCTTGGTTATCGACCGCGAAGATTAAAAAGTTGAGGAGAACGTTAGGTGAACCGCTCAAGCTAAAAGCATGTCAATTGAGACTCAGTCATCGACTACAGAATTGCGATTCGGTTAAAGGGATAGTATCTCAAAACTACCTGCCCCACGAATAGCGAACCGGGAACTGGACCAAAAAATCGAGAGTCGTACGAATTTCCACGGTTATCTCCCATCATGAAATAGTCACCGGGCGGAATTTTAGTCGGCGGAAGATTGTAAGTGAAATCCCCCTTGGGTAGATAAGGTTCACTGAGCCTCGTGCCATTTATATAAACGTGTCCATGTGAGGCAGAGATCGTCTCACCCGGCAAGCCAACTACCCTTTTCACCAGATCTTTGATCGTCGGGTCGACCTTGTCTGCAGCTGGACGAACGAAGACGACCATGTCGCCTCTCTTGACGCCAAACAAGGCAAAATTTACCTTTGACACAACAATTCGATCATTTATCATAAGAGTTGGTATCATCGACCCAGATGGAATATAGAAAGATTGAAAGACAAATAACCGAATTAAAATCGCAAAAGTGATCGAAAGTCCAAATGCTATTAAATTCGGGCGTAACCATCGTCTTGGCTTATCCGAACGAGCTAATTTAGCAGCATTCTTACCGGCTTCATTTGGATCAGACAAAGTTTCTCCTCGGACCTCGGAATTCGGCAAAAATACACCAACAATTCCGATTTAGCTTACAAATCGAACAAAAGAGCTTACAAACTCTCAATCAGCTTATCTACCCTATCGTCTTCAGATCGAAATGGGTCTTTAAGCAGTACCGTCCGTTGCGCTTGATCGTTCAATTTAAGGTGAACCCAGTCGACAGTAAAGTCGCGGCGCTTCTCATTTGCACGCTTTATGAATTCCCCACGAAGCTTGGCACGCGTCGTTGAAGGAGGGGTCTCCACCGCTGCTTCAATAGCCTCATCGCTAACCATTCGCTCGACAAAACCACGCTTTTGCAGCTTGTAAAAGACTCCACGATCTCTTGATACGTCGTGGTACTGAAGGTCGATAAGTGAGATCTGCGGATGGCCCAGCGTCACATCATTACGGGCCATAAACGCCTCAAGTAGATTGTATTTAATAACCCAATCACATTCGCGGCCAAGCCTAAATGGGTCGATGGCTATATTCTCTAACACATAGATCCACATATCGAGGGCTTTGGACTCCTGATCGGGCAATCCTTGCAGATCACGATATTTGACTGCGCGTTCACAATATTCATTCTGAATCTCAAGTGCGCTTAGCTCGCGCCCATTGACTAGACGGATCTTCCTGGTGCAGGTGAGGTCGTGCGAGATCTCACGAATGGCACGAATTGGATTTTCAATTGACAGATCACGCAACACCACGCCGGAATCCTCAAGCATTCTCAACAAAACCGTAGTCGTTCCGACTTTGAGAAAGTTTGTATATTCACTCATATTGGAGTCGCCGACGATTACATGCAGGCGTCGATACTTCTCGGCATCCGCATGTGGCTCATCTCGAGAGTTGATTATCGGTCGCGAACGGGTCGTTGCAGAAGATACGCCCTCCCAAATATGCTCAGCCCTCTGTGAAATCGAATAAACCGGCCCTCGAGCGGTTTGGAGGACCTTACCCGAACCAGCAAAGATCTGACGAGTCACAAAAAATGGAATGAGGATATCCGAATATTTTGAAAAATCATCGGTCCTAGTGGTCAAATAGTTCTCATGACAACCATATGAGTTTCCGGCCGAGTCGGTATTATTTTTGAATAAATAGACGACGCCCCGAATGCCCTCTTCTCGCATTCGAGCCTCAGCCGAAAAAACCAATCCTTCTAAGATCTTTTCGCCTGCTTTGTCGTGTGCCACCAAGTCATAGAGCGAATCACACTCAGGCGTGGCATATTCAGGGTGTGAGCCTACATCGAGGTAGAGTCTGGCGCCATTTCCTAAAAATACATTCGAGCTTCTGCCCCAAGAGACGACCCTTCTAAAGAGATATCGGGCCACCTCGTCCGGACTGAGGCGGCGCTGACCACGCAACGTGCAGGTAACCCCGTATTCATTTTCAAGGCCAAAGATTCTCTTTTCAAGTGTCAAAGCATTCTCTCCATATACATCTTTGACCCAAAACGCCGTTCGAACCAAGATCTCCAATAATTTTAAATTCGCCATGGTCGTTTCTGGCCAGTGAAGCGTCGATAGGGTCACCTAGCCGCCTAGACCTAGAGGGAAAAGTATTTCCCTCTAGGTCCCTATCATACCTTCATCGAAAAATTCACTCCTCGAGCAATTCACTCAATTCGCTTCCAATGATGCGCCTAAAAGTACGGCGACCATTCTTGTCCTGTAATACTGCAACCTCAAGATCATGGGCCCCAAGCTTTCGTTCTGGACCACCTAAGGCTAAGATGGCCGAGGCTAGGGTACCTTTTAGGGAGTCCGAGGCGTCGTAAGTCTCGCCAAAGCGAGTCGCAATTGCATCCGATTCGCCTCCTAGAACCGTAAAACGATCTTCGTCCATTACCGTACCGTCGTAGAGAATATGGAACAATTGCGACCGAAAGTTCTTCCTTCCGAGTTCAGCGACGAGTATCTCAACTTCAAGGGGTTTCATCTCATGGGTAAAGACTTGACCTAGATAAGAGGCATAAAGATTGGCAAGCGACCGAGCATCTACATCATCCCTCGAATAGGCATAGCCTTTGGTATCAGCGTGACGAATCCCTGCGACTCTAAGTTGGTCAAATTCATTGTATTTACCAACGCCGGCGAAAGCTATGCGATCATAGATCTCCGAGACCTTGTGCAAGGACTTAGATGGGTTCTCAGCACAAAGAAGTATCTCATTTTGAAAGATCGCACAAATAAGTGAGCGGCCACGAGCAATTCCCTTTCGAGCGTAGTCTGCTCGATCCTTCATTACCTGTTCAGGTGCTACGTAATACGGCATACTCATTATTGGCCGCCTCCAATCCCTCTACGATTTCCAAATACTTCTACCGCGATTGCACCGATCTCTTCATCACTAGCGGCTTCAAAGCCCGCACTAGTGATAGTTGCAACAACTGGGAAGATCTTCCTTGCCAGGTCGGGACCGCCAGTTGCTGAATCCTCTTCGGCTGCTTCAGTCAAAGCCGAGATAGCAAGTTCGAGCGCACCTTGGCGAGAGAGTGGAACGTCTTCCCTCAGACCGGCCTTGATAGTGCCCTTTGCGTCCCTACCACCCGAACCGGTCGTCTGAAATGCAACTTCTTCATAACGCCCACCTGTAATGTCGTAGGCAAAGATTCTCCCGATCCCACGGATCTGATCCCATCCAGCAAAGAGTGGGACAACGGCGAGACCCTGCATTGCCATGGGCAAATTAGCTCGGATCATCTGTCCTAACTGGTTTGCCTTACCCTCAAGGGAGAGCACGACACCCTCGACCTTTTCGTAATGTTCCAGCTGGGTTTGAAAAAGTCGGACCATTTCAATAGCCGGACCCGCTGCACCTGCTATGGCCACTCCTGAGTAGCGATCAGCCGCAAATACCTTCTCGATCCTACGATGTGCAATAAAATTACCCTCAGTGGCTCTACGGTCTCCCGCCATTACCACCCCATCGGAAAACTTAAATGCAACAATTGTTGTGCCGTGAGGAACGCTAAGTTGACCATTGGAAGTGCTCAAAGAAGAAGCAATGCCTCCACTGTCAAATGGAGACAGACCTGCTCTATCGAGCGTCATCAAAAAATTCGGACCTGGGTCCTCTGTTGGACGAAAAATCGGCAAACTCACCGTAACTCTCTCCTATCCACTTCTACCTGAAACGGACTCTAACCATTACCTTATTACCCTACGGCAGTGATCAACAATTCCGAACACTTCCAAGGCAGCTCTTAGGCCGTTCAAGCAAATTCACTTTGGTGCAATTTCCCTATTGAATTGCTAAAACTTCATTGGAATTCTACAACCCTCCAGTCGCCCGAAGTGGATCAAAATTCGCCTGCACTTTTTCATTTAGGCCATTTAGGTCATTTAGGTCAATGGCACTAAAGCGTCAAAGCACAACCAGGCAATGCGCTGGTGCAACGAAAGATTGCATCTAAAAGAACTAGCAGCTCCATAAATTTAAACCAATGGGAGCGCAATCCCCTCCGTAAGGGAGGGGTCAAGCGACCCCATCCTTTCTTGGTCTCCCTGATTTACCTCTTGGGAGTTTCTGCTTTTCTATGTACTTCTTTACTTTCTCTAATGGGGCTCCACCACAAGACACTATCGACCATGAGGGTGACCAGAAGTGGTTCCCCCACAAAGCATCTCGGACTTCCGGCCAGTTCTTTGGCTTGCTCTCATGGCTGCGAGCGTCTTCATCAACATCACCAGCCTTGATAAAGCAACTTTAGCTGCGTTGGTTATCGACAGGTGAGCATGATCACCGTCTATCTCAAAAGCATCGGAGATGGAATCAAAACGAGTACACACTTCAATGAGAGCGGATTTGATCTCGTTACTTACTCTGTTCGTCATCACATAACGGCGATATTTAGGAACCAGTACAATGTGGGCATGAAATTGATATAGACCACATGCCTCGGGTTACGCTAATCATCGATCACGAACTTCGGGTGAGCACTTCTTTACTCTTGCCATAATGATGACTCCTTAACCCAAGACTTGGAGTCTCCAAGATTTCCGGGGCGTATCAAAAAGATAGCTCCGCCACCCACCGTCATATATAGCAATCCAAAGACACCGACAAACCAGCCATAGGCCGATCCGCCCAAGCGCGAGCTCCACTGGCATGCATATCCAACTAGTGGAATCCGAATGCCCAGTTCAGCCACCACTCCTGCAACTAAAAGTTGTCCGACTCCAACCACCAACCACTCCCAAATGCTTGCTGGTCCAAAGTTATTTAGGGCGTCGCCATAGGCGAGAAAAATTCCCGTCCTAATCGAAATAATCGAAGACGAGACTCCAAAAAGAGTAAAAAAACGAAGAGACCGACTCAAATCCTGGACATAGCCAAATCTAGCCATTTCATCGCTTGTATCGCTTTTCGTGGTCGGCTTGATCCGACGCCGATCTCGACTAACAATCAAAACGCACCCGGTGAGTGTCAAGATAGTTGGCACATTTGCTTAGTTGGATCTTGGCGATCTATCTGGTCCTTTAATTCACGATTCCAGATGTAGATAGTTGTCTTTGGTATCTGGACTTGTTTAGCCAAATCGGCGATTGCACCTCTGGGTGCATTGGGATCTGACAACAGCTCCCTCAGCCTCTTGACAACAGCTTCTTTTTGATCCTTTGGATAAGGCTTCATCGTGTTCGATCAAAGTTCTCGCCCTGCATGGTTGGTATTCTATTCGAATAGATGCCAACTCCCTTGACACCTAGGGCTATGGAGCAATTGCACTTAGCTTATCTCAAGCCGGTGACAAAAGAAGTGTTCACAGCATTCTTGCTCAAGTGTCTACCCATAGCCGCTTGAACGTAACGATGTTAGATGATAACAAACGTCTACATAACCTTCGTATCTCCTCTACTCCAAACTCTACCCAAAAAGAGATCTACTCTATTCTTGGAGTAGTAGATACCCTAGCTCGAACCAAGAAGGTGATTGCTCAACTGTAGTGCCCAAATCCAGACACCAATATGGTCATGACCTGGGCTTTCATGGGGTGGTTGTCGAGTGGCGGGGAGGAACTTCCCCTCCCCGCTCTCACAGAACCGTGCGTGAACCTCTCAATTCACACGGCTCCTAGCGAACCGACTTTTGGTATTACCCCAAATGACCAGTGAGCCCAAAGATTGGGTTCACGTTCGGCTATTTGAGATAGGTATTTCCAAGCATTTGCTCGTATGCTAAGTCGCCTGTACTTTTTGCGTGCCCATCTAATCAAATAGATATTGATACGTCGGAGGAGTTGGCCTAATCTGGATTTGTAGAAGCGTCCATAGTAGTTGATCCAGCCTAAGATCACCGGGTTGTAAAGCCTGGCGAGTTCGGCTATGGTTTGGCCTGTTTGGAGGTGAATACGAAACCGCCTAAGTTCTCTGCCCATTTCTTCTACCGCTTTATCTGAAGCCGCTGGCAGGAAGTTGTTAAACTGCTGCTTGAACTTATTGCGGGCGTAGCGTGGTGCAAAGGTAAATCCTAGAAAGTCAAAGCGTATTTGTTCGAACTCTCCTTTACGGTTGGAGTCCTTACAATAGACGATTTTGGTCTTTTGTGGATGTAACTCCAACTTGACCTGCGTCATTCTCTGACCTATAGCCTCTAGGATCTCTTCGGCTCGTTTCTTTGTTTCCACATGTACCAAAAGGTCATCCGCGTATCGTTCAAACGGGGCATAGGGTAAGTTCTTTACCATCCATTTGTCAAAAGCGTAATGTAAGAACAGATTCGCCAAAATCGGAGAAATCACCCCGCCTTGGGGTAATCCTTGCTCTCGATCTATTAGTTGTCCATCTTTGTTTTGCATTGGAGCTTTCAACCAACGTTTGATGTAGAGAATTATCCATGGCTCTGATACGTGCATAGAGACAGCTTTTAGCAGCAGTTCATGATCTATTGTGTCCAAGAAGGCCTTGATATCTAGATCAATGACCCAATCGTACTTCCAACATCTCTTGCGTGCTTTTTCAATGGCATCATGGGCTGAGCGATTCGGCCTGTAACCATAGGAGTCTTCGTGGAAGACCTCTTCCAATCTTGGCTCTATGTAGGCTTTAGCTACCCCTTGGGCGATGCGATCTTTGACGGTTGGAATACCTAGGATTCTTTTACCGCCATCTGACTTGTCTATCTCGACATATCTAGTTGCCGCTGGAAAATAACTTCCAGAAGCCATTCGATTCCAGAGTTGGTAGAGATTGTTCTTTAGATCCATCTCAAAGACTGAGATGGACTGCTTATCAATCCCTGGTGCTCCTCGATTGGCTTTTGCCTCTTTGTATGCTTTAAGTACGACGTACTTGTCTTTTGTCAAAAGCTTTTTCTTGTCGTGGTCTTGACATTTGATCCCTCCCCCTCAACTTTTACCTTGAGAAGTTGTTCATTTGCATTTCCTGTTCACTCCATCCCCTTGGCTCCATCCTCATTACAAGGACTTCGTAGCTACTACGGGATGGTCCGCCCCCAATCCATAGGCATTTGGTACTTTCCCTCTTGTTGATCTGCAACTTGTAGGTTTTTCCTCATCTTTGGGCTTAGCCCATGTGGGCTTAGCCAAGAACGTCTAGGACTGGGTTCTCATGTTCCACATAAACGCCTGATGTTAAGCTCACGCCACCTACACGCCGGATGCCCAAGGAGCACTAATTGGGTTAGTCTCCAAGTTGTCCCGAAAGTTCGACGTCCCTCGGTTTCGACATCATCCATACCAATTTCGAACGCTTCGTCAGTGGTTTGTTTTCACTCGTCTTCTTAACTCATACCTGAAAGAGTCATTGCTCTAACTTTTTTAGTACCGCTTTGGACAACAGTCTTTAGCTAATGCCCCGTGCCATTATCGATAAGGTGGTTTGGAATCTCCTCCCAAAAGGCGATCCCGGAGGGCCTACCTCCATCATCTATGTAGCATTGCAGTGTGATTGTTATCAGCTTCTACATGATTTACAACCTCTTTCATTCATGACGCACGCCGAAAGTAGGGATAGGCCAAGTTCAAATTGTTCCCAAATGGTGATGAATCGATAGCCTCTAGGGTAATGTGACAGTGAAGGGTAGCTTCTGCTGCAAGTAGAGTCTCGGCACCAAAACAAAAACCGATATCAAAATCGACTATAGGCTCTTCAATTTTCTTAATCGTCCAAAGAGATTGCCAGCTAGCAGGCCCAAATCAGATAAACCGAACCTGCTAAATCCGCCATAATTATGCCCAGAGAGAGATAGCGTCATCCAGTTGATCTAGATCGAACTAGAGATCTTATTATCACCCAAAAGTTGAGCCACTACATCAAGATGATCTTGCGTCTCTGTTCTTTGGGTATTAGCCCCACAAGAAGTTATTGTCCACCTTTTTGAACGTAGTTGCGGACAAACTCCTCCGCATTGTCTTCTAGAACTTCATCAATTTCATCGAGCAAATCATCAAGCTCAGCCTTAAGCTTGTCTGACTTATCAGCCGTGCCTGGCGTGACCTCCTCTTCTACCGTCTCTTCTGTTCGAGTCGACGCAGTTTTTCGAATCATCTCACGTTCAGCCATCGTTAACTCCCGTTCTAAGAACCCAACCGTTTTATCAGCTCAGCAGCTGTGGCGCATTCTCTAATTAATTCATCGACGTGCTCAGCACTACCTCTTAGCGGATCCATCATAGGAACCCTACGCAAAGGATCCTCACCAAGATCAAAAATCATAGAATCCCAGTTAGCAGCCGCCACCGAAGGTCCATATTTTTCTAAACATTTACCTCGAAAATATGCCCTAGTTCGTTTTGGTGGCTCATATACCGCATCCGCTATTTCAGTTGGACTAACCACATTTTCCATATTCAATCTATAGAACAAAGATTTTGCCGGTCTTATGTCATGATATTGCAAATCAATCGCTGCAAGCTTTGGGTCATCCCATAGAAGGCCATGTCGTTGCTGATAGCCCTGGACCAACCTATATTTGGCAACCCAATCGAGACGATCAGCGGCCAGCATAGGGTCCCGCTCTAGAAGTCCAAGAGTCTCTTCCCAAGCGCCAAGGAGTTGCTTGGCCTCAACCTCGTCACCCAAAGCCAAAAGGCCGTGGCTCTGAGAATATCGTTTAGCTCGCTCTAGGTATCTATGTTGAAGATCCAAGGCGGTAATCGTCTTACCAGAGGCAAGCCTTAGAACCTTTTTGAGAGTGACGTCATAGGATATCGTTCTAAGCGTTGTAACAGGGTGCTCCAACGATGCTTCTATCCCATCCAAGGCTCCATCTTCTATCATCGCCAAGATAAGGGCCGTTACGCCCACCTTCAACCACGTTGAGAATTCAGACATATTTGCATCCCCAAGAATTACATGCAACCTACGATATCTCGTAGCATCGGCATGAGGTTCATCTCGGGTATTTACAATGGGCCGCTTGAGAGTCGTTTCGAGACCGACCTCTTCTTCAAAAAAATCAGCTCGCTGTGAGATCTGAAATGGAACCTGCTCCTTCGGAACGTAGCTCATCTCAGTACCGACTTTTCCAGCACCTGCGAAGATTTGTCGCGTTACAAAATAAGGGGTAACTTGCTCTACGATCTTGGCGAATGGAACGTTGCGATCCATCATGTAATTCTCATGAGTCCCATAAGAATTACCCTTTCGATCAGAATTGTTCTTATAGACCACTATGGATTGGCCCTGAGGCAAGACCTTGGAAGCCGCAATCATTGAGCGTCGAAGGATCTCCTCGCCTGCCTTATCAAAGACAACAGCTTCGCGCGGCGTCAAGCACTCAGGAGAGGAGTATTCAGGGTGGGCGTGATCTACGTAATATCTAGCACCATTTGTCAAAACCGTGTTGACCAAATGAGTTTCGACCTCGGGGCCCAACAAGAACTCCCGCTGAAAGCCCCGAGCATCTACCATTGGAGACTCGTCGTCAAAGTCCCATCCAACGCGTTTTGAGATCTGCGTTACGTAAGAGTTGACAAGCATCGATGAAGAGGTTATTGGATTGGCATCCGCCACACCAACTGTTTGAATTCCATACTCAGTCTCAACTCCACACACTTTTGCAACTGCCATACTTAGCACATATCCTTAATAAACATCATCTTCGGGAAGTGACCTAGTGATCGTAACCAATAATTTATAGATATTGGCCAGTTCCCACCTTCTCAATCGCTCGACCACCCTTTGCCTCTTTACCTTCAGCAACTAGGGTTCGCACATAGACGATACGCTCGCCCTTCTTGCCCGAGATCTTGGCCCAATCATCAGGATTGGTAGTATTGGGCAAGTCTTCGTGCTCTTTGTATTCCTTGGCGATCGACCAAATCAAATCCTGAGTACAAATTCCGCCATCCGACCCAGCAATTGCTCGCTTGATCGCTAATTTCTTAGCTCGACGCACGATATTCTCAATCATGGCACCAGAAGAAAAATCCTTGTAATAGAGGATCTCCTTGTCTCCATTTTGATAAGTCACCTCGAGGAAACGATTCTCTTCGTCTGTACGATACATCTCTTCGACAGTTCGCTCAATTATCGAACGAACTGTCTTTTCTCGATCTCCGCCGCCGAGGTTTTTCACCTCTGACGGATCAAGCGGAAGGTCAGAGGTGAAATATCGACCAAAGATCTGTGTCGCTGCTGTCTCATTAGGACGCTCAATTTTAATTTTCACGTCAAGGCGTCCTGGGCGCAAAATTGCTGGATCTATCAGATCTTCTCGGTTAGAGGCGCCGATAACAATAACGTTCCTAAGCGTCTCTACACCGTCAATTTCGGCCAAGAGTTGTGGGACTATGGTTGACTCCATATCTGAGCTGATACCGGTACCTCTGGTTCTAAAGAGTGAATCCATCTCATCAAAGAAGATTATGACTGGATTGCCCTCTTCAGACTTTTCACGAGCTCGCTGAAAGATCAGTCGAATTTGACGCTCCGTCTCTCCAACGTACTTATTTAGAAGTTCCGGCCCTTTGATATTCATAAAGTAACTACGCCCAGTAGCTTCGCCTTTTATCGCCGCTACCTTCTTAGCCAACGAATTGGCTACCGCTTTTGCAATTAATGTCTTTCCGCAACCTGGAGGACCATATAACAATATTCCTTTTGGAGCCGGAAGTCGATAATCCAAAAAGAGTGCTCGGTGCAAGAATGGTAATTCGACTGCATCGGTAATCTCTTCGATTTGAGTGTCGAGACCACCCACATCCTCATAGGAGACGTCTGGGACTTCTTCTAGGACCAACTCATCCACCTCAGGCCTTGGGAGCTTTTCTAGGATCAGATTCGTCCGGGTGTCCAATAGAACCGAATCCCCCGAGCGCAGCTTTTCATAGCGTGCATCTCCAGCGACTTCTACCACTCGTTCCTCATCCGCTCGAGCCGAGACTAAGAGCCTCTTACCAGGCTCTAACACATCCTTGACAGTTACAACCTCGCCGACCCGCTCTGGGGATCGTGCAAAAATTACAGCAAAAGAATCATTAAGTGCGACCTCTTGTCCAATCGTTATCTCTTCATCCAGTAGATCTGGATGCATAGAGACGCGCATCTTCCGCCCCGATGTGATGATATCGGCACTGCCATCATCATTCAACGATAAAAAAATGCCATAGGCGCTTGGTGGCTGAGTTAGCTTCTCAACCTCTTCCCTCAGTGTGGCGATATGCTCTCTTGCCTGCTGAAGGGTAACAGTTAGCTTCTCATTACGTGTAACTGTCTGAGATAGCTGTCCATTAACCTCAAGAAGTTTCTCTTCGAGGGCCCGCATCCTAAGTGGCGAATCCTGCAAACGCTGTCTAAGCTCTGCCACCTGCTCAGTAAGCACGGCCACCAACTCTTCCGGCGTTGCATTTCCATTCAATGATTCACTGTTAAAATCGTCATTGCTAGTCGTAGAGACCACCTCCCTAAGCCATACGCTACACCCTATGTCGACACTTTTGACACAGACAAAAGGCGTTTTGATGAACTAGTTACCTCGATTGCATCGTAATTGTCAAAATGTGCCCAATAAAGGACGCTGTCCTTCTAAATTTATATCTTGCGTAATCAACGTTGAATTAAAAAGTAAGTCAAAACGAGCCAAACGAATCACGTGATATAAGAAGGACCAAAGAATGAAAGTCTGGATTGACCAAGATCTATGTACTGGGGATGGACTCTGTGAAGAGATCTGCCCTTCCGTATTTACCCTTCAAGACGATGGCCTTGCATACGTAAAGGATGAGACCACAGTCTTCAACTCTCCCGGCGGAGCCCAGCAGATGGCGCTGGTTCCATCATCCAAAGAGAGCGAAGTTATCGAAGCTTCCGAAGAATGCCCGGGTGAATGTATATTTGTGGAGATGGAAGCTTAGATATCGCACCAGGTTGTAAAGACCCTAGGGCCATGGACATCTAAATTTAAAAACAGTTCCAAAAGACTCCAATTAACTCCTTAGCGCTAAATATGGAAAGATCTTTTAGCAGGTGGCTACAGCACAGAGTCACCTGCTACTTGCTTTCGAGGATAGTTTCAATCCCAGAGCCATCGGAATCGCATGGCCGCAGAAGAATTTGCAATGTCTAATAATTCACATTTACCCAGGAGCCTATCGCTAGAAGGTTTTGGACCTTGATTCATGGCAGGTCTTGGTCTTTTTATTTGCCCCGCACTTTCAGAAGAAGACAAGCAGATAGGCACGCTCATCCTAAAACCAGCAAAAACTTAGTCATCGTTTTTTGGGAGGAGGCTGGGCCATTGCCAAGAAGTGCCCTGGGCCGACACTTTGGCTTAGACACTTTGGCTTAGAGTAGAAATATACGCGATTCAAAGGGGTGCATCTTTGGTGTAATCAATGATTTGATGGTATTCGTATCGATAATCAGACTACCTATAGAGCTCACACTCTGACTTGCTCCTTGAAATCAAGCAAAGAGTATGAGAATGTCGTCGTGTTGAGATAGTCGACTAATTCCTTTGTGACTGGTTCAATCTTGGGAATGAAGCGATTGTGGGTTACAGCAGAGCGCCCTTGCTTCCAAACGTGTTCCTGGGGATTGAGTTGCGGAGAATACGGAGGGAAATGGACTGCTTCGATGTGATGCTCCCTAATTGCCTCTTGAGCGACGCTCCCTCTGTGCCATCCTGCCCCATCCCATATAAGCAGAATCTTCTCTCTTGGGTAGATCTTGCGGAGCTTCAGCAGTATGGCCGCTGTTTCATGCATAGTCTGGCGCTCTGTTGCAAATGCATGCTCCTTGCCTGTCTTGAGGTTCAAAAACCCATAGATGCTCCGGTTCATTCTGGTTCCATTGGTCTCAATTACAGCTGGTGTGGTTCCTTTCGGTATCCACACTTTCTGAGTAGTTGTCGCCTGAGTGAGAACCATCTCGTCTTCACAGAGAATCACCGTATCTGGATCAGAGAATGCCTCTTTCAGACGTTCTTGCTGCTCGTCTTTCCATTCAGCTACCGCTTGTGGATCAGCCTTCTCGTACTGTTTGCCCGGCAGATGGAAGCTGAACTTACTTTCCCGAAACAGAACGTAATAGCTAGTGCTAGAGGCATAGAGAACACCGTATCTGCGCTTGAGTACTGTAGCCAGGATCCGTGTTGACCAAAACGGGGAACTGCTATAGCCGTGGTCATTGGGAGTTGTAGTCGTGAGCATGATTGCCACTTCATCTCTTTGAGACTTTGAGAGAAGTACCGGAGCGTTGTTATGGCGCTTGTCCTTGAATGCCTCAGTGCCAACGCTGCGGAATGACCGTCGAATTCGCTGTACATGCTTGACAGAGAGGGCTGTCCTGTTGAGGGGACTCCCATCTTCAAGGGTGAGAACTGCCAGCGCCCGCTTATATTCGTCGATGTTTTCAGTCTTCGCCATGAATGCTTCAATAGTGGCGAGTTCCTCGGGTGTAAGCATGTCATGAGAAGATTAACACACTTTACAAGAAATTAAAAGGGCTCATTGGAGCATTTCAGAGTGTTATGCGAATAGTCGTTTCCTAGGCGAAGATTAAGCGTGGCCTTAACAATCCAGCAATATTGAGTTTTGATAAGTTATCGAGAGTCAGCGCTGAGAGTTACCAAAGTGCCGATGCTGAACAAAATGCCACTAGCACGACCACTAGCAACGCGACCTTCGTCGAAAGGAGTCTTGCTCAAATGATCAGCGGTTCCCTATAGCAGACAACCCAAGATCACCGGCTAGCCCCCACTTCTATTGATCGCACGATCTGCCTTGTCTTAAAAGTTGCAGTATGCACTAGCAACCCAAAGCATAAAACCAGCGTCTTTTTGTCGTTGACCATGGCAAACCTACAAGCCTTGCTTGGAATGTGGGTCCTCAGAGACGATGTCCATGGAAATCGTGGCAATGGGGTCTTTACTGATCAAAACTTACATACCACAGCAGTTAAATTAAATAAGAATACTGGCGCAATCACCAGGCGTGCGTCTAAATTCTCTGGCCCATAACCACCGGTCTTGGATCGAATTTGCGACCCATCCTGAAAATACGACGGAGCGTCCTCGGCCTCCTTGGACCTTACTTTAGATCCATGGGTTTCCCACAACGAAATCGTGGGTGTCTCGACTTCAAATTCATTTCACCAATCAAGTTGCCTCTAGTATTCCTTTCTGATAGTGTGCAAGTTTATGGACTGGCGATGGAGTTCGCCATAACTGCCACAATGGCTAATGACTCCTACATAGCGTAAGTATCAATACCGTATCGACTTACTTATGGAGGAAATTTTGGTCGTCAGCCCAGTTCTAATTCAAGTATGTCAAGTTCTAACCGTCATACTTGGAGCACCCCTTTTACATGGTTTTATCGTGAAGCTGGAAGAGAAAATTCAGAGAGGCCAAGGACCATCGGTGTTCCAGCCTTATCGTGACTTGATAAAACTTCTGAATAAGGAACTAGTGATACCAGAAACCGCATCATGGGTATTTTGGGTCGCGCCAGTGGTCGCATTCACCTGCATGTTGATTGTACCGATTCTTATTCCAGTGCTGACAAATTATCCTCTCCCGCTGTCCAATATGGGTGACATTTTGGGAGGCGGATTAATTTTAACATTGGGGAGTTTCGCAATCCTCTTAGCCGGACTAGATTCAGGACAACCATTCGGGGGGTTAGGTTCTTCTCGAGCTGTAATGCTGACCATACTGGCTGAACCTACCTTGATTCTCATCTTTGTTGGCGTATCCTTTTTGGACCATTCAATGCTCCCCTTCGTCGCAAACCATTTACTAGTCAGAAACCCCTCCACCTACTGGAGCCCCGCCCATCTATTTTTAGTCTTCGGGTTCTTGATACTTTTAACAGTTGAGACTGATCGACTACCTATCCATTCGTCAATACATTACGAAATCTATATGATTGACGATGCCAGGATTCTTGAATATTCAGGACCATTATTGGCGGTCATCAAATGGTCTACATGGATGAAGCAGTTCATTTTGTACACCATTTTCCTAAATGTATTTTTCTTTCCGTGGGGACTTTCCACGAGCGGATCCATTCCATCATTGCTTTTAGCAATGGGCTTTATTGTCCTAAAATATGGGGCAATTGCCGCGGTTATGTCAGTTACAGACACGATTCAGTCTCGACTACGGTTTTATCGATATCAAGAACCGTTGGCGTTATCATTTTTGTTCGCCGTGGTCGCCTTGATCGCAAATCAGATCTAGAGGTAATGGTATGTTAATAGCTCATTTAAGCTCTCTTGCGACTTCAATTTTCAGCTTTCTGATAACCATTGCATTAGTTTTATCCTTTGTAATGATTGGATCACATTGGCTGAGAAACCACATCTTGGCATTTGCGGCCGAATCTTGGGTCATTGCAATTTTGTCAGCCTCGGTAGCATATTACGGACACTACAAAGAGCTGTATTTAATTGCTATCCTAACGGCGCTATTCAGAGGCAGTTTACTACCCTATCTCCTATTGCGATTGGCAAAAAGGCTTGATATAAAGAGAGAATTTACGCCCATATTTCGGCCGGCCTCTGGCATGGTAATCGGCTCTGTTTTGGTAGTTTTCGCCTTCGTAATAAGTAGATCCCTTGGAGGAACATTAGGTTTAGCGAACAACATCGCACTAACGGCGCTGACAGCAATGTTCGGGCTAAAGCTCATTGGGTTTTTGCTAATGATTCTTCGATCAGAAGCAATTAGCCATATTCTTGGACTTTTAGTAATCGAAAACGGTATTTTCCTAGGATCTCAAATTTTAGTACCTGGACTTCCGCTCCTCTTGGAGCTAGTGATCTTGTTCGATCTGCTAATCATCGTTATGACTTTTGGAATCCTAGTCCGATACCTCAAGCTTGACGTAGGAACAACGTCATCTCGGGATCTCCAAAAGTTGGTTGGTTGAGACGATGAACCTGATATGGATATTATGGACAATTCCCATGGTGGCAATTTTGCTAGGCTTCCTGAGAGGGAAAAGTCTTAGGGACGAGTATGTAAATCTCATATCTTCCCTTGGTGTTTTTGTCGTGTCACTTGTCTTGCTGATTGCAGACGGTAGCAGCCAGAAGGTATACCTATCTGGGTACGTCCTCGTCTCGCCACTTGGAAATTGGGTAACATTCTGCGTAGGAATTGTATATCTCCTCGCATCTATCTATTCAGTTGGCTATATGAAACTCTTAAACGTATCGCCTAGACAGTTGTCGAAGTTCTACAGTTTAATGGAAGGATTTGCCCTTTCGATGCTAGTAGCGGCCTTTATGAACAACCCTGGACTCTATTGGATTGTTATAGATGTCACCACAATAATAAGCGCCTTTTTAGTTGGGTTTGAGCGGGGACCTGAGAGCATCGAGGCTTCTTGGAAGTACCTAATCATTGTTTCCTCAGGTCTATCACTAGCACTATTGGGAATTGTTCTATTCTATTGGGGAGGCACCTTCCACCTGGGCCAGGTATATTCAATGAGCTGGGAAACTTTGCATTCCGTTGCAGAACAGGTCCCGACGCCCCTCTTGTTGACGTCTTTCTTTTTAGTGCTAGTTGGCTTCGGGACAAAAGCTGGATTAGCACCAATGCACACTTGGCTTCCTGACGCTCATAGCGAGGGGCCTGCTCCTGTTTCAGCCATGCTATCTGGTGCCCTTCTCAATACAGCGATCTTGGGAATTGTACGTTTTCTTGCCATCTTAAAGGGCACTAAGTCCTCGGGTCCAGCTCATTTAGCAGTAATAATTCTCGGAGTGTTTTCTCTATTTGTTGCAGCTACTTTCATAGTACGTCAACAAGGCATCAAACGACTAATGGCCTATTCGAGTATTGAACATATTGGCATCATCGCGATTGGCTTTGGCTTTGGAGGGGCCCTGGGTGTCGCAGGGGCTATGTACAACATGCTCAACCACTCCCTAAATAAATCGCTAATGTTTTTCGGTTCCGGGAATGCAATGCGAAATTACAGATCTAAAGAAATCGATAAGATTCGGCGAGTGCTCACCTATTTCCCCGTGACAGGCTCCCTGTGGCTATTGGGCGCCATTGCAATTACGGGCGCTCCTCCGTTCGGATTATTCCAAGGTGAGGTATCTATCCTTCGCGCTGGGATGCAAAGCAAAAATGTTTGGGCGGTTTGGGTGGTGGCAATTCTTCTAATTGTTATCTTTATTGGTTTCCTAAATCACTTCCGAGCAATGTATTTCGGTTTAGATGTTGAACCAGGAAATGCACCAACAATAACAATGAACACTTGGCTGTCACTCCCAATGTGGTTGAGTTTACTAGCGATTGTAGTGTTAGGGCTCTGGTGGCCATCAGGGTTAGTGCATTTCTTCATAAACGCAGGGAAGTCACTTTAATGAGTAAATCAGTTCGAAGATACGTGCAGCCAACGGAACTAATCGATGTAGCGAGGGAACTTCTCGCCCTCGGATGTCGATTTCAGATGGCCTATCACCGCCACAGCGGACGATCCCTAGAGATTGTTTACTTGGTTGATCAAGGCCCCAACCTTGAATTCTTGGAGATAATCGTGCGCTCAGAAGGGGAACTACCTTCCCTTTCTGAGGTCGCCCCGTTACTTAGCTGGTACGAACGAGAGATCATGGATCTCTCGGAAATTACATTCATAGGTAATCCAGAATCTTTTCCACTGGTTGTGCTAAACGGAATGACGCTAGATGGCTCACCATTTGACCCCAACTGCGACGTTCAACCCCTTTTATCAGGAACTCCAGCGTCGCCAAGCCTTCCTGAAATTGAAGCAAGTCAGGTCCAAGACCTTTTTTGGGGTCCAATTCGCGCAGACATCGTTGAAACGGGCGAGTTCCATTTTGCATATATCGGTGAGGAAATCTTGCACCTCACTCCGCGATTATTTTACAAGCACCGTGGAATTGAACACGGCCTTCAAAATCGTGATCCCGCAGCTGGACTCATATTAGCAGAGCGAGTGTCTGGAGTTGGAACAATCAGTCACGGCTTGGCATACTGCCTTGCCGTCGAAAATGCGTTTGGGTTTGAAGTTCCCCAACGTGCACAATTATTGAGAATAGTATTGGCGGAGCTTGAGCGTATCTACAACAATCTTCACTTCTTTGCAATGTTAGCCAAAACGACGACCTTGAAAGTTGGTGAAGCCTTCGGACTACTGCTGGAGGAAGAGGCAAAGCAGATCAATGCCAAGTTGAGTGGTCACCGTCTACTTAGAAATCTTCTGTCCACCGGAGGTTTGCGCAGAGATCTCAACGTTGGGTTTCTCGCCTTT
This sequence comes from Acidithrix sp. C25, assembly GCF_904848545.2. Lineage (NCBI taxonomy): Bacteria > Bacillati > Actinomycetota > Acidimicrobiia > Acidimicrobiales > Acidimicrobiaceae > Acidithrix > Acidithrix sp. C25. The sequence goes on from NZ_CAJHCI020000002.1 coordinate 383,182, forward strand.
GAGCTTCGGTCCCTCAAAGCAAAGGTTCAAGACTATTTAGATTCGCTTGCCAACACGCAAAGCTACCTAGATCGTCTTATGGAAACCGGCATTCTTTCAGCTGATGCTGCATTCGATTTCGGCGCAACAGGTCCCATCGCGAATGCCTCAGGGCTTCAAAGAGACTTACGTGTCCATCATCCATATTCAGGATATGACGCACTTTCTATGAAAATTCCGCTTCGAACAAAAGGGGATGCCCTTGCCAGAGCCGAAGTTCGTGCCGAATCGCTCATTGGGGCATTTGATTTGATCGATCAAGCTATTGAGACCTTAGAACCAGGTGATATAAACCTATACAAACCAATCGTCCCTGTCGGGACTGTAGATGGACTCGGCTGGACTGAAGGGCCGAGAGGCTCATGTTTTTATGCAGTTCGTTTGAATGATGGAATCTTTGAACGGGTGAAGATAAAGTCACCTTCCTTTTCAAACTGGAAGGCGTTTCCCCTTACGGTTCACTCCTCCAACATGATGGATTACGCGATCAACGAGGCAAGTTTTGGGCTAACAATTGCTGGCGCAGACAGGTAGACAATAATGAAAAATTGGACCCTAAAAGGATTAGTCGCTGGTAAGGCGACAACGAACTGGCCGAACTCAGGTGACAACGATGGTCAAGATGGAGTAGCTGGAATGCCAATCTTTGACCCCAAACAATGCTCCTTGGGGTGCCAAACGTGCGTACAAGTATGTCCCACTAAGGCTTTTAGTGTAGAAAAAAATAATCTAGATGAGGTATCTGTCTCACTCGATTACGGACGATGTATCAACTGTCAAATATGCGTGGAGACTTGCCCAAGCGAAGCCTTGAAAAGTTCTCCCCAACGGGCCATGGTTTCAAGATCGAAAAGTGACCTTGTATCTTCAGACCTGGAGGGCGAACCGGAGGTCAATCGACTTCAAAGTCGAATAAGTTCTATCTTTAGGGGTAGCCTTCGCCTCCGGCATGTCGATGCCGGATCGTGCAACGGTTGTGAATCTGAGCTCGGCGCCCTGAACAGCCCATTTTACAATCTTCATCGCCTCGGAATATTCTTTACGCCGTCACCTCGATTCGCCGATGTCCTGCTTGTTACAGGCCCAGTAGTTCCCCAAATGAAAGAGCCGCTTCTGCGAACTTGGGAGGCAATGCCCAGACCACGTTTCGTAGTTGCCGCTGGGACATGCGCAATTTCGGGTGCACCTTTCGATTTTGGATATTCAGGCGGATATGGCTTAAGCGATCTTCTGCCCGTAGATATTTTTATACCAGGTTGTCCGCCCACTCCCGCAGAACTAATCCATGGTCTGCTTCTACTCACAGATCGAATCGACCAAAAAATACACGGTGGTAGAAATGAGCCTTGAACTAATTTCAATTGGCGCCGTATTATTGGCTGCCACCGTGGTGGCGGCTGGCCTCAAGCAATCCTTTTTCATTACCAGATCTTTTTTCTCCCTAGGAGTGCTATTCCTCCTAATAGGAAGCATGTTTGCATTGCCTCACGGTACCAGAGGCGTCGAACTCTTCCCAAGTGGAGGTCTTGCCGTTACCTTCTCACTTGATGCTTCAGCTAGCTGGCTTGTGGCGTGGGGATTGGCCCCAGCCCTCTTTGCAGGGATTACCATCTCCCGTAGCCGTATCTCCCAGGGCTGGTATGGGGGCGCCGCTCTTACCATTCTCGGAGCAATTGGAGTCGCTGGCTTACAAGACGGGATCTCATTTCTAATCGCCTGGGAAGTAATGAGCTTGGGCGGGGCATTCCTGTTGCTAAACGATCGGCGCGCTCCTACCGCTGATGCGGGTCAATCGAACCTATTCATGCTCTCATTACTTGAAGTAGGCAGCGTCTCATTGCTAATTGGCATGCTGGTGCTTGGATCGCGGGATCCTAGCTTTTCAGTCTGGCACGGCTTATGGCTTGGACTGTCACCACTAGAGACCTTCGGCATCGGAGTGCTGTTCCTGATTGGTTTCGGAGCAAAACTCGGGGTTTTGCCTTTCTATGAGTGGTATCCGTCTGCCTATTCAAGTGGCAGTGGTGCAACCGGGGCAATACTCTCGGGTGTGGTATTAAATGTCGCATGGTATTCTCTAGGTCGTGCACTTCTTCATTGGATGCCAGCCTCAAAAACGCCTCTGCTTTTTGGGGTGTTGGTTCTAGCCGCTGGCGTCATCTCGGCTATTCTAAGCATTTTGTACGGCTTCCAGCAAGGTGATTGGAGAAAACTACTTTCATTTTCGACAGCTGAAAATGGGGGCCTTGCCACAGCAGCACTTGGCGCTGCAATTATGTTCAGAGTTGCCGGACTCCCTGACCTTTCAACCCTGGCTTGGGTTGTTGGCCTTTTGCATCTGGGAGGACACTCACTTGCTAAGGGTTCGCTTATGATCACGGCGGATCAGATTTACGAGACAGGCGGAACCTACGAAATCAGTCAGCATGACGCCTTATCTAGAGCGCCTTGGACCCTAGGCGTTGGCGCCGTAATGGGTGGAATGAGCCTTTCCGCCATGCCTCCTATGGCTGGATTTGTAAGCGAATGGTTTCTTTTCCAAACTCTATTTCAGGCCTTTAGATTCACAAGCTCGACCGGTAGGGTTGCGCTGGCGTTAGCGGGTGCAGGTATAGCGCTAACCGCTGCACTCTCGCTCGCTACCATGATGAAGGTTTTAGGTGTCGGGATGCTAGGAAAAAACCAAAATAGAACGCCACAGCGCCAGACATTGCCCGTTGACCAAAAAAGCCGTTCTCTTGCAGTACTAAGTCTTGGAACATTGGCCCTTGTTTATTCGGTAGGAATGATCTGGTGGATCCGTGAACTTACATATGCATCTTGGATAGGACCATCACAAACCGTAAACCACATGGTTGACGGTTTGCTCCTAGTGCCGCTCTCATCTGGTTTCGCATTTATTTCACCATTTCTCTTAGTTGTAGTAGGTGGATTGCTCTCTCTTATTCCACTGGCACTAATTCGACTTAGACGTCATGGGATCAACGGTTATAGAAAAGTTCCAATATGGGCACAAGGTCTGGAAAAGGTACCCGAATCAAGCGCTACCACCGCTTTAGTATTCTCCAATGCTCTGCGCCAATTTTATAGCTTCATATACCGACCCAAGACTGTTGCCAAGTCTGACGGAAACGAGAAGGGCTACTTCGTAAAACAGGTAAGTTTCGAATACTCGGTGGCTCCAATTTTTGGGCCATTTCTTTTCTCACCAATTGTACGATTAGTTAGGTGGACCTCAGAAAAAACCTCAAAAATGCAAATGGGGTCGATGAACGTTTACATCCTCTACATAGGCTTGATGCTAATTCTGATCCTTGCAATAGCTATTTTTATATAGCCTTAGGTTCGGCCGCCACCGAACTATGCTAGACGCCGACCATGGTAGCCACCATGTCGTAGCACGATGGGTCAATGGCGACTGAAACGTGTAAGTTTGCGCCCATGAAACATGCATACTGTAGCCACTCGATCATTATGCATAACAACAAAAGCCCACAAAGGATGTGCCGAGCCCACCCAATTTCGGCCAATTATGGATTTCTTACCACGAGGTACTGCGCCTCGATAACATTAACCAACAAATGGCCAGATCAAAACCATATTGGTCCATCCACTTAGGGCCCTTTTTGTCAGGGTTCCACAGCCAAAGAGTCAACTCCTCAACAAAACTTCCACTGTCGTAGTTGGCCGGGAAGCATCTACTGCGTAAAAGTTAGAAGACCGACTCAACAAGACATCACCAACTCATCTTTACGTCCGGTGAAGAACGTCCTCGGTCCTATAGCACCTGCACCTTTGGGCCGGAAGACGATAGAAATCAAAAAGACAGAGCAGCTACCAAGAGTGGGGGTAAAATTATTCCTGCGGGCTCGGGACGAAATGGTCTTCCAAGAGGACAGCGCCATCTATTTCTATGGGTTTTACAAAATCGCCAAGGATTCTCGCTTTAGTCAAAAATCCCGTATGAGCGACCATCCTGTGATCGGGTCGAAGAGCACTAGAGGAGTGGTACCACTCCCTCACAAAGACCTCAAGGGTCTCGCCTAAAAAGAAGCCATTGACGTTCAAGCTTGAGCGAAATTTCTCCAACTGGCCAACACTGGTTTGGTAGGCAAGTACAATTCCCCCCGGAACAAGCTTTCCATGGAGGTGTTCTAAGACGCGCCATGGTTCAGGAAGGTCCAAGACCACTCGATCAAACGGGCCATCCTCAATGGCGGTATATGCATCTGCTATCTTTACGGTGTATCTCGATAGCGCACTTGGTCCTAAGTAACTTTGAACATTATTCCAAGCCCTGTTGGCAAAGTCCTGTCGAATCTCATATCCAGTGACTATCGCGCCTGCATTCAACAGGGCCATCGATAAAGCACCAGAGCCCACGCCGCTCTCTAACACTCTTGAGCCTTGGCCGATGTCAGCCATCATCAAAATCTGCCCGAGATCCTTAGGATAGATAACTTGGGCACCTCTAGGCATTCCCGTAATAGCCTCAGCCATGGTGGGGCGAACGGCCCTAAAGGCTTTGCCCTTGGAGCTAAATAGGCGAAAGCCCGGTAGTTGACCGATAAGTTCATCATGAACGATTGAGCCATGATGCGTGCTCGACTTTTTGCCCTGACCCAAATCGATGAATTGGCTTCGCCGCCGCTCATCGATCAGAAGAACTCGCTCACCATCTCTAAATCTATATTCGTCGTTTTCTGGATTCACTGGAAATCAATTCTGCTAATTAAATTAAAAACTTGTCCGCTGAAGGCAATGGTTGGGATTAGAGGCTCGTGCACACCAAAGTCGTAACTCCTCAATCCAGTTGTCTCCGTAGTCTCCACCAAAAAGCTAACGGGATCAAGATCCCACTCAAAGGGCCACGAGAACGGAATCTAAAAAATTGACTGTTGAGGATTTGGTCTAGCGAGTTTTACTCTTATCGTCAGGCTAACGGGCCAACAATTGAGTAACGTCGTAAATCTATTTGACTTTGTAGCTTGTGATTTTGAGATTCTCACCGTCTTTAAGAACGATTCGAGCGTTGCCGCCACGTCCTCTTTTTTTAAGGCGATTATAAACCCATGCACCAATTACGAAATAGCGAACCAGTGGGGAATAACGCGCTAATCGGCCCTTTAAAAGACGATTGATTACGCGGGCGAGAGTTGCGCCTAAACCTTTTTTGACTACCTTAGATGCGGGTGATTTCAACGATTGTATTCCTCTTACGTCCTAAACGATAGCCTAGATAAAGTGCCACCACAAAGACACCAACACCAATTGCAGTCCCAATCGCAGGTAGTGCGGGCAATGCAGTCTTGCCTGCCTTCGTCAAACCCGACTCGAGTTCTTCGAACTTCGCTTTGATGTCTTCTCTAGTAATCTTGTCTTGTGCCACTCAATTCCCTTCGTAAGTTATTATCAACATAAGGTCATCAAACCAAACCTTGAATTCAAGAAATTTATTTAAGCAGTTCTTTGGCTGACGCCTTTCGCCGGGCCGCCTTCAGCGAAACCAGCGTAAGAGCAATACCAACTACAGCGATGATCAGATATGGGATCCAACTTAGATCACCTGTAAATGTTGAACCAGTTTGACTCTGGAGAAGTCGTAAAAATCCAAGTAGCAGTAGGATTACTCCGAGCACCAAAAGAAGCGATCCAGCCAATCCGAAGATTAGATAACGCCCTAGCTTTTTCGCGGGCCCTAAAGTCTCTTGCTTGACATATGCCAAAAGGGTCGCCCTCAAGTCCTCGAAGGGACTCTTGGTCTCAAAGATCTCTTTCAACGTCATTTATCGACCTATCTCTTCAAAAACTACCAACGTCTAATGACTCTCTTTGATCGAAGCTAGTTAGGGTCACAAGCCTATCGGATTCCCAGCATCTTCTCATAAAACTCAATCTGTTCGGCAACGAAGCCGCCTAATGTCTCTAGCCTATTTGATCCAAAGGGTTCCACAAGCAACTCATGGCGTTGGTCTTTATGTAATGGTGTCTTAGCGCACAAAGCCCATAGGCGCATCGTTGGATCAGTTGGCAACTCACTAGAGTCAAAGATATTTACCTTAGCACCCATCTCAATCGCTAATCGGATCGCATGCTTTAGATAATTCTCTAATTCCCCTAGTCGCACTAGGTCAGGCAAGTCCATATCATTGGCACTTCTAATCAAGGCAACCGGATACGGATCGTCAGGCAACCAGTTCTTAACGGAGATTCGCTCGTCTCCCACCACCTCTACAATTCGGTCTCCAGTTGTTAGGAGTCCTGACGAAACGATACGGACCCTCGTTGCATAAAAAGGAGACTCCTCCTGAAGCGGAATAGTAACCTTGTCATTGTCGGTGTCAGCTATCACAAAGCAGCCATCATTACGATCACAGTCTCGAATCAGTTGGTGGTACCGGGGTTCAAAGACCCTAATAGTCAAGCTTTCACCTGGAAATAAGATCAGTGGAATTATAAAGACACCGCTTGGAGTATCGAAAATCATCTATGAGCCCTTCGAGAGATCGACGCCTTTATCAAGTCCATCAACGAAGCCTACGCTCTATCCCTCTCGAGGACGCAAGAAATAAGTAGAGCGAGCAGTCGCAACGAATCGATCAGCGTCGTCATAAACATCCGCGCTTACAAATAGTACTCGCTCACCGCCGGAAATCACTTTCGCGGTGCAGATCAAACGACTGCCGACCTTTGCAGGACGCAAAAACGAAACACTCAAATCGGTATTTGAGGTATAGACCTTTCGCCCAGCAAAGGTGACTGTGGCTGCGCCCATGGCCGAATCGATAAATGCAGCTATGAAACCGCCCTGAATTACGCCCGCCGGATTCGAAAATCTCTCATGTGCAATCATCTGCCAAATGGAGACTCCAGGTGTCGCCTTATCGAGGCACTCCATCCCTAGAGTAAGATCACAGGGAGGAGGGATCTGTATCTTTGGACGCTCTTGGCGTTGCACCACTCAAAACCCCTTAAAACTCGATGAGATAACTCAAACCATTCATAACCTTAGCGGAAGTTGAGGATCAAAAAGATGCAATTATCCTCGAGGAAAAAGGTTCGCGCGCCACTAAAAGATCAAAAATAGCCAGAATCTAACGACGTCGAAAAATAGTTGAAATCTTTTTTGAAAAAAGTCAAGGTTATTTTGAAGAATTGTTCCCTGACTGGAAATAATTTCAATAACATTTTGTTTAGTAATCATCGTTATAAATTCAATGACAACTAATCTGGCCTAATGCACCTTTTCCTGAAATCACTTTTAGTGGCCTTTTTGGTAACCCAAGTCGCTATCTTCTGCACCACCGTCTTTTTGCATCGCGCTGCGTCTCATAGAGCCCTTAAGCTTTCCAAGCCACTCACCTACATCTTTCGAACCATAATATGGCTGACAACTGGAATCAAGCCACGTCAATGGGTCGCCGTCCACCGGGTTCATCACGCCTACACCGACGTTCCGGGAGATCCACATTCACCAATTGTCGAAGGCTTCGCAGCAATTCAATTTGGTAACGTCTACTTTTATCGCAGGACTATTCGAATTCCTGGGTTAGTGGAACGTTACGCCAAGGACCTAGCGCCAGACAAGATGGACAAGATCGTCTACGATCGATCGCTCCTAGGACTCGGTATAGGCATAGTCATTTTGTGGTTAACCTTCGGTTGGGAACTAGCCCTCATAACGTCGGTACTGCATACAGCGATGTATCTACTTCTATCCGGCGCTATAAACGCAATTGGTCACACCTATGGCCGTAGACCATACGACAATTTGGCAACAAACAACAACTGGCTTGCGCTTTTGACAGCAGGCGAAGGTCTCCATAACAACCATCACGCTGCGCCAACGTCTGCGAAGCTAGCTCTTGGCAAACGCCAAATCGATCCATCCTGGCCCTTTATCAAAGTTATGGTTGCATTGGGACAAGCCACAATACGCCATAGCGAGCCGAAATTTGTAAATCCCAAGCGAATTACCAAGGAAACCATCGCCTAGGCAACCTGTAACCGCCTGCTTTTTTGGCAGTGGCTAAAATATGACAAACCCGAACTTTACAATCTCCCAATGCAAATGGCTGCACTGGGAGATTTTGATTGATATTGATTACCTAAATATAGGCACTGCGACCTAAGATTTTCACTATCATCTATCGATTGTGCAAAATGCAACATATCTGTGAGGAGCCGAATAAGTGATGACAGAGATCGCCCCAGAACGTAATCCCCACCTAGCTAAAATTCTAGAATTTGGCACATCTCCGTGGATCGACAACATTACAAGAGATTGGTTTGTAAATGGAAAACTTTCCGAGCTAATAGCTCTTGGGGTCGTCGGTCTCACCTCAAACCCTTCCATCTTTTCCAATGCGATCTCCTCCACTGATATCTACGATAAGGACATTGCAGCTTTTGCATCAAAGGGTCTCAACTCCTCTCAGATCGCCTTCGAACTAGCAAAATATGATGTATCGGCCGCAGCACGACTTATGGCACAAATCTACGAATCCTCCAACAAACAAGACGGTTGGGTCTCCCTAGAGGTCGATCCAGACCTCGCATTCGATTCACCAGGAACTCTCGCCGCAGCAAAGGCGCTTCATCAAGAACTCCATATTGATAATGCAATAAAGAACATCATGATCAAAATTCCAGCCACCAAAGAGGGGCTTGGGCCCATCGAAGATGCCCTTGCATCTGGAATTAGCGTGAATGTTACTCTAATATTTTCCCTAGAACGATATCGCGAGGTCTATCGCGCCTTCCTTCGAGGCGCCTCTCGTTTTGCACAAGATGGTGGCGACCTAACTACCCTAAAGAGCGTCGCATCATTTTTTGTGTCGCGCTTGGACTCAGCAATCGACCCGCTGCTGGTTCAAAGGGGTCGCCCAGATCTAGTTGGAACCGTTGCCTTAGCTCAATCCAAGATGGCCTATCAAGCGTTCTTAGAGTTTCAAAACGAAAGCGAATCCCAAGAGCTACTTGCCAAGGGGCTGTCGCCACAACGTCCTCTTTTCGCCTCGACATCAACTAAGAATCCCGACTTTCCTGACTTGTTGTATGTTGAAAACCTCATTGGCCCTAACTCTGTCAACACAATGCCACTGGGAACCCTGGAAGCACTTGTAGATCATGGCAATCCTAGGAAAGAGTCCGTGCTCGAAGATATTGAAGGTGCAATAGAACTACTTTCATCAACACTATCTTCTTTAGACATTGACCTTGTCGAGGTCACTCAAGAGTTAGAACGCCAAGGTGTATCCTCATTTTCCAAAGCTTGGCATGCACTTCTTGAAGAGATTGAAAAAAAGATAGCAAACTTCTAACAAAATCAATCATCTCTGCAAAATTTACTACATGACACCTAGAGAGGCATCACTTGACGGAAATATATACCAAGTGATGCCTTTGCGTTGAGGCTTATGCCAACCTCACCAAAAATAAATTCACACCGGAGCAAAAAGCTATATGTCCTAGCCAAACTTTCCAAAATTCAACCCATTCTCCCAGCTAGTAGCCTTAAGGTCTAATGTTGGGACACTACTAATGCGTCGCAATCGTCTTGATTGGATAATACTCTTTGGTTAATGCCCCATGCCACAATCGCTATAGCCCTCAAGGATCTCCTCTAAAAAGGAGATCCTTGAGGGCTAAGTTCCGCTATTTATCTTTAGCAGTGCAGCGAGATTGTCATCTCCTTGTAGCAGGTATACGACCTCTTTGATTTATATCACACGACGAAGTAAGGTCTGGATTCAACAAACCAAATTAGCTTTCTTGCTCAGCCAACGGTAATTGCATCTATTGGCTCATTTAACTTCTTAGGTGGCAATGAGCCATAGAATGCAGCATCACCGAAGGAGAAGACCCCTCCATCACTAGCTACCAACCAGTAGCCCTTGCCATCTGGGGTTGAAGCAATTCCTACTATTGGCTTGTTGAGTGTCTTAGGTGGCAATGAGCCATAGAAGACAGCATCACCAAAGCTAAAGACCCCTCCATCACTAGCTACCAACCAGTAGCCCTTGCCATCTGGGGTTGAAGCAATTCCTACTATTGGCTTGTTGAGTGTCTTAGGTGGCAATGAGCCATAGAAGACAGCATCACCAAAGCTAAAGACCCCTCCATCACTAGCTACCAACCAGTAGCCCTTGCCATCTGGGGTTGAAGCAATTCCTACTATTGGCTTGTTGAGTGTCTTAGGTGGCAATGAGCCATAGAAGACAGCATCACCAAAGCTAAAGACCCCTCCATCACTAGCTACCAACCAGTAGCCTTTGCCATCTGGGGTTGAAGCAATTCCTACTATTGGTTGATTTAGGTTTTTATTGGCTAGAGATCCATAGAAGGTTGCACTTCCATAGCTAAATACTCCACCATCACTAGCTACCAACCAGTAGCCCTTGCCATCTAGGGTTGAAGCAATTCCTACTATTGGTTGATTTAGGTTTTTATTGGCTAGAGAGCCATAGAAGGTTGCACTTCCATAGCTAAATACTCCACCGTCTTTTGCAACTACGTAATATCCAGGCTTTGTGGTGGTAGATGGATTTTGAGTTGATGGACTTTGATTAGTTGTAAGTGTTGTTATAGATACCTCGTTAGAAGGTAACGAACTACCTGAGGTGTTAGTTGCTTCTATATAGAAATAATAGGTAGTAGATGGATTGAGGTTTGTAACTGTACAGCTTGTTGAACTAGCAGTTAAAGGTGTTGTACAGCTAATAGGTGTAGTTGATTCTTTTCCACTTGTTGTTCCTTCAAAGATGTTGTAGCCAGTAGCTGGTAGATAGCTTTGGTTAGTAGATTGGCTCCAGCTAAGTGTTATAGATGTTGGTGAAATAGGTGTTGGATTGTTTAGTTGTGGGGGTGCTGGGTATGGAAAAGTAGTGGTGATTACTCGAGGAGTTTGTTGGACAGAGCCAGCATTGCAATATGGACCAGTAGCGCTTATACCTCTTTGGTCTGTTGTTGGACAAAGGGTGATGCTCGGTCCATTAGTACCAATAGTTACAGCTGTTTTAGTAGGTATCAGCCCTATTGCTGGGTTGCCTGGCTCAGGCAGGATTGTTTGTGTTGGACCACCGTTGTTTTGAAGGGGACCGAGATTTTCAGACGCGATCGAAACAATACTTGTAGATTTATTAGCAGTAGGTGAGCTTGGAAAACCACAGGTGTTATCGTCTGCGACGATGTAGCCAAGGTCAGTAATGGTGGTACCGTACCCGCCACACTCACCGCCAGATGGGGCACCACCTTTAGTTGCGAGTAGGTCGGCGGCGAGGTATGTCGCGGCATCGCCGCTAAAGATTGCAGCGGCGTCCGCAGAAATGTTGTTGAAAAAGGTGGAGTTGGTAACGGTGAGCGTACCACCATTACCGTAGATGCCCCCGCCTTGGTCGCCTTGGCCGCCCGCAATGTTGTTGAAAAAGGTGGAGTTGGCAACGGTGAGCGTCCCACTATAGAAGATGCCTCCGCCTTGGCCTCCGTTTTGGCCGCCCGCAGTGTTGTTGAAAAAGGTGGAGTTGGTAACGGTGAGAGCGCCATCGTTGGCGATGGCTCCGCCTTGGCCGCCATAGCCACTAATGGCGCTGTTGTTAAAAAAAGTGGAGTTGGTAACGGTGAGCGTCCCACTGCTGAAGATGCCTCCGCCTTGGCCGCCTTGGCCGCCTTGGCCGCCCGTAACCGTTACTCCATTTAGGTTCACGAAGTTGCTGTTAATAGTTAGGACTGTACCTTTGCCTTGTCCATCAAGAGTTGGGTTTGTTACCCCAGGGGCAGGTTGTATCGTGACTGGTGTCGTCGCTGAGGTATTTGCTGTATTGAGGGTGAAGTTGCCTTCATAGGAGTTGGTGCTTGTTATTGAGCTACTTCCAGATGTTACGAGGTCAATTGTTCCACCAGCTCCAACATCACCAAGAGCTGTTGTAAGGTTGCATGCATCAGTTGCATCAGCACAGGTAGCTGAACCAATTGGCGTTGCTGCTGCATAGAGAACGCTTGCCAACTGTAGAGAACCAGCATCACAGTAGACCCCAGATACGGTTGCAAAACCACGCTGATCTGTTGTTGGACATAAGGATAACTTAGTATTATCAATAGTTACAGTTGCAGTAGGCGGTATCAGGCCGATCGCTGGGTTGGTGTGCCCGGGCAAGATTGTTAGTGTTGATCCGCCGTTATTTTGGAGGGAACTTAAGAGTCCTGGCGAAGAGGCTTTGTTAGTACTTGGTGGAAAATAGTCACTGGATTTATGTAGGCCACAGGTGTTATCGTCTGCGACGTTATAACCATAATCGATAAATCCACCCCCTGAGCACTCACCGCCAGTCGAGGGGGCCGAGGGAGTTGCCAGAAGATCAGCGGCGAGGTTTACCGTGCCAGATGCGTTGTAAATTCCGCTGCCGAGGCCAGAAGCGCCGCCGCCAAGGACACTGTTTCCACTGATGGTCGAATTGGAAATAGTGGTCGTGCCACCATTGTTGTAGATACCCCCACCGTCGCCGGAGAGACCGGGAGTGGTATTGGTACCAGCGTTGCCCGCCCCATTACCCGTAATCGTGGCATTCGAGATCGTGAAAGAACCGGAACTATGATAGTAAATACCACCGCCGTTACCGCCAGTGCCCGCAGAGGCGAAAGTGCCGTTACCACCAGTGCCAGCAGAGTTACCAGAAATAGTCGAGTCAGTAATTGTGAGAGAACCAGTACCGACATAGCTAATACCACCACCGTTACCGCCAGCGCCGCCAGAACTAAGTCCATTGCCACCATTGCCAGCAGAGTTACCAGAAATAGTCGAGTCAGTAATTGTGAGAGAACCGGAACCAGAATAATTAATACCACCACCGTTACCGCCACGGCCGCCGGGACCCTGAGTGCCATAGCTGCCGCTTGCTGCTTGTCCACCCGTAATCGTTACTCCAATCAAGTTGACGTATACGTTGGTGTTGATTGTTAGGACCGTACCGCTGTTATTTCCATAAAGTGTTGGGTTTGTTACCCCAGGAGCAGGTTGTATCGTGATTGGTGCGGTCAGTGAGGTACCGTTTGTATTGAGGGTGAAGTTGCCTTCATAGGAGTTGGTGCTCCCTGGCGTTACGAGGTCGATTGTTTCACCTGCGGTTACCTTGGTTAGTGCAGTTGCAAGGTCACATGCATCGTTTGCGTCAGCACAGTTGCCTATACCAGTTGAGCTTGCCGCTGCATAAAGGATTGTATTTGAGGAAGTGGTACCAGTAGAGGCACCACTTGGTGATATCGTTGAAAATCCAATAGCACCTACTAGACAGATAAGAGATAGGGCAATTCTCTTAAATGATCTACTTACGAATGAGATGACACCGAAAGTAGATCTTGCAAAAGATACCTTCTTTGAATTTGAATAACCGCTAAATGGCTTTCTGTGCGATTTAGGAAGTTTTGACATAAAAGTTGTGACCCATCTCATTATCCTTGCGTTTACCTGTGCTTACTTGTTTGATTCAATTATGCAACATTTAAACTAACATTCTATGTGTAACTATACCGCATAATCAAACACAAAGAGTGACTTTAAAGCAAGCAATCTCAATCAACTGGGAAATTAGTTAGCAAGAAGAGATAAATAGTACCTTTGGTGACGGTAAGCGTGAGAATGGCTAAATCGTTGCTCTGTTCTTCCATTGGTGGTTTCTAGCACCAGTGTCGCCTAAATCTAATTAATTTCGATTTCTCGTGGATCGACTTACCTGGTTGAAAATTTCTTTTAGTTGGTGATCACAAGTCAGCAACTTGGAAACGCTAGACCCCACTTAGCTCCAACGACAGCTACTGAGCCCTTCACCAATAGCCTTTTCTTGATCTTTAGAATGAAGCCCCTCATCGTCCGTTCAAGGTTTTCGTTCTACAGGGTTGATATTCCGTACAAAGCGATGCTAACTTCCTTGACGCTTGCGGTGTCAATGGCCGCTGAGAAATGCAAGTTAATTGCCGCGAACAATGCATACAGGGGGCCGTCGCTTTTGAATGTTTTACCACAGCTCGCGTTAAGCTAAAGCCCTCCTTTTTGGCCATTACGAGTAGATATTTCATACGGTTCTGCAATGGGCATTTCTTGGAGGGGAGAAACCATACAACTCGTTGGGCGCTCTAGCCGAATTCGCACCTTACAGGCCTCGGAGAGCTATGTAGAGTCGATCAGATGAAAGTTGTCGATGGCAGTTTGATTTTTAGCTAGGGTTGACATTTCGATGTGAGGGAATTGGAAAAAGATCTCTTTATTATTCCTCTTTAATTGGTAGAAATGATACTTGAGAGCATTGCGGCCACAGTTGGTGAAGCCGATCGTTTGGCAATTGCCCGGGTACTCAATCAGACGACTGCTAAACCTGCCATGTTCGCTTCACTCTACCGAGCGTTCAACCCATCCTGACGCAGTATCGATCGGTGCGCCTCCATTGGTGGGACGTCTGGTTATGGCTTTGAGAGAGGCAGGTATAGCAATTGGCGAACCCACATGTGTGGGATGTGGACGAACAAATCACAAGGCGACCTCGTCGCAGGAAGGCGGGGTGTGTGGTAATTATCGGCGTCGACAGCTGGCTACAACGTGTGTTTCGTGTGGGAAGATAAAGATCGTCCACAAACCTAATCAGCACGAACGGAACATTGCTCATCACCACTAGCAATGCTCCACAACTCAATAGCCCCAATGGCGGCGCTAAAGAGCTAGAAGTCTATCCAACCAAACAGGAGGCAGCTATTTGCGAACTCCACTGGCCCGCTACGTGACGATAGCGCGACGATTCTGTTATACATCTTCGATCTCCTAAGCCAAAAGCAATGAGAGATCGTCAATTAGTTGTCTGAATTGGCAGAGTTAAGTGTGGTCATTTGATTTAGTTGCCGACTTATCGTCGGCAACTAAATCAAATGACCACCACGGGTAAGTCGATCCACGGGAAACCTAAATTAACTAAATTTTGGCGGCACCAAGGTGCCAGAAAACCATTAATCTGGAACTGAGCAAATGTGCCAACTATTCTGACACTCACCGCTACCCAAAAAGATATCTACTCAATTCTTGGGATAGTAGACACCTCAGGTCGAACCAAGACGGTGATTGCTCAACTGTAGTGCCCAAATCTTGACACCAATATGGTCATAACCTGGGCTTTCATGGGGCGGTGCCCGAAACTAGAGCTAGCGATATCAGGTCTATCCAAGCGCGACGTCTCCAGCCATCAAACTTTCATTTAATTCCAGGATAAAACTTACATAAGGTCATCTTAAGGCCGATAACCAAAGGGATGAAGTGGTCCTAGTTGTTCTGAGTCTCAACAATAAAATCAGCTGAAAGGTCGGCATACAATATGTCTATCGACATAAATCACGGTCAAGCTTTCGATACTACTGAGCCAACCGTGGCAAATCAATCTTCGATTTCGCGATATGAACTAATGGATTCAATCGACCTTGCAGATCGCATAATTGACCTTATTGAAGGATCTTCTCATATCGCGATTGTAGCTCGCAACTTCGCCGATCGCCTTGATGTCACCTCGCATGATACCACGACTATAGCCACCTCGATAGAGGAGATGTCAGCCACTGCCAGGGAGATCTCACAGAACGCTCAGATCGCATCAGATGTAGCCGAAGCGTCCAAACAGCGCGCCGAAAACGGCTCGCAAGCGCTAACTCGCCTCTCTGGCCAGCTTCAAAATATGGAGAGCGCGGCCTCAGCAATCTTCCATTCGGTCGAAGAGTTCGTTTCCGAGACAAGAATAATTACTACGCTGACCGAAAGTGTCACCGATATTGCCGACCAAACCAACCTCTTGGCCCTAAATGCGGCTATCGAATCTGCTCGAGCGGGGGTGCATGGCAAAGGATTTGCTGTAGTGGCGGAACAGGTTCGCTCCCTCGCAGATCGCACGCGAGAGATGGCTCGTCAAATCGCCGAAAGCGCAACAGTTATAAACTCGAAGTCAGAGGCGGTTCGAAGTCTATCCTTACAAGGACAGGAACTTGCAAGCACGAGCTCCGCTTACATCAATGAAGCCATTGGAGTTCTCGCAGAGGCAGAAAATGCCTCAATCGAGGCCAAAGAGAGAATCTTGCAGATTGCCATTGGAGCGGAAGAACAAAGCGTAACATCCTCAGAGATGGCACACAACGTATCAAATGTCGATAGCGAACTTCTAAATATAAAGTCGAACTTCTCTACGATTACCGATGGCGTTATGAGGCTCACTGAATCCGGCCATAAAGCGGTTTCAGACGTTACATCAAATGGCCACAGCGCGCAGCTAATTTCAGCGACCAAAGCTGACCATCTACTTCTAATACAATCAGTCATCTCGGCAGCCTACAGTAGTGATCTTCGAACGCGCTCGGAGTTCAAACTCGCAGACGAACACCATTGCCGCTTAGGTATATGGATCGATAATGTCGGCTTCGAAGAGTTCTTCGACAGCGTCGCATTTGCCCAATTGCTTCAAGTACACCCAGAGATTCACAACAGTGCCAAGAAGCTCTTGGCAAGCGCGGTCGATAACGATCGCGATCGAATGGCCAGATACACAGTTGAACTACTCTCACACGTGCCAATAACACTTTCAAGTTTAGATGACATGAGATTTGAAATCCTAAAACTCGAATTCTAACGAGACCACCCGGAAAACAAAACGAGCTCGAGAATTGGACGACTCGAGCTCGAAGAGCCTTTGGTCACGCTAAAAAATTGACCATTTAATCGATAAAAAAGGTCCGTCTTTTTTCGTGTTTATATCTATTTAAAGGCAACTTAGCCATTGAAGCAAAGATCAACGACGGATAGTTACGACTTTGATAAATCGGTATCCATGAATGTTGCGCCAATGCCATTAGGGTATAAAAAGTCTTGAACGTTGGGGGCATTGCTCCCATCCCAAACAACGAAACGAGAGATTAATATGGCATTCGACCTCGCAACTCGTATCCTTGAAGGAGACAACACTATTTGGGGACCCAATAGTGTCGCCCCAAATCGCCTTGGTTGGATACATCTAATTGAACGCACACAGGAGTTCCTGGACGACTTACGCTCATGGAGCGAAAGTATCGATCAATCCAAAATTGTAGTACTAGGTATGGGTGGGTCTAGCCTTGGACCGCGCGTCTTCTACGACTTTACAAAGCGGACTAATAGTGCGATCCGAGAGATAGTGGTAATTGATTCAACAGACCCACGTGGCTTTGCTGACCTAGACATTACCGACGCAGCCTTCATCGTCTCATCTAAATCTGGAACGACAGTTGAATCAGAGGCTCTATTTCGTTTCTTTCGAGGTCGCCAGTCGAATCCAAAAAGATTTATCGCCATTACCGATCCGGGGTCACCACTAGAGGCAATGGCAACCGAACTAGGCTTTAGCAGAGTCTTTTCAACTCCACAAAACGTTGGCGGTCGATTCTCGGTCTTCAGCGAATTCGGCCTCGTGCCTGGCATATTGGCAGGCATCGATATAGTTGAACTCCTCAGCGCTGCCCAAAAGACTGACAGTGGCAAATATGTCGAACTCGGAGAGACTCTCGGTGCCAACGCTAATTCTGGAATACCATTCGTCTCTATCGAATATGAAAGCGACGACAAGCGCTCAATCGGTATGTGGACCGAACAGATCTTGGCCGAGAGCACTGGCAAGGAGGATAAGGGGCTAGTTCCTGTACCACACCGGTCAAAAGAAGGAACTTATCCAACCTCTAACTTGATAGTGGAGTGCAATAACGTACAAGAGTTGGGCCAACACCTATATGGAATGCAACTCGCTACCGCAGCAGCAGGATACAGCCTAGGTATCGATCCATTCAACGAACCAGACGTCGGCGTATCAAAAGAGATAACTCGCCGAGTTTTGGCTGGCGAAAAGTTCAACCCGACCCTAGAGGATCTCGAGTGTGACCAGGTGGAGAGCTATATCTCCGACCGTAGTGACGAGGGTAAATACTTCGCACTATCAGCCTATCAACCACTTGGGTTCGAGGACGAACTATACGCCTGGCGAGATGACCTAGCCAAAGCTATAGCTACCTCACCAATCACAGCAGGACTCGCACCTCGACATCTTCACTCCACTGGACAACTGCACAAAGGTGGGCCAAAGACGCTTGAACTGATCCAAGTCGTCTCAAAGGACTATGGGCCTAAGGTTACAATCCCAGATATGGATACCGACTTTGGAACTCTGATTAGAGCTCAGGCAGATGGCGATGCGATAGCTTGTCAAAATCGCGGTCAAAAGGTATCGCGACTCTATCTTTGAAGAACTTAACGACTGAAGCTCCAAGTCTTCTCGTAGAAGCCTGGAGCTTCAGTTCGATCTATGGTTTCCAATTGATAACTTACAAGATCGGAAAGCCATAACAGCCTGAACCAAATGCCGCACAAATAAGTCTCAATTGATCATTTGCACCTATAAAAGCTAATGACAAAACTAATACCAAGATAAAGATCCCAAAGGCGAAAATAAAATGGATAACTACCGATTCGAGGTCTCACCAGACGTTGGGGCCTCGCTCTCCAATCTCCTAGCACGACACATTGAAACTTCACCTGACCATCGAACCTCATTCTTTGCCACAGGTGGATCCCAGGCTACAATGTGGTACCCAACGATAGCATCGAAGTGGAATTCTATCATTTCGAAAAATGGCGCTCTTGATCTTTTCTTAGGTGATGAACGATTGGTTCCCCTAGAAAGCCCAGACTCAAACACTCGACTCATCAATGACCTCTTGATGGAAAAGGCTTCTGGCGCGGATATCACCTATTTCACACCTACCCTTGGCCAAGACACAGCTTCATTAATTGCGATCGAGCAACTTTGTGGGTCGTCAACACTGCTCGCAAATGAAGAGATCGAGCCATACCGAAAGTTTCTAGCTTCCCTAATAAATCGATATGACGAGCTTCTGGAAAAAACAGTTTCAAATCGATTCCTCCATCTTGGTCTAGGGCCAGATGGTCACATAGCCTCGATTTTTCCAAATAGAACTGACTTCAACATCAAAGGCAAGTTCTGCGAGATCGGTTATGACTTAGCTCAAGTCAACAAAAACCTACGCCTAAGCGTAACCATGGACTTTATCAACTCTTCAAAAACTGTTGTGCTATCTGTAACTGGCCGTGAAAAAGCTAAAGTTCTACGTAAGGTACTTGAAAATCCAAGCGACTACCCCGCAGGGAGCCTTGGGGCTTTGGATCTGATAATCCTAGTTGACGAGGATGCAGCTAGCGAATTCGATCTCTAGAGGGCGAATTTATCTTTCCCTTTGATCGCCAATACCCACTCACAAAGAGTAAAAGCAATCACCTTCGAGATCAATCGAAGTAGATCAATCGAAGTAGTAGTCCCCCCCCCAATCCCAATAATCTTCCATCTCTCGAACTATCAATGAGTTTTGGTCTCTCAGCCATCAAAGCGCATGGGGACCAAAACTCGATGACCAAATACGACGTCGCAAAATAAAAGAGGCGCTAACACCAAGCCAAAAACCAAACAAAACTCGCGCTCGCCGCCATAGTTTTGCTGAAATACGAACAACAAGACACCAAGTATTACAGGTCCGACCCCAGTCCCATCTCCCAGTCCCATCTTGGCGGTGCAAAAGTCGAGTGAACCTTCGAGGTCGCTACTAACAAAGATTCGGCTCTCCCAGTAGTATTCGGGTCAAGCAAATGAACTTTGGAGATATCAAATGTGGCGCAGTCTCCCAAGAATGACCCAGAACCAATTAATTTGACCTATTGTTAGAAATATGGGATCACAACTTTCTAATTTATCCACCACCCAACTGCTGGAGCGAGCAAAAAAGATACGAGATGAAACCTTTGGTGATTGCATAACATTCTCGCCAAAGGTCTTCATTCCGCTAACCCAACTTTGCAACGATAGTTGTGGATACTGCACCTTTGTAAAACGCCCGTCTCAATTAGAAAGCCCTTTTTTATCACCGGCTCAAGTAGAAGAGATCGTCCGCCAAGGCGTACAAGCAAACTGTCATGAAGCACTTTTCACCCTGGGAGAGCGACCTGAAGATAGGTGGATTCAAGCTCGTCAATGGCTAAATGACAATGGATACTCCTCGACCGTTGATTACATTCGGGATATCTCAAAAAAGACAATGACGACCTTCGGCCTCCTTCCACATGTAAACGCAGGTGCACTCTCCAAGAAAGAGCTAGAAGAGGTGGCCCCCTATTCTGCATCAGTTGGAATGATGCTCGAATCGATCCGAGGGGATTTAGATTGCCACAAGGGCGCCCCTGACAAGACGCCACAGCGTCGATTAGAGACCATAAAAAGTGCAGGCGAACTGGCGATTCCATTCACAACAGGACTGCTAGTTGGAATTGGCGACGATGAATCCGATCGCATCGAAGCCCTAGAGGCAATCGCCAAGCTCAACGACGAATACGGCCATATCCAAGAGGTAATAATTCAAAACTTTCTGCCCAAGGATCAGACCCGCCTATTTGCTATGGAAAAATGCGACGATGAAACCTTTCTGCGCAGCATCGCGCTGGCAAGAATAATCCTTCCTACCTCGATCCATCTCCAAGCACCTCCCAATCTTAGCGATAACATAAGAGCACTCATTGGCGCTGGGATAGACGACTTTGGTGGAATATCGCCAGTCACAATCGACCATGTGAATCCCGAACGTCCTTGGCCACACCTCGAAGTGCTTGCCAAAGAGGTCAGAAACGAAGGTTATGATCTAATTCCGCGCCTTCCAATATATCCTGAATTTGCCCGCGATGAAGAAAAGTGGCTACGGCCTGAGTCGCGCTTTTATGTAATGGACCACAGCGACTCGCTTGGTTATGGACGAGAAGACGACTGGGTCTCAGGCGGTGATACTCCCCCACCAGAGATCTTGGAGCCCATCTTGAAAAAGAGTGGACTCGCCCTATTTTCGCCAGATCCACATAACTCAAACCGAAACGAGATCGACGAGATAATTGATGGTATCTTGATTGGCCATGAGATAAATGAACATGAGATAGAGGTTCTATTTGGAGCTAGAGGCTCAAAAGTTCGTAAAATCGCAGCAGTCGCAGACGAACTTCGCGCTAAAAGCGTTGGCGACACTGTAACCTTCGTGAGAAATCGCAACATAAACTACACAAACATCTGCACCTTCAAATGTCGCTTTTGCGCCTTTTCCAAGGGCCCTCTCTCATTAAACCTAAGAGGAACGCCATATCTGTTGGACATGGATCAACTTGCCCAAAGGGTAGTAGAAGCAAGCGAGCTAGGAGCAACCGAGGTATGTCTCCAAGGCGGTATCCACCCTTCTTTTGATGGTAACTATTACATTGAGGTAGCCAAAACGGTTCGAAGTGCCGTTCCGGAGATGCATATTCACGGTTTTAGCGCCTTAGAGGTCCATGAAGGTGCACGTCGCCTTGGGATCGAACTCAGCGAATATCTTCAAATGTTAAAAGATGCCGGACTCAAGACACTACCTGGAACTGCTGCTGAGATCCTAGACGACGATATCAGAGCTAGGTTATGCCCGGACAAGATAAATACCCGCCAGTGGCTTGACGTGCATCGAGCAGCTCATGGTGTTGGTCTGCGCTCGAATATAACCATCATGTTTGGAACCTTCGAAAGACCAAAGTCATGGGCAAAACACTTTGTACTGACACGTGACCTTCAAAAAGAGACAGGCGGCTTTACCGAATTCGTACCTCTTCCATTCGTCCATATGGCGTCACCAATCTACCTTCAGCAAAAGGCGAGGCGTGGCCCAACTTTTAGGGAATCGCTGTTAATGCATAGTGTTGCTCGATTGGCATATCACGGCTGGATCGATAACATTCAGGCATCATGGGTAAAGATGGGTATCGAAGGGGCAAGGACACTCCTTCGATCAGGAGCCAATGACCTTGGCGGCACTCTGATGGAAGAAAACATCTCCAGAGCAGCCGGGGCTTCTCATGGACAACTCCTCGACCTTGAAGGCTTCAAAGAGATCGTCAACCCACTGGGGCGAAGATTAGCACAGCGAAGCACACTCTATAAGGAAATAGCGCAATTTAGCTAGGTTGGATTCGCATAGACTTATTGGCTAAGAACTTCCAAAAAACTTTTACGAGACGATTGAATACGACATTGACGCAAGATTCGCGATTTAAAAACTCCATGCACCAATCGACACTGCTCCACGATGAAATCGTGGCCCTTATTGATAAGTTAGGACCCAAAAAAAATCGCGATCTTATCTTTCAGCTTCTCAGCGTCTGTGTTAACTTCGCTGACGAAGAGACTGATCGTCTGGATATTAAGATTGCCTCAAGTGCTCTTGCAGAATTGAGTAATGCATTTTCAACCTTTAGGGCCTATCGCAATCAGCACAAATTGACGATCTTCGGTTCGGCTCGAACCACAAAGGACGACGCCGATTATCGCGCAGCCCATGATCTAGCTCAAGCAATGGTCGAAAATGGTTGGATGATAATTACCGGTGCTGGCCCCGGTATCATGGAAGCTGGAATCGAAGGAGCAGGACGTGAAAACTCCTTTGGAGTAAATATCAAGCTGCCCTTTGAGGGCGGGGCGAACCTATTTATCGCTCAAGACCCAAAACTCGTAGAGATGAAGTACTTCTTCACCCGAAAACTTATCTTCATGAAAGAGTCGCATGCCTTTTTAATCCTTCCAGGAGGATTTGGGACTCTAGACGAAGCATTCGAGCTTCTCACTCTCGTTCAAACGGGCAAGTCGCCTCTGGCACCGATTGTCTTTTATGAAGCCAAAGGCGGAAACTACTGGAACCATTGGCTCGACTACGTAAATAAGCAGCTCTTTGAGCGAGGAATGGTCTCGCCCCAAGATTCAGCCCTCTATCTCATCACCGACTCACACGAAAAGGCCGTTGATGAGATAGTCAGCTTTTATCGCAACTATCATTCGATGCGCTGGGTGGGAAACTTGCTTATTTTACGGATGAGGTCTGCCCCATCCAAGAGTGAAATGAAGGCCATTAATCGTGACTTTGGGCACATCTGCCAATCTGGGACCATAGAATCCATACCAATCACTGGAACGGAAAAAGGCGAAAAAGACGGCCTTGATCTGGCAAGAGTGGCACTTCGTTTTGACAAAAGCTCCCATGGCGAGTTGCGAAACTTAGTCAATGCTCTCAACGGTCTGTCAAGCCTAGAGATAAATCTTCCGATACAGACTAGGTGAAATCTTGTGTTGCTTGTGGGATGCCAGCTCCCGACGGATCATCTAGCTGTGCATACTGTGGGCAGTTCTATGACTCACCGAGTGCCTATGAACTTTCGCCATCACCTACGACCTTCCTTTGGAGAACAGCGACCACAACCCTCGCTGAGGCAAGGATAGAAGATGGCATATGGAGGATATCAGCCGGACCTGGTGCGAAACCTCAGATCTCGATGCTGGCCATTAGACGTGATAGCAAATATACAGTAGCACTTCTAGATAAGGATCTACAGCGGGTCTCAACCGTAATTGTTAGAATACCCGATCCATCGACAGGTGAATCATCTCGATTCCTAGCGGTTGTAAACGACGATGTAAAGACCTGCCTGGTAATTCATGGCGATGGTCCTACCGGATTCCATATAGTAAATCGCCAAGGTGACGTTGTAGGGCTGGCATCTCCCCGCCCGGGATTTCCTCTTTCGGGAATGGATGCGCTCCTAACTGGAACCCATTACGACTGGAAGCCCCTTGAATTCTTCGCCATCGTCTTTAGTCTGATGCTCGCCAAGATCTCAGCCAAAAAGTGTGACTTGACGGATATAGATCACCTTTGCCTTGACTCAGATGAGAACCTTGAGGGATCAGCCTCCGACGACAACTAGCAATGAACTTGAAATCTTTGCACATCTCCACCAAAATGTTTCGTGCCTAACGATTCCCTGTGATATCTTAATTATTAGGCATCAGGGGGAGCAAAAATGACTACTAAACGCTATGTCCTTCCAGTCGAATTGACAGGCTGGAAGACCAAAGACGACACCGGAGAAGTTCATTTCAGTTGGGACTATGACAGCGGGCGCGAAAAGATGCTCAACTTATACGACAAGGGTAAGCGACGCCAGTGGGACGCCCAAATTAGAATTGACTGGTCAGAGACGATCGACATAGACAATCCCTTGGGCACAGAGGACCACTTCGTACCCATTTGGGGTTCGCCAATGTTTGACAAACTAGATGCAAAAGGTCTAGGCGAGCTGAAGTTGCACCTGGCATCATGGCAATTCTCACAATTTCTCCACGGCGAACAAGGGGCTCTCATATGCGCTTCTAAGATCGTTCAAAATGTGCCGGACATGGATTCGAAATACTACGCAGCTACCCAGGTGATGGATGAGGCACGCCACGTTGAGGTCTATTCAACCTACCTAAATAAATTAGGAATTGCCTATCCAATCAACCCTAACCTTCGCTCCATCCTTGATGATGTTTTAAACGACTCTCGCTGGGATATGACCTACCTAGGCATGCAGGTTCTAATCGAGGGCCTTGCCCTTGCAGCTTTTGGCATGATACGTAATATGACAGGTAATAAACTTGCTCGAGACCTGACTGCCTATGTTATGCAAGATGAGGCACGCCACGTAGCCTTTGGGAGAAATGCACTCCGCGACTACTACCCAAACCTAACAGAGGCCGAACGTCAAGAGCGCGAAGAATTTTGCGCCGAGGCATGTATAGCCATGCGCGACCGATTCTTAGCCAATGAGGTCTGGTCAAACCTAGGTCTGGATACCAAAGAATGTGTCCAATGGGTAAATGAATCCGAGTCGCAAATTGCATTTAGAAGTTTGCTCTTTACAAGAATCGTACCCATCCTAAAAGATATTGGACTCTTCGGTAAAACGATGCGCGACACCTTTGAAAAGATGGGGTTCTAGGCTTCGCCGAAGTTGACATCGACCAAATTATGGACGAAGACGATCAAATAGCTAGCGAAATCGATAAGGCAAGGGTCGCCGACGTCGACAAGACCGTTGCCCTTGGCGCACTGGAAGACCTATAATTCAAGGCAATAACCAATTGTAACCATGAGCCTTATGGCTCCCATAAGGCTCATGGTCTAGATGAGAAACCACCGATACGGCCTACATTAGCGCCATAAAGTCGACGAACTGTCAACGAACTTAGGGCCACTAAGAGAACGAGTTAGCCTTGTAGTTCTAGCGCCGCTGTCAGCTATGAATAATCTTTGGAGTCCCGATAAACTCTTGCACGGTCTATTCCCGGAACAAAAGCTCTAAAGATCTACCAGATGCGAGATTCATTGCCACCTCGAAGATGGCGGCAGAAACCTATATCCCGCACCTCGCACTGTCTGAATCAAAGAATCATGGTGAGGTATATTGATCTTCTTGCGCAAATACCCGACATAGACGTCCACTATATTTGACCCAGGATCAAATGAATAGTCCCAAACATGATTGAGAATCTGAATTCGAGAGAGCACTTGACTGGGATTTCGCATGAATAGCTCGAGTAACGCCCATTCGCGTTGAGCCAATTCAATGCGACGTCCGCCTCTAAATGCAACTTTGGAGACTAGGTCAAAGCTGACATCGGCCACCTCCAGAGTTGTAAGAGAGGTCGTCTCAAAGTTTCTTAGAGCTGCGCGAATTCTAGCCAAAAGTTCATCGAAGGAGAACGGTTTGGTTACGTAATCAGTCGCGCCAGCATTTAGGCCTTTCACCTTCTCGGAAATCTCATCTCGAGCAGTAAGAATAATTACCGGCTTTGAAAACTTCTCCGACCGCCAATGCGCCAATACAGCCTTGCCATCCTTGCCCGGCAAACCAAGATCGAGCAGTACCAGATCGATGTCGTCGCGCATCAGTGGAACCACGGACATCGCCGAATCACCATCTTGAATCAATGTCGTTGCGTAACCTTCAGCACGAAGCCCTCTGGAGATAAAACTCGCAATCTTTGGATCGTCTTCTACAATGACAATATTCACGCTTGCATCCTCACATCTCGAAATTCGCTCATTAAAACCGCCTATAGCTCATAGTCGTCATCTGGTATTTCAGCCATTACCAACGGAAGGAGCATGGAAAAACGTGCTCCACCATAGGGGGAGACCTCAAGAACCACACACCCCTTATGTGCCTTCGCAACCGCATCGACAATTGACAGCCCTAACCCTGCTCCCTTTTTATAGGGTTGAGAGCCCCGAGCAAAGCGAGCAAAGATCGCATCTTCCATTCCAGTTGGAACCCCTGGTCCGCTATCAGAAACTGATATCTCCAAAACCGAACCCCGAGTGGTTGCACTAATTTCTATTACATCATTCATTTGGGTCACTTTGACTGCATTTTCCACCAAATTCAAAAGAGCGCCACGAACTTTTGCAGCATCAAACTCAACTACTAGATCAGGAGGCTCTTGATATTGCCAATTACGGTCAGCAATCACAACTGACGACGAGTAAAGATCCGCCATAAATGATCTAAAGTCAACTGGCCCTCGAAGAATAAAATCTCGCTCCATAGTGCGTCCCAAAAGCAGAAGCTGATCAATTAGATGGCTCATAAAGGTTATCTCTTCCTTAGCCGCCTCAAAGCTCTCAATATTGTCCTGCGATAAAACTTGACCAGAGCGCGCTATGAGCTCCAAGTTCCCGTTGATTATGGTAAGCGGGGTCTTGAGTTGATGTGAGACATCCGAGAGAAGTCTCTTCTGTCCCTCCATCATCTCATCCAGTCGATTCAGCATCTCATCAAAGGTCTTGGCCAAAGTACCAACTTCGTCCGTTGCCCCGCTGTAATCGATTCGCCGGCTTAAGTCTCCATCTGCGATTCCGATTGCTGCATTTGTGATTCCGCCCACGGTCTTCATCACACGTCGCAAAAGAAGGTATCCACTGCCCATAGTAAACAAAAGTGCTATCGCCGCCTCGAAGAGCACCAAAACCAACATCTGATGCATCTGAGTTATCTCTTGAGATAGGTCCGCAGTTGCAATGAAAACCCCAAAAGGTCGTCCGCTAATCAATATCGGAGTGGCCACAACCAAATATGGTACGCCAAGCGCGCTGAACGTCAACACCTTGGTAGTCGTAGGGAAATGATAGACGAGATTCTTTATAGGGCCGTCGGGAAGGACTCCTTGAGATCCCGTAGAACCCAAAATAGGGTGACCAACAATTGCTATAACTATACTTTTTTGACTATTGAGCTGATGCTCAATCAGGTATGTTTTAGAGTAGATAAAGACATTGCTTGACGTAGAGGTACCAATCGCCCTTTCATATTCAGCGACCTCGTCAACCAAGTTTTGTCGAACAAGGGCGACCGAACGCTGTCCAAAAGTCTGAGAGACCTGAAGCACTACCAGACCTAAGACACCAGAGGTCACGATAAATAGGGCAAGAACAAGACGTGGGACCGTGCCGATTCTTCTCTTTATACGCCGTGTCTTAGGTGAACTATTTTCCATTGCACAACCACAAAGACTCAATGCATTGATTTGAGGAATCAACAGCGCCAGTATTCTTTAGAGGTTGGCACAGGTAGAAGTGAATCATATTTACTCGCATGACATACCAGGCTTCAATCATCTAATAAAAAGGTAAGAGACTCTGGCTATCAAGAGTCAGACTTCTTCGTTGAGGTGGAAGGCGATGACGATATCGAACTCGAAGACGAGCTCAAATCACCACCCGACGAACTCTTGGAATCCCCTGTAGCAGAGGTAGTTGTTGTCGATTTATTAGAATCAGCTGAGTCACTCGATGCTTGAGTTGTGATGGTTGCGATTGATGTCGAAGGCGCAGTGGCTGTTGCCAGTGTAGTCTGAGGTGCCGGCGTGGAGACAACAGGGGCGACAGGCTTTGAATCCTCCACCGATGATGGCTTCGAATCAGCCGAATCATAGGAGTAAACCTTGACAGTGGGGGTGACAACCTCTAGGTTCTGGGAGTTAGCCATCAACGATGTAGTCGTTGTGGGAGTTGTCGTTGAAGACGATCCAACCAAAACGGTGCCCGAGGTAACCGAGGGCGAGGTAGTAACTAGCGATGTTGAAGAGGTGGTTGTTATTGTCATTGTGCTTGGAGCTATCAAAACTGCACTCGGCAGCGCTCCAGGTCCGCTACCCAAGATTCCAAAGTGCATATAGGCCGCTATGATGCTGGCACCCAATATCATAGGCGCGACAAACCCGGCAATTCGAAGTGACTTCGAGGCTCGAAACCCCATTGGCCATGAATTACCCTTTTGTGGCCTATTGTGACTAAAGTCTGGCCTATCATCGCTGACCATTTAGATCATTTCTCAATTCTACAAATATCTCAAAGGTACAAAATCCACGCGCCTTAGCCAACCACAGCCAAGACGGGATCTGTGAATATTAAAAAGCACTAACCTCATAACAATTATGGTGGGACTATCCCCGGCAAAAGATTAATAGCTCATGAAAATTCTCTAATCAACTACCCGCCACCTAAAGCGATCGAGACTCACACGGCTTTTGGATCAGCATGAACATGACTATAGTGCACTACGGCTTTCCTGGACAATCTTAGCCCAAGGAGCTCAAAGAGTAAGAGCAAAGACAGCGGCAATCGGTCCGCTTTCATATCGATGCGCTGGACCTTCCGCTTCGCCAAGGAGAGATTAACAACCCAATTCATCCACAAAGGGCCCTGAGCTCATTCGTATAAGCGATTTCGCATCTGGTGGCAAAACATAAAACACTTTTTAAGTTAAAAGTCCCTCAGTCATTTTGACCAAAGAGCTATTTCGCCCAACACGAAAACCCATTTTACGATCATGACACCAATCGAATTAGAAGATTCTTGCTGTCATGACAAGCGGTGAAGGAATACTCCCTAGGAAACAGTGGCGCAATCGGATTATTTACCACCCTCGATGACATCAACACACCTACTTTTAGATTTCTAACGCCGCATCAAAGGTCGAACATGGCACGACAAAGAGCATCTGAATCTACCTTCGCCAAATGTAATAACTGACTCTGGATTTGTCCAGTTGTCTCATGCGTCAGAGATTACCCCAAGTCAGAAGGAATGCCATTTGTCACAAATGAACCACATGGACATAGGCAATCGATGAACCAAGATTCAAGGCTCCCGAGGCAAGATCCACTTAAAACTCTTTGAGGTACCAAAAGAGCTAACCTTATTCAAAGATATGACCATCAAAGGCGATGGTCATCCAGCCAATCCAGATCGGCTACCTTCGGCTACCTTCAGCTTTCTTCGGCTCTGAAGTACCCCCATAATTTGTCGCGACATACAACACCACGACTCCAAAACTACAATTTAGAAAATGTGTCTAAAAATTCCGCGCCTATGAGCCAAGCGAGCGCCCTAATAAAGCTATAAAAGCACCCCTAAATATGGCGGCCAATCGACTCCGCCTATCAAGAGCAAGATCTTGCGAACACACCAGCGACTCTGTTAATCTCGACAGTCCCTCATTGCTTTGGGGTTGGGTTATGAAGCGATGCAAGATGGCGCTCAACGTGGCGCTCAAGCCAAAAACTCCTAGGAGCTACAGGTCTGACCTGCCCTAGTGAGATTTACCTTTTGCTAACAGCTCTAATATGAATCGCCCAGCCCATCAAGTCGCAATAAGGTAAAGATTTACGCAAATATCGCCGATAACACTCCGGTGAGCACAAGGATGGCAATCAAAACTTCCTCGACACGCTACAAAAAAAGCGACGATGGACTGAGCATAATAGGGATAGTTATCGCTGTCACTATTTTGCTACTCACGTTAATTCCAGCCACCAAACTATTAGAGGCCACCATTGGAGTCTCTGGGAACAACAGAGATCGTGTAGCAGCTGCTGGATTAGCCAACTCGTCACTAGAAACAATCAGACTTCTAGCGAATTCGAACTTCACGGGTTTCGTCAATGCCAATCTAGGGACCAAGATCACCACACAAAAAGTTGGTCCTACAACTTTTACAATTCAAACAGAGCTAGCCTGGTCGACTGGAACACTTACCGAGCAAGGATGCGCCGTCCAAGGTACCTCCAAAACATACAATCAACCGATAGTTGAAGCCACAGTATCCATCTCTTGGGTCGCCACACCACCAACCCCGCCTGAAATTGCAAACGAAATTATCATTCCACCTCCTCAGGCCTATGGTGGACCATCCCAATCAGGTTCATCCACCACGACTAGTCCATATTCGCCTTCGAGCGGTAATCTTTCCATCGACATATCCAATGCGGCCAATGGACCAAGCTCGGGAGTTTGGGTCCAAGTTTCGAACTCCACACAAACTCAAACCGTCGCAACTGACGCCAATGGGTGTGCCTTTTTCCCATTTCTCACGGCAGGCGCTTATACCGTTAGCCTTCCATCCAGTCTCAACCCTGGTTATGTCGACAACTCAAACAACCCGAATCCCTCTGTCTCTGCCACCGTTACCTTAGGAAATACTACGTCGGTACAGTTTGCCTACGATAAGGGTGCATATCTCTCCTTGGGCGATCCCAACAGCGAGCAACTAGCAGTTGCATCTGGACTAACCGCTGCAAATTCACAACTGCCCGTAGGTGGCTCG
Organism: Acidithrix sp. C25; assembly: GCF_904848545.2. Taxonomy (NCBI): domain Bacteria; kingdom Bacillati; phylum Actinomycetota; class Acidimicrobiia; order Acidimicrobiales; family Acidimicrobiaceae; genus Acidithrix; species Acidithrix sp. C25. Next base: position 413,813 of record NZ_CAJHCI020000002.1, read on the forward strand.
TCGAATGTCACGCAATCAAACAACCCCTCAAACAACCTCCTATGGGGTCCTCTCTTTCCCTTTTCCTCAGGCTATCAAATTTGGCTGGGAAGTTGCTACACTCTAAATGCAGTTCCACGTTACCCTGCGCTTTCAAGCACACCGATAATATCAGTTACCCCAGGTGGAACCACCGCCATATCACCGACATATGCAACCGTGACAATAACCGCGACCATCAACGGTTCACCTGCCACAGGTGATACAATTCAAGCAATTCCGGTGGCAGATACAAGCGGTACGCCTTGTGGAACTTCGACGCCAATCTCACTGGGGCAGATAGGAACTTCACCTAGTACAGCTTCAAGCGTAACTTCATATCTTCCTCTTGGCTATTTCGACCTCCAGGCGGTCGATTCTAACAATACTGTGGTCATTCCACCCTCATCTCCCGTTTCGATATTGGGTGGTGGTCCAATTGCTTTCACAATCGGAAACTAAAAAACGAAGTCAATGGCGAACCAAGAAAATAACAACCACACAAAAAGGAGGTGTGGGCTTTGACGACGCGGGCCTTGGTTTGGTAGAAATCCTTATTGCTACATTTCTCTTTGGGATTGTATCGGTTATGACTTTCCAAATCATAAACACCTTTGCGTCAACCCAAGCTTCGATCACCAACAGTTCAAAGTCAAGCGCGACCGCGATGACCGCGATGAATCAAGTTACCCGTAGCATCAGGAACGCGCAGACCCCAAGTAACCAAAGCAGTCCGTTTGTCTCGGCATCCGCCAATTCTATCGATTTCTATACATACGATTCAGCAACTAATTCCGACGTCGAAATGATAATAAGCGCTAATCCCATAACCGGAACTTCGTGTCCATGCACTTTAACCCAGGAGACCATCAATCCTGGCTCATCCAATACGACTTTAGTGTTGGCAACGCACCTAGCTAATGACTCCATCTTTTCATTTGGGACGATTACCTCTCCAACCTCGATCTCAATCTCATCTCTTGCGATCTCCGGATCAACAACTAGCGCCAGTACGCTCGCTCAGATAGCTTCAGTCTCGATAACTTTGGTGGAAGCGGTCGGCACCACAGCACAATCATCCACCATTACCAGCACTATTGGAGTTTTTGGCTATGGATCAAATCAATCGATCGACACTACAACAACTACGAGTGGATCAGAAAGCGAATCTACTACAACAACTAGTGGATCCTCGGATAACTGATGACGAAAGAGAACGCAAACCGAAAGTTACTAACACCACGAATAAACGGCCCCAAACCTCGCTCTTTTTACCAAATTTATTGACCCAGTATCCCAAATGAAACGATAAAACATCTGCGGATCAGCCACATAAGTTTAAAAAAGAGAATTAAGAAACTTGAAGCCACGATCCGTCATAAAAAAAGGGAAAGAATAATGAAGGTCACTTCCAGAAAAGATCGGATGACGAAGCAGGCCTACCGCGGGAGATACTTATCCAAAAATAATCGTCACATTCCCAATAGCGAACGAGGAGATTTGGCCATCATTGTGGCGATATTGGCGGTACTCCTACTGAGTGCAATTCCGCTGGCCACTTATGCTGCTACCGTAAATCAATTACCCCTTACGCGAGGATCACAAGACTACCAAAGCGCTCTAGGAGCGGCAGAATCTGGCGTTACTGACTACCTCAACAGGATGAACCAGATAGCACTAAATCAAGCTGGAAACTACTGGAAGTACTCTGCATCTAATCTACCGCCTGATGGAAATGGCGCATTTACCGGGTGGGTCGCGGTACCCGGGTCAACAAATGAGTACTTTCACTACACTCCAGATGCCTCTAATACGGCTTCAACAGGTATCGTCTATCTTACGTCTACAGGCATTGCCCTTCACGGAGCCCAAACACAAACAAGAACAATTAAAGTAGCTCTGCGGACGAACGGCTTCTTAGACTACCTCCTTATGACGGACACTATGATGGTAGATCCCTCGCTAGCTCCTAATTTCGATAGTGCATTTAACAGCGCTAAAGCTGCCACCACTGAATGTGGATACAAATTCTCACAACCCAATGATAACGCCGCCGGATCGCCGGCTGATTCCGACTCTGACAGTTATTCCTATGATCAAAATACCACCGGACCAGAGCGGTATACATGCTATGGACTCATCAATTACTACGGTACCGGACAAATCTTCAATGGGCCGTTGATGACAAATGACATGTACTACCTATACGGCACCCCGCAATTCAACGCTCGGGTTTATTCTGGATCAACAACAACTAGTGGATACTCTTCCCACCCATACTGGATCGATCCACAAAATGCATATTTCGATATGAACTCTAGCGACAACCCCACCTTCATCCATCCTGGAGATCCCAGTCACCAACCAGCACTTGTCTTTCCTACCAACAACAGTTCATTAGCGAACGCAGCAAAAGCTGGCGGTTGCATCTACTATGGACCAACTTCGATTGTCTTTTTAGGATCATCAATGAGCGTCTATAGCCCTGAGACATCATCCTCAGCAACAAACGCTGGATGCACCGGCAGCGGCAATTTGCCATTACCAGCTAATGGCGCCATTTACGTAAATTCGCTACCATCCGGTCAAAGTTGTCCAGTAAATACCCAAATCACCGTTGGAGGAAATTCATTCGACTGCAGCCAGGGAGAAGTTGCAGTACAAGGTACAATCACCGGAGGGATCACAGTTGGCTCTTACAACAATATCTATATCGATGGAAACCTCGAATATACCAACTGCGGGAGTTCTTCATCGAATGACGTCCTCGGTCTAGTTGCGCAAAGCTTCGTCAAAGTCTCCTCGAATTTTGCAAACGACAACATTACGCCCGACAATTGCTTTTCTCAACCAAGCACAAACCCTGTGATAATGGCCGCGATCCTAACGTTGAACGATTCTTTCGAGGTCCAACACTTTTGGGACACATCTAGAGGGGTGCTCGGGACAATATATCTTGACGGATCTCTGGCTGGCAAATACGCAGATATCGAAGGTTCGTTTAATAATGGCGCAACGGTTTCAGGCTACAACACGACCTATACCTATGATCCTCGTTTGGCGTATCTCACCCCGCCCTTCTTTTTGTCACCAGTAAATTCTGCCTGGAAGACGGTCTCCTCGGTGGAGACCGTCAACCCAAGCGGACTTCCAGCAATACCCTAGACATAAAAGTATGAAATTGTCATCTCGGACTATCTAGAGGCGAACTACCATCTTGCCGGTATTCAAACCAGAAAACAGGCCCATAAAGGCCTCAGGAGCATTTTCTAGTCCATCCACAAAGGTCTCATCGTAGGTGAGCTTGCCATCGCTAATCCAGCTAGAGACATCTTTCAAAAATTCATCTCTGCGACTGCCGTGATCACTAACTATGAAGCCGGTAATGGTCAATCGACGCTGGATTGCCCGAAATAGATTTCCAGGTCCAGGCTGATAGGTCTCGTTGTTGTACTGTGAGATAGCGCCGCAAAGTACCAGTCTCGCAAAATCATTGGTTGCTTCAAGAGCAGCAACTAGGTGATCTCCTCCTACGTTATCGAAATAGACATCGACGCCATCGGTAGCGGCCTCCATAAGTTGGTTCATGATCGGTGCTTCCTTATAGTCGATAGCTACGTCGAAGCCCATTTCAATCAGACGCGCGCACTTCTTGGAACCACCGGCACTTCCTATGACTTTGGCCCCAGCAATCTTAGCCATCTGACCCACAGCCGATCCGACAGCGCCACCAGCACCTGAAACAAAGACGGTCTCACCTTTCTTAGGCTTGCCTAAGTCAAACAATCCCACATACGCAGTCATGCCAGGCATTCCCAAAATGCCTAAATAGGCACTTGCCGGGATACTCGAGGTTGGAATCTTTAGCAGGTGCTTAGCCTCGGCAACGTCATAGTCACGCCAGGCAAGCATTCCGGTAACCAAGTCTCCGACTGCAAAGCCTGGTGTATTTGACTCTATGACCTCACCAACTCCTCCTCCGGCTAGTGGAGCATCGATAGCAAATGGAGGTACATAACTCTTAGCATCATTCATACGACCGCGCATGTAGGGATCAACCGACAAAAAGAGGGATTTTACCAACACTTCACCCTCACCAAGTGAAGGCAATTCAACGTCGCTACGGCCAAAATTATCCAGAGTTGGATGACCTTTAGGGCGCGAACTAAGTATTATCTGATGTGCTTTCATAATCTCAACTAACTTTCCTTATCGGGTAATTTCAGGTCCTGCCGAAGCTTTGGAGCTAACGCAGTTTCTTCAATCACTCAACCACAACTTTTCCAATACAACGATAGTCCTTAAATTGTCCCCAAATTGCTCAGATTGAAATCCCGAAAACTTTTAGAGATCGAAATCTCCATTACGAAGTTTGAACCTTGCTCATCTTTTCAAATGCAAGGTTTCGATAAAATCAAAGACGTAGCGGCAAAGACATCATGTGATTTCTTAAATACCCAAGCGAAAATTAGATGACATCCGCGTATTTGGATGCAAACCCGAAGTTGTAAAGCCATCTTACCTAGATATCTCCGAGTGAGTAAGAAGTACTAATTTGACAATCAGTTGCTAACAATAGAACCCAGATAGATTTCACCATGCCAAAGAGGCAAAAGCGACAGAGGCAAAAGCGACAGAGGCAAAAGCGACAGAGGCAAAAGCGACAGAGGCAAAAGCGACAGAGGCAAAAGCGACAGAGGCAAAAGCGACAGAGATGAGGGAGATGAGGGACTAAATCCACCCTATGCTCGAATTACTCAAACCATTAAAACCAAGTTTGCATAATACTCTCTCTGCTAAAAGAGGTAGCAGACCTTATTGCGCTGGGAGAATGTAGTCAAATCTCAACATAAGATGGACCATAGCTGTCGCTCTCGGCATCAAACTAAACCATGCCTTGGGGCTCATAGCGCGCCAGTTCGTTGGAATATTCAATAAATAAATTGGAAAACCTACAATACCTACCACCCTTATCTGTCAAGATTTACCAAGAAGCCACTCGTAGCATTCTGACATCTGACACCTAAAGCCGCTCCGAAGGGACATAGAATCGCGCTTAGGAGATATTAGGTGTCCACCTTCTGTAGATTTTCACTAGTGACAAGACGAAAAGGATCACACAATGCCAAAGAGAGAGCTCAAACCAGGAATGGCCTCCCAGCTCGATACCGCGTCTTACCAGGGTATTGCCACCTTTGCCCAGAGACCGCTGCTGACAGAACCCTCAGAGCTCGATGAGTGGGAGCCAGATATCGCCATAGTGGGTGCACCTTGGGACGACTCAACTACAAATCGCCCAGGCGCACGATTTGGCCCACGATCACTGCGTGCTGCTGCATATGGGCCCGGAACATATCACATGGACTATGGGATCGAGATCTTTGAAGAGCTCGAAGTGGTCGACTTCGGCGATGCTATCTGCTCGCATGGAATGTGGGAGGCATCTAGAAGTGCTATCGAAGAACGCGTCTATGAAGTTGCATCTCGAGGAATAATACCTATAGTTATCGGAGGCGATCACGCTATCACGTGGCCCAGCGCGACGGCCGTCGCACGAGCTCACGGATGGGGAGAGATCGGGATAATCCACTTCGATGCCCATGCCGATACTGCCCTTGAGATAGATGGCAACTATGCGAGCCATGGCACTCCCATGAGACGCCTAATAGAATCAGGTGCTGTCCAAGGACGCCACTTTGTCCAAGTTGGCCTTCGAGGCTATTGGCCACCAGCAGAGACCTTCGAATGGATGGGCGAACAAGGTATGCGATGGCATACCATGAATGAAGTCTTTGAGCGCGGCCACCATGCTGTGATCACAGATGCAATCGAGGAGGCAAGCGCTTCGCCCAAAGGAATATACCTCTCAATCGACATAGATGTCCTTGACCCTGGATTCGCTCCCGGAACTGGAACCCCTGAGCCAGGAGGAATGGCCCCAGTTGATCTATTGCGAATAATTCGACGCATCACCAGGGAAGTCAACGTGGTCGCTATCGATATCGTGGAGGTCTCGCCCCCATTTGACTGGGCCGAACTCACAATAAACAACGCTCACCGATGCGCACTTGAATCGATCGCTGGTATCGCTATGCGCCGTAAGGATCTAAGATCCACCCAAAAATAGGTAGATTCGCCTTATAAATTGGCGCTCCTTATCTTCCTGGAATGTTCTTGGAGCACAATGTTCTTGGAGCGCCAAACCAACGAACCACAGCCCAAACCAAAAAGAAGCGCCCAATCAGAGATCTATCAGCACGACTACCCAACCCCAAATTCTAAGGTCGTCTAAAACCCAAAAGATCTATAGCCATGCCAAAGAGCGACTTATCCTCGAACAGACCGTATGGCCAGCTCCAAGGTCGATCAACCACGTAGCAATCAACCACATAGCCGACTGATCTCACCTGCCTCATCTGACAATTGCCTCGTTGACCAATTCCGAAAAGTTAGCGGCAATATAAGCCGGCTTGGACTCTCCATCTGGAACACCTTTAGATACGCCCGAAAGCACCAATCCAAAGCCGCAGGCAAGCTCATTGGCAAAGGCGCCATCGGTCTCAAAGCGATCTCCCACCATGAGGGTAGGCTGACCAACTAAATCCCTTATAAGTTTCGCCATGGGCGCGCTTGGCTTTCCAGCAACCAGTGGAGCCTTTCCTCCAACTGTGGCTACAGCTGCGACCATCGATCCGGCACCTGGCAAAAGACCACCAGTGATTGGAAATGTAGCGTCGGTGTTAGTAGCTATAAAGGTTGCACCATTTCGAATTGCATTTCCAGCCCGGCTCAACTTAGCATATGAGATCTCTCGATCTAAGCCAACAACTACCACATCGACATCATCGTCATCTACAACCTCTACGCCCCTATTGGCCAATGCGTCGTTGATTCCAAATGCTCCAACCACATAAGCCCGACTCCCTGGGGCCACCATAGACGCAGCAGCCATTGCGGAGGTAACAAGATTTGTCGCTTGAATGTCAATTCCGAGACGTTCAAGCTTTTGAGAGTATTGTTCCTTGGTCAGGGTTGAATTATTTGTAGCAAAGGTAACGGTTATACCGGCCCTTACCAGCTGAGCGACCGCCTCGATCGATCCTGGAATTGGATCATTCAATAGCCAAATCACTCCATCAAGATCTATTACCCAATTCTCTTCCGTCACCGCTTAGAGCCTTTCTAAAGTTGCTATCCGTTACGTCCACTAGGTCTAGCTCAACAAAATTCAATAAAAGTTGCAGGCGATCCATTCCGAGCAAATGGCCCTTGGAGACCAACAACCACTCCAACCACTCCAACAAGTGCAACTAGAAGCTATAGAGTCTATAGTTACCATGACACCAAAGCCAAGCAAATGGCCCTTTTAAAGAGTGGAGCTACACTATTGCATAACTTTCGCGACTTTCGTGCCATCCGCGCCAACACAGAGGAACTCTCCTTTGCACGGCTAAGTTCAAATGAAGCCTTCGAACCAGATGATCTTGTCGAAGATGAAGAGTCAAGTTATTACCTCTATGAGATCTCCAAATGGTCACAAACCTGTGAGCCACTAAGGGTTATGGGGGTAGTTGGAATACTCAGGATGACAAATCTCCCAGATCAAAAGGGTTACGAAACCGAAATAATCACAGATGAAGCTCTCTATTCATCAACAGATCCATTTTCAGAGATCCTCACCCACGAACAAACTCTAGATGAGGCGACAGCTAACTTTACTATCGCTCCTTCTCTAGCTAAAGAAGGAGTTGGGCCTATCTGGGCCTTAATAGACAGCGAGATAATCCAAGAGGTAGCGCCCATGAAAATCGGTCCAATCTCTCGAACCCAAGATGACGATTCATACGCTCATAGAATCTTCGTTCTACCTCAGCCAAGTGCTAAAGCACTCATCAAAGAGGCGATCGAATCCTCCCAAATAATCCTAGCCGATGGCCATCACCGCATCCAAAGAGCAAAGGTCGAACTAGCCAGTCAACCAGCCGGATCCGCTATTGAAATGATTGCCTTTGTCTGTGCGATAGACCAAGCCTCCCACCTCATCCGGCCAATTCATCGGATATTCTCAGTATCTTGGAGTAACGATGAGATCGAATCAGCACTTTTGGAGCTAAAAGAGCACTTCACTGGGGCCTCCATCGATCTACCTGGGCCATACGTCACACTGATAACTTCAAATACAAAAATGAAACTTCCAATTTCATCGTCAATATCGACTGCACTTAGCCTTGTCGAAGAACGCCTTGGCGCAGACGAAAGCGCAAAAATAGAATATTCAAGCGACAAAGACTATGCGATCTCAAAGGCAACGGCACCTGGGGTGATAGCGATGATCTGTCCTAAAACTCCAATTGAAGAGATCGTAGATAGTGCAATCAACCACAGGCCACTCAGAGCGAAATCGACTCTCTTTTACCCCAAACCACTTCCGGCTCTCATACTCAAAGAGGCAGATAATCAATAGTCAAAATAGCTAGTTCCAAGGAGGAGACAACCACTTCCTAGACGAAGGAGATCCTCGGTGCCTTCTCCGGGTCGATCCCATCTAAAAGGCCTGTCCCCTCTATAAGGTCAGTCTCCTCTAAAAGGCCAGTTTCTTCTCATAGATCAGTGCCTTCTCATAGGTAGGTCTGGTAGAACAAGATAGAACTGACGCAAACACCAAAAATAACAATAGAGATACGCAAAACTCTCGCGCTGAGACGACTAGCGATCTTAGCGCCTAAGAATCCACCCAAAATGAAGCCGATCGCCATCACACCAGCGTCCAAGAATGCAACGTGGGTGACTAAAACATAGATCAGATCGCCCACTGAAGCTATCACTACCGAGAGCGTGATCTTTAGAGCATTATTGTTCTGCAACGTCTCATCCGAAAAGATGGAGAGAATGGCTAGAAGGATGATACCTAACCCTGCGCCAAAATAGGATCCATAGATCGCCGAGATACCAATGGCCAAGGGCATGACCCATTTGCTCTTTGAACTCACCTTTGAGAAAGAGACGAACAAAGAGATACGCTCTTGAAAGACTAACAGCGCACACGCGCCTAAAATCAAAAATGGAACCACAGCGCGAAAGTATGATACCGGCGTTGTGAGCAGTATCACAGTACCAACGACAGATCCAAAGACACATGCAATCGAAGCTTGAATCAAACGATGCCGTTGATGAGGCAGGGCCCGGCGATATCCAATGGTCCCACTTATATATCCAGGAAGCGAGGCCAAAGAATTTGTTACATTGGCCACTATCGGACCCAGGCCGACGAAAAGCAGTGCTGGAAAGGAGATCAGCGATCCACCACCGGCAATCGAATTAACGGTACCCGCAACCAAACCAGCAGCGACCAAGAATAGAAGGTGTGCGATATTCAATTAAATTTCCTGGAGTTCACCAAATAGCATTCGAAAATTACCGCTCTTTACAAAAAGAAGACCCAAGCATCTCACTTGGCATCGAAAATGGAAGTTCCAAATTAACGACAAAGATCGAGATAGATAGGGTCTGCTAATAAAAGTCGGCGCCCTCAGCATTAGGGGGCGCCGACGTAAGCGTGAGAAAAGACTCTACTTTGAGGGCTTATGCAACATCGATAGATGTGTCTAGATAGACATCTTGGATTGCATTCAAGAGCTCAACACCTTGGTTTCTCGGACGTTGAAAAGCCTTTCGGCCAACTATCAAGCCACTACCACCTGCGCGCTTGTTGATAACAGCCGTTCTAACTGCCTCGGCTAGATCGGTAGCACCTTTGGATTCCCCACCGGAATTGATCAAGCCAATTCGACCATTGTAACAATTGACTACTTGCCAACGCGTTAAATCGATTGGGTGATCGGTAGTGAGGTCACTGTAGACCAACGGGTCCGTCTTCCCAAAGCCGACCTTGATGTATCCGCCATTGTTTTCCGGTAACTTTTGCTTGATGATATCAGCCTCGATAGTCACACCCAGGTGATTCGCCTGCCCAGAAAGGTCAGCAGATAGGTGATAGTCAACCCCGTCCACCTTGAAGGCATTATTTCGAAGATAGCACCACAAAACAGTAAACATCCCCAAACGATGAGCCTCCGCAAAGGCGTGGGAGACCTCCTGGATCTGACGAGTAGATTGCTCTGAGCCAAAGTAGATAGTGGCACCAATGCCAGCCGCTCCTAGATCCCACGCTTGGCGAACTTGTCCAAACATCACTTGATCAGGATTGGCTGGATAGGTTAGAAGCTCATTGTGGTTGATCTTGACGATCATTGGGATTCGATGCGAATAACGACGAGCAACAATTCCCAATCCACCCAAGGTTGTGGTCACTGCGGAGCACCCTGCTTCGATAGCAAGGTCACATATGGCTGCTGGGTCAAAATATTGTGGTGCCTTAGCAAATGAGGCGGCACCCGAGTGCTCAATCCCCTGGTCAACAGGAAGGATAGAGATGTAGCCGGTGTTGGCCAGACGACCATTCCCATAGAGAGAAGCGAGCGAACGCAATACCTGGGGAGATCTATCTGAGAGCGCGAAGATCTCATCAAGAACATTTGCTCCAGGAAGAGTCAAACTCTCCTTAGGAATTCCCACACATCGATGCGAAAGGAGATCTTTCGCATCGTCACCCAACAATGATTCAACGTCTATCGTCAACGTCAATTCCTCCTCAACAGCTCTTGGCATCCTCGCCAATATCCTAGCGAATCAAATAAATGCGACTACAGGCTAGCGCAGGTCAGCCAGTCTCTCCGCGACGTCATATATTCCTGGCTCCCATGTTGTAATCTTACGAAACAGATTACGGGCATGCTCTAGATCTCCGACCTTTTCATACAGATCAGCCAGCACATACCACTGGCGAATATCGATCAGTCGTGGCTTTACCCGCCGAACGGTCTCAAATCGAGAAAGCAGAGCTATACCTTCGGTATATTTCTTTTGATCCGACAAAGATCCTGCCAAAACAATCCTAGCTTCAGCCATAACCTCAGCCGAAGGAGAGACAAGGCCGACTTCCTCATAGATCTCGCGCACCTTATTGTGGCGACCCATTGCTCGATAGCAGTCCGCTATCACAGGTCCTTGATCGACAGAGCCAGTCGTTGAAGCAGATGCCTCAAGCTGCTCAATCGCAAGCTTCCACTTGCCCTGGCGATAATAGGTTAGACCTAGCACCTCTCTTATGCTCTGAGATACAGGAAGATGCTCTAGAACAGCTACTAGGTTTCGCTCAGCGTCTTTGTATCGATCTGCTTGATAGGCTCGGATACCCTCTGCGAGATCACGTCGAATTTGATTAACCTTGAAGGTAGAGAGCCCCTTTGGAGACTCGCGCAGAATAATCTCATCGACGTTGTATCCAACAATCCCACCAACAATGCGCCTCTGACTCTTTTGAGCCGGAACCTCAACTTCAGGCTCTTGTGCCACCTGAGGTTCCCACTTTTGCAGTGGTTGCGGCTGAGTGTATTGGCTCTCGTCGATTTGATCTCGAGTTGAATGAAGCTTTTCATCTTCTCGAGGCGCTACATGGGCAGCTCCCTTTTCGGCTACTCCGCCCCAGGATTTACCTTTAGTCTCGTTATCTCTAAAGGATCGATCTCCGCCTGGACGATCTCCGCCACGACCTTGGTAACCGCCACCTGAGCCGCCACCAAATCCACCTCGGGATCCGCCACGGTCGTCGCGTTCACGGAAGGAACCACCACGGTCTCCCCGGTCTCCCCGGTCTCCACGGTCTCCAAATGGCTTGTCTCTACCTGGTCGATCTTCACGGGATCTAAACGGACGATCTCCGCCGCGACCTTGGTAACCGCCACCTGAGCCGCCACCAAATCCACCTCGGGATCCGCCACGGTCGTCGCGTTCACGGAAGGAACCACCACGGTCTCCAAATGGCTTGTCTCTACCTGGTCGATCTTCACGGGATCTAAATGGACGATCTCCGCCTGGACGATCTCCGCCGCGACCTTGGTAACCGCCACCTGAGCCGCCACCAAATCCACCTCGGGATCCGCCACGGTCGTCGCGTTCACGGAAGGAACCACCACGGTCTCCCCGGTCTCCACGGTCTCCAAATGGCTTGTCTCTACCTGGTCGATCTTCACGGGATCTAAATGGACGATCTCCGCCTGGACGATCTCCGCCGCGACCTTGGTAACCGCCACCTGAGCCGCCACCTGAGCCGCCACCAAATCCACCTCGGGATCCGCCACGGTCGTCGCGTTCACGGAAGGAACCACCACGGTCTCCCCGGTCTCCACGGTCTCCAAATGGCTTGTCTCTACCTGGTCGATCTTCACGGGATCTAAATGGACGATCTCCGCCTGGACGATCTCCGCCGCGACCTTGGTAACCGCCACCTGAGCCGCCACCAAATCCACCTCGGGATCCGCCACGGTCGTCGCGTTCACGGAAGGAACCACCACGGTCTCCCCGGTCTCCACGGTCTCCAAATGGCTTGTCTCTACCTGGTCGATCTTCACGGGATCTAAATGGACGATCTCCGCCTGGACGATCTCCGCCGCGACCTTGGTAACCGCCACCTGAGCCGCCACCTGAGCCGCCACCAAATCCACCTCGGGATCCGCCACGGTCGTCGCGTTCACGGAAGGAACCACCACGGTCTCCCCGGTCTCCAAATGGCTTGTCTCTACCTGGTCGATCTTCACGGGATCTAAATGGACGATCTCCGCCTGGACGATCTCCGCCACGACCTTGGTAACCGCCCCGGCCCTCTCTGTCTGATGTGGTGTTAGCACCTGGGACATATGGGGCTCTAGGCTTACGTTCAAAGGAGCCTCTCCCCGAGTCGCCTTCACCCTCGGAAGAACTTGATCGAAAGATCCGCTTTGTTCCTGGATCGCTCGATCCCCCTTCGCCGTCAGGTCCGCTTCGCTTACTAGCTCGACCATCGCCCTTGTCATTTTCAAAATCTTTATTACTACTCACACTGATTCTCCGTTATACGACTTTCAAGGGACGATGGGACAGATTTACGGTCGATGTTTGACGACCTAGTGGCTCTGACCATGCCAAGTTGGCAAAGTTAAAGATTCTACCATCAAAAAGCCAAGTCCCCTACCACAACGCATCGACAAGCAATCCGATCGAAGGAAATTACACCGCAAGGGGGCCTTCGGCCCTGGCATCTAAGTAACAATTTAAAGCTACGAGTGCTTATACAAAAGTGAACTATTCAAGTAGGATCGACCAGCAAGAAGGCTCTAGCGGCCAGCGCAATTGAGCTGTGTAATTGAGCTGTGTAATTGAGCTGTGTAATTGAGCTGTGTAAGTGAGCTGTGTAAGTGAGCTGTGTAATTGACTAGCGCAACCAGCCAGCGCAATTGGCCAACCGGTAGATAAGTAGCTCTAGTGCGCCGCCAAAGCGGACAATCAGTCAGCTTCCAAAGTGATAAAAGATATCTTATGGTAGATCTTGAGGTTGAGCAAGTTTGAGATTTCACCTCCGAGAAATCTCAAAGCTACACCGCTGACACCTTCCCTCAATCTCGATGGTGTGAGAGATATCGGTGAATCCAGCCTGTTTTGCAACCTCATTAGTCCAGCTCTCAACTAAAGCAGCTTCGATCTCAATTGCATCTCCACAATCTCGACAGATTAGATGGTGGTGATGAGAGGAGAGGGAACAAAGTCTATAAAGCGTCTCGCCTGAGGGAGTGAGGACAGAGTCAATGTTCCCCGCCTCCGCAAGAACTCGAAGCTGCGAATAGACCGTAGTCAGCCCAACTCGATAACCTCGCTCACGCAATTTGGAGTGCAATTCTTGGGCACTTGAGAAGTTTGAAGCCTCTTCCAAGACCTCCGAGAGCGCCTTTTTTTGACGGGTCGCACGCCCCCTTGCCTGAGTAACCTGACCGCTAGTTAAATTTGCATCTGCCCCAAGGTCATCACCTGAATTTTGAACTTCCATCACCCCATCCAATCATCAAATAGGGTCTGTTGGACCCAGCTCGCTACCCAATAATGCAACAATACGGCAAAATCAACTAGAGCGCTCGGACAATCCTAGAACGATCATGACGAAACCATGAAAATCCTCGGACACCTAGGTAGACCAAGAAACCTATAGCAGTTATAAAAAAGCTGACAGGATATGGCGAATAAAAGGCCAAAAATAGGCCAATCCAAGTGATCAATAATCCAATAGCTATCGAGTAGACGAGACCCAACAGGGGACGACCAGTCAGTCGCACTCCTGCAGCCGCAGGCGTTACCAAAAGCGCAAAGATCAAAAGTACGCCAATTACCTGAACCGCAATCGAGACGGTAAAGGCAACCAAAATCATAAAACCAAGCGAAATAAGAGTCACATTCGCACCAGATGCACTTGCGACTTCTTCATCGACAGAGGCAAAGAGCAAAGGATGGTAGATAATGATCACTACCGCCAATACCGCCACACCTGAAATAACAGTAAAAATTACATCTGAAGAAGATATCCCTAAAATCTGTCCGAAAAGAATGGAGTAGGCCTCTGAAGAGTAACCCTGGTAGAGAGAGATGAATAAAATTCCAAGTCCCAGCATGAATGCCAAGACTATCCCGATCTGAGTATCTCTAGATGCTGCCTTCTTGCCTAATGCTCCCATGAAGACCGCCCCACCCATGGTGAAGGAGAGCAGACCCACAATAGGACTCAAACCCAGATAGACAGCGCCGGCTGCTCCAGCAAATCCCACGTGAGAGAGTGCATGGGCTGCAAAGGCAGACTTACGGATAATGACAAAATAACCGACTACTCCTGCCACAATGGCTACAATCGTTCCGGTTTCAAATGCATTTCTCATGAACGAAAAGGTCCACATAAATGAGAAATCAGAGAACAAGTTGATACCAAAAGTTGAGCCACTCGTAATAGAACCAAAGATATTAATGGTGGTTACCTCCTTCTAGCTCGCTAAAGATCGCAATTCTGCCCCGATCGTCCCTAAAGACCTCGACCGACATTCCATATAGCCTCGAGAGGTTCTCCGAGGTAAAGACTTCATCTGGAGTTCCCGTAGCGACCTTATGGTTGGCGATGTAAATAACCCGATCCAGATAGGGCAAAAGAGGGTTCAAATCATGTGCGACTAAAAGCGCAGTAACGTTATGACTCTTCACCAAATCCGATATGGCTTGGGCTAAATTGGCCCCGGCTCTCATGTCGAGATTTGCCAAGGGCTCATCGAGCAAGAGCATCGAAGGCGATCGAGCCATCGCTTGAGCCATAAAGACCCGTTGAAGTTGACCCCCAGAGAGTTCGTGAATCCGTTTGCCTATGAACTCCTCAGCGCCTACCAGCCGTAAGGATTCCTCTACCAGTTGTCTTGCTCGAGCCTTCTTCGCGCGAGAGACGGGACCAAAGTTACCTCCAAGTAGCGCCAACATAGCAAACTCTCTAACGTCAATCTGAATCTCAGAATCTATGAATCGCCTCTGGGGCACATAGCCAATTTGACTTCGCGCATTGGATGGAGCTCCTCCAAAGACTTTAAGATCACCCTCCAATATTTGAATATTCCCAAGCAAAGCACGAAATAATGTTGTCTTTCCGGCACCATTTGGGCCAAGTATCGCCACAAACTCCCCTTGGCCAACGCAGATATTGGCACCGGACCACAATAGGTCTTGGCCGTATCCGACTCCTAGGTTCTTGGCCTCTACAACCATCTTTGAATCGTTTGACGTCACATTAGACATATCGATCTATCAACCCTTCTGGCCTTGGTTTTTAGTAGTTATCGATCGACCAAGTGCACTTGAGATACGATCGATCTGAGATCCCATCCACGCTTCAAATGTCGCACCTACGGGCTCGATGATCTCAGAAATCCCCACAACACCGATTCCTTTCCTGATGGCCATGGCCCTGATTGAACTGGTAAGTGGAGTGATTGTTTGGGTATTGTAGATCAAAAGGCGTGCGCTATGGCTACGTAGCTGCTCCTCAAAGGTGACAACAGACGAAATTGGAGGATCGTTTCCATTGGCTATCGCAGCCATAAAGCTCAAAGGTGAGATCAGATTGAGGCCCGAAGCCCGCGCAAAGTAGACAAAAATATCCTCCGTGGATGCAACAGCCATGGAGTGATAGCGCCGAGATAAATTAGCTAGGCTTTGATAGAGCACGTCCAATCGCTTTGAGACCAGGCGAAAATTCGCCTCAAAATACGCCCTATGCGTAGGCATGGCCTTTATCAAGTCGCCTTCCATAACAGCCACGATTCGACGCACGTAAGTTGGGCTGTACCAGAAATGTGGATTCGCTCCAACACCTTGTTTTAGCACTGCAGCCACATTTAACTCCTGTCGAGTCTTCGACGGTGTGGCGCCTAAGACCTTGGCAGCCCAATCATCGTATCCAGCCCCATTGATCACAACTATCGAAGCGGAAGAAAAGGCTCTAGCTACAGAGTTCGAAACTTCATAGGCGTGAGGGTCGGCATTTGGATCTGTGATGACACTGAGAACATGCAGATATCTGCCGCCAAGCTGCGACAGGAGACTTCCCCACGTATCCTCAGCAGCTACAGCAGTAATGTAATTACCCTTGGACTGCGTCAAAGCTGATGTCGAGGTGGTTCCACAGCTAGCAACCATCAAAACAGCCAGCATTATAACGATCGCCCTAATTAACTGGAGCCGGAACGTCTTCACCATTACTTAGCACTCTTATCCGAAATCATTACGATTAACACTATCCATAATGATAACGGTTACCGATAAAAAAAAAGTCCCGCACGGACAAGCTTAAAGATCAATTCCGGGCCAAATTAACCACTCCATGAGACAACGAATCCAACGAGGCAGACAAATTGCCTGCTAGTAACGTATTCGATGGGGTTCCATGGTGCTACGAAGCCTTGATCGTCTGCAGCCGACGATGCTTGATCTATAGATCGAGGGAGTTACTAATCAACCAGTTCGCCCTAGCTCGTGGTCTCGATGCCAAGATGATCGCTGAAAAATCAATTATCTGCTTGATAGTCTCGGCTCCTAAAGTCACATCCATCGATAAATTGGACAAAAAACCATCAAGTTGGCTCCCCTGTTGGCTTGTGATCATTAATTATTGGCAAGACAAAATAATATGACATAACTGCCATTTTCCAACTAAAATAAAAATTGCCAAGATCTCTCAGATCAAAGCGCCAGCTAACCCAAAATCCATGGACCGCCCAACTATCACAAAGCGAGCTAATTTGTCTGAGTTGAACAATAATCAAAGTAGCGCACTCAAAACAATCGTGAAGAATCCAACTCGGGTAGATGAAGTCATAGCGTATTTTCTCACACCGAGTCTGGCCGGAACTGCCCAAAGAGCGGCCGCTAAAGAGCTAGAGTTGAAAAAAGAGCCATCTCTAGCAGCGCAAGCATCAACAGCTCGCGCGATTCGTCGAGCACGGATCGACGGTGCAATCTCAGGCACCTCGCTCTATGCGGCACTCCCTGGGGCGTTTGTATCGGCAATTTGCGCACAAGTTACGCTCGTGCTCGAGATAGCCCAAATCTATGGCCACGACCCAAACGATCCCGCCCGTGTCGGAGAACTTCTATATTTTCTCGGGAAATATAAGGACATAGACAGTGCACATTCCGGGGTGGAACTCGCCTTGAATCCACCCGAAAAAGAAAAAACAACTCGCAGCATCTACGGCCTCCTTGCCACAATCAAGCAACTACCCGAACTAGCTGGGGTCACCTTCAAATCGTTCAAAAGCGCGACCAGGGCGCAAAAGATCAAAATGATCCTCACCTATAGTTGCATGGTATTGCCACTTGTAGGAATTCCCTTTTGGAGCTACAGCTACTCACGCCAAACAAGAATGCTCTCTGACGCCGCCCAAAACTACTATGGCAACCCAAATTCATCTTCACAAAAAGTAAAAGTCAACTACGACTCGCAAACCTTTAGCCTCTCTGATCGTATAAAAGTTGGCTTGGCATTGGCGAGCATTACTATCATTCTGATTGCGGCCACCATCGCGATAGCCCTCAGTGGTCTGGGACTAAACCATCGAACGCTACTTAAACTATTTGTTGGAGAAGCACTTCTAGTGGTCTTTTCGATACGCCTATTCTGGTTGACCAAAACAATTGAATTTCAGAGAAAACCAATTCACTAAATCTCTATAAACCAAGCTCCACCTCGAAGGAATCGATTCACATTTGAGGGTCCCAAGAATTATCCCCCACTTCTATACAAAATCTCAATCAAAAAAACCGAAACCTAGAGATGACTCGGTCGAAAAATTGCAGAGAACAAGATGAGACAGAGACTGAGTCCAACTAAACCAAGTCACATCCAGCTGTAATCGGCCCTAGACACCAAGCAGGGCCACGGTAAAGACAAAGCTAAATCTCAGGCTACCCTCCCCATAAGTATTGAAATAAAACCAACCAAACATAATTCAAGCGTCATCTAAGCCCAATACCTAAGCCCAATACCTCAGCTGTAAACCTAATAATTATAAACAACTCTCATGATGCAACCCGTCGATAGATCACTCGATAAAAAAACCAAAATCGAATTGATACACCACTATGATAAACTTTGCACTGATTTCAAAGATAACGAGACAAAGCTGATTTTTACTTTGTAAGAGATGGTCCAAAAGGAGATAAATTGCTTTTAGCAGCTGCTTCAAATCCACTGGCCGCTCAACTTATAGCGTGGCTAATACTCTTATCCATTTACATGTCGCCATCAATAGTCGGTCACTTTCGCCACTACAAAAAGATGCCAAAACTCATAATTGCTAATATCGTCTTAGGAATGACCCTTATCGCGCTGCCAATTCTTTTGGTATACGTAATAGTTAAAACTAGAGTTACCTCTACACAAACTTCATTTGGTCAAATCGCCCAACCAACTGGAGATTCAACCGCTCTAGGATCACCAGCTAAATCTAAAGCAGGCAGACAACCCAAGACAAGCCAAACCTCATTTAGTCAAATTGCCCACCGTATCAGTGATATCCGTGACCAAAAGATCTTCGCACGCGCTCTAAATCGATACAACGCAGAGCTCAACATCTGGCAGGAAGAGCGCCAAGACCTACTAGATACGATCGAGATGGCTAAGACTGGAAAAGGAATACGACCCGATGATCTGAACCTCCTCCCTGGGGAAACAGTCTTCTTGGTAATAACTAGCGTCAGCCTCATAGAGATAAAAAAAGGACCAAGTACATACGTAGGAAAATCGAGCGGAATCTCAGTACCAGTTGCCAAGATCGGGGGTCGAACCATACGGTATCGCGTCGGGAAGACGAAGGGTCACGTGGTCTCGGGCACTCCTTACCCAGAAGCCACAGATAAGGGAGACTTTTATATTACTTCACAACGCCTCATCTATATAGGGGCCCAAAAAACCGCCACTACTGAACTCTCAAAGATGATTGCAGCAACTATAGAGGCAGGAACCATCACAATCTCATCTACAAGCAGAGTCAAACCAACGACAATCGCTTACGGAGCGCATCTAGACAACAGAGTGCGACAAAGTATCATCATTGCACAGGGTTGGCACCACAACGATCCAACAAGTGCAGTCGAAGAACTCAACCAAGAGCTACTAACACTAGAGAAGCGAAAGCCACAGATACCACCGACCCCCAAGTAGAAAACGCCATCATAACCATGGCAACCAACCAAAATGTACCAAAAATAAAGGCGCCTAAGCCCTACCCCATCACAACCAGGGAATGCTGCCTTGGCTCCTAGGTGGGAGTCCTAATCACCTAATAGGAATTTCCAACTCAAAATCCATGATTCATCCCACGAGAACATCTTGGCCATAACGGACCCATCCTTCATCGACAACAATTAAGTCCCATCAACAAGGAGCCTCAAATCCAACGATCTTCAATCCTTCGACCGCTAAATAACAAATAAAGCGAGCACTGGGAATCAAACCTTACGACCAGCTAATTTTTCTGAGTAAAAGTCGCCACTGACCCTAGCGCTACCGTCTGGTCGAATCAACAAATCACGAATCCCCTGTTGTGGAAGTCACACCTAGATTTCAAGAGTCGAACTACCAGAATTGCGATAATCACCATAAAAAAACTATCACAAAGGCTGACGGTACCACTACGCCAACGCATCAAGGAGGCCAACCGCAACCTCTGGGTTAGCAACAGCGCATTTAGGACAAGACGGGCCCTGCCCCGGAACATTCAGCCAATAACCTAAGACAAAGGAGTGTGTAGCCGCCACATCACGCACCAACTGGGAACTTGACACAACTTGACCATTTGGCCCCGTCGAAAGACCGGCATAGATCGAAATGGTCGGATTCACACTCCGGGCCAGCTCAGCGGCCTGTTTTACGAACCTTGAATAGACCGCAACGGAGGTCTCCATGGATTGGCTCTGAATCACTATTCCGAAGGCCACCTTAGAGATAGATTGAATCAATCCAGAGGCCAAAAAGGCACTTGCACGATTCTCGCCCGGCGACGAAAGTGCCATGAGATCCAAACCCGGAGCGACAATAACAGAAAGATTCGACGGCTGAGCCAATCGCACAAGACTCTCAGTCGCTAACGAAACATTCTCTTGCTCAGAAATCGGAGTAAAGCTCCAATGCTCAGGATCATAAAGAACAGAACCAAAGCCGGCATTCTTCGAAGAACTCAGCTGCGAAGCGTTAACCCCAAGAACAGACCGAAGATCGAAAGTAAATGTAGATCCCCAATTAGCAAGTGGTCGGGGCAGAACATTACCATTCAGCAATATATTGGTATTCGAATTATCAAAGGCTCGCCGCGCCAAAGCATTACTACCGTTCTTGTCCAAGAGGCCAATTACATTCGCCGCTATGATCCAATGCAGCCCACCAAGCAAACCACTAACCCCATGAGAAAAAGAAGGCGAAGTCGAAGTAGTACCTCCACCACCTTGACCAGGGAGCGACCCAGAAATTGAAAGCGCGGTAGAAGACGACGCACTACCAGGCCTAGGCGCTGTTGAAACCTTCGCTAAGGTCGTAGCAGTATTACCGCAGGCACCAGCCAACACAGCTAATCCGACTAACCAACTTTGATAGAAGAACCGACGCGATCGCGCTCTCAAACGTCACCCCAAAATATAGATATACAAATCACCATCAAGGATATACCGAGTGGAAGTGAAAACTAAAAGCACCACCACTGCCAAAACGAATTAAACCATAATGAGCGAAGCTACCAATGTAGCTTCGCTCATTTATCAAATATATATCCGGCGGCGTCCTACTCTCCCAGGGAGTTGCCCCCCAAGTACCATCGGCGCTGGCAGTCTTTACTTCCGTGTTCGGAATGGGAACGGGTGTTTCCCCGCCGCTATGGCCACCGGAATATCTTGGTTGCTCGAATCATCGAGCTACCTATAGCGAGCACGAGCTTTATATTTAGCTCCAAGCCCTCGGCCGATTAGTACCGGTCAGCTGAATGTGTTGCCACACTTACACTTCCGGCCTATCAACGTGGTAGTCTGCCACGGGCCTTACCAGGTTAACCCTGTGGGAGACCTCATCTTGGAAAGAGCTTCGCGCTTATATGCTTTCAGCGCTTATCCCTTCCGTAGGTTGCTAACCAGCCATGCCCCTGGCGGGACAACTGGCACACAAGAGCTACGTCCGTCCCGGTCCTCTCGTACTAGGGACAGCCTTCCTCAGGTCTCCTGCGGCTGCATCGGATAGGGACCGAACTGTCTCACGACGTTCTAAACCCAGCTCGCGTACCGCTTTAATGGGCGAACAGCCCAACCCTTGGGACCTACTACAGCCCCAGGATGCGACGAGCCGACATCGAGGTGCCAAACCTTCCCGTCGATATGGACTCTTGGGGAAGATGAGCCTGTTATCCCCGGGGTACCTTTTATCCGTTGAGCGACGGCGCTTCCACACGCTACCGCCGGATCACTATGCCCTGCTTTCGCATCTGCTCGACTTGTAAGTCTCGCAGTCAAGCTCCCTTTTGCCATTGCACTCAACGACTGATTGCCAACCAGTCTGAGGGAACCTTTGGGCGCCTCCGTTACACTTTAGGAGGCGACCGCCCCAGTCAAACTGCCTACCTGACGCTGTTCCCGATCCGGATAACGGATCTAGGTTAGAACCTCAATACAAACAGGGTGGTATTTCAAGGATGCCTCCACAAAAGCTAGCGCTTTCGCTTCATAGGCTCCCACCTATCCTACACAATCTGTACCAAAGATCAACATCAAGCTACAGTAAAGGTCCACGGGGTCTTTCCGTCCTTATGCAGCTAACGAGCATCTTTACTCGTAGTTCAATTTCGCCGGGTCTGTGGTTGAGACAGTAGGGAAGTCGTTACGCCATTCGTGCAGGTCGGAACTTACCCGACAAGGAATTTCGCTACCTTAGGACCGTTATAGTTACGGCCGCCGTTTACCGGGGCTTAGGTTCAGAGCTTCGCTTTTTAGGGCTAACCCTTCCCCGTAACCTTCCGGCACCGGGCAGGCGTCACAGCGTATACGTCGTCTTTTGACTTTGCACGCTGCTGTGTTTTTAGTAAACAGTCGCTTCCCCCGATTCTCTGCGGCCCACTTGAGCTACGGAGAGTAAATCTCCTCACCTAATGGGCCCTCCTTCTCCCGAAGTTACGGAGGTATTTTGCCGAGTTCCTTAACCACAGTTCTCCCGATCGCCTTAGTATTTTCTACCTACCCACCTGTGTCGGTTTGGGGTACGGGCACCACAGATACTCACTAGAAGCTTTTCTTGGCAGCTTGGAATCAATGACTTCGCCTGAATCGGCTCGGAATCACGCCTTGGAGTTTTATAGGGACCGGATTTGCCTGGGCCCTCTCCTACACGCTTTCCCCGGGATAACCAACACCCGGGATCACCTATCCTCCTGCGTCCCTCCATCGCTGAATAACGCATCTGTCGTGGTACTGGAATATAAACCAGTTGTGCATCGGCTACGCCTCTCGGCCTCGTCTTAGCTCCCGACTCACCCTGGGCGGATTAGCCTTGCCCAGGAACCCTTGGGTTTTCGGCGGAGGAGTTTCTCACTCCTCTCTCGCTACTTATGCCAGCATTCTCACTCGAATCAGCTCCACAGAATGGTTTCCACCTCTGCTTCACAGCTTGAT
This sequence comes from Acidithrix sp. C25, assembly GCF_904848545.2. NCBI lineage: Bacteria > Bacillati > Actinomycetota > Acidimicrobiia > Acidimicrobiales > Acidimicrobiaceae > Acidithrix > Acidithrix sp. C25. The sequence goes on from NZ_CAJHCI020000002.1 coordinate 436,928, forward strand.
TCGACGCTCCCCTACCACTCCCTATAAATAGGAAGTCCGTAGCTTCGGCTCTTGGCTTGAGCCCCGTTAAATTGTCCGCGCGGGATCACTCGACCAGTGAGCTATTACGCACTCTTTGAAGGGTGGCTGCTTCTAAGCCAACCTCCTGGTTGTTTTCGCGATCCCACATCGTTTACCACTTAGCCAAGAATTAGGGGCCTTAGCTGACGGTCTGGGTTGTTTCCCTTTCGACCAACGAAGCTCATCCCTCGTGGTCTCACTGCCAGACTGTTGAAGCGTTGGCATTCGGAGTTTGGTTGAGGTCAGTAGGCGGTGAAGCCCCATCGCCCATCCAGTGCTCTACCTCCAACGCTGATCATCTGACGCTGCACCTAAATGCATTTCGGGGAGAACCAGCTATCACCGAGTTTGATTGGCCTTTCACCCCTATCCACAGGTCATCCCCCATATTTTCAACTATGGTGGGTTCGGCCCTTCACGGGGTCTTACTCCCGCTTCAGCCTGCCCATGGATAGATCACTCGGCTTCGGGTCTACAGCGTGCGACTAAATTGCCCCATTCAGACTCGCTTTCGCTCCGGCTACCCATCACTGGTTAACCTCGCCACACACCGTAACTCGCTGGCTCATTCTTCAAAAGGCACGCCATCGCTAGTTGCCTAGCTTTGACTGATTGTAAACCAACGGTTTCAGGATCTATTTCACTCCCCTCCCGGGGTGCTTTTCACCTTTCCCTCACGGTACTAGTTCACTATCGGTCGCCTGATATGTACTTAGCCTTACGAGGTGGTCCTCGCAGATTCACGCCGGCTTTCCCGGATCCGGCGCTACTTGGGAGACTAAACAAAAGAGGTCGAATACCTTTAACATACGGGGCTATTACCCTCTGTGGCTAAGATTTCCATAACGATTCTGCTAGGTATCGACTTTGTAACTCTTTCTTAGCTTCTGACATAGCTAAACGTCATAGTTCCCACGACCCCACAACTGGCAACGCTGTCAGGCTATCACACCAGTTGGGTTTAGGCTTGGTCCCTTTTCGCTCGCCGCTACTAAGGGAGTCACATGTTGTTTTTTCTTCCTCGGGGTACTTAGATGTTTCAATTCCCCCGGTTCCCTCTACTGACCCTATATATTCAGGCCAGAGTGCCATGACTACTCATGGCGGGTTTCCCCATTCGGATATCCACGGATCAAAGCTAGATAGGCAGCTACCCGTGGCTTTTCGCAGCCATCCACGTCCTTCATCGGCATCAGGCGCCAAGGCATCCACCGTTGGCTCTTTATAACTTGGAGAATAAAGTTGCTCGTGCTCGCTATAGGTTTCTCAATGAGCGAATTGGTCGCTCCTTGGTAACGAAATAGGATGGTCCACATAATTTGACTCATATGGCATGCATTTTCATATACAGTCAGTTCTTCGACATATCTAAGGAACCCATGACCGTTGTACTTGGCGTAATTGCCGTTTTCGAACGTTTTATCTACTATTGCTAGTTGATATGTCATGGACCTAGCTATGACAGCTCCTTAGAAAGGAGGTGATCCAGCCGCACCTTCCGGTACGGCTACCTTGTTACGACTTCACCCCAATCACCGACCCCACCTTCGACGGCTCCCTCCATTACTGGTTGGGCCACCGGCTTCGGGTGTTGCCGACTTTCGTGGTGTGACGGGCGGTGTGTACAAGGCCCGGGAACGTATTCACCCCGACAATGCTGATTCGGGATTACTAGCGACTCCGGCTTCACGCAGTCGAGTTGCAGACTGCGATCCGAACTGAGACCGGCTTTGTGGGATTAGCTCCCCCTCGCGGGATTGCGACCCTCTGTACCGGCCATTGTAGCATGTGTGCAGCCCTGGACATAAGGGGCATGATGACTTGACGTCATCCCCACCTTCCTCCGAGTTGACCCCGGCAGTCTCTCATGAGTCCCCGACATTACTCGCTGGTAACATAAGACAAGGGTTGCGCTCGTTGCGGGACTTAACTCAACATCTCACGACACGAGCTGACGACAGCCATGCACCACCTGTGAAGGGCCCTAATGGACACCGTATCTCTACGGCTTTTCCCAACATGTCAAGCCCAGGTGAGGTTCTTCGCGTTGCATCGAATTAAGCCACATGCTCCGCCGCTTGTGCGGGCCCCCGTCAATTCCTTTGAGTTTTAGCCTTGCGGCCGTACTCCCCAGGCGGGGCACTTAATGCGTTAGCTACGGCACGGAACCCGTCGAAGTAGGTCCCACACCTAGTGCCCAACGTTTAGGGCGTGGACTACCAGGGTATCTAATCCTGTTTGCTCCCCACGCTTTCGCTCCTCAGCGTCAGTGTCGGCCCAGATTGCTGCCTTCGCCATTGGTGTTCCTCCCGATATCTGCGCATTTCACCGCTACACCGGGAATTCCACAATCCCCTACCGAACTCAAGCCATAGCAGTATCGAATGGCGGCCCCAGGTTAAGCCTGGGGGTTTCACATCCGACTTGCCAAGCCGCCTACGAGCTCTTTACGCCCAATAAATCCGGACAACGCTTGCTCCCTACGTATTACCGCGGCTGCTGGCACGTAGTTGGCCGGAGCTTCTTCTGCAGGTACCGTCATTTTCGTTCCTGCTGAAAGGAGTTTACGACCCTAAGGCCTTCATCCTCCACGCGGCGTTGCTGCGTCAGGCTTTCGCCCATTGCGCAATATTCCCCACTGCTGCCTCCCGTAGGAGTCTGGGCCGTGTCTCAGTCCCAGTGTGGCTGATCGTCCTCTCAGACCAGCTACCCGTCGATGCCTTGGTGAGCCGTTACCTCACCAACAAGCTGATAGGCCGCGAGCCCCTCCCAAAGCGAAAAACTTTCCTCACTCTATCTTGTGATAGTGTGAGCATATTTGGTATTAGCATCGGTTTCCCGGTGTTATTCCAAACTTTGGGGCAGGTTGCTCACGTGTTACGCACCCGTTCGCCACTATCTATAAGGGCAAGCCCTTATAAACCGTTCGACTTGCATGTGTTAAGCACGCCGCCAGCGTTCGTCCTGAGCCAGGATCAAACTCTCCATCGAAATTGATGAAAAAGCTTAATTCAAGCTAATTACTGTTTTTTTGAGTTTCTCAAAATTTTTGAATTGATTAGGTCTGTACTTGTTTAGAAGTTGTTGATCGAATTCATAAGAACAGGTGTCTTCGTTTCTCTAAGAGGTGATATGTGTCTTTGGCTTTGGCTAGTAAGTACCTAAGTTATTTGATACTTATCAGTTAGTTGTCATTGACTCACCTAGTGAGTCGTTACGACTCTGTAGATATGAAAGTCGTTCAACAGACCAAAACTGGCTGTAATTCGAATGCACGCTATATGAATCTCATTTAGCTATGCTTCTCATCCTATTTCGTTGTCAAGGAGCGGCCCTTATATAGCTAGGTGTTAGCTTTTAGAAGTTAGCTTGTCCTTTTGATAGATAAATCATATCTAAGGCCTTAGCTAACTACTAGCTTTCACTTTCGCTACAAAAGTGTTTCCGTTGGATCATCTCTTATGCCTTAGTTCAAGGAGCCCAAGAGCTCTTTTCCCTTGTGGAATAAGAAATGATCTCAGAATTCCTTCGCATTTGTGTTTCACGAATGTTTCGTGGCTTTCAAAGCGGACTTATAAATCTATAAGGGTTGATGGTGAGTTGCTGCAATTTTGTTTGGATTTTTTGAAAAATGTTTGTGGGGGGTGAGGGGGGGGTCAGCAAGGCCTGACGGAGACTTTGGCTTGGGATGGTCTGCAACCCACAGCCCGAGCACCAACTCAAAGCTAATGTCCCCCTCTTAGGCCATCTACTAGTTCTCCTTCACATCCTCTAGCGGTAATCGGTCTACAGCGCTTTACTTGCACCGCGGACGCAGCACGAAGACCTAAAGTCTGAGATCCTGATTTGGAAAGATCACGCCAATCACCTTGATGGGACTAGATTTTTATAGACAAAAGCGCTGATGCCAAGGAATCGATTACAAAATTTTACATTCACGAAGAACCCCAATTGATAGAGGCTGGACAGCCATTGAACGATGGATCAATAGCGAACCCACAGAGATAGGACTGCTGCAATCCGGCGCGCTTTCAATTTCGAGCACTGTACCATTCGTTGGAGTTATCGTAACATTGTCCCTACTGGTAGCAGCTGCGGGCATATCTACCCTTTATTACATCCTCGCCGGAGCTCTAATTAGTGCCCTGCAGGCAAACAGCATCTCGGAGTTCGCGCGAGTAGCGCCCAGTTCCGGATCGCTAATAGCTTGGGCTCAAATGACCTTCGGGGAAGTGGTATCAACACCGCTCGCCTATCTTCTAACGACCTCTTATTTTGCCATTATCTCGGGGCTGATCGTTGCAAGTGGATGGTGGCTCCAAGAAACATTAATATCATTCAGCGCACCTTCGATACCTTGGCAGGTCTATTCGATTTTCATCGCGCTGATCGTCTTGACTTTCATCGTCGGAAAGGCAAGAAGCCTCCTAAACATCAACCTTGGACTTGTTGTAATCCAGATAGTTGGCCTAGCGGCCCTTGCTGCAATCATAATTGCGCGATATTACAAAAACTGGAACAGCTCCTATGTCGCACTACCAATCCATGGCCAACTAGGGACATCTTGGACGAGTGCAGTCCCAATCGCCTTTTTCATCTTCCTGGGTTGGGAAAATATCTCGGCACTTGCTCCACAATTTAAAGGTGGGTCTAAGTCAGTAGCAACCAAAATATACTTAGCAATTGGTGCAACCGCACTAATTGCAATAGTCATCTCTTTTACTACCACACTTGGTCTAGCATCTGATCTTTCCAAAATCATAGCAAGCCCCACTCCACTGGTTGAAGCAGCAAAATCAACAGCGCCATACCTGGTAAAAGTTACCTATTTTCTGGGACTGCTGTCGCTAATAAGCGCACTGTTTTCGCTTGTAACAAGCCAAGCTAACATTATCAATTACTGTGGATTACAAAGCTATTTTACCAAAAGAATCACCTCTAAAAACTCTCAACCCATTCCACACAAATCTGGCGTCATCCTAATAGTTGGTGCAACTGTGATAGGGGTTATTCTGGGATCTGGTCGTGATCCATTGCTGTACTTCTCCGAAGCTGCAACGCTATCTGCCCTGCTTACCATCATTGCTTATCTCACGATCAATCTCGCCGTACCAATCTATTTTCGAATTTATAGGCCCGAGGTCTACTCTAAAGTCAAACATCTTGTAATCCCAATAATCGCCTCAATCACCTTGGTCTATCCGATCTATCTACTGGTCTCACCGAACCAATCTGCACCATTTGGCTATTTTGGGGACATTCTAGGGCTCTTGCTTATCGTCGGCCTTGGAGTTGGCCTCTATAGACGAACTCACCTACAAAACCTTAAAAATACAAAGCTGCAAGAGTCAAGATTGCGATGACTAAATGGCAATACAATTGTCTCTAGTTCATTTAGAGCCTTCCATTTCAAACTATCTCTTATCAACTAGATCTTCATCAAATTAAAGATCAAAAATCTATATATAACCCACATTCACCATTTTTTTGCATCTCACAGCAGCTATATCGTCTCAATCAAATGTGCTTCAACAGGCTCGATGACCCATGCGAAACAGCGCAGCACTAGCGATGGCCAAACACTCTCGTGATCATCCCATCTCATTCTCACCTAGCCAACGCGCTGATGCTTAGGGCAGATCCATGATCCCATAGATTGGTTAGGCGTAGCCATTGCCACATGAAGGCCGCATGAAGTTGGGATTCTCCTATAAAATACCAAAAGAGGTGTAGGAGAGCTTTTCTTAGAAAGACTGCCTGTGTTTTCTGTGCAACTTTCCAAAGCAGCTAAACCACACCCCCATTTAATACGATTAAATAAATAGACAAAAAGAGCCGCCAACTCAAAGCAAAGAAGATGGTCCATAATCTAAAGCCAAAAACCAGAAGGCGAGAGATGATCTCGCTCTTTTTATCGCTCGCGTCAATAGGGCTACTTCTTAGTGCCTGTACTCTTCCAAAAGTCGTTTCGACCAACCCAGATACCTTCGCTCAGATCTCTTCTATTTACGCTTCGAATGGCACACTCATAACCCAAGTACCCACCAACATCGTACGTATCCCAATTCCACTCAGTCAGATGGGAAGCGAAATTCCAAAAGCCGTCGTCGCAATAGAGGACAGGCGCTACTGGAAGCGGGGTCCCATAGACATAAAATCGACAATTCGTGCAGCGCTTGCTGATCTTTCGGCTGGAGCGGTAGTACAGGGTGGTTCTACCATCGAAGAACAACTAGTGAAACTAGAACTTGGAACTCCTAAGCGAACCCTGGCCGAAAAGACACACGAGATACTACTGTCCCTCGGCTCTCTAGCCGGAACCACCAAAAGCATAGTTTTGGACAAATATCTAAACGATGTCTACCTAGGTGAAGGGACATTTGGAATCCAAGCCGCCTCACTTAGATATTTCTCCCTTAACGCAAATCAGTTAAATCTAGTGCAGGCAGCATTATTGGCCGGATTGATCAATGCCCCATCTGCCTATGATCCAATTCTTCATCCAGCACTTGCCCTATATAGGCGCAACCAAGTCCTGAACGCTCTATATGTGAATAAGCAGATCACCAAACAACAGCTAAGTTCTTCGCTATCGGCTCCAATTCAATTGAATCCTTCGAATACCGTAGTAAATCCAAAACTAGGGTATTTCTCAGAGACCGTTCTAAACGAAGCCGCAACCCTACCTGCGCTTGGATCGACCCCTACCCAGCGCCTAAATCTTATCGAGCACGGGGGACTGAAGATTGTAACTACAGAGGTCCAATCCCAACAAAAACAAGCACAAAAAGCTGTCTTAGATGGCATTCCGAACTCTGCCAACATGCCAAGCGGAGCACTGGTCTCGATCAATCCGGCCAATGGCGCCATTGAGGCATTGGTGGGCGGCCCAGGGTACAATTCGGGTAAGGCCTATTCTCAATTCAACATGGCAACCCAAGCACAACGTCCATCGGGATCGACCTTCAAGGTGATAGCACTAGCAGAGGCACTTACACAAGGCTTTACCGCTAAAAGTGTCTTTTATGCACCAAAAGTCCTTTACGTTGCACCTGCAAATCATCAGTCAGCTTGGGTTGTCCATAATTACGAGGGGGAACCCACTGGCTATATGACCCTTCTTACAGCCACTGCCCTTTCGGTGAATACCGTATATGCACAATTGATCACCAAAATTGGCCCAGCTAATGTAGTCTCTATGGCTCATGCTATGGGAATCAAGAGCCCACTGCTACCCTATAACTCGATCGTACTAGGTGCCCAGCCTGTCACACCGCTTGACATGGCTAGTGTAAATGCAACCTTGGCGGATTACGGAACCTACAACGCTCCCTATAGCATCTCGGCGATCTACGACTCCTCTGGAAAATTAATCTACTCCCATGCGCTTCACCCCAAGCAAGTGCTCTCGCCAACCATAGCGGCAACAGAGATCCAGATACTAACGCACGTAATGACAGAAGGAACAGGCGTCAACGCCTCCCTCTATCGCCCGGCTGCTGGAAAGACTGGAACAGGAGAAAACTGGGCAGACGCTTGGTTTGCAGGTTTTGTACCACAATTAGCTACCGTTGTATGGGTTGGATATCCAAGCGGCGAGGTACCAATGATTCCGCCAACTACGCCGATTTACGTAACTGGAGGAAGCTGGCCAGCAAGGATCTTTGCGCAGTATATGACCTCAGCACTTGCGGCATCTCCAATTGAGCAATTTAGGACTCCCACATCATTTGCAGTCGCGCCACCGGTGCCAACCACGACTTCCCCGCCAAAGGTATCGACAACGGTTACCACACCATCCACAGCCCTTACCAATGTCATCGGGATGCCAGTCAGTCTGGCTGAGTCAACGTTGTCAGGGCAAGGCTTTAAAGTTTCACTATCTTTTGCCCCATCTAGCGAATACCCGCCTGGATATGCAATTTCACAGAGTCCATCCCCTGGGGTTGCATTAGTTAAGGATGCGACAATCGATCTAACGGTAGCAAAGGGGACCTTGACCTATCCCTCGATAGTGGTGGTGCCCAACCTACTAGGCCTAACCGCTAGTCAAGCAAATGAAACCATATCAAGTGTCTCCCTGTCGGGAAGCTGCACCACCAACCAACAGACAGGTACTTCAGGCGCCAACCAAACTCCCCAAGCAGTTTGGGAGCAGTCGCCGATACCAGGCACCCAAGTGCCCTTAGGCTCCACCATTACCTGCTATAACAATCCCTAAAATCAATACAAACAAGTCAATACAGCCAGGTCAACACAACTGGGGACTCCCTCGGCAAAGCCACCATCACAGAGGTCAAAGCCACCAATAGAGGTGCCGGAGTCACCCGCTAAATTCTCAAACGATCATACCATAGCTACTATTTTCCAATTCTTATGATCTATACGAGATGGGCATCGAGATAAAAGCAGCGCCGCCACCGGATTGACAAAAAGCTAGAGCATCGAAACTATCTTCGGCCCCTAGATCATCTTCGCAGACGCTGAAGCGATCAAGGATCGATACTGTATTGCTGGTAGCTAAAACATATACCACCCTATTTTAGACTTCAGGGAGATCTATTCTTGCGAGGTGCATAGCTCAAAAGATACAGACAAGGTAACTATCGACTCTCAAGTTAAAGAACCGCATCACTTACGCTCGACCAAATTAGATAAAGGCCCATATTGGAGCCCGCGCCCATCCACAGGGCTGCGCCAAGCAATAAGACAAAGCCCATTTTGAAATCGCACCCATTTGGATCATCTCATCGGTAAGAGGCCGACAGTTAAAGCTCTGGACTTTTAGATTCCAAATCGGATCCTAAAAAAATAACGACGAATCCTAAAAAACAAGACTCTCAGTCCAAGCAAAAGGGCATCTCAAAAAAGTTTTACATCTTTCGGAATAGTGTAGTAACTACTACAGTTAGAGGTATTAGGAAAAATACGCGATGAAACGGAATGCCAATGTCTAACACACTATCAAATACACAGATCAAAGATGAGATTGTAAAAGCTACAGAGCACCTATTTAGAAGTGGAGTGATGTCTCACAGCGGTCACGCAAATATCTCTGCGAGAAGCGAAGATAACGAAATGCTTCTAAGCATCGAGGGACAGGTCCGCAATCTCACCGCTAGCGGAATCGCTCGCGTAACCTTAGAGGGAGTGGATGTCGACCATCTATTGGACCCAACAAATACCGAGATCGTAAGGATGCACTCTGAAATCTATAAGCTCCGACCCAACGTTGGTGCGATCATTCATACCCACTCCCCATCCCTACTTGCATTCGCACTTGCGGCAAAGGAACTACCAATCAGATACGAAGCCCTTTTGCGATTTGGCCAAGCATCGAACGTACCAGTTGCGCCATGGGCTCCTCGTGGTTCAGATGAGTCAATCACATCGATTATAAATTGTGTCATCGAAAACGAACAAACCAATGCGGTACTTTTGGCTAACCATGGAGTTTTAGTGTTTTCAACCACGCCATGGGCAACGGCAGCTTTACTTGTCGCCCTTGAAGAGGCAGCTCAAGGCGAACTAGCCGCGATTGCATTAGGTGGAGCAATACCGTTTCCTCAAGGTGCACTCAAAAAAGTACTTGAATCGATAGCCCGCGTCCACTAACTCCATCCAAAATCACTCCCGGAGACTAACAAGAAGAAAAACAATGGAAGAAGAAAAACTAAAAGAGATTCAAGATCGCTATATCGATCTTACGGGAGCACTCCCAAGTTCAATCGAACTTCGAATCGCACTTTGTAAAGCAACCAACCGAATCAATACCGTCCTAGCGATCGAAGACCTTCGTCAAGTGGTTATCAACGAAAATCCACTCGGCCACAAAATTAGCCAATTGGTTCAGTTTGGTCAGCTCGTCGTGCTAGGAGAGCGAGATCCCGCCAAAATTCACGCGCGTGCCGCAATCAAGGCCGGAGCCTCGACGACAGAACTTCTTGGAGTGGTTGAATTAGCTTTAATAACCTCCGGCATGCCCGCCTATAGCCTAGGCGTAGAGATCATCTCGGAGGAAACCCAACCAAGGCAATAGAATATCCTACAAAAGAGGGATACGACCTCTCGGAGGTTAAATACATTGGTAGAGGCAGAGCCGAAAACTAAAATTGAATCTGGCATCGGCTTTCGTATTAGTCGACTAGCTCGCAATATGCGCTCGCAATGGGCTCAAAACTTATCCGAACTCGATATTTCACCTCCCCAAGCAGCGATTCTACGAACCGTTGTCGAGGAAGATGAAGTCGGGATCGGAATCAGGGAAATTGCAAGACGTCTTGGCGCAGATCCAATGAATGTGAAACGCACGACCGACACCCTTGAGGATCGCGGGCTAATATCAGCCGCCACTGCTTCAAAGGGCCAGAGAAAGCGGATCTTGCTCACACAATCGGGAATTGCACTAGCACGTCAAGTTGAAGAAAAGGTGCAAGCTCAAGAGGAGGAGTTCAGAAGAGTCCTGACTCTAGAGCAAAGGAAAATTCTGATCGATTCAATAATCGCACTGGAAGAACACTTCGGAATAAGCAACGAATAGAAGTATCCAATTACAAACTCAGTGTTCGATCCCACCTTAGAAATCAGCGCGGGATCGAACACCTTTTGGTTAGCGCCCCTTAGAGAGGTAGGTCGAATCACTATCCACGAAACGCCACTCTAATTCTGTCCCTTTAGTGATGCCAATTCGGGGTGTGGCTTTAATAACTTTCGACGCAGCTTCTAAGACCGCAAATAACGATATTCCTTGGTCATTTCGGCAAATATTGATTCCGTCATCACTGAGTTTGACGTTCAGGTAGCGTCCGAGGCGCCCAGGTCCAACACTGGACAAAGGCTCGCGCTCTTTGGAGGGGCCAATGACGCGAACTTTAGATCCTGCCTTGTCATATTCCAAGGGCTCACCAGCACGGACCAAGATTCCAGAGGGCGACCCAGCCGTCTCAGCGACGATATTTAGACAATGATGAATGCCGTAACTGAGATAGACGTAGATGTGACCTGGCGGTCCAAACATAGTTTTATTGCGAGGTGAAATACCGCCAAAGCCATGCGAAGCAGGGTCATCTTTACCGCGATATGCCTCAACCTCGCTCACGCGAATAGCCCGACCTCGATAGAGTATCACCATCCCAATCAGGCTTTTAGCGACTTCCAATGTGTCTCTTTGAAAAAACTCTTCGTCGCAAATTTGCCTCAACGAATAGATCTCATTCATGACTATCGTGGGTCTCCATCTGCCAGCTAGAAACAAAGAAAGCCAATAAAGGCACATCAATCTCGATTTTATAGTCAATCAGAGATACTTGATTTGAACGATCTACAACCCAATCAAATCGCTGGATCTTATCTCACCGCAAAGGCCAGCCCCTGCGACAAAAATCATCGAGATCCTTATCCAAGATATCTAGCAAAGAAAGGCACAAGGGCGCCTCGACAAAGCAAATTACAAACCATTTAGATCAATCATCTGAGTTTGCTGATGTGACAAGAATTAAAATAAAGACTACCAATGTCAAGGCCTAAAAAAATCTAGGCCCTCACTTGTTAGCATTCACCATTATTTGCCGTGCCACAGGCGATCCCATCATTGGGCAAATCACATCTGGTCCCTGACGCTATAACTCGCGCATGTTTAGATGCGACAATTCATCCAAGCGCTTCGCATCGATAGTCAAACGCTCGGAAAAGATGGACCGCTGAAGTGCAACAGCCTCGGTACCAGATCCTCCTCGAGTGATCCTTCGCTTAACGCTTTCACCTGGCAGAAGCAGTACCGCAGCTTCATCACCAAGAGAAGGATGCGCCGAAACCAACTCCTCCAAAGGAACGTGGCGCTCAAGGGAATCCCGCACCAATCCGCCAACTATTGAGTGAGCCTTGCGAAATGGAATACCCTTTTTTACCAGAAACTCTGCTAAATCAATAGCACATAGATAAGGTGAATCGGCAGCCTTTTTCATCCGAGCAAAGTCAAACAAAGCGGTCGATAGCATCCCATTTACCGCCAACAGAGCTCGCCCAACTTGGATCAAAGAGTCAAAGAGAGGCTCTTTATCTTCTTGAAGATCACGATTATACGAGAGTGGCAGCCCCTTGAGAGTTGCGAGAAAACCACTTAGATGACCAATCAGTCGGCCAGCTTTACCTCGTGCCAACTCAGCAATGTCTGGGTTCTTCTTCTGGGGCAACATGGAGGAGCCTGTCGAATAAGAGTCATCTAGTCGCACAAATCCAAACTCTTCAGTTGACCAAAGTACTATCTCTTCACCAATCCTGGAAAGGTGTACGCCAATCAGAGAGAGGTCGAACAGTGCTTCGGCGACGAAATCTCTATCTGATACTGCATCTAGGGAGTTTTCAAACGGTCCTGCGAAGTTCAAGACCGCCGCGGTGTAGGAGGGGTCGATTGGCAAAGTAGAGCCACCAAGGGCTCCGGCACCCAACGGGCTCACATCCATTCGTCCCAGTGTGGCAATAATGCGATCGAAGTCTCTCGATAGTGCCCACCCATGGGCCAAAAGGTGGTGCCCAAAGAGAACTGGTTGCGCCTTTTGTAGATGGGTATAACCCGGAAGATAGGCATCCTTTGCGTCATCAGCTAGTTCCGCCAAGACGATTTGGAGATCTAAGATGCGCTCGGCAACTATCGTCAACTCTCGACGAGTAAAAAGGCGAAGATCGGTAGCCACTTGATCATTGCGAGAACGCCCAGTGTGCAACTTGGCACCAACGTCACCGGCAATCTCTGTAATTCGCCTCTCGATTGCGGTATGGATATCTTCATCCCGGTCTGAAAATGAAAATGAACCGCCGGCGAACTCAGACTCTATTAGGACCAATGCATCATATAGAGTTGCGGCCTCTGTGGCAGTTAGAATTCCAACCTTCTCTAGTCCTGCTAGATGCGCCTTTGAACCCACTATGTCATCTAGCGCAAGGGTGCGATCAAACGACAACGATTCGGTATAATCCCAAAGCAGCGCCGACGGTTCGGAGCTAAATCTCCCGTGCCATAAGGTCATACGTCTTCCACTTCTCCTTGCATGTCACAGCTCATTTGAGATATTCCATGACTAAAACCTTTGGTCCCCAATGGCGCACCATCGGGGCACAATCCAACAAACGATTGCGGACTCAAACCTAATCGTGATTTACTTGCTTTCTAGACCAAGTTTCGACACCTAAGCCCCAAATCCTTACAAATCCTTCCGCATCACTATGTCTAAATGCATCTTCTTTTTCATAAGTAGCTAATTCGTAGTCGTAAAGCGAATACTCCGAGCGACGTCCACTGACAAAGACTCGATTCGGTTCGAGTCCTAGTCTTACCTCACCGCTTACATATTGCTGTGTATATTCCATGAAGTTGCTTAGACCTTCGCGCAATGGGGAGTACCAGAGTCCGTCGTAGAGAAGCTCAGAAAAGCGATGTGACAATTTAGCCTTTTCATGGCTAGGTCTCTCTCAAGAGTTATGTCCTCTAGAGCATCATGTGCCATTATCAATCCAAGGGCCGCCGGGGCCTCATAGACCTCTCGACTTTTAATTCCCACGCGGCGGTTTTCGACCATATCGATCCGTCCAAAGCCATAGGAGCCAAAGGTGACATTCAACTCATCGATGATATCCACCAAATCCATTGGCTTATGATCGATCGCAGTTGGCTTTCCCTTGTCGAAGGTGATGACAACTTCGCTTGGCTCACTCTTTGTACGAACGGTCATCTCATAGACATCACTTGGAGGTGGGGCCCATGGGTCCTCCATCTCTCCACATTCGATCGCTCGCCCCAAAGGTTTTGATCGATCGAATAGGGCTTATCCTTCGTAGCAACGATGGGTATCGAATTCGCCTCTGCATAATCGATCGAATCAGCACGTGAAAATCCCCAGACTCGAACGGGAGCCACGATCTCTAGCTTTGGATTTAGTGCGCGTATTCCAACTTCGAATCTGACCTGATCGTTTCCTTTGCCAGTACAACCATGGGCTACCGCTACCGCATCGTACTTCTTTGCTGTTTCCACGAGATGGTGCGCAATCACAGGTCGCGACAACGAAGAGACGAGTGGGTATTTATTCTCATACATTCCATTTGCAAATAGAGTAGGCAGAACAAAATCATTTGCAAATTGACTTCGAGCATCTATAACCTCGACGGCGATTGCACCAGCAGCAATTGCTCGATGGCGGATAACTTCAAAGTCACCGCCTTGGCCGACGTCCACCGCCATAGCTACTACTTCATAGTCGTGTTCCTTGGCTAACCATTTAACTGCGACAGAGGTATCGAGACCTCCAGAATAGGCAAGAACAATACGCTTTTTCATATCTAGTTACCATCTCCTTATATTTACTTATCAACTATCACCGATGTGAAAGTTAGATTACTGACTAAAAAACAATTGAACAAATGAAAGCTAGAGAGATCACCTTTTGGTTCTCGAGGTCACTCCGTTGCCTCAGGCGATCATACAACTTATTTGGGGCTGGCCCAATTGACAAATCTGACATCTCCTAGCTAAAGCCTACCTAGCTCATGCCAACCCCATAAAAAAGACCACTAACCAAAGGCCTAGAAAAGCCACCTTTTTGATAGCCCTTCCTAGCTGCAACCTTCCTAGCTGAAATCAAGGAGCTGAAATAAACAAGCAAGTACAACCGGTAAGAGCTTTTATCGCCGATTTTCATCTTTGTGTGCTCCTATTCGAGTCACGGTCAACCCATCTATATGTAGCATGATCGGACCGTTTAGTGCGATCGGACCATATAGCGTGATCGCACTCGCAAAATCTACGAGCAAATATCTGGTCAAATCATCTCTCTCAGAGGCCAGCCAGTCCGCTAAGGCGTCGATGAAGCTCACTGGCGCCACCCTCGGCAGTAACCAGCAAAATAGTATCATCACCAGCAACCGTTCCCAGTAGCCCCTCCACTGTCGTTCGATCCAATGCAGATGCGACAACGTGCGCAGAACCCGGGGGCGTCTTGATGAGGACCAAGTTACCCGAGACAATCATATCCACAACCCACTCTGAAAGGACCCTGCGAAGATGGTCAGTGTCTAAGCCATTGTCACGCAACCCCGACGGAATCGCATAGACAAGTTCTCCGCCAGGAACCTTCACTTTGATCGCCCCGAGCTCTTCCAGATCTCGCGAGACCGTCGCTTGAGTGGCATCTAAACCAGAGCGAGCCAAGATTGCAACCAATTGCGCTTGCGATGAGACGTACTCATTTTCTAGGATCTTTGCAATCTGATATTGTCGTCTATTCTTAGTCACCTAAAACTCCATCTCAAAAAAGCACTCACTGCGATCGCGATAGGTCTCTTCGAAATGGTAAGTCGCTGCAAAAAAGCCATCGACGACAAAAACCCAGTTACCATTACCGTGGTCGTTCAATTTCACGACTACCTACTCAGGGTCATGCTAAGGACCCCTTTGAAGGCAGCCATCCGATTGGCTGCTTGTTTAAAGATTACCTTCGCGTAGCGCTCCATTACTTCGTTGGTGACCTCTTCGCCTCTATGTGCAGGCAGACAGTGCATATAAACCGCATCGGAATCCGCTTTGGCCATCATTGCACCATCAACCTTAAAACGCGGCTCAAAGGCTGCCCTGATCTCTTGGGCCCTTGCTTCATCTCCCATCGAAACCCAGGTGTCACCATAGACCACATGGGATCCGCTCACCGCATCAATTGGGTCGTCGTAAAAGGTTATCGGACCCAGTTCGATTAGGGAACGCTTGGTTTGCTCGTCAAAGTCGTACCCATCTGGAGATGCGATTGAGATCGAGGCGCCGATTTTGAGGGCAGCCTGGGCCAAAGAAAGTGCAACATTATTTGAATCACCCACATAAGCGATGCGAAGTAGCTCACGGTTGAACTTGGAATCAAATAAATCAGTGATGGTCAATAGATCTGCTACTGCTTGGCATGGATGAGCCTTATCAGATAGAAGATTTATTACGGGAACCGAAGAACCCAGATCAGAGATCGATCGAGCCATCCGTTGGAGCACCCGATGATCAAAGACGCGTGCCGCTATAACACTATGATATCCAATCAATGTCCTAGCGATATCTTCGGCCGACTCACGAACATCTATCCCTACCTCGGCGGCTTGGATGTAGACCGGATGGCCCCCTAGGGCAACGGTGGCCATCTCGGCGGAGTTTCGAGTACGTAGAGATGGCTTTTCAAAGATCAAAGCTACTCCTTTGCCTCGCAGGAGATTTGCATCTTCCTTCTTCGCCATCTCTAAGATCTCTTTTATTTGGTCTCCATCAAAAGAGTCAAAGTCTAAAAAATTCACTTTTCATCGCCTTTATAAAAAATCCACAAAACTCATCTAAATCCACTACGCCGACCCAATGCAAAAGCTTCAAAGACGGCCCACATACAACCAAATCATCCACAGACTCACTAACGCCACAGCTAAAGCCCTAAGCACTAAAACCCAGAGCACTAAAACCCAAAGCATCAAAGTCTCCAACCACGCCATCTGGAGCCTTGAAAGATAAGCGTCTTAGCGCCAGTAATTCACAGCAGCCATTAAGAGCGATGAGGGCCCTTTGATACCTTAGAGAAAGTCGATCGCGCTAGCAATTATCCCTAGTGCAATATCTATCTCTTGAGCTGTGACCAAAAGAGAAGGAGCAAGTCGAATGATGCTATCTCCAATTGGATTCACAATCAACCCAAGTTCCAAGCACCTCTTGGCCATCTTGGAGGCGTTTTGATCTCTAAGGCCAAACCCAATCAAAAGACCTTCACCTCGTACTAAAGAGATTCCTTCGATACGACTCAAACCCTTCTTTAGGTAGCTTCCCATCTCAATTGCACGCCTCACAACATCTTCTTCGATCATGGTGGTAATAGTCGCTAGGGCGCCAGCCATTGCTAATGGCGACCCACCAAATGTTGTCCCATGATCTCCAGGGGCGAAAGACTCCCAAATACCGTTCCTCGCCCAAAGGGCACCTACTGCAACGCCCGAGGCCATCGCCTTTGCCATGGTTACCATGTCAGGGGAAATTCCGCCTCGATGGTGATCAAACCAGTTTCCGCAACGCCCAAAGCCGCTTTGAACCTCATCGATAATCAATAGAACTCCATATTGACTAGTAAGTTCACGACAGAGCGCCAAATAGTCACGATGGAGTGGGATCACCCCTGCTTCGCCTTGAATCGTCTCGATAATCAGCGCCGCCACGGTAGGCCTGGAAAGAGCCTCCCTGAGTTGTTCGACGTCACCGGGTTCGATATGGGAAAAACCAGGGACTAGGGGCATAAAGGGAATCTGTTTGGAGACTTGACCCGTTGCGCTAAGTGCCCCATATGTCCGACCATGAAAGCTACCATTTAGGGCCACAATATCAGTTCTTTGTGGGCCACCATATCGCCGAGCCAACTTTAGTGCTGCCTCGTTGGCCTCAGCCCCTGAATTAGAAAAGATTACACGACCACCTTGGGCGTCATCTCCGGTAATTAGACGATCGATAAGATAGGCAGCCTTAGGACCGTTTTCATTTGCGAAGAAGTTCGAGGTGTGAATCAACTTGTGTGCTTGCGTTGCAATTGCATCGCTAACGCTCCTAGGACAGTGACCTAGCGAACAGACTGCAATTCCACCTAGAAAGTCCAGAACTGCGCTCTCGTCACTACGATAGAGCCAAGAACCCTCACCTCGAACAAAGGCATCGCGCGGTTCGCCGTAGTTTGCCATCAAATAGCTCTTAGTCCCCTCCATCGCATCGATGGTCTGAGAAAAGGCCAAAAGCTCTTCATAATCACTCAATTAAATCTCTTTTCTGTCCATGTCTAACCAATCGCTAATTTGGTCTCGACAATCTCTAAATGACGGCTTCACCTGCGACTTTCCCGCAGGATTATTTCACCACCATTGTTCCAATTCCATAGTCGGTGAAGATCTCAAGCAGCAGTGAATGTTCAAGGCGACCATCTAAGATATGGGCTGATCCAACTCCTACCTCAAGCGCCCCTAAACAGCTCTTTAGCTTTGGGATCATTCCATCGGCAATCGATGGACTTCCCAGAAGCTTGGCCAACTCAACTGAGTCGGTACGCCTGATCAGCGAAGATAGATCGGGGTAGTTGGAATATATCCCCTCAACGTTGGTCAGATAGATCAGCTTTTCTGCTCTAAGAGCTCCAGCAATGGCACCAGCTACAGTATCTGCATTGATGTTGTAGGCTTGGCCACTGTCATCTAGCGCAACTGTTGCTACCACCGGTATCAGCCCCTCATTTAGGAGCTTCAATAGGAGCTGTGGATCGACACTTTCAACTTGTCCCACAAAACCCAAGTCACCTCCAGCCGCGCTCACATTGATCAGACCGGCATCTCCACCGCTTAGGCCCACCGCAACCGGGGCCAGTTGATTGATTGCACCCACGATCTCTGGATTGATCTTTCCCAAAAGCACCATTCTGGCAACTTCGAGGGTCGCTAAATCTGTAACCCGAAGTCCCCCTACGAATTGGCTCGCAATTCCCAATCGACCTAACATCTCACCGATCTGTGGTCCTCCGCCATGGACGACAACAACTCTGATGCCAACTGACGATAGGGTGACGACGTCCTTGGCGAAGGAGACCAGGGCATCCTTTTCATCTGAGTCTGAGATCGCATTTCCGCCGTATTTGATTACAAAAGTAGCACCATGAAACCTTCTTATATAGGTCAGAGCCTCAATCAAAACACCAGATTTTAAAAGTGCATCATTAAATTCAACCAAGAGAACTCATTTCAAAACCACCCAACAATAAAAGAACTAGTAGGAAAGACGCTTCCTTCACCACCGAGACCAACTACCTCAAATAATCATCTTTGAACCAAAGTCGACCTGGCCATCCGCCTTGTTTTATGTACCAAGCATCGCAACTAACTAAATAAAAGAGCACTGGCCAAATTGCATCTAGTCAAGCCAGTCAAAATTGAAGTTAGGCGTTCACGTCCACCGGTGGGCGTTAGGAGGTCCTCATGTTTTCAGCTATGTATGCTGGCGATAGGTCAGCTGTGATGATTGAAGCTGACTCGATGCCACATGAGAGGTCCACTTCAAGATGAATCTCGCGCAAGGCCATCACCGCTGCCGTAGTAGAAGGATCAACCAGAATCTCTTCACCGTCGCTATAGAGCATTATCCCGCCGTATCTTATTGTGACTCGATCGATATCAAGGTCCACGCCAGCAGTGCCAACCTCGCTAATAATACGTCCCCAATAAGGATCCTCGCCAAAAAACGAACACTTGACCAAAGACGATTCCGCTATCTTGCGAGCAACAGCTAAGGCATCGTCGACGCTAGCTGCCTTAGTTACAGCCACCTCAATAAGTTTGGTTGCACCTTCGGCATCAAAGACGATTTGGCGAGCTAGGTCATAGCAGATCGAATATAACCCTTGGTAAAGCTCTCCTGCGCTTAGTGATCTTCCGCTTTTTCCTGAGGCCATTACAAAGACGGAATCATTCGTAGAGGTACAACCATCTATGGTGATTCGGTTGAAAGTAGCATCAACAGCCCGAAAGAGACCTTCGGCAAGGTCATCGCGATTTACTTGCGCATCAGTCGTAACCATGGCAAGCATCGTCGCCATATTAGGGGCGATCATCGCCGCACCTTTAGCGATCCCTCCGAATTTAACTCCATTTATCTCATAAGTCGAGGTCTTAGCGAAGGTGTCTGTGGTCATCATTGCCTCAGCCGCTAGGGTTCCGTCTTGAAGGGTAGCACCAAGGCTGTCTACCGCTCCTTCGAGACCGCCAATTAGCTTTTCCACCGGCATTTGAATTCCGATCAATCCGGTAGAAGCCACCATCAAAGAAGTCGGATCAACCCCCAAGAGTTCACCCAGGCGCTCGAGCGACCGCTTAGCCGCTTCATCTCCCCGCTTGCCGGTTGCAGCATTGGCATTTCCGCTGGTTAGCAAGACGCCAACCATCTCGCCTTTGCTCAGAGCTAAATTTGCCTTCGACAATTTGACCGGTGCCGCAGCAGATAAGTTTGTCGTGAAGGTGCCAGCGGAAACATATGGACGGCAGTCTTCGCTTACGACAAGAGCCATGTCAGCCTTATTGGACTCTTTTATGCCAGCAGAGACCCCTGATGCCCTAAAGCCACCTGGAAATGTAACACTCATGGATAAAAACTCACTTTCGATAAACCGGCATCCTCGGCTAGACCAAAGGCGATATTTGCCGCCTGTATAGCCTGACCAGCGGCGCCCTTAACCATATTGTCGATCGCAGCTAGAACTATGACCTTATTTGTCTGAGCGTCGTAACTGACCGAGACTAAGGCATTGTTAGTACCTAATGTGGATTTAGTTCGTGGGGAGACTCCTGGTGCCAATACCTCGACAAATTGATCTCCACTATAGAAGTCACTAAGGAGACCATTGAGATATCGACTTAGAAGAGATGACTTAGCAGTAATGTCGCTGACGTGGGAAAGGCCAAGCTCGCCCGCAACTTCGCCCGATAAATCGCCAAAACAAGTCGCCAATATTCCCCTTGTCATTGGGACCAGATGGGGTATGAACAAAACACTAGATCCTAAGTTTTGCTCAATCTCAGGGCGATGGCGATGGCCAAAAAGACCATAGGCCATCACATTTGAGTCAATCTCACTAAATAGATTCGCAACCGATGAGCCTCGCCCCGCCCCCGAGACGCCACTCACCGCTGAGATCACGACGTTGTTCGAATCGATGATCGACTGATCCAAAAATGGAAAGAGGGCTAAAGTCGAGGCAGTTACATAACATCCCGGCGCCGCTATCAACTTAGCCCCTATCAGCTGGGATCTATTTAATTCACAAAGGCCATAGACAGCTTCTTCAAGTAGCTTAGGCTCCGGGTGGACATAGCCATAGTAACTCTCATAAAGCGAGGGATCTTTGAGGCGAAAGTCAGCTGATAGGTCGATGACGCAGGAGACCTTATCGATAATTCGAGGCACGATCTTGGTTGCAGTATTATTTGGTAGTGCCAAAAAGGCGAGGTCGACTTGGTTGTGTTCGATAAAGTCACACAAACCATCGGTATCGAAGAGCACCATCTCACCAAAGCTTGAGGTCTCAAGGTGAGGATAGATCTCGCCTAGGGTAGCACCGGCATTTGCGCCACCCGATAGACCAACCACTTCAAAGCTGGGGTGCACCCCCAAGGATCTAATGAGTTCTGCACCACCATATCCTGATGCTCCAAAAATAACTGCTTTCACAAGAGTTAAATATACATCGCTATGAATTATTCACTGCGATGTATCATAACTAATCTCGCAATTTACCAAGTCCTGCACGCTCTACCTGGTCAATTAGGCCATTTCGCACAGCTCTGATCTCAGCATCGGTCAAAGTATGGTCAAAAGAAGCAACATTTATGCGATAGGTAAGAGATCGCGCATAGTCACGAAGAGCAGGGCCTTCATAAGCGTCAATCAGCTCGATGGTACTCGCGTAGCTCTTTAGCCCCTTTTGAATCTCTTTAGCCAGCATGTCTGCCAAGACCGCTCGCTCCACTCCAAAGGAGAGGTCAAACTCGGCCGAAGGAAATTGTGAAGGAGCTGGAACTACTTGGGTTGCAACCTCACCAAAGATCGTCTTATCTAAGTCCATCTCCATGTAGACAACCGGACTAGGCAAAGCCTCGCCAAGGATATCTTCAACCACAAAGGGGTTTATCTCGCCACAGACCCCAACCATCTCACCATCTCGCAAGATCGCTAGGGTATTGTTTGGGTGCATCCCGAAGTAACCAGCCTCCAACTGGCGAGCCACCTCTATCTCGCTGAGACGAACAACGCTCAGATTTTCTTCCACTCCGAAATGACTGATCAAATCAAGGTATAGATCATATCCCCAAATGCCCAAACCACTCTGTCGATAAAAGAGCCACGCTCCATGTTCACTTTCATCGGGCAGAGCTTGGTCATATTTGGGGTAAGAAAAGACCTTGCCTACTTCAAAGAGAGCTACAGTCTCCTCGCGACGTCGAACATTGGCTATTAGACCACGGAGCAAGCCTGCAAGCATAGAGCGTCTAAGAATTGACTCTTCTGCGACCATCGGGTTGGAGACAGAGAGTTCACGGCCGTAATCGCCCAGGCGGCGCTGTTCGTCCGGGCCAAGAAGGGTTGAACTCCATGCTTCATAAAATCCCTTTGCCACGCAAAATCCAACCAGCTCCCGCCTCTTTCTTTGCACCAGACTGAGTCCCCCAACATTTGGGACCAACAACTGGTGGCGTTGAATATTTGAATATCCAAAGTGGCGAGCAAACTCCTCAATCACATCTGCTTCAATGCGGACATCTGGTCGATTCGACGGCGGGGTTACCATAAGGGTCGCCTCGTTAGCCTCATCGATCTCAAAGCCCATTATCCCGAGCTTCTTTGCGACGATCGAGATAGGAATATCACTTCCAAGGAGAGCCACGATCCTCGATGGTCGCACCTCAATAACAGGAGCCACAAACTCGCCCCTAGCAATTGCAATTGAGGTAGGACTAGTACCTAATAGGAAGGAGAATCTCCCAAGTGCCAATTGACCAATGAGTGGATCCACGCCTCTTTCAAAGCGCGCCGAAGCCTCACTTCTAAGACCCAGGCGCTTGGATGTCTTAGCAATCAAGTCGCTCCTAAAGTGAGCAATCTCTAAGATCACCTCATCGGTAGTGCTGGCAATCTCACTTGAGTGACCACCCATGATTCCAGCGATTCCAACGACGCTGTCATTTGAGTCGGCAATCACTAGGTCAAGCGGCTCCTCTGAGCCTCGTCTTGGTTCAGCTAAAGTCCGCACCACTCCGTCAAGGGTCACAATCTCTTCTTTTGGCTTGGCTGAACGAACCACTAAAGACGACGATGGCAAAAGAGTCAAATCATATGGGTGCGTGGGTTGTCCAACTTCCAACATCACATAGTTGGAGACGTCGACTACGGGCGAGATCGAACGCATCCCAGCAAGCTCAAGGCGACGAGCTACATATGGTGGTGCCTCCAAAAGTGAAGTCCCCTCGAAGTTCGCAATAATCAACGAGGTAGCGCCTTCTCCAAGTACCCCATCATCAAGGGGTTTGACCTCAACCGAGCTAAGGTCGGCCACCTCAGGCCCACTAAAGTCAAGGCCAAAATAACAAGCTAGCTCTCGGGCTACCCCAATGTGAGAATTAGCGTCTGGCCTATTGGCTTCGATCGCCAAATCAAAGACCACCTCTGGGGTGATTCCCAAGGCTTGAGTGACTTCTAATCCAGGTGCCAATGAAGGATCTAAGATCATCAACCCATCTAGATCGAGACCAAGGCCAAGCTCCTTGGCCGAGCAAAGCATCCCGTTAGAGGCTACGCCCTTCATCTTACGTGGCGAAATTGCAAAGTCACCAGGAAGCACAACGCCCGGACGAGCTAGAGGAACTTGATCACCAACGCCAAAGTTAAAAGCTCCACAGACGATCTGTTCGGTTTCGCTTCGACCGGCGTCCACTACAATTCGCCGGATCCTATCAGCACCCTCTATCGAATGAACCTCAAGAACTCTGGCAACGACAACGCCATCTAAATTAAATCCGCTACGCTCTACGCCCTCTACCACCAGGCCAAGGGAGTTCATCGCCTCCACCATGATCGAAACGACGTCACCTTGCTCGCTAGAATTCGAAAGCGAGTTGAAGTCTGCGAATTCATTCAACCACGAAAGTACTACACGCATCTAAGTTGATCTTTCACTAATTATTGAAGAGATATGGCCAACGTCGATTCGAATGAGAAATTCTAAATCTCAGTTGGCATCAAAAGGGCTAGAAAAATATGGAATGGGGTAAATTTACGCCCTTTTAGGGGCAGTGGCTTATAAAAATTTCGCGATAGCGTCCTTTATGGCGGCCATGCAAACGCCAATCAAGCACGCGAGAGGTAGCGAAGGTCATTCTCAGTAAGGATTCTCATATCTGGAATCTCATATCGCATCTGGGTTAAGCGATCAATCCCAAAGCCAAAGGCAAAACCTGAATAGACCTCCGAATCGATCCCTACTGCTGAAAACACATTCGGATGAACCATTCCACAGCCCCCGAGCTCAATCCAGCCAGTTGACGAGCATGTGCGACAGCCACTTCCGCGACAGATCGTACAAGTAACCTCAAATTCAGCAGATGGTTCTGTAAAGGGAAAGTAAGCCGGACGAAGGCGAGATTTTATGTCAGGTCCAAAATACGATTGTGTAAAGGCTTCAATCGTGCCTGCGAGATGGCCAAAGTTTATACCCCTGTCAACAACCAGTCCCTCGATCTGGTGGAAACCAACAGTATGTCGCGCATCAGCGGTGTCACGTCGAAAGACCCTGCCTGGCATAATCGCATAGATCGGAAGTGATTGGTTCTGCATCACCCGTATCTGAACTGGCGAAGTGTGGGTTCGTAGCAGTACCGAATTATCTGCTCCATAATTTAGGTAAAAGCTATCTTGACCATCACGAGCTGGATGGAACTTAGGTATATTGAGTGCCTCAAAGTTATACCACTCTGATTCAACCTCTGGTCCTTCTTCAACGCTAAAGCCCATGCCAATAAAGGTATCTTCAAGCTGCATCCGAGTACGAGTCACCAAGTGACTACGGGCTGAGGAGATACGGTCTCGTCCTGGCCGCGCCGTTGGGTCACTAAAAGATGACGCTAAGACCATTGAGCGCTCTCGATTGACGAGATCGGGTCGCGCCTCTGCCACGACACGGTCGATTCGATCTCGAAGTTCGTTTATTATCTCGCCAGCCTTTGGCCGAAGAGAGGCCTCAAGACCCCCGAGTTGTCGGTATATGCCCGCAACCTTACCCTTTTTACCGGTAAAGTCCGAGGCGAGAAGGTCTAGGTCACCGACAGATTCAACCTTAATAAAACGTGAATCAAATTCTGTGGAAAGCTGCTTTACCAAATCTTGAAGTTGATCAATATCCATATAATCCTAATTCCACGACGCCTAAAACTCTAGAAAGATAGCCTAACCGGGCACGGATCCAAAATTTGACATTCAAATCGGTAGATACAACATTGCTAAAAGATTGCCAAAATTGACCACCACGAGAGATCCAGTCACCGCCTAATGGGTTAGTCATCTGACGGGTTGATCATCGCCAGGATAATTGCCAAAGTAAAAGTGAGCCACCTAAAGCAAATCGATACTCTTTTTTCAACAGAGCGTTTTTGGGTCGTATCATTTTTCGACGTGGCATCTTTTGACGTGGCATCTTTTGAGGTGGCATCTTTTGAGGTGGCACAACATAGCCAAGCAACAAGTTAGCACTCAGGTCCAGTTGACTTGCCTTCGATCAGCTAACCTTATGGTAAGGGCCACATTTTGAATTAAGGACGGCGTCGCAATTCGTGATCACCCCGCTAAATCGATGAAAACTTCAACGCTATAGAACCTACCTGTTTAAAAACGAGATATTCACCTTCGTGTACAACCACAAAGCTTCATGGGTCATATAAATGAGATCCCTAGGATTGCTTGGCACCTTTGATAATCAGCTAATAGCAGCAATCATCTACTTCAAAATCCACATCGACTAGGGTGGTTTGAAACTGACTCCAAGCAAAGAAACTTTCGTGAAAATCTCCTCTTTAATCCCATCGCTTGTCAAGCTAATCGATTCCATCCAACGAAAAAACAAAGTCGCTTCATTTATGGTTGCGGTGTATATAAAATCCTCGAGAGATCGAGTCTCTTCGATGGCTGCGCTCTTTGCCTATTATGCCCTCTTTGCGATTATCCCACTATTAATCCTTCTTGTGGGCCTCTTGGGGATCTTTACGACCCACAACAGTTCCCTCAAAGAAACGGTCCTAAATTCAGCTTTAGCGAACTTCCCAATCATTGGCGCCCAGATTAAATCCAACATTCACGTACTGGTGATTGGAACTATCAGCTCGATCGTCTCGGTCGTAACATTAGCCTCAGCTACGAAAGGGCTATCCTCCATCGCCATGCGATCAATGCAGGACATCTGGTACGTGGTACCAGCCGAGCGCGGAGGCTTTGCACCCCAACTTGGCAGAAAGATCCTATGGAGCTTAGTGATTGGAATTGGATCAATAGCATCGACAACCCTAGCTGCTTATTCATCAAGATTCTTGATAATTTCAATCCTCATCGCCGCCCTAATCAACATAGCAATGTTCATCTTGGCTACAAATATCTGCTTACCTAAGTCGATTGGCATTCGTAAGATCTGGCGCGGTGCTGTTGCAGGAGCAATCGTCTGGCAGATCCTTCAGTTCTTTGGCTCTTCGATCGTCTCTCATCAACTCTCAAAGGCAAGCGCTCTATATGGCTTCTTTGGGATCGTAATCGGGCTTTTAACATGGGTTTATCTGATCAGCTACGTCACGTTAATCACTGCACAGATCGACGTCGTATTTGAGCTCAAACTTTGGCCAAGATCGTTGGATCGATCTAACCCAACCACAGCCGACCTAGCTGCTCAAAAGCTACAAAACAAGGCAAATGTCATCTACACAAACCAAACCCTAGAGTCGACACCCGCACCAAAATCTATAAATGGGAGATGAAAAACCAACGGCCCTACCATGCGCCCGTTACAAACTTTCAATTCACCCAACCGTTCAGAGTCGAACCCGGAACTACTACAAATCCACATACGACAACAGAGCTATCTCCTGCCACCCAGATCAAAGAAGGTTACCACTTCGATAACCACGACAACCTCGACAGTTCGCCGCTCACCAAAGTTTAAACCCAATTAGTCAAAATCCAATTAATCGTGCCCTCGGTTGGCACTTCGTCACCCAGGGCATCGCCTTGAATGAAACGGCGCTCACGAGCGTACCGTGGGCCTCGCCACGACACCATCACAGACAGGCAACACCTCTGCTAAAGCAACACTTGGGTCTATAAAAGAATCCAATAAGGTACTGACGTAGAGAGGTACCTGCCTAGATTTTCGAAAATCAAATGACATCGACCGACGTGTTAGTCCCACACGGCAATAAAAGCACACTTATGGTCGAACTAGGACTGGAGGTTCTTGAGGGAATACGAGCGCTACAGATGGCTTTCGCTGCGCTTCTTCTGGATTACTAGCAACCTGAATCGCCACGCGGGTTGCGAAGTCAACTTTCAAATCATAAACTTAAGGATACGTTTCTTGGTACTGTTCTAAGAGAAAGTCGCGAGTCCCAGAGGGCCAGCCCGAGGATGCCAAGTGGTATCGTCTAGGACGGGAGCCGGGACCCGCGCATTTATTGAATCAAATTCGCGCCAAAGTAAATAGCTTTCCCTGCCACTCCTCCTTATTGGAGTCGGTCGAAATAGCCCTTAAGTACTCAGAAAAAACTCGTACAATCCCACAAACTGCTCCAACCAACCGAAATAATGGATCCTTCTTTGCGTGTCAGCCATAGGTAAGCTATCCAGAATCGTAAAGATTGTTTAGCCCATCAAGAATCGTTACCCCGTCGCGTCCATCCTCTCCTTGGCCTCGACTCTCCTTCCACAGCTTCGCAATCCTTCATGGAAGATTGCCGGAGCAATCGTGGTAAATCCGCTGGATCGCGCCACAATAAGAGGACGCCGTCCATTAGCGATTCCAGGAGTTCAAAACCGGGGCAGGTGATCTATATCAACGATGCACCAAGGCAACTGAATCTAACCAAAATTGAGAGTTGCATTTGGCATCTCTCAATTTCCACCAAATCTACCTTAGTACTTCGTTACAATTAAAAGCTGAGTGGAGCCACTGGCTCAGACGTGTTAGGGCCATTGTGGTCAAGCGTATCCAAATAAGCCTCGAAAGAAATTGCAAGTGATCAAGTCCATCTGCGCCTGGTAGTGGTAGCGGTAATAGCATCGCCCACAAGAAACCTCACGACTTCAAGAAAACTTGCCGAACAGTACCTGCTAGCTGGCTAAACGGCAGATTCTCATTTGTTATCACAAATTGACGCTGTCGTTTGGACCGGCCATCGCATCGCAGAAAAGGGAGTTAATCACACTATTACCAGGAATAAAAAGTAGTTAGAATCAGCAGGCAGAAGTCCGCTATCAGGGTATGTCAATTCAGAAAAGATCAATCATCATATATAGTTCGCTATATCAAACCGACAAAACCACGTTGTCTGGCTGACTCAAAGAGTAATAGCGTTGCTGCCATCGAAGCATTCAGAGACTCGAGACTAGGGGCGGTTGGAATTCGAACCATCTTATCGCAGCGGTCCTCAACCTCTTTGGTAATTCCAAAGGCCTCGTTGCCAATTACAATCGCTACATTTGCAGAGAGTTGTGCATCAACATATGAAAGTTGCGAGCCAAGGCTAGTCCCGTAGATCTCATATCCTCGATTGGAAATCTCCGCCAAAGTGTCGTCTTTATCAACGGCAACGGTGACGTCCACAAAAAATATGGAACCAACAGAAGAACGAACAACCTTGGGGTTATAAGGGTCGACACAACCTGGGAGAAAGACGATCTCACGGATACCCGAGGCATGCGCTGATCTAATTATGGTACCTGCGTTGCCAGGGTCTCGAATCTCATCTAACACAAGTATTGGCAATGTGGTACTAGATGATGGAGTTCGCCTGGTCTCCATTGGAGCCACCGCAACGACAGGTTGGGCATTCGAGAGATCCAATATCGCCTCTAGGAGACCGCTCTCAACTTCAAAGACGGAGATCCCTCGCTCAAAAGAGTCGGTAATCAAAGGAAAATGGCTCTGATTTAGATCGCAGGAGTAATAGACACCCTCTAGATCGATTCCCGATCGAAGTGCTGCCTCAAGGCAATTAGGGCCCTCAAGGACAAATGCTCTCTCAGAAAGACGGAAGCTGGCCTTGGAGACCAGCTTCCTCAATCTCTTTATACGTTCGCTTCGCCCGCTCAAACGCATGGCTTACCCAAACGACCTAGTCGTCAGAGAAACCAAAACGAAATAAGACGAAAGGCAATAGTAAAGCAACTGTCTCTAAGCTTCTTTAGCGGCTAAGGCTTCTTTGGCTACACTAGCGATCTGGGCAAAGGTGTCGCCATCGGTGACAGCTAGCTCTGCGAGCACTCGCCTATCCAAATCAATCTCCGCTAACTTTAGCCCTGCGATCAACTGAGAGTAGCTGATGCCATTCAAACGCGCTGCTGCATTGATCCTTTGAATCCACAAGCGACGAAAATCACCCTTTCGCGCGCGACGGTCGCGATATGAGTACTGCAAAGCGTGCATGACTGCTTCGTTTGCTGACCTAAAACTCTTTGACCGATTACCGTAGTAACCTTTAGCGGACTCTAATACTGCTTTATGGTTTTTCTTGGCGTGAACGCCACGTTTTACTCGAGCCACTTGTCCTACCTTTCCTCAAAACTAATCGCACCTAACCATCAATGAAAGATGCACAAACCAAAATACGATCTATCGCATTCTCCTGTAAGACCTATAAAACCAAGATCTATAAATCCGCGACCGATAACCGGCTCTGTTAGAGACCTAGCATTCGACGGATTTGTCGAGCCTGGCCGCCAGTAACTTCAGCATCTTGTGCCAAGCGCCTTGTCCTTGTTGAGGACTTCTTCTCGAGCAAATGCGCTCGATAAGACTTGCGCCTTGTAATCTTTCCGGTAGAAGTCACTTTAAAGCGCTTCTTCGCACCGGTATCAGTCTTCATCTTTGGCATAACTATGCTCCCATCTCATTTATCTAAAAACTTCTCGTACCCTAGGCATTCGTCCACGGCAATCAAGTATCCAAAACTAAAAGTACCCCAACTGGTGCCAAGGCGAAACAGCGGCCGGTCAAAAAGAAAACACGACCTCTAGCAAAACACCAAAAGTAACTGCATCAACTTTAGCGCACCAAACAATAAACTTTTTTGGGCTTTAGGGACACAAATAACCATCGACCCGAGTCAAAGAATCAGGCAAGTATCAGCTTTTCAACATAGTCT
Organism: Acidithrix sp. C25; assembly: GCF_904848545.2. Lineage (NCBI taxonomy): Bacteria > Bacillati > Actinomycetota > Acidimicrobiia > Acidimicrobiales > Acidimicrobiaceae > Acidithrix > Acidithrix sp. C25. The sequence continues at coordinate 466,964 of NZ_CAJHCI020000002.1, forward strand.
TACCAGTAACCTTGGGACTGTCAGAATAGACAGTGCCTCTCGGCAATCCTAACTAAATATCACCATCGGCGATAATGTTAGGATGATCATCCCCGCTGTCGCTACGAGTAGCTACAGGTTTTACTGGTGACTTACGCTCGGGTGCTAAAACCAAAATCATGTTCTTCCCGTCAAGCTTCGCCGCAGCCTCAACCTTGGCGATTCCGGCGGTCTTCACTTCGATCTTATCGAGAATCGACTTACCGAGCTCTGGATGAAATACTTCTCGTCCTCTAAACATCACAGTAATTTTGACTTTATGGCCCTCACCTAGAAACTTGATAACCTGTCGGGTCTTAGTGTCAAAATCTCCGATGCCAATCTTTGGACGGTACTTCATCTCTTTTAGCTGCGAGCTTACCGACTTGCGCCTTGAATCTCTAGCCTTTTGAGCGCTATCAAACTTGAATTTGCCATAGTCCATTATTCGACAAACTGGAGGCATTGCATTAGGTGCCACCTCCACCAAGTCAAGGTCCATGGTCTTGGCAAGATCTATAGCCTCGGCCACAGATTTAATGCCTAGCTGATTTCCTTCTTGATCGACGAGTCGAACTTCTCGCGCGCGAATCCTCTCGTTTGTACGAGGTTCACCTGGTGTTGCAGTTGCTATCTAACATCACTCCCTAAGTATGAAAAATTCAAACCAAAATCGACATCACTAAAAAAGAGACACTCGATCGGTACTAAATTAAAAATTACAACAAATTGGCTCAATAAATCAAGCGAACTCTATGCCGAACTGAGTCGAGCCCGATGAAATAAGATTCATCAAGGCGGCAGCCGAAGCTAGCACTTGCAAAGAATAGTGCTATTAGTCTATCGGTAATGAGTACGCTTTGGACACCTGATGGTGAATACACCCCGAAAACAGAACAAAATGAAACCCCGGCGCCACAGCAAATGGGAGATTTGAAGAATGCCGAGGAAAAAAAGGACGAAACACAGGAGCTGGCAGATCAAATTAGAAAAGCCGATCCAGCGGTAATCGTGGCAAATCACTGCTATGGCCTCTTCGAACTTGCCGCAATACACCTTTCAGATCAGCCACCAAATCTAATTGGCGCATCTCTTGCCATTGACGCACTAGCTGGTATTGTAACCTCACTTGAAGGTAGACTTGGAGAATACGAGCCAGAACTAACTGATGCCCTAGCACAGCTTCGCCTAGCATTTATCCAGATGTCTTCGCTCCAGTAGCGATTCCACGGAGCTGCTAATACCTAATAGATCTGAGTTTCAGCAAAGCAATATGCTCACCTGAGACTCAGATCAAGACCATAGCCAAAATGACAAATTCGCCGATCCATAACAAATCCTGCCCTACAAACATTGGCCGAACCATAGATAGCACACTTGCATCCATTCACATAACATATAGAGAAAAAACAATCGGAATCCGCGCCTAAAAACTCTCGATAAATGGACATCAAAATTGGTATCAAGATAACCATGGCCGACCCCTGATTTCGCACAAGTACTCCACCACTAGAGATGGCCGCAAGAAATCGATGGCGTAGCCTAAGTTATAGCCAAAGTTACAGCCAAAAGACGAGCTGAAGCTTAAATCAAGTCGGCTTCGCCACTATGTCTACACGTCCAAGGATTGCACGCCACAGAACAATGGATGCCGTTGCAAATCTCCCATCCCCACAGGGGAACTTATCGTGAATTTAACGCCACACGGCTACAAGACGAGAGTTGTACCCCGCCCAAAATCAAAAAGCACCCATATAGGTAAATTCAGCCCAACAATGGAGCTAGGGATGAGGCGGCGACCGAAACCTTACCTTATCGTCAATCAAAAGAAGCACTACGGGATAATTTTAGAGAGCGGAAGCTCCAAGATGCCGGTAGCACCTGCGTCTACCAACATTGGAATCAAGGTGTTAATCCCCTTGCGCGGCACGACCGTCTCGACCGCAAAACCAGCGTGACCAAAGAGTTCTGCCACCGTAGGCGCCTTCATGGATGGAATTAGAGAAATTACCTTCTCGAGATCCGATCCACCCACATTCAGCTTGAGTAAGACTTGACCCCTTGCAGCAAGCGTTCCCGACAAGAGGGTATAGAGCTGATTCATCGCGTGCCTTTTAGCCGGATCAGCAGCAGCAATTGGATTAGCCAAAAGTTCAGTGTACGAGACCAAAACTGTATCGATAATACGCAGTCCTGCCGCGCGGATAGCCCTTCCGGTCTCAGTGATTTCTACCACAGCATCGGCTATATCTGGAATTTTAGCTTCAGTCGCTCCATAAGAAAGAAATACGTCTGCATCAATCCCTTTGTCCTCGAAATATCGTCGAGTCAAATTCGGGTACTCGGTAGTCACCCTGACGCCGTCTTTGAGATCTGAGACCGACTTGACTCCTGAAGATTCCGAAACTGCCAGCACAACTCGAATTGGATTAGTAGTGACCTTTGAGTATCTCAGCTCTCCAATACTCACCAACGTGCTCGAGGTCTCTTCAACCCAATCTCGACCGGTAATTCCTATGTCAAAGAGGCCATCGGCAACATAGGTTGGAATCTCCTGTGGTCGCAAGATTCGAACCTCATCGATCCTTGGGTCGTCGACGCTAGCTCGATAGTCCACCTCCGATGAACGCTCAACAACTAGATCAGCATCTCCAAATAGCTCCAGAGTCGCCTTCTCCAACGATCCCTTTGGAAGCACAACCTTTAGCATTCAAACCTCTACTTTATTCAAACTCATCGATAATAACCCTAGCCGTCAAGGATCTGACCAAGAGTAACCTTGAGCAATTGATTTGTGGATGTTTCGCCAATATCCAAAGAACTCAACCAAACCAACGATTCACCCTCTTTGAATGCAAACAAATACAAAGGTGATGGTCCATCAGGTAAGCCTCAAATGACTTTCACTTTATGACTTTGAACCAATGCCAGCCACAAAAGCAAGTCCCATGGCGATTCCTCTTCTCACCTCAGCACTTCGCATCGTTCTAAACAATTCCATAAATGTTGGAGGACGCTTAGATCCAAGGATCTCCGAAGTAGCCGAAAGACCACTTTGGAGGCCCCGGAGCAACTTCGGATCGAGTTGTCCTGCCAATCCTAAAAAACGAGCCAAATTTTCAATTCCTTGTCGAGTCGATGGATTATTCATCTTCTCCACAATCACACTTGTCGACTGCGGTCCATTCTCTAAAAGGGCATTCAACAACTCAGTGACCTTTGAGGTTGAGAGGTTCTCCACAAGACGTGCCAGCTCATCTTGAATCAATAGCTTTTCATCAAATTCTGGTTTGTAATTTTCAATCGCCTTGGCCATTGGATTATAACCCTCCATCTTTTCTGGGTTGCGAAGGCTCTACGTAGTCGCTTCGCTCCCATTTGCTTTCTACCAAAACTCCCATTTGGGGGTTCCTCACACCATTGCGAAAGTTATTTTTAGGAAGTGGAGACTTACCTTTAGCCGACAAAACCTCCATCTTGACCGCTAGCTCTTTGTATGCAGGGGTATGAGTAGCTCGATCTGTATGAGACGAGGTAAGTGCATTGATAGCGCTCTCATTACTTTGAGAATTCATGGGCAGGTAAACTTCGCGCCCATGAACCCGGTCACTAATCAAAACCGACACCTTTACCGCTCCACGGCGAGAGGTAAGTCGAACAACACTCCCATCGCTAAGATTTCGTTCTTTAGCCAGCTCGGGAGATACTTCCAAGAAAGTACCTGGAGTTCTAGATGAAATTCCCTGAGACTTATATGTCATATTCCCCTCATGAAAATGCTCCAGGAGGCGGCCATTGTTGACGTGTAAGTCGAATTCATCGTCAGTCACTTCGCTTGGTTCAATGAACTCGAGTGGATAGAGTTGAGCTTTTCCAGATGGAAAGGCAAAACCATCCAAAAACAAGACGGGGGTATCGCTTCCATCTGGTTTTACCGGCCACTGAAGCGATGAAAATCCCTCCAGCGCCCCATAGGTAACACCGACAAAGATTTCGGCACACCTAGATGCCTCGTCCATGATCTCCTCGGGCGAGCCATAGCTCCAATTGGCACCAAGCGCATTCCCAATTGAAGTTATAATCTTCCAGTCAGGGCGTGACTCACCCAATGGCTCTAACGCTTGATAAAGTCGCTGAATGCGACGCTCGGTATTTGTGAACGTTCCCTCTTTCTCTAGACTCGGACTCGCTGGCAGAATTACATCTGCAAATTGCGCAGTCTTAGAAAAGAAGATATCTTGCACAACAAAGAGCTCCAACTTCTCAAAGGCGCTCTGGACGTGGTTAATGTTAGCATCGACAAGACCCATATCTTCGCCGATCAAATATAGGGCCTTTAGGGAACCGCCATGGATGGCGTCCACCATCTCATGGTTATCGAGACCAGCCGTCTTTGGTAGACCGACGCCCCACTGTCGCTCCCACTTGGCCACTACAACAGGATCAGATAGTTTTTCATAGCCTGGCATCATCGCTGGCATCGATCCAAAATCAGAGGCACCTTGAACGTTGTTATGTCCACGCAATGGATAGGAACCACACCCTGGTTTTCCATAGTTTCCAGTGATCAAAAGTAAGTTAGAGATCGCCGTAGAGGTATCTGAGCCCCCATTATGTTGGGTAACGCCCATTGCCCAACAGATTACGACGCCCTTGGCGCTGACGATCTCATTAGCCACTTCTATGAGTGTCTCTTTTGAGATTCCAGTAATATTTGAGGTTGTCTCTAGATCAAAAGGCTCAAGGCTAGCGATATAGTTCTCTAGGTTTTCAACCTTTGACGTAAGGAACTCCTGATCAGCTAAGTTATTTTCATAAATATACCTAGTGACCCCACTGAGCCAAACCAAATCGGTTCCTGGTTTTGGATGAAGGAAGATATCTGCACGCTCGGCCATCTCATGACGACGAAGATCCGCGACTATCAACCGCTGACCCTTGAGCTTATGTGAACGTTTTATTCGCGTCGCGATCACCGGGTGGCTCTCTGCTGTATTTGAACCAATGATTATCACCAGCCCCGCGGCCTCTATATCGGTCACCGAACCAGAGTCGCCTCCGATTCCAACCGTTCTCCAGAGTCCCATCGTCGCTGGACTCTGGCAGTATCTAGAGCAATTGTCAATGTTATTGGTCCCAACAACCGCACGAGCCAACTTTTGCATGAGGTAACTCTCTTCGTTGGTGCACTTTGAAGATGAGATGAAGCCCAATGCGTCGGCTCCGGCTTCACCTTTTATCTCTCTCATGCGTCGGGCTATATAGGATATAGCCTCATCCCAACTCGTTTCACGAAAACCCTCGCCATCTCGAATCAACGGAGTAGTAAGTCGTTCCTTGGAATTTATGTAGTCCCATCCAAATTTACCTTTTACGCAGGTAGATACGGCATTTGTCGGACCATCGCTCGGTTCCACTTTTAGGATCTTGCGACCTTTGGTCCATACCTCAAAGCTACAGCCGACTCCACAATAGGTACATACGGTCTTGGTCTTTTTGATCTGCGACCCTCGAAGCCGAGATTCCATCTCCGAGATAGCCATAACCGACTGAATTCCAGTAGCTGGTTCGGCTGCTTTTGTAAGTGCGATCATTGGGGTAGTCAACGAAGAAGGTAGGCCAGAAAGAAACCCGGCTTCACCAAGCATCGACTTTTCTATCAATGCATTACATGGACAAACCGTAACGCAGTGACCACATCCTACGCAGCTAGATTCACCGGCCAATACACCATCGTCCCATATGACACGTGGCCGTTCCAAACTCCAATCGATCGAGAGGGTCTCGTTGACCTGGAGATCCTGACAAGCCTCTACGCAGCGACCACAGAGGATACACTGGCTTGGATCATATCGATAAAAGGGATGAGAAGCGTCAATCTCATATGGCTTAGCTTCAAATTCATACTTTGGGTGCTTAATCCCAGAAGCCGATATCGTGTTATGGATTACGCAATTGCCGTTATTGTTCTCACATAAGGTGCATGCGAGGTCGTGATTATGCAAAACACGAGAGATTGCTTCTATTTGAGCCGCCTTAGCACTTGGAGAATCACTCAACACGGCCATGGCGTGGCTAACTCGGGTATCGCATGCTCGTACAAGCTTTGAATCAACCTCAACAAAACATGTATCACATGTCCGAATTGGACCCAACACTTCGTTGTAACAGATCTGAGGCAACGTCTGCTTGTAACGATTGACTACATCTATTAGCAACTCACCAACTCGACAGGTCGCCTCAATACCATTTATCGTAATCGAAATCTCTTGACCATATTCCATAGTAGCCAAGCCTACATCTATAAATTTACGATTACTGAGTCAATAGGGAGCCAAAATTCCAGATGGGCACCAAAAATCATTTCGGCTAATGGCGATAACTGGCCGGCTATCTGACAATCCATACAGTCCAGTGACCCAAAGGTCGCCAAAGCCAAATCTCACGACCTCTTCAGAGACCAAATTACCGTCTAGAGCTACCGAAGGTTGCTTAGAAATAGGTAGCTTTGACCCGAAATGACGTATCACCTAATTGCGAAGCGTTGCTCGGCACCACAATACTAAATCTATATCTATCTCAGCTAAACGACACCCTGGTCACATCTTGTACAAGGGGTGCGACAGAAATTGCCATACAACTGGGCAATCTAATCGCAGGGCAACGAGATGTTTCGACGCCCACCTCTTTGCGCCCACAAGCGACAACAACGGCGGACCGAAACCCACCTGATACAAGTTGTCGAGTCAAGTGAGCTGCGATCGTCCTATATTCAACTAACAACTAAGTCAAGAAATCTGACCAAACAGTGGCGTCTTTGGTATCTATAGTTAGAAGGTTATTTCGTCGATCCATCCGTCTGGCCACACCGAACACCTCCATTTACTAGGGTGTAGCCAAGGAGGTTTTAATAAATGCAAGAAGCGAAGATTCTCACTGTATCAGATGGAGTAGCGAGCGGAGCCAGACAAGATCTATCGGGGCTAGCAATTGAAGAACTCCTAATCAATAACGACTTCGTAGTTATCGAGCGACGCGTCTGTGAAGATGGAAGAGACGTTGTAGCTTCGAACCTGTTGGAGCTAGCAAAAGACTTTCATGGCCTCATTGTAACCACCGGTGGCACAGGATTTAGCAAACGAGACCAGACTCCCGAGGGTACGGCTCTCGTAATCGAACGGGAAGCACCAGGCTTTAGCGAATATATGCGCGCAGCTAACCCCTTGGGGATGCTCTCACGAGGAAAATCAGGTATTTATCGATCGAGCCTCATTTTAAATACACCGGGCTCCCCAAAGGGTGCGACCGAAAACCTTCAAGCCGTGATCGATCATCTAGGACATGCTCTAGCACTTTTGGAGGACCCTGCGAATCCTCACCCAACTAAACCATGAGCCAAGACGACACTAACAGCTGGAGCGACAAAGACGACCAAATGATGCGTCTTGCCATCGCAGCCTCTTGCGATTCTCGAATCATTGCCCGACCAAATCCATGGGTGGGAGCGATAATACAAACTTACGACAATGAAATTGTAAGCGGGTCGACTCAAGCACCTGGCGATCGCCATGGCGAGATTGTGGCGCTGGACAAACTGGGTGATAGAGCCCGATCTGGAACCCTTTGGGTAACACTAGAGCCATGCTCACACCATGGTAAGACTCCCCCGTGCGTCGAGCGAATCATCTCATCAGGAATAGAACGAGTCGTGGTCGGAATAATCGACCCTGATCCAAGAGTTGCTGGAAGTGGAATAAAGATCCTTCGTGAAGCCGGGATTGAAGTTTGCGTCGGTGTCCGCGCTAAAGAGGTCGCAATGGATCTAGTTGGATATCTAATCTCTAGGAAGTTGGGACGCCCAATGACATTGGTCAAGTTGGCATCTACCTTAGATGGATACATCGCCGCAAGTGACGGAACCTCCAAATGGATCACCAACGAGGAATCCCGTCTGGCAGTGCAAGAACTTCGGGCCGACAGCGACGTGATAATCGCTGGATCTGGAACCCTTAAAATCGACGACCCATCTCTCACAGTTCGATTAGAAAATCGACGCTCGCCCCTACGAGTAGTACTCGGAGCGATCCCACCAAATGCGAAAGTCCATCCCGCTAGGTCATTTAGTGGTGATATCAAAGATCTACTTAGCGAACTAGGCAAAGAAGGCAACCTCATGGCAATGATAGAGGGAGGCGCACACGTAGCAAATCAATTTCTCAATCAGCACCTGATCGACAGATTACACATCTTCTATGCCCCTAAAGTTTTAGGAGGTGGGCAAGGTCTGCGACTCTTCGAGGGCCAAGGTGCGCTAACGATGGCCATGGCCTATGAGTTTGATCACCTCGATACTAGAACTCATAGGGGTGACATAGAGGTAATTGTCCAATCAAAAGAGACCACGAAGCTCATCCAAGAAGTCGTAACAGCTTCAACGAACCACTAAGACAGTAATCCGCTTTGATTCGTCAATCACTATGGGAAAATCCAGAAATTAAATTTCGCCGATCAGAAAGTCTTAAAGCCCACTAAATGATAACCAAGCCAGTGCAACTTATATCTGTCCAAGTCTCTCACCACAACAATCAAGCCTTAGATTTCTTGGTTGACTCCTAAAGTTGCCTTGGTGAGACTATTGCCAAAGAATGCAACGACACCTTGATTTGTCGTTGAGCCAAAAAGCGCTTTCCTCAGTCCCTGGCAACTAGTCTCTTGCAGCTGTTCTCGATCTCTTGCAGCTGTTCTCAATCTCTTGCTAAAGACTCTTACAAAAAATAGAAGTCCATCAGCGTCAGCTTTGGATCTGGTCCATCACCGAGCGCATCTCAAGAGCCGCCATCGCTGCATCAAATCCCTTATTTCCGGCCTTAGTTCCCGCCCGCTCAAGAGCTTGTTCAATACTATCCGTTGTAAGAACACCCATAATCACTGGGACTTCACTCTCAAGCGAGGCGTTCAATATACCTGAGGCCATGGAGGAGACGACAACGTCGTAGTGGCTCGTAGCTCCACGAATCACTGCACCAAGGCAGATAATTGCTCCGTAGCGACCGCTCTTAGCCCCCACCTTTGCCAGCAAAGGCAACTCCGCTGCTCCGGGTGCATAGGCCAGGTCAATATTGGCTTCATCCATTCCATGACGAACCAAGCAACGCTTGGCGCCCTCAACCAATGGATCCACAACCAGCTCGTTGAAGCGAGACGCCACAATCAACACTCGCCACTTCGGAGGTTCATATGTACCTAAATAAACAGCTCCCATTCGAGCTTCCTTTCACCTTGTGGACTATTCATCCAAATTATGACAGATGACCGCAGTTATGGAGTCATCGAAATTCATTGTGCTGTCAATTTTGCTCGATTAATTTTGCTCCATCAAGGGTCAAAGTCAACTGTCAAAGCGCTCAAAAAACCATTTTGCACAGGCTAGCTTTGACCCAAAACGCTTTGGCCTAAAACGTCACGACCCAAAAATGCTGCGACCACTCTCGCAGAATTGAGTCGATCATATACCTTCGATCAGGTGACCCATGCGACTCTTCTTAGTCCGAAGATATTCAATATTTGACGGATTAGGAGAGGTCGTTAGTGCAACTCTATCGACGATGTCAAGGCCAAAACCGGCCAAACCTCCGTATTTGGCGGGATTATTAGTGAGCAGCCGCATCTTTCCGACGCCAAGATCCACCAATATCTGAGCTCCAATGCCATATTCTCGCGAATCAACTGGAAGTCCAAGCTCCAGATTGGCATCAACGGTATCGAAGCCCTCATCTTGTAGAGAATAAGCACGAATCTTATGCGCGATTCCAATTCCGCGCCCCTCGTGGCCCCTCAAGTAAACAATTACCCCTGATCCCGCCTTTGCGACCATCTCAAGAGCACTATCGAGCTGCGGACCACAGTCGCATCTCATCGAGCCAAAGACATCCCCTGTGAGACATTCCGAATGAACACGCACGAGAGTTGCTACATCTGGATCGATCTCACCCATCGTAAGGGCAAAGTGGCTTTCGCCATCGAGCAGTGATTCAAAGACATATCCGACAAAATCACCGTATTTTGTCGGGATCTTAGCCGACGCACCATCGACCCGACGAACTAATTTTTCGTTTTTTCGCCTATACCGAACAAGATCTGCAATAGAGATCATTACAAGGCCGTGCTTTGTCGAAAAGGACTCCAGCTCATCAAAACGTGCCATTGCCGATTTATCACTGGTGACAATTTCACAGAGAATACCAGAAGGAGCAAGTCCTGCCAAAATCGCCAAATCGACAGCCGCCTCAGTGTGACCTTGACGCTTGAGAACCCCACCTTGGCGATATCGTAGCGGCAGCACATGGCCAGGTCGAGCCAGGTCCCTCGGCTTTGTTAGAGGATTTACCAACGCCTGAATAGTTGCTGCTCGATCAGAAGAAGATATGCCAGTTGTGGTTCCGTGCACCGCATCCACGGTAACGGTAAAGGCAGTTCTTTGAGATTCCGTGTTCTCATGAACCATCAGAGGAAGGTCTAGCTCGTCGAGGCGCTTACCGATCATCGAGGCACAGATTAGACCTGAGGTATGTTCTAGGTAAAAGCTTATCGCTTCGCTGGTAACGAATTGGGAGGCCATAATGAGGTCGCCCTCATTCTCACGATCCTCATCGTCGACCACCACCACCATCTCTCCACGTGCGATGGCTTTAATAGCCTCTTCAATTGCAGCTAACGGCACAACAAAACCTCAATTACGAAAAAATAAACTTGGCACAAGCCAAATACAATCGGCAAAGCTATCTAACTGCCGAAAACTGCGCGCTGGCAATTCGAGATACGTGCTTAGCCAAAACATCAAATTCTATGTTGACAAGATCGCCCGGCGCTCGATCTCCAAGAGTTGTGACTAAAAGAGTGTGAGGGATCAAAGCTACCTCAACCCAATCCTCGCCATTTCCAGCAACGGTCAAAGATACCCCGTCGATAGCGATAGACCCCTTTTCGACGACGTAGAGGGCGTCGCTTGGTGAGATTTCAATGCGAAATCTCTCGCCAGCGCTTAGCACCTTGGCGGTTGAATCAATGTGACCTAAAACAAAGTGGCCACCAATTGAATCGCTGGCGAGCATGGCAGCTTCTAGGTTTACCCTTGTCTCCAAGGTGTAGGTCAGTACCTTTGTCCTAGATTGAGTCTCGCAAACAACATCGGTGCTAAAGGTCTCATCACTGAAATCCACCACAGTCAAACAACAACCATCCACCGAAATCGATTCACCAATTTCAAAGCCTTTGCCTCGGTTGAGCCATTGAAAGATATATCTTGAAGAATCTATTCCAACCACAGAGCCAATACTTTGGACTAAACCGGTAAACATTAAATCATCAACTCCAATGATTGATAGCTGCTACTGAAATGATAACTTCTTAGAGCCGACTCTAACTCCACGCAACCAATCAGACGCAGTCATCACCCTTCGCCCCTCAGGCTGCACCTCTAACAAAAGTAGGCCACCTGGATTACAGATTACGATATCATCAACTATCGTTCCCGGATCATCATCATCGAGCGCATCGATCTCTATAGGCCGCGCTGAAATGATCTTGACGCGCTTATCCTTTAGCGTCGTCCAGGCCTCACCCAATCTAACGATCTTGAAATTAGCCTCAGAATCCAAGTTGAAGTCGCAATGGAGGTCGTCAGAGGTAATCTTCTTAGCGTAAGTCACTTCACCATTCTGCGTAACTCTTTGTGAGAAACCCTCGCTACCCTTAGAAAGATGATCGACCAATAGCTCGGCGCCTATCTCGGTAAGTGTCTCTCTTAGCTCTTGAGAGGTCTCATCACCCGATAGAATCAACTCCGACTGGGCAAAGATATCACCTTCATCAAGGCCAGGGCCGATCTCCATTAGGCACACCCCTACCTTTTCATCTCCGGCAAGAATTGCCCGCTCGATCGGAGCGGCACCTCTCCACCTTGGTAGCAGCGAAAAATGTATGTTGACAAAAGGAGCAAGCTCCAGAATCTCATCACTAAGGATCTTTCCAAAGGCAACCACCACTCCAAGGTCGAAGTCAAAATCAACCAACTCCACCGGATCATAAAGAACTTTGATGCCATGGACAAGTGCAACTTCTTCAACGAGCGTGGGCGAGATCGCCTTTCCTCTGCCGCGTCGAGCTGGTGGATTAGTGACTACACAAACCGGCGTCATATTCGATTCGATAAGGTGCTCTAAGACGCTTGCGGCCTCTTGGGGTGAACCCATAAAGACAATCTTTGGATTACTAGAAAGGCTACTGAACTCATTTTTATTTGCCACTATTTCATACTTTCGAGTGCGAGCTTACGAAGTTCCTTCTTCGAAGCCTTTAATTGATCAGGATCTAACCGTTCAACAAGCAATACACCGTTTAGGTGATCAAGTTCGTGTTGAAATACGCGACCTAATAAGTTGTCCCCTTCTATAGATACGGGATCTCCGTTTAGGTCGATCCCTTCCAAATGAACCACTTTGGGACGAGTAATCGGCCAGAACAACCCGGGCACACTAAGGCACCCTTCCTCGTAGGTCCATTCGCCGGAGGTCTCGGTGATTACGGGATTTAGAACAACCCTAGAACCATCGCCAATGTCATAGACAAAGATGCTTTTGGATATACCTATTTGGTTCGCAGCCAACCCTACACCGGGTGCGATGCGCATTACCTCGATCATCTCTTCGCAAAGGCGTGCAATCGAACCGTCGATAGTGTCGACCGCCTTAGTTCGTTGACGTAAAACTGGATCACCATAGGTACGAATCGGAAGTTTAGACACAACTTACATCCTAGTCCGCTTCGTGTCGCTATTGAAACCAACCGACCTTCGCGTTCTTCAAAGTTCAACGATTATAACCGAGCTGATGCTTTCAAAAGGTTACAAACATCTCCTTTGAAGCTCACGGCCAATGCTATTGTACAAAACACCCCACAAAGTGAGGTTTGAGAAACGCTCGATTAAACACTGCCTCTTGGACTTACCGACTAGTCAAACCAAAGTAAGGCAGCTGCCCCATTTCGCTAAATTAGGGCCACTTTAACTTCAGCCAATATAGACCATCGGCAAAGAGTAAGATCATGGAGGAAGTTGAGTTCTCGTTTTGTATATAACCGAGAAAACTAATGACACGCACCTAAACACAAACCTAAACAAGACAAACCCCAAGAACGATAATCCACTGACCATCCAAACCAAAGATAGGAATCTTCTATTTGAGGCGAACTATTCAAAAAGGATGAAAAAAATGATGAAAGGAGCCAACGGAATTGGAAAACTTGGCAAATGCACGTCGCTTTTATAAGGCATATGAGTTAGCGCATGCTGGCATATACTTCTATGACCCGGCCCACCAATACTACAAACAAGCTGGCGTCTCGTCCCGCTTTATGGGCTATTTCGCCTCACGGGTGGCAGGTATGGGAGCGGTAACAGCCCCTGTGGTCACTTCTAGCTTCTACTCATTTTCGCCTTCAGCGATAGAAAATTTCATACCCCTAGCTTGGTCTCTAACAACCCCAGGGGCCATGATCGAGGCGAGACTCAAAGCAGCAGGCGAGATGCTCGCCGTTCCATGTCAAAGCCTTGGAGACGAAGTTGATTATTTGATTGAGAAACTTGAACCAATTTCCAAGACGTTGCCCCTCTACGGTCGACCACTATTTGCCGGTCACCTATCCATAGAATTAAGCTCCGATCGACCAACGCGGCTATGGCAGCTGATCACTCTATTTCGTGAACACCGAGGCGACAACCATATTAACTGCCTCGTGCATGCACAGATAAGTGGAATTGAAGCAAATTATCTCCACTTCCTAGATGGGAGAATCCCTAGAGAATTTCTCACCAGATCGCGAGGATTTAGCGATCAAGAGTGGGATGACGCTCTCCAAGTGCTAATCACTAGAGGTCTTGTCGCTAAAGACGGTCAATCACTCACCACCGAGGGGAAATCTCTGAAGGCATCTATTGAAGACGAGACCGACGCACTCTCAAACCAAGGGCCTGCCCAACTCGCCGACGATACCGAAAGGGTCATCGAAACTCTTCAAAAGCTATCGAAGTTAGTCAAAGAGACCCACTCACTTCCGATTTAGAAGATACATCTTCCCGAGGCGACCTTCCCAAGTGTCAAAGCTTTAGGAAGGTCGCCCGCATCCATAAAACCAAACAGATTCGAATTCAGACAAACAAGAGCGCGCTAACATACCATTCGAAAGCCAATATGGCATTATCTCACCATTTCAAAAGCACTAGTTCATGCATTTCTGCGTAATTTAGCTCTGTCTTATTGAGATTTAACTCTGTCTTATTGAGATTTAACTCTGTCTTATTGAGATAGGTCTATGCCTCATATGTCAAAGCGCGCATCGCCACCTACGGTCCTGTCGTGTTTCGACTTGAGAACCAAAAATCAGGTGACACGCAGCCTTATCTAAGTCAGGGTCGCTCGCATCCCTATCTCCCAAAAATTCTAAGTCGGCATTTGTCTAAGATTATACCAGACTAGACCTATCGCCGAAAGATTAATGAAAAGTCACAAGGAGTCGTTCCTACAATCAAAGGCCACTAATTGAACCTCAAAGTTTTCGACACCTAAAATCAAATTTGCCGCAACCGTCAATTCGACCCCGCAGCAAGGCAAGCCAACTTTAAATCCTTCCAAAAACTCACGCACCTCTCGAAGATTCGCGACTGCTACCCAATTTCCTTTGATCGCCATAACGAGACACGTCACGGATTTAGACCTGTTGAAATTCGAGTTCGCCAAAATACCAATGAGAGCAACTATCCAGACTGCCACTGTCGCCATTATCAAAATCCGAAATCGAATCTACCTCGGGACGAATACGCTCCCAATGGCCTCACCCAGTCAAAATAAAGCGATTCCAACAAGAACAACCCACCACAAACGCTATTATAAAAAGTAACGATCACATAAAAAATGATCCGTAATCGATGCTTCGAATGCGTCTACATGGCTCATTCCAAAAATATTCAACCGAGCCAATCTAAATGAACAATCTCAATGAATCACGGATGCACCACTGGGTAAAAAGCACATAAAAGATCGGAGATCCTTTGACGGAGACCAAGAAAGGATCCTTTAGAGATTGCTCAACAACACCCAGCTAGAGAGTTGGAGCAAAAGAGTTGGAGCAAAAATCATGGGCATCGCCTTGCCTAAAAAGCCTCATCTGGGACGACTCACATGGGACGAATCGCCGAGGATCGCTTTTGTAGTCACCTGTTTAAAGTCGTCGCTTCTAAAAATCCTGTTCATCTCAATGATTCAATTTCACCATCCATATCAACCAGCGACACAGAGCACAACTTTACGACCTATCAAGACGATCAAAAAAGTAATTTCACCAAGAGGAATCTTTCAGATCTTTATTGCCTTGGGGCTATTGCCCCATACAGATACACCGCTCGCCATAGCGGTCTCGACAATTCGACAATTCGACAATTCGACAATTCGACAATGCCCTACAATGCAACAAAGCTCAATAATTCAATAACGCCTCGGAATAAGTAGTCAGTAAAGATAAATCTCGCAAGAGCCTCTCGTGCTTCAAAGCGGCTAAATCTCTCTTGGGTCCACGTGCAGGTGAACTTCATTGCGGTAAGGGCTAAGAGTCTCAATCAGGCCACTAAGGAGGTCATGGTCTAGTGCTTTTATGACGTAGCGATCCTCACCTAGGGAAATCATCTCGACATTTGAAAAACGGGGATCAGTATTTATCAAATCAAAGGTTGAAAGACTAAAGAGCGAAGCTCCATCACCATAAAAGGTAGCCAGTGCACAATATGGAGGTAAGTCTAACTCCTTGCGTTGATTTCGATCTAACTCCAAAAGAGACTTTGGTGACCTTGTTATCATCGAATTTAGAAGATCTGAGCCCAAATCTCTGCTTTGGATCAAGATCCGACTTTGAGATTCACCATTGGGCTCGAAGCCACTTTGAAAAAGAAGGCGAGCTGCCCTATACCAGTGGCCAAAGATTCGATTAGTCGAATGAAAGCTAGGCGTAGCAAAGAATTGGTCAAAGTCCACGAAGCCAACTCCCGACACTCGCTCGAGCCTCGTCAAAGCTCCCACGGTACCAACGACCACCTCTGCCGATTCAACTTCGATTGATGAGAAGTTCTTCTCATCTAAGAGCGGTACCTTTATAGAAAGTATCGATTCAAGTTCGTCTGCGATTCGGGTCGTACCAAATGAGACCGCTACAATTCTGGTCGATTTACAAAGGCCACAGGCTACTGGGGTAGGAAGACGGCACTTTGGACAAATCAGACCCCTGGGGAAAAGCTTCTCAAAATCGCTCTTTGCCTTCTCGGTTCGAAATTCATAGTGATGTAAAAAATTCGGCGTGTTCTTTCCCTCTTCGCTGTATGGTTCTCCCATGATCAACGGGGTGGAACACGCCTCACACAAAACGGTCTTCTTGCACTTTGTACACTTAAATCGATTGATCTTTCCCTTTCTATTATGAATCAAAAGAACTGGAGCCTTATCTCTTCCTACAACGCTCCCCCTAATCCGATTGATCCAATGTACAAGATCGCTATTGACAAGAACTCCTCCGTTCTCATTCAAATCCACCTCAGCGACCTTTGGCCAGCACTTGGAGTCGTTTCCCTTGGTTACGATCCGAGTTTGATGGGAATATTCCGGACTTGGATAGCCAGATATTGAAATCAGGTCACAACGCTCCAACTCGCCTCGCCGCTGAGCGATGACGGCACTCTCCCAGGTAGGCTCCGAGGAATTCTTGTGGCCGCTATCGGCAGGATCCACGACAACAATTGCTCCGAGATTACCAATTGGCGCGAAGACGCCAATACGACTCGATATTATACAGCTAGCGTCAACTCGCTGTGACCTGGCCTTTTTGGTATCGCCTCGCTCTAGAACGTAAGTAGATAGACCCATTTGACCAAGGCGCAAGTTACTTCTTTGCATCTCAAACTCATTACCAAAGAGAACGAGTACTCGTTTTTGCATAGAGATAGCCCGAATGCAGAGTTCAAAGATGGTATCCTCAACGCTTTCACATGGGCTAATTCGGATGTAGGTGGAACCCGGGGCGGCCTTTTTTTGAAGATCAGAGCCTTGTCTAGCTTCTAATGAGCCAGCTTCAAATGCGTCACCTCCTGACGCCTCAATTCCTGCATCTAGGCCCTGCCTGGAGGATCTCTTGGTGGGGGGATTAGTCAAATTCGCCCGCCCCATACCTTCGCCATCCCCTTGAAGTGAATACGGAGTTGAAGCGGCCGCACTTCGTGCATGTTTTAGGAAATGTACTAGATTCGACCCATAGCGCCACGCACCAAATCGACAGAGCTCATAGAGATCTGTCGAGAGAGCATAATTATCTAGAAAATAGAGCTCTAAAACCTTATCGATTGCTACGGTGGGTCGATGAGGATATTCAACAACCCATCCTCTAGCACTTCTGTTGTTCAGCGGGGCTCGTACTGGAGTTCCCAGTCCGATCTTTCCTATCAACTCTTTGGGAACCGAATATGAAAATACTCGCTCCAAAGAGACGACGTCAAAACGAACCCCTACGAAATGACCAACATGGTCCAAACCCTCATCGAGTTCATGAAAATCACTGGGGAACTCTGAGATGGTATTAGTTGCCGAGGGCTCGCTTGAATTCATCAAGGTTACTTAGGATCTCCCATGTGAAGCCCTTGTCGTTACGGCCGAAATGGCCATAGGCTGCAGTCTTACGGTAGATAGGACGTCGTAGATCGAGATCACGAATGATCGCGGCCGGACGTAGATCAAAGGTCTCGCCAATTGCCTTGGTTATCGCATCTGGTGAGACCACTTCAGTACCGAAAGTTTCGACCATCAACGAGACCGGTCTTGCTACACCAATTGCATAGGCCACCTGGACCTCGCAGCGACTCGCAGCGCCACTGGCTACCACATGCTTTGCAACCCAACGAGCTGCATATGCGGCAGATCGATCGACTTTAGATGGATCCTTGCCTGAAAACGCACCGCCACCGTGACGGGCCGAGCCTCCATAGGTGTCAACTATAATCTTGCGCCCCGTTAAACCCGTGTCGGCATGTGGCCCGCCAATCTCAAAGCGACCGGTTGGATTTGCTAGAATCCTAAATCCCTTATGGTCAAGTCCTTCAGGAATCATAGGATTGATAACCGACTCTCGTAGGTCTGGTAGCAGAAGAGTCTCTAAATCGATTCCAGGCTGATGCTGAGTAGAGATCAAAACTGTATCGAGGCGAACAGGAACATTTCCTTCATATTCGATCGTTACTTGAGTCTTACCGTCAGGGCGTAGATATGGTAAAACACCCGCCCGACGTACCTCAGAGAGCCTTTGGGCCAATCTGTGCGCGAGCCAAATCGGAAGCGGCATCAAATCTGGCGTCTCATCACAGGCGTAACCAAACATCATCCCCTGATCTCCGGCCCCCAAAAGATCCAGTTCATCCGAGGTTGAACGAGAGCGAGTCTCAAGAGCGGTGGTAACACCCTGGGAGATATCAGCGCTTTGCTCGTCAATCGAGACTATTACTCCACAGGTATTTCCATCAAAGCCATAGCTCTCAGAGGTGTACCCAATATCACAGATCGTATTTCGGACTAGGTGGGGAATATCCACATAGCTAGAGGTCGAGATCTCGCCAGCCACGACGACCAAGCCAGTTGTCAGGAGGGTCTCACAAGCCACACGACCATTTGGATCCTGGGTCAAAATGGCATCCAGAACCGAATCGGAGATCTGATCGGCCATCTTGTCTGGGTGACCTTCGGTTACAGACTCCGATGTAAATGTATACCGCTTTGACATTTTATAAACTCCCATGTCCTTGATTAATAGTCTTCCCTAAGGAATCCGTGGGGCGAATCTGAAAACTCTTCCAACACAAATTACTAACGGTGTTGAACTATCCCCAAAGCTTAGTTTTTCAACGGGAACTTCAAATCAAGTATTTTCACCAATGATAAAAGAAGGGACTTGGCTATCTTGGACTTCTTGGCTAGATCGATACGCTCAGACGAGCCCTGCGAGTCTAAAATCCACACAGCGTTGGAGTCCGATCCAAAGCCACTTCCATCTTCAGTGACGTCGTTTACGACCATCAAATCGATCCCCTTCTTGGATAGCTTCTTCTTCCCATTTAAAAGAGCATCATTGGTCTCAGCTGCAAAGCCAACGGTTACACATTTAAGGTCGTTCGATTTTATGTAGCTAGAGGAGTCAGCCAAGATATCGGGATTCTCGATCAGTTCAATTTGAGGCGCACTAGCACCCTTTTTGATCTTAATTGAGGCAGGATTTTTCACCCGATAGTCCGCTACAGCAGCACACATGATGAGTCCGTCGCTCTCTGACAAATGGGAAAGTATCTCTTGGTGCATCTCAAGCGCGCTCTCAACCCGAATCGTCTCGAAACCATCAACGCGAGCAAAGTCCACGGTAGATACAACCACACCTACAGCGCCAAGTAAAGCGGCTTCTGTGACGATTGCAATTCCCTGTTTGCCACTGGATCGATTGCCAATAAAGCGAACTGGATCGATCGCCTCTCTGGTGCCACCGAGACTTATCAAAAGGCGCCGGCCTTTCAGCGGCTGAGAATCTCCTGCCTCTTCCTCATCTCTCCGCTCCAACTCAGTTTGAATCGCTTCCATAATCTTATGCGTCGGGGCTAGCCGCCCAAAGCCAACGTCGCCACCCGCTAGTCGACCCGCCTCAGGATCCACTACGCAAAATCCCCGATCCCTGATCTTTTGAACATTCTCTATGACCCCTGGGTGGAACCACATCTCTGTGTGCATTGCCCCGCAAAGAACTATCGGCGCAGCGCTCGCAATCAATGTAGTAGTTAGCGCATCATCGGCGATAGCACCTGCAAACTTTCCAATGAGATTGGCAGTCGCAGGAGCAACAACTATTAGATCTGAATTCTGCCCTACCTTGGTGTGAGGAATTGGATCTCCTGAAGTCCACAGATCGGTCAACGGCTCGTGGGTACCCAAGGCGCGAAAGGTTGCAAGGCCGACAAATTGAAGCGCCGACTCGGTCAATATCGGAGTCACATAGGCGCCGGCATCAACGAGTGCTCTGCAAAGCTCAACTGCCTTATATGCAGCAATGCCACCCGAAACCCCCAGCGCTATATTCTTGCCTTTAATTAAATTCTTTTCCATTACCTTCGATGTTATCCAACTTGATCCCAACTACCTCGATGAGACGTAGGTTATGGTCCTACTTTGACGAGAGAACCCGAACCTTCAATAAGCAGATTATGAGTCAGACAGCCAGAAAAGGCAACGTCACCGGAAGAGAAAAAGAAGATGGAAAGCCGTTGCCGTCAATGTCTTCGCATTTTCCTGGTTCGCACTTACTTTGGTGGCTGTCACTTGTGAACAACCAACAAAGCAATCAGGGAACTAATTACGAAAAGAATAGATAACACCGATCAATATCTTAAGCCCCATCTTTAGCCGCGCCCAAGGATAAATAGAGCTCAACAAGTTGACCCCTCAAAAGACCTAGAAATATCTTGAGAGATAAGGGAGAAGGGAGAAAGCACAAATAGGTACTGGGGAAGAATACAGAATCCCAGCTGTTCTGCCCATTCGAATGAAGCGAAAAAGCTACCGCATTGGGACTTCTTGGGCTAAAAGCTATTGGGCTGAAAGCTATTTGGCTAAAACTTTTGGGCTAAAACACCAAACAAGTCATGTAACTCAAAGTGGCTTTTGCAGAGCCGAAGTCAATAAATTCCAAAAACAATCGATAGTCATCGCAGGAACACCCATTAGTTCGCCATCTCTTGGATGCATTTTTGCCTTCAAGCTAAAGGATTCGCTTTAGCTGGGAGCAACATAGGAAAGACATCGAATCAGCTGCGAACGGGCGCCTTAGAATACAAAATTTAAATAAAGTATTTGAATAAAAAAATGGCACCCGCTCGTCGCAGATGCCATCAAAACTGATGCGAGGGAAAGAAAAACTACGATAGGCAGAGATTCACTCAGTAGTTTTTTCTAAGTCGTTACGAGAAGGGATTACCCAAGAGCAAAAGACCTCAGTCCAGTTCGCCGTTACCATCGATCTCAGAGGCAATAAAGATCTCATCGCCAAGATCCATTGCATCGAACTCCTCAGCGTCCTCTGACTCTGGTATTACAACAGCTGCAATCGCCTCACGAATCGGAACCACAAAGCCAGAAGCAATTTCATCAAACGATGCTGACAGGGGCTTTCGTGTAACGTCGTCAAATTGGGGTGGGACTATAGCTCCCATATTTCCACCAAGGTGAGCATGATAGGCATTGATCTGTCGGGCCCGACGCGCAGCGAGTGTCACTAGGGAGAACTTGGAATCAACCTTATCCAAAAGGTCCTCAATTGGGGGACTCATAAGCGAACCATCGAATGCAGACTTAGCCAATGCGAATCCTTAAAAAAAACATTAAATACGGCTTTTCAGTCTAGTCCAGTTCACTGAAGTTACGACTATCGCAAAGACTAAGGAATCCGAGCTACTCTACCTTGATGGCCATGACCACCTCGGTGTTGATAGCTAATCTCCCAATTCAAGTCAAGTCATCAAGTCAAGTCATCAAGTCAAGTCATCAAGTCAAGTCATCAAGTCAAGTCATCAAGTCATCAAGTCAAGTCATGAATGACAAAGAGCCACTAGGGATAATCTTGGCAATCTAGGGATGATCGTGACAATCGCCAATACAGGTTTCAATAAAACCCGCTATCTCAGCGACTACCGCCTCAAGATCATCATTGATAAAGCGCTGTCCGCCTAGAGCCAGTGCACTTTCAATTTCGCTATTTGCCAAGGCAACACGAGCAGCAATATGACCCTGGTCGTCACCTCGAACGCGAAGCCGACGCTCTAGCTCTGAATCGCTTGGCGGAGTTAAGACCATAATCTTTGCAGATGCAATCAGCTCTCTAATCTGTTTGGCACCTTGAACATCTATCTCAAGGAGAAGATGACTTTCGCACCCAAAAAACCGTTCCTCTGGAAGCGGTGTTCCGTAGAAGTTGTCTAAAAAACGAGCATACTCAATAAAGCCGTGGTCGGCAACCTTAGAGAGAAAGCTCTCTTCATCCACAAAGACGTAAGCGCTCGCCGATTCATTTTCACGACGAGTTCTTGTCGTCCAAGAGCGAGACAAAGAGAGGTTCTCAACACATTCAATGAGTCGGCCGGCAACGGTACCTTTACCGACGCCGCCCGGACCACAAAGGACGAAAATCAAGCTAGCTAGGCTTTAGAAGCCTCTTCAAGCAGATTTTGCTTCTGCTTGACCCCTAGACCCTGGAGGCGTCTCGTTTCAGTGATTCCGACAGCATCCATAATCTTCTTAGAGCGAACCTTGCCAATTCCTGGCAGAGATTCAAGAACGGATGCGACTTTCATCTTTCCAATAAGTTCATCGTTAGGAGCCTTTTCAAGAAGCTCAGAGAGGGTAACCGTACCCAGCTTTAGCTTTTCTTTGATTTCAGCTCGTTGTTTACGGGCTTCAGCAGCTTTCTTTAGTGCGTCGGCTCTTTGTTCTGGTGTTAATTGTGGAGGCAAAGGCATATTGTGAAATTACCGCAGGCTACGACACTTCGTGTCGATTTCGGCAAAATTTCAAAAAAAAGTTGGTAATTAATATCAATGTAGTCATTTCATGAATCGAATATCAACATATACGTAATGTTATTAATGGATTTGAGGCCAAATCAGTGGAGTCCGGAAACCTTAAAATCACGAAGTTGATCCTGGCCGTATGATGCACGAAGGACTTCCTTGGCACCATGGAGTGTATCGAATTCCCCACGGGCAGCAATCACAGAATAGATATTCTTTGACAACTCGATCTGGTCTTCGATTTGACAGATCGAATGCAAAAGGCTCAAGCTCTCTCGCTTGTCAAATTTGATCTTTCCCGCCAAAAAAAGCTCACCTAAAAGAACACGGTTCTCTTCGTGAATGAAAAAGAAGTCGTCATAAGGAAGGCTCTTTCCAATCGAAAGGTCCACTGCGCGACGAGCATTGATCGGAGTCAAACGGTGGTCGCCCCAAAAGACCAGCCACGCAAAGTCAGGATTGGAGTCCATAAACTTCTCCACCTCTTCATCGCTGTAAAAGAGCGGTCGGCTGGGATTGTTGACAAGGTTGCGACGTACGCTTGCACGCTCGTCAAAGCGGAGCCTTGCATAAGTAGCCACCGACAGAGCACTATTTGCCGCTAAGTGATGTCTCACGCTATAGTCGGGGTCTTGGCAAAGCTCAAGTGCCAAATCCTCCGGAAGGCAGCTATTTGCGGCCACTTTAGATCTCGCTGGGACATCTCGATCGCAAGCCAATGCCCGAAAGATCTCTAACGATCCATCAATTACAGCGGTAATGGATGCTCCGAGGGCTCCCCTCACGCGCCAATCTACATCCCGAGATAGTTTGAGCGCCAAGGATCGATTCAAGTTAGGGTGCGTAGCCGCTCTGATTCTAATCTCATGTGATTTGCCAGAGATCAGTGACTCTAAGACCGCTGGGGGTGAGATTGGATTTTTGACCAATGCTAATCTCACGGGGTCGCTATCATCGTGCATAAGGCTTATCAAGATCGCAGGATCCACCACCGTGTTTGACGCAACGGCCGCCCTCACAGTAACCGAACGATCGCCCGCCAAGCTAGCATGAACATCCCTTGGACAAGAGGTGTTTTCTGCCACATTAGCACGAACCTCATAGTCGCTATGGGAACTCATGGTCACCAACACATCCGCCGGAGCGCATCGATTTGTCGAAGCAGCACGAAGAACTTTAAGCTCTTTGAAATCGATGATCTTTCTCATCACCTCGGGCGGGCAGCATCTATGGCGCGCCAATAAAAACCGTCCCTCCAGCGAGGTTGACAAAAAGTCACACAACTCCGTCGAGAGGTCATCGTCGCTTTCGATCCGCTGAAGTACCACCAATTCATCGGGCTCAAAGCCAACACGGAGTGCATCTCGAATTACTATTGCATGGCGACTCGATGTATGTGAATCTATCTTGCATCTAAATCGATCCGCATCTAAAAGCACTTCATGACAGCCACCGCCCCACAGATCCCCGCACTGGATCATATTGGCGTCAGAAAGCATCTTTTCTTTGCGCTTCATAGTGCGACCTTCCTAATAGCACACTTGCGGCTACAGAGGCATAGATAGGCAAATCTAGCGATCCTAAGATCTCTATTAGACGTCCCCAAATGTCAACAAGCCCGAAAACCTACATGTATAGAAAATCTTCGTACTCAAAACGAGTCGACTTTAATTCCATTTAGAGACAGCGATGCCACGGGTAAAATTGATAAAATCAAGGTGATTCGCTCAGCTAATAACCATATTAAATCTTCGAAATCGACTCCAGAAGCATCTCAATAGCCTCGCGAGGTCTCTGTGAGCGCGTCACGCTTCGACCCAGAACAAGAAGGTCCGCTCCTTGAGTCAGCGCTTGGGTGGGTGTCATGACTCTAGATTGATCATCTCTAGCATCGTCTCTAAAACGTATTCCGGGAACGACCGCAAAAAGATCTGGCTCAAGCTCCTTAGCTCTAGCGACCTCGTGACCAGAAGAGACAAATCCACGGGCGCCGCTGTCTTTAATTAGAGTCAATCGCTCGGCGAAACCCGCGGGGTCGATGGATGAATCACTGGTCAGATAGGTCACCCCTATGATCGCCGGAGGCTCTGCGACTCCAGCTAGAACCGCCCCAGTCACCACGCCCTCAACGGCAGCCTTTAGCATATCAAGGCCTCCCAGAGAGTGAACAGTCAGGAGTTCCACACCAAAGCTACCTATGACCTTGGCTGCTTTGAAGACGGTATTAGGAATGTCATGAAGCTTCAAATCCAAGAAAATTCTATATCCGAGCTCCCTCAAGGAGTAGATTACACTTGGTCCTTCCGACACAAACAGCTCCAAACCAACCTTTGCATATCCAAATGCATAGGAATACTCCTTCGCCCAGCGAAGAGCTTCAACCACATCATCGGTATCTATCGCCAATGCGAGCCTAGAGTCTGACATCTCACAATCTTTCTTCTTGGTATCAAAGGACCACAAGGGCTAGTCAAGCCTGCCTTTTTTATTACGCGACTTCACAGGTCAAAATTTCACAGGTCAAAACTAAAAAAATCAAGTCAATTTAACTCGAAACTTCCCAAATCAATACTTGCATAGAAGTCGTATGCATATATCAGTTTTGGAAACGTATTTACCATTAAATAGGTTGCAATTGAAAACTCATAGAGCGTCTTCTTGCTCCAATCATGCCAATGAAACAACGAGGTGCTAGAGGCCCCCTCAATCAAGCATCCTCCCCGAGTTACCCCTAGTAGCCAACATGGTGGCAAAGATATAGGCACACATGGAATTGTTCTTGATGGCCAAAGGAATCTTATAAGTATTGGCCCACTTAGCCCAAGGCGATTCTCTGTGATACACGCGGCTCTGTGGTACAGCCGGCTCTGTGGAGTCAACTATGTGGGAATCGACCAATCTATCGTTATCTACCGCCTGGCTTCAGTTGCCATGCTCGACCAATTGAAGAAGCCAAAGTATGGAAAACCACAGAAAACGATCAATCTCGTGTAGCGGCAGCTCCACCACGATGAGCGGCACCTACGAGGTCCGAAACAGCTGAAAACCCCAACTTCTCGATCTCTTTTGGAAGATCCTGAATCACCTTCGAGATTACTCGAGGCTCGACAAAGGATGCCGTTCCAATTTGGATTACTCGAGCCCCAGCTGCCAACATCTCAATAGCCCCTCGGGCATTCGAGACTCCGCCCACACCGACGATCGGAAGATTCGGAAGTGCCCTATAGGAGTCGTAGATCGCTCTCAATGCAATCTGATGCAACGCTGGACCCGAGAGTCCTCCACCGCGCGCCCCAAGAGATGGCAGAAGGTTACCCATGTCAAGAGAGAGACCTAGAGCTGTATTTGTGAGGACCACCCCAGATGCACTTGAGGCATCAACTACTTCAAGGATCTCCCCCAGAAGGTGTGTGCTTGGAGAAAGTTTAATAAGTCTAGGCAGTGACAATTCCTTTGTGGCATCAAGAATCTCGCCTACGCTGGTAACCGAATGGGCAAACATCTTGTTCTTATCCTCAATATTTGGACAAGATACATTTACCTCAACGCCAACCACTATTGGATCTACCCCTTGTAGAAGAGCTGCAGCTCGAGCGTAATCATCGATGGTTCTTCCCCAAATGCTCACGATCGTGGGAACATTTATCTTCACCAACTTAGCAAGTAGGTTCTCTCGCCAAAATTCAATTCCTGGCCCCGTAAGGCCAACCGAATTCAACATGGCCGCATTTGCACCAACAACCCTAGGAGCTGGATTGCCTTTGGTTTCAAAAGGGGCTAGCGATTTAGTGACAAATGCACCCATCTCGGCCATATTGACATATCCGTGCAACTCATTTGAAAAACCCCCAACGCCTGATGCATTCATAACTGGCGTCTTCAAGGTCAGCCCTTGGCAAATCACACTTGTCATATCAACCAATTGCTCGACCTCCCGATTTAGCCATCCAATTCAATTCGGCTCCATTGTCTAATATCGCCTAATATCGCCTAATAAAGCACAACCGCTCCAATACTATTTTCTAGATCCAGTGACGTTACTACCCAAACTAAAGAATACTTCGGTTGTGCCCTGCCGTTTCGTTGCGCCCTGCCATTTCACTGTATCAACGGCGCTGTATCAACAACATGGTATCAACTTGTACTGTAGCGCTATCTCGAACCCTTGGAGATCGAACGGTGGAACTCTTGAATCGAGGTAATGGTCATTTTGTTGTCTTTTAGTGCCTCGATCGCCGAAACGCCAGCTAGCGCAGCAGACATGGTAGTTACACAGGCCACCTTGTAACGATTGGCGGAACTTCGAATATGATATCCGTCACTTCTTGGTCCTCGTCCTCGTGGTGTATTTATCACAAGACCAACTTCACCCGATGAGATAAGGCTCACTGCGTCCAACTCGTCGTCTTGAGCTTCGCCAATCTTACCAACCACGTCATCAACCGAAATATCAAAACTCGATAGCAGCTTTGCAGTCCCACTGGTAGCAGCTATTGAAAATCCTAGAGCGCGCAGACGACGGGCCAACTCAACCCCCGATGCTTTGTCTCGATCGGCGAGGGATAAAAAGACCTTTCCGCTAGAGGGAAGGGAGGTTCCGGCTGCCAATTGAGATTTAGCAAATGCCAGGGCAAAGGTGGAGTCGATACCCATTACCTCACCGGTGGAGCGCATCTCTGGCCCAAGCAAAGTATCAGCTGAAGGAAAGCGTGAAAATGGCATTACAGCCTCTTTTACCGCATAGTAGTCTCGATCCACCGCTACAGGAAGGATCCCCTCTGAGGCAAGCTCTTTTAGGCTACGTCCGACCATCACCAAACTTGCGATCTTGACAAGTGGTACGCCCGTTGCCTTAGAGACAAAGGGTACGGTACGCGAAGCTCGAGGGTTAGCCTCAATGACATAGAGCGAACCGGCTTTGAGGGCAAATTGTACATTTATCAACCCCACCACCAAAAGTGCATCTGCTATCTTGGCTGTCGTTTGGACGATCTCTTGCTGGATCTGCGGGGGAAGCGTTATCGGTGGAATCACACAGGCTGAATCGCCTGAGTGGATCCCGGCCTCCTCAACGTGCTCCATGATGCCCCCTAGTAAAAAGCCACCATCTTGATCCCTGATGGCATCGACGTCGATCTCAATTGCATCCTCTAAAAACGAGTCGATCAAAACCGGGCGCATCGACGCTTCGCCACCTTCGGCCGACAGCGCACTAAGGCGCGAAAATGCAGCCTCAAATTCTTCAAGATCGTAGACAATCTCCATGGCTCTGCCACCAAGGACATAAGACGGACGCACCAAAACAGGAAAGCCAATCTCTGCAACGACCTTTGAAGCCTCTTCAAAGGTCGTTGCAGTACCACCTGGGGGCTGTGGAATCGAAAGTGACTCACACATTGCCGACCATCGCTTTCGATCTTCGGCGATATCGATGGCGTCAGCTGATGTGCCTAAAATCAGGCTTGGATCAATTCCTTGAGCTAACCGAAGGGGTGTTTGACCTCCCAAGCTAACGATAATCCCAGCGAGATTACCGCCACCAAGACCGCTTGATTCGGCTTCAATTACCGAATTTAGATCTTCAGGAAAGAGCGGCTCGAGATAGAGCTTATCTGAGGTATCGTAATCAGTGCTAACAGTCTCTGGATTGCAATTGAGCATTATCGTCTCATAGCCTGCTTCAGATAGCGCATAACTAGCATGCACGCAGCAGTAGTCAAATTCAATGCCTTGGCCAATTCGGTTTGGCCCCGACCCCAAAATTATTACCTTCTTGCGATCCCCAAGGGTGGCCTCGGACTCTCCGTCATAGCTGGAGTAGTGATATGGGGTTGTCGCCTCAAATTCTGCTGCACAGGTGTCAACTGTCTTATATCCAGGCACTAAGGCGAACTTCGATCTAAGCTCACGAAACAATGTCTCAGATGTATTGGTCAAATAGCCCAATTGAGCATCAGAAAAGCCATTTCGCTTCGCGCGAAGTAGATCCTTACGTGTTATTTGATCTTTCAACGAATCAATAGAGTCGCCTTCGTCGTCAACTGCTAGATCGCTCCAAAACCTCTTCTCGTCGACGATCTTTCGAATCTGAAATAGAAACCAAGGGTCAATCTTTGTCTTTTCGTAGACGAGCTCAATCGATGCCCCCTTGCGCAATGCTGATTCTACCTCAAAGATTCGACTAGGAGTTGCCTTTGTAGCCAGGTTCAAGACCTCATCGAGGCCTAGTAGATCAAGTGACTTATCCAGCGGATCTCCCCCAAGGCCATAACGACCAAGTTCGATCGAGCGCATCGCCTTTTGGAGCGCCTCAGTAAAAGTTCGACCGATCGCCATCGCCTCGCCGACACTTTGCATCCTGGTTCCAAGTCGGCTAGAGACACCGGGGAACTTCTCAAAGGCCCATCTAGGTACCTTTACCACCACGTAGTCGATGCTCGGCTCAAAAGAGGCGGGTGTAACTTTTGTTATGTCGTTTTCTATCTCATCGAGGCGATAGCCTATCGCCAACAGAGTTGCTATCTTGGCTATGGGAAAACCTGTGGCTTTAGAGGCCAAAGCTGATGACCGCGAAACCCTTGGGTTCATCTCAATCACAACCATCTCACCGTTAGTGGGATCGATGGCAAATTGGATATTCGATCCGCCGGTCTCCACTCCAATACGGCGGATAATTCTAAATGCAGCGTCTCTCATCATCTGATATTCGACGTCACTTAGCGTCTGGGCAGGGGCAACCGTTATGGAGTCTCCTGTATGCACGCCCATTGGGTCAAAGTTCTCAATAGAACAGACAATGACTGCGTTATCTGCTCGATCGCGCATCACCTCAAGCTCGAACTCTTTCCATCCCGCAATGGACTCTTCGATCAAAATCTCAGATATCGGTGAAGCGCTCAGGCCAAAAGAAGCAATCTCTAGGAACTCCTCGGAATCTAAGGCAATACCAGTACCAGCACCACCTAGGATAAAACTTGGTCGAACCACAACTGGAAAGCCAATCTCCTCGGCGACGCTTATAGCCTTTTCCATGTCATGAGCAAAGCCAGAGCGAGGAACCCTAAGTTCAAGCTCGTCCATTGCATTCTTGAAGAGCTCTCTATTCTCAGCTGTATTGATAGCAAGGGCATTTGCACCAATCATCTCAACTCCGTAGCGCTCCAACACCCCAGCAGCATTCAACTCCATTGCTAGATTCAAAGCGGTCTGTCCGCCAAGGGTCGGGAGCAAGGCGTCCGGTCGCTCCTTGGCAATGATCATCTCTAACACGGCCAAAGTTAGTGGTTCGATATAGGTGGCATCTGCAAAGTCGGGATCGGTCATAATCGTAGCTGGATTTGAATTCGCCAAGATTACTCGATAACCCTCTTTAGAGAGGACTCGACAGGCTTGTGTGCCGGAGTAGTCAAATTCGCATGCTTGTCCAATGACAATTGGACCAGAGCCGATCACCAATACCGATCTAATATCTGTTCTAGCCGCCAACCGAATTCCTCCTAGTAGTTTAAATTTGTTTCTTAGATCAATATTGAAAGTTGGTGTGAGCCCAGCTCTAGGGCTCATCGCCCGTAGTCTCAGGCAGATCGCACTTCTTTTGCGAATAGATCAAAGAGGTAGAGCGAGTCGTGGGGACCTGGTGAAGCTTCTGGGTGGTATTGCACTGAAAAGGCCCTTGCATCATCTAGCGAAAAGCCCTCAACCACATTGTCATTCAGATTGACATGAGTAATTGTAGATTTGCCATAGGCCAAAGAGAGCGAATCTCGATCGACTGCGTAGTTGTGATTTTGGCTCGTTATTTCCACCACCTGGTCGCTCAAGCGCGAAACCGGATGATTACCACCATGGTGACCAAAGTTCAACTTATAGGTTGTGGCACCGATAGCTCGAGCAAGAAGTTGATGGCCAAGACATATTCCAAAGAGCGGTACCTTCCCAAGTACCTCTGTTATCTGGCTATTGGAATAGGTGAGCGCGGAAGGGTCACCTGGACCATTGGATAGAAAAACGCCAGCTGGACCATAGCTCAAGATCTCGGCTCCACTTGTAGTCGCCGGGACCACCCTAAGGCGAAAGCGCCCCGCTAGATATCTTATGATCGATGACTTCATCCCGTAATCGATCGCAACTACCAAAGGTCCCTCTCCAACTTCAAAGGAGTTACCCCTAGTGACCACCGCAGCTAAATCTTTATTGTCGGTAGAGTGTTCGGAGGTGGCGAATTTGGCAAGTTCCCTTGGGTCGCCAACGCCAATTACTCCAGGCATGGCACCATGTTCTCTGATATGTCTCGTCAGGGCTCGGGTATCCAAACCTTGTATCAGGGGAACGTTGGACTCTTCACAAAGCGCCAGAAGCGACTTCTCCCCACGATAGTTGGAGCGCACTCCGCTGTAGTTGCGGATAGCAACCGCGTTAGCCCAGATCCGATCTGACTCCATATCATGGAAGTTGCAGCCATAGTTTCCTATCTCTGGAGTAGTAAAAGTTATAAATTGGCCTGCATAGGATGGATCGGTAACAACCTCTTGGTATCCCGTTAGAACAGTGTTGAATACAACCTCGCCAAGGGCTACCACCCCGGCGTAGCTCTTTTGAGAGAGCGAGAGGATCTCGATCTCATAAAAGGTACCATCACTCAAAACGAGATAACCATCACTGGAAAAAAAAGTTTCTTCGCTAAAAATCAACGCCAATTACCCTCTTCTTGAAGTTTCTCATCTATTACCAAAGCTTTGCCTCCAACTATCAAATGGCGAACTGCGCCATTTAGTGTCATGCCAAGATATGGCGAATTCTTGGCCTTAGAGGCCAGAGCCTCTATCGCCATGGTTCGCGTCGCTTCAATATCCAATACCACCAAGTCTGCTATTGCCCCTACGTCCAAGATTCCACTCGATCCGCCCGTATCACCAATGAGGCTTGCACTTTGCCAGGAGATCATCGAGATGATCCGCCATAACCAGGCCAATAACTCAAATGGATGGGGATCGTTATCGAGCAATTGTGCACTTTTTATCACCTGGGATGGAAGCTTCGGAATGATCCCTAAATCCGCAATTACACCTTGTGCTCCAGTGAGTAAAACTTGGAACGAGTTTTGTAGGCCCAACATCCCAAAGGCAGCGATCTCTATTGGAGCATCCTTCTTCCAGGTTGCATGGGGGGCATGATCGGTCCCAATTACCTCAAAGACTCCATCACCAACCGCTCTCCAAAGCGCCTCGATAGAGGCCCTATCTCTAAGGGGCGGATTGACCTTGAAGCGCGAATCAAAGCTTCTAGTTGCTCCATCGTCTAAAAAGAGGTGGTGTGGGGTGACTTCAGCCGTCACTGCTAATCCGTTCGCCCTAGCTGAACGAACCAGTTCGGCCGAGCGAGCGGTCGAAAGATGTAAGAAATGAATTGGAGCCTTGGTATTGGTGGCTAATTCTATATCTCGAGCAACCATCAACTCTTCAGAGATGCCAGGAATCCCAGGTAGACCTAACTCAGCTGAGACAAGTCCCTCGTTGATTACCCCACCATCGAAAAACTCTGACGTTTCAGCGTGCTGTGCAACAACGACACCCAGGCGCGATGCCACCTCTAGAGCCCGGCGCATCACTAGATTACTTTGAACACCCGAACCATCGTCGGTAAAAACCCTAACTCCGGCACTGGCCAGCTCACCAATTGGCGAGAGAACTTCTCCTTGTCTCGCCTTAGTAGTTGATGCAGCAAAGGCAATTCGAAGCGGCAGGTCTTTTACCATCTCTCGAAGGTGCGACAAAATAGAAAGGTTATCAACCACTGGAGTGGTATTGGGCATGGCCAAGAGCGATGCATAGCCACCTAGCGCACCGGCTCGACTTCCGCTTTCAAAGGTCTCTGACTCGCCATCACCTGGAAGTCGTAAATGAGTATGAGGATCCACAAACGCCGGGGCAACGACGCCCCCGCGAACATCTAGTACAATATCGCCATTGCCCGGAGTCAATCGATCGCCAACCTCTTGAATCAGCCCTTCGCCAATTCGCAAGTCACCCAAACGAAACCCATTACGATCAGCAATAATTGCATTCAAAATCAAGATTGAACGATTCAAGCCTCTCCCTTTGTATTTGAATTGGCCTCAAAGACCGCCTCTAAGACCGCCATCCTGGTAAAGATGGAATTTCTAGTCTGCTCTCTAATTAGCGAACGCTGAGATTCTGCGAGATCCGAATCCACCTCCATACCTGGAAATACAGGACCAGGGTGCATGATCATCGCGCCTTTAGAACCCTTTGAAAATCGCTCCTTGGTCAAGGAAAACCTGCTCGCATATTCTTGGTCATGGATCACTGAGTCACCTCGAATCCGTTCGCGCTGCACTCGTAACATGTAGAAGATATCGACCTTAGGAACAACCGAATCAAACGAATCACTGATTTCGACAGATTCGCCTTCAAATTGCCACGGAACAAGATCCCTGGGACCCACAAGTACCACCTTGGAGCCAACCTTTGACAATAGGGATATCAGGGAACGCGCGACGCGCGAATGAGAGATATCGCCGACAATTGCAATCTTTTTACCCGCCAGAGCATCGATCGACCCAAAGTGTGAGACCAAGGTAACAAGGTCCAAGAGAGCCTGAGTCGGATGTTGGTGAGCTCCATCGCCAGCGTTAATGACCGCGCTATTGGACCACCTTTGAGCCAGTATTGAAGCACCACCGAAAGAGGAACGAATCACTATGGCATCTGGACAATAGGACGAAATCGTCGAGATTGTATCCTTTAGGGTCTCGCCCTTAGCTAAGGATGAGTTCTTCGAATCAAAGACCACCACCGAGGCACCCAACTTTTTGGCTGCCATCTCAAAGGAGACACGCGTTCTAGTGGAGCTCTCAAAAAACATCAACGCTAAAGTTTTGGACCGATAAACCCTTGGACTTGCACCACCGCGAAGATCCAGCGAACGGTCTATGATAGACCTCAAATCCGCTTCGCCGAGTTGTTGAATTGTATGAAGCCCCTCTGAAAGCATTTAGCAATACCGCCCTAGGATTCTTGAACTTGGTTTGTCTGTCCCTGATCTTGGTAGATGGAGATCGATTCAGGGGTAACCTCAACGTATTCACTAAGAGCTGTTGGCAAGTTCTTGCCGACAAAGTCAGGGCGTATTGGCACCTCCCGATGGCCACGGTCCACAATCACCGCAAGTTGGACCTTAGATGCCCGAGCGCGAGATAAAAGCGAGTCCAAAGCAGCACGGACCGTTCGACCTGTAAAGATAACATCATCAACCAAAATGACGACTTTATCCTCTGCGGAACAAGGCAGAAAACTACGATCGGCTGGAAGATCCATTGCGCCAGCCGAAGCCTCCGTGGAATCATCCCTGAAGTGGGTAACATCTAAAACACCCTGAGGGACCGTTACCCCTTCGAGAACTTCAATTCGTTTGGCCAACGCCTGGGCAAACCATTCGCCACCGCGGAGCAAACCTAGCAGCATTAGGTCATGAGGACCTCTGTTGCGCTCTAATATTTCGTGGGCTATTCGAGTAATCGCGCGATCTATCTCTGTTTTGGAGAGAACTTGCGCTTTGAGTGTGAGGCCACCCGCACCAGTTGGTACGAGCCGCAGTTTATTCGATGGCATTTAGCCTCCATGAACCGTGTAAGTATCGCAGTACTTACTTTACGGGCAACTAATACCTAATAGGCTAGTTTGAGCGATTGCACTTTCAACCCAATTGCACAAATCTCATATTCGATCGATAACAAAGAACGCAACTAAATGCCCGAGAATCAATTTTACTATCAACCTCCTCAACCAAAGGACTCAAAGCCAGCCCTACCAAACCACAAGATCTATCGCAGACGACGAATATTGGTTGCAACAATTGGTATCTTGGTTCTGGTTCTAATCCTCGGGGTAGTAGGCGTCTATGGCTATGCCAGGATCAAATTTGGACAGATAAAAAAGGTAGGAGTGGGCGGTCTCTCTGCAACCATATCCAACCAACCAATCAACATCCTTCTGGTTGGGAACAACTCCAGAAGCGTTTTGAACGGCAAACAAGCCAGCGCCTTTGGCACAGGAGCTCAAGTCGGTGGCGCCAGAAGCGATGTGACTATGATCGCTCATCTCGACCCCGCAACCAAAAGGGTCACCTTGGTATCCTTACCTCGTGATCTGTTCCTGCCCATACCCGGCTCAACCAAATCAAACCGCGTCGATGCCGCTCTAAACAAAGGGCCATCGGTGCTCGTTAGCACAATAGAACAAGACCTAGGGATACCTATCCAGCACTACGTCGAATTGAATTTCGATACATTTCAATCCCTTGTCAACGCTTTAGGTGGCTTATATATGGACTTTCCATATTATGTAAAAGACGCTATGACCGGTCTCAACATAACCCACACTGGGTGCCAATACCTCAACGGCACACAGGCCCTAGCTTTAGTGCGCTCTCGCGAAATGTATTATTCAACAAATGGGATCAACTACCTACCCGATGGACTAGGAGACCTCTCTAGGATTCGAAGAGATCACGAATTCCTCAGAGTACTGGCCCAACAAGTAAAAGCTAAAGGAATATCCAACCCACTAAAGCTCAACTCAATCCTCTCGTCAGTGGTCCCCTTCCTCAAGCTAGACAGTACTTTTACCTTCAACGGACTTCTTGGCCTGGCCACAACGTTCAGAAATATTAATCCAAGCGCGGTAGCAACAGCCACCCTCCCAATTGCCCTCGAGAACAACTATCAATACCTAGGTGCCAGCTACGGAGATGTGGTCTTTCCAGCACAACCCCAAGACGCTGCGGTAATGAACCAATATCTTGGCCTTAGTGTACCAAAACTGTCACATAGCACCATCTCTATCGCAGTGCTAAATGGAACAGGTCAATACCAACAAGCCTCATCCATCGCTACCTCCTTAGGCGCCCTGGGCTACAAGATCCTAGCAACAGGAAATAGTCCTATCTACGGCTCAAACCTAGAGACGGTGGTGCGTTATGCTCCTGGATATCTAAACCAAGCACAAGTAGTCATGGCGAGCCTCTCAGGCGCAGTGGTCCTAAGCCAAGGAACGACATCCAATGGTGCAAAGATAAATGTCATAACAGGCACCTCACTAAGCGTCGCCCCACCTCAACAACAAGCACAACCTTCGCCAAATTCAACAGCCGCAAACTCCCATCCGACAGTTACCACAGCACCCATCACCCTGCCGGCAACTAGTTCTAATACACCGCTTCAGCCCTGGGACCCCCGAGCCTGTACCACCAACGCCGGATAGAAAAACCGAATCTACAACCCACCAAACCATTGCCAATTACAACAAAATAGAGAGATGTACCAGCTTGAGAGCTAGAGCCATACAAAAAAAGAGAACGTTAATACGACCTCGACAGCTAACCAAAGCCCTCTCGATCTAATCAAACAACCATCCGACAAAACGCTTCATCTAGAGCAATGGTTCTCGTAAACCAATAGACAAGCCTCGGCCGAATCTAAGAGACCTCTCTCCAAGTTCGCCTCTAGAGCAGCCTTTACCAACCTTTGCAAGAACCCTTAGATCAAAGCAAAAAAAGAACCAAATAGTCCAAATCATGAGCAAATAATCTCAATTGCGTTAGTTAACCCAACCCTAGAAGAAGCCCTGGAAAAACCACAATCTCGTCTATATCTTGATATGTGTCATAGCGTGGGTCGCAATGTCTGATCTGATGCTCTTGCGAAACCCACAAGAGCTAAAATTAACGAAGACCGCCTTGGCACCTTGCTATGACCAAAATGCACCTTGCCAAGACCAAAATGCAACTTGGTGACTTTTCTTTAATCTTTGGACCACCTATATCCAACCCTCAGAGACAATTACACAATTGAAAAAATCAACTATTCCAAGTGGCATTTTCTCCCTCCACCTACCGGTGCTAGGCCATATTGAATAAAAACACTTGAACAAAAGGTGCGCGTTGTATTACAAAAAGTACATGATTTAAATACAAAAGGGTAAAAAATCCACTTGTGCAACTGTCGCCTCTCTCCGCTATCGAATCGCATCAATCTCTAATTCGACAAATTGTCCGCTAAAGCGATCCTGGGAAACTTTGTCACTACAACCCATGGACACTTGAAAACTGGGTAGCAATTAAAGAAGCCAATGTTACAGAAAAAAATCCACCAGGAGACTAAATACCAACTCAGCGTTCACGCCCAATGCGCCCCTAGTCACTCCGCTATGGCATCAATCCCAAAAACCAGCCGAATCCACCGAAGCCTACATCCAAACACGATGGACTAAAGAAGATCACGAGTTCGATAGCAAGCTAATAGGAACACCCCTAAGCCACCTTGGCATACGTCGCCAAAAAGACGACAAGGGGAACAAAACCAAAGAGAATAAAAAACGGGGGTACCGGCCAAAATGGCCAACACCCCCGTTCCTGCATAATTATTAACTAAAAACTAATTGAATCTTTTCCTTTGGAAGAAACCCCAAAAGAGAATTCCTATAAATATGCCTAGCGGAATGACCATTGTCAGGACACCACCAGCAGGCACGTTCATCGGACCTACACTAGTAAACATGGCTACCTTTCTTTGAGTTGTGACGAATAGGCACTCTATTCATCACAACCACAAGTTAGAGAACGTAAAAGAGGACAAAAAATACCACTGAAACGATTGCCACGAAAGCCCAGTAATAGCTAAACCCCTCAAGATTAGATCTAAAGTTCTCAGCCATCATCGAGCTCGAGAGCCCCACTCCCCCATCGCTAGCAAGTGCGCGAGCATTGCGTAACGAACGAGCAATCAAGGTCTCTAGCCAATACATTGACAGGATAATAACGCCGGAATAGACAGGAGCAAATGCAACATAGACGCCAGCGTATCCAAAAGCACCTGGAAAGAAGTTCAACCGACTCAGCTCCCAAATCTGGAAACCAGCCGCAAACAACCCAGCCAGAAGAGCCGTAATGTTGGCTACCTGCCAGTCAATTGTCGAGCCCTTCTTTAGGCGAAAGTTGCCATATGCATTTAAGATAGCGCTCAGAAGAACCAAGGTCAGAATAAGAGAGCCCATAAGGGTCGAAGCAGTCTGACCATGTGGATCCCAAAGGCCATGCGAGTTCAGAGAACGTAGATAGAAATAAGCAAAGGCAATTCCACCAAAAAGGGTCATCACCAAGCCAATAGCTATCCTCGCGCCCCACCAGTGAGAACCTAGTGCAGCCTCATGATAGAGTTGCACCTCGTCCACTACGGGACGATCTTCGGTAATTTCACTCATGCTTTGCCTCCCGTGCGAACTACATCCTTATCGGCATTCTCAACAACTATATCAGCCATTGGCAATGCATCCAGATCAGCATACTCATAGGGTCCAGCCATTACAACAGGTACCGTCTTGAAGTTATGTTGAGGCGGTGGATAAGAGTCCACATGCCATTCAAGACTGCGCGATCCCCATGGGTTTCGAACTGCAGGAGTACGAGTAACCACAAGCTGCCAAAGGAAGGTTACGACAAAGAAGGTCAAAGAGAGCCCAAGCACATAGCTCGAGATCGAAACCCAATCATTCAAGGTCTGAAGACGCTGAGCATACTCGAATACTCGGCGCGGCTGACCCAAGAGTCCGACCGCAAACAAAGGCAAGAAGGTCGAGTTGAATGAGATCATCATCGACCAGAAATGAATCTTACCCCACTTCTGGTTGAGCTGGAATCCAGTAACCAAAGGAGTGTAGTAATAGATCGCACCAAAGAATGCGAAGATTACCCCACCCATGATGGTGTAGTGGAAGTGAGCCATAACAAAGAAGCTACCGTGCACCGTTACGTTGATTGGTACGTCAGAGACGTAAACTCCAGTCAGTCCGCCGAAGAGGAAGTTGAAGTAAACACCCAACATAAAGAGCATCGGCACAGTAAGGCGGATTCGAGCCTTCCAAAGAGTTCCCATTCCAACCAAGTAAATAAAGCCTGTAGGAATTGAGATCAGCTCTGTTGTCAACATGAACAATGGACGCATATCCGGGTTCATACCGCTCTGGAAGAGATGGTGCTGCCATACAAAGAAGCTAAGCACTGCCAGACCAATCATACCAGCGGCTGATGTCTTGTAACCAAAGATCGGTTTTCTCGCGAAGACCGGAATAATCTCTGCGACCATTCCAAAGCCTGGAATCGCCAACAGATAGACCTCCGGATGGCCAAAGAACCAGAACAAGTTCTCCCAGAGGAAGGATGAACCTCCGTGGGGACCATAGAGCATCGAAGTTTGGGCAGTGCGATCAAGTGCCAAAACATACAAACCATCAATAAGCACTGGAACTGAGAGAATCATTGTGAAACCAAGGGACAGCATCGACCAACCCATGATATTCAAACGATTCCAAGTCATACCTGGTGCTCGATAGTTGATAATCGTAGCCACAATGTTCGTCGAAGCACAGACCATTGAAAGGCCCTGCAGGCCGAATCCAAAGATATATGCATCCTGGCCCACACCTTGTTGGATCGAGAGCGGAGCATACGACGTCCAACCAGATTGGAAGCCGCCCTGCCACAATGCGGACAACAATATTACATATGAGATCGGCGTAAACCAGAACGAGGCTGCCTCTAAACGAGGAAATGCCACCTTCTTGGAGCCAATCATCAAAGGAATCATAAAGTTACCAAACGGCCCAAGAACCACCGAAGTCATCATCATCATCATCATGGTTCCATGCTCACCTACGATTTCAAGGTAGGTGCTTGGTCCCCAAATATGGTGGGTCGGCGACAACAGTTCTGTTCGAATGGCTAGAGCTAACAGGCCAGCCGTGAAGAAGTAGACCAACATACCAAAGAGATATTGGATTCCAACTATCTTATGGTCTTGGGTATATTGAAAATACTTCGTCCATCCAGGCTTTAGTTCAGGTTCGCTAAAGTCGGGCTCGTAACCCAGCATCTTCTTGATTGGATAGTTGAGGGCCCCAAGGCCAGCAAACCATCCAACGACAGCAAAAGCATAACCAAGACAGATAGCAACGTCATTTTGACCACTACCTATAACTTGTGGATAGCCGCCGGCGATGGCATTACCCATCCAGTGGCCAAAGAGATACCCTATGCCACCGGCGACGGCTCCAGTTATTATGCTCGGGCTAAAGATACCCTTACCTGAAGTACCTGGAGTGCCACTCGAAGAACCTGATTCGGTCTCTTTCGAGAAGTCAATTGCCATGAATGCAATCCTCCAAATTCAAAAAAAATAAAACAAAATATTTGCTGTTTTCGCTATACATTACATACCGCCAATTCAAATCAAACTAAAGATTCGCATTGGGGTCGGTTGCAGTATTGTAATAACCGCCACCAGCACCTGAGTAAGAAGGCGTATAGGTCAATGAATACTTAGGTAGAAGTTTCGTCAAAGCAGCATTTTGGGTCTCCATATTGGAGGCCCATGTCTGAAATTGTGCTTGACTTACCACATGTCCGTAGTTATACATAGCCCCGTGCCAAATACCACATAGCTCGTCGCAACGAACAACAAACTTTCCAGTCTGTTGAGTCTTGGCGTAAGCTATGTTATTGTAGTCTGGGTTCGCATCAGCCTTAACCCCTAGGCCATAGGCCCAAAAGTCGTGAATAACGTCCAAACTTGTAACATTGAACTGAATCTCTGTATTGTTTGGAAGTTCAAGACTAGTGGTCTCCATGCCACCAAATTGGGGCCATCGGTAAGTAAAGCGCCATTGCTGTGCAATGACTTGAACCTGCAAAATGTTCTTAGTTGCAGGCCTCCAAATCGGGCTCGAACCTTCAGCTCCTCCAGCTCCGGCTGGAACCACCAAAAAGTAAGTACCAAAGGCAGCCAAACCCAAGACCAAAGTGGTGGTGATTATATACCACGCGCCCTGAGCCTTAGAGTTTCCGCTGATATTGGCGCCGGGAGCGAGTGGGTCTTCACCCGGACGCACCCTCCACTTCATAATCGAATACCCAAAAAAGAGCCAGACGAAAAAGAGCACAGGTACTACCAGTGTTGACACCAACCTGATGTCAAACTGAGCGCCTTGGGCTTGGTCGGTCATCGTGCCAGGCGGGAGGTGAGGTCCTAATACGAACCAAACCAACGCCATGCCGATAACCGAGGTGATAGCCCAAATTACCAGGATCTTAGTCAGATGGCCCTTAGTGGATTCTTCGCTGCGGGATTCGTCTAAAACGAAATTAGCCATCGACTAAACCACCTTCAGAAATCCGGCCATGTAACCTATGTTTTGCATTGGGCCACCATTGCCGTCTACATAACCAAGTCCACATGGAACAAAGCATTGCCATCTATAGCTACCAACGCCACCGGTGTGGAATTGGAAGGTAATAGTGGTATGAGCCTCGCTCAAGTTGCAAGGACCTGCATTACAGAAATTCTTTGCAGTTGAGCTGACGCCATACATCGGGACATTGATCCCAAGGCCTGGAACATTAAATGTATGAGCTATTCCATTTCCCGTATTGGAATTTGGATTTACTATATTCTCCGCTACTCCATTTACATACGCAATATTACCGACTGTGCCTTGTATTTTGGACCAGACGGTATTTCTCAGGTTTCCACCTGAATCGTATTCGTAAAGCGTTACGTGAACAGTGCTATGTGTAGGAAGCTGGATCAGAGTGGTCTGATGCCAAGCACCGTTGGCATCTTGGATAAAGTACCCCACCCAGTTTGGATGAGGACCTACGCCCACTGCACCATCAGTCTGCATAACAAGGTTAACGACGCCAGGAGTAGAGGAGGGTGTTGCTGAAACAGTCGGCGGTGTCGACCTAAGATATCCTGCGACCGCAAAGACAATTAATCCAAGCAGTGCCGCAAATGATACTAATAGCGCGCCAGCGCGAGCTCCTTTCGACAATCTTACCCCTTTCTATAACTACTTTGAAGACTACAAAAGACCCTATTGAGAATAGGACCAATGGCCCTATCGATAGTGTCTTCCTTCACCTTCGTCTAAAAATTTACTATGCCTGAGGATCAACTGAATGTCATCTTCGAGAATATTTAGAATAAAGTTTGTATATGCAAATCTGTAGTGTAAATAACGATACAAATTAGTAGACAGTATCTCGCTTTATTAATTTACAGCTCTAAATGAAGTTGACAAAAATATCAAGCGCCATTGGCAAATCTGCCAATGTAAAGAACCAACTCCCTTGCCTTGGGGCCAAGGGAGTTGGTTTGGCTCAGCGCTTTACATAGTGCTTTTATGCGCCTCATAAAACTCTTGGGTTGAATGTTTTAACCAAAATCAAGCTAACGATAAATCACCTATGGAGCGTTGTCACGTTACGACAAGACAGATTTTGACTTTTCTTCTATCTTTGGACCATCTCGCCGAAATCTTTGGACCACGATTCCATAATCTTTGGACCACTTCGCCGTGGTTAGACAACTCGATCAACTCGCTAATGACCCAAAATGCCCAATAACCGCTCGATCCAATAACCGCTCGATCCAATGGACAACATCGTCGCTGGGGTCAAAGCGAGATCTTCTGTGACTTACTTCCCAATGCTCCAAGCAACCATAATAAGGAGACCTTTAGCTCATCGGATACCTGCAGGTTGAAGAAAGATCTGCCAGTTGAAGGTAGCCTCGTTCGAAATTGATTCAAAAGAGGAATGACTACCGAATTGTTCCTCACCTCGCAGTCACTTTGCGCGTGATACAAGATCTTGGCCGGCTGCTTCACGGTACATGTCCAGTCTCGGTTGCATTGCGCGTGGTACAGGCCCCGAAAGCCACTCCGAATAAGGCCACAAAGACCACCAGAGCATCAAA
Organism: Acidithrix sp. C25; assembly: GCF_904848545.2. Classification (NCBI taxonomy): domain Bacteria; kingdom Bacillati; phylum Actinomycetota; class Acidimicrobiia; order Acidimicrobiales; family Acidimicrobiaceae; genus Acidithrix; species Acidithrix sp. C25. The sequence continues at coordinate 509,491 of NZ_CAJHCI020000002.1, forward strand.
AGGAAGCTAAAACACCTAACTAAAGACGCTTAGGCCAAGGCGTTAGTGCGTGCGATGAGGGTCGACTTTGAGATTGCCCCAGCAACGTACCCTTTGATCACGCCATTAGATCCGACAAAGACTGTCACTGGTACTCCCGGAATCAAATATGGTCCGACTAAATCCCCATTTGCATCAATGACCGTAGGATAGGGAATCCGAAAGGAATTAACGAACGAAAGCGCGGCGCTAGAACTCGACGTCTCATCAACCCCAACAAAGTTAATCTTGCCAGCGTATCTTCCACCCAAAGATGCAAATGTTGGCATCTCCTGTCTACAGGGAATACAGGCGGGAGAAAAGAAATTTATCACCAACGGTCGTCCTTCAAGACTCTTTAGAGAGACGAATTTCGAACCATTAGATAGAGAAGGTAACGAAAATAATGGTGCCGGATGCCCAACGAGCGGCGAGGAGGTGACCACGCCAGAACCAGGAGCTGAGAGAGCTAGCGACGCTTTAGAGCTAGTAGCTTTCAAAACTGCAAAGACCACCAACAGGCCAATCGCTAATACCCCGATCAAGGTGAGCACCCGAGTTGGTGTCACCTTTGATCCTCTTTGGTCACCACCCATAGACCCTGACGGCTCAAGTGGTGAGCTAGTGGTGGAAGACAAGGGTATCAATCCCCATTGCTAAAAATAGGACTGTCAAATAGGTTATCGAATAGCTAAATACCCGCATTGCAACCTTGGGACTATGACTACTGCGCAACTTTAAGGCGTAGTAGATAAAGCCTGCTCCTAGTGCTATAGCTGTAACATCATATATCACCCCAAGGTGTGCGATTGGCCCCATAACCAGTGTCGCGATGACCAGGATAACTGTATAGATCAATATGGATCGAGATGTCTGCTCGAAGCTAGCCACCGACGGCAGCATTGGAACGCCAGCGTTCGAATAGTCCTCCTTGTAACGGAAGGCTAGAGCCCAAAAATGTGGCGGAGTCCACAGAAATATGATCAGAAACATCATAACTCCGGAAAGCGTTATATCATTCTGCACTGCAGCCCAGCCAACCAAGACAGGAACGGCACCAGCAGCACCACCTATAACAATATTTTGAGAGCTACTCCTCTTTAACCACATTGTGTAGACAAAGAAGTAAAAAGCTGCTGCTGCAAGCGAGAGTGACGCCGTCAGAAGGTTGTCATATTTCCATAAAATAATGAACGATATCAGCTCGACCAAAATAGCAAACGAGAGGCCCGCCGTTGGAGAGATCTCGCCGGTTACAAGAGGACGCTGCTTTGTACGCTTCATCAAGGCATCTATATCTCGATCAAACCACATATTGGCTGCATTTGCACCGCCAGCGCTTAAAGTTCCTCCGAGAAGCGTTATCAAAACTCGACTTATTGATGGTAGTCCACGCTGTGCTACAACCATAGCTGGGAGAGTTGTGGTCAAAAGCAACTCGATAATGCGCGGCTTCATCAATACTACATATGCCCGAACCGTCTTAAATCCGGAACCGGTCTTTAGGGCAACAGGGATGGAATTCATCGTTTTTGGTTACTCGCTTCTGCCGCAAAAGTTAGGACTTTATACCCTAACCAAATCCACATAAAAAACTTACTTGATTTTTAGATGATAGTGAGTGTCATGTCGATTCGCCCACATCTCTTGGTCGACAATAAAGGTGGCTTCTCAAGGAAAGGTCACCTCATTATCTCTCCACCCTCAACAGCCACACCATAACAAGACATTCCGAGATCGCAAAAATCCACCAAACAAGCTACTATTGTGACTCAATGATGTCCATTTCAAGAATTTTGCGCTTCGTTGAACTTGCACTTTCCAAGACCCAAGAACCGTTCATATTTCTATCCACAGAACCGACGACTGTCTACTACTTCACCGCCTTTGCCTCCTCGAATGCGACAATTCTTATAACCAAATCAGACCAGGAGACCGTCGAAGTCAATCTGGTGACAGACGGACGGTACCTAGATCAAGCTCGTTCAAATTTATCGGACCTTTTGCAATCGACGCAGATCAACTTTCAAATTATCAACCAGGCCGAAAACAGCTTCCAAAGCATAATCCAATCGAACTCCACCAAAGAACCACGTCTGCTTTTGGAGTTCGATAGAATCTCCCACGCCAACTTCCTTGGTGTATTAAGTAGCTTTGCAACCAAACCTGAGGTTTTAGACGTCACTTCCCTTTTGGTTAGTCAACGCCAGGTTAAAGACCACAAAGAGATTGAAAAGATAGCTCGTGCCGCAACCATTGCGTCCATGGCCTTTGAGGAATTTGCGACCGAACTACGACCGGGAACGACAGAAGCCCAAGCGGCGGCCAGACTCGATTATCTGATCCGAATCAACGGAGGAGAAGGAGTTGCCTTTGATACGATTGTCGCATCCGGTCCCAATTCGAGCTTTCCCCACGCACTTCCAACCAATCGACCGATAATGGCGAACGAGCCAATCGTGGTTGACTTTGGCGCTACCTTCGAAGGATATCGCTCCGACTGCTCCCGCACGATCAAAACCGCCGGAACAAGCTTTAGTGACGAGGTCGAAGAGGTCTATCAAAAAGTTCTATTATCCCAGGAAGAAGGCATCTCAATGCTTAGGCCGGGCGTTTCATCAGGCACCATTGACGATAGATGTCGCAGCTCCTTCGACGAGGGATCCCGAAGATACTTCTCTCATGGCACGGGCCACGGCGTTGGCTTAGAGATCCACGAAGCACCCTGGCTGCTAAAGGGCCAGACTACTGAACTATGCGAAGGAATGGTCGTAACGGTTGAACCAGGCCTTTACTACCCAAACCAATTTGGGATAAGGATTGAAGACCTATTCGTTATCACAGACCAAGGTGCGAGGTTACTAACCAACCTGACCAAATAACTGACTCGAAAACCCGAATTAAGGTTCCTAATAAAGGATCTCTAACTGCTTCATTTTGGCTTCGTCAGGGACATCGGTTCATCGACCCAGTGGAAGATAAACCACATTGGCGAAGTCGCCAAAGTCGCCTAGCCGAACAACAACTGATGCTCAGCTAAGCTTGAATAGGAATATTTCAGAGATCTTTGACTTCAGGCAAAACTTTGCCGACTACCAACGGAGCTAATATGGGCGTACCCACGTCATCTAACGACTTTAAAAATGGCATGACCTTAGACCTCCCTGATGGTCTTTTCGCAATCGTAGAATTTCAACACGTAAAGCCCGGTAAGGGCGGTGCATTCGTAAGGACGAAACTTAAGAACCTAAAGACAAAGGCTGTTATCGATAGAACCTACCGTGGAGACGAGAAGGTAGACCAAGCGATAATTGAAAAGCACGATATGCAATACCTTTATCGAGATGGTGAAAGCTACGTCTTTATGGATAATTCATCCTACGATCAGATCTCGGTAAGTCCAGACGAACTTGGAAGTGCCGCAAGCTTTATAAAAGAAGGTGACACCGCATCGGTGTCTTCGTACCAAGAAGTAGTGGTTGGAGTTGAACTGTCAGCTTCAGCTAACCTGACAGTAACAAATACTGAACCTGGAATTCAAGGTGATCGAGTCTCTGGCGCGCGCAAGCCAGCCACCCTTGAGACGGGATTCGTTCTCCAGGTGCCACTATTCATCGAGCAAGGTGAGAAAATCACAGTCGATACCCGTACTGGTGAATACATATCCAGAGCATGAGCAAAACCACTGGTTCTGGATCGTCGCCCGCCAAGAAGGGCGTTAACGACCTATCGGTCGGCCTTGCGCGGCGGGAGGCTCGCCAAAGAGCTGTTTCGATTATCTACGAAGCAAAGATCAAAGAGATCACCCCAAAGAGTGTCGCCGAAGAGCAAGGGCGGAGCTCGCTTGATGACCTAACGGCATATCTTGTAGATGGTGTCGACGCAGAGGCCCAATCGATTGATGCAATCATCGATCGCCTCTCATCCAATTGGCAATTTGATAGACTCCCACTAGTTGAGGTATGCATCTTAGAGATTGCCATATTTGAACTTCTCGATGGCAGAAACAACAAGGCAGTAGTCATAAACGAAGCCGTTGAATTAACCAAACTTATCGCCGATCCAAAGTCGGTCAAATTCATAAATGGAATCTTGGCCAATATAGCCAAGCAGTACCTTGAGCCAAACCCAATCCAAAATATCGATTGAGTAGATATCGATCGAGTAGATATCAATAGACAAAATCTAGCCTTTCCAAAAAAGGCAAAAAAAAACAGCCACCACCTCAATCAGAGGTGGTGGCTGTTTTTACACTGTGGCGGCTGTTTTTACACTGTGGCCACCTAGTCATTATTGGTTCAATACCTAGTAATCACGACTTTTACTATGGAAGTTAGGAAACCGAGACAAGTGCTGACGGATAGTTCTTTATAGTGGTCAATCCGAGAGTCTTTGGTGCGACTCCCAGCTCCTTTGCATCGAGGTTCATGGTCGCTTGAGCCTTGGCGGCAAGGCGATCCATTGCCTTTTGGTGGCTAACGATATCCGCAAGCAAGGCTGTGTTTTTAGGATTTACCAAGATACCCTTAAAGTCGATCAGGATTTGAGCAGCATCTGGGAATGCCCAACTTCCAAGTGAATTTACTATCACGTTGATATGGTAATTTTGCAGAATATTAGGTATGCTCGTCGACGCTAGATCAAGCAGATCCGAGTTGCCGATCGGCGAACAGTTTGGCTCCGCATTGCTTACAATCGCCTTGGCAGTTGAGAGCTGATTGCTGGTCTTGTTGATTATCGCAGTAACAGCGATAATCGAGTCGGCCAACGAGGCGTTACACGACTGGATCTGGCCCCACATCGTAGTTTGAAGTATCTGATACTGACTAGACCTATCTGCCTTGGTTGCAGACCTTGGATAGTCTGATACAACAACTATCGCGATTGCCAAAATGGCAATAGTCGCAATGGCCCAAGTTCTTCGGTACCATGGTTTCGTACCTGGCTCAAATACCGTTGGACTTGCCTTCAATTTTACCCCTTTAAAACCATCTTGCAGATCGACTAAAATCAGCCGAAGCATCGATGTCTCTTGTCTATCCAGTTTCCGAGCGTGGAAACTGGGGTCACTTGCTCATATCTTTTTTAAGTTCGTACCCATAGTAATCGAAGTCACCAACTTAGTGGATCCCATGACCTCGCGAAGGCAGCCACACTAGATTAGACAAGATTTCCTGGGTCGCCTTGGCGTTTCAGGAAACTAGCACAGGTCGTCTCGATCAAAACCCGATATTCACGCCACAAATTATCCAAAACCCACATCGGCCACCACTGCCATTAGGTGTTAGCGAATTACCAAAGCAGCAACTGCGATCGATCGGCACTTGAAATACACATAGGAATACACCTTTCCAAAAGCCGCCTAGCAAACGGCAATCTCGCAAACGATTAGGTCATCTTCAATGAATCTCATCTGCCACATTGGTCGGCTCGTAAAAACCACCCGTACGACCACGCAGCTAGGGCCTAAGTCAATCAACTAATCAATTTGAATCTAAAACCCAATCAATTGCGATGATATGACCCCATAGAGGCAATTGCCGATTCAATCAATTGCGATGGGATGCCATTTACAACCTCTAGTTCTCCAGTTTGATTCATTAAGACGAAAGTTAGCGAACCATAGGCCTTTTTATCGCGAGCGAGATATCCAATGACATCGTCAAAGTCGACGCTGTCTGGAATCGAGGTAGAAAGTTCAAAGCGAGAGACTATCTCATAGTGACGATCAAGCATCTCCGAAGAGATTCGACCCATTATATGACTTAGGTGCCCAGCGAAGATTAGACCAATTCCTACCGCTTCGCCATGCATCAACGGAGAGATCTTCCCCGCCAGGGAGAGCGCCTCTAGGCCATGGGCCATAGTGTGGCCATAATTCAAGAGGGCCCTTCTACCACCTTCACGCTCATCGAAAGAGACTACGTCGGCCTTAATCTTGACGCACTGCGAGATGGAAGCCTCTAGGTCATCAACATCTAGATTGCCAGCACCTAAAAATTCATACTTTGCCATCTCGCCCAAACCTGAACGAAATTCACGCTCAGGTAACGACTTCAGCGTCGAAACGTCACAGATCACCGAGGACGGGTGCCAAAAACTACCAGCTAGATTCTTTCCAGCTGAAAGGTTCACTCCGGTCTTTCCTCCAATTGCAGCATCTATTTGACCCAGGAGAGTAGTGGAGATATTTATATAGCGAATACCTCTAAAGTAGATCGAGGCCACAAACCCGCCTAGGTCACTCACGACTCCACCACCTACGTTTACTATGCAATCTCGTCTACTTAGGCCAAAGGCAGCTATCTCCTCAAGTAGCCTCTCGACAGTGGATATCCGCTTTGCATTCTCTCCATCTTCAATGACAAATGTAGAAGACGCAATATTTGGCGGATCAGGAATCATCGGAATATTAGGTTGCCTAAGTATTACTACCTTGGAAACGTCTTCCGGTAAGTACTTCCACCATTCATCCAACAGATCGTTGCCAACCAAGATAGGATAGCCACGATCGTCACCTAGATTGAGGTACGTCTCTCTCATGTGTAAAAATACTCCCCATACAGATATTGTTAAATCACGCTGTCAAAGTGCCACCCGGAACGATCAACTAAGCCGCTCAAGTTCACACTCGCCAGACGCCCCATGATGAATGTAACAAGGTGAATATAACAAGGTGAATGTAAATAGAATCCCGCCAACCATAGCTACCGCTTCAAATCAAATTGCAACCTCGCACATCTCATTGAACCTTTTTAGATTGAATGCTTAGAGATCCAAGGCGCACCTTGGCGATCGCTGCCAACCAAGTCGAAGAAGTTAGTGTCGAAATCGACGGATTAAACCTACATTAGGTTGGCACTGCCTCAAAGCTACGACCAAAGGCTCATCTATTACAGATGAGTTCCTTGAGACTTGGAATCAGTATTCCCTAACGCCTGGACATAGCTGCTATAGTTTCGCACAAACTCTGAGACCGAGTCTCCACCAAACTTTCGCACTGCCTCATCGAGCAAGACCAATGCGACCATCGTCTCAGCTACTACGCCCATTGCAGGGACTGCCGTGACGTCAGTTCGTTCCTTGAAAGAGACCGTGGCTTGCTTGGTGGCCACATCGACAGTCTCTAAAACCGGACGATTCAGGGTTGCGAGAGGCTTCATATAAGCAGTCATGATCAAAGGTGCTCCAGTGGTCATGCCACCTTCGACACCGCCAGCGCGATCGGTAGTTCGGTAGTATGAATTCTCTTGACTATCCCAAAAAACAGCGTCATGGGCTTGGGAGCCCAGTTTGGAGGAGACCTCGATTCCATCTCCGATTTCGACGGCTTTTATCGCCTGAATGCTCATTAGCGCATGGGCTAGCAATCCATCAATTCGTCTATCCCAATGCACATGAGAGCCAAGACCAACGGGAACACCCCATGCTACAACCTGAGCGGCACCGCCCAAAGAATCTCCTACTTTGGCGGCAGCTTTGATCTCTGCGATCATAAGCTCTTCTTTAGACCTATCAAAACACCTGATCTCCGAGGCGTCGATCTCGGCTAAATCCTTGGGTTGTGGAAGTTCTTCAACTAAAAGCGATACTTGGCCCAGAGAAATTACATGAGATAGGATGCTTACGCCAATCTCAGCCAACATTTTCTTAGCTATAGCACCAGCAACGACCCTCGCAGCCGTCTCGCGAGCACTAGCACGTTCCAGCACGTCGCGAGCGTCGTCAAAGCCGTACTTGAGCATACCAGTCAAATCTGCGTGACCGGGTCTTGGCGTAGAAAGCGGCTTCGTAGTCGCTCCAAGGCTTGGAGACATCTCCTCTTGCCATTTGGGCCATTCACTGTTGTGGATCTCAATGGCTATCGGAGAACCAAGGGTACGTCCATGTCGAATTCCACCAAGAAGCGTCAACTCGTCTTTTTCAAAACGCATTCGAGGACCACGGCCAAAACCCAAGCGCCTTCTTCCAAGCTCGCCTTGAATCTCTGCTTCACTTATCGCAAGGCCCGCAGGAACACCTTCAAGCACAACCACCAAACCCTGTCCATGGGACTCACCTGCAGTTAGAAATCGAATCATGGTCAACAATCTAGCTTGTCTGGCGCCAAAGGTATTTCCTCTTAGCGGATATCGCCGACGAGCGACTTCAAGGTTCATCTAGAGAAGTCGCCACAGCTCTTATTTGCCTATTATTTAACTATCGCTTGGTTGAGACAAAGCTCGAATGGATTTGCTCCACCATTGCTAAAGGTAGCACAACCCGTCGTTTGATCTATCGAAGTCAACACGTAGCTTACGCCAACAGTTTGGCCGGGGGTGATCCCTGAATATACTGTCCCGTTCACAGAGACTTGAGCTACAGCGGGTTGTCCAACCGGCGACACCGATATCAATGCAATTTGGCTAGGCGACCCCGTCGTTGTCGTCGTCAATGACACCAACGTCGTAGAGGTGGAACCTCCCGCCAATGTGGTTGTAGATCCTGTAGCCGAAGTGGTAGGCGACGATGCGGCGGTCGTTGTCGTGCTAGCAACCAAAGGAACAAATGGATCTTTGTTTCCGTAGTTCAAAATTGTCGTGGTCACGCCTGGCAAGGTGGTTGAAGTGGTAGTTGATGATGTCACCGTCGGAAGAGATGGAGTGGATAAGGTACTTGGCGAAGATGACGCGTTACCCTTTACGTAAAGATAACCACCAACCCCAATCAATATGACCACTAGAGCCAAAGCCCCGATGAGCAAAGTTCGACGACTCGAAGCGCCGCCTCCTTTAAGTTTCGATAACAGATCTTCTATAGGGTTAGCCATTTTGCCTCCTTGGCTATCCGACAGCGCTGGTCGTAGTCGAGGTACCCGACGAAACGCTAGGACTAGTTGGGGGCGCCACCTTTATGGTTGCACCAGAGGATGTTGACGCCTGTCCCGGAACTCCAGGTGGTATTTGCTGGGAATAGATCGTGATTCTGATATTTGCTGAAAGCTCAGCCCCCGCCGATTGAGACGGAGAAGCCGTAGAGCTACCGCCAGAACCCCCTGTCGCTGAGAGGTTTACCGAATTCACTATTACTAAGCGCGAGAGTTGATTTAGGCGGTTCAGAAAGTCAAGAACCTGAAAGTAACCACCCTGAATCTGAATTCCCGCTGTCACCGCTGGCAAATTGGCGGCCCCTTGGGATGTGGAACCTTGAGTCGAAGCACTCGCTTGAGGCTGCGATGGCGTTACCGACATAAAGGTAATACCGCTCATCTCCGATATCGTATTCAAAGAAAGAAGAAAATTTGCTAAATCGGGGTAGACCGGAATCGCCAATGCGAGAGTTTTCAATTCGTTTTGCGCAGCTGGGAGTTCCTTTTTGAATGCCTTCAAGGTCGAGATCTGGCTCTGCATCGAAGATAGCTGCGATTGATTCGATAAGAGTGTTACATTAGCCGCCTCAATAGCTTTACTTTTAGGTTGCCATATCAAAAAGTAGAAGCTTACTATCAAGATCAGCCCAACCAGGGTTGCGACAATGACGATGCGCCTACTCTTTTCGTTTTTCATCATTATGAGATCCCCCCACCAATGAGATAGGACTGAAAGCGACTAGGCGTAGGATTCGGTGCCAATGTCGCAGTCGAGCTAAAGGTGACGATATTTGCACTCGCTCCATTTACAACTGGAGCATTTGTACATGATTTACCTGAATCTGTCGTGGAAGACGATACCCAAGGATCAAGGATGCTAGAGAGGCTCCCGATACCATTGATCCAGTGAGAAGGCGACTGTTGAGAACACCCCATAGCGCCAAAGCTAACTGTAGCAGGCCCGGATCCACTCGAGGATATCCCCGAAAAATTGGTCCACCACACGTCATTAGGAGTCGCGGAATTCAGCTTCGTAATCAGAACCGACCAATTCACATCATTGGTAAGGACGGCTCGAACTTGATTTTCTGCATTCGTTAGGGTCGTCCTCACCCCTGCAACCGGACTCAATTGAGCTATCTGTGCCGCATCAAGAGTTATCTGAAGGTCAGACTGAGATATCTGGGAGTTGATATTTGTCAATTCATTATTATGAAGGAGATAGAGGCCGGCGAGTCCAGCGATTATCACCACTACTGCAGCACCAGAATATAGGCTCGCACTTCTAATTTGGCGCTGTAGGGCCGCATCACCACTTAGAAGGTTTACGACGTGTCTCGGACCTGAACCGATCCAACGACTAAGCGCCAGCGCCAATGCTTCAGGCATTACACTGGCTATTCGATCTTTGTCGGCGCTCGAGAGGTCAGGTACATCGAGTTCAATCGACTCGAACATATCCAATCGGGCCAATTCAATCTCTGGAGACAAGCTTTGGCGAAGCGCCTCGTAAAAGCCAGCAGTTAGAGATCCTCCCCCTCCTACCAAGACACGGACGTTAGCATCCTCTTCTCTCTGAAATAGGTAAGAGCTAAGTGTTGTGGTTATGGCTTCAGTGATCTCATCAATGCCGTTGCGAACAACCGTACGAAGACGCTTCGGGTCAATATCGGCATCAATCTCTTCATTTACATCAGAAAATGCTCCCAGGGATCTCTTGATCGCCTCAGCTGTTGCCAAATCCACCGAAAACTCTCGAGCTATCGATTTAGTAACAAGATCCCCGCCTATGTCGTCCAACGATCTCGCGACAGTCAGCATCCCATCTTCGGCGATACCAACGCTCACCTTATCCGCCCCAACAACTACGATTACGATCACCTGGCTCGACCGACCCCGCATTGGATCCGCAAGAGCATCTAAAAGATCTGTGGAATCACCGGTGGAATCAAGGTTCGAGGAGTCATTTGCTTCGAGTGAACTATCGCCTTTGTCCGCCTTGACCCTATTGATCTTTGGAAAGCGAACCACTTTGCTCGAGGATTTCAACAGTTCTGAAACAGAGCTACCTGAGGCAATCTCATCTAGAAGGCTCACCGTGCGAAAGAGTGCTATGAATGATGAATCGATAGCCGCCAACCGCAGATTTGCCGCTGCAACTGCAACTTCGTATTCAGAAAGCACCTCCACATCGCCGGCGACCAAGTGCATATAGTCCAAGTTACCTCGGGGGACCCGCTTCATCTGAAAATTGGACTCATAGTCGACTCGATATTCGTTGATATCACCAGGCAAAAACTGTGCTGCCTCGATCGTCATGGCCCCTTTTAACTCTTGCTCTGTCATCTTGGGCAGCTCTAAATCGCGAATAAATACGCGTGATCCCGATGCACCTACGACGACTTCGGTAGAGCTAAATTTACCCTGGTTCCAAAGTCTCTTGATCGAAGCAGTTACCGCTGCTGCATCGCGAATCTCTCCACCTACTACCGCACCGTTAGGAAGAGTCACAAGGCCAAAATTGGAAATCCTTGGCAGGCTCTTGCTGTCGTATTCGATCTCTACAGCTTTGATAGCAAAAGAGCCAATGTCAACACCAGCAACTCGTTTCAACTGATATATCCTCCGCGCTTGAGATAGCTCTCGACATCTCCCCTACGGATCCGCCAAGCCTTTCCAACCCGTGTAGCTGGCAACTCCGACGTCGCTATCAACCGATAGACGGTCGTAGTGGACACCTTCATCACGTCCGCGACTTCGCGTACTCGCATCAATTCGTCTTCAAACATTAAGGCACCCCTCTTAGGGCAAAACTAACGAATCAACATTCAAGAAATAGTCACCATAACGCAATGTCATGCAGTGTCCCAACTTCCGCCGCATCATCTACTTATTCAACATCTTCAACATTGACAACAATAAGAATATCGGCAACATCTTGCCCAAGTTGACGATTAATGATGAAATTACAGAAAAATAATTACCGATGTATAATTACATCAATGTAATTTAGTTTATAAAAATTGTCGCTCTAGAGCATCTTTGAAGAATCTATCCGAAATAAATTGATCCAATTAAATCAGAAATAGAGATCGACCCAAGGTCGACGTCACCATGAGTCACTAACGAATAAAGCCAGCTAGAACAAATCGTATAGTCTAAGCCATCCAAAATACCATGGGCCGATGAGCTATCGAATTAGGCCATACTAACGAAATATTCATCATAAAAGTTACATTTTACTCTTCGATATTGAAATTAATAACCTCAAAAATATCCAAATAATTGAATCAAAATTGAACTAAAATTTCTAATTAATCAACCTAAAAAACAAAGTCTTCGGCAAAACAACATAAAAAAATACGGCTGCTGCACCACAAAGAGGTGGAACCCACTCATAGACACAACTGGGAGTCCCATAGTAACGCTCTAACACGTTAGTCCCCTGCAAAGGGCCTGTTAGATCGATCCAAATGATCAATCAGGAAAGACTACGCCTGGTTCGAGCGAATAGACCTTCACCAAGACGAAAACCGCCATATCCTAAAATATACGAAAACTATTTCCAATAACCATCGACGTCAGTGCCGAGAGTGCCATAAATGGACCAAAGGGAATTGAGGATTTAACGGATCTAGAGACAAGCAATATATAGCCAATTCCAAAGATTGATCCAAATCCGAAGGCACCGTAGAGGAAATTGATCGTGGGATTCAGCCCCAAAACACCCAGGTTCAGGCCGATAAAGCCGGCCAGTCTAACGTCTCCAAAGCCAATCGAACTGGGTCGCAACAAAAAGATCAATCCAAAGATACCTATGTCAATACCAAATCCTTCGATCGAAGAGACCAAGTAGTGAAACGACCCCATCTCATTGCAGTAGGCCACAATCAGAAGAAATGTCACCAAGGCGCTGGGATAGATGATCTTGCGGGGAAGCTTTCGTGTCTCTATATCAATAAGGGCAAGGCAAACTAAACTCGCGCTAAAAAGGGCTAGCTGCGGAGCGACGAAGGTCCTTCCAAAGAGGGCTGCGACAAGACCAAACAGGGCTCCGGTGGAAAGTTCCACCAAAGGGTACCTAACAGATATCTTTGAGCCGCAGCTATGACATTGCCCCCTTAACGCCAAAAAAGAAGCTATCGGCAGGTTGTCAACAGCTCGCAATCTATACCCGCATGAGGTACAGTGTGACGGTGGCAATACGATAGATTCACCTCTTGGAACCCTCCATATGACCACATTCAAAAACGAGCCCACTGCTAGACCGACAACCGCGAATAGGGCTACGAAAATCCCGTTTGGTGTCACCTTGGTAGATCTCTTTGTGATTGACGCAGGCGCCGAGTAGCTTCTTTACTCAATCCAAAACGTCCGCGGCTCTCCGAGGAATCAAAAATCTTAGCTAACGTCGATCGTCGAGCCATCGAAGTTGGCGCTGTGGGTTCATCCTCGACGATATATAGCTTCATCGGAGTTGGACTATGAATAGCGGTGGTGCCATACAACTGCCAAGATACGGCGGCAAGAAAGACCGCAACCATTGAAAAATCAAGTATCGAGCTATAGACCAGCGGGGAAAACTTTTGAGCAGAAAAGTAGAATGCAATGACCGATGCCAATACCAATGATCCAACCACCAAAAATCGATAGTCTTCAATTCCTGCCGTACACAGAATAATCAATGCCAACGATGGTGCTAGATAATACGAAACCATCACAGGTTCAAAGAAGACTCTCAAGCTCAGGCAAAGCGTGGCAATTGTAACAAGCTCGCTCCATTGCATCTCCCTCTTTAGCAATCGGCTCCGAAGTTGAAATGAAATAAGCACAACGAGCACCAAAGCGGCCAAGCGAAACGGACCAGCCGAGAGCGCCTTTGAATGAATTGACCCGATCAGTCCAATCAATGTCAGATGATCGACCGCCGGAAAGTTCGGTTGATTGAGAATGGATTTCAAGCTCTGAAACGGAGCGGCGATAACTGCTGGCAAAAACAGAAAAAAAGGAACTCCTGCCATTCGCGCCAAACTTCCAAGCAGTTGCTTGAACTTTGGCGTCTTGGCAATAAATATAGGCAGAAGTAGAAACAAGGTGAGAGGCTGGAAACCCAGGGAGATACCAGCCAAATAGGAGGCCTTTACCCTTCTACCTTCTTTAACTTCCACTACTGCCAAAATGCCAAAGGACAGTGCTGCTAGATCCTCAGGGTGACCCCAGGGGAAAAGCAGATAAGCCCCAACCGCACATGCACCTAAGATATATGAAACCTTGGCTTTTCTTTCAGGAAAGATGTGCTCAATGAACCTCTGAGCGCAATAAGCCCAAAAGGCGAGAAATAAACCTAGATAAAAGATCGAATATATCCATGCCACGGGGTGATGTGTCGGGTATGGATAGGGCTCTACGAGATGCAATAGGCTCAGAAATTCAGCTAGAGGCGTGAGGGAAAGTGGACCGAACGGTGGCGCTATAAGGCCATTGTGGGACGAGTACATTATCCCATATCCCCCCAGAGGATCATATGAGAATCCCTCAGAGTGGCGAATAAATCCCCCGAATAGATCCAACTTCTCTTGCCGAAGAAGAGTTCAGCGTAAAAAAAAGTGGCACAAAGTGCCAGCGAGACAAATAAGAGATACAAAAAGAGCGGATAGAACCACCTCTTTGAGGTAACTCTAGATCTCCCAACAACTACTGCCAAGGTCTCCGATTCGTTCTTCACTCTGTATTTATCGGTACAAAAAGAAGTTTCCTGTACATAAAAGCACCATCGAGCTATGACCGACACCTCTCGGTCACTCTAAATCACCCTTCAGAATAAATCGCCCCCTAGAGAGCCACCTGGGCCACCTGAATCAAAATAGATCACGACCGTCATTCATTTAAGAACCCTGAGCGTTATGCAATCCGATAGAGCAATATAACTTAGAGGTTAATAAAAAGCGATAAATCGAAACGGAGCACCTACCAAAATGTCAACAACACAAGATAAGTCCAAAGGCCAACAAGGCGATCCACAACCGAATCGCCACATAAAAATGGATGGTGCATTCAACTTCCGCGACCTAGGAGGCTACAAAACCCAAAATGGAGGCACTGTAGCATGGAGGAAGCTATTTCGATCCGACGACCTCTTTCGCCTTAGTGATTCAGACATTTCATTATTTGATCAAATAGGGATAAAGACGGTAATCGACCTTCGAACCCCCCAAGAGGCGACTGCGAGGGGAAGGTTTCCCCTCGATAAGTACAGTCTCAATTACCTACAGAGGTCTTTGATCGACATCTCGGCAGATTACTCCCTAGCTGCTGGCGATGGCGCTCTGAACTATATCTTTGAGCGATATACGCAAATATTGACCGAAGGATCCTCCGGGATCGCCCAGGTAATCACAACGCTGGCCGCCGCTCCTAGTCGACCCGCGGTCTTTCACTGTGCCGTAGGGAAGGATCGAACAGGACTAATCGCCGCTCTATGTTTAAGCGGCCTCGACGTAGAACGACAATCCATCGTCGAAGATTATGCACTGACACAAAAGGCTGTTGAGGCAATGCTCGGCTGGCTCGATCTCCAGCTACCAGATGTGGCCAAGCAAATTAGAGCTTTACCACAAGTTGTCATGGGTGCAAAAGGTGAAGACATGGAACGCGTTTTGGCATGGATAGACCAAAAATACGGTAGCACCCATAAGTATCTGACCTCGATTGGCGTCTTGGAATCCGACCTAGCGACCTTCAAAGCCTCAATGATTATTTAACCTCAGCCAAGTCATAGCTAATGCATTCGTTACTTCCACAAATAAATGTGCTTAGCTGTCTCATTCTTATCTATATGTGGCCAATTGTTTCGCCTCTAATTCGGAACCTCAAATGTACCCCGAGAGGCGAAACAAAGAAGGTATAGCCGCATAGTGCCTCAAAACAAAGGCAATCCAAAAGATAATCCAACCGAGGTCACATTTGAAGTCTGTAAATCATCAACTGCTCCCAAAAACCTGAGCATAATTGCTCAAAGCCGTTGGGCTTATCCGCACATGGTTGATAAGAGATTTGGGTCTCTTGCAACTCATGCCCCTTGACGCATCGTTGCGCCGGATGAACGAGCTAGTAAGATACGTCGAACTTCCCTATGAGGGGTATAGAGAGTTATCTCATGATCGAAGTATCTATGTCGCAGGTTCAAAGCAGCGTTGAAATCAGCCTGGAGAACATCCCCGTTTGCACAGTGAAACTTATCCACCACACGCTTACCTTCCAGTAGATGTGTGTTGGAGTCCATTTGCGATGTATAGGCCGCATTCACGAGAACATTTCTCGCTTTAGCCTGTTGTGTTGTAGATTCAAGGGCTTCTGCTAGTGTGCCTTTGGCCCATGCTGACATTTTCTTGTTGTACTTCTTCTGGGGCTTCTTCTTGGCGATAGGACGGCTTAGGTCTTCGGAGATAACGAGGCTGGCCTTGTCTACTACCGAATGGGCTGCCTTGAAAGCAATGTTCCTGATTCGTTTCTGTGCCTTATTCTTGCGAGCGTTGATCTTCTTTGTCCCAAGGTTGTTGGTCTTGATACGGTCAGCCTTAGCTGTGTGTCCGGCTTCTCTGTGCTTTTTTTCTAGGGCGTGTAGCTTGTTGCGAGCCTTGGCGGTTTTACTAGCCTTGCCACTGTACTCGGTCATGATTTTGCCAAGCCCCATGCCGTGCGTGTCTCCATCTGAGTCCACGAACGCTTCGGTGTATCCTTTGTCAACGGCGATAACATCGGCCCCGACTGGGCGGCCTGGTGGTTTCTTGAATGCGTAATGGATCTCGGTAACGTCGTCCTTGACTATGATCCTGAGGTTCTTGCCATTGGTAGTTGTGACTAGACGGATGGGTTGTCCGTATTTGGCTGCGATGTTGATGACCACGACGACTTTGCCATCAACAATCTCGGTATGGTGTCTGTCTGAACGGACTACGAATTGGTTGTTGACCTTGGAATGTCCGTGCTTGAAATGCTTTCGCATCTGGCGCTGTCGGAAGTTGTCTTTGGTCCACTCGTCCTGCAAGAGTGTGTAGAGGCGAGCGAGTTCTTCTTTGTCGTCTTTGGCTCGGGCATAGATAGCCCTACGTACCTGCTTGCGAGCGGCAGCTCGATAAAGGAAGACATCATTAACAATATCTTTCGTGCTCTCGTTAGGGATGGTGCCATCTATTGGCAAGTTAAAATAGAGGGCGAGACTGCTGATTTCGTTACGAATATCGTTAGAGCTTTTGCCAACCGTCTTTCGTCCACCGTATCTTCGCCAGATGTCCGCTCTTATGTAGCCAACGGCCTTAGCTATCGGCAGTAGCTCTTTGGGTGTGTCGGCGTAGATGATGCGAGTGCTAGTTGTCACTGAGTACCTGAATCTTGTGTTTGGGATACTCGGCCTGGAGCTGTTGCTTGTATTTCCTCACGCCATAAAGCCGACAGCTAAAAGTGTGGACGATAGCGAGCATATCTTCGACCATCTCCTGTTCTGGTGAACACGATGGTTGATTGACTACTACTATCTCGCATCCCGATTCTTCAGCTATGTGGGCGATAAGATCGAATCCAAACCTAACGAGTCTGTCTTTATGAGCGATTATTAATCGTTCAATCTCTCCGTGCTGTATACGATCCATAAGCGCTAGGAACTTCTTGCGTTTGAAGTTCATACCTCCGCCGATTTCCTAAGTCCACTCATCTACAGCTATACCAGCGTTAAGACAGTAGATCTCCATAGCTTTAACCTGTGATACCAGGTCATCTTTTTGCCCTGAACCACTCACTCGGCGCTAGACGACAGTGACTCGACTAACAGGAGCGCCGCCCAGCATAGCTCGTACATCAGACTCATCGAAGTAGCGATGCCCGCTAGGGAGCCTTTTGGGCGTGATCTTGCCCTCTTGCTCCCATCGCCGTACCGTACTTGGACTACGCCCAATCCGTCGTGCGAACTCACCAATGCTGTAAGTATTAGCCATTACAGTTAAGTATCGCAAGTGTTGGATAGAAAAATGTCAACTGTTGTTTGCTCCCAAATACCTCAAGACATACCTAATATAGGTTTTTTCTTTGGATCTATCACAGCCACATCGATAGCGCCTGAAAATTGCCATCAACTTACAACTAGAATACACCCATCCGTAGTGGTGGAGCTGCAGAGTCGAGGGCGATCCAGACTAAATGAAAAAAGACTGTGCCTGAATCAAAATATCAAATAATGCCGCTAATCTATCAAGCCAAGAAACAGCCTTTAGTGCATTATTGAATAATAAGAGGTTCCAAAATCCATGTCTCCAGGAAAATCACGATCCCACCAACCTGTGGAATCCAAACCCCAAATATCTCCATTTGATAAATTATATTTAGATCAAGTTGGCCCATCGTTTTAGTCCAACAAACAAGTAATACAAACCTTGTCAATTCCTAGAAAACTATTTAAATGCATTATTACCCTTCCCTTAGCACCCAATTGACTTCTTCAGGAGCTGAAAGAGTTCTTAGCGGAGCTGACAAATGATCAAGCAATGGTTTTCAAAGACCACGACGCTCAAACGAACAATGACCCTTTTCGTGTTAGCCTCACTTGTCATATCGGCACCTATTGCCATTGCGCACTCAATATGGTCTCCAAGCAAAACAGCCGTGACCACAAAGACGTCCAATAGGTCCAAGACTACGACAACCACCGCTAAAGAGACAAGAAAGACTATCGCTAGCCTCAAGGCACAATTCCCAACCTTATCTCCGGGATCGCTATATTCAGCGTCGATCGCAGCCGAGAACCGAAAGCCTGGTACTACAAGTTGGAGAATCACGGGCAACCCAATACCAGGGCAAATCGAAGGTTTTGCATCTTCCACCTTTGCTAGAGTCGGCGATACCTTACCCTTTTACATCTCTACCATTTCACCCTCCTATTCAATAGTGGCTTACCGAATGGGCTGGTACCAGGGAAACCTAGCGAGACTGATTTGGAAATCTGGGACCCTTCCGGGCCATCTACAGCCACAGTGTCCAATACTTGCTCCAACAAATACCGTGGAATGCTCGAATTGGAGTCAAAGCATCAAGGTTCACATATCAAAGGCGTTTATTCCGGGAGACTATCTCTTCAAATTGATAGCATCAAATGGCCAACAGCAGTACATTCCCCTAACTGTCGTAGACCCATCTTCCAATGGGGCAATTGTAGTCATAAACGCCGTAAGCACTTGGCAGGCCTATAACAATTATGGCGGCTATTCCCTCTACCATGGACCCAATGGAGCAAATGCGACCAGGGCTACGAAGGTCTCCTTCGATCGGCCATACGCCTTCGATTTTGGTTTAGGAGGAGGAGACTTTCTCGGAAACGAGCTACCCCTAGTTGCATTTGCCGAAAAATTAGGGCTCAACGTTACCTACGTAAACTCGGTATACCTCCAGATGCATCCTTCATTGATCCTAAATCACAACGCAGCGGTGAGCCTAGGTCACGACGAGTACTACTCGGTCAAAATGCGAGATGCTCTCCAGAATGGAGTCAATAACGGAAGAAGCATTCTATTTCTGGGGGCCAACGCAATCTTTAGGAGGATTCGTTTCGAGCCCTCTCCTATGGGTCAAGATCGGATAGAAGTAAACTATCGAAACCCTTATCAAGACCCACTATTTGGAAAGAACAACGCCAGAGTCACAGCCAATTGGCCTGCATTCCCTGATGCGAATAATGAAAGTTCTTTGATCGGCCTACAATACGAGTGCAACCCTGTTAACGCGCCTCTCGTCGTAACGGATCCATCGTCGTGGATCTTCAGCGGCACCAACGCGTATCTCGGCTTTAAGGTACCTTCGTTAGTAGGACCGGAATTCGACCAATATATTCCTTATTCCCCGCATCCGTCTAACCTTCAGATTCTCGCGCACTCTCCACTTCTATGTCGAAATGTCCCGTATTTTTCGGATATGTCATATTACAGCACTCCTACCGGTGGAGGCGTATTCGCAACGGGCACTAACTACTGGGTGGTTTCACTGATGGGCGGATGTCCTTCGTTTACTGGACCGTGTCCAGATCCATTTACCCAAACTGTCACCGCCAACGTGCTAAAGGCGTTTGGATCGGGCGGAGTTGGAATCATTCACCCATCGATTCCAAATGCCAACTCAATCTACTACAATCCCCCCTTCCCAGCATTGACTCCGGTTCCTCCAATCATCTCAGCACCCACCACAACCAAACCACCCACTCCGTGTTCAACCGGCCCCAAATCCCAGGTCACATCGACCACGAGTGGTTCTAAAACAACTTCGTCTACGACAACGACTCTTTGTCCAACTGCTACCACCTCTCCATCTACTACCAGTACCACAACTGCTACAGTGACGCCAGGGTAGAACTCGGTTGGCATGGGCAAAATTTTAAAGCAGATAAAACCGCGGGTAAACCCCTTGGTGCTAGCAACATCGGATAAGAACGATGCCAATTGGACCAGACCTGCGGAGTGTCGTTGGAGTGGTTACCTTGGTTAGCTCAATATCGGTGGAACCACCTATCCGAGTGTATGTCACCACCGTATCGCGGTGGATATCAAGACCAGCGACTCTGTCTCTAATCTGTTCCATTGTGCTAACCGCACTAATTGTTTATTAGTGGAGGTTGTAGGGATCAGGCCAAGGTAAAGCGGAATCTGGAGTACGTGCTCGTAGCGACATTCTTTGGTTCTCAACGGTCCACCACCAAACTTATAACGCGCTCATGGCTGCAAGAAAGGACGGTGACTACTCCCGAGGGCCTTCATCGCTAGCATTACATGCTTCAGCGGTGTTGCCAACGTCATAAGAACTTTTATCGGATTTACCGGAATACTCAGCGAGGATGGCGTAACGGCCGAACCCTGAGAGGTCGAGGAAGTTTTCAGGCACTGTGAATGAGCTCTTGATGAGCCGTCGGAGCCAGCAAATCATCGAGCCAGGCAGACATCTGGAGTCGGCCTCCCAATAATCGCGTCAACTCTTCGAAAGACAGTTGTCGCGCGACCTTCTCGACAATCTCAGGCGTCACTTCACGTCGACCCAGATAGTGAACCTCCCCGCCCTTACGGACGGGGAGGTTCACTCCGCCAGCGAGCCGATACCTCAAGCAAGACAAAAGCAGAACCTGAACGAAGATCTTGGTCCACGACTTGAATCCAACAAAAGGGCCTCAAGAATAGAAACTGGGATCTAAAAGATCTTGTAGTCTCTTATCGGATTCTATCAAAGCCAGCTTTTTTTCTTGCCAGCCCCAAATAAGGCTGATTCAGGAGAGGCTCGGACATCTCGCAGAATCACAGTCGCTAGTTGCAACCGCGACACTTTCCAATTCTTCAATCGGGCGATCAACAAAAATGGTGAGTATGTCCAAATCGGCTTCATCATACTTAGATAGAAAGTAACGACGAACTCCATTAACGTGGGTTGGAGCAGCCTCATTCAACTTATCAAATCCCAATGGTGTAATAGTTGCGTTCATTCCTCTGCGATCAGTAGGACAAGTCGTCTTTTCGACAAACCCAGCAGCAACCATATGTTCAAGCCGGCGAGTCAACCCCGAACGGGAGACAAAACAGGCGTTCGCCAAAGCGGACATCCGCATCGTTCCACCTAATGCTTCAGATAGATGTACAAGCACTTCGTACTCAGCCAATGATATCGAATGCGCCGCTACTAGGTCTGCATCGAGTCTCGACATAAGCAAAGCATTCAACGTCAGAAATTTACGCCATGCATTTTGCTCACGTTGATTCAACCAAATACCTTCATTTAACATTTTCTCTCATTTATTCTAAACATTACGGAATTATTTGCGCACGCAACTATGTTGAAAGGTACAACTATATGATAGTCAACACCGAAAGGAACCATTAAATGTCTGCAATAACAAGTTCCGCAGAATTAGGCCTCAAGGAAGGGACCTGGACAATCGACCCAGCCCACTCCTCTATCGAATTCGTCGTAAAGCACCTTGTTGTCTCAAAAGTACGAGGACGATTCAACGAATTTGCAGGAACCATCACCGTCGCATCCAACCTGCTCGATTCCGCGGTAAATGCTACCATTGCAACAAACAGCATCTTTACTGGACAAGAGATGCGCGATAACCATCTCAAGTCTGGAGAATTCCTCGACGCCGAGGCGAACCCACAGATCACCTTCGACTCGACATCTATCGTCGCCAATGGTGACTCTTACACCTTGAACGGGGATCTATCAATACATGGCGTAACCAAGGGCGTAGCGCTTGACCTTGAATTCAACGGTATCGCTTCACATCCAATGGGGGGAAATCGGGCTGCATTCACCGCCACGACAACCATCTCTCGCAAAGACTTCAACATGGAGTACAATGCACCTCTAGAGACCGGCGGAATGCTCCTAAGCGACAAAATTACAATAGAACTCGAAATTCAAGCCTCAGCTCCAGAAGCCTAGACCTAAAAAGTCCAAATCTGGGAAATCCAGCACGAACTTTGTAACCCATCAAGTTGCGACCAAATCAACTAAAAATGGTCGCAGCTTGCAGGCTCAATATCGTTCAGCCGTTGTCCAAAAAACTAAAAGCGCGAGATCGGCCACAGTCGTGGCGGATCTCGCGCTTTTTTATACCTTCAATATCCAAAGACTAACCTTAGGCGACAGAGTTGCCAAAGCTCAATCTGTCCTGGTTCGAATGACCATAGTTCAAGAGAGTGAGCCATGCCCTAAGCGACAAACCTATACCCGCAATGACCCCTTGGACTAGTTGGCCCTACCAATTGGAAGAACGAGTAGAAACTAGACTTGGCAAGAGTTTGATTTAGGAGTTACATCTCGCTCTGAGTAGCAGATCAAAAAGCTACTTCTTAGATGGCTGATAAAAAGGATTTAGCCCTGAAAGGTGATCCGTTACATCTACAATCTGCTTAATGGATGGAAGGGCATCCTTTATTGCCACTTCAATACCTTGAGAAAGAGTGACTGAAGCCATTCCACACCCTTGGCAACCACCCGAAAGGCGCAAATACGCTATCTCGCCATTTACGCCAACCAGGTCAGCTCGACCACCATGGCTTGCAATTGCCGGGTTAATTTCATCCTGTAAAATTGCAATAATAGCACGAGCATCGTCGGAGTCTAGAGTTGCATCCGCAAACCCCTCTGGAGCGGGCGCTGTGGACGTAGGGGAGTTAGGGTTGACTATCACCAAACCGCCATCTTCGCCAACTTCCATACGGCTCCCGCGCAAGCTTGCGATGCTCTTCGAAGGAATCACCACTGTTATCCCTGGTGCTATCTCCTCTATCGCATCATTGCGGTCAGCGTCTGAAATCGCTTGAAAATAGACGTCATAATTGTAAGTTGAACCATTGGTACCTGCAATTTCAACCCACAATGCAAGTAAACTTGGATCAGCCTCCTCGGCTGCAACGGATGCAACTAGTTCCTGAGCCTCAGGTGTCAGATCCAAAACCATCTCGTCCACGGATTTCCCGCCTTTTTGTAAAAAACTAAACTTTTTCATATCCTCTTAAAGCCACTAAACTAGTCCTATAGACATGATAGGTGAGATCGGAAACTCTTCCCAGCTTAGCCCACATCTCTTTGTTGTTATTCTTCCCTCGAAGGATAACAACATAAAGACCACAACTTATATGCCTTAACACAAAGACTTTGGCCAAACCAGACCAAAAAAAAGAGCCAGTAGGAGCCTTTGAAGTACAGGTCAGAGGATTTATCACTCGCCCCCAAAGAAGAGAAAGCGACGCAGATATGGAAAGACTAATGATTATCATGCCCGCAAATACATACCGGGCCCAACGATTCATCACGGCAGCAATCGAGTTGGGCGTTGAGGTGACAGTCGCCACAGATAGTGACTTCTCGCCACCAGATCCTACCAAGAACGTTATAGACGGTATATCCTTCTGCGATCCCAAAAGTGCAGGCAGAGCCCTTGGAGAGATAGCGATTGAAAAAGGAATAAAGAAAGCTATCGCGATCGACGAGGGAGGTGTGGAGGTTGCAGCTTGGACTCAGGCTACCATTTCCAACCTTTCATCACCACCAATTGGAACCCTAGTCTCCAGAGACAAGGCAAATCTCCGTAAAACCTTGACTGCCGCCGGAGTCCCCCAGCCAACCATGCACCAAGTGATCAAAGGTGAACAATTAGAGCAATTTAGCGAAAATGATTTTCCGCTCATTGTAAAACCCTCCAAAGGATCTGGTTCGATTGGAGTCGTTCGAGCAGACAACCTCAAAGAACTCAAAGAGGCCCTTGAAATTACAGACCTAGTCATCTCAGAGATGGCCCTTAACGATCAGGTAACGCTTATTGAGAGTTATATTGGCGGCACAGAATTTGCCGTCGAGCTCCTAGTCGTCGAAGGTAAAGTTCACGTTCTCGCAATCTTTGAAAAGCCTGATCCCCTAGAGGGCCCCTACTTCGAAGAAACGATATACATCACCCCACCAAGAATCTCAAAATCAGACTACGAAGTTATAGTCGCCAGCATGGATCTGTGTATAAAAGCACTCGAGATATCGAATGGCCCGATGCACATAGAAGTTCGCGTCCGACCCGACGGAGTGGTATTTCCAATCGATATCGCTACGCGGTCGATCGGTGGAAACTGTTCCGACGTCCTAAACTTCGATGGCATGGTATCGCTCGAGACACTGATCATCTCAAACGCGCTCAATCTAGAGATGCCAAATATCTCCAGAGAAAAACAAGCCTCCGGCGTCTATATGATTCCCGTGGATGATCGAGGTTACCTAAGGGAGATCTCTGGCCTTCATGATGCCGAAAGAGTTGGATTTATTGAGTCAATCTCCATTACCGCAGCGATTGGAAACCATTACCGCCCTGTACCCTATGATAATAAATATCTGGGGTTTATCTTCGCAAAAGCACCAACCTCCGCATTGGTCGAAGCGGCACTTCGAAAGGCAAGAAAACGATTAAATATCGTCTATTCACCTTCTAAGTCTGAGCTTGTGTAGTCTGGGTACCACTCAATTAGCAGAAGCGATCCCCTAGGATATCAACCAAGCTCTTTCGACGACAAAAACCACGACAACTCTTACCGAGGCTTTGAATTGAATATATTAATCGCAAGCACATATGAACTTGGACATCAACCATTCTCAAGTCTCTACCTAGAAAGTCAGCTACGAAAGCAGGGGTGGAATTGTCAAATTTTAGATACCTCCCAATACGAGAACTCTCCAGCGATCTTATCTGGCATGCTCAGCAATTTCGATGCACTTTTGATCTCAGTACCTATGCATACAGCCTCTTCTTTGGCACTTGAGCTCGTTGAGACGATCACGGAGCGATTTTCCAACCTCCCAATTGGCCTCTTTGGCCTTTACGCCTCATCGCTTGAGCACCTCAGCCTTCCAGCATCAATTAGCCTCCTCGCAAGCGGCGAGATCGCAGACGAAGTGACCCAATGGATAACCGAAATTGAAGCAAACTCCCAAATATCAAGAGTTGTAATTAGAAAAAACCGCTCATCCAACCCAAATGCAAATGAGCTTCGACTGGATCGAAGACTAGTTGGACCTTTGGAAAATTACACGAAATTGGTCCACAAGGAAAAGACCATTGCCGTCGGCTACACCGAAACTACAAGGGGTTGCATGCATCAGTGCCGCCACTGTCCTGTACCGGTCGTATACGAGGGAAAGATTCGAATATTTGAACGCGGTGGCGTCTTGACGGATATCGATGACCTCGTAGCCATGGGTGCGCAGCACATAACCTTTGGAGACCCCGACTTTTTCAATGCACCAATTCATGCTATGAAAATCGTTGCCGAGATGCACAAAAACCACCCTCAGCTAACTTTCGATGCGACAATCAAGGTGGAGCACCTTCTAAAGTATGAGACGCTTATAAAACAACTCAAAGAGTTTGGATGTCTCTTCGTGGTAAGCGCTTTTGAACACGTTTCGTCGTCGGTGCTTGAAAAGTTCCAAAAGGGCCACGATAGGCACGACATGGTAAGAGCCCTAGAACTCTGTCGACTTAACGGAATCGAAATTCGACCCTCCCTCCTTCCATTCACTCCATGGACTACGCCTAGCGATCTAATGGAGCTCTTCGAATTCGTAGTAGAAAACGACCTCATAGACAATATTGATCCTGTACAGTTTGCCATACGACTTTTAGTACCAGAGGGGTCGCTCTTGCTAGGCGACGAAGAAGATCAAAATAGATTCAAACCTTCCAAAGATAATCCACTTACGCTAATATGGGAGTCACCTGATCCAAAGCTCGACGAGCTGGCAAGGATCTTTAGTGATATCGCTGCAGGTTCAATCGACTCGAAGGATCCAGCCATATCGAAGTTTGATCTCATGTATCAGACAGCTGGTAATATGCTAGGTCTCCCAATTCGCTACTCAAATTGCACATCATCTACAAACCGCGAGGTGCCACGACTCAGTGAATCCTGGTTTTGCTGCGCCGAACCTACTCAAGGGATGTTGGCAAAGACAAAGGCCCAGTGAGCAACTTCTTGACATCTTCGTCCTAAGGAATTCAAAGAGCCGCTCCTAGCCAGTACGGCGCCCATAACTGGAGGATCTGTGTCGGACATTGCACTATTCAAAGGATTGACTGAAGAACAAATCACAGCGGTAACAGACCAATCACCAATTGTCTGCATCATTGCTGGTCCTGGCAGCGGAAAGACTACAGTCTTAACCAAACGTATAGCTCACCGTGCCACAAAACACCAGATCGCTCCAAAGAACACGGTAGTCATAACGTTCACAAATCAAGCGGCTCAAGAGCTACGAACTCGCTTGGCCACCTTCAATCTTTACGACCTACCTTGGATTGGAACCTTCCACGCCTTTGCCTTTCAAGTTATCCGCAAGTATCACGAAGAAAGACGGACCCACCCGCCTCTGCTAATCACATCCAAGCCGCGAGAGATCCAAGCGATGCTCCATGACTCCAGAGACCTTAAAGGGCTCATAAGTCGTTCACCATCGAGTAGCTCCGAGACGTCAAAACTATCTCATTTGGTCATTGCTGAGATTGCCACAGAGATAGAAAATGCTAAGTCGGAGATGATATTAGTCAACGACTATTTGGAGTGGTACAGAAGGACAAATCGCCAAAGTAGTATCGGCGGTGACGTCCTAGCAGAGATCTTCATGGCTTACGAAGCGCGTAAGAAAAAGCTCAACCGAATTGACTTTGAAGATCTTCTCCTAGTTGGTGGCGATATCCTGGTCGATAATACCAGCTTTGCAGCCACCTTCAGATGGTGGTATCGACACTTTTACGTAGATGAATTTCAAGATGTCAACCGCCCTCAAATACGCCTTCTTAAAGGACTGGTAGGCGATAATCCTGATCTTTGTGTGGTGGGAGATCCAAAACAAGCGATCTACACTTGGAACGGCGCTACGCCCGGAATCCTTTTGAACTTCGACCAGACCTTCCCCCGAGCTCAATACCGCTATCTGACCGCCAACTTTAGATCCTCACCCGAGATCGTTGATCTCGCCAACGCAATAGCAACCTCGTTTGAAGACAGCGACCTATCGCGTCGCGGAGGGGTGATCTACGCAAAACGCCAGGGTGGATCTATGCCAAAACTCCTGGAATTCGAGAATGACGAAAATGAATCCAAAGAGATCGCAAAGTCGATCTATGAATCTATCACCGATGGAAGATTGGCAAATGAGATCGCCGTCATAGCTCGGACAAACTCTCTCCTTCCACCTCTAGCCGAAGCGCTCTCATCTCTAAGGGTTCCCCACCAAATCTTAGGTGGAGAGCAAATCCTAAACAACAACTTAGTAAAGTCGACGATGAAACACCTAAAAGAGGTGCTCGGCCCTCGAGGTCGTCTTCAGGATGCGATAGTTGAGATAGACAACCTCATAAAAGAGTTCGAAAACGATCGCAACTCACAAAAGACAGAAGAGTCACTGGAGTACCTCCGATCAATCGCCCTAGAATCACTCCGCTTTGACCCGCGAATGGATATCTATGGCTTCACGACCTATTTCAAGGCTCGAGCCAACGACATTGGATCGACAAAAAAAGACGGAGTAACTCTCACAACGCTGCATCGATCCAAGGGCCTTGAATGGCCATCGGTCTACTTGATTGCACTGGAAAATGGCATCTTGCCACACAGTAAATCTGTTACTCCGAGCGCCTACGAAGAGGAAAAACGTCTCCTATATGTCGGCATAACGCGGGCGCGAGACAATCTGATTCTTAGCTACGCAAAAAAACGAGGCAGTTCTAACAAGTTTCGCAGTCCCTCGGACCTCCTATATCCAATTGAGGAACTTGTAACCATGGGTAACCAAAAGCTTGCAACCAAGGAGGTCGCACTCTCTTACATCCGTCAAAATCGAAAGATGCTACTCGAGCCCCATAAGTCGTCACTTCCTCAAGGGATAGACCCGATCATCGACACATTACTTCTATGGAGAAAGACAAAGGCGCTAGCAGAAGCCAAAGAAGATCGATCTATCCTTAGCGAGGTTACCTTGGAGGCAATCGCGGCCTCCTTGCCTAGAGGGATCGATGAACTAAATCGAATTCCGGGGGTATCCACTCACTTTTCAATCACATATGGCAGGGAACTCTTGCGTCTCACCAATGGCCTTCGCAAAGCATCAAAATCGAGAACCTAACATCAGAGCTGGGGCTTTTGACCCTCGTTGGTTCTTTCACGCTCGCCAGCCAACTGCGCCAGCTTTGAAAAGTCCACAGAGATGAATAGGGCATCTGCCTCCGCAGTCAAGATGTCCCCAAAATAACACTTGCCCTCGGTGAAAACCTTTTTTCCCTCCTTTTTCACGATACGTGCTACAAATGTGAGAGGCTCACCAAGTGGCGTGGGCTTTCGATAGTTCACACTCAGGCGAGCTGTCATTCCTGGAGAACCCGACATAGATTGAGCCAAACCCAAAACTTCGTCAAATGCAGCAGCGATATGACCTCCATGAACAGATCCTGGAGGACCCTCATAGGCCGAACCAAAGGTCACGACACCCACTACGATCGGAGAGCCATCAGGGTCACTGCTCAAGGAAAGTTCTACCGGAGGAGCTATTGGATTTGCAGCACCGGAAATAGGTGAGAAGTCCATAAATCCCCCATTTCCACCCGTATTTGCAGCTTCGGCAAAACCCTCATAAACGCGTCCGGATGGAAATCTACCTATATCTTCGGCTACCTTTTCGATCGCATCTGCGATCAACCCCAATTGTTCGGTTGGCGCTTTTGATGCGACCACAGATTCAATTACCGCTCTAGTCGCAGTGCCAATACGATTGAATTGGCGACGGCGATCCGAATCAACTCCATTAAATGAGTCCACGATACTGTCAAGCCACGAATTCGTCAACTTACTCCCAATCTCCATCTCAAAAATAAAACACCCTAACAGGAATCAGCTTCGCCGATCTAGTGGTCAAATTCGATAACAAGAGGTGCGTGATCGCTAGGGCGAGCTTGACTTTGACCACCCTTTCGTTCATTACGGTCAATCAGGGCCCAAACCATATCACGCGATACCTTTTGTGATCCTAAAACGAGATCGATCCTCATTCCATTCTTTTTATGAAATGCACCATTTCTATAATCCCACCAGCTGTAGAGGCCAGAATCTTTGTACATCTGCCTAAAAAGATCGACAAATCCTGCCTCAATGATCGCTTCGATCGCCTTACGTTCTAGGGGCGAAACATGAGTCATGCCGTCAAAAGCCGAGATATCCCAGAGATCCAAATCACTAGGCGCGACATTGAAGTCACCGCCAAGAACGACAGCCTCGTATTGCTCGGATTCTAAGCGACTATCTGACAAAAGTGCTTCGAGCCAACGTAGCTTATATTGGTAGTGGTCGTCTTCTAGAGAACGACCATTTGGGATATAAAGTGAGGCTACCCTAACCCCTTGACAAGTGGCCCAAATAGCCCGTGCTTCGCCAGAGGGGTCATTGGTCAAACCATATCGCGGTGATTCAATTCCGACTTTCGAGAGAATTGCCACACCGTTCCACTGACCCTGACCATAGTGAATCGACTCGTAACCCAATTGGGCAAAGAGGTCATCGGGAAATTTATCTTGGGCGAGCTTGGTCTCCTGAATACATAGGACATCTGGGGAAACGTCATCGAGCCAAGCAACCACACGGTCGATTCGCGCCTTTAGGGAGTTTACATTCCAGGTTGCCAATCGCATTATCTAACCGTCGTCCAACCTAAAAAAGAAATAGCGCGATCAAAGATCTCGCTATTTCTACCTAAACCTTGAATTGGGTCTACTTTGGCACTAGGCATCAGCGATTATGAACATAATGTCCACCTCAGTCGTCGTCGCCCCGTTAATAGATGCGACCCCATGACCCTTGCCCGCACGAGCCGAGAGTCGACCTATAGTGACTTCGAGATCCAAAATATCACCGGGTACAACTTGCTTGCGGAACCGAGCCTGGTCGATTCCTCCAAAGAGGGGCAACTTGCCCTTGTAGCGCTCGTCAGCTAGGACGGCACATGCCCCCAACTGCGCTAGGGACTCCACCTGCAACACACCAGGCAAAGTTGGTCTTCCTGGAAAATGACCGCCAAAAAAGTCTTCGTTGCCAGTCAAGTGCCATCTACCTCTGGCATACTCACCGGGGCGAATTTCAAGGATCTCATCGATAAGTAAAAAGGGTGGACGATGCGGTATTAGCTCTTGTGGTTTCACACATTAAAGACTAGATCATCAATTCAAAATGAGCTACCGAGAGATAGGTCTTATAGCCTCAATAAAGAGACAGAAAAGCCAATCCCTCGGTAGTATCAACAAATCACTATTGATGGTTCTTTACTCGACCCAAAAGAGCCGTCTCCACGGACTGTTCAATCGCTCGATAGAGCAGGTCCTTCTGTTCAAGTCCATGCATAGCCGCAGAACCAGTTGCCGGAGAACCAGAAGGTACCCGGGAAACGTGCCGAAGTTGGAAGTCTTCCCTTAGCAACGAGTGAAGCTGGGAATGGACAAAACTCCATGCCCCTTGGTTCTCGGGCTCCTCCTGAAGCCAAACTACCTCTTTAGTGCGATAGTACTTAGAGAGAATTGAACCCAATTCAGAGACTGGCCATGGGTACAATTGCTCCACTCTAACGACAGCCGTTGTCGAAGTGGGGTTCGACTCATTCAACATCGAGTCTCTCTTTGCGATGGCTTCATATGAGATCTTCCCAGAGCAAAGAACTACGCGGTCTACATTCTCAGCCGAGTTTCCACTTCCAACGTCAAAGCTCGGATCATCGATTATTGGCTGGAAGGCTCCATTTAGAACTACGTCCAACGGCACACGAGTAGTCTTGGCTCTCAGTAGAGACTTGGGAGCAAATAGAACAACCGGACGAGCTTGAGTCCTCATTACTTGACCACGCAACATATGGAAGTATTGTCCCGCTGTAGTCAAATTCATGACAGCCATATTCTCCCCAGCACAGTTCTGCAAGAAACGCTCCATGCGTCCCGAAGAGTGTTCTGGCCCTTGGCCCTCATAGCCATGGGGTAAGAGTAGTACGAGACCAGAGCCCTGATCCCACTTATCGTGAGCGGCGATTAGGAACTGATCCATGATAATCTGAGCACCATTTGCGAAGTCACCAAATTGCGCCTCCCAGATTACTAGGGTATCCTTTCGAACCGTTGAATAGCCATATTCAAAGCCAAGAGCGGCATATTCAGACAATAAAGAGTCAAAGATCATAAATCGACCTAGAGAGTCCCCATTATCTACAAAATCCGCCAGATGCTCCAGTGGAATATGATTATCGCCATTTTTATAGTCGATCAATGCTGCATGGCGATGCGAAAATGTTCCTCGCCTAGAATCTTGACCAGCCATTCTGACGTCATGGCCCTCAAGCATGAGGGTTCCAAATGCCAACGCCTCACCTAGTGCCCAATCCACTTCGCCCGAGGCAAGGGTATCCCTGCGAGCCTCTAATTGACGCAATAGCTTGGGGTGAACGGTAAAGCCAGACGGCCACGAGTGCAAAGCCTTAGCCAAGACGTCGATATCTCCCGATTTAGCGCGAGTATCAACTACGGTCATCGGCACATTGTGTTGGGGTGCCCTAGGAAGTTCCGTAGGCTTGGGAGGAGCCGTCGATCTCGTTTGATCCAGGGCAGACTGCAACTTCGAGAGAAAGTCGTCCAAGGAGGCTTCAGCCTCTTCCATCGAGATATCACCACGAGAGACTAGCGACTCCGTGTACAGTTTTCGAACCGATCTCTTAGCCTCAATTACTTCATACATCTGCGGCTGGGTGTAGCTTGGCTCGTCTCCTTCGTTATGGCCGAACCGACGATAGCAGACCATGTCCACAACTACGTCTCTATGAAAGGCTTGTCGATAGTCAGTCGCCAATCGTGCGACGGAGGCTACCGCTTCAGGATCGTCACCATTGACATGGAAAACGGGCGCTTGTATCATCTTGGCAACATCGGTCGCATACCTTGAAGAACGGGCTTGAGCTGGATTAGTCGTAAATCCAACCTGGTTATTTATGACCAAATGTATCGTTCCACCGGTTCTATAGCCACCAAGTTGGGAAAGGTTCAAGGTCTCAGCCACCACACCCTGGCCGGCAAAGGCTGCGTCACCATGTAAAAGAATTGGAAGAATTGGGAAGTCGGTACGATTTCTGGTTATATCCTGCTTAGCTCGAACCATTCCCTCGACAACAGAGTCAACAGCTTCTAGGTGCGATGGATTAGATGACAAGGTAACGTCGATAGGGCTATCACTCATTCCGCGATATACACCATGAAATCCCTTGTGGTATTTGACGTCGCCGGAACCCTGTACGCTCGAGGGATCTAAATTACCCTCAAACTCCTCAAAGATTTCGCTATAGCTCTTTCCAACAATATTAGTCAAAACATTCAATCGTCCTCGGTGGGCCATTCCAATGACAGCCTCGGTCAAGCCTGAGGTAGCAGAACGATCTAGCACCTGATCCAAAAAGACGATTGCTGACTCACCGCCCTCTAAGCCAAACCTTTTCTGTCCGATATATCGGGTATGTAAAAATCTCTCGAACGCTTCGGCTGCATTGAGGCGTCCCAGAAGGTGTAGCTTTTCAGCACCGGAAAATCGGCTAACCACGCCTTCGACGCGCTCTTGGATCCATCGCTTTTGCTCAGAGTCCTGAATGTACATATATTCAAGGCCAATAGTTCGACAATAAGTGTCCCTTAGAACCTGAAGGATCTCACCGAGGGACATCTTATCCTTGGCGGTAAGCCCACCCGAGAAAAAGACCCTGTCAAGATCCCAAAGAGTCAGACCATATCTGGCTGGATCCAACTCTTCCGGCATTGCTGGAGACTTGCTTGTCAAGGGATCCAACCGTGCCATGAGGTGGCCACGGGAGCGATAGGTATCAATCAGCTGATTGACCATCGCCTGCTTACGCAACTTGATCATATCCGAAGCATCATTTTCGGTATGATCCCGCTGCCAAGTCACTGGAGGATAAGGCACCCCCATTGACTCGAATACCTCTTCGTAAAAGCCGTGCTCGCCGGTGAGTAGTGAAGAGATATATGCCAAAAACAGTCCAGATTCGGCACCTTGTATGACCCTATGGTCATAGGTTGAGGTAAGCGTCACAGTCCTAGATACACCCAAATCAACCAAAAGCGTCGGATCTGCAGCCGCCATCCCAACAGGATAGGAGATTGCGCCTACGCCAATAATTACACCTTGACCTCGCATCAATCTTGGCACTGAATGTTGCGTGCCGATGGTGCCAGGGTTAGTAACTGTCAAAGTGGCACCAGCGAAATCATCCGGAGAGAGCCGATTGGCTCGCACCTTTCGAATCAGAGCTTCATAGGCTTTGAAGAAGCCAAAGAAGTCTAAGTCCTGAGCCGAACGAATTACTGGAACCATAAGACTTCGCGAACCATCTGACTTTTCAAGATCTACGGCAATTCCTATATTGATCTCCTTGGAGCGCTGTACTCCTGGAGTTCCTTTAGCGTCAATCTCTTCTAAAAATACAGAGTTCATCACAGGAAAGTTGCGAACCGCTTTGACTATCGAATACGCAATGATATGAGTAAATGAGATCTTCTCACCAGAGCTTCGAGCCAAATGATTGTTAATCACTCCTCGGTTGATTTCGAGAAGCTTCGCAGGTATCTCTCGCACTGAGGTAGCCGTTGGAACCGTAAGAGACGCCTCCATGTTTGCAACGATCCTAGATGCACTACCGCGAATAGCTTGTACATCTGCACCCAAAAGTGGGACTATAGGTGCTAGTGAAGGTGATGGTTTCTTGACATTTAAGACTGCACCCTGATTTGATTTAGCATCAGAGACAGCCAAACCAACCGGGGCCGCCGGGGTTATAACTGCTTCAGGAGTCGCGATAGGTGTATCAGAAATGACCTCACCTACGGGAACTCTTGCTACTAAACCTGCTTCTATCGCTCCAGTTTCATCATGGCCTTGGCCATAGAGGTTGGAGTCTTCTTGGGTCTGTTGTTCGCTAGTCTTTGAATCAACTCGGTAGTCGGCGAAGAAGTCGCGCCAAGATTCCGGAACGGAATTTGGATCACGCCTGTACGCGTCGTAGTAGTCTTCCACAAGCCAGGAATTTGGACCAAACGTATTTATCGAATCTATGTGTTTTTCACTCACCTTACTATGGTAGTCAACTATCACACCAATGTTAAAATCTAGGCTAACCAATCTCCAAATGGCCATGAAAGCTTCGCCATACAGTCGCCCAAAGCAACCAACAGGCAAGCTCAGCCATGGACGAAACCTCCTTTGGGTCCTATTGACAAGTCATGTCATCGAACTAACCTTGGGACTTGATTCGCAAACATCGTCGGCAAAAGACGTCCCTGGTGATGGCCCAGCAATATCATGGTCCAGACAAAACAAAATAAGAGAAAAGAAATGGTTATAATCATTTTGTAGATGGCCCACGAATAATTTTCCAATTCAGCTAAAAGGAATCTCATGAAGCTAAGAAGTCTCAGGCTCGTAATCGCGACAATTTCAGTAATCGCAACCGCTTCAATGATTATCTCTGCAATATTGCTCCACATAGGTGCCGTAATTGCATTTGGATCTTTCGCCGCAGTATCAATAATCGTTCTAATTACGGCCACAACCGTGGTTAAAGGTGAAACCGTTCCAAAAGATGGAGCAAGCTCAAAAGAGCTTTCCTTGGAACTCGAAGACAAAATCACTATGATCTCATCAGAAAGCGAGGTCGAGGAGTCCGACCTTAGAGACCTCGTTCGGATCGCTGTTAAATTAGGCGAAAACCTGCATTAAATAAATCAGCGGGATTTCCACTTTCCCTTCTCGACTTGTTGTATGACAATCTACGATCTCATGCCAAAACCATAAATCTGGCCTTCAATGCCATTAAATATAGACAAAAGTTGCAGCTATATTAAAGGATGGTTCGTTTACTTCCGAAACTCATGGGATGACAACAGTTTCACCGAGCACGAGCCGAGCTGTAATGAGAGGCGTAGACCCAGGATCAATATCGGACTGCGCCGTTTGCGCCAAGCACATTAGATTTTCAGCAAAATTGCGACCACGTCAGGTTATCGCCAACGTCTATGAAGATGGCAAATGGCAACGAGTCGAATATTTTCACGAAGAGTGCTACCAGATCGCCAATGCCCCCTATGGCAACACCCAATCTTAATTCTTTGAGGCAGCTCTAATCCAGCGCTTTATTGGCCTAAGTCGCAAGGGCATCCACCTTCGCAAGTCAACTAATAGGATTTAAAACGTTTGAGATGTAAAGCACTATCCAGCGGCCCCTGCGGCCCCTGCGGCCCCTGCGGCCACGTAATTTTACAATTACGGATTCAAAATACAGATTTAAAACAATTTTAAAGTGAAAATGACTATCACTTGGTGATTAAGGTACTCGCGCCAAATCAAGCAGCGCGAATTCCCATAGAAAACTAAAGGTCACGAAATGTGGCTCCATTGGCAATATCTACTGGCAGCACCCAAACCCAATTGGAAAACTCATTCTGATTACATAGTTCCCAAGGGCTCCAACTAAAAAAGGGCCAAGTCCATGCAACGACAGCAAAAACCATGCCCTAGATCCGAAGAGACCATATCAATGGCGATCTCCAAGGTTCCCTTCAAACAAATGTAGATCGCCACTAGCCCTGTCGAACAAAATTGTCTAAGCCGACCCATCCAACAATTGGGCACTTAGACCATTCGAATAAAATAGGCTATTGGATGTGTTGACTTCAAGATCCGATTCTCTTTCTATAACTTTCCAAGAAGCACGAGGACTTCTCTTCGAGGGAACGACCCAGTTGATCCTCGTGCACGGAGCGATGGATCGAGCAAAGTCATTCTCTAGAATGACGCGGTCATTAGTCGACTTCGGCTTCGATACCAAAAGCTATGATCGGCGCGGCTATGAAGAGTCCGCCCTTGTTGATCCCTATTCGCAACAGAACCCTCCCACGATCGAAGACCACATTTTAGATTTGGCAAGCGTTATTGGAGAGCAGAAATCGCTGATCTTTGGCCATTCTCTCGGTGGCACTATTGCGTTACTCCTATCGGCACGAAACATCTCTCCGATAGCTGGAATAGTTACCTTTGAAAGCCCACTGCCCTGGATGGAATTCTGGAGGAGGTCTGGCGCATACGGAATCGACCCAGATAAGCCTCTGGACCTCGACTTTTGCGAAGAGTTCGCTGAAATATTCATGAAGCGAATGCTTGGCGAGGAAAGGTGGATGCGACTTCCACCCAGCACTCGAAAAAAACGCCGATTAGAGGGGTCGGTCCTGGTAGCCGAGATGGCTTCCATGAGCCATCTCACCCCACCCTTGGACCCGTCACTCATAAAAGTTCCAACCATCATAGGTTGTGGGATCAATGCGCCGAGTCGCCACAAAGAGGCTACAGCCTATCTCGCATCCAATATTGCTGGGGCAAAAGCGGTGGAAATTGCAGATACTGACCACGGAGTTCATCTGACGAACCCAACAGCTGCCGTAGATCTAATCAAAGGACTTTGGCAATTTACCAAGGATTAAGATAGATCCCTGGCCACAGAAAGCCAAGTTCAAATCAGAGTCGACTTGGAAAATCAAAATTCAGAATAAATAAAAGTTGAGCTAGTTGAGATAATAGAGCGTATCTAGATCAGGTACCACAGCGCCTCCAGGATTCTCCAACTCAGAAAGATCAATATATCGGCTGGACCACAGAAAGGGCCTAAAATATCACCTCAAAGCTGGAAGATCCACCGTGACATCGACCTTGGAGATTCCTCATTGGTTCAAATGAATTTCATCGACTTAATAGAACCATGCCCAAAAAGACCCAATGGTCTGAAGCCCTCTGGATTTGATCTTCAAGTCATGTCCTTCTAGCTTCATAATCTTTGAACAAAAAGACATTTATTCGAAATAAGAAATTGAATCCGCAATCGATGCGTTGTGTCAAGTTGACAAGATTATGTTCAGCGGATCGCTCTGATAACTTGATTTTTGCTCAGGCAAGAAACCGTACTAGAGCTATTAGGTAGTGCTAGATCGGTTGTAGGTAAAAGGTGGTGAGAAATGAACACTATGTCGTTCATGGCTGGTGACATTATTCGAATGCAAAAGCGTATAAAAACAGACCTCGCGGCCAGGTTGCAACTAAAATTCTATAAATGATTAAGGTGCAAAATATAAATGAATCAATCCTTCATCGATAACCGCTAAAAACCTTAGCACTGCGACAGTAAATCTTGCCATAAACGCTAATCCTACTTGGTTGATAATCAGTATTTGGCGAAAGACAGAGAGCCTGATATAAAAAATGAAAGCTAAAGATCTCTTTAAAGGCACTGCTAATTTACCTAAATTTCCTCCAGATGGTTGGATACAACTGGAGTAGATTCCCTTGGCAAGCTAGCATACCCCCAGTTCGAAGATGACGTCGGCGTCACGTCTTCGTCGACGACCAATCCTAATTAATCCGCCAAAGCAACTCCAGATAGACAAGACCATACATTAACATCCACTGTCAAAACCCATTGTGAAAATATTTAAGGCTTGTCAAAACGGTCAGAATTTACCTCGCTTGATTCACAGCATATCAATCTCTAGCATATGATTTTCGTTAAAGAGCGGCGATAGCTATGCTTCTATAAGTCAAAATATTGAGCAAATTCTAAAATTAGAGCAATATATCAAGTCAGATAAAGAAGCAAATATCTAGAAAAATAATTTCGACCAAAAAGTGGAATTATTATAATCAAACAATTGATGGATGATAAAAACTTCATCTGTAACTATGAAATTTAGATCAGGAGTAGAGATAAATTGAAGATTTTACTAACTGGCTCCTCGGGGCTCATAGGAAAAAAATTAAATGGCGCCCTCAAGGCTAGGGGTGACGAAGTACTAATTGCAAAAAGAGGTACCACGTCTGAAAGAAACACCGTTTCTTGGGAAATCGATCGCGCTGAACTCTCAGGAGTTGGTCTATCCAACCTCGATGCAGTAGTTCACCTAGCGGGAGCCCCAATCGCACAAAAACGGTGGAGCCCAGAACGCAAAGCGGAGATATATGACTCTCGAATCAACGCCACAAGGTCTATCTTCCAGGCGGTGGAAAAACTCGAGGTCCCCAAGGTTAGATTTGTCATAGCATCAGCGATTGGCTTCTACGGTGACCAGGGGGATAAGATCCTCGACGAAAAATCCCCTGGCGGAGTGGGATTTCTGGCAAAAGTAACCACCGATTGGGAAAAAGCCGCAGCGCCAATCAACCAAGATGGTTGGTCTGTTGCACTCGCTCGCACCGGAATTGTTTTGGATTCAAGAGGAGGCGCCCTTGCCAAACAGCTCCCCCTCTTCAAACTAGGGTTGGGTGCCAAATTAGGGGCTGGAACTCAATGGAGCAGCTGGATTCATATCAACGATGAAGTGAGCGCTCTCGTCTTCCTTTTGGACCACCCAGAGATCGAAGGACCTGTCAACCTCGTGGCTCCAAACCCTGTTACTAATTTAGCCTTTACGCGCGCCCTTGGAAATGCACTGCATCGTCCGGCAGTACTCGGAGCCCCCAGTGTGATACTGAAAGCACTGTTGGGCGCCGAGATGGCCCAAGAGATGCTATTTTCATCGGCGCGAATTCTGCCGTCAGTCCTAGATTCAGCCGGCTTCAAATTCGAATTCCCCGAAATTAACGGCGCTCTCGCCAATTTAGTGGCGAATAAATAGGAATCTGGAGATACAAATCTCGTGAGGTAAAGTTTCGAGGTTGTCACCACCTTCCTAAGTCGCAATATCTGCAATCTAATTCTTACTTTAAAGTGAGTTAGACATCGAAATAAATTGAAATAGACACAATCGACATATTGCCAAAAATATAAATTTTGACGATATGTCGATCAAAAAGGCGATAATTTAAAGGCGTGGCTATTTCATATGAACAAGGATCTTCTTCAACACCCCTTTTGGCCGAGACAATTGGAAGTAATCTAGAAAAAACCGTATCTAGATTCGGTGATCGCGAGGCGCTAGTAGCGATCCATCAATCAATTCGTCTCACTTACAATGAATTCAACAAGCTGGTCGACGACCTAGCGCTCGGCCTTCTCAACGAGGGGTTCACCAAGGGCGATCGGATCGGGATCTGGAGTCCAAACCGCTACGAGTGGGCTATCGTCCAGTATGCAACCGCAAAGATTGGCGTAATACTTGTAAACATCAATCCCGCCTATCGTACCTTCGAGCTTGAATACGTCCTAGACCAGTCGGGCTGTAGTGCAATCTTTGCCATGACCAGCTTCAAGACCTCAGACTATTCGTTGATGATCAACGAGGTAAAAGAGAGGCTACCTGGGCTTCGTCGCGTCTTTCTCTTCGAGGACTCGAGCTATAGCGATCTTTTGGTCAGTGGAGCAAAAGGAGACAGAGAACAATTGCGTTCGATCTTGAACCAGTTGGACTTTGACGATCCGATCAACATCCAGTACACCTCCGGGACTACGGGCTTTCCCAAAGGTGCAACCCTCTCTCACCACAACATTCTAAATAATGGCTATTTCGTGGGAGAAACCTGCAAATATACGGAATTCGACTCTGTCGTAATCCCTGTGCCTTACTATCACTGTTTCGGGATGGTGATGGGGAATCTAGCATGCACCTCGCACGGTTCAAAGATGATAATCCCCTCTTTCGCGTTCGAACCAAAAGCAGCCCTGTCTGCCGTCACCACCGAGACCGCAACTTCTCTTTATGGCGTACCGACCATGTTCATAGCAGAACTAGCAGACCCGACCTTTGGCGACTACGATCTATCGAGCCTGCGCACCGGGATAATGGCCGGTTCGCCATGTCCTGTGGAAGTCATGAAACAAGTCGTAAGCAAGATGAACATGAGTCAGGTCACTATCTGCTATGGGATGACAGAGACTTCGCCTGTTTCCACCCAAACCAAGGTGGATGACGAAATCGAAAAACGAGTTGGAAGTGTCGGGCGAGTACTTCCGCACTTGGAAGTAAAGGTCGTTGACAGTGACGGGCACTGCGTTGAACGGGGGGTTCCTGGAGAGTTTTTGACTCGCGGCTACTCGGTAATGCTCGGCTATTGGAATGACTCTAAAAAGACGACCGAAGCGATCGATCCTGC
This sequence comes from Acidithrix sp. C25, assembly GCF_904848545.2. Taxonomy (NCBI): domain Bacteria; kingdom Bacillati; phylum Actinomycetota; class Acidimicrobiia; order Acidimicrobiales; family Acidimicrobiaceae; genus Acidithrix; species Acidithrix sp. C25. Next base: position 550,075 of record NZ_CAJHCI020000002.1, read on the forward strand.
TCGATGGATGCACACTGGCGATTTAGCAATAATGGACGAAGACGGCTTTCTCAACATCGTTGGAAGAGCAAAGGACATGATAATCAGGGGAGGCGAAAACATCTATCCACGAGAGATCGAGGAATTTCTATATTCGCATCCAGATATCATGGACGTCTCTGTCATTGGAATTCCCGATCCTGTCTATGGTGAGGTCGTCATGGCTTGGATAACACTCAAAGAGGGGGCTAATCTCACTCAAAAAGATATCCATGACTACTGCGAAGGTAAGATAGCCCACTATAAAGTTCCAAAGGTCATTAAATTTGTCAGCGAATTTCCTATGACCGTTACAGGCAAAGTCCAAAAGTACGTCATGCGACAACAGGCCATCGCGGAGTTAGGACTTGCGCCTTCATAGTCGAACCAGGTGATCAATGATCAAATCACCACCGTCCGGAGAGTCCTGAAGCGTCGATGACGTTACTAGTCAGTGAATTGATCAAGTAATTTTGACTCGCCAACTACAAATCAGTCCCGATTACCTTTTAATTACGATCTAGACTCAATTGAATGATAGAAATGCAAAACGCCGCTTCAAAACTCAAAAGTACGCTCCATCTAAATGTAGAACCTATCGGAATAAGTTTTTCAGATAGGGTCGATCCATCGCAGGAGTTCTTCGACATTGAGATGCCACTGCCCACAGAAGATGGACGCACCGGCAGAGTCGCCGCTGGATGTGTATTTTGGATGCACGCGGTGGAAAGGCGTTTCGCAACAGTTGCAGCCGACCATGCAAACTGCTCGGTCGGCTCTTTTACCCATGGTTTCTTGGAACTATCCGTGGCTGCAACAAAATCAGATGTCGGTGCTCTAGTAACTTCGGGCTGGGTCAGTGAATCTGACTTCGGCACCATAGAGCACGTTACAACCCAACCCGAACAGGTAATCTACGAGCCGCTCTCCTCTTCAAGCTCCGTTCCTGATGTCGTTTTTCTGCGATTGAATGCGCGCTCTGCAATGATCTTTAGAGACGCATTTCCAACCGCTAGGATCGAGGGAAAACCCCAATGTCATATCGTGGCTATCGCCAAAGAGCTAGGGGAGATAGCGCTATCGTTTGGATGCATGCTTTCGCGAACCCGAACCTCGATGCCATCTTCGGAGATGACCGCCGCCATTCCTGGGCCATTACTACAAGAGGCACTGGATCGGCTCGAAGAGACAGCGTCGATCGATCGAAACGTGGCCAACTATGCATCGATTGATTCGAAACGATTTGCGAATTAGCAGATAATGAAAGTCTCCTCTAGCAAGATCATCTCAAATCGATGAAGCCTCCTTTGAACTCATCACGGATACGACGTCTAAGCAAGCTCGTCAATATGGGTTCAAAGGTTGCAGGCCGAACAATCGCTGAAAAGGCTTTAGCTACCTTTAATGCACACGAGCCTGGTGTGCCAATCGACAGGTCTCGACAGATAACAACTATCAATGATGTGGCAAAAGAGCTAGGTTCGATGAGAGGCGTTATGACCAAATTCGGTCAAATGCTAAGCTACGTATCAACCCCAATTCCTCTCGAGCTACGTTCACCATTTAGCTCACTCCAAGACAGCGTCCCGCCGATGTCAAAGGAGTTGGTAGACGAGATTATACGACAGGAACTTGGAGATGGTCCCGATGGCGTATTTGCAATTTGGGATCCAGAGCCAATTGCCGCTGCTTCAATTGGGCAAGTTCATCGTGCCGTTACATCAGATGGAGCAGCCGTCGCAGTAAAGATTCAATATCCCGGAATCAAAAATACCATTACCGCAGACCTATCAAATCTCCGCCTCATAGCCAAGGGTCTGAAATTGGGATATCCATCGATGGACACCGATTCGATGATAGACGAAATCGCGGATCGCATCTTAGAAGAGCTTGACTACAAGGCCGAAGCCACCAATCAAAGAAAATTCGCTAACTTCTTTGAGGGCCACCCAACAATAGTCATACCGAGAGTTATTGCAGACTATTCAACCGAAAAATTACTCACTACCGAACTTGGAGAAGGGGTCAGCTTTTCAAAATTCCAAGAATACGACCAAGAGGCCAAGGATCTGGCCAGTGAAACAATATTTCGATTTGTCTTTAGAAGTTTATATCAACTTAGGTCATTCAACGGAGATCCCCATCCTGGCAACTACCTCTTTGGAGAAGATGGCCGAGTCACTTTTTTAGATTTCGGATTGACCAAACACTTCGGAAAGCAAGAGATCGAGATCTTTGAACATCTGATTATTGCAATGGTAATCGACAAGGATCCAGTGGCTTTTAGCGCATCGATCAAATCGGCTGGATTGCTCTCTGAATCGTGCGACCTTGATGTCGAGCAAATCTATGACCATTTTGTCCCATTTTATGAGTCGGTTATGGACAACAACAAATTCGCCTTCAACGAGGACTACACATCACGCCTCTTCGCCCATACCTTCAACCAGAAGGCACCGATCGCCAAGTACCTAAATGTATCGCCATCGTTCGTGGTCATTCAAAGAATCAATCTGGGTCTCTATTCAATCCTTGCCGCCCTCTCTGCTGAAATGAATTTCCGAGGTATAGCCGGCGAAATTTGGCCATTCACGAAGACGCCGCCATCAACTGACATGGGAGCAAGAGAAGTAAATTGGCTCAAAAACCTCGATGAAGGTACCGCGAAGCAGTAAGCGCCGGGGGTGACCCACGGGCAACCTCACTTAGAAAGCTCCTTCTAGTTATCTCCAAAAGAAAGAACAAGAGTGAATCTGGATAAAGTAGCTCCACCTAAATTATTTCCACAGCCCAACGCCAAGATCTAAATACTACTTAGAGATCACCAGCAGATAAAAGTGGTAGAACCACTACCAAAGGTCAAACACATCCGACTCCAACCCCACCATTCAAAAATGACCAAACTCTTCCAAACTCTTGAAAAGAAATCTTCGCATTAGCAATTACAAAGGAGACCGGTCTCTTCGAGCATTACTTAGGTCACCTTTAGGGCGCAATCCTCCTTTGCAAGAAAGAGCGCTTCATCTGGATCCATCGGCCTTGCGAAAAAGTATCCTTGGATAAAGTCAACCCCTAGGGCTTGAACCCTCTCTAGCTGCGCCTGGGTCTCAACTCCCTCGGCAACTGTCGCCAACTTTGATGCTTTTGCAATCTCCACCAGCGCTGGCAATATAGCTGCGGCTTTAGATCCTGAATCGGAGTTTTGGACATAGCTCTTATCGATCTTCAAAATGTCAAAGGGAAGATCTCGCAAATTAGCTATGGTCGAGTTTCCTACTCCAAAGTCATCCAGGGCAACCAGAAACCCAAGGCGCTTCAATCCGTCCACCTTCTCTAAAAACTGGTCAGATTGAAGTGCTAGATTACCTTCGGTAATCTCCACTACGACGTCGTTGGGCAAAAGCCCAAACTTTGCTAGGAGGCGATTCAACTTGAAAGAAAAGTCACGCTCCAGGAATTGAAGTGGTGAAAAGTTAATTGCGAAGGTTGTGTTTAGCTTCATAGATCGCCATTTAGCAAGTTCTTGAAGTGCATCGCCGAGAATAGACCAGCCCAATAGATTTATAACGTGGTTCCGCTCTGCACTTGGTATGAATAAGTCAGGCGGAATTATTCCTCTTTGAGGATGGCGCCATCGAGCCAGAACTTCAAAGGATTCTATTTTTCTCGTATCTGCCCTATAGATTGGCTGATATTGAAGAAAGATCTCTTTTCTCTCCACAGCTCGCCGCAGCTCAACCACCAAATCAAGGTCGGAGAGAAGATTTGCGTCGGATCTAGAGGCTGGACGAAATACCTCCACCCTGGCTTTACCCAATGATTTGGCACGATACATGGCTAGGTCTGATTCGCGCAACAGATCTGCTGGAGTAACGGATTTATCTCGCGAAAAGGCCACCCCGAGGCTAGCAGTAATCACGTGGTCGGCCCCATCTATAGATATTGGAGCCGATATCCCCGCTAGGATTCTCTCGGCAATATCGGTGGCCTGAGAAACGCTTCGAATTCGACTCAACAATACTACAAACTCGTCTCCACCAATTCGAGCCGCAACGTCTCCGGGTCGAATCAAATCAATTAGCCTCTTGCTAACTTCGATGATCACAAGGTCGCCATATGCATGACCCTTTGAGTCATTGACGGCTTTAAAGCCATCCAAATCAATAAAAATGAGAACCGTCAACTGCTTAAGACGCTGTGAATCAATTGCTGATTTTGTCCGGTCCAAGAGAACGCTTCTATTGGCCAACTGGGTCAATTCATCTCGAAGGGCTCGTTGTCGCAACATCTCTTCAAGTTCAACGCGATGAGTAATATCGGTAGCAGAGAGATAGAACCCATCGATTTTTCGACCAGAATCAAATCTTGGTGACGCATTCAACTGTAAGTGAATATCGCTTCCACCACGACCAGGCACCTTGACCGTCAGGGTCTCCAGCTCTAAGCTTTCGTCAGACATCGAATCAAAATTATCTAAAAAATCGACAAAAAACCTGCCAATTCTAATCTTCTCGTCCGCTCCGACCATGCTAAATAAATTTCGACCAACAATTTGATCGCCCGGAATTCCTAATGTTCGTCCGACCGAAGGAGACGCTAGCTCAACGACGCCACAGACATTGACTATAGCAACCATATCTTGTAAGTTTTGGGTCAAAGAACGAAAGACCTCTGCCTCTCGTTCCGCTTGCAGTCTCAACTCTTGGCTGACTCGAGATTGAACTGCGCCATTCAAAGCAGAGGCAACGACCTTAGAAAAGTTTTCGACAAAATGAAGGCTCGGGCCTATTCGATTTGAAATTGGCGAAACCGATATCGAGATAGTTGATCCATTTGGACCTGAAATACTTATAACTTTGGACTCATGCAGAGAGGGCGACTCAGGGGCAAGGTTATCATTGGGGCCTACGGAATCCGCGTCAGCAAAATCTGACTTTAGAGCTGCGTGGTCGCCATCAAAAGCCACCTCTACTTCAACTTTGCCAAACTCACCATGACTTGCCAGTGAGTCAACTATGCGACTTGCTAGGGCCTTTGGCGAGGTGATCTCTTGGGGCTTTTGCGCCATCAAAACCAGTGATTCAAGCTCGCGTTCACGACGCATGGCCTGCTTGCGCAAGCGCAACTTCAAAATCGCGGCGCTGATAACTCTGGAAAACTGAGTCATCACATCCAAGTCAAAGAGATCAAATCTCTCCTTATTAGAAGAAAGCAGTCCGATAACTCCAATGCAAGAAGCAAATTCATCCATCAGCGGAACGGCGATAACAGATTGGGAACCAGATTGTACACTATGTAAATAATCCAACAGGGCAACTTCATTTGGCCAACAACGTCTAGCTGAAAGGTCAAAGATGATCACAGGCTTGCCGGTCTTTCGAACCACGCCAGCGACTCCTTCGTCGAGCGATCGCTGGCGTCCGACTACACCACCAAGCGGTCCATAAGAGGCTTCAATCGTCGCCAGGTGAGTCTCATTGTCGGCAACGATAATCCTCGCTGAGTCTGCGCCCACTCCTAGAGCCGCCTGCTCGCAGATCTTATTCAGGCTATCGAATGCAAATTCTGCATCCACAACGCCTTGGATGGCACCACCTAAAACCTCTAGATGGTGGCCCTGCCTCACAAAATGATCTTTGCGTTGCATATCCATCAAGTAGCGAGACAGGCGTCTAACGCCTCGATAGGTTATGAATTTAGTCAACTCTTGCAGCTGGCTACCTTTGTCTACTTTCGCAACCAATACGCCCAGCAGACTACCACTTAGAGCGTTATCAAAAAACGGAACAGTCAGTAAAGAGATCTGGCCATCCTTGGACGAATTCGGATGTTCTGATAGATTGATGATCCGATTTGATCTTGGGAAGGCTTCGCTCACCCACTCTGTCAAAAAGTTGCCTTCTGCCTGTATTGGCATGAAATCAAACAGGCCAATTCCGAAACCCAAGGAACCCCGCTGGGAAGTACCTACCTTGATAAATGCGAGTCTAAATTTATCGTAGGCATATATGACTGCGAAGTCAAAATTCGCACTCACCACCAAAGCCTCACATGTATCGGAGGCTACTTGACGAAGCTCTTGATCATCTGTCCAACGCTGCAACTAAGACCGACTCTCTCCCCTGATAAATCTGTTTCTACCATCATTACGCGAAATCAATATCAAATAAAGAAATGTCCTAAATTTAAAAAGCACCTAACCAGATAGCAATCGGCAAAAACACCATCACACTATAGTTAGCCTTTGCTCAAGAATCCTTCGCACCAAGTTATTACGACCCCTCAAGGGGCCCAATCTCCTTATCAACACTCCATAAGAGCGACTCCCAAAAGCAGAATCTAAAATAAACAGATATACAACCAGTTCAACATCTAGGGCTCGACATCTAGTGCTTGCCAAAATCCGATATCTCCTATTGTTCGAGATGCTACCACTCAAACAATAGCGGAGACCAAGCAGACCAAGTAGTCAAATAATACTTCCAAAGGCTAACTATCATATTTATTTAATCCAGGTACAGTCTACGAAGGCCCTTGACGTCTTTAAATGGCTAAAATGCTAAGCGTATTTCACCATCCATGATGCTTGCTGGGGCCAGATTCCAAGACCTTGAGCCCGCCTCCTTTAGTTGGATTGGGTTCACTCATTTACTTTTGATGATTCAGCTATCAAACCAGCTCGTTCTGAAATCACAGCTGTCACAGCTGTTATCTGATAATTTTTCTCTCTAGCATTTGCAAAGAACTATCTCTCGATCATGTTGATGCGCGCTCACGGGCAAGGAGCAAAATCCAGAACTGGGAGAATCGGGTAATTTCTCCTCATAACTACACCCCATCAGACTCTTCAATGGCGCTAATAAAATGGGCGCCAAAAGATAAGTTACCGGCAAAGAGGGGCCTAACAACCCATGAGGAAGGCCAAACAATTAGATCGCTCACAATAGCGTAAAAAGCAAGGTGTCGGATTTCTCAGAGCAAAGGCGCCAAAAGGCCCATATCTGCCGCTATTAAATTATTTCCAATATAGCCTTATCTATAATGGTTCAAAGTCGTATTAAATCTGCCCTAACAGCCAGAGCGAAACATTCCATGCATCGATGTGCAAACGATATTGACACAAAGATAGCAATCGCCAATTGATCAGAGATGAAAACATCAAGTGAACCAGAGTCCATCGCCTCACCAGAATTCCAATGATCCAATAATTTCGAAAGAACCCCGTTGGCCAGCTTCGATCGCCCTCTTAGTTGCAATCGCACTTTATGTCGTCCTTCCACAGACTCTCATCTATGGTCCTCGGTATCTAATTCCCGCCCTTGAAATCGTCCTCATCGTACCACTCACAATCTTCAATCCATTTCGAGAACACCACGAAACTAAGGCTCTTAGATACCTAGCTATTTCACTTATAGCACTTGTAAATTTTGCCAATATTACATCTGTGATTCTCCTGGTTCAAAGGCTTCTCGATGCATCGAAGATCTCCGGACGAAGTTTGGTCTATTCGGCAGTTGCAATATGGCTGACAAATGCAATCGTCTTTGGACTTTGGTTTTGGGAGTTAGATCGAGGCGGACCAGCCAAACGTGCTGTCCATCATGAGGCCGTCCCTGACTTTCTTTTCCCTCAGATGACAGACCCACAATTTGCTAAACCAAATTGGAGGCCCACATTGATCGATTACGTCTACGTCGCATTCACCAATGCAACAGCCTTTAGCCCCACAGACACAATGCCCCTAACATCCTTTGCCAAAATGCTCATGACCGGGGAGTCGATCGTCTCCATGATAACTGTTATCGTTGTCGCGGCTAGAGCGATCAATATTCTTCCCTGAAGGGTTGATGCAAGGAAATTGCCCTAGAAATGCAGAGTTAGCAAGGATTATCAAAAAAAAAAGGAACACCCGAGCAAAATCCTGATAAATCGATACTCTCCATATCTGGCCTTTGTTTCCCCTTTTCAACGTTGTCTGTCTTCCTTTATTTTTACCTAAGTGCTACTACTAAAGCACTTAGGTAAAAACCACGCTGGCAACTCGAAAGCATTCAAAGAACCATACGGGTCGTTAGCTTCGAACTAAAGTGCCGAATATACAAAGATGTCTATTGCTCGCAGCCCCTAGGTGTCAAGGGAGTTGTGAGCTAGGCGATTATTTGCATCGCCCTCAGGATTAGGATTCGAGGCTTCGCAATAGACCCCGTAGTGCTAGCTCGTATCCATAAACTCCAAGGCCGCTAATTTGACCAACAGCTAACGCCGCCAAAACAGAGGTATGTCGAAAAGCTTCACGTGCATGAACATTTGATATATGGATTTCGACAAAAGGCACCTTAACTGCTGCTAATGCATCCCTAATCGCATAGCTATAGTGCGTGAAAGCACCAGGGTTGATTACGATTCCATCATGATCACCAAACGTTGCATGAATTGCATCGATGATGGCGCCTTCATGGTTTGACTGAAAAAATTCAAGCTCCACATCTAATTCGCTTTTCAGAGACTCCAATCGAGCCTCAATCGTTGCCAACGAGTCAGAGCCGTAAATCGTGGGCTCCCGTCGACCCAGCATATTCAAGTTCGGGCCATTGACAATCAGTACCTTTTTCAATTATCTCTCCCTCCAATTGGATAACTATATGACCATACTTGTCAAGCGCAATCTCTATCAACTTGAGAATTGGCCCTTCTAGTCACTCGAAAGTACCCTTTCCTCGTCTCATCTAAACCCTTGATCGTCAATTTGGAATGCCACCTAGGCTCCATGGCGTCCGAAGGACGGCCGAGATGCCTAGAACCTCCGAGTCGAACTGGACTAACTTAATGCATAAACCTCCTTGAAGGCAGATCCAATTTAGACCTCAAAGTAGTTCGGTTGTTCCGGGGGCGAAAACTTTTCGTTTAACTTGGTCGATATTGCTCATCTTGACGCCAACCTCAGTCACCTGCTCGGTGAAATTCAGAATACTTCGGATCTCTAGTCAATTAGATTCAACCTCTCACCCCACGCTAGGAGGAGTTATCGTCGACTCTATCGACGAATGTGACCTCAACCACTAAGACCTCCTCAAATACAACTACGTTACTATCGGACGTCACGAACAACTATTGCTACGTGGTCGAGCACTTAAATGGTCCTATCCGACAAGGTCAACTCCTCAAACTCATCTCCGTCCACCCAAAGATCCGAGTGCGGACCCTTCTAGCTAACTAAAGGATCTCTCTATCCCCTTAAGAGCTGCCAGCATTGCATTATTAGCCGGAGTGGCTATACCAAAGCGCACTCCAAGTCGCGCGATAGCACCGTTGATAAAATCAATCTCCGTCAATTCGCGTCTCTCCACGCTTTGAAGCATCGACGCCTTAAAGTCTCTGGGCAAGTCCACCCCGGCATGCTCCCAGATCGCCTTAACATTTCGCTCGGTAATGGAAATGCCGGCTGCATCTGCAAGATTGATCCCTTCAGTGATAATCTCAAAAGCAGATCTTTGCACCTCTTCAATTTCATATAGGTCGCCATATGCAAGCCTGGTAATCGCGCTAAGCGCTCCAGTAGCCAGATTCACCAAAAGCTTGTCCCAAATCGTTCCAACTATGTTGTTGGAGATGACGGTCATCAATCCAGCGTCGTCAAAAGTCCGGGCAATTTTTTCAAGTCGCGGAGTAATTCTGCCATCTGTTTCACCTATGACGGTCTCCCTATTTTGAATGGTCACCCCAAATTGGCCCAAGTGGTTCCGAGCACTGCCTACGTAAGTCCTGGCACTCAAGACCTTGTCGACGCCAACTACCTCAGCCAATATCTCTTCATTGCCAAGGCCATTTTGAATGGTCAAAACACTACTCTTTCCCCCAACCACGCCAAGGACACTTTGAATAGCTCCCCTAGTTTGCCTTGATTTGACCAAGATTATAATCAAATCGGCAACCGGTATTTCGCGAGAATCGGCTGTCGCCCTTACCATCGATACCTTGGTTTGACTATCAATATTGATAGTCAAACCATTTTCATTTATCTCCTTGGCTTGTTCGCTTCGCCGGCAAAGTAGCGTAACTTCGCAGCCGCTATCAAAGAGCAAGGCTGCGAAAGCACTCCCCAGCGCGCCAGCGCCCACCACACAGACCGAAATGCCCATCTATTTACACCATTGACCTTCGAAATCTAATAAATAACCGCTTTTAGCTTGATCCAAAAGGACAACGAAGACCACACCAAGAAGAAGCATCGCTCTAAAAGAATCAAATCCGACCCATATGACGGTATCAAAGTCCACAAGAACCATCAATCTAAATTCCACAAGACTCAAATACAAACGAATGAGACAACCGCTCCACTTAGTAGAGTCGTAGAGGCCCGACCGCTCCCAAATACCTACGCATTCAAAGGTGCTCGATTCCCCTTCGCTCTCCAGCCGCTTTCATTCTTCCTGCACGTCAAGAAGGAACCGAAGTGAGAGGTTGGTAGCCCATTTCCCACGCCCAACTTTCGTTGTCGTAGTTTGCTTGGAGTCCTACCATCGTCGACAGCATTTTCTACTTTACGTTCACCACAGCAAACTAACATCAAGAGATCTTATTCACTTCCCGATAGGAAGTGAATAAGCTGATTTGGCGGTCGCAGATCCTCAATTTGATGTCCACATCAGTGAGGTAATTCTTGTTCGTCTTGCCGATCGCATTCCGAACAAGAATTGCCATCCTGAAAGTTATCCCCATGCTGAAGCGTTGAGAGAGAGATCCAAGGACTCGATCGGGATAGTTTGGGCTGCCATGTGCCGCATTAATCCTTTGAACCTTGGAACATCCGACCTAGAAATTTATTTAATGTATTTATTCTTTATTCTCGATGATTGACCATGGTGAACAGATCCTAGAGATCTTCTTCGACTTCGCATTACCAACCAAGCGGGGAAGGTCTTCAGTGCGATGAACGTAGTCCTCGATCTGAAATAGGTCACTTTGTCACATCGGGTTACACTTTGAAGTCTTTCTTATGCTCAACGAATCTCAGCGATTGTTAGACGATACACTTTCTAGGGGTGGTTCCAACAAACTTTGCATTAGAGAGAAAGTCTCCCTGGCGTTTTCAGTTCAAGCACCGCATGCCGTGTCAAGGCTAAGTACGCTGGGGGATATTTCGTGCCAGTGGGCTAGGTATCACTTGTAGCTTTTTGGGATATTCGAAGATGACGCAAATGACCCTATCTCTAATCTCGGGTATAAAAATGAAAGTAACCAACTACTGCGCCGCACCACCAATAATCTGCCTAATAGCAGATTAACGTCTTGCATACACCTAGTAGGAACAGGTAACGTCCTTGTCATTGGATCTCCCCTGCCTCGATATCGACCCTCCCGAGCCAAGAGTCGATATAGTGAATACGGATATCCACCGCGTTAAAGCCCGCCTGGTCCTTAAATTGGATACGGGCAGCTTCTCTAGTCACAACTCTGCGTTTTGTTTTGATCTGGACACTTCAGCCACGATCCAATAACTTCCGTCAGCAAATAGGCTGAAGGTTGTATAAAAGCGAAATTCAGAACAGTCATCGTCTCTGATCACCGAGCACAGCTCGGCATCGTTAGTTGAGCGAAATCCCACTCCGGAAGAAATCCGCTAATGCTTCCATGGTGATTTTAAAAAGAACTAATAGCCCCTAATTAAGGTTAAATCCGAAGTCCTGCACCATTTACGATACGACACAACCTCTAGATTCGAAGATACGATGTTCATCATCGGACTGTGGAAGTTCATAAATTGCTGGCCAACGCTATTAGCGGTTCCAATCATATTGTTGAAATTAGGAACATCTAACCCTGGTCGTGCGTAAAGAAAATGATAATCCAACAATCTGCCAAAATCAACGGCGACAATTTGCCGCCAAATTTTCGACACTAACAATCTAAGATCGACATAAGCAAACTAAAAAAGATCTCCTGCAAATGAAAGGCTAAGTAGCCAAATCATTTAGGACGTCAATCAATGTCTCATCAGAAACCTCCACGCCTCCTTCAGGCAGGCCGATTCCATTTAGGACCACAAACCGGACTCCGCCACGATATTTTTTGTCATGCATCCAAGCGCGGTGCATGTCTTCCATTTGAAACCGTCCGAAAGTACAAAGACCATAAGCGCTAAGGATCTGGCGATGCTGCTCCACCACCTCATTTGAAATTCGTCCCTGTCTGTAAGCGAGATATGCCGCTGCCATCATTCCAAGCGCTACGGCTTGACCGTGACGATCAGGCGTCTCTTCTAACAGGTATTCAAAAGCGTGTCCAAAAGTATGGCCATAGTTAAGATATATACGCTCGCCTTGCTCGCGCTCGTCCGCAGCGACAATTTGCGCCTTTATATCAACCGAACGAGCCACGACAGAACAAAGCAAGTCCTTGTCACCTAATAATATAGCCTGTGCATTCTTGAACAAAAACGATAGAAGCTCTGCATCGGCAATCAATGCATGCTTGATGGTCTCAGCGATCCCCGAGACGAAGCCATCCTGTCTCCTAGAAGATGCAATATCAACGTCATCAACAACAACAATTGGCTGATATATGGTTCCTATAAGATTAGATCCCTGCGGTAAATTGATGGCATTCTTACCACCAATTGCAAGGTCAACCTGCCCTAGCAATGTAGTCGGTAATAGTGCGAGCTTAATTCCACGGTTAAAGGTAGATGCCACAAAACCAACCAAGTAGCAGAGCGAATCGTCCCCTACCCCGACGATGACGTCGTCGCGATGAGCATTATGGCTCGCCAAAAAGAGCGAAAGTTGATGAACGATCTCAAATGACTTACATCTCGGACCCAAAGGAACTACAAAAGTCGAGACAACTAGCCCTCGATCCCTCAATCCAGTTGCAACAGATTCAACCATTTCAACGTCATCGATCGCCGATATCACAAAGGCATTTTCGCCACCGTGGAGCACTGGCAGCAGATCGCCAAAACGTTCGATCAAACCCTCACCAATATGCACGTAGTGAGCCCCACCCATCGGCGCCACCAATATGCTTTGAACTTGGTCAGGAACGGTCGCCGGAGCGACTACGGCCTCAATGATCTCCATGACGATAGCTTCCGGGCGACGTCCGTTAGTTCGCACTTTGAGCGTTGCAACACTTCTATATAGTGGCAGGCGCCGCTCGTATATTCCCCTCAAGTTGGCCATTGACATCATTGGGCGATAGGCGTCATGGCCAATTCTAAGTACGGCCTCGTCATATTCGACCTCAAGATAGATTACGATTGCACCAGGAAAGGCAAGCCGAGTCCCCGCGTGCTCGGCAGCACCTCCCCCTAGAGCGACCACTGCGTCAGGACCCGAAAGTATCTCAACTACGGTTCTATGTTCGATCTGTCTAAAGGCCGCCTCTCCGTCTTCGTCAAAGATCGCTCGAATAGATCTTTTCTCTTTCCTTTCGATATGAATATCGCTGTCAACGAAGGGAACCCCTAGTTTCTCGGCCAGCAAATAACCCACTGTCGTCTTGCCTGAGCCCATAAACCCAATTAGGACTATCACTGAACTACCTCAACTCCAATATCTACAATATGAGATCGTGATCTAGCAAAGCCCGCTTTTCCATCTAAATGGCGCCTAATAGGAATTTCACTGCACCTGCGAAAAAACCCGAGGTCTCACCCATCGAAGGTACAACTAGCTCGTAAAAATCGCCGATACAAGCTAACCCTAGTGCTACAGGATAGTGTCCCGATGATAACGCCGTGATGCCATAGTATCGCCAGAGACCAGCATTTCGCCGCTCAGGGACACACCTAATATTTGGGCCGTGTTCCCTCGACAGTGAAAGGCTCCCATTTAATTGATCCGCTACTAATCTGAGCTTTGTATCCATAATGTAGACGGAGGAAATCATTTCGATGTCCAAAAGACCTTTCCGATACATGCAAAGAAAGCCAAGCGCTGATGCTGAAGAAGCTCACTCTCTAAAAGAGTCCGAGGTTACTGAGATTTCCGAAAATGCTTACACCCTGGTGAGAGTACTTTCGGTGCAATAAGCTGCAATGAAGTAAAGCAAACAAAAAGACCTCCATCCTAAAAAGAGCATCAATCGAAAGAAGCGTCGCCTAGAAACGATCGACACTTTCCTGTCTCTTGATGCTCCAATGGCTAGATAGGTAATGCCGGAATCTTCTAACCATAGAATCACACTTCATCAGTGATCGCAAGCTATCGCATGCGATCGGTGTTTCGGAGGCGATCATTGGTACCTAAGACTCTGAGGCCCAAGAGGGATCGTAATTTCAATGACGCCACAAGTCCGCCAATACGCGACACAACCCAGACGACCCAGTAAGGGGTTTCCCGCTCCTAAGTCCATTAGCTTTTGTGTAGCGATAGGACGACGAAGGGCACAAAAGACCATCAATCACGTGACAATTCAATGCCAATGGGATCAGCCTGTAGACCAAAAAGTACCGTTGCTGTTTCGAGGTCCAGTTGGCATAGCAAACCAAAAGCTCAGGTAGCAGCGGTGTTGAGATTGTCGGATCTCCATGAAGGAAATTGGACCCGGTGGGATTGGTTCAATAGTGACGATCCCATATCTAAATCTAACTTCAATCTCATAAACCAAGAGCTACGAGGGAATCGGCAAATAGTTAACCAAAATGCAAACGCCACAGGTGGGTAAATCCATATAAAACCAAAAATAACCAGACTTCACAGGCACTAAGGTTCGAAAAACTGAGCAAATATGCCAGCTATCTTGGCCCTGTCCAATAAGGACACTAAGTCGAAGTGCACCAAACAGATGATGGTCGATACGGCAAAACCGAGCTCAATGAATCAAGCTTATCCAACCTGAAAGGGCTAGCAGGGTAACTAAAAGTACCGGAACCGTTAAGATGATCCCCTGCTTGAAATATTGACCCCAAGAAATCTTTATTCCTTTTGTTTCAAGCACATGGAGCCACAAAAGCGTGGCTAGCGATCCAATAGGGGTGAATTTAGGACCAAGGTCTGCCCCCACTACGTTCGCGTACACCAAGACTGAGTGAACAACACCAGATGTGTGAGAGCCGTGAATGGCAAGCGCACCAACTAGAACCGTTGGCATATTGTTCATCACCGCCGACAAGACCGCCGCTCCAACCCCACCAACCAGGGCCGAAGGAACCACGCCCGCATGGCTTACGCCAGACAGGGCCTCCGATAGATAACGAGTGAGACCCGCATTGAAGAGGCCATAGACAACCAGATACATGCCGACTGAAAAGACCACGATCTTCCAGGGTGCGTCCCTAATCACCTTAGAACTTGATAAGGCTCGAGACGAAGACGCCAAGGCTAAAAATACGATAGCAATAAGCGATGCAGGGACTGAAAGTGCGAAATGAAGCGGCTCCGAAAGCAGGTAACCAATTACAAGCGCTACCAAAACTACCCATCCAGCTCGAAAAATCCTTCGATCTGCTATCACCGAACTTGGAGTTGGCAAAAGACCAACGTCGTATCGAGATTTCAAATCCCCACGGTAGTAAAGATACAAAACACCCAAACTTGCCCCAAAGGCGACAACATCAACCGGCGCCATCGTCGCCGCATATGAGACAAATCCAATATGAAAGTAGTTGGCACTGACGATATTAACCAAATTCGAGACTACAAGCGGAAGGCTGGTCGTATCGGCAATAAAACCTGCGGCCATTACAAAGGGCATGGCCGATCGCCGATCAAAACCCAAGGCAATCATCTGCTCGTAAACTATCGGCGTGAGAATCAGAGCAGCTCCATCGTTTGCAAAAAAGCAAGCGACAAAGGCTCCAAGTACAAGTTGGTATATAAATGCGCGCGTCACGCTTCCTCGCGCAAGGATCAGCACATGCAGAGCTGCCCACTTGAAGAAACCAACTCGATCTAATACCAGAGAAATAATAATTACCGCAACAAAGGTAAAGGTCGCATTCCAGACAATCGACCAGACGGTGGCCACATCAGCTAATTTAACCACGCCAAGGGAGATAGCGACGATCGCCCCGCCAGCCGAAGACCAACCGATTGAGAGCCCCTTGGGTTGAATTATGACCAAGGCTAAGGTAACTCCAAAGATCACGACGGCACAAAAGGAGAGCCAAAATCCACTCAATGCAATCATTAGAAGGCACTTTCAAAGAGGATGAGTCGCCCAACCCTACCGAAGGGGAGATCAATAAAATTTGCACGACGACTGGATCGTAAACTGAAATTTAAGGTGTTCAAACCAACGTTCCTAACCACTTGAACTAAATAGACACTGACAAACGGCCACAGAATCAAGGAAGGGCTATCGAAAGTGAGAGGAATCAACTAGGCAATATCAATCTAACTGACCATCGCCTAAGTGCATCCAAAATAACCAAAGGACAAATCGACATGGACAAAGGCTCCCTGGCCCAAGAACGCAAGTAGCCGAGAGAAAAACTATGGAAATCAATCACATCAAGTTAGAAAAGGTTACAGCGTGCGATCCTAGGTCCATTAATTGGCCCAAGCAACTTCGAATCGTGACAGTCTCAAAATAGCCATTCGCTTATAAGAGACCACGGACTGGATAAAGCCTGGCCAAGATAATTCTCCGGAGAAAAACTGCATCAAAAAATGAGAGAACTAAAAGATCAAAGGTAAGCTATCGTCACTATCTAATTACCCAAGGTTTCACATTCAATTTCCTAGAGCTATGAACACAACTAGGTTCTAGCTGCAAATTTACCTTAAATTACTCATAAGGACTTCCGCGATAAGCCAACTACCACAAGCTAGCAAAAACGACACTGCGATAAACACGGTCTATTTAAAGACGATCTATATAGAGGCCACTTATTGAAAGCCTAGATTCTCGGACTTTCTTTTCATCCCAGCGTTCATTGCAACCCATGGATGAAAAAACCAATGACGACGATTAAAACCCCCGCTCTTAAAAGAGCGATTCATCTGGCGACGTTAAATCGCACCCAAAGATACTAAAAATGCTCCCAAATCGATTTGTCACAGAATTTTTCCAATTCAGATCCAGCTGATACAAATAATCCCTCTACCTTGAAAATGACAGATATGACAAATGTTTATGATGCCATATAATGTGAAGCTAGATCTGGGCAGAAATCTTAAAAGTTAGATTGATACAAGATCGACGTGGCACCGTATCCGACGCAATGAAAAATAGTGGTCAGACGATAAAGAAAAAGAAGAAAGTAGCTTACCTAGTAGGAATCTTCGCAGTCTTCATGCTGGTCTCACAAGTTATCATTTCAGATACTGTCACGTCAAAAATCGCTAATGATGCACAAAATGTACTCAAAGCACGGCCGACGGTTTCCCCTAACCTAGGACCCATGAGCTTCTCAACCACCAACTGATAGGCTTTAGACTCTCAACCAATACCTACAAAACAGCCCGAATCTCAGATATTACTCCGAATGCCTCATTTGCCGGGGTTAAACTTGCCCATAACGGAGTCTGTCCTAGTGCAAACAAAATTGATTTGGATGCCACAATTAAAGCCGCCTCGATATCAAACCACATCCAAAGCCAACTGCTATCTGCTAGCGGACTTTCTGTAACTAATGTGACCATCGATCACTCTGGGATCCACCTAACTGCTGGACCAGGAGGTCTCGCTCAGATCCTCCTCTACCCTTCGAGAGGCAACGATAAAAAAACTTCCAAATCAAATCAGTCCAGCTGTTTGAACATTCGCTGCCCTTGAAAACTGTCGCTCAAAGCCTAGACCCATCCATCTCGCTCAACCAGGTCTCAAAGTATATTCATCTAAAGGTGATAAGACCATCATCATCTGGGCTTTTACTCAGTTTTACGGCAAGCAACGTACCCTTGGCGGCCTCTTCAAATTGCCGCCCTTGAGCCTCAAAGAGAGCCCGACCATTTTGGGCCAAACCGTCATCTCGCAAAAAGTGCCCAGCGATCAAACAAGTCGATGCGATAGATCCACATCACTACATCAAGAGTAAAAGCTTCTGGGTGCAAGATGCCGCTGGATCAGTCCAAAGTTACTAGGCGATTCCAAAAAGACCTGCCCCAAGAGCCCTTGAGTCAAAGCGGCCTATTGATCCAAAGGCATTGCAACGAATACTGGAATCAACCGAGAAGTCTTAGTTGCATATTCGCCATATGGTGGAAAAGCCTCGACAGCCCTAGCCCACCAAAGTTCTCTTTCTTCACCAGAGACCTCCTCGACCCGATAGTCAAGCACCCTTGAGCCATCTTGGATCATTATCAAACCAGGATTTGCCTTGAGGTTATGATACCAAAGTGGATGATCCTTTGATCCGCCCTTTGAGGCCACCAATGCGTACTGGCCGGAGTGTTCCACCCTCATCAATGGCGTCTTTCTAATCTTTCCCGATCGACTACCGAGGCTTGTAACTATCACGACAGGTAGGTTCGATTCACCTAAAGTATTACCTTGTCTACCTTCTGAGCTTTCATAGGTCTCTACTTGATTTCTAACCCAATCACTCGGACTGGCTTCGTACTCTCCATATAGTGGCATGAATAGATACTATGCGAAACCACTAGGTGAGTCGATACTCTCGCGCGATCCATCCACAAAACCACATACATTGATTTAGCCCAACTTGCAGCTGAAATCTAAAAGCACAAGGTTTCAACCTTGTGCTTTTAGATAGTGCCCCCGGCAAGACTCGAACTTGCGCTCATGGTTTAGGAAACCAATGCTCTATCCCCTGAGCTACGGGGCAATGCCCGCTTAGAAAGATCTAATCCCTCCGCAAAAGTGGACCACTATAGATTACACTCATAGCACGCGAATCAAGACCGAACAACGCCTTGGTGAGATAAGAAAATGCCATCTGACCATTAAAAAGTCATATCTTGGCAAACCCTATTGCGAATCAGAGGCATGAACGCCATCAACCCCTAAAATATCTTCGAGCTCAGATTCGGTGGCCAGGATCCTCGATTCGCACATGGTAATCAACTCCTTGGCGCGCTTGACATCCGCAACTAGAGAATCTAGAGAACGTTGATTTTGAATCTTTTTAACAAGCGCATCAACCTCGGCAATCGCGGCCTCGAATGAAATCTCATCTGGAGTATTTTCAGCTGTCATGGTTCACTCTCGTCTTTCCCTTACCTAATTTATCGAGCTAACGCTAGAGACCGTTGCATTAAATTTGCCGTCCTTCATGGTAACTGTAACCTTGCCCTTAGCCCGTATCTTAGAAATCTCATTTGCCACCTTACCTTCAACCTCAACGATTGCATATCCCAACGCCAAGATAGATTTCGGATCAATTGAATTCAACAGGAGGGTGGCAGATAACAGCTGTGAACGAAATCTCTCTATAGAGGAAGTCGAAGCGTACAGAAGATCTCGATCGAGGCGCGCTAGGGCCTTTTTGGGATCATCTACCATCCTCTCGACAAGGTTCCAGTCCAGTTGAGACGATGCGCTCTCAAGTAAAGCACGAGAATGTCTCAAAAGATCATCTCGACCAAGTGCTACCCTTTCGCCTGCGCTAGCTACCAATTTCGAGATCTCACCGATGGAGTCCCAAGCGACCACTCCTAAATTCCAACCCGCACGAGAGATCGCTTGCTTATGGCCACCAAGTTGCCGCGAGGCACCGGCAAAGACCATGTACTTCTGAGTCACCAAGGCACTTCGAGCGATTTCAATCCGCTCCTGCGCGAAGCTATTAGCATTACTTACTGCCTCTTTTAATCTCAGATGGAAGGTAAAAACCATTCGATTAAGCTCGCTAGCGGCATCATTAGGGTTAGAAAGTGCCTTATTCGACACTTCATTAACCAATACATCATCGGTTGAGTGGCCAATTGCGGCCCAGACCGGTACCTTACAAGTAGCAACAGAGCGGGTCGGCCCTTCAAGGGAAAAACTAGCCAGGTCCACGTGATCACCGCCACCTCTAGCCAAGACGACGATGTCAAAATCATGCGACCGCTCATTTATTCGAGCCATGGCTTCCGGTATCGAGAACGCAACATTCTGACCGGAGGTATTCACGTAGAATGGTGTCACCAAAAATTTATAATGCGTGCGATCCAAACGCGTAACAAAGTCTGACTCAGCAGCTGAACCCCGAGATGTAACCAATGCGATTCGAAGAGGAACTAAAGGTGCTTTCAAACCTCGATTAAGATCGAAGATACCTTCTTCTTTCAATCTACGCCGGAGTAAATCCTTTGCGCCTTCAGCTATCTGACGAGTCCTTTCGATATCTACACCAACTATGACCAGCTGAAGCTTGCCAAAGGGCTTGTAGATATCAATATGACCGAAAAAGACCGCTCTAAGATCCGGGACCAGAGCCATCTGGGCGGTTGCAAGTGACGCCTTGATAGATTTCAGTTGGCTCTGAAAAATCACCGCGTCTAACTTGGCAATGGGCTTACCTACGGGCGAATTCCGATCCGCATATTGACATAAGCTCAGATACATCTGGTCATACTTTGCGGTTGTTGCATTAAAAGATACAAAACCTTCGACTCGAAATGGTTCGCGCGAACTGCCTAAGCTGGACAATAACGCTTTCGACGTATCCAAAAGAGAGCCAACGCTATAGGTGCCGATTTCACTGCTCAACATGTTCACATCCTAATGGGGTCCAACATCTCCGCGTGGAACAACAACGCGTGCACATGTAGAATAATGACAAGAAAGCAAATCACGATTATTTAGAATCTTGCCAGAAAAGGCTTTAGTATCCATTGGCTAAGGATTAGCATAATTTAGTCGATCTAGTCTTGTGGAAGTCATCGTTACAAGACGACAACCGAGAAAGATCTCCAAAATCGCCACCTCGGAAGGAAATCGTGACAAACGGTCTAAGGCAAAAAGGGTTGGTCGCAGGGACTATAGTCTTAGTCATCCTACTGTTGGGCTTTACCTTCGTAACATATAATGGCTTTGGGACTTCCACGGACACCCAAATCAATCCGGTCCAGATCGAGGCACAACCGAAGGCGAACTTTCCCGAAAAGATCAAGACGACAGCCACGACTCATCGAACTAATATCCTCAAATACAGAACATCTGGTTCCGTCTCGGTAGGTCTCCCCAATTTTTCTGGAGACCTTTCCGTTGTATTCAAAGGAACTTTCGCCGAAGATCCAAACTCAAAATTCAGATTGGCAGTTGATGGTGTACCAACGCCATTTGGGACCCTAACCCTAAGAACCTCAAACGTAATGGTACAAACCGCAAAAAATTATATCCTTCGCGGCAACGTGACCCAATTCTCGTCCCGCTTTGTTCGAATGCAACTCACTTCAGCCAACGGTTTAAAGTACATAGCCGTGCTCCACGACTTTGTAAATGGAATAGCTAACACCTTTACGGGGATCTTTTTTCTAGCACCTCGGGGTTGACAATCCAACCGTCAAGATGATGGTAGCAATAGCAGGCGACAAGGTTGGTGTCAACTTCTCGGCCCTGAAGGACCGAGCTTGCAAATCACAGAAAGAGGCAAACTGCTTAGGCTCGCCTAAACGAGGCAACGTTAGTTGCGCAGTATATGGGCTCATGCGGCCTCTCCTGTGTTGCGTTCGGTAGCGTGACTCACTACCCAGCTATCGTATGCGCGCTTGGCGATGTTAATAGCTGCGTTCCAGTCGGCTGACAGCGACAGCCCACAACTGGTGTAAAGAAAAGTATCCCTATTAGGGCGGTTTTTCTTGTCTACATGCCCACAAGCAGAACATTGCTGACTGGTATAGGCGGGATCAACATAGACCACTTTGATACCAACGCGGATTGCTTTGTAGTGAACAAATGATCCAAGCTAGTGAAGTCCCCAAGAATTGAGTGCTACTCGCTGTGGCTTTGGTAACCGTGCCCGATTACGGATGCCTTCGAGATCTTCTAGGGCAATTGCGTAGCCGGTGCGTTTAGCCTCAGTAACAATCTTCTTGGAGATGCAGTGGTTTGTGTTTTTCACGAATCTAGCTTCACATTCTGATCTTTTTATCAGTAGGCGCTTTGCAGATCGTCTTCCCTTCTTTTGTAGCTTGCATCGTAATTTCATATTGCGATTACGAACATGATTCAGGTGTTTGCCTGAAAAATTGGTTCCATCTGACAGGGTGGCGATGTTGATGATGCCAAGATCTACGCCCAAGAACCCATCTGGGGATTCGTTCATGATCTCATCAGTTACATCAATGGTTGCATAGACATAGAACGATCCTTTGCGAAACACTAGATCACTCTCAGCGATCTGAGTATGTTTCAGAAGTTCTAGCTGCCAATCAGCACAGACAAACGGTGCTGATTTAGCTCGTCCATTAATTGTCCATATACTGAGCGTTTTAGCTTCAAGACACCAAGACATGTTTCTTGCATCAAATGGCTGGGCTGAACTCCACGAGAACTGCCTCTTGCGCGTGCGTCTAAACTTTTTGTCCCCAGAGTTATAGGCATCTGCTACCTTTGCGATTGTTCTCACCGTGGCTTGGGCACCAAGGCGAAATTCCTCTTTGGCTTTGGAGTAGGTTAAGCGATGGATAGCAAACCTAGAGAACTCTCTAGTCTCCCAAGCGACTGTGGATATGTAGTTAGCAGTGGCGTTGCACAGTCGCAGGGTTGCTCCTAAGTCGTCCGTTATCTTGCGGTTTGCATTAATCTTGATCGGCACGACTATCTTGCTCACAACCTGCAGTTCTCAATGGCCATTAACAGTAATAAGCACACTTCCTAAGCAATTTGGTCGAGGTAGAAGCGTAGTCTCCGCCCTAAATGCACATTTGGTCTTTGTCACCAAATACAGAAGGGGTGTCTTTAATGGTGACCTACTGGATGTCTGTAAAACAGTAATGGAGCAGGTTTGTTTGGACTTTGGTGTATCTCTAATCGAGTTCAACGGCGAAGACGACCATGTTCATCTCTTGATCGAGTATCCACCGACCGTACAGCTATCTCGTCTAGTTAATTCTCTCAAAGGCGTATCAGCCAGAATGCTGCGCACGCAGAGATCAGCACAAGTAAGGAAGTATCTATGGGAAGAACACTTCTGGTCGCCATCGTACTTTGTGGGCTCTGCGGGAGGTGCAAGTCTAGATGTGTTGCGCACGTATATAGAAAACCAACGGAGGCCGAGCTAATGTGTACGACTATCCCTCCCCGCCCGCAAGGACGGGGGTTCCCGGCGCATCTGATGAAACACTAACCGACTGGGTTGTCGAGCGACTATCGGTGTCGCCCAACTAAGCGAGGAACTTTGACGACACGTGCACGGGATTTGAGCCATAATTATCGCAATGTCGGGCTTTGCTTTGCCTGATCTTGTCCACCAACTAAAAGTTCATTGGCTCTAAACAGCGTAAATATGGTGCGCCCCCTGGGATTCGAACCCAGAACCTGCGGATTAAGAGTCCGTTGCTCTGCCGTTGAGCTAGAAGCGCATTTGGAACTATCAATTTAGCAGCCACACCGTGATCACACTGCGGAATTATCAAAATTCGCATCTCAAAATTACTTTGGTCAACAAAAACAAGCACTCATCGACTATGGGATATAATCAGAGATTCACTAGATAAGGCAGTGATTCACTTATCAAGCAACCTTAATGCTTAGATCACTGTGGCTTAATTGGACTTCCATAAAAAATATCCATTTCGCTACGCAAAGTGGCCATTCTCAAGGAGCAGAGCACTTCTCAATCGCGTTTCACCTCAAAGATTCACCTAATGGTCGCGCTCTAATAACCCATGGGCGCCCGTTTAAACAAGGCCCCATTTTGGGACAGTCTTATGCTGACATAGCAGAACGAGATGCACCTCAAACCTTAGAACTCAACCCTGCCCGACTTGTCGCCCTTAGACGATGCGATTGCGGGCTATCAACAAGGATAACCTAGAGATGCGCGGCAAAGATATTTGACCATTGACTTTGCGCAAATCAAAATATGACCTCAATTCGCCTTCTCCCTTTTTATGCGACATTCGAAGAGGTCATGAATGAGCAAGGGGGCATCGCTTAAATCGAGTTTCATCCAGCATCAGCCGAATTTCTCAACCAAGACAGCAAGCACCTCCTCTAAATTTCCCACTGTTTGGGCGTACCCTAAATCTCACCACGTTATAAACGCATTGAAATGGATTGGCTTCTCTGACGCCCCGTTCAATATTGATTCTCACCTAAAAAAGCTATCTCCACTACCTGCCGTACCTCTCGAATGGCCAAAGAGAGGGAGTATTTGATGGTCCCAAAAAGCTAGGAGAAGGAGAAACTGTCAGCAAAATTGATTTTAGCAAGCCTTCGATCCGTCGGCAAAGGAAAATAGATAGCTCGCCAACAAGGACCTACAGACCACGGCCTCGGTCACGAACAGAGATGACGATCTTCGGCGATCTGGAATTTAGATTAGCAAAGCGGCATCAAACACTTTGGCTAACATCAAAAAGACTTCTCCAACGATATAAACGTAGGAGAAGTCTCAACTTGGGGTGATCGAGGGGACTTGAACCCCCGACCTCCAGGGCCACAACCTGGCGCTCTAACCGGGCTGAGCTACGACCACCAAGAAAGTACTAGTTTAGCGCGGCAATGGCAATGTTAGATCCGAAAAAGCCATTACACTTTCCCGTAAGATAAATTATTGTTGAGTTATCTGGAATCAACTATAAAATATCCTCTTCAACAGCGTCCTAAAATCCCGTTTCGTTCGACTAAAGTTATAGACCGATTTATATTTTCGCCCCTGTAGCTCAGCGGATAGAGCAACTGCCTTCTAAGCAGTGGGTCGTAGGTTCGATTCCTACCGGGGGCGCAACTTCTTCCTAGAATGAAAGATCACAAATGAATCCAGGTTCGTCTTTGTCATAGCTTGCATAGACGAATCAGACAAGACAATTGCAAAGACGAATTTCATACACAAATAGGAAAAGTTCCGTGGAAAGTCAAGCGCATCCTTTAAAATCCCGCCCTTTAGCAAATGCCCTTTGTTATTACAACCACAAGAGGCGAGAGTCCTCGGATTCCGTTGACTTTTACCCTTACCGCATCAACTATTTCCAATGATCGAAGTAGACACGAACCACCATTAGTACCAAGAAACCATCAAAAAGTTGTACCAGCTAGATTATTGTGCCTTGGATTTCGACGGAGTCTTGGCCCCTTGGGAAGGGCCAAGACCATAACAAAATACCTCTTCGATTCGCACGTAAAGCTGGGAAACCAAACCTCAAAAACCCAAAAACGTTGCCTTCTTTAGCAGGATTTTAAAACAATGGTCGTTTGAATCCGTAATAGTTCCACGTATAAACCTTCCCTTCAAAGCCGCTTATCTTTCAGTAGCGGGACAATGCCACACCCCGGGCCTCCAAATTAAGCTTTATCTCAAATCAAATCATCCATCATAAAATGCACAAACTGGCTTTTGATCAAACGAACGCCGTTCAAAAAACTAGAATGACCACACCCAATAGGAAACCGCTAAATCAATAGGCCATCTGGCTCGCCCAATAGAAGCTGAGCGTGATTGCCAAGCGTTGGCGAATTGCTTGAAGCTGATTTGATTGGGAGGGTCGACCATTCAAGTGAAATCCAAATCCAAAGCTTTTAAAGGACAGATAGTGGAATGAGAAGTGGCTCGATTGCGCCCGAAGACACAACCTTGTGACAAGTCACCAGTATTCTAACTATCGCAGAGATCAAGTTACAAAATAGGTCAAATGATTATGAAAAAATCACTTTTGCGTGATGCTTGCGCCACGATCAATTAGTTTATAATCCCGATAAATGATGCTAAAATAATTCAAGCGATAGAACGGATAACAATTTGAACAAGCTGCGCGTCGGTTTTTATTACGATGGATCCTTTTTTGACAAGGTAAACAGATATTATCGTTTCTCTCATTCGAAGGGTGAATTCATCAACCTAAACGGCCTCCAAGATTTGATATCTCGGCAACTTGCAATGCAAAACGGACTCTCCCCTAGCTCCTACCAGATCGTAGAGGCGCATTTTTTCAAAGGACGTTATTCGACCAAATCTCTAAGGGACTTCGCTCGGCCAATCCAATCGCCACGTCAAATTATGGGCGACGAATACCAGACGCCCCAGATTGCCGCACTTGGCGAAGACGATCGCTATGTGAGAATCCTAGAAAGCGAAAGGTACGTCGAAGACAATTTGATGTATGCGGGCATAGTGCCTCATTATTACCGAGTAACGGAGGGCAACGGAACGCATTCTGAAAAGGGTATTGACGTATGGCTGGCGCTAACAGCTTACGAAGCAGCCCTCGAGCGAGGGATCGATACCGTAGTGGTCTTTACCGGTGACGAAGACTTTGTGCCTCTTTTCAAGCGGCTCAGTTGTCGTAACGTCCGTGTGGCATTGATCTCCGAGCGCGCAGAATGGGAAGATCGAAACGGAGAAAAACGATTTCTGGGTTATTCCCGTCGTCTCGCCGAAGAATCAGATTATGTCTTTACTCTTTCAAAGCTCATAGCAGACCTTGAAGCAAAAGACCCTGAGTCGTGCCTTGAAATATTTATCGGCCCGTAATAGAAGAATGAGAAAACCTAGCTTAAAGTGCCTTTGGTTACAAAACCGTCGAAGTGTATACATTGGCAACATATGGAATTGAGATCTTTCCCTCGCTATCTAAATTATCCATGAGGATACCCAGCGCGGCTTCAACAACCCGTTCTCGATCCACAGAATCAAGCGTGGATACCGGCGAAAAGCTCATTATCAACGACCGAGCCAACTCCGGGTCAAGACGATGCACAAATGGAGTTTTTGTGCGAGAAAAGCTTGAAAACCGCTTTGTACCCGTAATTTCTTCAACGATTCTAGCGATAACGATTCGATTCTGATAGGAATCCACAACTCTGTCAAAATCACTTACCCAGGGGACACTGCCGTCACGGATATTCCATATCAAAACGAGCTTGCCCTGACTACCTAAAATACGCGAAAATTCTCTAGTGGATCTATCAATATCAAACCAATGCGCAGCTTGGGCGGCAAAGATCGTGTCAAACATACCGTCTGGAAACGAAAGGTCCTCTGCCTTAGTCGCAACCATATCGAAAGGTTCGACCTTTAGCTTGGACCGCTGCAAGTCCTGAAGCATTTGCACAGAAAGGTCCGTTGGAATCAATAATGCCGGGTCCAAGCTGCTAAGACGCTTAGTAAGAGCTCCGGTACCAGCAGCAATTTCAACGACCTTTTTACCCTTTACAGTAGCTGGATCTATACAATCAATCGGATAGCTAGGGCGCGCACGCCCATAATGATCCGCGACTGCGCCAAAACTTTTTCCGAGCTTAACTTGCTGATCCCGATAATGCGACTCGCTCATAACAACGCTTTAGTCCTTTCGTAACCATGGAGAAGATTTTGCCAATCAACCAACTTTGGGAGTCAAATCAGAGGTTATCCTCGCGATATCCGAGGTCAACGACTGAATAGACTTATCCATCTTAGGAACATTGGTGGCGAAATTAGAAGATGAAGCGCTACTACAAGAATCGGCAAAATCCTTCGCGTCAGAGAGCGTCCTGCTCCAATCCGACGAGAGCGGACTTTCTGGTGCTACAGGTTGAGAGACCATCTTTGATACTTTAGATTCCAGCTTCAGGCAGCCACTCGCTGTAAGTGGAATATTCCCATGTGAAACTGAACTCACTATCGATCCTAAATTTGAATTCAATTGAGAAACATCCGGAATCCCATATTGAGTTATCCATTTTGATAGAGAGATGGCTTGAGTAGCTGCATTGGATGTGCTTGAGATTGTGGACGATACCCCACAACTACATAAAAGCGCAACCAAGAAGGGAACGAATATCCATCGTAAAGAGCTGAAAGTCTTCAGGTCTGGCTCCTTATTAAATCATGAAACTATTAATGGCAAATTCACTCTTACAAAAGCTTATGGTCGAAAAGATGGTACCCAACCAACTTAGCGAGTATTGCCACCTCGAGCAACCTTCGCGCTGCTAAAGCGTTGTTCATCAACAAGAAATGACTCGGAACAAAGCCCATTAGACCTCAAAAACCCTTCGCATTACTAGTACTAACCGCAAAGAAAGACTCTGAATCTCTTCAAATTTTTCACCGCAGAGCCTAGACTGACCAATCAAAGTACCGCTATTCTGCCATGACCTCTTGTGATAAACTCTTCACCAAGATGATTGCCACGATCATGGGTATATGGACTTTATCTCTGTGATTTCACTCAGTAGGCCAAAGGCACCACAAGACCGTACCATCCAAAAACCACAATCGCCGAAAATTCAACTTACCCTCTATCCAGCAAGGCGAAGTTACAGCGAAAAAAATAGGTCAAAAAGAGATCAAAACGGTGACATCCTCCCCGCCCTTACGGACGGGGCTTCCTATACCTGCTTTTATGCAGGTATAAGTGGTTGACGCTTCATCGGGTTGCTTTGCTTAGTCGAAACAGACTTCGCCTGCAATATCCCTCTGCGTCCTGTGACCGCAAGCCCTGCGGCAATTATGTTTTTAGCTGCATTTACATCAGCGTTATCTATATGACCACACGATTGACAAGAAAAGACCGCTTGGCTCTTGCGGTTTTTTCTCATCGTATTGCCACATACCGAACAACGCTGGCTTGTATATGCAGGATTGATAGATGTTACTTTAACTGGCACTTGAGCATTGGTAGCTTTGTCGTTGAGTCTCTTTCTAAAGATCCCCCAGCCTTGTTCCAGGATCGATCTGTTTAGGCCGGACTTGGCTGCTACGTTCTTGCCAGGGTTGGCAATTGTCCCCTTGGCTGATTTGGTCATGTTCTTGATCTTTAGATCTTCTATGACAATTGTGTCATAGTCATGGGTCAACTTGGTTGTTGTCTTTTCGATCCAATCCTTACGACGATCTACTTCCCTAGCTGATAGCTTGGCTATGGCTAGCTTGGTAGCTTTTCTACGGTTAGATCCTTTGCTCTGTCGAGCTAGCTTTCTCTGGAGTCTCCTTTTTCTCTGGAGCTGGCCTTTGGTTAGTAGCTCTGGCATCTGCATCTGCTCGCCATTGGATAAGGTAACTGTAGAAGAGATGCCCATATCGATCCCAATAGAAGAACCGGTAGAGACTCTATCCATCTGAGAGGCTGGAGCGGTAAAGCTAACAAACCACCTACCAGAGCGATCCTTAGTTACTCGTGCAGAGGTGGAGTTTTCTATATCGAGCCACTTACGACTAACACGGAACTTCACCCATCCACACTTTGGGACTAATACCTCGCCCCACTTACGGTTGAGTCTCTTTACGGATAAGTCCCGTATGGCAAAGCCCTCATTTATCTCAGCCTTACGCCATGTCGGTCGCTTGAAGTGATCTGGCCTTCCCCACCAGTTTTGAAAAGCACGGTCTAAGTCTCTCAAGGCTTGTTGTTAGATTGCAGAAGAACCCTCTTCTAACCAAGTCTCTTTGCGGGCTTGGGTGAGTTCCTTAGCTTGGGTGTTGTAGGTGATCTTTTGTGACCTACCCCTAACCCATAAGTTGCGTTGTTCGAGGCCAAGATTCCAAACAAAACGAGCATCGGAGCAGTGTTGTACCAGAATGGGTAGTTCCTCATCCTCTGGGTACAAGCGCTCTCGAATGCTCATATCTATACCTATCGACCAAATGCACGCTGGACTTTAGTTGGACTTGTCAACAAACAGATTGAGTCCTTTAAGCAAAGAGAACTGCGCCTATTCATCCCCGCCCTTACGGACGGGGTTTTCCGGCGCGCTTTGATAAAAATAATATGCCACAATAAAGCGTCGCGGTAACGCACCAAAATACAATTATCGACGACCTGACAACTTGTCTGGGCTTTAGTAGAGATCCGAATCCTTGTCCTTGACGCATTAACGCCCCTAGATGAACTTCGCCGAACTACAAGTGATAGATTTAGCCTAAGAGCCGGATATCGCACGTTCTAGTTTGGAGCCCGCGCTAGCATATTTCGCTCCAGCTTCAAGGAATGATGAGACTAAAGTCGATCGCAAGGCAACTGCACTTTTGTCCAGCAACTCAAGCTCGATCTCCCGAAAGGTAAGCTTTGATTTAGAAGGTTGACATAGATCGATAACATTGACTATATCGTCGTCGATCTCAATAAGCCTAGAGCCCCGTGCGCCTATAATGTGGCTATTTCTCCGTGACTCCAGAGCAGCCACCAATACAAGCGAACCAAACTTCTCAGCTACTAATGGAAATGCGTGAACAATATTTCCGGGCATCTCCGAAAAGGTGCTACGATCTTCAATCTCTATTCTTGAGGTGGTTCGAACGCCATCAGCTTCAATAACTTCGCCCTTGGTCTTCAACGCCCAAACTCCAAGCTGATCGCCTTCGGGATGGATACGACCACCTAATGTCGAGGCATGATCAACACCAAGGCGGTACCTAAATCTCAACGCCATGCTTTCATTCGACAGAGCCCCATCAGATGAATCAAAATACAGCGTATAGGTATGAACCTCTGGAAGAATTTCAATCTCGTCCAAACCTTCACCAATAGTGAGTCTTGGTGGAGAATAGTCGATCTCCACCTCGAGCTTCACTTCGTCTTCTGTATTCAAAGCTCCCCCTATTTCAGGAATATCCATCAAAAAATCGTCTCGATAGACGACGATTGCGTACGTCTTGCCTCTTCGGTCGCAAGTTCGCAAAGACGATCTTGCACCGAGATTCCAACCTTGGTCTCCATGCGGGCGTAAAAACCTGACGAATCCATGGACCAAGAGAACATGTCATCATCTAAATTAAGGCGAAGAATATCCAAAATTCGCGCCTTGTCTAGCTCGGCCTCAATCGGAAATATCGCCTCGATTCGTCGATCCAAGTTCCTCTCCATGAGATCTGCCGAACCGACCCAGATTCTCACTGGATTCTCTTTAGTACCCCCAAAAGCAAAGACTCTGGAGTGCTCTAGGTATCGCCCGACGATAGATTTGACGATGATGTTATCGGATAAACCCGGAACCAAAGGACGAAGACAACAGATCCCACGTGCAATGATGTCGATCTTAACGCCACGCCCCGACGCAGCATAGAGTGCGTCGATAATAGCTGGATCAGTCAGATTGTTCACCTTGATAATGATCCTACCAGCATCTTCTCGTTCAGCCTGTTCGTCAATTAGCTCTATCAACCGCGACCTCAAAAATGCTGGGGCCAATATCATCTTTTGATATTGTCCGGGGCGAGAAAAGCCAGTGAGGAGATTAAAGACCTCGGCAAGGTCTCGTCCGATTTCGGGATTCGAAGTCAAAAGGCCTAAATCCTCATAGGCACGAGCAGTCTTTGAGTTGTAGTTGCCGGTTCCAAGATGACAGTAAATTCTGCTCCCTTGCTCTTCGGCCCTAATCACCAAGGCTGCCTTTATGTGAGTCTTGAGACCC
Organism: Acidithrix sp. C25; assembly: GCF_904848545.2. NCBI lineage: Bacteria > Bacillati > Actinomycetota > Acidimicrobiia > Acidimicrobiales > Acidimicrobiaceae > Acidithrix > Acidithrix sp. C25. The sequence goes on from NZ_CAJHCI020000002.1 coordinate 581,482, forward strand.
ATTAGACCATAGACAACGTGTACCCCTGCCTCCTCAAGTCGCTTTGCCCATGAGATATTTGCCTGCTCGTCAAATCTCGCCTTTAGCTCTACCAATACTGCAACTTGCTTTCCAGCTTCAGCAGCCCTAATTAGCGCTGCCATAATTCTTGAATCACCTGAAGTCCTATAGAGCGTCTGCTTGATTGCCAGGACACTCGGGTCGACTGCAGCCGCTTCGATAAAGTTTTCAACCGTGGTTGAAAACGACTCATAAGGATGATGCAACAATATATCTTGGGACGACAATACATCAAAGACATTGACCCTACGCGAGGCAGTCGATTCAACGAGTTCAACGGGGGTAACTGGTGAAAAATGCGGTCCAGAGATCTCTGGAATATCAATGTCATAGACAGCCCAAAGCCCTGAGAGATCTAGAGGAAAGTCAACTTCATAGACGTCATCTCTATGAAGCCTCAACTCGTCTATGATAACTTCCTTGATCCAAGCCGGTGCACCCTGAGAGATTTCGACCCTCACCGCGCGCCCAAAGCGCCGACGCCTAAGTTCAATCTCAACCAATTCAAGAAGGTCGTCCGCCTCTTCCTCTTCAAGCGAAAGGTCTGCATTTCGCGTTACTCTAAAGGAAAAGTGGTGGCCAATCTCCATCTCTGGGAAGAGTCGATCGAGATGCGCGCCAATAATGCTCTCTAGGGTGACAAATCGAGTCGAGTCGTCAAGTGGAACGAACCGAGGCAAGATTGGAGGCACTTTAACTCGAGCGATTCGTGACTCTTTTGAGATCGGATCCGTTACGACCACGACCAAGCTCAACGTGAGGTTTGATATGTAGGGGAACGGATGGGCGGGATCCACAGCTAAAGGTGTCAAAACTGGAAATATCCTATTATTGAAGACTTGAACCATGCGTTGGCGATCATCTTCACCGAGATCGCCAAAGTTCAATATCTCCACGCCATGGTCCTTGAGCTCCGGGAGGATCTGCGACCTATAGACGATCCCAACCCGCTCTAGAAGTGGGTTCAAAAGCGCCCTAAGCGCTTTTAGCTGCTCTCGGGTACTCATTCCATCCGAACTCTTGGAACGAACACTAGCGGCCAGCCGATCCTTTAATCCGGCGACCCTAACTTGAAAAAACTCGTCCAAACCACTTGAAAAGATAGCTAGAAACTTGATTCTTTCCAAAAGTGGTAATTGCTTATCTTCGGAAAGCTCTATAACCCGTTCCGCAAATCTAACCCATGAGAGCTCTCGATTAACGAATCGAGATGGTCCCAATAGCTCCGCGACATTCGATGATCCGTCCATACCTATAAGGTTATGGTCTTTGGAGGTACTACGCGCGACAAAAGGACCATTGCTGTTGTTTGCACGATTAATTCAACAAGCAATGGTAATTACAAGGGGAAAATACAGAAAAGCTAGTGAATGGTTTGCGATGAAACTTCAAATTAAAGACAGGGTTGCAACAGTTGACGCAGAGATGTTCCATAACGATATGTAATGAACTTGCGTGAGTGGGCGCTGTCCCAAGGTATACATCCTCAAACGGCATATAAGCGGTATCGTGCCGGTACTCTGCCTGTCCCTGCGCTAAAGTAGGGCAACTCATATTGGTGGGAGATCTAGAGTCTCAACCGTCCGTATCTAAGTCTGCCGTCATATATGCACGAGTGTCTTCTGCAGATCAAAAATCAGACTTAGATCGCCAGGTTGCCAGAGTTCTCACTTGGGCTACAGAGCACGGGTACTCAATAGATCGCGTAGTAACCGAAGTTGGTTCGGCACTTCGCAGACATAGGCGAAAGTTTCTGTCGTTACTTAAAGACCCAACAGTAGACACGATTCTGCTACAGCACAGATACCGCTTCTGCCGGTTTGGAGCTGAATATATAGAGGCTGCACTTGAGGCTCAGTCCAGGAAATTGGTTGTGGTAGATCCAGCCGAGGTAGACGATGACTTAGTGCGTGATGTCACGGAACTACTCACGTCTTTGTGTGCTCGGTTATACGGTCGCAGTTCGGCTGCTAACAAAGCTCAGCGTGCTATTGATGCGGTGTGCTCATGATCGCGATAATGCGGACAAAAGCACAGGCTCAAAGAGTATCCGATCTCACCGGAGGTAAGGTTCTTCTTGACGAAGGTAACCCAACAAGGAAAGTATCGCTCACCGGAGATTTCGAGCAATACCGAGATGAGTTAGAGTCAGTCAGCGTACTATTTGCAGTTATGTGACGATACCGGCGAGAAGGTTCCGACTGGTTGGACGGTCACAGGGGCTTCGTTTGAGGTCGAGTGGCCAAAAGACCCGCAGTCAGCCTCTCTTGTCTGGTCTCACTTCGGAGCCAGAAGAGTCGCCTACAACTGGGCACTAGCCAAAGTCAAGTCGGATATGGATGCCAAGAGAACAGACGTAAGCTACCCATCCACACCGTGGACTCTTGAGGCTCTTCCTAAACGGTGGAACCAGGAGAAGAACGAGGTCGCGCCCTGGTGGGGAGATAACTCCAAAGAGGCGTATGCCTCTGGTATAGCTGACCTAGTTCGCGCGCTATCTAACTGGTCTAGCTCTAAACACGGCAGACGAAAGGGTAGAAAGGTCGGCTTCCCGAAGTTCAAGTCTAAGAGAAAAGACCGCAACAGAGTACGTTTTACGACTGGCACTATGGGTTTTGAGGACGATCATCGAACAATCGTGCTGCCGATGATAGGTGCGCTACGCTCTATGGAGAACACGCGCAGAATACAGCGTCACCTAGCTAAGAACAATGCTCGTCTACTCAAGCGCACTCTATCACAGAGATGGGGTCGGTTGTTCGTCTCCTGCCAGCTCGCGATCAAGACAAGCGTAGTTACTCCACCGTCTGCAACTATGTCCAAGAAAGACCCGCGCGCCGGTGTCGATCTAGGACTAAGGTCACTTGCTACTATCGCAGACAGCAATGGCGGCATAACAGCTATTCCTAACCCCGCTCCGCTCAGAGCTACCATGAATGAGCGTCGTAGGGTTGGGCGCAATCTCACCCGACGGATACCCGGATCACACGGTCACAGGCAAGCGAAAGCCAAGCTTGTCAAGTTAGACCGTAAAGCCGTATACGTCCGTCGTGAAAGTATCCATCAGTTAACCTGTTACCTGGTGGATAACTACAGCGAAGTTAAGATTGAAGACCTTAACATCGCTGCCATGGGTCGAAGTATGGGAAGACGGGCATTGCGCCGTTCGGTATCTGATGCCGGACTCGGAGCCTTCAAACCAACGCTTACCTATAAGGCGATAAGTGCCGGAGTCAAGGTAGTCGTTGTAGATCGCTTCTTTCCCTCGTCGCAAATCCACCACAACTGCACAGGCAGACTCACGGGTGCAAAGCTCGCAAAGAGACTTATCTGTGATACTTGTCATGTTGAGGTGGATCGAGATGAGAATGCTTCATTGAATATCCGTGACTGGTCGGTTATCAGTTGTGGGCCAGTTGGGTCCAGCGCCCTGCCCGTTCCCAGGCCATTTGGTACAGGCGGCAGTTGCGACGATGGGATGACTCATCATCGCAAGAGAGAACGTAAGACCGCTAGCAATACTGGCGGTGCTCAAAGAGGCAAGAACGACCCTCGGGCGAGTGAGAATGAAGCCCGAAGGAAGAACCTTGAAAAAGGTGCATCTAGTGAGTAGACTCACCATTTATCATTCAGATGCAACGGACTGCTAGCCATCAATCAATAGGGCTTTCGCGCCAGCATTTAATTCACAGAACTAAGTTCGCCTTTTAGCCCCGAGGCCACCAAAGTCGATCAATTACCCAAGAGGCATTTGGATAAGTTTTTCCGTCTCCATCTGAGCCACTCGGCTAAACTCCAGAATAAATTCTCGAAGAATCTCTACTCGTCGTCGCTTAGCTAAAGTTATTAGGTAGGGATTCATAACGGTCGAACGCAAAACCACTACCCCACTTCGGCGATACGATGCCTCGCCATCAGTGATTCCGGCCGCCTCAATAAAAGTTCTCATCGTCGGGTAGCTATAGGCTGGTTGGGCAAAGGTCGTCTTGGAGAGAAAGAAGGGTTGCGAGTAGCTGTACTCCCTTTCACCATGTTCAGCCTGTATTGAAAAATGCTTATAGACCCGATTTGTAAGATCGCACATACCCTCTAAAGTACGATCCCCCTTGGCTCTAACCCCAAAGATAATAATATTTGTATCTGGCGGCTTGGATTTGCCATCTTCCCTTGCATAAGTGAGCACCTCAAAGTCTCGTCGAATCCCTGTGGCGTCTAGCGCTTCATTTAAATTCGACAGCCATTCAAAGAGTTCCCTTGCTGCGAGCCACGACGATCGCACGATCTTGCCATGATTTAGCCGATCCAATGGAATCAACTCAGTATTTAGCCAAAGAGCGGTAGCTGGGAAGCTGGGGCGTGAACCCTCGAGAGTGTAGGGGGCAAAGGCCTCGGTTGCTATCAACCCTACCTTGGCCCGATCTCCCGGCTTGGCCGTCTCGACGAGATGTCTTGGAGGTAGGTGTAATATTCTTGCATCTGCAACCGAAGTAATATAAGGCGCTTTTTGTCTAACCAGTAGTCTGACCCAGTCATTTCGAAATGCTACTGCACCGCATGGGTAATTCACATACCCCATCTTGTGGGGATCTACGGTGACAGAATCCGCTAGTGCAATTGCATCTATCGCCCCAACGATCGCGCTATCTGAAAAGGCCACCTCAACCGACTTGTGAAAGTGAGCTTCCCTCCTTCTCTCGTAGTCGAAGTTAGAGAGAACAAGCTCAATCTCTCCCGAAAGATCGCTAACCATCTCACTAGAAGCGCAACTACCCAAGTCATCTGGAGGCAACGCAGTTCCTTTGGAGTCAGCGTCACCATCTCTCAATTGATTGACAACCGATAAGAGCAAGTCCAGCGCAGTTGCAACCGAACTTAGTTCCCGACCAGCCAAGGCCTCTAATGCAGAGGATGAGTAGTGCAAGAACAAGACGTCGCTATCACCTTCGCCAAATAAAAGATCATCTAGTGCTTGGATTAAACGAACGACCTTCTCGACAAAATGATCTGTTATTGTCGGCTTGACCTCATCAACTTCGAACACCAATAACTCGAACTCGCCATCTAATAATTCCAAAGACGCTATTGAAACCAAAGAGTTCAAATCGTCGATCACGCGCTCAGAGGCCGCCTTGATGAGCAAAGTCCTAAAGAACCCTCCCCAGGCAGCGTCCACATGTACCCAAAAACTGATGCCCTTTGTTTGCATTCTTTGTCGCAACTCAATAATCTTATCGACAGGGTCTATCGCACCCTCTTCTGTCGTACCAGCAATTCCAATTACACAAAGCGGAATTCGCCCCTTTTTGGTCGCGTCTAGAATCTTCAACTCAAGGTCGTTGATATCTAAACGAAAGGTCGAATTCATCTCAACTGGGACCAAACAGTCCTTGCCAAGGCCCAAGAGATCAAGCGCCTTTGAGATTGAGTAGTGGGCTGCTCCAGAGACAAAGATCGCAGGCGGGAAGTCAACTAAGCAACGCGCCATCCCATTAGCAAGGCTGTACTTGGAATCACTCTCCAAAAAGCGCCATGCCATATCAGCAATTTCATTATCTGATGGGCCATCCTGGCCTCGGGGAGAGCCCATCTTTTGCTTTATCGCCTCTAAATATCTAGAGATCAAAGCCAATGACTCACTAGGTTCGATATTGAGCAGCTCTTGAGGGTCAACCTCAGAAATATTTCGCATGCCAACAAGGCCATCTTCGCCGATGACGTTAACTTTGAGTTCGAGAGCCCGCGCGATTGCGGTATCACGCACCGATAGCGGAAAATACTTTACAGCTCGAGCCACCCAAAGCGATTCGATATTGGCGACAGTTCCCCCGGAAGTCAAATGACACCAAGCATATTCAAATGAGAGCATCTTGTGATATTCGTCCAAAGAAGCTTGGGTGACGACCCGAGGTGGATCGGGAGGAGGGGTAAATCCTATCATTCCAAGCAGCCGATTACAGGCGTCAATCTCATATTCAAGAGTCACTGCTCCGGTCTCAGAGGTGACGTTGTTTGAGTTGTACAAAAGACCAGCAAGAGAACCGACCAGGGCGGGAATAGTGGTCTCTCCCTGTTGGTGAGCTATATAACGAGGAGAATAAAATGGGAAACTCCGTCGTAGTCGCCCTAGCATCTCACTCAAACGCTCTTGAAGATCACTCCGTTCGTCGATGAAATCATGCGCCTCGGACGGGGAGATAACCGTGGGATCTGACGGATAGTAGTTGCGCCTCCAGTGAAAATAATCATCCAAGACCGTCCCGAAAAGTTCCTTTATAAACTGCGAGTTTTCACCCTTTGGACCTGGAAAATACGCGAGAAAATTCTCCTTTGAAATCTCTGACATTCAGCCATACCCCCACAAAACCATTCAAATATGCAAGCTCTAGAAAACTCTAATAGCATATGGAGTCCCATTCGGATACGAACGATAATATTTTTAAGATCTCAGCGCAATTTTCGACCACCAGAGACGAAAATGAAAACCTTTACCAAGATACCAAAGATATGGTGGCTGGTAAAGCGAGAATTTACCGCCGAAGATTTCTAATTATACGACTTTATCTTTCTATTGTGACGATCCCAAAGACACCAATGAGTTGGTTAAATTCCAAATGGAACTAAAGAGATTGAATCCTTAGTTTGATCGACATGAAATGCAATACTGGAGAGATGATCGAAATCCTCTCGATAATGAGCACCTCGAGATTCCTGTCTTGCCAGCGCACCCGAAAGGACTAACTTTCCTACCTCTAGCAGATTCAGGGTCTCCACCTCACTTGGAAGTGAGGTTTCAAATGACTCAAAAAGGTTCAACCGTCTCCTGCCGTCTTGAATTTCAACGCCATTTCTCAAAACCGATGCACAGGAGGTCATAATCTGTTGAATCTGAGGACGCAAATAAAGGTCAAGACCGCCAACAAAAGGAGGGGCATCATCACAATGCCCGGGAACCTCGAGTTCCTTTAGAGCTGTTCTAGCTGCCCTTGCACCCATTACCAGCCCCTCTAACAGTGAATTTGACGCTAGGCGATTCGCACCGTGCAGTCCAGTGCTTGCGACTTCTCCTGCAGCAAACAAGCCAGCAACGGTAGTTCTTCCGTGACTATCGGTGCTTACTCCACCCATTTGATAGTGGGCAGCAGGCGAAATCGGCACTGGCGACGACAGAGGGTTTAATCCAAGGTCAACACAAGAGGCATAGACCGTAGGGAATGAGTTCGCAAGGTCTCCCACTGGACGCAGGTCTAAAAAGACACCACCACTTGAGCGCTCTTCATTGATTACTGCACGCGCAACAACATCACGAGGTGCCAATTCACCCAAAGGGTCGTAACGAGTCATAAAGCGCTCACCATTTTTGTTGAGCAATATGGCACCTTCGCCTCGGCAAGCCTCAGAGATAAGAGAACCATCCATAAGTGCCGTAGGGTGAAACTGAGCTAATTCGATATTTCTGATGGTGGCGCCTGCCTTCAATGCAAGCACTATGCCATCACCAGTTGCCTCTGGGGGATTTGTTGTAACGGAAAAGAGCTGGCCTGAGCCACCTGTGGCAAGGACTACCGAGGCTGCAGTAATCTTTATCAACTCTTGATTAGGACCAAAAGCCCAAGCGCCCATGACAGACTCGTCCTCTGCCGCTCTCAGACCAACGACAAAGTGGCGCTCTAGCGAGGTTATTCGGCCAATAAGTTTGCTATGCAAAAATTTCAAGAGGAAGAGACCAGAACGATCGCCTCCGATATGCTTGACTCTCGGTCGTGAATGTCCACCTTCTAGTGCCAGCTCAGGGTCAAAGTCCATACCCAACTCCTTGAGTAGCGCCAGATGTTCCAGAGATTCACCAAGAATCTCCCGCGTTACCGTCGGGTCACTCAAGCCACGACCAGCACGAAGGGTATCCTCGAGGTGCGACGGAATATCATCTCGGCCATCAGGGAACGCAATACCGCCTTGGGCCCATTGAGTGGATCCAGAGACAAGTTCGGTCTTCGTAACAAGCATCACCCTAGCGCCCATCGAAGAGGCCAGCAAAGCTCCATAGGCTCCCGCTACGCCACTTCCAATAATCAAAAGGTCAGTTTCAATCTCTTCAAACACAGACTGACTAACCAATTGAGATCATGGCTTCGATTGCCCCTAGTGCAGCCCTTGCGATCTCCTCGTCCACCGACACAACATATTTGTCCTCGACCAAAGAGTCATATATCTTTTCAAGGGTGATCATCTTCATATATTGACAGATAGCACTTTCTTTGACGGGTAAAAACTTTTTACCTGGCGCCATCTTGTTCAACCGATGAATGATACCGACTTCCGTAGCAATCACAAATTCTGTCCGGTCGGACGCCTTAGCGTAGGTCACCATCCCTTCAGTTGAAAGCATTTTGGCATCGGGCTTCAAGTACAGACAAGAGCTTCCACAGGAGCATTCAGGGTGTATCAAAAACTCGGCGTCTGGATGCGCTTCAAGAGTCTCGCGAATCTCTTTATCTCCAATTCCGCCATGCACGTGACATTCTCCCATCCAAACGTGCATCTTGATGCCAGTGACACGCTCTACGTGAGCTCCAAGAAACATATCAGGCAGAAAAAATATCGGTCGAGTTGCATCTAAAGATTGCACAACTGCAACAGCGTTAGCGCTAGTTACGCAGACATCGGCCAGGGCCTTTACCTCTGCGGATGTATTGACATAAGCAACCACTTGCCCGTTAGGATTTTCATCCCGCCACTCCTGGACGTCCTTTGCGCTTATCGTGTCAGCCAAAGAACATCCAGCATCTAAATCTGGAATCAATACCGTCTTTTTAGGATTCAAAATCGCGGCGGTTTCGGCCATAAAGTGAACGCCAGCAAAGACAATGATGTCGGCCGAAGTGTTGGCCGCCACTCGGGAAAGGCCAAGTGAATCTCCTACAAAGTCTGCCACATCCTGAACTTCGGGACGTTCGTATGAATGAGCTAGGATAACTGCATTCCGCTTCTTCTTCAACTCCATAATCTCTTGCGAGAGATCAATGCTCAACATAATTCGCTCCCTATGCCTTAAGCACATGCGGTTGTAGTCATTAAGACTAGTACCTATCGATAATCATACACCAAGCAAGCTTTACCTTGCCATTCGCTTAGGATCCATTGTTGGTATGCACTATTGCTGCTATGAGATATCCAATGAGATGTCGATCGCATTTGCGGAGTGAGTCAGGGCACCTACTGAGATCAAATCAACGCCGGTACGGGACACTTGAGCAATCCGACTCAACACCATATTTCCGCTAGCCTCGACCAGGACTCTGCCTGCAACGATTCGAACTGCTTCCTCTGTAGATCTATCGTCCATATTATCCAACAAGACTCCATCAGCTCCGCTTTCAAGAGCCTCTTGAAGCTCGTCCAAATTAGAGACTTCAACCTCGACTTTTAGATAATGAGGCGCATTTGCCTTGGCAGCCATCGTAGCTGCTCGCACTGATCCCAAGGATTCGATGTGGTTATCTTTGATTAAGATCCCATCGAATAGGCCAAACCTGTGATTCACGCCACCACCAACTTTGACCGCATACTTCTCCAAATACCTAAGACCAGGAGTGGTCTTGCGAGAATCGGCGATCTTCGCCTTTGTCCCACGAGCCTCTGCCACAAAAGTAGATGTCATAGTAGAGATTCCGCTCAATCTTTGAATTAGATTCAAAGATAACCTCTCGCTAGCCAAGATAGATCGAAGATTTCCCCTGACCCGGGCGAGCACTTCACCATTGCGAACATGGCTACCTTCGTCAACTTCCAATTCAAAGAAGACATCTGAATCGATAGTTCGAAAGATCTCTCGGGCGATCGGCAGGCCTGAAATAATCGCGTCGCCTTTAGAGACGAATACAGCCTCGCCAGATCTCTCATTAGGAATGGTGAGTATTGACGTAATGTCACCTGCTCCTAGATCCTCTTCGATCCATCGAGATATATCACCGCGTAAGTGGCGAAAGTCTAATTGCGTCATTCAAACGACTCCAGTTCAATTCTGTCTTGGGGCGCCAACTGCTTTTTGCCTAAGATTGAATTCATCCTAGACGTCAACTAGGATCCCTCAAATAAATAGTGAAAACCAGGCAAAAAATTAGCCCGGCGCATAATGCAAGTCTTTTTATAGATTTCTATCAGACAAAGCCCCCACTAAAAGATAGGGGCCTAGTTGCGACAAATTACCTATTACACCACCTGCAAAACGAGCTGGCTAATCTGAATTCGTATTCAGAAATCTTTTGCCTCCAATTTCCCTGCCCACGCCAGAAGAACCAGGCATTAAGGGATCTGATCTAGCAATGAAGACCAAACGTCTGTGGTGGCCAGAGGCGAAATAGTAGAGGTCAAAGTGCCAAAGATAGATTCGACCAAGGACATCGTCAAACCTTGGCAATGGTCATAACGTGGCCATAACTCGTGTTAGCTTGGAATCGTGTTATCATAGACGCCAACGGTTCGGAATAATTGCGCTAATTTATCACTGCGCTAACCTACACCCAGAAAAGGAGTCCGTTTTTGGGTTCAAGAATTGCCGCAATGGGGCAAATTCCACAACGAGCTAATGTCAAACGCTATACCCGGCAGCGAAAGAGCGAGCTCGGTATGCTGCTACTTGCATCTGGGATTACAATTCTTGCCTTTCTATTAGCATCGCTAGGCCTCAATTCCGCCCTACCCTCCAACCTGATCATCGTCCTAGTCGCCATGGTCGCATTGCCACTTGTTGTCCACATTGCAAATCTCTTTTTGGCACCCTATGCTGATCCAGCGCTGATGCCCATTGTCGCCCTCTTAAACGGTCTGGGCTACGTGATGATCGCACGTCTAGATCCACAAGAAGCACTTCTTCAAGGGGTTTGGGCCACTTTGGGCGTGATAGCCTATATTTCAACACTAATAATAGTAAATCGATCTGAAATTTTGGACCGATATAGATTCCTCCTGGCGCTTTCGGGACTGCTGCTATTAGTTCTGCCGCTAGCACCAGGAATAGGGCAAAATATAAATGGCGCCAGGTTGTGGATAAGACTGGGACCGGTCAGCTTTCAGCCTGTAGAAATTGCCAAGCTAAATCTCGCAATCTTTTTTGCCTCCTACTTCATTGAAAAACGCGACGTGTTGGGCGCCATGGGGAGTCGTTTGAGCCTCCGAGAATCGCTAAATATACGAATCTTAGGACCCATTGCCACTGCGTGGATTGCATCGCTTCTAGTCATGACTCTCGAGCGAGATGTTGGCTTTTCGTTGATGCTCTTTTTAGTCTTCATCATCACGATATGGATGGCGACTTCTAGAATTCGCTACCTCTTTGGTGGCAGCATTTTGTTTGTCCTTGGAGCGCTTGGCGCCTCTAATCTTTTTACACAGGTCAACGTAAGAGTAACTATCTGGATAGACCCATGGAAGTACGCCCAAGGAATAGGGTATCAGATCGTCCAGGCACAATATGCTCTGGCTGCAGGTGGGATCTCTGGTACCGGTCTCGGGAGGGGTCACCCCACAATCATTCCTGTTGTAACGTCAGACTTCATCTTTGCCGCTATCGGTGAAGAGATGGGGCTCTTGGGAACCAGCGCAATAGTGATGGCCTTCCTACTCATAGTTGGAATCGGAATCAGAGCCGCACTGCGAGCAAAGAGCCCTTTTGGCTCCCTAATCGCGGCTATCTTCACTATGATAATTGGTCTTCAATCGTTTTTCATAATGGGTGGAATCGTGCGGCTGCTACCCCTTACCGGAGTGACCTTACCATTTGTTGCCTATGGCGGATCATCGTTGATCTCAAATTACATTCTGATTTCGATCCTTATGAGAATTAGCGATGAAGGTAATCGCCCAGACGAGCTCGAAAATGAACTCAAATCCAGACGATCTTTACTTAGCCGCAGGGCCAAAACCGCATAGGCCAACCTTAAAGATTAACCCTTTGGGCCACGCCACTTCTTCCTAAATTCACCATAGGACTAAAAGGATCTAACTTAAAGTCAAGGTAGAAAGTACCCAGAACGACCGCGATCTGGCTCGGCCCAATCACCTTCAACGTCGTGGAGACAAATTGTGGCCAGAGATACCGTAGCCTGAGATATTGCAAGAATGCACCTGACCGACTAGGTGCAATGTATGGCAATTTTTTCTAGAACAATAACACTATCTCCCCAGGGCCTCTATTACCAACTTGGATTTGCGCTATCGTTATGAGTTGTCTGCATCATCAGGCATTGCAACAAATTGCATACATAGGTCCTGATATCTTTAAACATTCGCCTTGAAAGTCACCATGACTTTCCTAAACAAACGCACGGCATGATCCCCAAAATCCGCCTAAGCCTCATTCGGAACTTTAACTTTAATTTACAAAAGATCCCAAACCGTGTGTAGTCAATTGAACCAACGGGAGCGTAATCCCCTTCCGTAAGGGAGGGGTCAAGCGACCTCGTTCTTTCTTGGTCTCCCTGATTTACCTCTTGGGAGTTTCTGGTTTTCTATGTACTTCTTCACTTCCTCTAATGGGGACCCGCCACCAAGAAAATTAATCACGAACCATGCGGAATAGCAATTCTCAAAGTATGTTTAAAAACCTATTCAACACGAACGGAACATTGCTCATTACCACTAGCAATCGTCCACAACTCAATCAACCTTTCTTCCTCAAACCCTCACGAAACACGCCGGAGCGTACCAACCTCGTCGTTTATACGACTTGGTAAGCACCATTCGTTGGTCTTGTGCGGTGAGTTCTAGGAATCGTGTCGGAGATAGGTATCCAAGAGAGCTGTGACTTCTAAATTCATTGAAGTCATCGCTATAGATATCTAGCAGCGCTTGTCCTTCTTCGACGCTCTCGAATAGATCGCCGTTGAGAAATTCATCTCTTAATCTGGAATTGAAAGATTCAACTCTGACCCCATAAAGCTGCACTGGGCCATGGAGATACAGGTTCGGTAGGCATAAGGGTTACGCCCATTTCAATTGACCATTCCGAAAGAGCTTTCGAGATGAACTCTGGTCCGTTGTCACACCTTATTTAGATAGGATGACCTCGGCTTGCTACGATATCATCCAGGACGGCAATAACTCCTAGTGAATCGATCGATCTGGCTGTTATTGACGCTAGGGCTTCCCTCACAACCTAGGGCTTGAGTATTAATCAATGATACTAAAGGATCTTGATAGTACGAGTATCGGTTGTCTGGTCGAATTGAAAGTCAAGTGCCCATGAAACGTTTTTCTCCAGAGGAACGTGGTAGCCCATGGATTGTCGTGACTAGAAGATGCTTTACCAACGGTGGACTTCTTCTTATTTTTATAGGGTACCTTCAAGCCGGCTTGTCGCCAAAGAGACCTTACCTTTTTGATATTGACATGGTATCCCTTGTCTATGACGTAGCGATATGCTCTTTTGTAACCCTGAGCTTTGTGTTCTAGGGCAAACGTTCTTAGGAGTTGCGTGATCTCTTCGTCTAGATCTGCACTTTTGCGTTCAGGTGCTACGGTACGCTGCGTAGAACGATTTTGACCTGCTACTTTGCAGGCTCGTCTCTTTAGAAACCCCGAATCGTATCTGTAGTTTGTGAACTACCATACGACGACGATTCGGGGTTAGAAGTTTCTTATCGTCACCTCCTTAAGCATGGAGACATCAAGAGTTAGGTCAGCAACGATGCTCTTTAGGCAACGGTTCTTTAGACGACGGTTCTTTAGACGACGGTTCTTTAGATTCAAGTTCCTTGAGTAAGCTTTACTTTGGTTCCCTTCAATGCAGCGTAGGTACTCTTCCATCGGTGCCAGGTTGTCTCGGTAACTGCAGCGCCTTAGGGCTTTTATGGCAAAGCGGCAACTTCACTTATGGTTGCACCGTCATTTAGCATCTTGTCCCCTTCAGCGATCTTCTTGCGCACCTGCGCCCTGCTTACCTTGAGTAGAACGGGTATGCCTTTTGGACTTCACAATAATTTTCTCCATCTACATTATGGATACAAAGCTCACATTGGTAGCGGATCAATTAAATGGGGGCCTTCCAAACCTCCCGTTGTTTGATTAGAAAATTGTCTTTCGCTTTTCTGAGGATTACGGACAACTCTAAGCCAGGAGTAGCACAAAGGGTAACTGGTTCCGAAACTACGTATTGGAACCAAACCCCTTTATTTCGAGTCCAATAGAGCTAAAAACACAACTTTCAGATCCAATTACGGGACTGCTTATTTCTTTGGATCCAAAGAAACGCTCGAGGGGAGTTCTTGAATTCTAAGCAACCATTTTGAGTAAATGCGTTGCTGTCCAATACGCAAAAACGGTCATTTCACAATGGCCCCTGTGGTAGGTTAAAAGCACTGGTAAAGAGTTTTGGAATACTCACGAAGTGCGGCGACGGTTATCTGAGTAATTGTGGTGGTCGACGCGAGAGTGCTCATTGCAGAGTTGCTCCGCAGACGAGAACGTGACCTTTTTCGCCATCCGGAGTTGCACAGTGTCGTCGCTCAAGAGCAGTAGTAAGGGACTTGGCACCAACTACCAAAATGAGCAAGGAACATTGTCGAAGGTGGCCATTTGAGCCAATTGCAGGTCGACCTACTGTTGAGCCTCGTTGATGATCGTTTCTCTAGCCGCACCATTGACATCATTCCTTCGTCTGCATACGAGAAGAAGAAGGCAGTCGCACTTCGTTGAGTCCGCAAGATCCGCAGGATTGGGCTCCTGTCGCGCTAGCCATGACCATGGATGCTGGCATTCTTACACGTGACGGTGACTTCCTCGGATGCGGACTTCCGATATGGACGGTGGAGTAGTTGCACTTATCGAGTTGCTGGCCACCCTGGATAAGCTCGATAAATTCGCATATTTAGATCCACCAAAATAAGACGCTGCTGCTGCGGCTCCTCGAAACTTCAACTCAGACGATGGAGGCTATTCTGGGCTGATTTATCCAAACGAACTCGTTGCTATGTCTAACTTGAATCCGCTCAGTATTTGGAAGCTATCTAATCCGGCGATCTGTGCGGGCTCAGGTAGAAAGAGAATCGCGTTCAGAGAATACCGTTGTCGCTAATTTACTTCCCTATAACAGATATATCGGTGCAGCACCGATATATAGTTATATTCGATGAATAACATTAGAGCACATGATGGGCGGACGCCGCGGCTTGTTTCGGCATTGCGCGAAGTACTTCCTCGAGCTGTGACATTGAACGTATCTTCGATAAATGGCTCGGTTGCCACTGTAGCCGTTGGTTCTCGGGAGTTAAAGGTGCGATGGGTTGGAAGGGGTGGTCTTCCTCAGATTCGTGACGTCCTTCAATTTCAGGAACGGCCAGACGTGATCGTGGGTTCGGAGATCTCGCTCGCCGCTCGAGAGTTAGCCTCGCAAGCTGGTGTTGGCTGGGTTGATGAAACGGGAGCTGCTGAGATCGTAGTTGGGAACATCATTATTGCATTATCCGGGAATCGGCAAGCTAAGACCTACGAGCCGAGTTGGAGTCCGACGGTCCTCGGGGTTGCCGAGGCATTGCTCTGTGGCGTACCGGCTACGGTCACGGCAGTAGCGAAGGTGTCAAGGCATTCCACTAGTTCGATTGCAGAGGCGCTAGCCGTTCTTTCGAAGTGGGAGCTGCTCCAGACTAAAGCGTCGAGAGGCCCCCGTTCGGGGCGTCAGGTCGTCGATCCGGATCGTTTGTTGGATGAGTACGCAGACGCTGTGGCCCTGCAACGACCAAAGGCTGAGTTGCGTTGTGGGGTCCTGTGGAGAGACCCTCTGGTCACCGTCAGGGAGTTGGGCGAGCAATTTGATAACGCTGGTATTGCTTGGGCCGCGACGGGGGCGCTCGGAGCGGCGATGCTTGCCCCCTACCTGACTGAGATATCTGGAGGAGACCTCTATGTCGATGGCCGAAGAGAACTGGATCTTCGCAACGCTGCGCGTTTCGCGCACGTTGAGCCTATGGATGGTGGCAGGCTCATCCTCCGACCCTTTCCCACTCAATTCTCTAGACGAACTGCTGGTGAACGAGATGGCATACGCGTAGCCCCCTGGCCGCGGATATATGCCGACCTTCGCCATGTCGGAGTCCGGGGAGAGGAAGCGGCAGAACATTTGAAGGAGGTCCAGCGTGGCACTCGATGATCCTCCTCGCTCCAGAGCAGCTCGTCGTGCAGCCGAAGAAGCGCTGGTCCGAGTGGTGCACCACTATGGAGAGAACCCCGAGTTTGTCCTACTTGGCGGTTTAGTGCCCGATCTGCTCTGCTCAAAATCAGGAGTCATCCACGCCGGCACAACCGACGTCGACGTTTAAGTCGACCTTGAGATAGCAGCCGGCGCGACCAACATGTCCCGTCTCGAGCAGGCTCTCAGCAACGCAGAATTCACTCCCGACCCTCAGCGCGTCTGGCGATGGCAATCAGATGCAGATGGACAGAAGGCCGTCGTCAAGTTTGAACTGCTCGCTGATCTAGAGTATGCGCCGGCCGGCTCCTTGGTCAGCTTCGATGACTGCAAAGAACTCGGAGCGGCGAACCTTCGGGGTACCGGATTTGCAGCTCGCGATTTTTTACCTCGGACTATGAGCGCCCAGGTTGGCGGAAACCAATATTACGTTGATGTGAAAGTCACTGGCCTTGCCGGCTTTCTCTTGGCAAAGATCGCAGCCGCCTATGGGCGACGCAAGGAAAAGGATTGGTATGACATCGCCTTCGTGCTCCTACACAACGACCTAGGTGGGCCAGTGAAAGGAGCAGAACTTGTCGAAGCTCGGTTCGGAAGTGAGCTGGTCGGAGGTGTTCGAACTGCTATTGATGATCTTTACGCTAACTTTGCCAACACTGGCGCCCAAGGACCTGTAGCCTATGCATCTCAAATGATCATCGACCATCCGGAACTCGATGAGAAATCACTACGCGCTGATTCGGTAGTCGCAGTCCGAACTTTTTACACCCGCCTTAATTTAAGCGTTACGTAAATTGCGATTTTGCAATGAAGTTCTCGGCGCGCGCGTGGAAAAGCTCTTTCTGGAAATCTAAAAACTAGCTCCCCAGAGTTGTACAAATTTAGCTGTACAACTAACGGGGCAACATACGATGTTGAATGAATAGATGCTCCTACAGTAATCGAAATGAATTACGTATCCTAGAAGTTCGAAGACATCCCATCGCAATATTTGATTCTTTGCTGATACCGACTACTTTGCACCGCCTCCTGTTGGTGATCCATCCCCTATGCGAGTCGACGACGTCGATTTTATATGCTTATCCGCGTTACCGCCTTTTTCCGAAAGTGGCTAGTTGCGTAGAAATCTCTACACTTCGAAGATCCTCGTAGGGGTACCGCCAAATGGAAGATCGATGTAGGTGACGAAGGGTCACTCTTTTACGAGTGCTACAAATCAACACACAGGACAGCGAACTTCAGAGACGGTCTGCTCAATAGCGATCTCGGCTACGGGACCAATTCTCTGGTAATGGAGGATTCTCACCTCCTTTAAACCAACGAGGGCATTACAAATATCGCTAGGATCGAAAAGGACGGGGGAGCCTATATTGGCTTTGTTTTGTTTCACAGTGTCAACGCTCTTCCAAAACTGAGCCATTCTCCAAGTTTGGAGAATGATCGATTTGGAAGATTGGGCATTAATACGGAAGGCTCCGAATTAGATGGCTGAGAGGAATCTGGTTAGAGCCCGCTGAAAGCTGAAGGGCCCCTTTAAGGCTTCTGAAAAGGTGAGGTCTTGCGCGCCCGGAGGGATTCGAACCCCCAACCGTCTGATCCGAAGTCAGATTTAGGTTCGTTCGCAATATATCTGGAATGAGCTTTAATCGTCTTGAACTGCAACAACTTGTTGACTATCAATCAATAAAATGAGGGATAAGTCAAAAAAGTGTGACACGAAATGTGACACGCTCAGTTTTTGGTGACAGATTAGGCTGGCTAGATTGAGCCGAGCACTTCTCTTTCGCCCGCCATTGGTCACCTCAAACTAAGATCGACAAACGCATTTGCAAACTCAAGTTCCTTCTTATTCGAAAGCTTGATGTGATAATCCACCATTGGCAAATATCCTTCTCGACAAAGATTTTTGAGCTTTCGATCAAACGGGGTGTGTTTTTTAGTGTCAATCTCACCAATAAAGATCTGATCGTGAAACAATGCTAAATTTTCGTCTATTATTCGGACGTTACCGACTTCCTTGAAATTCATTCTTTTCGATTTCCCTCGAATTTGATCCACGATAAGGTCGAGTTGACCAGGATCTATAATTAGAGACAGCGGCGAATGCTTTGGAATACGTAAGGGCGCCTTCCCCAGAATCTGTGGACCTTGAACATCGTGTAGAAATTCAGCTTTACCGTCTTCGTTGTAAGCGTTATTGGACCTCAAGTACACGTTTGCTTTTTGCTCTGACCAGCTTCCGGATAAAGCTTCGTCAAGCAAGGCGGCGCTGTCACCCTTGACCATTCCGATTTGACGTTTGCTAACGGTAAGAGCCCAGACAATCTCATCTCTGAAAGTTAATCGCGTGAGATCGACCGAAACTGTGGCTCCGTATTTTTTCATAATCAAATCGGCCTCAACCGAGTCGAAAGCTGATTGGGTAATTTTAACTCCAGTCGGTACAGCAAAGGAGGCTGGCGTGGGCCATAAAAGTACATCCTTTGAAGGGAGTACCACCCTGTTAGATCCTCGAACTTCCGCCATTCCCGTAGTCCAAATTTGCCCAGCGACTTTGGCATCCGATCCGGCATTGTGATGATCCAGTGAAAGCCCGAGCTTTTCAGCAATTAGGTCGAGCTTCCAGTATCTCGATTGCGCCCAAGTTGGAATACCAAATTTCGAATCGGTCCAAATCAGACCTGGCGCAGAAAACTCACATGCACGCGCACTTTCGCGAAACACTTCAGAATCAAATCCAACGTTATGGGCAATCACGTACGTGTCTTTTAGAATTGGGTAAAGCTTTTCAAGAATCGCCGAAAAAAGAGGAGCATCAGCGACATCGAGTGCACGGATACCATGAATGTCGTAAAAGACCCATCTGTCAGTACGAGGATTTATTAAAATTGCAGAATTGTGAACTATCTCTTTGCCTCTAAATGCAGCGATGCCGAGGGCGCATGCACTGCTTCTATCTTCGTTTGCAGTTTCAAAGTCAAGGGCAATAAAGTCATATTCAAGATTTGGCAGGTCGCCTATGAACGTGTCGATGTTTTTCGTGTACTTATGTTGATCAGCGACTTTCGCAGGCGCAGTAGTTTTTTGTTTAAATTCCGAATGAAGCTTTCGATTACTTTTTGCGGGATCGTTACCGCGTTGGATCGCGTCTTTGAATTTCTCCCGTAAAGATTTCAACAATTATCCCCCCAGTGTTCCGAATATTTCGTAGCACATTTGAGTACCGAGATTTTCTAAATAGCTTCAAAAATAAATATTTCGTAAGCAAACGTAGTTCTCAGGCTCTTGATATCAACAAGTGTGAAAAAATCGCACACCAGATAAGCGGAGCCTGCCAAAGAACTTGTCACTTTCGCACAATCTAAGCTACCTCCCTTTGCCTCCCTTTTGATTCATCTCTGACCGACTTATTCGTAGGAATAATTGGTACCTCTGATACTGGATTCCAGTCTCTGCATTTGTCCGATATCCACCTTCCTGGTGTAGATTTGCGTTGCTCCCGCCTACAGCTTCGCGCCGCTTAGCAAGTAACTCGATATGTTCGCCGCTGTAAGCCTGCTGTGGGGTTACGAACTTGATACCTGAGTGTTGATGGTCGTTGTTGTAGTGATCAACAAAGTCACTCATCCACTTACGCGATTCTTCAATTGTCGGAAATCCTCCATAGCGATAGTTTGGAAAGTACTTCACGGTCTTGAAGAGCGCAGAGACTCTCTGCATTATCATTTGATACCGAAAAGCCGTGACCTCGATATATTTACATCTAGCTCATACAAGTACTCAACTAGCGACAACGGTTCGCCTATGAAGGGGATAACCCTAGTGGCACTGTGTTACCTACTTGATACAGCTGCCTCCTACTCACGTCCCAGGAGTTCACTGTTAACCGGCTAATAGGATCTCATTTCGTAAACGTTCGGTGAACCCGTACCACCCCTGACGAAAACAGGACCGGACACGAAGCGCTAGATAGTGTTAACTGGTAGTCATGGACAGTTTGCATACAACCGAGTCAGCGTACTGGAAGGCGGAGGCAGAACGCCTCGCTGGCGATAATGCCCGTCTTCAGGCGGAGAACGCCGAACTTCGAGCACGGGTTAGTGAGCTCGAAGGCCAGATTGGCGCACTCACCGAGAGGGTGACGACTCTCGCAAAGCTCGTCTTTGGCACCTCGTCGGAGAAGAGTAAGCCAGTCGAGATGTACACACCTTTTTGGGATTATCTGCCGAAATCAGTCACCTACGCACTGCAGTCGAAGTTCTAGCAGACAATGTTCGTCGTCATGAAGAACAGATTCGACGTCTCAGCAGAGAAGATCGTTACCGACGACCGGCGACTTGAAATCTTCAAAAGTCCATAGATTGTTTGGAACAGGATTAGCCGGTTAATCGAATGACAATGCTCACATGGAATCGATGTTTCGCACAGTCAAGTACTGTGCGAGCTATCCCCACGATGGCTTTGCCTCCCTCATGGCGGCAAGGGTCTGGATCGAGGGATTCGTCCAGTTCTACAACGAGGAGCACCATCACTCTGGCTTGAACTTTGTGACCCCAAACCAAAAACATAACGGCGAAGATGTCATGATCCTCGCCAAGCGAGTCAAGGTCTACGAGGAGGCCAAAGCCAAGAATCCAAAACGATGGATCAATGCCAACACCCGGAACTGAAAGCCAGTTGTCTCTACGTCACTTGTTCCAACAAACCAGACAACGACAACATCAAAGTCCACCACTGCAGCGTCTGATTTGAACCTAACGAGTCTGCCATGAGTGCCAGACCTCCGTTGCGTCACGATAGCGTCACGATAGCGTGCCCTGTCTGTGGAGGCAACTTCCCCTTGTCAGGGAGGAGAACCTATTGCTCCGATGCTTGTCGGGCTCTTGCTTATCGACGACGTCACGATATAGGTGACATTCTCCAGTCACAGTTCCAAAGTCACATCGACGCTTCACCGTCTATGAGTGTAGGTGTTGTGGTGAACGATCCCTCGGAGAACAACGCTGCTTAGAGTGTAATACCTTTATGGCTCGAGTAGGAATAGGGGGATATTGTCCCTCCTGTGACGAACCAATCTCCATCATCGATCTACTTGGGGAGGAGTTGACACAAGCAAGAAAATAAATCGGGGATAGTTGACTTATTGCTACCCCGGTCGAGTGGATAGCAACTAAGATATATAACAGTCACTTCCAGCAAATACACTGACGGTTACCGCAGTGGTCAAGAGGCCCTCAAGAGCAATACCTCAATGAGAAAACTAACTTAGAGATAGAACCCCTAAACGAGTCATATTCTAGCCAAACTTGTCCAGCGTGCTTAAGACGCAACCGACCATCAGGTCGGCACTACCGATGCAAGAGCCCTATCTGTGGGTTCAGCTGTCATCGAGACGCCCTAGGAGCAATAAACATTCTCCAGAAGGCGATATACGCAGAGTACTCTCCAATTGGACTAGATACAACAATCTTAGTCACGTATCTTCGAGCTGAAAAACATTGGTCACTCAATCAACGCAAGACACACCAAAAGGTGCAGTGCCCTAAGGCCAGAGCCCGAAGTAGTGCCCAGAACCGGGCCTTGTCTGAGGTATCTCAGACTAGCAAGCCAAAACTAGCGAACTCATCTACCAGTGCTAATTCATTAGTACCAGACCAGTCGGTCGCGGTGGCGTGATGGAAGCGATGTTAGGGAACCCCAACCAAACAGACGAGGCCAGAAGCCCCGTCCGTAAGGGCGGGGAGGTTCACTGAACTTCTCACCCCAGCCACAACTGCTTTTCCAATTGTGATGGCTGGGGTAACCATTGGTTGGCGGATTCGAACAACCAAATGAGCAGCAATCGAGATGGATTTGGTCTTATAGCTTAGCCAAGATAGCCTCGGCTGAACTGACATCCAGTCCACCACCTGGCTCTACCTCAAGTGAAGTAACAATTCCATCTTCAATGATCATCGCATATCGCTGGGAGCGAATTCCCATCCCGAAGCCACGGCCATCTAGCTCGAGACCCACAGCCTTGGTGAAATCGCCATTTCCATCGGCAATCATAATAACCTCATCACCAACATTTTGAGACTTTCCCCATGCACCCATCACGAATGAATCATTTACAGATATACATGCAATCTTGCCAACGTTCTTGGCTTTGATATCTTCTGCACGAATAACAAACCCAGGAAGATGATAGTCAGAACAGGTGGGGGTGAAAGCTCCCGGTACTGCGAAAAGCACCACCTTCCCGCTACCCAAAAGATCCGCACTAGAGGCAGATTCCGTTTTGTCGCCGATAGTCACAGCCACGTTAAGATCAGGAATCTTGTCGCCGACAGCTATTGCCATATAAAACTCCACAATGCTATTTTGATCCACTTCGACCAAAGCTCTCTCTGTATTTAGAGAGGCCACTCTCAAAAACCACCAAAGCCACCTTTTGTATTCCGCCAAAGACCATCGAGCCACAAAATCTACCTTAAAAAGCGACTTCGGCTATAAGGCCAATAGGTACCCAAAACCGAGTCATGTGCCAACAGTGCCTAAATAGCCCGGGTAAGTTGCTGTCTGAGGCCACTCAAGCGCTTTGATGAACTTCGATTCGAGACTGCAATAGCAAGTGCTCTTTTATCCCCCACAATGACGGCTAACGACTTTGCGCGGGTTAGCGCTGTATACAAGATGTTGCGATCAAGCATGGAATAGTGTGACATTGAAAGCGGAATTACCACACATGGATATTCAGAGCCTTGTGATTTATGGATAGATGTGGCATAGGCCAAAACGATCTCGTCCAAATCACCAAAGTCATAGGCAACGCGGCGGTTCTCAAAATCTATCGACAATACTTCTTCGTCGAGGTCTATCTCTTGTATGATCCCTATATCTCCATTGAAGACGTCCTTATCGTAGTTGTTCACAACTTGAAGAACCTTGTCCCCTACTGAAAAAGAGTTTCCGAATTTTGTAATGCGATTTGAATTCGAACTAAGAACTGCAGCTAAGGACTCATTTAAAGCGCGGGCACCCGTCCCTCCACGATTCATAGGAGTAAGAACTTGTACTTGCGAGATCGGATCCAAGTGAAATCGCGATGGAATTCGAGAGGTTACCACACGAACTACTCGTTCTACTATCGCTGCTGGATCTTGAGCTTCAATAAAATAAAAATCATTTTTCGGGCCTGGATCGTCCAAAATTGGCAAAAGGCCAGAATTGATCCTATGAGCATTTCTAACGATCATGGACTCGCCGGCCTGCCTAAATACCTCCGTGAGACGCACAGTAGGAACCACATGCGACTCAATTATGTCAGACAAAACAGCACCTGGTCCAAGGGATGGTAACTGGTCGACGTCTCCAACAAAGACTACTCCTGCGTGCTCTGGGAGCGCAGACAGAAGTTTGTTCATCAAAACGACATCGATCATTGAGACTTCATCAATTACCAAATAATCACATTCGAGACGATTATCTTGATTGAAGCGAAATCCTAACGTAGCTGGATCAAAGTCCAAAGTACGATGTATCGTCTTTGCTAACTCCCCTGTCGCTTCGCTCATTCGCTTTGCCGCACGTCCTGTCGGCGCAGTCAAGAGCACTCTTTGGTGACGGGCTGAGATTATTGCAATCAAGCTGTTCAAAAGGGTCGTCTTCCCAACTCCCGGTCCACCGGTAATTACCAGGACTTTCGACTTCACTCCTAACTCAATTGCCTCTCTTTGCGAAAGCGAAAGTGAGATAGAATTTTTCTTTTCGATCCAAGCAATCGCTCGTTCAGCTACGATCTCACGCCATGGCGAGGGTGCTCTCATCAATCTGGCTATATTCGTCGCCACGCCTAACTCTGCGTAATAGAGCGGCGACAGATAGATAAGTTCGACGCCATCTACCTCCCATGGGATCAAGGAGCCTTCACCTATTTCAAGATCGATGGCATCCCTTAAAATCAACTGATCAATCTCAAGAAGCTTCTCGCCCAGCTCCAAAATCGTCTTTACCTCGGCGCCGCAATGGCCCTTATTAGATAACTCTGACAGGACATAGCTGACCCCTGCTCTAGCGCGTAGGGCTGAATCGCTTGCTATTCCCAGGCTTTTAGCCAATAAGTCAGCCGTTTTGAAGCCAATCCCCCGGATCTCGCTAGCAAGCCGGTAGGGATTTGCCCTTACCACCTCGATCGCCTCATCCCCGTAGGTCTTGTAAATGCGAACGGCACGAGCAGTTCCAACACCATGTGAATGCAGAAACACCATGATTTCGCGAATCCGCACCTGTGCATGCCAGCTCGCAGTAATCTTTGCGATCCGCTTTTCGCCGATTCCCCGAATCTCGCCCAAGACCTTTGGATCGCTTTCAATCACATTAAAGATCTCAGATCCAAAGCGCTCCACCAAGAGCTTGGCAAAGTGTGGGCCAACCCCTTTGACCATCTTCGATCCCAAGTATCTCTCAATGCCCTCTAAAGAGGTCGGAGTGGAACAGACGAGACGGGTGGCTTGGAACTGCTTACCGTAGTTCGAGTCAATCCTCCAGAAACCCTCTGCCTCCACATATTCACCCGGAGAGACCTGGGCAATGGTGCCGACGACAGTTATCTCTTCCCTAACCGCCGGAACGACCACCTTTAGAACACAAAATCCCGACTCTTCGGAATGGAAGGTTACCCTCTCAACGGTTCCCGAGATTGACAGACTCTCATTTCCGCTAGTTTTTGTCGGCCTAGGCTGATTTGAATTCAATTTGACTCGACTGACCTCCAAAAGATCTCACCTAAATCTCCCAAAGTATTTTAGGGGGTCCAGCCATCACGACTTCGAGAGATCTCGATCGTTTGGCTGCAATAACTTCAATTAAGTCATTTACGAAGCCTCTGAAGCGCCAGAGACTATCTCTCTAACCACCCAGGCCGCTCCAAGACAATCACCTAAAATTTCCAAACGAGGCAGCGCTCAAAGCCTTAGTTCGCTTACCTTGAAGGAGGGCCCATGGCCCGGTACAATCAAATCCGGCTTCCTCTGTAAAACCATTGAACGAGAAGACTCCAAAGTTCTCTGATCGTGCGAATAAGGGTCAACCTCCGGTCCGCTACTCGACCACCAAAGGTGAGTGCAGACTACCAATCCGGAGTCGGCCTTGACAAAAGTTGAAACATCCTCCCGGGTATGTCCAGGCGTTGAGACGACAGTGATATTTTCAGTGATTGAAAAATTCTCCTCGTGGTTTTCCCATGAATCATCCTTATAACTCGCCATAAAGTCGTGAACCGTCGCATTCGAAAACAAAGCTACGTTCATCGTGTGGTCCAGATGTAGATGCGACACAATCACATCTGTAACTTCCGGTGCGGAATACCCAACCGATTGGATGGCCGAGATGATCAGTTCCTTATTGGAGACCATCCCTGGATCAATCACTACAACTCGCTCGCCATCGGCCGCCAAAGAGACACTAGAGGCTACGCCTGGCGATACATAACCGCTCAAAAGTTGAAAAAATCTTGCATTCATGGCCGATTACCCTACACGATCTACGCATAGTGATTCAAGTCACCCATGGCTAAAGTCCCAATTGTCAAAAGTGAATAGACCCTAAGAAAACCTTTCGACCAAGGACCGCTTCGCAGCCAATTTTGCAGCTTTTATCCCCAGGTTCGACCTACCTGACTTTTATTTTATCTTTGAAACAGTTCAATCTCACTTGGACCTCTAGGACTAGCACGAGGAACATGGTGGGCTTTTTCGATTCATCCAAGATCGAGATAGTCTTTGAGATTGTAGGATTTTGATATGCAGATATTGATTCCACACGCATTTTCTCACATCAAATTACCCAACGGCATCTCCGCAACGATATTCGATGGCGACGTTGATGAACTTCCTCCCAACCTAGATGAGATCGAGATCTATGTCCCTTCTTACATGGGCGGCGACGGGATCTACAATGCTATCGACAAGATGCCGAGACTGAAATGGCTCCAATTGCTCACTGCGGGAATCGACCGCGCTTTACCCTTTATGAGGGAAGGCGTCACCCTTTGCAATGCCAAAGGGGTACATGACGATGCAACGGCCGAGTTGACGATAGCCCTGATTCTAACCAGACTGCGAGGCATCGACGCAACCATCCGGGCAAAGAACCAAGGCTGGAGCACCCGAAAAACACGTCCCAGTATCTTCGGCGCCAAAGTCACAATAATAGGAGCTGGATCGATCGGAAGACGAATAGCGACCCTAATCACAGCCTTTGGAGGTCTTCCAACGCTCGTGTCTAGGGGCGGCCACAACGACACGATAGCATTCAACGTGTGCGAAGAAGTTGTACGCAACTCAGATATAGTCGTTGTCGTCGTGCCGCTCACATCGGAGACCAAAGGCCTCATAGACGCAAACTTCTTAGCCATGATGCCCAATAATTCACTCTTAATCAACGTTGCACGAGGAGAGGTAGTGGTAACTGCGGACCTCTACAAAGAAGTCTCCTCTGGGAGGATATCAGCTGGCATAGATGTTACCGATCCAGAACCATTAGATCCCAGCCACCCGCTCTGGGAGTGTGAAAATGTGGTCATAACTCCCCATGTTGGAGGAGCAACCAAATCGTTCTACATAAAAGCAACCGAACTTTTAGAGGACAACCTTGCCAGAATTTCAAGGGGAGAGACCCCAAAAAATGTTATCGAAGGTTCTTACTGATCTTTAGAGGTCGCAGGCCCCTAAAGGCAATGAGAGATCTAGGAAAAAGATGCCGGGCAATGATATGGGCCATTTAGATTCATGAGCAAGCTCGTCACTCACACGAAAATCAAAATGGCCCAGCCACAGAAGTCCTTATCCAAATAGCGTCTCTGAAACCATCAATGGGGGCATGATGGGAGAGGCTAGACCCAACAAAATAGCGTCACTAAGCCGAGAGGGAACGGTCCTTTGTTGACCACGGCTATCGACAACGGTAACCTCCGCCAAGAAGACACCCCCTTGACGCCCAGTGATTGAAATCATTGCGATAGTCATGGAAAATTGATCAAAAAGGTCTGACACCACATCGGCGAGCAAGGGTCGCCTTCTCGGAAGATGGAGCAATGCCGCTGCTATCATAGACGCCTGATCTAGAGATATCGGAACCGAAAGCCGTCTATTGGGCTCATCCGTCTCTTCTATGATCACATGGCCAAAGGTGTCTGGTAACGCGACGCCAACGTCCACAACACGGCTACGCCTGCGACTGGACAATCGAAGAACGGTTTCATCAAAGCCAGATGACACGCACTCTTCGTCGATAGTATCAACTTTTGGATGTGAAAAATCTAATTCATCGAGCGATGAATCGACCTCGAGCAACTCCTTGGGTGAAACATCTTCGTGAGAAGTGCCCGATGGTACGAATGGAGAATCGTCAAGGGTCTCAGACTGAACTTTGCCATTCAATTCTTCCACTTGCGGTATTTCTTGTCTTTCCAACTCAGGTAGCTTCGTCTTCCTAGGGCCAGGCCCCATTCCTAGCCTTCGAATCTAAACCCAGTCGAGGGCTATTCGTTCATTTGAGCGGCAAATTGGCGTTTATCATCCGGTACATATCTAGAGTTTCGCATCCCAATCCCCAATGCTACACCCACAGCTGTGAAAAAGGAGAGTGCAGCAGATCCACCATAGCTCATAAATGGAAGCGGTATCCCAGTAATGGGCATAATCCCCATAGTCATCGCTACATTCTGGAAGATCGAAAAGGACAACAGCCCCAAAACACCAGCAGCCAAGAGGCGACCAAGTCTGTCTCTAGCGATCGACATCACATGCCAAACTCTCCAGCATATAAAGCCGAATCCTAAGATTACGAGGCTCCCTCCGATAAAGCCAAACTGCTCCCCAACTGCGGTAAAAATAAAGTCTGTCTGCTGCTCGGGTACGTATGACAGATTTGTTTGAGTCCCATGGAACAATCCTTTGCCATAGAGTCCACCGGAACCAATGGCGATCTTGGATTGCGCCAAATTGTAGCCCGTCGTAGCATTATTTGCATGAGGATTTACGAATGAAGTCAACCTGTTGAGCTGATATTTCTGCAATATATGAAGATGAATCACGACGTAAATACCAAATACCGCCAACATGGCCAATACCACCAAATGAACCAGACGGACTCGAGCAACGACCAACTGGCACAGAAAGACCACGCCGATGATGATGGCTGTACCGATATCAGGTTGCTTGATGACGAGTGCCATAGGTAGCCCAGCCAGGGCCAAAACCCCTATCAATCTTCCGATCGGTATTGGTCCTTCGCCATCCCTTAGAAAAAAGGCCGCACTTAAAAGAACTGCTAGGGTTGCGAACTCCGATGGCTGGAGTTGAAGTGGACCAAGTTGGAACCAACGTTGAGCGCCTAGTGCGCTATGGCCAATAGGAGAAAGGACCGCCAGAAGTCCTAGACATACCCCGCCATAGACCACGTAAGCCAAGCGACGAATATGACGATAGTCGATCAGAACCGTTACGATCATTGCGATAAAACCCAAGACGACCCAGATCGCTTGGCGCTCCAAATAATATTTGGGGTTCAAACCTCCACTTTGGAGTTTTCCCTTCGTTGCGCTATAGACCATAACAACGCCCACGAGTGCCAAGGCAAGCGTTGCGATCACGAGCGAATAGTCAAAGTGCAAAAGGCTCTCTTTCGCCACTCGTTTCCGGGTTGCAAACATCGAAAATGTCGTCATTTTTCACTGATCCTGACAAATAGTCATAGTTAGGGTGTATCCATCGTAATCTTGTCCTGATGCTCGGATCCAAGCTTAACCCCTAAATCAAATTTTAGCGATTGACGCCAGTCAACCCGAGTCACCTCGACAAAACCCAAAACAATATCTTGGGCAAAGCTTCTAGCTAACAACCCATGCAAAAGAAAATCCGAACCAATCTATATCTCACTAGAACCAATCGGCGTGTCTCCTAGAGAGAGGTAAATTTTAACACTAAACACTGCGTGCTCAAGGGTGCAATCGACACACCTACAGCCGAGAAATATTCAAAGAAAAATGCCAAATTCAGGTCATTGCCCACTTCAAAGTCACATAGTGTCTCTCGTGGCCTCCTTGAAACTAGTCTCCAGCAGATACCATTTCGGACTCCGAGAAATGGAGCGTCAGCTCAGGATATCAAGTACTCCCGCCACTTCGCGCTGGCAGATAACGGGGCTCGAAACCTGTTCTTTCCCATCGAGAAATAAAAATCATTCCACAAGGTTACAAAATTTGACGCATCTCTAAGTGAATTCCTAGCCACCACAAACTACAGTTATTACTATGCTAGTTTTTTGGCCGATCAGATTGCCAAAGGTTTGCACGTGTGCAACTTAAGTCAACGGCGCTACTAGCTAAAGCGCTAGAGAGGGAATGGATAAAAGATGAGCGTCTTTAAGCGGCTCTCGCAGGTCTTTCAACAAAAAGCCAATGCAGCTCTTGATAAGGTTGAAGACCCAACCCAAGCACTTGACCTGTCTTATACCAAGATGATGGAGAATCTCCAGCAAGTAAGGCGATCGATTGCCGATGTCCTTACATCACAAAAGAGATTAGAGGCTCAACGAGCACAGCTCAACAGTCAGTTTGAAAAACTACAAGGACAAGCCCGCCAAGCACTCCAACAAGGGCAAGAAGATTTAGCCAAAACTGCCCTTGAAAGGGCAAGGGTGGTCAAGAGTCAAGTGGATGCCCTCAACCCTCAGATCGATCAGCTACGTACACAAGAGCAAGCTCTAGAGGATACGGGGCGCAAGCTTCAAGCCAAGATCGAGGTCTTCAGAACACAACGCGAAACAATGAAGGCTCAGTACACAGCAGCCAAAGCTTCAAGTGAAGCCGTTGAAAACCTAAGCGGTCTTTCCGAGCATATGACGGATGTAAATCTAATGCTTGATCGCGCTCAAGAAAAGATCACTCAATACCAGGCACGTTCTTCAGCCGTTGGCGAACTGGCGGACTCTGGAGTGCTTGATTCCCTGGCAATTGGCGGTGGGAACGATGACATCGAGCGTCAACTGCGTTCAGCCACCTCAAGCACTGGCGTAGATCTAGAGCTTGAGGCGATGAAAGCCGAATTGGGGTTAACGGCAGCGCCAGCCCCGGTCGCCCAGCTTCCAACCATGCCCACACCAACACCGATTGCACCACCTATTGCAGCACCAACCCCACACACAACGGCTCCGTTGGGAGAGGTATTGACGATCAGGATCGCTGGGGAATCGGTCTATCAGGTTCCAATAACGATTAAGCCGCAGCTCGATGCTCTCGATACAGCCATGGAAACCGCTATTTCCCATAGCGACGAAAAGGGTTTTGCAAACTGCGCCCGACAATTGAATAATCTTATCGTCAGCTCTGGAGCACTTCTGGCAGATGAGACAATGGCTGTCTCTGATCTAGTAGTCCCAAGTGGTGACATGACCATCGACGAGGCAAAGAAGCTATTCGATATGTAGCTCCCTTTCGCGACGGAGTCCTTCATTGAAAAGTTTCCATGAAGGACTCCGCTACAACCTTGACCTTTACACAAATCTATCTAGATGCATAGCCATAGGTTGCGCAATGGTTTTATGGGCATCACGTATTGCTTGTGAAGATCTCTAGCGCCTTAGGAGCAAACAACAGTTGACATTTTTCTATCC
The DNA here is from genome assembly GCF_904848545.2 of Acidithrix sp. C25. Classification (NCBI taxonomy): domain Bacteria; kingdom Bacillati; phylum Actinomycetota; class Acidimicrobiia; order Acidimicrobiales; family Acidimicrobiaceae; genus Acidithrix; species Acidithrix sp. C25. Next base: position 612,377 of record NZ_CAJHCI020000002.1, read on the forward strand.
AACACTTGCGATACTTAACTGTAATGGCTAATACTTACAGCATTGGTGAGTTCGCACGACGGATTGGGCGTAGTCCAAGTACGGTACGGCGATGGGAGCAAGAGGGCAAGATCACGCCCAAAAGGCTCCCTAGCGGGCATCGCTACTTCGATGAGTCTGATGTACGAGCTATGCTGGGCGGCGCTCCTGTTAGTCGAGTCACTGTCGTCTAGCGCCGAGTGAGTGGTTCAGGGCAAAAAGATGACCTGGTATCACAGGTTAAAGCTATGGAGATCTACTGTCTTAACGCTGGTATAGCTGTAGATGAGTGGACTTAGGAAATCGGCGGAGGTATGAACTTCAAACGCAAGAAGTTCCTAGCGCTTATGGATCGTATACAGCACGGAGAGATTGAACGATTAATAATCGCTCATAAAGACAGACTCGTTAGGTTTGGATTCGATCTTATCGCCCACATAGCTGAAGAATCGGGATGCGAGATAGTAGTAGTCAATCAACCATCGTGTTCACCAGAACAGGAGATGGTCGAAGATATGCTCGCTATCGTCCACACTTTTAGCTGTCGGCTTTATGGCGTGAGGAAATACAAGCAACAGCTCCAGGCCGAGTATCCCAAACACAAGATTCAGGTACTCAGTGACAACTAGCACTCGCATCATCTACGCCGACACACCCAAAGAGCTACTGCCGATAGCTAAGGCCGTTGGCTACATAAGAGCGGACATCTGGCGAAGATACGGTGGACGAAAGACGGTTGGCAAAAGCTCTAACGATATTCGTAACGAAATCAGCAGTCTCGCCCTCTATTTTAACTTGCCAATAGATGGCACCATCCCTAACGAGAGCACGAAAGATATTGTTAATGATGTCTTCCTTTATCGAGCTGCCGCTCGCAAGCAGGTACGTAGGGCTATCTATGCCCGAGCCAAAGACGACAAAGAAGAACTCGCTCGCCTCTACACACTCTTGCAGGACGAGTGGACCAAAGACAACTTCCGACAGCGCCAGATGCGAAAGCATTTCAAGCACGGACATTCCAAGGTCAACAACCAATTCGTAGTCCGTTCAGACAGACACCATACCGAGATTGTTGATGGCAAAGTCGTCGTGGTCATCAACATCGCAGCCAAATACGGACAACCCATCCGTCTAGTCACAACTACCAATGGCAAGAACCTCAGGATCATAGTCAAGGACGACGTTACCGAGATCCATTACGCATTCAAGAAACCACCAGGCCGCCCAGTCGGGGCCGATGTTATCGCCGTTGACAAAGGATACACCGAAGCGTTCGTGGACTCAGATGGAGACACGCACGGCATGGGGCTTGGCAAAATCATGACCGAGTACAGTGGCAAGGCTAGTAAAACCGCCAAGGCTCGCAACAAGCTACACGCCCTAGAAAAAAAGCACAGAGAAGCCGGACACACAGCTAAGGCTGACCGTATCAAGACCAACAACCTTGGGACAAAGAAGATCAACGCTCGCAAGAATAAGGCACAGAAACGAATCAGGAACATTGCTTTCAAGGCAGCCCATTCGGTAGTAGACAAGGCCAGCCTCGTTATCTCCGAAGACCTAAGCCGTCCTATCGCCAAGAAGAAGCCCCAGAAGAAGTACAACAAGAAAATGTCAGCATGGGCCAAAGGCACACTAGCAGAAGCCCTTGAATCTACAACACAACAGGCTAAAGCGAGAAATGTTCTCGTGAATGCGGCCTATACATCGCAAATGGACTCCAACACACATCTACTGGAAGGTAAGCGTGTGGTGGATAAGTTTCACTGTGCAAACGGGGATGTTCTCCAGGCTGATTTCAACGCTGCTTTGAACCTGCGACATAGATACTTCGATCATGAGATAACTCTCTATACCCCTCATAGGGAAGTTCGACGTATCTTACTAGCTCGTTCATCCGGCGCAACGATGCGTCAAGGGGCATGAGTTGCAAGAGACCCAAATCTCTTATCAACCATGTGCGGATAAGCCCAACGGCTTTGAGCAATTATGCTCAGGTTTTTGGGAGCAGATACCCGGACCGTCACCACTCCTTTGTTGACACAAGCCAAAGAGACCTCAAAGGACCGAGAAAGGTCTTCAAATACAAATCTAAGCTTTCAAAGAGCTACGGACAACTTACCCCTCGACAAGGGTCGGCATTCATTTTGCTGTTTTTGGATAAACCTCTCCGATTTGGTTGACACCCATAAAGGATGCAATACGCCCCTTCACAGCCATTAGAGCGGGCGGTTGCTCGCTCAAAATGCGAATCCTAAGCTATCTGACCTTCACCATAAGAGCAGTAGCCGTTGTCAGGCCGTCAATCACCATCAGGTGATCTCGTGGCCCCATTCGCCGAAAGAATTCTCTATCATCTTGGCAAGCTATGCAGCTCAAAACCAAGCTATGCAGTCCAAAGCTAGGAACAACATTAGCATCCGCACCGAAGTTATCCTCAAGTTGCGTAATGGTAACGCTATGTCTAGCAAACTCAAATCTTTGACGAGTAACTCTTTGGACCAATTATTCCAAAATGGCTATCACCATTGGCCCTACGAACGTGGTCGCGAAATGGCCAACTGCCCGTTTCGCGAACAAGATACCCTATTCACACGGCCTCCAAGCTATAAGCAAATAGACAAATAGTTGAAACTTCCCATTACTGATAGTTCGATTTGACATCTAAACTACCCAATTGAAGGAACTTGACGATGTCAAAGACCAGCACGTAATTTGTTCAACGTATACTCCGAAGTATATAGAGATAGCCACCAAAATTTAGGCTACTCAGTGTGATCTTTAAAAATAAATACGACAATCACTGCCAAATCTACTAATCACTATCACTATATGATGCAAAGCAAATAGCAAATAACACAATTGGAACAAATTATTCCTTTGGGCAACTACAACACAAAAGCGGACTTCAAATTCGCCATATCGTTCAAGAAACGAGTGTAATTGACACTAAAGTCTCATCCAATTATTTGAAACTTGTGATCGTGAGCAAAACTTGCGCGCCAAATGGCTTGAATGTTTCTCAAAAAAAAGAGGCCCGTTGCCGTGAAGTAGCCAATCTCGGCTGTTGGAATCAAAACCCTAGAAGTACCAATATGGCGTTGTGATTCCAACTAATAATAATAAGCAAGATCAAGGAATTAGATTCCACAACCATAAACGAGTGTTCCTCGACGCACAGATCGTGCTCCACCCCTAACAACCGACCCGACAAGCCAACTTTACACAATCCCCACTTGCTAAAAAAGCACCCCAGCCAAAGGCTCTTCGCTCGGTATCGCGCATTCAAGAGAGAAATATTTAAAAGAATCCAAAACTTAAATTAAAATCGACTGGTCAAGAATGAGCGCACTTATCATGACATCATTACTTGCACAAAATTGAATACCAATCCAACAAAGCGGGCAATAGTAATGCCTTATCATCAATATCAAAACTCATGATCTTCAAAATCGACCTTAGGATAGCGCAAAATCAATATAATAATTTTACAGTCCACTTGACTAATTATATTGCATGCTAACCCAGATCTAAAATTAATGATAATATAATAACAAAGTAATCCTTGCTCCAACTACCAGCCATAGATGTCTAAAATTATTCAAACCTAATTGATAGAATCGAATTTTTTTAACACCACATTGGAGTCAACTCACCCAAAATCTCGATCATAAGTTTTTACAGCAACCCTATGATCGAAAATATCTCAAAGTCGAAGGTGTTAAACCTTTAAAAATCCCCGATACCTTCGGCTCTTTCTCTTCCCATAAACCCTTGATTCAAACAGGATGGATGGATGGATGGATGGATGGATGGATGGATGGATGTCCTCGGCAAGGGCAAGACCAAAAAGAAAATCAGCGAGTTCCACAGAACACCAATGATGATCTAGATAGATTCAATTTCGCCAATGGCCACCCGATAGCCACTCAGGTCGACTTTTACCAACAAGACCAGCGACAAATACCCCAACTGCTTATCGCTCAAGTGACACAAAGGCCACTCACGAAATGTTTAGAAATCCATTAGATTACACAAAATGTAATAGACTGCCATACTGGAACTGTTCCCAAATAGTATCGCAAACAACACAACGAAAATACGATCTGACAACTTATTAAAAAATCCAATTGAGATAATGCATTGGCTACTTTAGATTATGTTATATTTTAATACTACCTAAAACTTATCAATCGAATTTTCTATCCTTACCTTCTAATAGATTCAATTATCCGCGCAAAGTCAAACGAATTGAAAAAAATAAAACCTAACGATACCGGATCGAAAATTTGTCGACTTAGGAGCTCTTATGGACGAGAACAGCTGCCACGATGTTGAATCTAAAAATACACCTGACGTTGGTGATATTGGTCTAAACAGATCGAATGAAAACGATAGTTTCTTCTGGTCCTTCATAGAGGAACATCTAGACAAGCCAACCCTAGAATCAAAATCTGCCATCCTGCGTAACAATCACAGTGGCGATAGTAAAAACAATCAATCTGGAGAGTCAACACAACCATCAACTGATAGTTTCTCACAAGAAGGTCTAATGCCCATGAAAAGTGGGCCGATTGAAGGAGTAACTAATGCCTCTGCGATCGCGCAAGTACAGGATCGACCTCTTAGCGCAACAAGATGGTCTGGTTCTCCAGTATCCCCTGCCCTCATGGACGTTTGGGCCCCGCTAAATGACAGGTTAACCGCCCCGGATTTAAGGCGAAACACAAGGGATCGATCTAGAACAATAATCGCTACTCTTTTGGCAATCTTGCTTTGCATAGCCCTCTTGGTGGTGGTAATCAAAGCAATAGCACTAACCAAGCACCCCGTCGTCGCAATTGCTGCACCGGCAAAGCAGGTCGACCTCAACTTTCCAACTACGGCAAACGTCACCACTATAGATGTGACTCCAGGGCAGTATGTAAAGCAAGGTCAAACCCTTGCAACACAAGATTCTTCGAGTTATAACGCCAAAATAGCCTCAGATAACGCGGCAATTGCAGCCGACAAAGCAACGATCGCGCAAATAAGCAGTCCGACCTCGCAGAACAGCGCCAATCAACTCCTAATACAAGACGTTAATGCCGCTCAGGCAGCGGTCTCACAAAACCAAGCCACCCTGCAAGACACAATCAACACAGACAACGCACTTATTGTTGCTGACCAAAGTCAATACAACGTTTCGCTTTCTCTCCTAAGTTCTGATCAAAAGCTATACCAAACCACGTGTCCAAACGGCTTAGTGGAGCCCGCCGGATACGGATCATCCCAAGTCTCCATCCCACAGAATCAAATCGCTTATTACCAAGAATGTCTCTCACTTTATCAACAGACCAACAAAGACCAACGAAATCTTTCCGTAGCACAATCCACATTGAGCAGTGTAAATGCATCGTCAGTTGCCCAGGTCGACCAAGACAAGTTAAACCTTGCACAAGCCAATGCGGCTCTTAGCAAAGCTAAGATAAAGCTAGGCACTCCCTCAAACATAGGAAGTTCGAGTCAGATCAGCGCAGCTAACGCACAGCTACAAAAAGATCTCTCACAACTCCAATCCGACCAACGAGCAAAGCTACTTACCGCGATAACTGCCCCCATCTCAGGCATAGTCGAGCAGGTCAATGGTGCGGTGGGACAATTGGCCGGAGCATCTGGAACTGTCAACTATACAAATGGACCAAATCTTCCAACTGGATCATCAAACACGCTATTTCAATCCGCGGCCTCCGGCTCAGGATCTAGTCCTTCGGCAACGCAGCTTCCGTTCATAGTACTTAGCGATCGAAATAATTGGAAGGTGCAGCTGCTAATTCCTCAAAATAGTCTGTCTAAATTTCACTCCGGTAAAAAGGTAACGATCACCTTCTCGGGAAACCCTACAAAGACCTTTTACGGCGTCATTTCAAATGCTTCGCCCATCGAAGTAGTTCAGGGTGGTCAGATCCTCTTCGAAATAACCGCCAAAGAAGTGGGTGGAATGCCGAAGGGAATAATCCAAGGGATGGTTGGAAGCGCAACTCCAAATTAGCTAACTAAAACCGCTATGAACCGGAGTTTTACCTTGCAACTAGCTCTATATAGCGATTTAGATAAAGACATTGAAGCCTTTTCGATCTAGCGCCTACCAACAAGCAGTGCTGCAAAAGTGGCAAAGTGTTACCTTGTCTGTAACTTAGATTTTGACAAAGAGGAAACGATGACAATCAACTACTTTGGACTTGGAGCTGTAGTAACCGTCGCATTAGCAGCACTTGGCGCTGGTGTTCTTCCACTATTTTCACCGTCGAAATTCGATCTTGGCAATGGCAAGGACCTAGTAATAATCCCTAAATCGGCCAAGGGTGATTGGAGACGCCCCGCAATGCTGATGGTTACAATCATATTTGCCACATCTTTCGTGCTCATTGACCTTCACCAAGTTGCCCGGCTCTATAAATTTGCCACTTTGGCTGTAGTCTTGATCGCCTTCAATTCGCCAAGTGCTCATAGGATTGTCTCTACCGGTGAGATTCCAATAGCAATCCGAGTCTTAATTGCTCTGGACTATCCTTTAATCGCCCTATTTATTCGTGCTCGATTGGTTCGAAGGTTAGCCATAGCGTCGAACGCAATCATCTACCTTATCCTCACTATCTCCTTAGACGCACTTGAGATGATCATCTCAAGTACCACTGGCCTGGCGGTGGGTCCATTTTCAATTGAAGGCACCCTGCTGACTCTCTTTCTGTCAACAGTGATCTACCTGAGGTTCCTGCATTCCACATTCGTCCTACCGGGAGTTACATCGGTTAAAAGAGAAGGAGCCAAAAACTGCTCCGATACAATCCGGGTTCTCAGCATTGTGACTGGTCTATTGCTGATTCTCGGAATAGGACTGTTCTCACTGGCATCAATCTTCAAGATGACACTTGCAAGCCTTACAGTAATTGGAATTACGGCATATCCTGCCTTTTACACCTTGTCGTCGCTATTGATAATCGCCGTTACTCCTAAGGTCCGGCCAGGCCTACCCCGAAATAGCTCCCCTCCACTTGAGATAATCACTCCGGCCTATAACGAGAGTGCATCAATTGCATCAATGATTAAAGCAATCGATGCGGGGGCACTCACATATGGCGGCCCTGTATCGATCATCATCGCCGATGATGGATCCATGGACGATACAAGAGATCAGGCGCTATCGGTCGCATCACAATGCCGATGGGTCAAAGTAAGAGTACTCAGCTTAGGCCATGCCGGCAAAGCATTCGCGCTCAATTCTGCACTTGCCGAAACGTCGACAGAGATCGTAATAAGAATCGATGCCGACACTATTATTGACTCTGACGCATTTCTTCCGCTCCCTGGGTGGTTCGCCAACCCAGAAATCGGTTTGGTTGGGACGCTTCCCTCACCACGTAGCGACGAAGGAGTCACCTGGTTCGACCACATGCGTCGATTGGAAGAGATCAAGACCTTTGGCTTTAACCTCTTGGCACAAAGCAGGGTAAATTCAATAAATTGCATTCCAGGCACCTTTGTGGCGTTTCGAAGGAGTGCCGCGCTGAGAGTGTCTGGCTTCGCCTTCGGGATGAATGGCGAAGATGCAGACTTTACAATGCAGATATCACGACTGGGCTTTAGGGCAGTCGTTGACACTTCCATCAAAATCAAAGAAGACGTCCCCTCCGACATAGCATCATTCCGTGAACAAAGGGTGCGATGGACAAGAGCGGTCCTCCATACCTGGTCTCGCCATAGCCCCTTTTACGCAGGCTTAGTTGGCCCCAGGGCTTGGTTTTTCTATCCAAAGATGCTCTCGATGAGAGCCCTCTCACTAGCGAGAGGAGTTGTGCCGCTTTGGATACTCGCATCAATATTTTCCAGAGGCACCGCCACTACCAGAGAGGGAGCGCTAATCGCATTTGGCATATCTGGGGGAATTACCCTCTCGGTCTTAATGGTATTGGTAATACGTTATGACAACATTCGGCGATTGCCATGGCTGCCAACAGTCTTTTTATATTCACTACTCAAACGGTTCATAGGCATTGAGGCTCTATTTACACTTCCGCTCATCGACGATGCTCGTTGGAGATTAAGAAATCTTACCAACGAGACTGCATATCCACCGACAGCTAATCACGTCACTGAAGAAAACTGGACTAAAAGCTAAAAATAACCAAGCTTTTCCTCTCTTCTTTTGGGCGATGGTGCAAAAGCCGCAACCTACCACAATTGGGAGATCTCCCAGAATGAGCTCTATTGGCAACTTATCCCAACTCGAAACCATTATGGAAGCTAGGGGTACCAACGCAGTTGAAATCGCCTTTAAAGGTTGACCTATAAGCTCCTCGGCAAAATACTACAAGTGATCTATGTGTTAGAAAAACTTGAGTATATTGGGGCAGAAGAAAGCAAAATCTAGCTGCTCCGAGGGCCTAGAACCTGACCTATAAAAGCAAGGTCAACCCATAGGTTGAACTCAATCGATCTCAGCCAAAGTGAGATCTCAACACTCCTATATTTGGACTCTCAAGCGACCCTTTGGAGTGTCCCAGTAGTTGAGACGATCAACACCTTTGGTTCAACCAGCGACATCGCATTAAATTTAACCTCTAGCGATCTAGAAAGTGCCTCCCAATCACCTCCTAAAACTAGCACAGAACCTCCAAAGCCGCCGCCGACCATCCTTGCGCCACTGGCACCAAAATGTAAGGCCTCGTCCACGATTAAGTCCAACTCCTTACAGGAGACCTCAAAGTCATCACGCAGAGAGGCGTGAGAGGCCGTCAAATAGATACCGACGTCAAGGCCCTTTCGAAGAGAATCCACCACCCTTGAAACACGACTATTTTCATTAAGAACATGACGCGTCCGTCTATAGTGCAGATCATCCAATTTATCGTAGGCATCACTTAGCGAAGCTAAACTCAAGCTAGCCACTCCAAGGCGTTGGGCTGCTTCTTCGCATTCGCGACGACGAAGTCCATATCCTCCAGCGCTAATAGAGTGTTTGACCCTTGAATCAAAAATGGCCACTTCGCCAAAGGGTAACCCCACGTCCAAGGTCGATTTATCCGAAAAATCAATGCGGAGAGCATGATTCGCTTTACTTTGAACTATTGCCATTTGGTCCAAGTACCCCACAGGGGATCCACCGTAGTGACTTTCAGCAAAGTGGATGACCTCGACTAACTCTGACTTGCTAAGTTCAAATCCAAAAGACTCCATCAATGCCAGACCAACGCCCGCTAAAAGAGCGGCACTCGAAGAAAGGCCAGCTCCCATGGGTAGGTCGGAGACAACTCCTACGTCGCAACCACCCAAGGGCAAACCTCTAGCGATTAAGGTCTGAAAGACACCAAGGGGATATCTCACCCAACCACCTAGAGCGGGGGACTTTAGTAGATCTTCAATAGAGATCTCAAAAATTCCATTCTGATCATTTGAAAGCAACCTGATTTGGCCGTCTACCCGTCGGGAAATCCCAACCATAACATATCGATCGATCGCAAACGGAAGCGAAAGTCCCCCGTTGTAATCGGTGTGCTCGCCAATCAAATTCACACGACCAGGCGAACGGATAATCACCTCAGCTGAACGATTGAAATTTTCGTCGAAGAGTTTACCCAATACGGATGTGAGGTTCACTTAATCAAAGCTCCCGCTTTACGAATCCGCTCCGCCGCCATCTCTGGAACAACATCGGTAATAAATGCACCACCAGCCAACTCTGAGCCAGCTAGATACTTCAACTTGTCGGAACTTCGATGAGGGGGCGCGAATTCCACGTGAAAGTGAGATATCGGATCCCAATCCTGAGCCGAGTCGGTGGGCCGCTGATGAAATGCCATTATATAAGGAAGCGAAAAACCAAAGAGACAATCATAGCTCTTAGCAACCACGGAAAGGATATCTGCAAAATCAGCTCTTTCATCCATTGTTAGATCAACTAGGCTTGGACGATGCAACTTAGGCGCCACATGTACCTCGTATGGAAATCGGGCCCAGAAAGGAACCCAAGCTAGCCAGGATCCGTTGGAATAGATAACTCTATCTCCGCCCTCCAACTCAGCTGCAATAACGTCGCATTCGACACACCTACCCGTATCTTGTAAGTACTGTGCTGCGGCTTCTAGCTCCCTCTGGGCGCGTGGTGGAACGTTAGGATATCCATATATCTGTCCGTGTGGATGTGACAAGGTTGTGCCAACCACTTCACCCTTATTCTCAAAGGGCATCACATAGGAGACCTCCGCCTCCTCTCCCAATATCTTCCATCGGTCTATCCACACCTCGACCAGCATTCGCAGACGACTCAAAGGTAGATCCGCGAACGTCAAGGAATGGTCATCGGAATAAACAATTACCTCACACCTGCCTGAAGCCGGAAGAACTCGATAAAAGGAGCTATCAGCAACATCAGGAACCGGCGCATCTATCGAATAGGCCGGAAAGCGATTATCGAAGGTAACTATCTCAAAATGCTCGCTTGGAATCTCAGTGGGTGCCGACTCGTCCTTGGTGGGACAAAGGGGGCAGAAGTCATCTTTTGGCTTGTAGGTCCGATTCTGACGGTGAGTTGCAAAAGTTACCCACTCGCCTGAAGTCGGATCATATCTTCGTTCGGTCATTACGCGATCTCAACTTTTACTTGTCTATAAAAAGTGATCCTCCGCGCATCCGCCATAGCATCGACATGTCGCAGTAAAATACTCGTACCATCACTAGTGTGCACTCTCACAACAACCTCATCGCCATAATCAAAGGCGTCAGTTGCATTAGTCGGATTCTTAGTCATCATCACTCCCGTCAAAATATCTCATCAAATTCATTTAAAGACCATCCGAACTCGGCTACCACACTCAATTCACTCAACTAGTGCCGATCTTAGAAAACTAGGATCACCTAGCTTTCTATACATACCCAACTCCATCGAGGCCATGGACAACGGGGGCGATAATTAATTCACCAACCGTATCGCTCAGGCTACGACGGCCCTCTTGACATATACCGTCGTCAGTAACTAGTATGTCAGCAGCCGAAAACGGAGCTATCCGGGTCATACCGATTGTCCTCCATTTAGTATGATCAGCAAGCACAACTACCCGACGAGCGCTACGGAGAAGGGTTCGATTGGTTTGAGCCTCAGCCAAATTAGGTGTTGTAAAACCAGCATCCGGGTCCATCCCGTGAACCCCTAGAAACAACACATCCACATACAGAGATTCAATAGCCAGATCCGCTACCAAGCCAACCAGCGCTCCCGAAGGAGTCGGTATTCCACCTGTGAGTATCAGCGGGAGAGAAGGGTGTTTCGCATGGAGCTCTACCCCTAGGCTCAAAGAATTCGTAACGACTGTTACTTGAGGCACCAATGGAAGTAGTCTCGCTAACGCCCAAGTAGTAGTTCCACCAGAAATCGCGACTGAGGATCCGGGCGCTACCAACTTGACCGCCTCACCCGCTATGGCCATCTTCTCGTCGGCGCATTGAGAGATCTTTGCCTCGAAACCGGGCTCCTCGGCACTCTTGCCCACAGCAATAGCACCGCCGTGCACCTTGGTCAGGACACCCGACTCCTGAAGCACTTCAAGATCACGTCGAACGGTCATCTCCGAAACATCCAAGAGACCTGCCAACTCAACAACTCTAACCGAACCACGATTTCGCAACTCTTCGAAGATGCGCGACCGGCGCTGACTTGCTATCACCCTGAAACTACCCTCCCTCGTATGTCCGAAAAAATTAGATTTACCATTCATCGTTATACCAGCAAAACTCAATCCTGCTCAGGGTAGATCAAAATCTCTATTCCCTAATTAACCGATAGAGAACATAAACGTCGTATTGCTCAAGGCTGAGCTCACCGCTAACTTCGCATTTGGTAAGCACGTCAATCCAGTCTCCCTCCAGCGAAAGATTCGTCTTCAACCCATGGTTAATGATAAAGACGAGATTGCCTCGATTTATAATCTCTACATCTTCGCTAGTTGGCCTAATGGCTATTTCTTCATGACCACTTAGGGCATCTGTCAAAACCAATCCCCATGTATCTGGATCCAAGGAAGTCGACACATAGTATGCCTTCCCTGAACCAAATGCATTCTTTGTAATTGCCGGCATGCCCTCAAGTCGACCACTTCCAAAGCTGACTAGCACCTCGGCGCCAACAAGATTAATCGAATCGCTCCATTGCTGACCACTTCCGCCATGCAATTGAAGAAACTCGCCCTTTAGGCTCACCGATTCACCGATAGCCAAGGGCGAAAATTCCTCAATCTCTATACCTAGAAGCTCTCGCCACAATCCGGGGTAGCCTCCCAAATAAACATGGTCATTCTCATCTACGATTCCAGAAAAGTATGTAACAACGCCTACTCCGCCATTTTGAACATACTCGACGAAAGCGCAGCTAGCGTCCTCTTTGACCAAATACAAATTAGCAGCCACAACGACCTTGTACCTTGAGAGATCAGAGCCTGGGTGAACAAAATCGACTACCCGACCGGCCCGAGCGAACGATCTATAAAGGTCCAAAATCCCAAGTGGGTAAGACAACTTCGTACTCGGATGCGAATCGAGTTCTATCGCCCACCAATTATCCCAGTCAAATAAAATAGCAACATCGACAAGAGTTTGAGATGATCCAAGGCTGCCAAGCGCCTTTAAATCATTTCCGAGGCGAACGGTCTCACGCCATACACGGGAATTGCGACCCGAATGCGGAACCATCGCACTATGAAATTTCTCAGCACCCGCCTTAGCAGCTCTCCACTGAAAATACATAACTCCATTGGCCCCACGAGCTATAGATGACATACTCAAAGCTCGATTTTGTCCAGGAGCCTTTGGTGCATTGATCTCACGCCAGTTCACCGCGCTAGGAGCTTGCTCCATAAGAATCCACGGACGCCCTTGACCTACCGATCTAGTCAAATCACCAACGGCGCCCGAGATTAAAGAACTCGTTGGACTAGCTGGATCAGGATAATTGTCAACAGCACAGAAATCTAGAGCCTCTGCCCATTTGAACTGGTCTACCCCTTTGAAGAATCCCATGAAGTTCGTTGTAACGGGGATCTGCGGTGTAACCTCACGCAAAATAGCGCGCTCCTCCAAGAGGCAATCCAAGAGAGAGTCCGAACTAAATCGCGCGTAGTCCAACTGCTGGGTAGGGTTTGAAAAGGTAGGAGCAATCCTTGGAGGGGTTACTTGGTTCCAATCGGTATAGATCTGGCTCCAAAAAGTCGTGCCCCATGCGAAATTCAGACCAGCGATATCGACATATCGCTTCACAAGCCACTCTCTAAAGGCTACCTCACAGACATCGCAGTAGCATGAGGTCACATGACAACCGTATTCGTTGTTGATATGCCACATCTCTAGCGCACTATGGCTGCCATACCTTTGCGCTAGCGCATGGACCAACTCCGCCGCCGCATCACGGTATGGTCTAGAATTGGGACAATACGACTGACGCGAACCAAAACTCAAAGTCCGCCCAGAAAAATCCCTTGGAAGGATTTCAGGGTGTGCATGAACTAACCATGGCGGCGGGGACGCTGTAGCAGTCGCCAAATCCACCATAATTCCATTTGAACTTAAGAGTTCAAAGATCTCATCCATCCACCCAAAATCGAACTTCCCAGGAGCACTCTGAAGGCGCGACCAGGAGAATACCCCTAAAGTTACCAGATTTACTGCGGCCTCGACCATCATCTCGACGTCTTGTTGCCAAACATCTCGCGACCACTGCTCTGGATTGTAATCGCCACCAAAGTAGAGGGGACGTCCCAAGGGAAGAGAAAGCCTCTCGCTATAGACCGTCAAAGCTTCACACTCCCCGCAGTAAGCCCAGATCGCCAAAAGCGCTGCAGTGATAGAAATGCTATTACCAGGGGGATCACCGAGATCAACGAACCCAAAACCACATAGCTTATCAACTGAGGAGCCTGGCCGTATTGGTTGTCCCAGCTATAGAGCCCCAATGTTACTGGGTATAGCTTCTGATTGGAGAGCATCACAAGTGGCAAAAAGAAGTTATTCCAAATAGCAACAAATTGAAAGAGAAAGATCGTTACAAGCGCAGGCGACATAATTCGAAATGCAATAGTTCGAAAGATCTTAAATTCGCTCGCTCCATCTATTCTTCCGGCTTCAATAAGTTCATTAGGGATAGCTGCTCCGGCATAGACTCTTGCCAAAAATACTCCAAATGGAGAGACAAAGGCTGGAATCAAGACGGACCAGTAAGTATTGGTCAGATGCACCTTCGCGAGCAAGAGATACAGCGGCAAAGCCAATGCGGTACCTGGCACCAACACTCCACCCAAAATTATGGAAAAGATCAGCTCTTTACCTTTAAAGTTGTATTTAGAGAGGCCATACCCGGCAAGCGCAGAGATCAGCGTTGCGACCGCCGCACCGATTCCAGCATATAAAACGGTATTAATTATCCATTGTAGATAGATCCCACCATTGTAACTAAACAGACCGCTCAAGTTGGAGAACAGCTTGAAGCCACTAATCCAAAGACCTTGCGAGGCATATAGCTGAGTAGGCCCCTTGGTCGATGAAATTACCAGCCAATAAGCGGGAAGCAAAAAGTAGGTAGCCATCACAAACATAAAGGCCATTGCCAAAATTGAACTCTTGCGAAAAGGCGCCCTCTGGCGCTCAGGTGCAATTGGTGGAGCGATACTCATACTTCAACCTCACTTAGAGCTCGACGCTGAACCAATTTCAAAAATCCAAACGAGAGGATGAATGTTCCGACCGCCAAAACTACAGCAGCTGCGGCCGCGAAATTTGGATTATTCTCGACGAAGGCTTTTGTATAAGCCAGAAGGTTTGGAGTAAATGAAGAACTAATGTTAGTCGTAACAGACCTTAGAACCTGAGGCTCACTAAAGAGCTGAAGGGTTCCAATGATTGAAAATACTGCGGTAAGAACCAGGGAAGAGACGACCAGCGGAATCTTTATCCTAAAGGCCACCTGGATTTCGCTCGCCCCATCTATGCGCGCAGCCTCATATAAGCTCTGAGGAATCGCTTGAAGACCGGCATAGATAATGAGCATATTGTAACCGGTATACTCCCAAGTTACGATATTTGCTATCGACCACAAGACAGAGTGAATTCCAAGAAAATTGATCGACCCAAAGCCAACACCTTTCAATATTGAAACAATTGGGCTCAATCCAGGTAGGTAAAGAAAAGACCAAAGAATTGCCGCTATTACTCCAGGAATTCCGTATGGCAAGAAAAAGACCAGCCGAAAGAACCTCTTTAGATAGACAGATGCCGAATCTAACAGCAGTGCCAAGGTCGTGGCCAAGATGAGCATTATGGGAACCTGTACGATCCCAAACTCTAAAACGCGTCCAACCCCGGAGATAAAGGAGGCGTTTGCAAGAACTTTTGCGTAGTTGGCTAATCCGGCGAATTGAGTAGTTGTGGAATTGGGACCTATCCCAAGGCCCGAAACCTTTATTTGCAGCAAGCTCTCATAGATTGCATACCCAATTGGCAGCAGAAAGAAGATAGCAAATAGAAGTAAAAAGGGACTCATAAATGCCAGAGGGGCCCCCATCTTCGAAGATTTATCTTTTATGCGACGTCGCTGAGGGACATCTGCTTGTCCCTTTGGCGGAGCAGAACTTAAAACCACCCTAGAGCTAACTCCTTAACTTGTCCAAAGGCTACCAAAGTTTCCACAGATTAGGTTGTGGGTGGTTCACAGCGCCTAAAAGTGAACTACCACAACCTAATCCGATCCTTTTGGTACTTCCTAACCGGTGATAACCGAGAAGCCTTGCTGCTTCATGGATGTTACTGTAGATGCCTGAGCAGATGAGACCGCAGATCCGATAGTACCGGTTCCAGTCGTCGCCTTAGCAAAGGCATCATTCAACTGAGTAAAGGTCGTGCTCATCAATGGTCCCCAGAGGAAGTTGGTGTTTACGATAGCAGATCCAGCCTTGAATACTTTCCAGATATTTTGACCACCATAGAATGCAACGGGCGAATTATCAGCAGGCAGGGACTGTCCAGCGATATCAGCTGGATAAAGGCCACCCGTTGTGATCATATTGTTAAGACTTCCGCTGTTTGTATTTAGCCACTCAGCGAACTGTGCCGCTTGTGCTGGATACTTTGTTCCCTTGAAGACCGCGGTAGTTGAGCCACCCCAGTTACCGTTGCTAGGAGTGGAGGTCCAGTTTGGCATTGGAGCAACTCGCCAATCTCCTGAAGTCGTTGAAGCGTTGGTGGCGATGGTATTTTGACCCCATACTGCAGTTGGCCAAGTCAAAATTGTGCCATCTGACAAGTCCTTATACCAGCCAGTTGCAAAGTCCGGCTCAACTTTGACAAGATGATCCGCAACCATAGTCTGCCACAATTTCGCCACTTGTAGAGTTGCCGGGTCTGCCATATTTACAACCCATGAATTACTCTTAGTGGAAAACCACTTCGCGCCCGCTTGCCACGCAAGTGCCGAGAACCATGCTGAATCCGATGCCGGGAAGGCCGCGATATAGGCATTTGGATTGGCGGCGTGAAGCTTCTGAGCATCAGCGAGATATTGAGCCCATGTAGTTGGAACCGTCAAACCGTATTTCGTAAAGAGATCTGCACGATAGAAAAGGCCCATAGGCCCGGTATCTTGAGGAATAGCATAGACCGCAGACCCCTGGCTCACCTGATTCCAGGTCCATGGCACAAACTTGCTCTTGTAAGATGTTGCACCATAGTTTGCAAGATTTACCAAGCCACCTACGTGCTCAAAGTTAGGAATAACTGGATATTCAACCTGACCAAGATCTGGTGCAGTACCAGCTTGCAAGGCACTAAACATCTTGGCATAAGTTCCCGCTGCGCCTGAAGTAACTTCGTCTAGTTTGACTTGAATATTTGGATGCGACGTGTTCCAAAGATTTACCGACGTTTGAAGGCCAGGTACCCAAGACCAAAAGGTCAGGTGAACTACGCCCGCTTGGGTCGTCGCTGGAGCCGCAGTGGTGGAACTGCTAGCCGTCGTCGAGCCACAAGCTGCCGCCAATGTAGCCACAGAGAGCGAAAGGGCTACTCCTTTTCCGCTCTTAGTAAGGAATCGCTTGATTGAGCTCTTGTAGCTCATGGTGTTGTCCCCCTTGTATTTTTCCCGTTACCCAAACATTGTTTCGAGCAACGGACCCCACGGAAGCTCTTGCTTCCAAACAAAAACTAACATATCCGAAACATCAATGCAACATCAAGTTAACAAAAAATCTCATTTATCGCAAAATTATTGCCATTGAGCAGCAAAAAATTTAAAATATTTTCTTATCGCTGCCTAAAAGATCTCAAGAAACCAACGCAAATAGCGATATATCCCCACGCCCCCCTAGTCAATAGTCGCCATAGAATCGAGATACCCCACAATAGAAATACATATGTAGTCTTTTTTCGATATTTTTTATTGTAAAATGCCTGATGTTCATTCTAACAATCAGCTGATACACAGCAAAAGTTGACCAGCGTGTAAGATTCTTAAAATCTAACAAAAACTACCATGATAAGTGGTGCAACTGTTATATTTCACTAAGCGACCAAGCAGCACAGGGAGTTCTAGATAACATGGTTTCTTTGCACTTTGACGAGATTGCCGAGATCGAGATCGACCCCGATCGTGCCTTAGTCTACGAACTCGGTTGGCAATCCTGGAGTCCATCGGGGTCATATTCTTTCAAGTCAACATCACCGCGACCGCTCAAAAAAATATGGCAAGCGATGGCATATCGCCCTGAATTCGTTGACCCCTTAAATTGCTTTCAAAGCGACGGGGTGCTTATCGTCAACCCAGGAGATGGAAGGCCGATCGTTAGCTTCGGCGTGGCAGACATACAGGGTCAAATCCCCCACATCTTAGCAACGCCCAAAGGTAATAAACACCTGGTCATTTCATCCAATCTACCAATTGAGGCTCGAAGTTGGCCAAGCGCCGTAACGATCGAAGATGCCCTTAGTGGGTGGGCTGAATTGATTCTTTCAAAGATGGAACTCCAACTGCTAAAGGCAATTGCACCTGCATGGTGTTCATGGTATTGCTACTGGTTCAACGTCACACAAAACGACATCGTCGGAGCGCTAGGCGACATCACCAGGGCACAACTACCCATAACCACAATTCAAATCGACGATGGGTGGCAAGAAGCAATAGGTGACTGGACCATATCAAAACGCTTTGGCGATCTAAAAAGCACTATAGCCACGATCAAGGAGGCCGGCAAAGAATCCGGCATTTGGCTCGCGCCATTTTTGGTCGGGGCCAACTCCCAGTTGGCCGAAAAAAACCCGAGTTGGATTCTAGGGGGCGCTGATGCAGGCTTCAACTGGAACCAGCCGCTATTAGCCCTCGATACGACTGCAAACGGCGCGATGGACTACCTTCTAGAGACCTTCACGATGTTAAAGGAGTTAGGTGTCACCTACTTTAAACTTGACTTCCTCTATGCCGGCGCTATGGAAGGTAACCGCAATCGAGATATCCCTAGTGAAGTTGCATATCGTCAAGCAATGGCTTCCATAAGGGAATGTGTCGGTGATGAAGCCACCATAGTCGGTTGTGGCGCACCAATACTCTCGAGCGTCGGGTTGGTAGACGCCATGAGGATCTCGCCCGATATCTCTCCGCTATGGGACCCACCCGAACAAGACCTAAGCCAACCCGGATCTCGCGCGGCGATTCTCAACAGCCGGGCTCGCCGAGCACTACATGGTAGATTCTGGGTAAACGACCCGGACTGCCTTCTTTTGCGGCCCTCAATCGAAAATCGAGAATTGATAGCTGATGCCGTCGCCTCCACCAACGGATTACGCACCTTTTCTGACCCAATATCGTCATTGGACGAATGGGCTATCGCCAAGGTGCGCGAGTTGATTACTCCAGCAGAGACGGCTCCAGCGGTTCCATCTCCTCGAGTTGCTTCAGTTCAATATATTTCACAACAAGTCCAATAAGCACCAATATTTCGCCCCAGCACTTCACATGCGAGAATTGAATCTTTGAAATAGCTTTGAGACTAACAAATTATGCTAATTGAGTGCGATCGCCCTGGCTAAAAAGACAAGGAACACCATGACTAAAATGCGTCCACCATCAGGCAATCAAGCCACGATATCATTCGGTGATCAAAAGGTCACAACCACTTCGGTCGGAGGTGGCCTTAGAAGATATACAAAAGATGAGACTGAGGTAGTCGAGGGCTTCGAAGAAAACTCGATAGCAGACAGTACACGAGGCCAAACCATGATCCCATGGCCAAATCGGATCCGTGGGGCGCGCTATCATTGGGCCGGCAAAGCCTACCAGCTCGACTTGAGTGAGGCACGAAATAACAATGCGATCCACGGCCTCACCCGTTGGCAAAACTTCGAATTAGTTCGTTCAACCCAAGAATCGGTTACATACGAGTTATTCCTGCCTCCAACGACATCGTGGCCATTCATGCTGCTATGTCAAATCAGATACGACATAGGAGAAGCTGGACTTAGAGTAGAAACGACAATCAAAAATATAGGCGACACCCCGGCGCCACTAGCCACCGGAGCACATCCATATATATCATTATTTGGTGAAAAAATCGACCAATTGAAGCTACAAAGCCCTGCACACTCCTACTTTGAAAAGGACGATCAGGCGATCCCAATCGCAAAGAAAGAGGTGGAAGATACCATCTATGACTTCAGGAAAAATAAAAAGATCGCATCGGTGGCCTTGGACCACACCTTTAGCGATATTGATCGCGACAAAGATGGGTTAGCAAGGATTACTCTTTCAAACGATACTGACTCCAAGACAACACTTTGGATGGACGAGTCCTACCAATATCTGCAACTCTACAGTGGCGACACCCTGCCTGATGCAAAGAGACGCCGCCACTCAATAGCGATTGAACCAATGAGCGCACCACCGGATGCCTTTAACTCCGGCGTAGATTTGATAAAACTTGAACCAGAAGAGACCAAGAGTTTCACATGGGGCATTGAACCCAATCTCATAAAGAGCTGAGCCTAAAAGGAGTTCTTCGTTACTTATGAGTAAACGTCCGAAATGCCTCGGGCCAAAGATTCAAACCAGCCTCATGACAGTCGACAAGCACCAGCTCCTAATTGAGCTCCCAAGATCAATCAAGAGCTGGTGCTTAGCTGTTTCGGCTTGCCTATTGAGGAGCGGAAATCTACTATCCAACCTTTCAAAAACTCCTAAGATAAGCGTTGCTGGCTAGCATTGCCCACGCGAAGATATCCTTAGCGCCCAAGTGCCAGTCTCAAGCACCAGTAACACCCATAATTCAACCTCTAGATCAATAAATTATGGGCGTCGAAACAATTCCAATTGGCACATCGGGCCAAGCTAATTCAAAACGAGGTACTAAAAGATGAAAATTCTGGTTACTGGCGGAGCCGGTTATATCGGAAGCGTAATGGCTCGCTACTTCCTTGACCAAGGTGACACTGTCACTGTCTTAGACAACCTATCACGTGGTTATTTAGATGCAGTGCCTCAAGGTGCTATCTTTGTACAGGGTGAAATATCCGATTTGCCTAAATATTTTACCGAAACCAACCAATTCGACGCCGTAGTTCACATGGCTGCTCACTCTAGGGTTGAAGAGTCGGTCTCTAATCCCGAACTCTATTGGCACAACAATGTGATCGGAACAATCAAGTTACTAGATGGAATGCGAAAATTAGAGATTCCAAAATTAGTCTTTGCATCCACAGCTGCGGTATATGGCAGGGCAGGCCAGAGCCCAATCACCGAGGATACCCCTCCCAATCCGCTCAACACCTACGGTATGACAAAACTTACTATGGACATGGCTATCGCCTCCGAGGCCCAAGCTCACGGATTAAATGCAGCTAGCTTGCGTTTCTTTAATGTAACTGGTGCTTATCGTGGTGCCGGTGAGAGGCATAACCCAGAGACCCACCTGATACCAACGGCCCTTAAATCAATAGTCGAAGGAAGGGTTATCAAAATCTTTGGGTCGGACTATCCAACCCCAGACGGCACCTGCATTAGGGACTACATTCACGTCGTCGACTTGGCACTTGCCGCCAAACTGGCACTAGAGAAGATGAAAAGCTCGAACCATAACATCTTCAACCTAGGCAATGGTGATGGATTCTCCAATCTCGAGGTCATCGATGCAATAAAAAATGTGACAGGAAAGACTCCAAAGGTTGAGTTTGCACCTCGTCGCCAGGGCGATGCACCGAGCCTTGTCGCCTCAAGCAAAAAAATAAGACAAGAGCTCGGATGGGTTCCCACTAAGCCCGACCTAGAGGAGATGATCTTAGATCTTTGGAACTTCGAAAACCGTCACTAAAAGAGTATTGCCGATGGCAAAATAAACGATTTTGATTCCATTTTCGCCTTACCTTAATTTTCGACCCAAGAGGCGAATGCAACTTCGAAAAAATCACCCAGGCACGCAATTGAAGCTCCCTTTGATCTAACCCTATTGCGCTGTTCGTGAACCCGCCGAAAGTTGGCCGCTCAACTTCGAAGAGGACCTTCGAAGGGCATTTGACTTGAATAGCCCAGCTTTAACTAGCGATTCAAACGCCATGAAACAATGTCGCCAGCTTATGGTCTATCTTCTCGCCTCAATCATTCTGGCCAATCTCCTAAAAAAGGCTGATCTTGGCCAGAATGACTCCCCTAGGAGAAAATCGCACGATTCGGAAATCAACTCTTTCGGGAGGTATTTTTGACTCGGAGTGGGGTTGCTATGCCTTATTTAGCATTAAGTGCGGAGCTTTAAATCCAAAACAGCTAAAGATCTACTTTTGCAATTGTCTCCTAGAGCTTTGTAACACTAGACACTCGACCATCTCGACCACATTAACGTATCAACTTTAAGAGATTGTTCTTGGGGGCTTTCAGTCGCCTTGAAGATGAGCCACCCATATAACGTAAAAAATTTCCAAAACTTCGCCCATGCACGCTCAAAATGTGATAAATTTAAAGGATGAGATGGCTGGATCCATATTTTCCACGCAGCCCTACTTCATTTCAAGCGCCTTAAACCTATGTAAAGATATCTAACCATGCACATGGAAGGGGAAGGCCTTGGCCAACGTAACTCTCGATCGGCTCTCAAAAACGTACGCAAACGGATATGTTGCCGTCCGCGAGCTCAATCTCGAGGTGTCTGATGGTGAATTTCTAATTCTTGTTGGACCCTCTGGCTGCGGTAAGACCACAGCACTACGAATGGTCGCAGGACTTGAGACGATAACTTCGGGCGAATTAAGGGTAGGTGGCAAGCGAGTCAACGAAACATCACCCAAAGAGCGCAACATTGCGATGGTCTTTCAGAACTACGCGCTATATCCCCATATGACCGTAGCCGAAAACATCGGCTTTGCGCTCAAACTTCAAAAGCTCTCCAAGGACCAGATAGAGGCGAAAGTCAAAGAAGCAGCCGCCAAGTTGAGTCTGACAGAGTATCTAGATCGAAAGCCCGCTCAACTCTCAGGGGGTCAACGCCAAAGAGTTGCAATGGGACGAGCCCTTGTCAGAGATCCTGCAGTCTTCCTAATGGATGAGCCCCTATCGAATCTGGATGCAAAATTGCGGGTTCAGATGAGAGCAGAGGTCTCTAGAATACAACGTGCCCTTGGTACTGCTACTATCTATGTAACCCACGACCAGGTGGAAGCAATGACAATGGGCGACAGGGTTGCTGTTATGAACGGCGGCATCCTCCAGCAGATTGATACGCCTTCTGCCCTATACAACTCTCCAAAAAACTTATTTGTAGCTGCTTTTATCGGCTCACCATCCATGAACCTCTACCACGCAACTATCGCAGGAGACCTAACAAACCTGACGATTGGATCACAGAAGCTAGCACTTTCTCCTGGCCTTTTGAAGAAACATTCCACGTTGACGGAGTACCGCGATCGTAAAGTAATAGTTGGAATCCGCCCGGAGGATCTCGCGCTGAATTCGAGTAGTCAAGAAGCAACCAACCGCCTTCGGGTCAAAGTTGACATATCTGAAGTTCTCGGCTCGGAGATACTCGCCCACTTTCAGATAGAGGCGACATCCGTCAAGGTGGAGGGCGAGACCCCAGAAGAAGATAAATTAGATGAAATTCAACTCGACAACCCGGGCAATAAATACGCTCGAGGAGTCGCTCGGCTTTCACCCGACTTGGACGTTACTGCGGGAAGCTATATCGACCTTACCGTCAATATAGAAAAACTCCACTTCTTTGACCCAGATTCAGGGGATGCAATCTAGCCGCATGGCCACTTGGTGTTGGAAATGTCAATTCCAACTCCAAGTGGCCATAGGCCGGCCACGACATAGGCCGGCCACGAAAAAATATCTCGATCAACACCAAGTTACAGCATCAATCATTTAGATTGCCATAGATCTCCCTTGATATCCGCATTTTGCACCCAACTGCGTTAAAATGCGAAAAAATGCTGTTGCCCATGAATTGCAACCTAATTCTTGCTCGCGACTTAAAGGGCATTTTTGAACATGGGTGAGTAATGCCATGGCGAACCAGTCTCAAAGTCCGAGATCTTTAGCAATGATCTCTTTCATAATCTCAGAAGTACCGCCGTAGATTGTCTGAACTCGGGCATCTACATATGCTCGGGCTACTGGAAATTCACGCATATAACCATATCCACCAAACAACTGAACCGCTCGATCGACGACTCGCAGTTGCATCTCAGTAGTCCAAAGCTTCACCTTGGCTGCTCTACCTGGGGACAGCGCGCCCCTCAAATGGCTAAATAAACAATCTTCAACATAGGTCCTACCAACGTCAATATCAGTGGCAAGCTCAGCTAACGTAAACTTCGAACTCTGAAAGCTGCCTATGGCTTGTCCAAATGCAAAACGTTCCTTGGTATAAGCGAGCGTCAAATCAAAAACGCCTTCGGCTGCTCCCACGGCTCCAAGGGCGAGAGAAAGCCGCTCTTGTGGCAGATTCCGCACCAAATAATAAAATCCCCTATTGACCTCTCCGAGTAAATTCTTAGCGGGCACTCGTGCATCCACAAAAGAGAGCTCGCTGGTATCTTGGGAATGAAGTCCTATCTTGTCCAAATTCCTACCGCGAAAAAAACCCGGCGTGGCTGATTCAACGACCAAAAGCGAAAGCCCTCTATGTGGATCCGGCGACGTACGTACAGCCACGACTATCAAATCAGCATTTTGACCATTGGAGATAAAGGTCTTTGCACCATTTAGGATAAAGGGGTAAGCGGATTATCGTGTGGAAATCTTTGCATCTCTCATTTATACATTTACACTTGCGAGTGTGGAATGAGAGGACAAACATAGATTCAAGCACTTTTAGGCTCCAAGGATGAAGCCGTCAATATTTGCTCGTCGGTCTACCTCCGCCGAACCATCACGACCAGAGAAATGGTACTGGTTCGAATGAAACGAGCCGAGCTTGGCAGTTGTCGTGACCATTCATACCCCTCATTTCGACCTTTCAGTCAATTCCCCGACACCATGAAAAGCTATTTGTGCAGTCATGTTCCAGCTTGCTGACTTCTTGCTACATGAGGGTTGCGACGACATGAGACAAGTGCCCGTTTAGCTCTTTTATCTGTTGAGTGGTAACGGGGTCGTCGTACCGCACTTGACGATGATCGTAAATATCAAAGGGGACGTCGGTGTTATCGTCGCGTCTTCGTATCACCACTGAATGCTTTTTTAGTCCTTCGGCGAAGCCGAGTTCCCATATAACGTTGGCGTTTACACCAGTGATATCGACTATCAGAAAGTCAGCAAGCTGAAGTTCTTTGACGAGCTGCTCAGTGATTCTGCCAGGTGAATGGACTTCGTCGAGACGGACTAGATCGATAGGCAGGCCTGCCTGACGAATACTTTCGCGGACCATCTCATGTGTAGCATTCGACCACGGCTGAGTAAACGGCATTGCTAGAAAGACCCTTAGGTTTCTGGCGGTCTGGAGATTTATGTCCTTCTTGTCGACTTCAGCACACCATCCCTCGATGACCGATAGTTGACGATCAACGTAGGTTTGATAGGTCGTTGCCCCTTGGAAGTTCATCACAAAGTTCTCAGATACACCCATTGACCAAGTGTTCTCAGACCAACTGAATCCACTAAAAGGGGTTGGATAATCTGACGAGACGAATCGTGGAACTAACCCCAAGGCATGAGGATCAAGATTCCATCTAATGGCTACCTCTTGGTCAGTTATTGCTAGCGGGAACTCTCTGGCGGAATCCTTGTACGCTTCCACGGCAGCCACGGATGAGACTACAAGGGCGTCAAGGAGCAATTGGGCTTGAGGAACACCGAGAGTCAGCAAATGCCGCGCGTTGATGATGAGTGACTGAGGGGCGGAGGATTCAAAATTCGCCTGACCAGGGATGCTGGGCTTGCCTCTAGCAATGTCGACAACGGAAGGAGTTGCCTTGCCGGCAATATCGCGTTCGCGCCGAAGGTCTCTAATGTTCGGCCACTCACCAGTCTGGTAGAAACGTAGAAAGGTAGCCCGAAGAACTTCGGCATTCTCTCTCGCCCATTCTTCATCAGCTTCACGCCAATTTTTAAAAGATCCCATTTGGGGCTCACCTTCTCTCGTTCTATGATCTGCATGTTTCATACAAATATTACTTCTAGAGGGTATGTGGATTAGCGTCCCTTGTTTCGCAGTACGACAGTCTTGTAGATTTCTGTCTTGGATTAAGAGCAAGCGTTCCGTCAGCACTTATGGGTCTTATCCCCATGAATCCCTCAAGGTTGTATTAGACCAGTCTGAGCCGGTCGGCTCGCCAAGACAATATTTCGAAGCTGGTCTGGTGCTGCAGCAAAAGTGGTGGCACCACGACGCACGTAGTACTCCCGTTTGGCAGGTCGGGTAGTCCTTATGCAATAGGGTGATGAAGATCCGTGTCCGACTTCAATGGATATCACCTTCGAACTGAGCGTCTCTCCCGATCCGTCCGAGTGAATGATCTCTACCGTGCGAACGTCGAAGTCCGGGAGAGGCTCCACTATATCTTTGATCCAATTGGTAATGGCGTCGACCGCATCTCGTGTCTGTTGTTCGTCGGGGACTCCTTTGATGTTTCCATCGTCTTTCACTCCGAGCAGGATGGTTCCCCCGAGTCCGTTAGCGAAAGCCGCTACTGTCTTACATACGCCATAGCGTTCTTTACCAGGCTGACTAGGTACGTCCTCCTTGAACTCAATAGTCGATCCCTCCCCTTGACTTATGAGTGACTGGATTTCGTCCTGTTCTTCGACGATCTTTTCGACGCCTGAGTCAGGCCCAAGGGCGTAAGGCCAATTGAGGAACTTGTAGTCCAGCCACTCGCCATCGCGTCGGAGTACAAGCCAAGAGCCTGAAGGTAGTCCAGTGTCCGGGATGTCGAAGCGAAACGTCTGAAATGGATGTTCGGATAAAGAGTGCTCTTCGCCGGGTATCGGTGATGCCAATTCGATCACTGAGTTCGCAAGAGCATCACCCTCAACCACCACATCAATAGTGGTGGGCGACCAAACGACGTTCGTGATACGTCCCGACCTATCGTGGCGGCGTAAGGAAATATCGCTTCGGTTAAATTGACGACCTGGCATTAGGTCAATCCCAAGAAACGCTGCGATGGCCGCGTGATAACTCTGGAACGAGGGACTGTCTCTCCCTATAAGTAAGCCCGAACCAGGTTGGGCATGAGAAGTCACCGACAAATTGTACTCTACGGTGGGCCACGAAAATTTCCCGAGACCCCAGTCGCTAAGACTTGGGTGGCGAGTCCAATTCGCTGTGTCCCCAATCGCCGGGAAATATACCGTCTGCTCGCCTAAAGCAATTGCCCCATCTTCGATAAACTGCCGTAGCTCGCTACCATGGAGAAGCCGGTCGAAAAAAGATAGATCTTCGTACGTCCAAGTACGCTCGTCTTGCCGATCGAGCTCAGCACCAAATTCGCCGTCCAGCAAGATGAGTGAGTTTTTCCCATCTTGATGAGCTACCCCAAAGCGGAGTCGAACGTCCCCGCTATCTTCCACCTTCTGGAGAAGGTCTGACTTGGATACGTTTCCACGTTCAGCCACGGCACTCTGCGCCTTCCCGAGTAGGAGTTACCACCGTGAGGTCACACTTCCAAGATCTGGCTAGCTTATCAGTCAAGCAGGCTCGAAACCTCGGCTAGCGAGCTCCCGTCGTAGTCGTCCGCTCTCCAAAATGTCCAACCATCGAGGTCTAACCTTCCCGTCGCCGCCGCAGCAGCGTCATTTGGTGATTCATATCGGATTCCCCCGACCCATAGACCAAAATCGTCGCCAACGGCGGCTTCAACGATGCCAGAGTCGGTTGTCCCCACCAGTCGTGCACCCGGAGCGATAAGTCCCGTCTCTACGAGACGCGCAAAGCGCTGATCTCGACGAAGAGTCCATCCTCCTAAAGTCTCAGGAGCTAGGACATTTTCTCCGTAACGAAGACTCGGCTCTTCAAAGGTACGGAATTTCCATACTGCATCATTCATCTTCGAGTCACTGAATACTCGAAGATCCACCAGCTCTGCAAAATCTGAGAGTGTGAGTCCAGTCACTTTCTCAAAAAGTTCCGGTTCAATTTGACGGATGATATCTTGAACAGTCCGCTCACGAGCATCGGTCAGGTACATAAAAGCTGGAATACGCGTCAAGAACCGTTGAAGACGCTTCTTGATATTGTCACGTTTCTTCGTTGCCTCTTTCTTTGCTACTTTCTCCTCACCATCTAGCGGCTCTTTTGCGAGGGATTTCTGCCGGAGCTCCTTGTTTGTGGCGATCATTGCCTCAAGATCAGCTTTGAGATTAATCTCCCTGAACAACTCCATCTGTTCGAGTGAAGCGAGAAGATCTGGATTACCAAGCAGCGCCTCCATAGCACGGGCATCCAACTCAATGAGCTCTGGGGAGTTCCATCGACGCGCAAGCATGCTTGCACTAATCCCGTGGGTGAGGTAATCGATCACATCCGCTGCGTTCAGCTGGCGCATGGAGTGTCCGTCATATGCCAACACCGGAAGGAATGCCATGAACTCATCCACGGCTTTTTGGTCATCTCGAACCGACGGATCGTCTGCCCTCAAACGAGTGGCGTAGTCCACTACCTGCTGTAATGCACGGTTAGGAGCGAAGTCGAACACGAAGCATTGCTCTTTGAGTACGATTTCGTCCTCACCGCCAGCCACTGTGTCAACAAATCTGGACACCCAGGGAGATTGCACTCGAAAGGCTGCCTGAAAGTATGATTCTGGGCTTTTGAGTTCTCGCAACATGAAGATCCCAGTCCATGGAGGCACGGTCACGCCGGTCATCAATTTCCCACACGTCAACGTGATGGTCTTAGTATCTTGTGGTACTGGTCCAATTGCTCGCAGAACGGGGGGAAGTGCTTCCTCACCAAGACCGGCACTATTGCCTGCTGCTACAACCGTTCGATACTGGCGAAAGAACGTGTTGTGAGTAGCCCCCAAGAGGTTTGCCATGGCTGTACAAGCGTCAACGGACGGTAGGTACCACACCGTGTGCTGGAGGGCCTGCAAGAGATTTCCATCCTCATAGGGCAGTGGAGGGCGTTGTCGAGTGGATGATGCAGACCAGTAATCCGTAATGTTTTGTCCGATCAATAACGAAAGCCACTTCTGCACTTCGTCTTCATGAATGAACTTCGGAGGTCTGCCAGTTTCTTTGGTTGTTCTGAAGAATTCGGTGAAGGAAAACATTGACTGGTTGTTTAGGGCTATATCTCGAAGCTTGTCAGGCATTTCATAGGTTAGAAGGGCCATACGGGGTAACGCAACATATGGATTAGATGGAGGCTCCACCCAATCTTGCTTCGCTCGTTGCTCGTCACTGTACGTCCAGTTGAAGACTTGATCTTCTAGGAACTCCCCTTGAGTCAACGCTCTAAACGGTGTCCCAGACAGATAAAGGTAGTGATCGACCTGAACGTCTAATTCCTCTTCAACGTTGGTGCTGAAGTCTTCGTCTAGGTCTGGATTATCCAGCGCTTTCTGCTCCGAGACGTCTCCGCCTTCGTCACCATCTTTGAGATAGAGGGACCGTGCCGCCTCCCTCCAAGCGCCGAAGTGATACTCATCAATAATTATTGCGTCCCACCGCTCGTGGTAGAGAACCTCGTTTTTGGCTTTGGTCTTGCCGTCTGCATTCTTGCCGAGCACATCTTGGAATGATGCAAACCACACGAGCGGGCTTGGGTTGGAGAGATCCGGTCGCACATCGTCCTTACCGCTGAAGCGCCATCCTTGGAAGTCTCGATGACCGAGTAAGTCTTCTCGCCAGTTCTTCTCTACCGCTGGCTTGTAGGTCAACACCAGGACTCTTGTCCACCCCAGGTGTTTGGCTAGCTGATACGCAGTAAATGTTTTGCCGAAGCGCATTTTTGCATTCCACAGGAAATGTGGGGGATTGACCGTATCCCTATGACCTTTGAAGTAAGTAGCTGTCTGCAATACGGCCTCTTCTTGTTCCGGTCGCATAGGGAATGTTGCTAAGGGTCGAAGATTGCTTAGTGGAGTCGCTGATCTGACAGATTGGACCGCAGCGCGCACCTCATCAGTTGTACATTCGAACCACTCTCCTGACACCCTGTGAACACCTGCATTAACAAGAGCACGGTGCACGCTATGGTCCCGGAAGGCGTCTCCATGATCGTCCATTGCTGACTCAGTCAACAGCACCGTGAATTCGACTTCCACCGGCATCTGGACGCCTTGGAGTTGTTGGCGAATACGGACGTTGGCATCTTGATCGGTATAGCCAACCTTCAGGAGGCCCTTGCCCTGTCTGGCTCCCTGCCAAACTATATCGGCATACTGCGGAATGGTGTAGGCGTAGATCTTTGGCTGACGGACGCTTTCTGCGAGAGAGACGGGCATTATTACGGCATCTCCTTGACCATACTCTCGATGTAGGCCTGCTCGTCTTCTGTGATACCGTACTTAGCGTAGAGTTCTTCGTCTGTCCAGGTACGGTCCCAGGTTTGCTGGGGTACCCAGGTGTAGACCGACTTCATTGCGTGTTGGCTGATCTTGCGTAATGAGATCAGGAAGCGTACTAGCCGCGTGCGCATAAAGGAAAAAGCGCTGTCCGCTTCAGCCTGAGTATCAAAAGGTCCGACGAAAAGGAACGTCTGTGTGCTCACACTTCCAGGACCTCCTACGAACGGCTTTCCAAGAACGATATCCGGGATCCTCTGGCCTCCATCTGATCCGGCTTCCGGCACGAACACCTTCCACTTCTCGATGGCCCTGGTATTCTTTCGAATGAGATCACTGGCAATCCACTTCTCATTTCTCGCTCCATCCTTCAAGAAGAGTCTGAGATCTCCAGGCTGCACGTCCCCTCGGCGATATCCAGTAAAGTTCGTCGAAATCCCAAAAGGTGTGTCGCCCGATACAAGCTCCGCGAAACTTCCTTCGCGCTTTTTGAGGACCTTGTGAAGGATACCAACCGCGCGACTGTCGCGCACTAATACGTCAAACTCGCTGAGGTCACGCTCTCCTGGACCATAAATTTCGTCACCGCGAACAATAGTCATGTCGCAGAAGCCGGGATTGTCTCGATCCCGCATGAAGTAGCAGACTCCTCCCTTGATCTCTACGCCCGGAAAGAGTTCACCGGCATTGGGGTAGTCAACGAGTACCCTAAGATGCCTGTCCTTCAGCATCCCAGAGCGGAAAGACTCAAGCCCACGGCCACCGGCCATCCACCGGGAGGGGATGATCATTGCGAGGAACTGAGGGTTGAGTTTTATCGCCTCTTCTACGAAGACGTTGTAAAGAGGTGTGTCGTTTGTGCCTCCACCTCCACCTGACATTTGGTATGGCGGTTCCTTCTATAGTTCAGACGTGTTACAAACCAATACGAATACCTGTACGGATGTGCTCTAGAAGGTGCTGAGAGATAAGTGGGGTCCTCAGGCTTGTGCACTTCAAGGACGAGCAGACATGGGTCGAATCGGTTGGATTGAGTCGCCTCGAGAAAACGTTCCTGAGAAGTGAATCTTGCCTAAGTGACCGTTTCGCCTTCGATCGCAACAGTACGTTCCCATAGGCCCACGCGCTCCTTCGTGTCCTCGCCAGTGCCGGTACCGAGGTAGTCCAGGCTCGCTCTTTCGAAGAGACGGAACTGCCAAATCGCCTCATCCATCTGATCGGGGTTGAAGACGCCCACATCTGAGAGCTTGTGGAAGTCGTCCAGGGTTAGCCCCGTCACGCGCTCGAAAAGCTGGGTGTCAAGTGACTCAATCACGTCGACCAGAGACTCCTCACGAAAGTCCGTAAGGTACATGAAGACTGGGATCGACTGAACGAACTTGAGCAGCTTAGCCCTGAGGGTCTTCACTTGCTCACGCTTAGCTTTGCGCGCCGCCGTCACCTCTGGGTCTTCGGGGTCGCCATCGAACGCTTTGGGCTTCTTGCCGGACTTGATCTTCTTGGACTGCGCGATGATCTTGGTCGCGTCTTCGCGCAGGTTGCGGAAGTCTTCCATCTGCTCCAGGCGGTCGAGAAGGTCAGTGTCCTCGAGCAGCTTTGTGAGCACCGCTTCGGAGAGGTCGATGAGCCGAGGGCTTCCCCAGCGCTTGGCGAGCATGGCCGCACCAGCCCCCGCTGTTCCCCAGTCCATGACTGCGTTAACGTCAACCGGGTCCATCCGGCCCCCGTCAAAGGCGAAGATGGGCAGGAACTCAATGAGTTCGCCGATGACCTCAGCCGGCGCCGTCTTCGTTGTCGAGCGTGCAAGCTTCGTGCCGTACTGATAGATGAGACTCAAGGCGCGATTGGGGTCGAAGTCGAAGACGTAGCAAGTCTGTTTCTTGACGACTCGCGTTCCATCGGGTCGCTTGGACGTCCACGGGGACTGCACCCGGAAGGCCGCCTGGAAGTACGCCTCGGGCGACTTCAGGGAGCGAAGGACCAGGATTGCACCCCACTGGGGCACCGTCACGCCCGTCATCAACTGACCAACAGAGAGCGTGATCGTCTGCTTGCCGAGCTTCGCCGCTTCCGCGAGCATCTTGTCAACGGGGGGCTTGGCTGCTGCACCGACTTTGGTACCACCGGCCGCGACGTGGACCAAGAAGTCCTTGAAAAACGGATGGGCTAGCAGTGAAGCCTTCATCGCATGTGCTGATGCGACGCTTGGCATGAACCAGACGGTGTGCTCAACTGCCTCGGTGAAACGACCGTCACTGAAAGGAAAGGGTGGC
Organism: Acidithrix sp. C25; assembly: GCF_904848545.2. NCBI lineage: Bacteria > Bacillati > Actinomycetota > Acidimicrobiia > Acidimicrobiales > Acidimicrobiaceae > Acidithrix > Acidithrix sp. C25. Next base: position 644,668 of record NZ_CAJHCI020000002.1, read on the forward strand.
TTGAAGTTGTTGAGCAGCTTCTCTGTCGCTGACTGAGTCAGGCGTCCGAGGAGCATGTTCAAGAACTCGCTGATGCGATCTGGATCGTCGAAGTGATACTCCGAGCCGACTTTCTTAGCGGCAAAGTACCCAGAGAGGTCAAACAGTCCGTCTGGTCGCTGATCGATCTCAACCGACGCCAATTCCGATAGGGAGTACGTGAACATCTCCATTGCTGGGAGTTCCCGGTAGGGGTTGCGGATCGGGTCTTTGGCGGGGTCTGTGTCCCACGCACGCTTCGCACGCTGCTCGTCCGGATAGGTCCAGTTGAAGATCTGCTCTTCGTTGAACTCGCCGTCAGCGATAGCTCGAAAGGGAGTACCGGAGAGGTATAGGTAGCTGCAGCTCGATAGTCGCATGTCCTTAGCGTCAAGGTCCTGGTTGATGCCGGTGGACTCAGGCGTGGCGGCGAGCAGACGAGGAATACCGTCATAAACGAGCTCAGTGACCTCGTCAGCGCGCCCTGTCTCTTCATCGAGATCGCGCAGCTCGGCCTTGCGTTCGGCCTCCGTCGAGCTAGCGGCGCTCGCGGGGCTGCAGACTTCTTTGGCTGCACCCTGCCAAGCACCGAAGTGGTATTCATCGAGGACGATGCAGTCCCAGTCGATGAGGTGGATGGACTCGTTGTGTTCCTTGACGTCGCCATCGGTCGTAGTTCCAAGCAGGTCCTGGAACGAGGCGAACCAGACCATGGGGGCATCGATGTCCGGGTCACTGGGGTGATCGCGGTCTGCGTAGACCCACTCAGCAAAGTCCACATGGTTACGCAGGTCGTCTTGCCAGGCGTTTCGTACCGCTGGCTTGTAGGTCAGGACGAGGACGCGCCGCCAGGCCATTTGACGCGCCAGTTGGTACGTCGAGAACGTCTTGCCGAAGCGCATCTTTGCATTCCAAAGGAAGCGTGGTGGCCGAAGATCATTGGCGTGCTGGGTAAAGTACGTCTTCGTGAGCTCGATGGCTTGCTTCTGTTCAGGACGTGGCCTGAAGTCCTCAGTGCGCAGCGGGTCGTAGTCTAGCCCCGAGCGCACCGCCGAGATGGCGGCCTTGACTTCATCGAGTGTGGCTTCGACAACCTCGCTGTTGCGCTGGACTCCAGCGTTGTCGAGGACCCTGTGGATGTCCGAGTCAGTGAAGCTCGTACCGTCTGAGCGAACTGCCGGTTCGTCTAGCAGGATAACGATGCCTTCGCCGTCGGGGTACATAGTCCCCGACTGCTCTTTGATACGTACCCGCGGGTCGGGTCGACCGGTCCAGCCAACCTTCAGACGACCACGCCCCTCGATGCTCGATGAGCCGACGGTGCGAGTCCACTCGGTGTCGTATCCCGGTGCCGTGTAGACGTAGATGCGACCGACAACCTGGCTACTCACTCTTCATCCTCCCCGTTCGTATCGAGAGCCTCGGTAGCCTCGCGCTCCCTGCCGGGTGCGCGGTACTTCGATCCACCCGGCAAGTGCGACGCGGGAATCGAGGATTCCAAGGACATTATTGCCTCACGAGGATGGATGGTGCTTTCGATGTACTCGCGCTCTGCCTTAGTTAGCCCGAAGCGATCGTAGAGCGCTTCATCTGTCCAATTCTGCTTCATGTCGAGTTGTGGCACGAAGGAAAAGACATCCGGGCGAACGTCCTGTGTTACCTTGCGTTGAAGAACGAGGAAGCGCACAAACTTGGTTGCCAGGAAGTTGGCATAGTTCCTCGCCTCAGTCTTCGTGTCGAACATGCCAGCAACCACATAGGTGAACGTGCACGCCGACCCTGGTGCGAGTGCGATGGGTTCACCCAGGACGTAGGACACCTCCCGACCATGCCCATCGCCCGCCTTGGGCAGCAGGACTTTCCACTTGGTGACCCACTCAGCGTTCTTCTCGATCTGATCGGGCCGGACATAGCCGACGTGACTACCGAAGACGAGCGGCACAGAACCCTCGAACTCGGATGACGCGGCGTCGGTGAAGTTCGTTGTCAGGGTTGGACCAAAGCCGCCAACGGAGTTGACCCACTCCACAATCGACTTGCCGTGAGCCACTTTCTTGATGATGGACATGGCTTTGTTGTCACGGACTAACACACCCTTGCCCAAGCGGAGATCCCTTTGAGCCGTCGAGATGATGGTGCCCTCAATACGGGTCGAGAACTCGCAGTCTCCATCATGATCGCGATCCCACAAGAAGTAATTGACTCCGCCTTTGATCTCCACGCCCGGGAAGCAGTCGAAGAGTTTAGGGTTGTCAACAACCTTCACTAAGTGACGGTCCGCAATCATTCGAGTACGGAAGGTGTCAAGGCCCATACCGCCAGTGAACCAGCGCGAAGGAATGATCATCGCGAGATACTTGGGGTTGAGTTCCATGGCGCGCTCGACGAAGTAGTGGTAGAGCGGCGTAGCTTGCGCGCTGGTAGTGCCAGTCTGTACCTGGTACGGAGGGTTGCCAACAATCACGTCGAACTTCATGTCTTTCATCTCCTCGGTTGGATACGCCCCATGGATGAAGGCGTATGCATAATTCTCACGGGTAGCCCCACGTTCGAGTCGGACAGGGGCGCCACAGATGCGACACGGCCCCGATGCCCGCCCATCCCTGTTCGTGGGGTAATCATGTTCAGTTTGAATGAAGGGCAGGTTTCCGTCGGGGGTGTAGAACAGCACAGCCGAGTGGGTGCTCGTTGCGTCGCGCGACACGTAGACCGACCGGCGAGTCATCTCGCCGTGGACTTGGGTGATGGCCACGCCAAACAACATGTTCTTGAGGATGTGCTCGGCACGCTTCTTGGGGTCCGGTTCCCACTTAGCCAAACCCTCCATCAAGTGGCGGGCAACTTCTCGAAGAATCGAGCCTGACTTCGTCGCTGGGTCGAGCCAGCGATAGTCGGGGTTGCTCCATACCTCGATAGGCAGTAGATCGAGCAGAGCGCGAGCTAGCAACGGTGGCGTAGGTATCGCGTCTGACGAGAGCGCCGCGATGACGTCCAGGATGTCGGGGATATGGTGAGTGCGCACGGTCCCCACGCCGATGGTGGTGATCTTTGAGTCAGTTTTACTCATTTCTTCGTCCTTGTTCGACTCTTGGTCTTGGGCGGCGTTGCCGCGGCGACCAGCTCGCTGTAGTGAATCGGCTCAACGTCTTGCACTCGCTCCTGCCAGAACAAGTTTCGTGAGTACTCGGGGACCAAGGCGCAGCTCCAAATTCGCTGGAACCGCCCAGCGGGGAAAGGACGCCACTCACACAGCTCGATCTCGTCGGCGTTGTTAATTAAGTCGCCGAGCACGATGTTGTCGCCAAGGATGACTGCGGCAGCGTTCAAGAAACCAGTCGTTGGCTCGATAGTATTGGCGTCCGATTGGTAGTGGCTTAGCACCGTGTGGGCCATACGAGCTCGTGCCTCGGTGACGTTGTCTATCGAGATGTCAACGCCGTAGATCGACGCCAACGCTCGCAGTAGGCGATGTTCATAGTGCTCTTGGGAAACGCACTCCGCTTTTTTGACTATCTGCAACTTTCTCCGCAGGATTTCGATGAGAAAGTTACCGGAACCGCAGGTCGGTTCCAAGAACGTCACGTCGAGTTCAGTGAACGCATCCGGGATCATGTCAAGCATTGCGTCTACCTCGCGCTGATGCGTGAATACCTCTGCCAACTCACGAACGCGCTGGCGTGATCGGACTTGACCGAACTGCGCTTCAAGGGGAGCCAGGATGGCGTCGTCGGTCAGTTCCACCAGTTTGGCGGACTCATGCCAGGAAATGTTGGTATCAGTTTCGCAAACCCAACCAGCATCGGGATCGTTTCCGCAGTCAGCGCTTCGTGTGGCTGACCACCATTTTGGTGCAGACATCAACTTCCCCCTCGGTGCACTTGCCCCTCTTATGCTCTCATTTTGGAAGTGACTCTTTGTGCCCTCAACCATGTTCTTAGTGTCGGCACGAACCGATCTATTCGGTGACGTCATTCAGGAACCGTCCTCCGTCCTATTGTCCAATAACTCAATTGCCGCACGCCGACAATCTCCATCGTGCGCGAGGCCATCATTGTGGCACTCATCCCTATCATCTGGAGACCGCAGGTCATGGCTTGATCCGCACGACGTTGGCAGTTGCTGAAGCCTCAACTTGCAGACGTTGATTTTCCAGCGTCAAAGCGAGCACAACACGCTCTAGCCGTTTTACGGTTTCACGTTCCTGGCGCAGCTCCGCCGCCTGGTGAGCGACCCGCTGCTCCAGTTGCTGTCTGGCTTCGATGTACTGCTGAACAACGGCTGGCACGTGGTTGGTCTGCGCAACCTTGGCCCGGAACTCGTCTTGCAGGTCAATGTGCTTATGGGTCAAGAGCCACCGCTTCACTTGGACTTCTTCGGCGAGCGACTTCACGGTCAGTTTCCCGTCGGAATAGAGCGGTGCTCCATCAATCAAACGCGCCATCGCATCTCGGATGCGCAAACGGTCAAGATCGTTTTGACAAATGGCCTCGGTCTTTGCTGCCGGCTTGCGCTTGTCAGGGGTCATGAGACGCTCCGTTGTTCGGCGTGTACTTGAAGTTCGTTCTCTCGTCTGACGATTCTCGCAAGCAGCCGCACACGAATTGGCTCGGGCGTGAGCGGGTTCTCCGCCTCTTCTCGCAGATTACCGATCTCCGCTTGCAGAAGTTCGGCGTGAGTATCGGTGCGAGCGGTGTTGCCACAGTTATCGCGACATCTGCTCATGTCCGGAGTGCGCGTGACATCCGCTCGGCCACGGTCGCGATCCGGGTGACAGAGTGCCTTCGTCTGGTCGTACACGCAGGCGAGTGCGCGAGAAGGGTTGTCGTAGATACGTAGTCGAGGATCTCTACGAAGCGCCGCCATTTGTCGAGTCGTCAGGTAGGAGCCGCCGAATGTCTGCTGGAAAATGCGGACGCCATTTACGTACCTAGAGGATGCGGGTCCCGAGACTTGTTCACCCGCATCAAGCCGCCTCGCCGCCTCGTGAAGACTTTCCGCCACCGCCAGTGCCTCTTCCATTGGAAACACGTCGCGTAATCCACTCGCAACACGAGATCCGTAGGCATCGCTCGTATAGCCTCGTAAGTGCCCGTACTGCAGACCGAGAGCAATCCGGCCTCCGGGTACTCGGTAGATAAACCACGCCAGCGTGCGCCGAAAACGAGCAGGGACTATGGCTCCATCAGGATCTGGTGGAATTACGTCACGTGTGTTGCCGTTGGTCTGGCAATAGGCATTCCACCAGTCAACGAAACTGCGAATGGAATCGCGAGCGGCCTGCGCAAGCGGCGGTTCGAGTTCTTCTTGCTTCTGAGCTCTGAACAACCCACGTGTGAAGACATAACCGCTGCTGTGCATCGCCTCTGCGGTGGCGATCGCTTTCGCGACTGGCTCGAGGACAATCCAAGGAGTTTCACGCTCGACTCCACCGGGGATGGCATTGCCGTCCTCGTCCAACGCATCTTTGAATGAAAGCCCGCGAATCTCGAAATGCGGTGGCATGTCGGGCTCGGGACGCGTGGCGGTGCAAGAGCCTCGCCTAAGCGCACGACATTCTTCGACGCGCATGCCCGATAGATACGCAACCACGATGAAACACGCAACCATCAGCATGTGACGCATTTGCTCCACTTCGTAGTAGTCGATAGCGCTACACCACGGTTCGCCATCTACGAGACCAGTGATGGTGGTAGGCATCGGAGTACCGAGACGAATCGCGAGGCCACGATTGCCCATTGACGCTGCCTGGTCTTTAGTGATTCCAAGCGTGGCTGCCAGATACTGAATGGCAAGGTTTATGTCGTTGGGCGGTTTTGGATTGGTTCCTCGCATTCCGGGCAGCGATCCACCCGATGCCTTTAGACGGTGGAGATACGCGTTTGCCCTCTTAACGTGCTCGGGCTCTTGGTGCAGAGGAATCTGACTCTGCATCCTCGCCTTATCAGCGACGGCATCGAGAATATCGTCACGGAACACTTCTATGAAACGAAGAGCAGCGAGCAGAAGTGCCGACATGGACTGGGGATGTACCGGCAGCCTCTTGTTTTCGCCAGTCCAGTTGGCGGGTCCGATGACGGAGTCGATCCGATCTTCTTGCGCTGCAATGTCTTCCCATGTCGGACGCAGCATCCGATCCTCGGGTGGCAGATACGGGGCAATCAGCCAGATGCGCGTCACACTAAAAAGCTGGCGACCTTTCACGTCGCGTGTAACACTTCGCCCAGCGACGTAGCTTGCGTACGCCCGGTAATCGCCTGGCGTCACTGAACGAAGATCAGTGATGGCACGCGCGTCTAACCACTTCAGGAACATGCGAATGTCGTGAAAGATTGTTAGGATTGAGCCAGCGGCTAGGCGATCTCGGATTGCCGTAGGGCGTGACAGCGCATCCATTGGAGTTCGTTCATTGATGAACGTCCAGACGAGTCGCTTACCCGTGTCGCGATACGACGAAGGCAGGGTCGCGAAATCAATCTTGAGAGGATCTGACGTGAGCTTCTGTGCCATTGGGTGCAAGAGCCACGCATCGTCGCCGTAGCGCGATAGCGGACCGCTATCGGGATCTGCCTGCACGTTACGGAAGACGACTTCTTCCGCACCCGTCTGAAAGATTTGCGGTTCACGGTGTCTCGCTGCGGCAGATCTACTCATGCGTCAAGCCTCCTGGCTAGTAGTCGTTCGAGGCACTCCTCATCTGCATCGCTGAGCTGTGTTCGTGCATGGTCGCGTTGCTCCGCGGTGGTGTTGGCCGTGAGCAGTGCTGTCAGGCGTACGAAGTGGCCAGAGAAGTCCTCGTTCCACACGGCTGGAGTGACGGCTGACGCAATGCGCTCGAGCGCGTCGCTCAAGGCGACTAAGCGCGGTAGGTGGTCTGGTGTAGCCACAGCATTGGGGCAGCCAAGACATGCAAGGAAGGACGCGGTGCAATTTCCGGAGTCGTCGTGGGTGAAGGGGCTGCTGTGAAAGTCGAGGCATGCTCCCGTCCCGGTGTCCAGGAGGCCCGAAATTAGCAGAGGCACCTTCTCCACCGAAATGCCGAGACGATCTGCGAGTGCGGATGGATTCACTTGCGCCTCAGCGATGTCCTGGTCACTCAGTGACCGCATCGCGACGGTCACCCGTGCGTGTTCGAGCGCTTCGGCCTGCCCCCTAATGATGGTGGCCGTTGCCTCCCGGCGAGTCTGTGGATCTGAGCGCCGGTACACCGACTCGCTGACAGTTTGTGAGTTCTGTCGAGGCTTGGTGTTGAGTACCTGCTCGGTTAAGCGAAGTCGTTGGTGAGTGACTTGAAGTGCGGTTCCGTCGTCGGCCAACAGGCCCGCCACGGCGTGCCACCGCTTCTGTACCGAATGTGGATTTTCCAGCTGTGTCTGGAATATCTGCCTACCGCCGTATGAATTGCCGCTGCGGAATAACAGCAGCGAATCTGTAGGGTATCCCAGTTCAGCCATTGTGGCCCTAGCCTGCGCTGTCAACGCAATCGCTCGATCAATCAACCTTCCCGACTCACCGCTGAGACTCTCATCACTGAATCGTGCTGCCGGTCCGCGACGTGGCTTGTCCAGATGCAACACATGCACAGGCATTTCATCCTTGCGATCATCTGCGCGGTCAAGGTTGACTGTCAGCTGATTGATTACTGAAAGGTTATACCCGCGCTCGCACACGAGCAGGTACGTCATTGATAGAGCTTCCATCGAGTTTGGGAAGAGGGCCTCATTGATTATGGATGCGCCCTCGAGCTTGAGTAACCTCCTCAACGCGAACTGCCCCGCTGCGGTAAGTTCGGTGGGCACGCAACCGGTTCGCGCAAGATAGTCAAGCAGCGAGCCAGCGCTCCATAGCTCCCCTCGTATGCGGACCGTCGGGGAGTCGGACGGCTCCCCTCCGGCGCGGTAGGTCGTGAGCGTTGCAAGGTTGGCGTCAATACGCTGCTGGCCAGTCCGAACGATGGCCGATGCGGCACTCTTAATTCGTTGGAACTCACTTCGCGTGTAGGCATCGTAAAGACGGGTTTTTGGTTTACGCGTTCGACCCCGTAGGGCTTTTCGGGTGGTGTCCGGAAGCCCAGGCGTGTCGAGAAGCAGAACGCGCATGTGATTGACTGCGGCCGGCCAACGACTCTTAGTCTCAACGTCAGCACGCCAGGTCCACCACACTTCTGGTCCAACCTCATTGATCGAAGTCGGCGGTCTCTGCTGCATGGCAATTTCACGGATAAACCGACGCAAAGTATCTGCCCCGGCAGCAGCGGACGATGCCGACTTCCAACGTCCGTCAGTTCCCGTCGCTACGGCGAACCCGCTGACCAATGACCGTAAGAGAACCGGCGGGCAATCGACTTCACGAAAGTCAAACACTTTCGTGACCGCCCCGTCCTCGGTGATATGCGTAACCATGAGGCCAGTCGCGTCACGCTGAGAAGGACGGCTATACCCCGGCTTCGGCATTGCTGCGGCGTGACCCGAAGTCTTACGCGTCATGCGGGACCTTCAAGGTCTTGGACCAGCGGCGACGTCTCAGAAATTCTGGTGAGCAGCTGTTGCACGGATTCATCGTCAGTGTCCGCGTTGAGAAACATGTCAACTTGTAGACCCTGAACCGGCTCCAAGTAGTAGGACTTAGTCGTCACGAGGTTGGAGTGACCTAGCAATTGCTGTACCAACACCCAAGGGTCGCCAAATAGGTGCCGGTACTCAAGGCGCTCTCGCTCGCTCAATCCAAGACGCCTGTCGAAGTTGTGAATAAGCGTGACCAACATGCGGAGGGCGAAGGAGTGACGAAGCATGTGCGGATGGCAAGTGATTGGGACGCCCTGTGTGGCACATCGACTGCTCGCGCCAGCGAACACCGCCTCCCAGGTCAGATAAGGCATCGGAGCTCCGGCCTCCGTTAGCCACAAAGAGAGCGGCTCGACGCCGTCGTCAGTCTGTTGGAAGAGGCATCGGCGGATCTCGCTGTCCAGCTCATTGATGTTCGTGCGTTCGGATCGCCCACGACGGTTTTCCATGGTTAGATCTCCACGAGCGTTCATCTGAGTAACTAATCGCCGCTCGGCGATTTCCTCGTAGCGCCCAGAGACCTGAGCACGTCGAACCGCTGCGGCCCTAGTCGTCATGACGTAAGCGTCAATGCGCCGCAGGGCACTGCGCGAGACCCAAAAGTCGCGACCCCTACCTTTCGCGACTGCCTCAGCGACGTGTCCGCGAACGTACTGGTCTGCGGGTTGCGCTGTCGGTAACTCGGTAAGCAACACCGAGCCAGCCTCTCGCAATCGCAGCCCGCTGGACCACATCAGCTCGCACATCGAGACATTGCGATCGTCGTTGCGACCTCGCCACGAACTGTCCAGCAGGCCATCCCCGTTGTAACCACCAAGCCCGACATCGCGCCAGCGCCGGTAGGCGCGGGGAGTAAGCCACTTGACCTTCACGGATCGCACGTTCGTCGGCTGGAGCTGCGCTCTTGTCGCCACGTCACCACGCCGATCACGATACGTCGTCGTCAGCACAGGACTCGCTTCGATGACACCGTGGTCAACTTGCCACTTGTAGAAGCGACCACAGGCAGCCAGTTCGCGGGCAAACTTGGCGCCACTCACTCGCTGAAGGTTATCGGCGTCACGCCGACGCCAGTATTCGTAGTCGAGCAGGCTGTCGTGCGTGGCATCTCGCCAAGTCGTGCCCTGTCGCTCCAGGAAGGAGAAGAACACCTTCAGGTCCATTGCGTACGACCACCGAGATGCCGGAGCCAATCTCTTGAAGCTTGAACTGGTGAAGTACGCCACCACGTCGCTATCGACAGTTCCGTCTGGCCGCAACAGGAACGGCAGTCCGGGAATGATGCCTAGCCCCTGCTCAACCTCTTCGAGGTTATCCCATTCGTCAAGCAGCGACGAGCTGTAGCTCCCTCTCCACGTCGAGCGCTGCGCCCGGCAGAGCCGCCAGTCCGTCTTTTCTAAGTCCTCCGTCACTGCAACACATTATATCACAACACAGTGACATTACAAGGAAGGGTGGATTACCCACGATTACGTCGAACTTCATCCCTAAATCCTTCCAAACGGCTGTGCGCCCTGCCTCGTGAATGAAGGCATATGCATAGTTGTCTCGATTATCTCGCTCCATCTGCGTCTTTGAAGCCGAGCACTCTCGGCACTTTCCATTGACGTAAGTATGTTCAACTCGCTCGAACCAAATGTTGCCGCTGCTCGTTGGCATTTGAACCACGGAGTGGACGCTGGCTGCATCTTTAGAGCAATACAGGGTTCGGCGAGACATCATCGAGGTAAGTTCCGTAATGGCGATACCGAAAACTTGGTTCTCGAGAATGTGTTGAAGTCGTTCTTGGTCATCAGGAATCTCATCGGCAAGTCCCGACATCAATCGCCTAGTTATCTCGCGAAGAAATACGCCTGTCTTACAGCCTGGGTCAAGCCATCGCAAAGATGCATTGCTCCATACTTCTGCCGGGAGAAGGTCGAGCACCTGGGTCACAACTCGTGGTGGAGTGAATACTTCGTCGCTAGAGAGGTCAGAGATAACTTCTAAGATATCGGGTGCTTTGGAAGATACAAGGTCGTTCATCATGAAGCTCGTTTCCCACTAGTGCGCCCACGCTTCACCGTGACCCGATACGTCTCTACTTGATGTAGCTCAGAAATATTTCCAGTCCATAAATGCTTTGGAGGTGTTGCGCCGAACAACGAAACGGTATCGCCTACCTCGGCTTCGGCGCCCTCCATAACCGCACCAAGAGTGGTTATGGAAATCGAAACTTCTGCACACTCCGGGTTCCAGCTGTATTCGACGAGCGGAATCTGTGCCCTATCGCTCGGTCGACCGTCGGCTCCGAACGGCAGCATGTTGCCAACCTGGACGTTTCGTTCGACTATCCATTTTGCTGACAACAGGATTGGATTGTCACTTTCAAGCTTCTCGTCGAGACACTCTGCATGCCAGTCGGAAAACACCCGTAGAAGTCTCTCTCTTGCACCGATCTCGTGGCCAGGGGTTCCTCCGATGACATTATCGGGAGAAATATCCACCCCGTAAATCGACGCCAGAGCCTCAAGTGCGAGAGCGCGAGTTACTTCTATCTGTTGGCGATCTGCGACAACGGCTGCGGCGCTCATGACTGCATATAACTTCTTAGTGAGAATTGCGACGAGAAAATTACCGTCCCCACAAGCTGGCTCTAAAAATGTCTGAGCAGGGTGGGGGTGCCAAACGTCTGCGGGGAGCAGATCCAACATATCTTGGACGATCGCAACAGGGGTGAACACCTCACCCAAGTCTCGAACTCGTTCTGTGGACTTGACTAGGCGCTCAGGTATCTTCTCGAGACCTGAGGGTGAAGCGGATTTCGATCTCGGCTCGCCAATTTCGGGATCGCCGTGCTGCGTGTCCTTCACGGGGTATCCCTCATTTCTTCCGTTTCTGCATCCTGAGTTATTGAACGAGTATCTTCGTCATCAATATCATCGACACACAATTGTATCAGCGCGGGAATACTCGTACCCAGGCGAACAGAAGTCGTAGTGGGGCGGTTGGAACTGCCGAGATGCCCCGACGTCCGGAGGGTGAGATAATCGTTTGTGCCGCTCCAGCGCACTCCTCGAGTAGTGGTGCTCCGTGTCAGCTGGGCTCTTGGGGCGTAGAGCATCTTCGCACGGAGAATATCAAAGCTGTATCCCTTACCCATGTGGTTGACGATCTTGATGAGTGCGTTCATCGACTCCGTGAGCGCGTTGGTGTACCTATAGTCAAAATACGCGAAGATCTCGTCATGCCAATTCGTGAGTGCAGTAAGAAGTGGTTTAAATGCTGGAAGTAGTCCTGGGGTGAGGTTCGACTTCCAATCTTCAAGGGCAGTTTCAGCCGCAGTTCGAGTCGCACAAGCATAGATATCAAAGAATGCTTCTTTAGACGCATGGGCTATGGCCAACGAGGGGTACTTGTCGAAAATTTGATCGAGCTGAAGGCTTTGAGACTCATCAAGCTCCGATCGCCGATAAAGCATCAGGAACCGATCTTGTTTCAGTTGGATGCGGTCGCTCTGGCTCAAAGTTGCTCGGTGAGCTTTTCGAATCGTCTCTAGAGCTTGATTCGCCATTTTCACGACATGGAACTTATCAATGACGACCTGGGCATCGGGGAGGTGCTTGCGGACTCCGTCGCGGTAGGGACGCCACATGTCCATCGTGACCACTTGTATCACCTGGGCATCGGGTAGAGAGGAAAGATAAGCATCAACCGTGTGGCGATTCCTTTTCTCGAACATCTCGATGATCGTTTTCTCCAAAACGTTGGTAACCACTAAGTGATAGCCACTGCGAGTGTGAACCTCGTCAATGCCGAGTACCGTAGGGGTCTGCACTGTTGGGCCGCTCTGCAGGTGAGGCAAGTAATCGTTGAAGACGTTACGAACCGTCTTTTCATCTACTCCGACTTCGCGCGCAAGCTCATAGAACGTGTGGGTTAGCGCCTTCCGCTCAAGATAACTCCGCAATCTGGTCGTTATCGAGCGCTGATGGTCGAAACCATCTGGGAGGTTGAAATACGTCGCTGAGCATTGCTTACACCTGTATCGCTGACGCTCAAGGTCAACGACAACTTTGACTCCTCGCACGGGCAGATCGATATAGCGTTGAACCTTTGTTCCATGTCGGAAGGGACGCAGGTCTCCACACTTCGGACATGGTGGAGCCTCATGGATAGATCGCCCTTCCACTAACCGAATTCCCTCGTTGAGTTCAGTTCGAATACCGTGAACGCTGGGTAGATCTAAAGAAAAGCTTGGAGCACCCCTGTCTGGTGAGTCATCAGCTGATAGCGGCATAAGCAGATCATAACGAAGGGCTGTTACACGCGATCGTCCGTTGTGAATTATCACGGCAAGCAGGAGTTGGAGCGACCTTTCCACACGATAATCCGCTTACCCGGATAAAGTAGTCCCCGTCCCTATGAGCGCTAGTCGAAATTCCCGACAAATCACTACCTGTGTTGGGTTCCGTCATTGCTATTGCTATCACCGACTCACCAGCCACGATAGATGGCAGCCACCGCTCCTTTTGTTCATCATTGGTTAGATCTGTAAAATATGGCAGGACGACATCATTTTGAAGGCTCAAAGCGAGTGCAACCCCCGCATAACCTCCATTTGAAAGGCCACGATTCAAGATTGCGTTGTAGCGAAAGTCATTGACTCCCGCGCCACCATACTCCTCTCCGACACCAAAAGCCAATAAACCCTGCCGGCCTGCCTCCAAAAAGAGAGTTCGGTCGATTATACCTTGCTGCTCCCATCTTTGATAGTGCGGCTCAACACTTCGAGCTATAAATACCTCAACGATCTCACCAAACGCCTCGTGCTCAGCGTCATAGTCGACATTTGAATTATTCTTCATTTCAATCCTCTAAATCCAATCATGGGAATGACAATTGCGATCGAAGCTGTTCAGTTCCTTTTAGGTTTCGACCCTTTGGTAGCAACCCTAGCTTTGATAGGAGCCTTCATAAAAGCTTTTAACTATATAGATGAAGGAAATGATGGAGCGCGCTTTTCGCGCAACGCCGCCACACCTTCTACGACATCCGGACCCATAAAGGTCAACATCTCATATGCAGCAGAGGTATCAAAGATCTGCCCCGCATTACGCAACCATCCATTTATTGCTTTCTTGGTCAACCTAATCGCATCTTGCGAGCCCTTAGCCAACCCATCGGCGACGCGTAACGCCTCATCTAGGACCTCTTGTTTTGGAAGCGCTTTGGAGACCATTCCAATCCTCTCCGCCTCCTCACCCGTGATCATCTCTCCTGTAAGAAGGTAGTAACGCGCTCTTGCTATCCCTCCAAGCAATGGCCACAAAATTGATGCATGATCTCCCGCCGCCACGCCGAGCTTCACGTGTCCATCACCTATCTTGGCATCTAGAGCACAGATTGAGATATCAGCCAAGAGTGCAACCACTGCACCGGCACCGACTGCCACTCCATTTATGGCCGATATTATGGGCTTCTCGCAGTTGATTATGTTGTAAACCATATCGCTCATCTCACGCAACATGTGATTTACTCTCTCATAGTTACCGGCCATATTCAAGACCATATCCAGATCGCCTCCGGCGCTAAAAGCCTTTCCCGATCCAGTAATAACTGCAACTTTTGTTAAATGATCCTCAGAAACATCCCGCCATATTCGCGCTAGCTCACCGTGGCCAATTTCATTAGTAGCGTTAAATTTCTCAGGTCTATTTATAGTTATTAACAGTACTCCATTTTCTTTTCGTTCGAATAAAAGATACTCATACTTCGAAAAATACATAAAACCTCAACCTTACTTTAGAACTCTATAGTTGTCTGCGAGATGAACATCGCTAACCCATAATTAATAGAACACTTAGAACCAGAGATAGATATCATCGATGGAGGTCTTAAACCATATCTGCAATTGAACTTCGATCATAGGTATCTCCGCAAATAAATAATCCAACGGGTAAGATAGCATAAAGTCATCGTTGCGACCAGTCCAAAAGAAATATCCAAACCATTGATTCGACAAAACGGGTCAAACTGGACGAAAAAGAATCTAAAATCAGGATCGAATCCAAGACAAAGGTCTTCCTTCAGTAAGATTCCAAACAGTCATGGAAACAATTACAGCCTTAAAAATATGCATCATTAATCGGTCTTTTTATCAAAAATAGCGTCATATTTAAAATCCACCGAACGGCAATCAGAAAAACTAAAGGCAAAAATCATGCAATCATATCCGCGATGTCCATAGATCGGCCTGACGCCAACAGACTTTAAATTGACAACTTCACCGAAAATGACAGCACTAATTATGATTTTCCAACATAATTAATTAGTCCATCCTCATCAAGGAGTGTGTAAAACGACAGAAACTAACCCAGAAAAAACATGACAATTTCGCAAAAGAGTAGTTGTCCGCGATTCTCTTTGAATAAGCAACTTTAGTAATAATCAATAGATCATAAAGGATCGATCTACATTATCTTAAATATTTAAATATCTAATCATACCCTTGCGACCGAACGCAAAAAATCCAAGTACCGCTTAGCGAGGACGTCCCAGGAGAAGTTTTGCCGTATATAACGCTTGCCATTTTTCGCCAAGAGGTCGCGATATTTTCTATTCTCCAACAAAACATGAAGAGATTCCTCGAATGTCCCATAATCCTCAAAAGACAATGCACCCCTTGAAGAACGAGCCAGTTCGTAAGTTGCAGCACAATCCCTATTGACAATTACAGCCTTGGATGCATTCCAAGCTTCAAGAAGGACAATACCAAATGACTCATATGCTGATGGAGATATCACAATCGTGGCCTTTTCCAACAGCTCCGCCTTGTCCGCTTCCGAAACCTCTCCCAAGTATCTCACATCCACAAATCCCGGACCGGCCTCTGAAATCGCACCCGCGAACACAAGTTGCACTCCACTTCGGTTGCGAACCTTGTATTCATGAAAGAGTCTTGCCAGAAGCACCGATCCCTTTTTCGCTTCCACGCGCCCCAAACAAAGGATGAACTCCTTCCCGTTCAATCCAGACCGCTCACACACATTACCCCTGAGACCTTCATAAGTCCGAAAACCCATGCCAAGATCGATACTCTTCTTGGAGGCGACTCCAAATCGCCGCTCGACGATGGCGCGCTCGGCATAAGTATGATAAACAAGACCCTGAACCTTAGCAAATACATCTCTGTAGATAGCTAGATCTATAATCGGCTCATCGTGAGCTGCAGGATGAAGGACGCTGGGTACTGGACAACTGAGTACTCCCTGTACCGTTGTATGGTAGAGGTAGGGATAAAAAACTACAACATCAGAGTCACAGGTTGCTATCGACTCAATAAGTTGATTTGATACTGGCCCTTGCCAATTGATCAAATCCAATGATTCTTGTCGGCTAAAAGACTTAGGCGCTGACAGCATCCTTCGCGAAATATATTCAAAGTCGCTTCTACGGCCAGCATCGATGGAGAATCGTTCAATGGAGACATTGTTTAGCAACGACGATCCCGGGGAAGGTTATTCGACCAATCAAGATGAGATAAAGCCGTGGTAGTAAGGACATTTACCTCTAGCTCTTCGCGTGTTGCCAAGGCTTCAGCCAACATCCGAGCCGCATTTTCTGCTCCGCCAAATACTTCTTTGCCATAACGTGGAACTACAAAAGTTACTCTAAACTTCGACGAATGCATCGATCAATCTCTACTCGAGTTGACCAATGGTTGCGAGCCTAAAATACCATTGGAGCCTTTATCGGCTATGAGCGAAGATGGTCTTGAAAAATCTCCTAGCCCATCAAGACCACATTCCGAAAGTAACTTCTCTAAAACTTTATCCAAGATAGCTACAGTCTCAGAAGGAGCAAGCTCCATAAGGCGACTTCGACCAAGTTCAGCCATCGCGCTCGAAAGAGAATATGAGTTGGTGATCTCATGCGCCCAAGAAGCAACTACTATCGGATCCCGAGTATCTAGGACAATGCCACCCTTGCCCACAGTCTCTGGAACCGCCGCCTTACCATAAGCTAGAACTGGCAATCCATGAAACATTGCCTCCACGAGCGGCATGCCAAACCCCTCGTGTTCAGAAGCAGATATAAACAAATCCGCCATTGCATAAAAGCTCGCTAGCTCTTTAGGTGATACACCAAGGACAAAGTTTACCCTTTTGTCTAGCCCCAATTCGACGGCGAGGCGATAGAGAGAGTCCAAATAGGCTGGATATGTTGGACGACCGACAATGTGCAGCATCGCATTGTCACCATAGATTTCTCTATGTGCACCAAGAGCCATTATTAGGTGTTCTTGTGCCTTATTGGGAACGATTCTTCCCACAAATAACCAATTAGAAAAACCCCTCTGATTGATATCCCAAAGCATCCGCTCAACTGCTGGGTCTCGTTCACCCATAAAATCAGAGGTGTCAAAGATTATAGGAACCTGTTCTACATTTGCGTATCCGCATTCAATCATATCGTTGCCATTGAAGCGGGAAGGAGCAATTCCCATTGTCGATCTTCGAGCGAGCAAAGAGAGCTCTGCGCGAGCTTGCTCCTGCCCAACCGCCCCAAGGAGATCGTAAGGCGCAAAGTAGGAGGCGGGAGTCAAATTTTGATATAGAACCACAACCCTATTGGGCAGCGAATCCAAAAATATAGGAATCGGTGAAGAAGTAGCTAGGTGATAGATGAGTATATCTTGGGGATCCATCACCTTCAGATAGTCGCTATAGAAATAACCTTCCTCACCTGAAAAATTTTCAACGAGATAGATCCTAGAGTCAATGCCAACTTCCCGAATACGTCGTGTGATCGCTAACGCATTGTTAGAGGTACCATCGCCCCGCGATAGAACTGGTATAAATTGATGAATTCCCGCCACTACTGGGTCCTACAATCCAAAATTATCTGCCAACTAAAACTTATTAATAATTGCCAGGAAGCAATCAAAAGCTAATTAGCTCCTTATAAAAACAACGGAACCAAAATCCATAGGGTAAGTAAAACACTACGCACCTTACGGCTGGCGAGACGCAAACTAATTATCGGGCTTGTTCTCTTTGATACCAAAATCCGCCAACGAAGATAAAGGCGAGACTTTAGTATTATTCGCAATCACTAAACAGCCACAGCCATCCTTTGCTTCCACGACCTTCACGTGAGAAAACCCGAGTTTGGTCAAGATCGAGGTCCAAGTCGAACTAGAAAATGGGCGACCGATAGACAGATCAAACTCCATATGGTTCTCGACTTTGGAAAAGTGCTCCATCGTGGAACTCACGAGAATCAATTTGGACCCTTGATTTAACACTCTTTTCGCTCCAAAAAGCAAAGCGGTCTTTTCTTGAATTGATCCCCTATCTACAATTCCGCTTACCACCAACCCATCAAGAGATGAATTGCCGACTGCCAAGAGGTGCTCAAGGATGCTACTTTGGCGAACATCATAAGAAGCCAACTCGCCTAGATCCAAGAACTCCGTCCTAGTCTCGATCCCATAAAAATCCTTCTTCTCAGAGGCAAGTGCCTCAAGCACTTGCGCTCTTCCAAATTCGGCGACCAGGATTCGACCATTGACGTTTGTGAGTTCGCCCACAATCTCATCAACCAATGAAGCATGTAAGACCAATGATGCGGTTACTCCGACGATATCGAGCTTGGGCGATTCAATGGTAACGGCCTTTTCCTCTAACGCAGTCAAACGATGATCGACTACCGTCAAAAGCCGCATTAAATTCGATGTAAAATTATTGAATTGTTGTGCCATGTAATTGAGGTACCAGGCCATTGCCATACGTAATACCTTTTTTACATAGGAAACTCCCGGCTTAGACGATCCAGTGGGCACATCTACATCCATGTAGGCAACACGATCGGTGATAAGAAGTATCTTTTCGAAGTCCGCTTTAGAGTGCCCACTTCCAATTGGCTTTAGCGACTCATAGTAGCCATTTACGCGAGCCAAAAGAGAAGGTGGATATGCGCCAGAAGCCCTAAGGGTTTTTACGCGGGAATCGATCTTAGCCTGCATCTCCTCCACGAATGCGAGCGCCTCGGCCGTTTCGGTGCTTTCATTTGTAATCGCTACAGCTTCCGCGAGATATCCCTGCACCCTCTCGCTGGAAAACTCTGGATCAACTTTGCTGGTCTCGTTATCTTGAGATCGTGGTTCTGCCTTGCCCAAAACGATTTCCCACCTTATCCGCCTAAACATTTGCTCATTAAAAGCATATGTAGGAAGTTTAGTTGAAGCGCCACCAGAACAATTGGCCCTATTTGTCTTCTCCTGGATAAAGGGGCACAAAACCAGAATCAAGTAAGACTATGACTTGGTTAGAAGGTTCAAAGACGCCACCTTGTGAGATCATTAAATTTACCCAAAATCTGTTATCTTTCCAAAGCTGAGCTATCAGGAACTTTTATTACAAAAGGCTTCAACTGAGAAAGCCGCCGATTCATAACGAGAAACGCGCTACGGGACAATAATCTACGCCCAACGCTGACCTCGCCGAATCATTACGGCTTAGTCAACGTTGGGCGCATTATCAAGGCAACCAGATATCAAAAGCTAGGGATACTATTCGTGTTTTCTAAGCTCTCGGCGGGCGATAGTCATGCGATGCACCTCGTCTGGACCATCGGCCAGCCTCAATGTCCTTTGACCGGCGTACATCCTTGCCAACGGAGTATCCTCGCTAACGCCAGCGCCCCCGTAAACTTGAATAGCACGGTCAATCACCCTAAGAGCAACATTAGGTGCGACCACTTTGATCTCAGAGACTTCGGTTCGCGCCCCTTTATTTCCAACGGTATCCATCAGCCAAGCTGCATACAATGTCAAAAGCCTAGCTTGGTCAATCTCTATTCTAGAATCCGCAATCCAAGTCTGAATTGTGCCTTGCTCTGCCAAAGTTTTACCAAAGGCCACTCTGCTTCGTGCTCGCTTGCACATAAGTGCTAAGGCTCTCTCTGCGGCACCTATGGAACGCATCGTGTGATGGATGCGCCCTGGTCCTAAACGAGCTTGAGCAATTGCGAAACCGCTACCCTCTTCTCCAAGAAGATTCGATATTGGAACCCGGACGTTGTCGTAGTGAATCTCTCCGTGGCCCTCCCTGTCGGTATAGCCAAATACCGTCAGGTCTCTGATCAACTTAACCCCAGGGGTATCCAGAGGTACCAAAATCATAGATTGCTGCTGATAAGGAGAGGCCTTGGGATCGGTCTTACCCATAACTATTGCCACTTTACAACGCGACGATGAGGCTCCAGAAGACCACCACTTGCGCCCATTTATAACGTATTCGTCACCATCTCGGGTAATCGAACATTCGATATTGGAAGCATCACTCGAGGCTACCGCTGGTTCGGTCATAGAAAAACACGATCGGATCTCGCCATGAAGCAGTGGCCTCAACCACTCTTCCTTCTGTTCCTCTGTTCCAAACATTGTGAGGATCTCCATATTCCCCGTGTCTGGAGCGGCACAATTGATCGCTTCTGGTGCCAAATGGCTACGCCCTGAAATCTCCGCAAGTGGCGCATAGTCGAGATTAGAGAGTCCCTCGGTCCATTCAGTCTTGTGTGGCAAAAACAAGTTCCACAGACCTCGCGAGCGAGCTTGGCTCTTCAAATCTTCAATTATCGGAGGATAAAAATGAGGATCACCAGAGCTTCTCATTTGCTCCTCGTACACCTCTTCAGCTGGGTATACAGCTTCGTCCATGAAGGCCAAAAGACGATTTTGTAGGTCCTTTGCCTTCGGGCTATATTCAAAATCCATAGTCATTACCCCGGATATATCAGTCTCTTACAGATCGAAGCATACAACCAACACAAAGGTTCGTTTGGGTAAATCTGAATTCGATCAAATTAGTTAGGAGATCTCAATAAGAAAAGTTACAGAGAAAGATTACATAACCATGACATCCCTGTATCAAAGGCAAAATCACTAGCGCGTAACTCAGAATCAAGCGCGTAATCAAAAAACTGCCGACCCCAAATCAAGACAAGGCAAATTTAATCCAAAAAAAACGGCCAACTCCTCTAGGCTGTGCCAATGTTCGATCGTAGGAAGAAAGAGCTAGCGCCAATAATTTCCAACCACTCGAACAAATCAGCCACCCTAGACTTTGGACCTCAAGCAAAAGGCAACATTTGTGATCTCAATGATGGCTAAAACGGCCTTCAAGTCGAAATAGTGTTCGAGCTAGGGCTATATCCATGTGGCAAAGTATCTCCAAATTTGGAGTCATTTGAGCTTAGACCATACCGCCGTCATAGCAGAGACAAAAGTCATAGTATCCTGAGCACCCGATATCGCATATTTATCTTCGATCAAATAGAAGGGCACACCGCTTACACCAATCGAGGCAGCAAAAGATTCGTCTCGTCGGACCTCTATGGCAAACTCATCGCTCCGTAAAACTTCACTCACACGCGAGAAGTCCATTCCAGCGCGACTGGCCATGCTAGCGAGTTGTTCATGATCCGAAATCAATGCACCATCTTCGAAGTATCCTTTCATCAAAGATTCCACCATCTCTTCTCCAAGGCCACTTTTGATGGCCAACTGAACCAGACGGTGAGCATCGAAGCTATTTGTAGGCGACATCTTCTCAAAGTCGAAGTCAATTCCAAGTTCCACGCCAATATTTAGAAGATTCTCATTGAAGCCCCTAGCCTCTTCGAGCGTAACGTTGTACTTTTTCGAAATCAGCTCAACAATCGATGCACCTGAATAAAGTTGCGCACCTGGGTCGAGCTCGAAGCTTCTATAGGAGATAACGACATCGTCACTATGGTCGAAATAGGTAAGCGCCTCATCTAGTCGCCGACGCCCAACGAAACACCATGGACAGACTATATCTGCGAAGATCTCGATTTTCATTTACACGTCCATAATTGTCATACTTATTTCTAATAAAGATAACTAAGCATACGGTTCTTTTAGTCCATTGATCAAAATAATCATCGTTGCTCAGCGCGCTTGCCCTAGTATTAAATTACTCAGAGCCGTCACGGCACCAAGCGAGGTGGGAGTCTGGAACTTTCTTTAGTCAAGATTCACAAAATGAGATAAAATCAACTCGTAGATCTATAGTCAACTCTGATATCAAGGTACCAATTGCAATCAACCGTTACAAGATTCCTTACGAATTGATAATGACCCGAACAAATCAGACCCATCAACCCCAATTTGCACTAACGGTCGACCTGGCGATCTTTACCGTGAATTATGGAAAACTCTGTGTGCTTTTAATTTGCAGAGGCGAGGATCCTTTCTCGAATTACTGGGCACTTCCAGGTGGATTTGTCCTTCCCGAAGAAGATGTTGAAGATGCCGCCCGGCGCGAACTCACCGAAGAAACTGGGTTAGACGCAAGTGAAATGCACCTCGAACAACTAGGAACCTACGGCAACCCAAAGCGTGATCCCAGGATGAGAGTCGTCTCAGTAGCACACGTGGCTCTTGTGGCAAACTTAGATCGACCAGTTGCGGGAGGAGATGTGTCTCAAGCAAAGTTTTGGCCCGTGGATTCACTGGCACTTGGACGCGGTGACAAGGCAGAGAGGATCCCGCTGGCTTTCGATCATGACACTATTGTCACGGATGCTATCGAACGCGTTCGATCAAAATTGGAATACACAACACTAGCGACCGCATTCGTAAACGAGCCATTCTCACTAGCCGACATCCGAGGAGTTTACGAGGCAGTTTGGGGCAAGGCTCCTGATGTTGCCAACTTTCGACGCAAAGTGCTCTCAACCAAAGGGTTTGTCCTTCCTGCTGGCAAGGCGGGAGTCCCAGGAAACCGCGGAGGCAGGCCCGCTGCTCTTTATCTTCGGGGGTCAGCAACTCACCTTCACCCACCAATTTTACGCTCTGAAATCAACACCTAGCACGGGAAGTCCAAAAGAGTCCGTAAAAGTTTCAAAGACCAACTATTACATACGCAAACCACGCTTTTGCGATCGGTCTCAAGCAAAGCTGCTGTTCATCGAACAAATCTTCAATAAGAGAGTAATAAAAAGAGGTCTCATTGCAAACTCCAAAGAGTCGAGGCACCTTTTCGCCCATCGTCCCCGATGGTGTTTTTTGGTACATGGCTAAAAATAAGAGGCTCAAGAAGAGGCGTGCTCCGACTGCAATAAAGATTCGTCGGGGAGTCAAACTCTGTGGGTCTAATCAATTCGTCATAAGAAGATCATCCTTATTCATCAGAAAATTAGATCAACGCTCTAATTGGAGGGGACATTAGTGTTTCGGTCCATCATGGAAGTAAAAACCGCTAGCCATAATACTTCAGGACGTTTTGAAACGCTTCAACCGAAGCTGGCTTTGTAAATCATTGATCCAAGGCAATTGACACAAATATGCTTTTTGATCCGACAGATTGAAAATTCGAGCAATCGATCCAAAAAAGCCAAGCTAGAAAGAACGATCAGGAGAACCGAAAAATAGCAGCTTCTGGATCCTATTTTATAAGCTTGATGACATTGAACATTGGCAGATATAGTGAGATCACCATAGAACCGACGACCCCTCCCAGGACCACAATCAGGACCGGCTCCAAAAGTGATGAAAGTGATGCAACCATCGCCTCGACTTGCTCGGCGTAAAAGTTCCCTATTTTGGCCAACATTGTATCAACTTCGCCAGTCTCTTCCCCTACTGCCACCATCTGTGTAACCATAGGAGGAAATATATCATGTTGAGCCATTGTCGTCGAAAGTGAAACTCCCTGTTTCACACCGTTTTGCATTGCAGAAATAGCGGATTCAAAACGCGTATTATTAGCTGTTCCCTTGGTGATATCGAGTGCCTCCAGAAGCGGAACTCCCGATCGAACTAACGACGATAGTGTACGACAGAATCTAACCACCGCTGATTTATGTAGAAGTTTGCCGAAAATCGGCACCTTCAGAACCAACTTATCCTTTACAATCCGCCCCTTTTCGGTGCGAATATACCTACGTAATAGGTATATGAGGAGAGCGACAACTAGTGCCACTTCCAAAAAGTAGGAAACCATGATATGGGAGATGTCAAGCAATATCAATGTTGGGGTCGGAAGCGTGCCATGCAAGGATGCAAAGATCGACTTAAATTGAGGAACTACAAACAGAAGCATCGCCGTCAAAATCAAAACAACCAAGATCAACACCGCAACAGGATAGGTCATCGCCGATTTAATCTTGCGACGAATCGAGGCTGCATTCTCTAAAGTGGTGGCCAGATCGAGAAGAACGCGATCCAAAACACCACCGACTTCGCCGCTTCTCACCATCGACACAAAGAGACGATCGAAGATCTTTGGATGCATAGCCAAAGCAACCGAGAGCGATGAACCCCTCTCGATCTCCTGTCGAATCTTGACTAGAGCAGCCGCTAGTGTCTTATTTTCAACCTGAGTTGAAAGAATTACAAGCGAGCGCACCAACGGCAAGCCCGCTGAAATCATAGTTGCAAACTGTCGGGAAAATGTTGCTAAATCGTCAGCACTGACACGATCAGAGATACCAGGAATCCGAATCTCCATCGAGAGAGCAACCGTATTCTTGGATTTGACTGAAACGGGAAGATAGCCCATCTCATGAAGGCGTTCGGCTACCCTGCCTTCACTCTCTGCATCGATCACACCGGATATCTTTCCGCCGGTCTTTCGATCACGTGCTTGGTATTCAAAAGTCTTCACAACCGCACCTTCAAATATCTCGGGGAATATTCCACACTTACTCTTTCGACCGCTTGGAATGTGAACCTGTAATAAAAACCCGAAATCGCATCACCACGGATCTCAAAAATTCGTATCGACGCTATCAATACCGTTGTAAAATCGTTTATGCTTTCGCATCTCCAAGAAAGGTCATCTTAACCAAAATCTGCCAGTTGCTCTAGTGGAGACAGCTAGATCCCCCGTTTTTACTAAGGCTATCGCTCAACCTAAAACCCCCCAGAGACAGATAATCCAACTCCTCCGCGAGAAAAACGCTGGAATAGCGTTTCTGATCCAAAAGTCAAGCTTGGCACCTCGAAAATGCTATAACCACTCAAAAAGAGTCACCACGGCGATTTCAAGATATAGCCGTAGTCCTTGTGACAAAAGTGAAAAGTTTTTTATCACTCATAGATTGCCACTATCGACGTTACGACAGCCTTGTGTCTTGGGACGGACAACCACCCCTGATATCGCTTTGGTAGATCAGCTTTGGCTGAATTCTTGGACTATTTTGGGTAACTTGATAGATGCGAATCTTCGTGTCAGTGATGTTATAAATCCATAACCACTCAAACCAACGCCATCGGATCAGCTCCTCAACCCAACAGAGCAAAATGAAGGTGGCTTATCTACCAAAACAAGGAGTCAACTTGACAAGCAAGGCAAGATCCTCCGCTACAGGATCAAAATATTATCGATCGACTCTCTTTCTGGTCCCGTTGACATGCTTAGTGCAAACCCCTACCTATCTCCGATGGGTACCCAGATTTTAAAGACGCGTCTTAGAGTCAAACGCCATTTCCACCCAAAAGCGCCAAGATGGTCTTAAGCGCCCCTGCGTAGCTGAGAAGGGGAAGAGTTGGAAGAAGAGAGTAGCCTGCGGAGTTCGTCGGGGTTCGAAGAGCCCCTCAGTGCCGCTTCGGGCGTTACCGTTCTAGCCCTTACAAGCTGAGCGAGCGCCACTTCCATGGTCTGCATGCCAAAGGCTCCACCGGCTTGCATGGATGAATAGATCTGGTGGATCTTTGCCTCTCGAATCAAATTGCGTATAGCTGGAGTAATTACCAATACCTCCGCTGCAACCGTCCGGCCATGCCCGCTTGCCAGCGGTAAGAGTTGCTGAGTAACGATCCCTTGAAGGCTCGAAGCAACTTGTACTCTGACTTGGGATTGCTGATGCGATGGAAAGACATCTATAATTCGATCTATAGCCTGTGGGGCGTCCTGAGTGTGAAGGCTCGCATATACAGCATGACCAGTCTCAGCGGCAGTGAGCGCCATTGAGATCGTCTCATGATCGCGCAACTCACCAACTAGTATGACATCGGGATCCTGACGTAATACATGACGTAACGCTTCCGCAAAGCCAAAGGTGTCCTCGCCAACTTCTCTTTGATTGATCAACGCCTTCTTGTGGCTATGCAAAAACTCAATCGGATCCTCGACCGTGACTATATGGCACTCACGGGATGCATTTATACTATCAACGAGCGAGGCAAGTGTAGTTGACTTGCCTGAGCCAGTAGGGCCGGTGACCAAAACCAAACCCCTTGGGATATCCGCAAATGAAGAAACGACCTTAGGTAAACCCAAACTTTCCAGAGTGGCGATCTTGTCGGGAATCGATCGCATAACTGCACCCAGACTGGAGCGCTGCATGAATACATTTACCCTAAAACGCCCAATTCCCGCAACGCCATAGGAAACATCAAGCTCACGGCTGGCTTCAAAGCGATCCCGCTGCGAATCAGTGAGTATGGAATAGATCAATTCCCTTATAGTTTGCGGCTTTAGAATTGGATATTGATCGAGCCTTATCAGTCGACCATCAACCCTTATTGTGGGACTCGCCCCAACGGTCAAATGGAGGTCTGATCCTCTTTGGTCGGATGTAACTCGCAATAATTCAGCAATTGAGGGTATCGACGCATCCATTCGCGCCATCGATACTAAACGATCCGAAACGCCAATTGATTTAGAATCGGATTCACCTTGAGAAAGAGGATTTGACTCCTCGAACTCTTTAGATATCGCCGATCCAAAGATCGAGGTGGCAATCTCCACCATTGATGATCGAGATACTTGGACCATATCAATGCCATAGCCGACCAAGGCACTCTTGAGCTTCGAAATCACACCGTCAGAGTAAGGATCCAAAGTCGAGATCTGCAGCCTCCCGTCGACGACCAAGAACGGGACCACCCAGAATCGTTTAAACAACTCCAAAGAGGCGAGCTTATCCACCATTGAAGATCGAACCACAGAAGGTCCATCGCTATATTTTACGGAGTTGGATTCAGAGACGGTGGCCAAAAGATTATCATGAGACAACTGAAATTCTCGAGCCACAATGTCTACGAATTCAATCACACCCGAAGAATCTTTGGTTAGTCCCTCCAAGCGATCCGGATCTGAGATCCCATTCCGGACTAATGCTGCAATCGCCTTTGTCTTATCTAGCACCTAGGTCTAATCCTTGACTCATGAAACAACTCTAAATATCTCATCCAAAGTTGTATTTCCGCCTAAAACCTGCCGCAATCCAGCAACCTTCATGGGTATCATTCCTTTGGCCATTGCCAAATCGCGAATATCATGGCTATTACCATTCCCAGCAATAAGACGCTCTACGTCATCAGTTACCACGAGAACTTCATGAATTGCAAAGCGTCCCTTGTAGCCCGTATTAGAACAAACACCACATCCCTCGGCCTTGTACAAATTCGGAGGTACTTCAAGCCCCCAGCGATCAAGATTAAGAGGAGCGAGCTCAGCTCTAGTTGGTGCATAGGCCACTTTGCAATTATCACAGAGACGCCGCGCTAGACGTTGAGCCACAATGCAGTCAAGTGCGCTTGAAACCAGATAGGGCTCCACGCCCATCTCAATCAAGCGAGCAGGAGTGGATGCCGCATCATTTGTGTGAAGAGTGGACAGAACTAGGTGGCCAGTTAGCGCTAACTCCGTCGCGATAACCGCAGTCTCTTGGTCTCGAATCTCGCCAACCATGACGATATCTGGATCTGAACGCAAAATCGATTTCAGGGCTGATGCAAAGTTGAGGCCAGCCTTATAGTTGACTTGAACCTGGTTGATGCCTGGAATTCTATACTCAACCGGATCCTCAACCGTAATCAAGTTTTTCTCTGGCGAATTCAAGACATTCAGCGTTGCATATAACGTGGTGGACTTACCAGAACCGGTAGGTCCAGTAACTAAAATTGTTCCGTAGGGCTTTTTGAAAGAGGCTTGATAGAGCGCTAAGGAGTCCGACAGAAACCCCAGATCTGCCAAGTCCATCATCGCAGTAGCGTTCTCTAAAATTCGAAGCACTACCTTCTCGCCATAATTGGTTGGAAGGGTAGCAACTCGAAGATCAATCGATCGGCCCCCAATAACTCCTGAAATCCGCCCATCCTGAGGCACTCGCCGCTCGGCAATATTAAGATCCGCCATTATCTTGATGCGTGAGATAATCCCTGCTTGCAGATTCTTTGGAAGCATCGACACTTCGTGAAGCACTCCATCAATACGATGCCGAAGCCTAACTCCATCTGCTTGTGGCTCCACATGAACGTCGCTAGCCCGATCATTTACCGCTTGAGCAATTGTCGCATTTACTAACTTTACGATCGGTCCTTCTTCGGCCACCTCTTTGAGTGCAGAGGCATTTTCATTACTAGACGAATCGGCAACCTCAGCGGCCGCTATGGCATTTGCCTCTACGGATTCATTTCCGATTCCAACCATACGATCGATAGTTGAAAGCACGGCAGTTCTTGAGGCGACAACAAGGACAATATCCCTACGAATATATGCTCGAAAGTCGTCAATTCCCTGCACATTGTTGGGGTCGGCCGCTGCCACCACCACCCGCGCATCCCTAAATGAAATAGGAATCATCTCATGCTTGACTGCAAGATTACGTGTTATCAAAGATGAAGCAGCTGGGTCAACGGATATTCTATTTAGATCTACGAATTCTAGCCCCAAACGTGTAGCTAGGATCTTTCCAAGAATGGCTTCGTCGACTAAGTTGTTCTCGATCAATACCCGTGACAGGGGTACGTTACGCCTTCTCTGTTCGTCTGCAGCCTTGTGAAGGTTCTCCTCCGAGACCACGCCATCTTGAAGCAAAAACCGAGCTAAGGGGGAAAGGATACCACCTACCCCACTCTGGCGAGCGCTTTGATTACGTTCTAACTGCGTTGAAGGTGGGACCGGGAAAGTCATCAACTTCATTTTCGTCAGTTACTAACCAAAACTTCAACACTATTTGTGAAGTCGAAGCGAATACTCAGCTTCGGCGCAGAGTTTCGGCTTTGGCCGCAGCTCTCATCTCTTCAAGCGGCGGCTCAACTCCCGTCCAAAGTTCAAAGGCTATCTTTGAAAGTTGCACCAACATAGAGACTCCTGAGCCACCTTCTAAATGCTTGGACGCAGCCACTTCCATCAGGGGTGTCTGCACCGGATAATAAACTATGTCGTAGACAAATTGACCAGATGAAAGCTGGTCAGGGGTGATAGGACTCAAACCACTAAGTTGAGTACCAGCCATTCCAACCGGGGTCGCATTGATTACGATATCGGCTCGCGCAATATCGGCGGGGACTCCCACAAAGCCTACTGATCCAGCTAGCTCTGCTGCAACTGCAGCTGTCGAGAGGTTTCGCGACACCACGTATACCTCACCAACCCCAGCCTCACCTAGAGCTAGGCAGATCGCCCGTCCGGCACCGCCGCTACCGATCACTGCCACAGATTTGCCTTTAACTGAAATACCATGATCTTCTCGAAGAGCTTCGACCAAAGCTGGGCCATCGGTAGAATCACCAATGAGCTGATCACCTTTTCGATAGACCACATTTACACTCTGCAGTAAACGAGCACGCTCTGTTACCGAATCGAGAAAAGGTATGATCTCCTTCTTGAGAGGCATTGTCACCGACAGTCCCTGGATCCCAAAGATACGCACGGCCGCCATCGCGCTCTCTATATCTTGGCGTGCGACCTTAAAACCCACATATACGATGTCCAAACCCAAACGTCTTATAGCTGCATTGTGAATCACCGGAGAAAGCGAATGATCCACAGGGTCACCTATTACGGCTAAAACTTTAGTGGCTCCGGTGGGCCAGGCCCACGATGATAGGTGAGCCTCAACTTCAAAATTTGTCATCCTAGCCCTCTCTGGCCAGCTAAAGCTTCATTAGCTAACTGCTGACTATAGGTTGTTGAAAATGCCTCTGCTCCATTTGAGCTAACAGTTACGAAATATATCCACGGCCCACTTGCAGGATTTAGCGCTGCGTGAATAGCGCTTTCTCCAGGAGCGCTGATGGGCGTTGGTGGCAATCCAGGATTCAAATAAGTATTATACCGGGTAGCCACCTTAAGTTGTTGATAAGTAGGCGAACCACCAGTCAAGCCAAGTCCATAGAGAACAGTCGAATCAAACTGCAGGTTCATCGGTATAGCGAGCCGATTGTATATCACCCTAGCAACCTTGGCGTAGTCCCCACTCAACAAAGCTTCACGCTGAATCAAAGATGCGACTATCAAAACCTGATAGGCGCTGATGGAATCAAACCTGGTGCTTGGCGATAGACCTGCCTGAGAAGCAACTTTTGTGGTCTCATCCAGCATCTCTTGGATCAATTGACTATCGGGCTCATTTGGAAGAACAAAATATGTGTTAGGGCTCAAAAGACCCTCCAAATTTGTCGAACCAGGAGGAAGAAATGGACTTTTAAAGTTGCCCTTCGATAGAGCTTTATCAAAACTCTTGAGGCTATGACCTGGAATTTTAGCAACTTGATGAGCTATTTGAGCTACGGTCATCCCTGGAATGATGGTCAGGCGATACTCATTGGCGCCACCTCGAAAGACCGAAATTACAGCTTTGGCCGACTCATTCTTATGAAAAGTATACTCACCTGGAAGAAGGGAAGGAGGAGCATTTAGCTTCAGGTAAATGTCGAAATAAAAACTAGAACGAATCACTCCTAACCCTGCGAGTTCACGTCCGACAATAGAATAATTATCTCCGCTCTTTATCAAAAGATTCACGACCGAACCTTTAATTGCTCCAGATATCCCTCTTTGGTAAGAAGACCAAGCTAGGAAAGCGCTAATTATCACGATAAACACTATGGAGAGGATGCCAATGATGACCTTACCCCTAAGGGTCACTCGACGCCTTTTAGTAAGGTCGTGGTCTTCTACAACCAAAATCAGACTCCCCTTGAATACCTAGAGTTAACAGAGCGTCTTGCTGGACAGATAAACAAACTACCCTTGGAGACCTCGGACAAACCCATACTCACGAATCGTGACCATTGATAGTATCAAAATAAGAAGAAAGAATTACAGCTGCACTCGCTGAATCAACTCGGCTACGCAATTTTTTCCCTCTCTGGCCCGTTTGAGCAAGTTCCCTCGTCGCCGACCTGGTGGTCAAGCGCTCATCAACATAGACAATCTCTATTTTCCCAACGCGAGCTATCTCATTACCAATCTCATGTACCCAGCTCGAAGCGATCCCACTACTTCCATTCAAAGAAACAGGATCGCCGATTACGATCACGCTTGGATCGTAATCCATCAGATGAGACACCAACTTATCAATCTCTAACATAAGATCGCCACTCACCAGGAACGATTCGCTAGGAACAGCTACCCCAATCAAATTGTTGCCAACTGCGACGCCTACACGTCGCTTTCCTAGATCTAACGCTACATACTTAGCCACTTCAAACCTTATAAGTTACAATGAGTTGACTCAAATAGTTGACGATACCAATTCGATCTTATTTACTTGAACAAGGCTCATTGCCAGCTATTTGAGCTTTATATCTAAAGCCAAATATGTTCAACCCCTGCAGAAACAACTAGTTAGATCGACTTCTTAATGATTTGAAGGGCCTCGTCGATCTTTTCATAATTCTTGCCTCCGGTTTGAGCAAAATCTGCATTCCTGCCTACTCCTCCACCCAGAACGTTTGCTGCGCCAGCAACCGCGCTCGAGACGTCGATAGACGAATCCGGGCCTCGCGTCGCAATCAAGGCAACCTTATTTTCATCATAGAGTGAAATTAGAGCTACAAACTTCAACCCCACATGCGACTTCAAGATGGAGGAGATCTCTTTGAGAGCATTTGGATTCTGTCCATCAAGGCGTTCAATAAGGATTCCATCGTCAATCCGAGAGAAAAGGTCCTTTGTAAGTTTTGAAAGTCGCTCTCTTTCGTAGCCTGCGAGAGTCGACGTTAACTCTCTTTCTTTGATCCGCATCTGTTCCAATCTGGACAAAACCTCGGTCTCAGAGGTGCCAAGAACACTTGTAACTTGACCCAGCAAGGCAGCCTTGGCCTTTAGGTAGCTAAGCGCACCAAGACCGGTAAGTGCCTCGATACGACGAGTGTTAGCGCCGATAGAAGTCTCTTGTGTGATCACGAAGAGCCCTATCGCACCCAATTCATCTACGTGAGTTCCTCCGCAAAACTCCATAGACGTTGAACCCGCCCGCACCACGCGGACTGAGTCGCCATACTTATCTCCGAAAAAAGCGATAGCACCCATCTCCATGGCTTCAGATTTAGAGGCTACTTTGGTCTCCACCTTTTCACTAGCCGATATGGCTTCATTGACGAGTTCTTCAACTTTAATGATCTCATCTGGCAAAAGCGGACCCCAGTGAAAGAAATCAAATCGGAGACGATCTGGAGCCACTAAAGAGCCCTGTTGCTTTACATGGTCACCTAGCACCGAACGAAGAGCGCTATGAACAAGGTGAGTAGCTGTATGATTCTTGCGAATTGCATTTCGTCGCGCCCGGTCGACGCTCATAGAAACATTCTGTCCAATTCGAAATTCACCACTTGGGATTCGAACGATATGCCTTGTCAACGATGAGAAGGCGAAATTTGTATCTAAAACTTCACCAACAACTCCCTCGGTCGAGATTACGCCAGTATCACCCACCTGACCACCTTGCTCGCCATAGAAGGAAGTTCGATCTAAAAAGACCTCATAGAGATCGTCTTGACCTTCCGACTTGAAAATCCCAACAATTCGGCCCTGATCACCCAATGTGGAGTAGCCGCTAAAGATAGTGGGGCCAAAGGTCTCGAAAATCTCTCGATAACGGTCGTTGAGCTCGTTATCGCCGCCTTTTTCCTTGCGATCCGCACGAGCACGCGTTCTCTGCTTGTCCATTTCAACTTCAAAACCCGCAGTGTCGACTTCGACCCCTCGATCCATTGCAATCTCTTGAGTCAATTCAATTGGAAAGCCATAGGTGTCGTGAAGGCGAAAAGCCGCCTCCCCAGAGATCGGCAAACCACGTTCAAGTTCAGCATCTAAAAGGTTAGATCCCGCTCTCAACGTCTTGGCGAAGCTCTTTTCTTCTCGGTCGATCACGGATTTTATGAAATCCGCTCCAGTCACCAACTCCGGATAAGCGACTCCCAAGTTATCGATAACTGCATCTAAGAGGGTGATCATTACAGACTCTACGTCTTTTATTCGCCATGCTCGAAGCGCAGCCCGCCTTATGATCCGACGCAGTACATAGCCTCTACCTTCGTTGGAAGGTATCACTCCGTCCGCCACTAAAAATGCCATTGACCTCGCATGGTCCGCCATGATCCGCAATGACACATCGACTTCTGGATCTTGACCATAGGTAGCACCAATCAAGGCCGCGCCTGCAGCCAATATAGGCCAAAGCAAATCAGTCTCATAGACAGAACCCTTACCTTGAATAACCGGAAGAATTCGCTCTAGTCCTGCCCCAGTATCAATACAGGGCTTAGGCAGTAAGTGCAAGGATCCGTCTTCGGCCCTATCGTATTGCATAAAGACCAGGTTCCAGATCTCCAGAAATCGCTCGTCCGATCCAAAAGCGGGGCCGCCGTCGGCACCGTAACTCTCGCCCTTGTCGTAATAGATCTCCGAACATGGCCCGCACGGCCCAGTATCGGCCATTTGCCACCAGTTGTCTTCATCAAGTCGCTGAATTCTCTTGGGATTTACGCCAACTTTATCACGCCAAATGGCTTCCGCCTCATCATCGCTCAAATGAACGGTGACCCAAAGGCGGTTCGGATCTAACCCTAAGACTTCGGTGACAAGTTGCCACGCATAGGGGATTGCTTCGTTCTTGAAATAGTCTCCAAAACTAAAGTTACCCAACATCTCAAAAAAAGTTAAATGCCTGGCGGTTCGGCCGATTTGATCTAGATCGTTGTGCTTGCCACCAGCCCTCATACATTTTTGAATCGAGGTGGCTCGGCTGAAAGCAGGCTGTTCTTCACCGAGGAAATACGGCTTAAAAGGAACCATCCCTGCCACTGTAAATAATACTGTAGGATCGTGAGGAATCAACGAGGCTGACGGTACCAAGGTATGACCGCGCTCTACGAAGAAATCTGTAAAGGCTTTTCTGAGTTCATTTGCTTCCATTTGAATGCATATCTTATCAGCACGCGACATGCCCTTAGTTGGAATAGTCCGATGTTGTTATACAACTCTAAAAATTACTTCCGCGAAAATTTGAGCCAGACCAGACACGACGAGTCGTCGAGTAGATTCATCCAGCGCTAAAGACAGAGGCCGAAAATGCGCCAGAGTTATATTGAAACAGAGCGAGAACTATAGTCAATTATATCAATGGGTCAGAGACAAAAAAACGAACAAAAATCAAAAGACCCAAGTTTGTTTCATTTTACAAGTTTGTTTCATTTTAAATCTAAGATTCACGAACGATCTACCCTTAGGCCACTTCCTCAATCCTCCTCGATCGAGTGCGACACCCTTGTTAGAATTACGCCTGAGCTATTGCAACAAAAATTCATTCGCCTCATAAACCATAAGAACGCCAAAAAGCACCAAAGTATATGGATCTCCAGCGATCATTAGCCCCTTCAGCCATGCAAATCAAAGGGTTGTCAAAGTAATATGGCAAAGAAAAGGTCAAGCGGACTTAGGCTATAATCGCAGATTATTACAGTTAAATGCGGTGTGGCGGCTCTTTGTGGCCAGGCATCGCATCGATAATTTCTGACAGATCTATTTACAATGAAAAGTGGGCATCTCAAAAATGGGACAAGCAGTCGGCCTTAGGAGTCTCTATTGCGGTCAAGTTAGCGCAAGTGAGATAGGCAATTCCGTAACACTATGCGGTTGGGTTCAGCGAATTCGAGACCACGGGGAGCACCTAAGCTTCATCGACCTGCGAGACCATACAGGTATAGTCCAAGTTACAACCGACAGAATTACCGATATCAAGCCCGAGTATGTAATTCGCGTCAGCGGGACCGTAGCGCCTCGTCCAGAAGGTACTGAAAACGAAAACCTCTCAACTGGAACCATCGAGATACGAGACGTAGAGATAGAAGTCCTATCACAGGCGGCGCCTATTCCTTTTGCACTGGACGATAGAGGTGACGTCGAGGAGATTACCCGACTTCGCTTTCGATATCTAGACATTCGACGAGAAAAGATGCAGCGAAATCTTCGAGTTAGAGCCAAGGTAAATAGCGCCATTCGACGGTCACTTGAAGACCAAGGCTTTACCGAAGTTGAGACACCAATGCTTTGGACGCCTACTCCAGAGGGCGCTAGAGAGTTCCTAGTACCTTCACGGCTTCAGCCAGGAAGCTTCTATGTTCTACCCCAGAGCCCGCAGATAGCCAAGCAACTACTTATGGTTGGCGGTTTTGATAGATACTATCAAATAGCAAGATGCATGCGAGACGAAGATCTAAGAGCAGATCGCCAATTTGAATTTACCCAACTCGACCTGGAAGCATCCTTCATAACGCAGGATGAAATCCATGAATTCGTATCATCAACGATGCGAGAGATCGTCAGTCTAACAAGGGGCATAGAGATCGGCGATTTCCCCAAAATGACCTGGCGCGAAGCTATGGACTCATATGGTGTCGATAAACCAGATATGAGATTTGGATCCAAACTCTTTGATCTCACCGATATTCTTGGAAGTTCGGGCATACGCGCCTTTAGCGCTGAATGCGTAAAGGGCATCAAGGCTCCTATCTCAGAGATGCCTAGCAGGTCAAAACTAGACGCCCTAATAGCCAAGGCAAAATCCCTTGGAGCCGGCGGTCTTGCCTACTTCAAGGTGATTCAAGAAGGTGACAACCTAGCCTTCGAATCTCCGCTAGCAAAATTCCTAGACGAAAAACTAACCGCCCAAATCATTGAAAAATTAGATCTTGTCGCCGGCGACCTTGCCCTGATCGTGGCTGACAAATGGGAAAAAGCAGTAGAGGTGCTGGGCGCGATTCGCTTGGAGCTTGGACGAAATGGCCTAAACCACGACGATCTTAAGTTCGTATGGATCGTCGACTTTCCGCTTTTTGAAGGTTTGGACGACAATGGCAGGCCAATCTCGGCTCACCACCCCTTTACAATGCCACATAATGACGACTTTGGCCTGCTGGATTCAGATCCACTATCCACTAGAAGCCAATCCTACGATTTAGTATTAAATGGTTGGGAATTAGGCAGTGGCAGCATAAGAATCCACCGTTCGGAGATCCAATCCAAGATCTTTGAGATCATTGGCATTTCAGAGGAAGAAGCTCATTCCAGATTTGGCTTCCTATTGGAAGCATTCAAATATGGAGCACCGCCACATGGTGGTTTTGCCTTTGGAATCGACAGAATCGCGGCCATAATGGCGGGAGAAGAAAATATTCGAGAGGTGATCGCCTTTCCAAAGACACAATCGGGGCAAGATCCAATGACGAACGCACCTAAACCAGTTTCGCAAAAGATACTCGATACAGTCGGACTGCGAACATTACCTAAGGCGAGTAAACCCGGATCCAATTAGATATCAAATTAAAGTAAGTAGGTTTTAAAGGCGGGATTTTAAATGTCTGAGAACGATGTCGATAGATCACAAGTCCCACTTCCTCAAGCAATCCGCCCACAGTCATTCGATGCTATCGTTGGCCATGAAACACTTCTTGGCCAAGGCGGCCTCATAGGATCATTCCGGACCTCAAATAGGACATTGTCTATAATTTTATATGGGCCCCCCGGAAGTGGAAAGACCACCATCTCCGAGAACCTACTCAGAGAGATCGGCGCCACGGTGCTAGCTCATACCGGCTCGACTCTTTCGATCCAGGAGATCAAACGAGCAATTGATGCCACTAAAGCAGCCCGTGGATCCCTTTTTGGTGGTCG
The DNA here is from genome assembly GCF_904848545.2 of Acidithrix sp. C25. Classification (NCBI taxonomy): domain Bacteria; kingdom Bacillati; phylum Actinomycetota; class Acidimicrobiia; order Acidimicrobiales; family Acidimicrobiaceae; genus Acidithrix; species Acidithrix sp. C25. Next base: position 681,170 of record NZ_CAJHCI020000002.1, read on the forward strand.
TGTGGTCTTATTTGTCGACGAAATACACAGACTATCCAAAGTTCAACAAGACGCTCTCTTGGAACCTCTAGAGCGTGGCAAATTGGAGATAATTGGAGCTACTACCGAAAATCCTTCATTTAGCCTTAGCTCCGCGTTGCTTTCGAGAATGCTTACCATAGCATTGGCTCCCCTGACCAAGAAAGAGGTGGCAGAGGTAATTCGACGCTCAAACAAGTCCATTCAAAATCCGCTTGTTGAGGAGATCGTCCTAGCACTTGCCGACTCCTGCCACGGTGATCTACGCTCCGCTTTGACTTTTGCCGAGATATTAGGAACTTTCCAAGGCGCCAAGCAGCTAGAAAAATTCGAGGAACTCAAAGATGAAGTATTCAACTTCCGACGAGGACTCTCAAACGACAGCCACTTTGAACTAGCGAGTGCACTCATAAAATCGATGCGATCTGGCCAAAAAAATGATGCGATACAATACCTTGCGCAAAGTTTAGACCTAGGCGAAGACCCTCGTTTCATAGCACGAAGGATCGTGATCTTCGCATCGGAAGATATTGGAAACGCAGATCCAATGGCGATAGTGCTTGCCACATCGACACTCAATGCCGTCGAACGCATTGGTATGCCAGAAGCTCGAATAATCCTTTCTCAGGCGGTAATTTACATGGCAGACGCCCCCAAATCTAGAGCTGTCTACGATGCCATAGATAGTGCAATCTCAAATATCGCCAATCTTGGATCGACCCCCAGTCACCTCAGAGGAATATCAGGACAAATTGAAGAGCGATTAACCCAACGAGGCTCCTTCTATCGAGAGTAGCTCTTTTGATACGAATCGAGCCGATTGTCGCGTCCTGTAGTCCGATACTCTAGAAATAAATATCACCCAATACCAAGGTAGTTCTGAAGATATTAATACCATCTATGATCCGAACTTCCTTTTTAAGATCGCAATTCATCAATGTAGCTTCGATTGAAAATGGGATTTGCTCTACCCTAATCATATGAAAATAAAAAACTCACAAAGCACCCTTATCTAAAACTCAACTTTGTACCAGAGTCTTGCAATCCGGGCATCAAATTCTATTGTATAGCCATTGAAATGGGGATTCTCCGCAAGAAGCTGACCTAATCGCGCCTAGCTGAACCAACAAAGGGATTCATCCCCAAGCTCACCGAAGGTGAATCCAGGACTTTGCTGACCAAATCTGAAGACTCCCTGAAGAGGCAAATTCAAGAATTAACTAACCCGGTCGATCAATTCCTATATAAGGATTGGGTCAGCTCATTCATGAAATATAAGGAGAGAATCATGAGCATTTCGGCAATAGCGGCAGCCCCTGTAATGGCTGGGGGCGGCGCTTCAAAATCAGCATCAGCAACTTCGAAGGCTCCAGATGGTGACGGAGACAAAGGAGTTGAACCAGCAAAAGGAGGAGCCACCGCCACAACTGGAGGTTCACCACTTTCCCAGCTAAAGTCAGGAGCACCAGTTTACGGATAACTAAATAGTTCTAAACAAAACCTAAAGCGCCAGGCAAGATTCACAACGAAAAATGCCCCAAAGGCAATTCCTAGACAAACTCTCATCTTTTGCTCTTTGGAACTCTTTGGGGCACTTTTAGCTCTTAGACGTAAATAAGAACCAATGCTCAACTGCTATCTTCGACGGCATCGAAGAAAACCTTAAAAACAAAATTGGAAAAACCCAGTTGGCTCCCCAGCGAATCTTAAACCACCTCATTCAAGAGTCGTGCTTAATTCCCAAAGAGCTAAATCTAAAGAGATATAGCGACAAGACAAAAGTCTCTTCTCTCAAAAACCTCCAAGAGAATCCCGGCTCCAAGGTCAGCTACCCAACCCTCCAAGAGGTAAAAGCTACCATCAATTTCTCTTTAGCAAAGAGGGACTAAAGTTGTCGATGAACCAAACGAGTAGCCACCTTATTCTAATAAGCATTCAAATAAGCGGTTTGACTATTGCAATTGGCCAAATTCATTCACTTTGTAACGACCACTGCCGGGCTCGAATCGACCATATTTGATTTGCATAATGAACCAGCTCACTCCAGAGTGCATGCAAGACGAACAAGATGAACCAGGGAGATAAGCTGCTTTGGAGGATCGACCCCTATTTGACTAAAGATTATCTCCAGAGCGTACCGATTTTAGAAATCACATCTGGGAAATTTATCTACCTCTATGAGCCATCCCGAGATGGCCCACAGCCAGACCAAACACACAAGTTGAAAGAGCGCGGATTGAAACATGTCGACAGTAGAGTCATATGCTTTTCGTGCAGTTGGGTTTAGAAAACCATTAACCGACCACGTCAAATTAAAAGACCAGCGCAAGGGCGCCCGAATGGGCTAAGTTCCTATTTATTGTACGTCGAATTCCAAAGTATCTGGTAGCCAATGGCCATAGAGGTGTCTAGGATCTCGAATGAAACCCTAAGTCGTCTGGTTGATATAAAGAAGTTCAGCCTGTCTACCCTACCTGAAGAAAACCAAAGGATAAGCATGGAAAGTCAATTGGAAGATGCGGTTGAAGTTCGCGACTTGAAGAAGAACTTTGGTAGCGTCTTGGCCCTATCTGGAGTTAGTTTTGCAGTCAGAAGAGGAACAGTACTCGGACTTCTAGGTCCCAATGGTGCAGGGAAAACCACGGCGATAAAGATCCTTACCACGCTTTTGAGACCAGATGGTGGTTCAGTATTTATTGAAGGTTGCGACGTACTAGCTAACCCAGCAAAGGCAAGAAGGCTAATTGGATTAGCAGGACAGAGTGCGGCGATCCAAGAGGAGCTAACCGGACGAGAAAATCTCGAAATCATGGGGCGACTTTATCATCTCAATAAAAAGACCTCACAGGCCAGAGCTAGCGAACTCCTTAATCGATTTGACCTCATTGAAGCCGGAGATCGCCCTGCTAAGACGTATTCAGGTGGCATGCAAAGGCGCCTCGACTTAGCGGCAAGTCTTGTTGGACGTCCCGCAGTACTCTTTTTGGACGAGCCCACGACAGGCCTTGATCCAAGAGCTCGAAACGGGATGTGGAGCGTAATTAAAGAGCTGGTGGAAGAAGGAACCACGCTCGTACTTACGACGCAATACCTAGAGGAGGCCGACATCCTAGCGGACAAGATAGTCGTAATCGACCAAGGAAGAGTTATTGCCGCTGGAACGGCGAACGAGCTAAAAGCCCAAGTCGGTGGTGATGTCATAGAATTTACTGTCACCGACCCAAGCCGAATCGAAGAGGCACAGCGTGCCGTCTCTGATCTATCATCGAAGGAACCAGTTGTGAACTACGATTCAGCAAGGGTAACTGTCGGAATTGGCGCCCTTGGAACAAATGGGCTGGCCAAAGCGGTCCTAAACCTCGACTCCGCTGGTGTAAACATTGAAAAACTCTCACTGCATCGCCCTTCGCTCGATGATGTCTTTCTCTCTATCACTGGCCATTACAGCACCGCTGTCGATGAAAACCTCCAGAAAAGTCAAAACCGCAGGGCAAAAAGAACAACTTCTAAAGCTCGAGAGGGAACAACCAGTGAATAATCGTCCGGTATTGGATCGACCAACGGAAATCAATGTCTCTTTACTTGAGGAACTTAGGTATGGCATCAGCGATGCCCTTATTATCGCTAAACGAGATCTTTTGGTTTGGCTTCGGGTTCCAGCGTTCATATTTTTCGCTATAGTCCAACCCGTAATGTTCGTCTTACTGTTTCGTTATGTCTTTGGTGGGGCAATCTCGGTCAACGTGCCAGGCGGCTACGTTGACTACTTGATGCCTGGGATAATCGCTCAATCTGCAGCATTTGCTTCATTCGGAACTGCAATTGGCCTTGCTCGTGAAATCCAACTCGGAGTGATCGACCGATTTCGCTCGATGCCTATGGCTAGGTCAGCGGTCCTACTTGGAAGGCTAACAGCCGATTCAATTCGACTCTTAGTGACGGTTGTAGTAATTCTACTAGTTGGATATGCCGTAGGTTTTAGATTTCACAATGGTGTCGCTGCTGGCATAGCAATGCTGGGCTTGGGCGTCGCCTTTGGCATTGCTATCTGCTGCGTATCGGCCTTTTGCGGATTGGCACTAAAAAACGAAGAGACGGTTCAGTCCTTTGGGCTGGCATGGTTATTTCCATTGACATTTGTCTCGTCCGCATTCGTCCCAGTAAGTTCAATGCCCAGTTGGCTTCAAGTATTCGCAAAAAACCAACCGGTCACAATCATCATCAACGAGATGAGATCCTTGGCTCTGGGCGGACCGCTCTTTTCAGGTGGAATCAAAAGCGTAATATGGTTAATCGTCATTATTGCAATATTTATCCCCTTGGCGATTCGCTCCTATAGGCGCATTTAGTACCTAGGTCTCAATTTCAACCAACTCCCCTGGCGCCTAGCCCTACTTTCGGCAACCACCCCATGAAAGCCCAGTTCATGACCATATTGGTGTCTGGATTTGGGCACTACAGTTGAGCAATCACCTTCTTGGTTCGAGCTAGGGTATCTACTACTCCAAGAATAGAGTAGATCTCTTGTTACTGGCCATTGAGAACTGCAAGTTGGTGGACACGAAGAATGCATACAAGTGGCCATCGCTTTTGAATGTTTTACCACAGCTCGCGTTAAGCTAAAGCCCTCCTTTTTGGCCATTACGAGTAGATATTTCATACGGTTCTGCAATGGGCATTTCTTGGAGGGGAGAAACCATACAACTCGTTGGGCGCTCTAGCCGAATTCGCACCTTACAGGCCTCGGAGAGCTATGTAGAGTCGATCAGATGAAAGTTGTCGATGGCAGTTTGATTTTTAGCTAGGGTTGACATTTCGATGTGAGGGAATTGGAAAAAGATCTCTTTATTATTCCTCTTTAATTGGTAGAAATGATACTTGAGAGCATTGCGGCCACAGTTGGTGAAGCCGATCGTTTGGCAATTGCCCGGGTACTCAATCAGACGACTGCTAAACCTGCCATGTTCGCTTCACTCTACCGAGCGTTCAACCCATCCTGACGCAGTATCGATCGGTGCGCCTCCATTGGTGGGACGTCTGGTTATGGCTTTGAGAGAGGCAGGTATAGCAATTGGCGAACCCACATGTGTGGGATGTGGACGAACAAATCACAAGGCGACCTCGTCGCAGGAAGGCGGGGTGTGTGGTAATTATCGGCGTCGACAGCTGGCTACAACGTGTGTTTCGTGTGGGAAGATAAAGATCGTCCACAAACCTAATCAGCACGAACGGAACATTGCTCATCACCACTAGCAATGCTCCACAACTCAATAGCCCCAATGGCGGCGCTAAAGAGCTAGAAGTCTATCCAACCAAACAGGAGGCAGCTATTTGCGAACTCCACTGGCCCGCTACGCGACGATAGCGCGACGATTCTGTTATACATCTTCGATCTCCTAAGCCAAAAGCAATGAGAGATCGTCAATTAGTTGTCTGAATTGGCAGAGTTAAGTGTGGTCATTTGATTTAGTTGCCGACTTATCGTCGGCAACTAAATCAAATGACCACCACGGGTAAGTCGATCCACGGGAAACCTAAATTAACTAAATTTTGGCGGCACCAAGGTGCCAGAAAACCATTAATCTGGAACTGAGCAAATGTGCCAACTATTCTGACACTCACCGCTACCCAAAAAGATATCTACTCAATTCTTGGGATAGTAGACACCTCAGGTCGAACCAAGACGGTGATTGCTCAACTGTAGTGCCCAAATCTTGACACCAATATGGTCATAACCTGGGCTTTCACGGGGCGGTGCCCGAAACTAGAGCTAGGGCGGTCCTGCTAGCAAAGATACCAAAAGTCTTCGTCCACCCAAGCGGGCGCTACTATATAATCAACTCGACCACAGATAAAGGGCTCATTCATCGCTATCGATCAATGGCTGAGCTCAAATTCCTGGGGCTAACTCGAATTAATCTTCTCGATCAATCAGGGGTGGTCATACTAGATTTAACCACCCAAAACCCAAAGAGACAGATCTCTCGAAGCCCACATCCAAATAGCTAAAACCCCACTTCACAAAGGTACCTATTGGAACAGATAACTAAAAGTGATATCGCCGGATTGAACTCAAATCGCTCAATTCAGCCCGTGTTGGCCTCTGCCCCTGGGTAAACGTGCCGACAAATGGACGCTCACAGCAAAAAGTATTCGAGTATCCATGCAACAATAGCTACGATCATTCCCACTCCCTTACAGAAACCGATTGCGCTCCCATTGGTTCAAATCGGAGTTATCGCCCAAGGCGGTATTATGTAGAAACAGGAGAGATCTTTTGACGTTAATTGCCGCAACTACCATGATCGCATCGATAGCTGCAGCGGTGGCTGCTATCTTTTCATACCTAGCAATTCGACGAACTCGCCGCTTGGAGCGCTATCTAGAGCTTTCAATCAAATCGCTCCGAGATGAGACTCTGCCATTGATTAGAGATGCTGCCAGTAACATCTCAAGATCCGAAGACGAACTTGAAAAGCTCGAATCACTAATTGATTCCACCGCTATCGCTACCGAAATGATGCACAAGACCTCCCGAGCTGCCTTCTCGGCCTTGACCTCACCTATCGTCAAAGTTCGATCCCTCCAAGCCGGGTCACGCGCTGCGGCTTCAGTACTTCGAACAAAAAAAGAAAGAAAATAGCCCGTGCCAAAAAGAACACTCTGGTTTGGGGTTGGCGCAACCATCGGTGCTTGCGGATCCCTATGGACGAAGTACAAAATCGAAAAACGAATTGCCGGTTCGACGCCACTGCAGATAACTATCGCCACACTCAAGTCATCTCGCTCGACACTTGCCACATTAAACGAAGCTGTAAAGACTGGATCCAGAGAGATGAAAAAGGAGTCAAGTCGTCTTAGGAGTGAATTTGGGCTAACAACTCCTCTCGAAGGACCCCGGATGAAACGTTAGCTAAATTCCATAGCCAAAGATATCTCATTCTTGAAGCCAAATACTTACTTGGGATCCTTTTTCGCCTCATAAAATAACTTGGCTGGTGTGACCCCTTCGATGGGAACCAGATTAGCAAGTGCGGCTATATTCTGTACTTTATTTGCTTCAAGGTCCACTCGCTTAGACTGCTTATATCCATTTTCAACCAAGCGTTGGCGCAAGGAAAGGTCGGACAAGACCATATTCCAAGCAGTTGCCATCGCGATCGGATCATTGTCGCTCACCAAAACAGTTCCATCTCCAACCGATTCTGGGATAGCAGTCGTACCTATTGCGACACTTGGTAAACCAAAACGCATTGACTCTATGAAAGGAAAGCCAAAGCCTTCATGACGAGAAGCAGATACAAGAAGTTGCGAAGTCTCGAATAGTCCCGCCAGTTCGGTTTCGTTCAACGAAGAACGAAACTCGACATATTCCGAGATACTCAATTCAACAACTAAAGATTGAAGATACTTTCTGTAATCTTCTATAACGGTCGAACCAACGAAGGTCAATTTAGCTTTTGGCTCGAAAGTGGCGTTGTAGATCGCCAACGCCCGAAGAAGATCTTCCTGCGCTTTGTTCGGGACTATTCGACCCACACAAAGCAACTTGGCAAGAGTCCCTGACTCAGATTTGAACCTACTCCCAGGGTTCCTTGGAAGCTCCCTAATCAGTGGAGGCGAAAGCACTATCTTTGAATAGTCCGCGTTGATGAGGTCTCTTGCATTGAACGGCGAGATGGCAAGCGCTAGTTCAACGTGGCGGCTGAGCGTCTCCAACTGCCTGCGCCCCCAAGCCATAGCAGAAGATATTCCAGGCTCCCAGGCTACGAATTGAGAACGAGGAGTTATATTATGAAATTGAATCATCAAAGGCTCAGAACGAGCAACTAAGTGACGGACAAGGTTAGACCCAGTGGCAGCCTGATATAACAGGTATCGACTTTGAGAATGGGGCAGATATTTAAATTGGCGAAACGGCTTAGCTTCGCTCTTCATTTCGGCCTTAATATCGTCGGCATAGATTGTCGAGCGCAATCCGTGAGCATTTATTGCATCGCGCAATGAAATCACATGGGTCGCCATCGCATCATTAGGCGCTAAAGACGGCATAAATATCGGGACTTCGATTTGTGATCGTAGATTAAAAAACATTTGAACTTTCGTGCCTTTAATTCCTTGTCTACCAGCCTATCGGAGTGCTTTGATATCAAATACCGCCAAGATAAACAAGATAATATCGATCGACCGCAAATGACTATCGACCGCATTCAAAACGACTAGCACCTTAGCTTCGAATCGATCAAAGGCGCAGGGCTTGAGCCTTTATTGGTAATCTCAAGCGATCCTGCAAGCCGATCCAAACCAAAGGATAATAAAACTCGAGCTTCTCTTTGACAAATTCAAAGTAAAATCATTCTATGTCTAGGTCAAAGAGTACCGACTTGGAGTAAAGGGGACTGTAGAAGCGGTCATCTTCCATAAGACAATCCCACCTGGCAAGCATATAGGCCCTTTCGCTTGCATTTCGGCGAATTTTCTTGGGGTCCAATCCGTCTAGACCTCGAGTCTTTGACTCGTGATGTATCAAGACAGCTCCCACTTCGACCATTACCCGCAATCCAACGTCCCGAACCTTCATGCACAAGTCAACATCGTTATAAGATACCCCCAAATGAATCTCATCCATCCCTCCAACTTGCATCCAAAGTGACCTGGAAATCAAAAGAGCAGCGCCGGTGACCGCGCTTACCTCGTGTGTAGCCACACACTGAGAGATGGACACAAAATCCCTAACGCCCTCACCTTGAGCACTTAGAGCTTCGCCAATGCCTAAATAGATTCCGCAGTGCTGAAGGGTACGATCTGGATATAGCAGTCTTGCTCCAACCACCCCTACATCCTCACGTAGAGCCAACCCCACCATCTTTGTCAACCACTCCCCTTCTAATACCTCGGTATCATCATTGAGCAGACAAACCAACTCGCCATCACACTGCGACAGAGCAAAGTTTTGAATCTTAGCAAAGTTGAAGGGGCCATCAAAGCTCACGACTCTAACGGAATCCTCCGTGGAGACAGAGTCCAAATAGTCAATCATCCTTGGATCCAAGGAACCATTATCGACTATCAGGATCTCAAAATTTTCATAAATCGTCTTAGACCTAAGACTATCGATGCAGTTGGGCAAAACATCAATTCCATCGCGAGTTGGAATTATTATTGAAACCTTTGGCTCATTCAGAGGCGGCTCATATGTGATCTCGAAAATCGAGATTTCCCCCTTGGCCTCTAAAGGGCCAGTGGCATTCTCGATCTTCTTTTCTTTGAGCACGACATTGGGAAAGATCTCTTGAAGATGTCTTTCAACCAATTCGAACCGGGCTGGAATTTTGGGATTGCTCTCGAAGCTTGCGTCGAAATTCAGGTAGTCGAGGTAGTGAAAACCAACTACTGGTACATGCACAATTGACGAGCAATTATCACTTCGAATCAAGAAAAGACATGCGCGATCTATTGCACCTTGTGATAACGACTCCGCTAGCGACATCTCCAATGTGCCGAGTAGCACACCAGAGACGAATGTGCCTCGACCAATATAGTTACTGGCATACCAAAGATCAGGGTCGAAAAACGCCTTTAAGTGAGGTGAATGATGGATCCCGTTTCGTGCTACAAGGTCGTGATCGAAATAAACGACCTTTGGAGAGAAGCCCTTTTTGATCTCGGCGTCAAGAACAGTTAGTAAGTCCAAACCAAGTAAAGTTCCCCCTTCTAAAAAACACCAGAAACGCTCCGAGTGGTGGCCCGCATCTGGCATGGGGGTCTCATCGATCAGCGTACTTAGATCCTTATTGGCCATCACCCGAAAGTCCACCAATACGACGGTACCGCCAAAGCCATAGAGGGAACTCATTATGGCGATCTGCCGCTTCCATGTGTTATAGTCTCCTTCTTTGAAGACCACCACAATCGCAAGGTTGCTAACACGCTGACTAAAGATCGAGGAAAGCGTCAGTAGCACTTCATCGGATGTACAAGCTCGACCATCGAGCACAAGGCCAACTGGAGTGGCTCCAGAGCCATCATCGCGACTCGATACAGTCTCGCTCAACCCTGCCATATTCGAACCCTGTTCGACCGCTATCAAATCACCTTGGTGCACCAACAGCCATCTTTGGTATCTATCAAAGTCGCTGGCCACCGCCTTAATCCTCTCCAAACCTCCACTTGGTTCGCCCTTACGAATCCGCCTAAAAACACTTCTGCAAGCTACTTCTAAAGCGCCTCTCAACCCTTTTTCAGAGGGCGATCTCAATCCATTCGAAAAGCCGCGCCAATAGTCTTTATCTTGAGCAATGATTAGAGCTCGGTTGACAAAACTTTGGCGCTTGGAGATAGCTGTGAACAATACCTTGGGAGGATAGCATAGCAAAAAGGAATCTGTAAAATTGATTGAAATCTCGAATCCAGCTTCTACATAAGCCGTGGTCCTAAAGGTTGTCTCTTGAACCTTCGTCATTTCGAGCACCTTGGAGGAAACGAACGAATCCGGTTTGCCAATGACCACAAATGGCCGAGCTGAACCTAGGTATTGACCCAAAACCTCTACTTCAACCCGAAACCATCCCGGTAAAGACTGCATACCCAACACGACAAAAAGTGTGTTAGTAAGCGCCACTTTGTTCTTAGGATCAAGACCTTGGTATGCGACCTGGGGAACCTTAGTAAATATAGACATCAAAAACCTACGACCATCAAGTGAAAAGTCCTCGCTTCTTACCTTTTCGAGCTGAGAAAAGCCTAGCCAAAGTTATCGAGCCTATCCCGAATGTTTCAAGATCAAACCTCACATCGCTTGACTAGTCCCAAAGATGGAGCGAAAATTAGAAAGAAAAATTAGCTGTCTGTACAGCTGAGACCTTACGATTGTCTCAATCTCATACAGGACCGCGTTAAATGAAACAATCAGATATGGGCCCGATGCTCTGCGAGGGATCGCCCGAATCGTCTAGTTCAGATTGCCCCCTAAATCGCCTTCACCATGACCGCCTTCAACCACTCGATAAGCGTCATACACACTATCTAGCTTTCTTAACGCTGACAACACAGAGTCCAAATGACTGGGATCTGCTAATTCAAATTCGAAACGCATCCTTGATATTCGATCCACACCGGCCTGAGTTGAGGATGAGAGAATATTCAAATGATGCTCCGACAGAACCCTCGCAACGTCTGCAAGAAGTCGCGAACGATCAAGTGCCCTGATTTCAATCTGGGCGCTAAATACGGAATTAGATATGTCACTATCCCATTCAACTTCAATAAGACGTTCTCGCGAGGATGCCGCCAAAGCGGCAGCATTTGAACAATTAGTCCTATGAACAGATACGCCACGACCTCTGGTTACAAAGCCGATTATGTCATCACCAGGAACAGGGCTACAACATCGCGAAAAGCGAATAACAACGTCATCCAACCCCTCGACGTAGACGCCTGGAGTTCGACGACGCTTGCTCTGTCGCCTAGAGGGATTAACCGTAGTTGGAAGTTGAATCTCAGATTCTTCGGGCGCCATCTCCCGGACAACGCGTTGAGCTAAACCCTTAGCCGAAGCATGACCTTCCCCAACCGAGACGTAGAGGGCTTCCACATCGCTAAAACCTAAGGAGACTGCCAACTTCCCAAGGGTATCCGATGCCGCCATCTTCTGTACTGGCAACCCTTCCTTGCGCAAGGCTTTAATTAATTCATCCCGTCCGCTCTCAAGTGCATCTTCGCGACGCTCACGAGAAAACCAATGGCGAATCTTGCTTCGAGCCCTAGGGGTGACGACGATAGATTGCCAATCCCTAGATGGCCCAGCACTCTCCACCTTCGAGGTGAATATCTCTACCGTATCTCCCGACTTCAACACTGAGTCCAAGGGAACTAGGCGACCATTGACCTTGGCTCCAATGCACCTATGACCTACCTCGGTATGAATCGTATAGGCAAAGTCGATCGGCGTCGCTTTGGCTGGCAAGGAGACGACTTTACCCTTAGGGGTAAAGACATAGACCTCATCAAGCTCCAGATCAAGCTTCAAATTCTCCAAAAATTCAATAGGATCAGGAGTATCTTTTTGCCAATCTAATATCCGCCCCAGCCATGCCATCTCTGAATTCGACGAACCCTCCTTATATCCCCAGTGGGCGGCGATTCCAAATTCTGCACGTTGATGCATCTCAAATGTACGCACCTGAACCTCGAGCGGATTTCCACCCGGAGCTACAACCGTCGTGTGAAGCGATTGATAGAGATTGAATTTAGGGGTATTTATATAGTCCTTGAATCGGCCCGGAATTGGATTCCATAAGGAATGCACCACACCCAAGGAAGCCCAGCAATCCTTCTCGGTCTCACAGATGATTCGAATGCCGATGATATCGTAGATTTCGTTGAATTCCTTGGTCTTTACGACCATCTTTTCATAGATCGACCAAAAGTGTTTAGGTCTCCCCTTCACATCAGCTACGACACCTGCATCCAAAAGTCGATCTTTGAGGTTCTTGAGCAAGAGACCAATGGATTGCTCTCGCTCTGGAGTCCTCAATTGAACCATCTGTTCAATTTCGGCGTAACGTCGAGGTTGAAGAACCGCAAATGCAAGGTCTTCAAGTTGCCAACGAATCTCTTGGATTCCGAGGCGGTGCGCCAAGGGTGCATAGATATCGATGGTCTCTTGAGCGATCCGACGCTGCTTCCATTCAGGCAACACTGCCAAAGTGCGCATATTGTGCAAGCGATCGGCAAGCTTGATTATTAGAACTCTTGGATCTTTAGCCATTGCAATTATCATCTTGCGAACAGTGGCAGCCTGTTGTGCTTCTTTAGAGTCAAAACTAAGGCGATCCAACTTTGTAACACCATCGACTATGGCTGCTACTTCAGGAGAAAATCGTGTCGAGATCTGATCTAGCTCGATTGAAGTGTCCTCTACCGTATCGTGTAGAAGGGCCGCTACAATCGTTACCTCATCAACGCCTAAATCTGTTACGATTTGACTTACAGCAATAGGGTGGGTTACGTAGGGTTCGCCGGATCTACGAAACTGCCCTTCGTGCGCCCGTATGGCGCTCGCAAAAGCACTTTCAATAAATCCGCTAGGTGCTTCAGGTCGACGAGCACGAAAGGACCTGAGCAGCTTATCCAAAAGAACTGTTTCAAACTCAGCTGAAATTCCAGGTACCATATATACAAAATACACGTGATAGTCGATTATTATTACCCAAGATGAGTCAACTTAGTTACAATTGCGCCAAACTAATCCGAATTTACCACAATCAGTGTCATGTAGCCCAACTACTCAACGTTTTTTGTTTCTACGGCTCTTCAACTCTCGAGTTCCGGGCTCCACCAACTTGGGTCGACCTGTAGGTCTGCCTGAGTTCGTCTGCGAACTTTGTGTCAAGTCTGCTCCGTCGTCGATCTTGACTTCGTCCATATCAAGCACTTCATCAGAGTCACTTTCGGGGACATCAGTCTCTAGTTCATCAAAATCTGAGTAGTCCACCACGCTATAGGTAACCGAACTAGAGTCGCCTACCAAAGCCGACAACTCCTCGTCACCCTTGTTCGATCCAGTCTTAGGAGCGACATTTGACTTTTTCGTTTCTCCTGATTTGGATGACCCTGAATTCACAGGAGTAGCGACAAATTCTGAAATATCTGAAGTACTTTTCGCCCCTTTGATCGCCTTTCTCGAAGGTGCATTCCCCTTTGAGCCGGTAGTCTTTGTCACCTTAGGTCCAGAGGTGGAGCCTTTAACAGCCGGCACCGCCTTTGTAACTTCATTTCTCTGTGCTCGTGCCTCTTTGGATTCAAGACGCTGGGCAAGATTCATATATCTGGGCTCTCTCTCCTTCAGGGAAGCCAAAATAGGCGACGCGATAAAGAGTGAAGAGTAAGCCCCAGTGGTCAAGCCTATAAACAAAGCCAAGCCAAATTGCTGTAAAGTGGTCGCGCCCAGCAACTCTGCCCCAATCAGCAGTACCGATAGGATCGGTATGATCGCTACGATCGAGGTATTCATGGACCGCATAAGAACCTGATTCATCGAAAGGTCGACGGCATCTGAATATGTCATTCGCCCTGGATTAACAAGCTCTTTCACATTCTCCTGGACGCGGTCAAAAACGACTATGGTGTCATATAGTGAATATCCAAGAATCGTCAAAACAGCAATCACCGTAGCTGGGGTTACCTCAAAACCCACAATCGAATAGATTCCAACCGTCACTAAAAGGTCATGCACAACGGCGATCAGCGCAGCGATGGCCATTTTGAATTCAAATCGGATAGCTATATAGAGGGTGATCGCGATAAAAAATCCAATAAGCGCTCTTAATGCTTTGGAGGTTATCGATCCACCCCACGTGGGACCAACGTCCGTCAAGGAAACTTTCGAGGTTGGGACATTAGCGGCCTTGGCCAGCACTGACGTTACTTGGTTTTCCAATTGGTTCTTCTTAGCCAAGCTATAGATCGAGAGATCTGCTTGGACTTGGATGCTCGTATTCGAACCCGATCCTAACGATACAATGACCGGTTGCTTTAGCGCCAAGGACGAAAGGACTGCCTTAGCTTTTGATACCGTCAAAGTCGTATTGGTGATCTCCCAAGAGGTGCCACCTTTGAACTCAATACCAAAGTTCAAACCACGCACAGCTAGCGAACCAATTCCGATCAAGATCACTAGGCTTGAGATTATATACCAACGCCTACGATTGCGCACAAAACTCAACTTGGTATGACCGTTATAAAGCTTGGACCACACCGACTCGTTTGAGATAGAGTCATCCTCTTGCGATTGGTTTGAGACCATTTCCTTTGCTTTGCTCACTTTAATCCTTCAACACCATTCCAAAATCTCATCTATGCGCCCTTGACCGCGAGGCCACGTGCCATTCCGAGCCATTTAGCTTTAGTTACAACTTCGCTCCGCCCAAGTATCATCACCAGAGGTCGAGTAAATGTCCACGAGGTAACAACGTCAAGGACTGTCGAAAGTCCAAGGAAGAATGCAAAACCTCTAACCGGTCCTATTGAAAGGAGATACAAAAGTAGGGCGCCAATGAAAGAGACCAGGTCGGCAGCGACGATTGTTCTAAAAGCCTTTTTAAAGCCACGATCAACAGAGCTACGCACGGTCTTTCCCGAACGCACCTCGTCTTTTAGACGTTCAAAAAAGACAATGTAAGAGTCAACAGTGACGCCGATTGATACAATTAATCCCGTTACTCCTGACAGGTCAAGAGTCAAACCGCTGGTATGGCCCATATAAGAGATAATTCCCCATAAAAGCGCCGCGGTGGTACCAAGACCCAAGACGACCACTATTCCCAAGGCCCGATAGTAAAAGATCGTATAAGCCATTACGACGATTAGACCGACTATGCCAGCAAAGACTCCGGCCTTTAGGGAGGATTGACCAAGGGTAGGTGATACAGTTTGCACTGTCTGTTGAACCAACTGAACCGGTAATGCGCCATATCTGAGAACAAGCGCCAAATTATCAGCTTGCGATTGAGTGAACTGACCTGAGATCTGACCCTGTCCCCCAAAGGAGGTCGAATTGATCTTCGGTGCACTTATGACATTTCCGTCTAAGACTATGGCGACGTACTGGCCATAATACTTCTTAGCCAAGGCATCAAAGGCAGGAGAGCCGGTTTTGGTTAGCGTAAAATTCACTAGCCAGTTTCCCGTAGAGTCAAGCCCTGCATATGCGCTCTTTAACGCTGATCCAGTCAATACGCTTGGTCCCATTACATAGCGACCTACAACTGCTCCATTTACTATCTGGGGCAATATAACGTTAGAAGTAGGAAGGTCTGCAGCCGTTGACGTGGTCGGAACATATGCCAATATGTTGGAATTAGTGGCTGAAGTCGGACAAGTTGGTGTGAGTTCACTAGCCGTTAGATGTAGTGAAGCCGGAGGCTTTGTATACGGAGCGGCAGAGCAAAGAACAGGTCGAAACCTCAACAATGCCGTCTGCCCAATTATCTTTAGCGCCGCTGCTGGATCTTTTACACCAGGCAACTGAACCACAATGTCATGTCCTTGGGAGGTAATATTGGGCTCAGCCACACCCAAACCATCGACTCGATTTCTAATGATAGATATCGTCTCGTTTAGCGTCGCCTGACTTACTGTATGCGCGGGAGCATAGACAACTGAGAGCCCACCCTGAAGGTCCAGGCCTAGTACCGGCGCATAGTTCAATGCCAGAACCGCAACGAACGCACCAATAGAGATGACGAAGGTCGCAATGACCATAAACCATCCAGAGCGTTTCATTAAATACCCACCTCAAATTGAACGAAATATCTGTTCAAAATCAAACGATCGACCATCTACAACAAGGTCTGACCGAGAATCAACATTTCCACCAAAATGACCAAGCTGGAAGCAAAAGACCTAGTCTTCATCTTCCAGCAATTTGTCAATCAGAGAACTCTGCTACTGCTACTACTTATCGCCATCTTCGTCGAGTGCATTTTTAGGAGCCTCAGATCCAATTTGACCGTCGTGGGTGGAGTCGTCGGCCGACCCAGTCGATTCATCTTGAGCATCGTCACCTTCGACATCGCCATCTTCGTCTTCATCGTAATAATCGAATTCATCCATGGAATATAGAGGATCTGCCTCTTCAAGCTTTCGTGAAACCGCACGACGTACAAAGCTCAGCTCGATATCAGGAGCAACTTCAACGACCACGGTCTCTTCGGTAGTCCGAACAACTCGACCCAAAATTCCAGAGGTCATCATGACTCGATCTCCAACTTCAACAACCCTGGCGTTGGCTTGGGCAGCTTTCGCTTTTGCTGCACGTGGCCGCAGCACAAGAAGGTATATTCCAGCGAAAAGGACGATTGGTAGAAGTAGCGTCAACGAACTTCCGCCCGTTTGTGCAGCAGCGGCCCCTAGAAACATTCAAATACTCCATTTGTAAAAAATATGCCGTAACTTTCAATAGCCATAAACGCTAAAAATCCACTTTGGCATAAACAACCAGATCTATGCTAGTTGCCCCAAGCAGCATAGATCGACTTAATGTATTCACCTAGAGTTTTTGTAGAAATAGCATTTCGCGAACCCTCTATTAGTCGGTACATAAAAGTAAGATTATGCAAGGTCAGAAGGCTGCCACCGGTAGGTTCACCTACCGACACAAGGTGTCGAATTAAAGCCCTTGGAAAATTCGCACAAGCTACACATGGACACCCGGGCTCAATTGGGGATTCATCACGCACGTACTTTTGATTCCTCATATGCATCTTCCCTGAAAAAGTCATGGCAACCCCATGACGTGCGACTCGAGACGGAGCCACACAGTCAAACATGTCTATTCCGCGTGCTATCGCTTCAACGACCCCAATTGGATCGCCCACGCCCATCAGATAACGCGGCTTATCTGGTGGAAGATGAGGAACTACCGCGTCGATGGCCCGAAGCATGTCGTCACGGGACTCTCCTACCGCCAATCCTCCTAGGGCAATTCCTTCAAAACCAACATCAGAGATAAATTTGGCGCTCTCTGATCTTAGGTCTACCTCGGAGCCCCCCTGAACGATCCCAAATTGCGCCTGATCTTGTCGGTGCTTTGCAAAACGCGCGCGAAGGGCCCAGGAATGAGTCAAATCCATAGCACGTTTAATTTCATCACGGCTAGCTGGAAGATTGGTACAAACGTCAAGAACCATTGCTATGTCTGCGCCGATCATCTCTTGAAGCCAGACGGCCTTCTCGGGGGTTACATCATGAATGGATCCATCGTAGATAGAGCGAAAGGTCGCACCGGCATCGCTAAAGGTTGCACCAAGAGACATCACTTGAAATCCACCTGAATCCGTGAGCATACTGCGCTTCCACCCGCTAAATCTACCAAGTCCCCCCAAAGCATCGATAACTTCAACTCCAGGTCGCAACATCAGATGGTAGGTATTTCCGAGAATAACCTCAAAGCCGATTGCGGCTATGTCATTGGCGATTGCCGCCTTAATGGTGCCCCTGGTCCCAACTGGCATAAATATAGGTGTCGAAAAAGATCCGCGATTCAATTTAACCGTGCCACGTCGACTCCCGTTATGAGTGTCGCCCACCGAAAACGAGAGGGCACCTTTCAAATCATCAACCACGACTAGACCCTCCTTTTAAATACCACCAACCCAGATAGGATAAACGGCTAGCGCACCTCCGCGTTTATCCTTTGACATAAATCCCCCAGAAATCATAACCACTGACCAAATCTCAAAATAAACAGACTGAACACGTGCTTAAAATCATTAATTAAATCAAAGTTATCCGTAAGTTCACATCGTATTGCTAGAACAATTTATTCAGCTAAACCTCATAAAATATCTGCTTTGATCCCCCGCCCTACATGCTATTAAGGCAACAACATGAGGTCACATAAGTCACCAATCTCCGCCTTTCACCGAACAAAGCTGGCAACTGGTGATCAAATTAAAGCGAACCAAATCTGAAATAATTCAATTACTTGACCTTGGAAATTAGTCATGATTAAGATTTAGAACAGGCAAAAATCCTCGAGGTAGCTTCCCACAAAGCAAAATCTGAAGTAATGTCATTCTATGGAAAGAGAACTTATCGAAGACTATGGCATCATTGGCGATTTACATACAGTCGCCCTAATCTCAAAGAGAGGTTCAATCGATTGGCTATGCCTGCCTCGCTTTGACTCAAATGCGTGCCTGGCCCGGCTGATAGGTAGCGACGAAAATGGCTTCTGGAGAATTACCCCTAAGGAGCCAGTCATCAAATACGAACGACGCTATCTTCCCAGAACGCTAATTCTAGAAACAACCTTCACAACGGCATCAGGAAAGGTAAAAGTCATTGACTTTATGCCACCTAGAAACTCTCATCCAAGCATCTACCGTCTTGTAGAGGGGATAGATGGAGTTGTAGACATGACCATGGAACTTATAGTTCGGTTTGACTACGGAACCACGGTTCCTTGGGTGCGACACATGGAAGGTGGACTATCTATGGTCTCTGGATCTGGAGGTCTGGCCATATCGTCCAACGTAGCACTAGAGAGTGAAGACTTTAAGACTATAGCCAATTTCCAAGCTATCCCTGGCGAAACTCAAACGTTCAGCGCGATCTATCATGATTCAATCACCAAACCTCCAGCCCCCCACGAAGCTCGCGAATCATTCGAACATGCCTTTTCCTTCTGGCAAAACTATATGAACGGATGCAAGCCAATCTTTGGAGAATATCAAGAAGTTGTAGAGAGGTCGATCATCACCCTAAAGGCCTTGACCTACCAGCCTACGGGGGCAATTGTAGCTTCGCCAACGACCTCGCTTCCTGAGCAAATTGGCGGTATTCGAAATTGGGATTACAGATACTGTTGGCTGAGAGACGCCACCTTTACCCTATATGCCTTAATGATTGACGGATTCGAACGCGAGGCTCTAAAGTGGCGAGAATGGCTCCTCCGGGCTGCAGCCGGAGATCCTACGCAGCTTCAGATTATGTATGGAATTGGAGGCGAACGACTTATACCGGAATTCACGATACCGTGGCTATCGGGCTATCGAGACTCAGCACCAGTTCGAATAGGAAACGCAGCATCTAACCAATTCCAGCTAGATGTCTATGGAGAATTGATGGATGCATTCTATCAATTTCGTCGATCTGGAATTAAATACTCCGAAGAGTCCTGGCATCTTCAGTTGGTAATCGTAGATTTTGTCGCTAAAAATTGGGACAAACCTGACGAAGGAATCTGGGAAATACGAGGGCCAAGGCGCCATTTCACCTATTCAAAGGTAATGGCATGGGTGGTATTTGATCGCGCAATAAAACTTGTCGAACGATACGGAATGGCTGGCAAAGACCAAGAGTGGAGAGCAATTCGTGATGACATACACAAATCAATCATGGCTAATGGCTACAATGAAGAACTCGGCTACTTCGTACAAGACTACGAATCCACTAATCTAGACGCATCGCTCCTGCTCTTGCCATTGGTGGGATTCATAGATGCAGCAGATCCAAAGATGGTTCGCACCGCCCAAGCAATAGATGAACGGCTATCGATAAACAACGTAGTTAAAAGGTATGAAACTGGAGAAAGTGGCGAAGATGGCCTACCCGGAGATGAAGGAGTATTTTTAGCTTGCAGTTTCTGGCTAGTCGACAATATGGTTTTAGCGGGCAAGACTAAAGAGGCAAAGATTCGCTTTGACAAACTCCTCCAACTAGGAAATGAACTTGGTCTATTTTCAGAGGAGTACGACCCAAATAACCTCTCCATGCTGGGCAATTTTCCACAAGCACTCACTCATGTCGCATTGATCAATACGGCCCGCAACGTTACTCAAGAGCTCTCACCAGCAAAGCATAGGACCTCCAGCTAGCCCAATCACTTGAGTGTCGATTCTCGAATATTTGCTCAATGAACAAAATATGCAAACTGAAGCGAGATGAACCTAGCAAAGATTAGATCATCTCGCTTAATCATCTCACCTAAAGGCGACCTCTTCGCAGTGGAACGCAGTAAATGTCTAAGGCGCAATTCACCATGTTACAACCACTAAAGAGGCGACCTTAACCATTGCAACCATGCGACTACTTATAAAATGGTCCCCTCGAACCAAGACCGCCCTGGAAAGCTACGCTGGCAAGCTACTCTGGCAAAATATCAGCTGACCATGGTGTCCTCCCGTCGATAACCGAGCGATCCTTCGATCACCAAATATCAAATAGCTCGATTGGCTCACATGACTTCAGCCAGTTCAAATTCGAAATAACTACGACCACAGAATTCCCCGCGGCGCCGTGGCCTTCTAGCGCATTCACGAGAAATCCTAAAACGCTTGCTGGCTTGCTGGTGAGAAAAACATCAATGCCTCTCGAACTCAACCTCCTACTTTGATTCTCTCAGACTCTCTAGCGAACTATCACTTCAGACAAATACGGGTAATGGGGCCCTTCTATACATTCCTTTGGATTGTCGCTCAGGTGGTGTCAGGAATCAGAGTTACTGGCTGAAAATCCTGTTAAAAAACGTCGGCCAAATCCAAGTGGATTTGGCCGACGCTGCTTCTCGGGGGAGAACACTAATTCCTAAAAGCTAAGTGCATTATAGGAAATCAAGACAACTCATTGGTTAACCCTTGGAGTTGTACATAGCTGCCACTTGGCTAGAGGTAATACTTTGGACTGTATGCAACACACCGGCCGTATTGAATTGCTGAACGTCAAAGCCAGAAAAGACGTTGTGATACTGATTGAAATTCTCAGGACCACTCGCACCCTGGTAGTTGATCTTCTTACCTTGCTTTAGCAGTGCCACACCCTGTGCATATGTATAAACAGGCGTGCCTGGCGGGTTGCTAATCTTGGTAATATACTTCACCCAAACATGTGGATTAGTGGAATGTGCAGCTGTCATTGCCAACGCCGCCATAACAACCGCATCATACATAGCTGGTGATGCTGGCAGTGGCTTAGAGCTATTCCATTGCCCCTTATAGGCTGCTAAGAACTCATTATATGCCGGTGCGTACGCTGCTGGCGCAGCCATACCTGTCATCCACTTGCTGGCATCGGCTAGGCCGACAGCTTGTGCTAGCTGAATAGAGGTACCGGTATCACCAGTAATAAAGTGAACATTCAGGTGACCGAGCTGCTTTACGTTCGCGAACAGAGTTGCGGCAGTCTGTGGATCGGCATGGAAAAATACACACTGTGGGTTATTCGCAAATGCGCGAGATACCTCAGAGAGATATGAGCTCTGGCCGGCCTGAATCTGCTCGTTGTCCAAGATCTTCCCACCATTACCGGTGAAGGCTGCAGTCAAAGGAGGAACTTCGGCCTGGGCGTTTGCATCGGAGGTGTAAATTAGCGATGCCTTTGTGCAATTCAAACCTTTGAGGGCATAATAGGCCTCTGCTGCCAATAGCACTGAGTCAGATGGGAAAACTCTATAGATATATGACTGCGTCATGTGGTCCAACTGAGTTGTACCACCTTCCATGAGGTCCACCACTTTTTGTTGTTGGAACTGATTGATAACGCCCATGATCGATAGAGAGCTCGGCCCGGTTACAAAATTTGGATGTTGTAACTGAAGCGACTTCCACGCTGTTACTGCATCTACTGGGTCGCCCGCAGTATCTTGAAGTGCCGTAGTAAGTTGATGGCCAAGTACTCCGCCATGGTGATTTATCTCATAGACACCAGCTTTGATCCCATGATCAAACCACTGACCGACGAACGCCTCTGCCCCAGACATAGGCAGGAGCTCCCCGACTGTAAGCGGGCCCGTTGATGCCGCTGTCGTAGCCGATGATGATGATGATGATGATGAAGAAGAGCCGCTCCCACAAGCCGCTGCCACCATAGATAGCGATGCCAGTGCTGCCGTCGCTTTTACCCACTTTTTAATACCCTTCACGGGTACCCCCTTTTTTATCCAAATACTGATCATCAGTTAATTTGATGAGATCATTGAAACTACTGAAATGAAGCTACCGAAATCGAAACTCTCCATTAGAGATGAAATCACACGATCCCCAAGTAGCCTTAAAACTTTGTCCATCGCTCAAACCATAAGCAACGGAATCCCCCAAAACTGCCCCATCTATTGCTAGGCGATCACCTCGCTCTCTGACTCCATGGCTGCTGCTGTCGCACCCAAGAAAATTTCGCCCAGGTCAAGTGCTGCCACCTGACTTGCAGGGCCGTCGAGTCGATTTCGCCCAGCCACAAGGACGTATACCCATTCCGAGTTCGAGATGGCCCGATCAACATTTTGTTCAATCACCACAATTGCGGTGCCAGTCTTAGCGATGCGGCCGACCTGATCCCAGACTACGTCGACGTAGATAGGCGAAAGTCCCGCCGTGGGCTCATCGAGTAGCAGCACCTTAGGATCGGCCATGAGCGCTCGGGCCATACCCAACATATTTCGCTGTCCGCCCGAAAGCTCTCCGCCTTTTCTGTTCTGAGCAGCCTTGAGGTCTGGAAAGATCTCAAGCACAACCTCTACTCGCTGAGCCAGTCCCCGTCGGTTGGAGTATCCACCCATCTCCAGGTTCTCTTTGATCGTCATGGTCGTAAAGATATTGTCAACTTGGGGCACATAAGCCATACCCGCGCGAGCCAACCGAAATGAAGGCAGTCCCTTGACGTTCTGGCCATCGAGTACCACTTCGCCGCCGGTCACGTCTGTAATCCCGAACAGGGACTTCATGAAGGTTGACTTACCAGCGCCATTTGGCCCAACAATACTAACCACCTGGCCGACCTTGGCCTCCATGGATACTTCCCAAATAATTGGGGTCTTCCCGTACCCTCCGCTAAGTCCTTTAACTTCCAATACGCTCATGAACTTCACCTCCCAAATAAGCCTCGACAACGTCACGATTCGAACGCAGCTCAGCCAAAGTTCCCTCAGCAAGACGTTTTCCGGTCGCCATAACCACGACCCTCGAACAGATTTTGTCTACAACCTCTAGGTTGTGTTCAACAAGCAACATTGACATGCCTGAACCCTTATTTAGGTCCAGTAAGTGTTGTCCAAGGATTTCAATAAGAGCGGGCGTTACGCCTGCCATTGGCTCATCCAAAAGAAGCATCTTTGGTTTGGCCATCACTGCTCGAGAAAGCTCCAGAAGTCGCTTTTGGCCACCCGAAAGATTCGATGCATACTCATTGCGCAGTCGGTAAAGACCAAAAGTATTTAGGATTTCGTTTGCTTCGCCTACAAGTGCATTGGTTTCAGTCTTAGATTTCTTCGGCCGAAAGACCGCATTAATTAGGCTTTCTCCGCTCTGTCCGAGCCGGACAACAAGCAAATTCTCAAGAACGGTCATCCCTCCGAACTCCCGTGAAATCTGATAGGTCCTTATCAATCCGCCTTGAGCTCGCCTATATGTAGGCAGGTGTGATATCTCTTGCCCGTCGAAGGTAATCGAACCAGAAGTAAGAGAAACGGCTCCGGCAATTGAGCCAACCATGGTTGACTTTCCTGCACCATTCGGACCAATCAGGGCAGTAATTGTACCCTTTTCTACCTCAAAGGTGCATCCATCGATCGCCTTCAGCCCACCAAATGCCACATGGACATCCGAGATCGCTAAAATATTACTCATCTAGACCTCCGTCGCTAACTCTTGATTCGCGCTTACTCCACCAAAGGTTTGGGCATACTTATCCTTCAGGGGAAGTTCAAAAAACTTGGCCTTACGTTCCGGAAGTACACCTTGAGGTCTAAACCAGATGCTCAAAATAACCAACGAGCCAATAATTATGTTACGAAGATCAGGAACCAGGTTAGGGCTAGATGCCACTTGGGGAATATATCTAGTTCCCTCGTTGAAGATCACAGCGACCAACAAAGAACCGAGCATCGCGCCAATATTGTTCCCACGACCGCCGACCAACAGCGCAGCCCAGACTACAAAGGTCTCCCCAGTGGTCCATCCAGCAGGTGAAAGTGCTCCAATGTACTGAATCGTAAGCACTCCTCCGATTCCTACGATGGTAGAACCTATTACCATCGCCATCATTCGAACCTTGAAGGTATTTTTTCCAAAGGCGTCCACCACGTCTTGGTCCTCACGGATTGCACGCATCGAACGTCCCAACGGTGATGAGTAGAGCTGATTGGCAAACCACCAAACGATTAGCATCACCACTCCAGAGATAACCACAAAGATCCAAGAGAAGGTGTTCGGGTGGTTGTTAGCCACACTTTGAAAAGGTTGATTTACCGAAAATAGCCCAGCCCAACCATCAAAGAGTTTATTCTGATCGCCAGATAGCCCATAGAGAAGAGTTCCCGTTGCTAGGGTAACAATTGCCAGGTAGTCAGATCGAAGTCGCTTTAGCGCTATCAGACCAATTAGATAGCCAAGGATTCCCGAGGCAACTATTCCCGCAATCGACGCAAGGGGCCAGGGCCAGTGTAAACCAAGGATATAAAAGACCTGATTTGAAGCATTCGCTGGGGGCATTACGAAGACTGCGTAGAAGTAGGCACCCATTGCCATAAAGGTAATGACTGTGAAGTTCAAGATCCCGGCGTAACCGAATTGAATATTGAGGCCCAGGGTAAAGATATTGTAGGTAAACAAGGTAACCAATATGGTTGCAACATACCCGAGAAAAATTGACATAAACCAACTCCTATGTGTAAGAATTTCTCACCGTGGTCGAAGTAGAAATAAGATAAAAAGAGAAACCAACGTTGTGATATGACGGGTTTGGGTTCCATCATGGCCCATGGATTTCGAATCAATCGTCATCCAAAGGAGTCGCTAGGTTAGGCTTTTCCTTTTGCAGGAATCAACCCTTGAGGACGTACCAAAAGCATGATCACGAGAACCAAAAATGCAATGTCCTGCTTGTACGCAGAAGATATAAAGACCGTGGATACCTCTGTCACTACACCAATTATCAACGCACCAAGCATAGCCCCGTAGGTTTGACCAATTCCGCCAAGAATAACGGCTGCAAAGATGACAAAGAGCAGTGCATCCCCGCTAGTCGTTTGAAATGAGACGATATTCAACGCCAGGACAATACCACCCAGACCCGCAAGAGCCCCACTGATAAACCAAGTCCAACGAGTTACCATGTTGGTATCGATTCCAGATGCTCTAGCTAGATCAGCGTTATCACTCATCGCTCGCATAGCCTTGCCCAATCGTGAACGAGAGAGCAGGAGATGAACTCCGATCATGACAATTCCAGCAATCGCAATTATGATCAATTGGTTGCCTGTGAAGCTAAAGGGGCCAATGGTAACAGGCGAGGACTGACCTATGGGATATTCGTTGAAGCCGACTCCGTAGATGATCTGTAAGACGTTGTCGAGAATGAGAGAGAGGCCAAAGGTCACGATCAACATGTAAAAGAGAGATTTTCGCCGCTTGACAAACGGACTTAGGATGAACTCCGATATCAGCATGGAAACTATTCCAGTACCAATTGTCGCCAGAACGATAGAGAGCCAAAATGGCAACCCAAGCGTGGCTGAAAATGTATAGGTCAAAAGCATTCCGACGCCCAGATACGCCCCATAGGCGAAATTGACGAAGTTTGTAACACCAAATTGGAGCGACAAGCCAACACTCAAAAGGGCATAGATTGAAGCCGAAACAAAGCCGAAACCTAATGTGAGTAAGAATAGTTTCACCGACTACTCCTTAGATATGCAAAAGCATCTAATTTGTAGCCCGAAACCGAGACATGATTGCACAAAAGCAAAACAACCCCCCAATTGCAGACATTTCCTCTGCCGTTTTTTATTCGAGATGACCATCCCCCGGTACACCTCGCGGCAGTAGGTAAGAATCTACATCCAGGCAATTCCCAGCCGATATTAATTTCGAATTAACCAGATAATCCCAAATAAAGCTATTTATCCCATAAATCCCATGAGGGATCGGCGCTGTTCTTCTTGGTTCAAAGGGCTAGTTTGTATATATCTGAAGGTTCAAAAAGACAATGTCAGGGGGTCTTTTGTCCTTGAGCACCAGATCCAATACAAGTTCCATCCGTCAAATCGCGATCTATGCATTCGTACTGACGATGACCATCACCGTGGCGATCGGTGCTCTTTTAGTCTTGACCGAATCGTCGACCGAGCTACGACTAACAACCATATCGATCGATCGATCCAAAGCGATACTTGAGTCTCTCGGTTCGATTGGAGATGGAACCTCAACAAATAACACCAAGGTCGAAATTACGCGCCAGACCAGAGATGAGCTAAAGAGCCTTTGTAAAATAGAAAACTTAACCTTTGTCTTTTTTCCGTCCTATCTCACGACAAAGGCGACAGCAACAGGATCCGCCCCTACGTCGAGCCCACTTTCAGCAACAGCTGTACCCATCTTCCCCTCTAACCACGCGCAAAACCTCAGCAACCTCCCTTACCAAAGTCCGAATCTCGGACTATCATTCTGTGCCAAAAACCTCAATCCGACTACCCTTATAAATTTTTCATATTTCGCGCTATCTAATAGGCATACCAGACAGGTGGCGATAGTTGAAATAGTCGCCACACGCCAACGCCTTTACTCTTATTTGAAGTTTGTATTTTCAAAGATCGTCTTTGCATTCCTATTCGTCGCAGCACTCACAACCCTCAGTCTGTGGTATCTCTATCGCCGCAACCTAGCCGAGACCTTCGGACTCACTAGCATTGAACTATCGTCTCTGCTTCAAGAACAAGAAGCGCTCCTAAAAGGCATCTCTGAAGGCGTAATAGCCTGTGACGCCAATGGACTAATAAGATTTTTCAACCAAGAAGCACGACGGTTGATAGGGATCCCCGAGAGATCAATTGGAAGACCTCTACGACACCTCGTCCGAGGGCGGCGTCTTCGCCAAATTGTAACCGGAGAAATTCCCGGTCGAGACCTTCCAGTGGTAGTTGGCCGATCCATCCTTTCGATCTCCCGCCTAGCGGTTGAACGCGACGGCCAAAACCTTGGTCACGTTATAACCATTCAGGATCGGACCGAATGGGAGGGGCTACTTCGTGAACTCGACGGCATGGTTGGAATGACAGAAGCCCTTCGGGCGCAAGCCCACGAATTCTCGAACAAAATGCATACCATTGTTGGACTTATAGAACTTGGGGAATCCGAAGAAGCAATCGACTTTGCCCTCAACATCTCTTCGAGGAGTAACCTTACAAACGATCGGATTGACGCCATCGACGACCCTCTTTTGCGAGCTCTGATCCTGGCCAAGGGCGCAGTTACCTCAGAACGAGGTGTCACCTTGGTGGTAACCAATGCAACTAAGGTTCATGGAACTCTTCGAAATTCGTTGGATATATTGACAATCGTTGGAAATTTAATCGACAACGCCCTAGACGCCGTCTTGTCGAGCACCGAGCACACAAATCCATACCAAATGGAAAACGATCCCAAATGGATCGAACTTCACATAGAAGCCGTCGAAGAGAAAATCTACATAACCGTAACTGACAGTGGCTTAGGAATTCCCATGGCACTCCTAAGCTCAATCTTCACGGATGGATTTTCCACCAAAGTGGCAGGCAGAGGTTACCGACGAGGCCTAGGATTAGCTCTCGTGGCTCAAATCGCCGCTAAATATAATGGCGAAGTTCAAGTAAAGAACGTTCCAGGCGCATCTTTTAGCGTTACTCTTCATAGCGCCATTGACAGCGCTGCCGAAAGGATCGGTCCAATGGATTGAACCATAAAAATCAAAATAACTAAAGATTTACAGTAAGACTTCCACTTCAAGGCAATAGTGCCAAAGATGATCGCCCCAAAAGCACTTTGGCCAAATATTACAGTAGTGGTCAAAGTTTTAATTCACGAAGAGATCGCCAAGGTAGGAGCTTCCATGACCGAGGAAAGTTTACAAGGGACAAAGATCCGAATTCTCGTAGTAGACGACGACTTCCGCGTCGCCCAGCTTCATGGCGCATATGTCGACCGATTGGAGGATTTCGAAACCTGTGGATTTGCAAACACAGGAGCTCTAGCAGTCTCGGCCGCAAAGGATCTATCTCCAGATTTAGTTCTGCTTGATCTCTATCTGCCAGATACTGATGGATTAACGGTCTTAAGGCAGCTAAGAGCGATGGATCCTCCCCGTCCAGACGTCATAGTCATTAGCGCTGCCCGCGACAGTGCGAGCGTCCGAGAAGCGATGAAATGTGGTGCGATACACTACATTACTAAGCCTTTTGACTCACGTGGATTAAGTGAAAGACTCCAGGCGTACCGCCTCATGAGAGCGGAATTTGACGCATCAAGCGATCTCGACCAAGCACAAATCGATCGCCTTTGGTCGGTGCTTCGGACCGCTCCAGACGAAGTCAATCTGCCAAAGGGTCATTCTCCCCACACCCTAGAAGTTGTAATGTCGACGCTGAGGGCGGTTGATGAAATACTCACTGCAGACGAAATAGCACGTAGATCCGGCCTCTCAAGAAGTACCACTCAGCGCTACTTAGCGTACCTAGCCAGATTAGGCAAGGTAAATCTCACTCTCAAATATGGGGCAAGTGGGCGACCTGAGCACCTTTATGAGTGGGCCAAATAACCAACCAAGGCGGCTGGTCTCCAATCAAGTCTTAATCAACAGAAGTAGACCAGCTCGAGCCCTTCGGCGTAACTCTGCGTCGGTTATTTGGAACTGAATTAGGTTTGACAAAGCATCTATGGCCCAAATCTGGTTTCAGAGAGTCAAATAAGACCTATTCCCTTTGCGATTGAGCCTTCTTGGTCACTTTTTTAGATTCTGAAATCTAATTTTGGGTATAGCGACCTAATCAATTGTCTCCTAGTGTCCCCTCTCATAATTTCCCTGAAACTGAGGAATTAATCCCTTCTAAGGTTGTTCTCCTTGGTAAGGACATAACCTTGCAAGGGAGAACGATGCAAAGTCACACCATTTCAGAGGAGCCAAACATTGATGCCAACCAGAGCAAGCCGCCCAAGAAGAGATCTGGACGACAAGCTTCGGTGGTTCCGCTCAGTCCCAAAGAACGTAGCGAATTAGAAGCAGTGGTAAGAAAGTCCACAGCTCCCATAGGACAGGTGGCAAGGGCCAGCATTGCCCTATGGAGTAACGAAGGGGTTGGAACCAACGAGATCGCGCAAAGACTTCAGATATCTACAGAGACGGTATGCAAATGGAAGCGGCGTTTTATCAACTACGGAGTGGAACTTCTCGATGACGCACCGAGAAGTGGAAAACCGAGAAGCATTGATGACGAAAAGATCGCCGAGATTCTAAGGATCACTTTGGAAGAAGAGCCCCCGCTTGCTACCCAGTGGTCGACGTCTTCAATGTCCAAGCGGATCGGGGTATCACCAGCGAGCATCTCACGTATCTGGAGAACCTTTGGCCTCAAGCCCCATGTCTTGGGATACTTCAACATCAGTACCGATCCGGCCTTTACCGAAAAGGTCCGCGACATAACTGGGATCTATCTCAATCCCCCTGATGCTGCACTGGTACTATGTATTGACGAAAAGACACAGATCCAGGCGTTGGATAGAACCCAGCCACTGCTTCCCATGAGACCTTTTGTTCCAGAGCGGCAAACACATGACTACAAACGCAACGGCACAACAAATCTCTTTGCAGCACTTGATGTTGCCTCTGGCAAGGTGATCACCAACACCACAAAGGCTCATCGGGCGATCGAGTTCATAGCCTTTTTGGATCAGGTGAAAAAAGAAGTTCCAAAAGAACTCGAAGTCCACGTCATCCTGGACAATTATGCAACGCATAAAACCGATGCTGTACGGGCCTGGCTCATAAAAAACCCCAGATTCCACTTCCATTTTACACCCACCTACTCCTCGTGGATGAACCTGGTTGAGAGATGGTTCTCGGAACTGACTACCAAAATGCTCCACACATCCACCCATAAGTCACAAAAGCAACTCGTTGCTTCGATCAACACCTGGGCAGAGCGCTGGAACCAAGACCCAACACCATTTAGGTGGGTAAAGACAGCTGACGAGATATTCGCATCGATGGCAAAGTATCTGGGGAACTAGAACTCAGGGAACTTATGAGAGGGGACACTAGTGTCATTATTGATAATTTCCTTTGTGCGTCATCGGATGGTTTGTTTTCGCGCATCTTCGTAGTACTTACCCAAGGGAGGCATCTCCGCCTTTTGAACACAACGCTCATTACCTGGGCTCTTTACCAACGCAGCTTGTGCCGGTTTGATATCCCTTTGTCGATTGACGGGGAGGAACTTCCCCTCCCCGCTCTCCTTTTATGTGGCTAATAATTAGTATCAACGGTTGTTGGGGTGAGGAAACTCCGAGAGTTTGTGCAGGATACTGGGGATGTGAGTGCTCTTTTGGGTTTGTGGTACTCAGACTAACAAATTCCACCCCATCCCCTCGCGGAATGCGACTGAAGATACAGATGGGGCGAAGGGATGGGGTGGAATTGGCCGATCATCCATCCAAGTTCCATCTGATTTGCTTCTTCGAAAGTTTTCTAAAAAATAGCTTGCAATGAGATAAGACCGGTGAGATACTAATGTTCTAGGCAAACAAAGACGCTACGTCTGGATCGCCACGAAAAGGGCTGGAGCCTATCGGGTTCGCCTAGCGATGGTTTCGAGGCGGAGAGTGCTTACCTTAGCTATCTCATGGATCGGGCTTAGTCGCCAAGAACGGTAGAGGCTTATGCCTTTGATCTTTTGTCCTTCTGTCGGTGGCTGATTGAAGAGGGGCTTTCGTTACAAGAGGTAACAACTCAAGCGATTGCTTCGATACTTGAATTTGCATCGTAACGTTGCGGTTCGGGGTTAGCCGCTCAAGTCGAGCAACTCCGTGTTAGTCTTGAAGCGATGGCCGCCGTCCTTCGTCGTCACGAAGAGCTCCTAGGCTCAGTTGCCCGCCAATCCGGAGAAAAAACAAGGTAATAAAGACTAGGCGTGTGTGGGAGATAGCTAAGTCCGGACTCGGATTAGCCGCTTAACTCACAGAACCGTGCGTGAACATCTCAATTCACACGGCTCCTAGCGAACCGACTTTTGGTATTACCCTAAATGACCATTGAGCCCAAGATTGGGTTCACGTTCGGCTATTTGAGATAGGTATTTCCAAGCATTTGCTCGTATGCTAACCCAACTTACCGTCACTCAACCGATTCTCCCAGCTAGTTGGATATGTAGTCTTTTGTTGGGACACTACAAATGCGTCGCAATGGTCTTTATCCGTTTAAGGGGATCACTAACTCCTAAGAGACGGTAGATCTCTTTGTGAACCGGCTCAGAAACACCACTAGTGCAGATGTGATAGACGACACCTTTATCTGACGTAAGAACTATGGTGGCTCGGTGGTGACTATTAAGTTGCTCTTTGATGGTTGACCATCTTCTCTTGTCGTTGTTGTGCCTCAAAGTCAGCTCCGGAGCCTGCCAATAAAATTGTCACTTTCGCACAATCTAAGCGACCTCCCTTCGCTCGCCTTTTGATTCATCTCCAACTGACTTATCCGTAGGAATAATTGATACCTCTGATACTGGATCGGAAGTCTCTGGAATTGCTCACCAAACGCGACACGAAACTCCGCTCAACTACGCAGCTTTCAACATAGCTGACCTTTCGAACTCAGTTGGTGAAATATCACCAATACGTAAATGTCTTCTTTTCCGGTTATACCATTGGATCCAATCAAATATCTCCGTTCTCGCCTCCTCTCTGGTGTACAAAACTTATCCTTTGACGAGCTCTTTTTTCAATGAAGCACAAAAGTGATTCAGTCATTTCAATTATCGTAGGATTATCCGGTTATTGGGCATACTAGTGCGTCCAAATCTCCGATTAGTACCCGGACAATACCCTGTTAACCTGCTAATCCAGGCGCAATGATTCTCGGGGAGGAAGCCTCACGATTAGCCGGTTAACACCAGGGAAATGACAAAATAGAAAGCTATTTCATCGACTACCCTCTACTAACGTTGGCAAATAGCAACCCCAAGGTGTTCGTAATTTTCAAGGAGTACGGTTTGCCCACTGTGGTAAAAGCATTATAAGGTCTAAAGGTCGCTCCAGAAAAAGCTAAGGTCTAATGGGTGAGACAAAGCCAAGCACTTCAAATCATGATGAACTCAGCCTCCGTCTTCCTTACGGGAGCACCGGGCGCAGGCAAGTCATATGTATTGTCAAATTTTGTTCGTTATAGTCGAGCATGGAACATCCAAGTCGCAGTTACCGCATCAACGGGAATTGCAGCGACTCAAATTGCTGGAGTCACAATACATTCATGGTCAGGTATCGGAATCAGCGATTCATTGAACGACCAAGAGTTAGCCAAGATAGCCGCGCGCGACAGGATATCTCGTCGGTTCTTAGAGGTGCAGACTCTAATAATCGATGAGATATCAATGCTTCCAGGGCGATTTTTGGACTCTCTTGATGACCTAGCCAGAAAGATAAGAGGCATAGACGCGCCCTTTGGGGGAATACAGATGATCCTTGTCGGGGATATGTTTCAGCTGCCACCGATTTCAAAGGGTTTAAGCGACTTCGATTTTGCTTTCAACTCGCGCAGTTGGCGAGATCTAGATCCCGACCCCTGTTATCTAACCGAACAGCACCGCCAGGAAGGCGATGGCCTCCAAGAGGTGCTTGAAGCAATGAGATTAGGGTCGCTGGGCCCAAAACATCTTGAGATTCTAGAATCTAGAACCGCGATAGCGCCGGAAAATCGAAATGAGATAACGAGACTCTACTCGCACAATATCGATGTCGACACCATCAACCAGCGCCATCTAGATGAAATACCAATGCCAACTAAAAGATTCACTATGGTTTCCCGCGGTGAATCAACATCGATTGAAACTCTCCGCAAAGGCATGCTTGCCCCTAGCGACCTTGACCTAAAGGTTGGAGCAGAGGTGATGTTTGTGGCAAATGACCCTAATCGACAGTATGCAAATGGAACCCTTGGCAAAGTCATCGACCTCGATTTGGAGTGGCCACGTGTAGCACTAGCAAGAAACGGCCGAGTCATAGAGGTAGAGGCCCATACGTGGCAGCGCGAGGAAGATCAAAAAGTCACCGCTGAGATCAGCCAGGTACCATTACGATTAGCGTGGGCAATCACGATTCACAAAAGTCAAGGGATGAGCCTCGACGCCGCTGAGGTGGACCTAAAACGATCATTCACACCCGGCATGGGATATGTCGCACTGTCTAGGGTTCGCCGTCTAGATGGACTCTTCATTGCTGGATTAAATTCAATGGCACTGCGACTCAACGAAAGGATCTTTGAGCTAGACAGGGTTCTGCGAGCGCGTTCAGAAGCACTCGCTGCAAATACCGTTGATTTTGACGAATCGATACAAACTCCCCAAACTCACACGTTAGAGATAAAGGATATAAACACCAATATTCTCGACCACCTTAAAATTTGGAGGCGCGAACGCTCAAGAAGTGAAGGAGTGCCTCAATACATAATCGCTCACGACGTTACCCTTGAAGAAATTTCCCGAATGCTTCCCAAGACCGATCAAGAACTCCTCGGAGTCAAAGGAATTGGTCCAACAAAAGCTACCAAATACGGAAGCGACATTCTCGAAATAGTAAAAAAATTCGCGGAACCGACCTGGAGTCAAGGAGAGCTTTGGTAATTTACAAAAGTTGCACTTAAAAAGTTTTAGCAAATAGTGAACAAGCCTTTTAGCCATCCCACATCTCTTTTAAATGATTATTATCATAGCAATTGTGCCCACTAGCTAGTTCAAAGATAGGGAAATAGACCACGATCTAAGAGCTAATCGGACTGGATATCTGGCAATTATTTTGAGCGAATTCTTTCGCTGAGAGCCCATTTAATAGAAGATATGTAACGTCTGGCGCACACTCAAAGATCCGGATTAAGTGCGAAAACCAGTGGCTAGATTGTCTTTTGTAAAAATCCACCTCCTACGCGAACCCTCAAAGCAGAAACTGTTAGTTGCAATTTACGACTTAATTCATAATCTCTTGAATTTGACGTGATAACATCATAAATCAATAACGTCGGAAATCTTAAAGACAAAAGATCCGGTGTAGTCCTTTTTCTTTGGTCTGGAATAGAAAAAAAGGAGCTGCTGTGACTGAGGTCAGGTTGCTAATTGGCACCAAAAAGGGAGCCTTTATAATAGATAGCGCCAATGGCCGATCACAATGGCAGATACAAGGGCCTCTCTTTGGGGGTTGGGAGATCTACCACATCAATGCATCACCACTAAATAAAAATCTCATCTACGCGTCGCAATTCAACGGATGGTTTGGACAAGTCCTGCAGCGGTCGTTCGATGCCGGCAAGACCTGGGAAGCGGTTTCGAACAGCTTCAACTACTCCGGTGAACCAAAACCACACCTGTGGTATGACGGATCTTCTCATCTATGGGAATTCGCGAAGGTGTGGAATCTCTCCCCTTCCCTATTTGACGAAAAAACGGTCTTCGCAGGTATTGAAGATGCGGCTATATTCGTCTCGCACGACGCCGGAGAATCATGGGGCGAACTGCATGGACTGAGAGAACATTCAACGGCTGGTTCGTGGCAACCTGGCGCCGGTGGGCTATGCCTTCATACTGTTATTCAAGATCCGACCAACTCAAATCGGATCTACGTAGGAATTTCAGCAGC
Source organism: Acidithrix sp. C25 (assembly GCF_904848545.2). NCBI lineage: Bacteria > Bacillati > Actinomycetota > Acidimicrobiia > Acidimicrobiales > Acidimicrobiaceae > Acidithrix > Acidithrix sp. C25. Next base: position 716,329 of record NZ_CAJHCI020000002.1, read on the forward strand.
TGGCGCATTTAAAAGTGATGACGCAGGACTAAATTGGAAGCCGATCAACAAGGGACTCCGAGCAGACTATCTTCCCGATGACGACGTAGAAGTGGGACACTGCGTGCATCGCCTAGCGCTACACCGATCGAAGCCTGAGGTGCTATTCATGCAAAAGCATTGGGATGTAATGCGCAGTGACGACGCGGGAGAAAATTGGTACGAGATATCAGGCAATTTACCAAGTGACTTTGGTTTCGCAATCGCAGTCGACTACAACAATCCAGAAACCGTTTACGTGATCCCCATAAAAAGTGACTCGGAGCACTTTCCCCCGGACCACCAGCTAAGAGTCTACAGAAGCCAAAGCGGGGGTTACGACTGGCAACCCATGTCAAAAGGGCTGCCCCAAAGCCACTTCTACGGGAATGTCCTAAGAGGAGCTCTCTCCAGTGATCAATGCGATCCCTGTGGTATATATTTCGGCACGACAACTGGGGAAATCTACGCCTCTCGCGATTCAGGCGATTCCTTCATGGAACTAGCCTCCCACCTTCCCTCTGTTTTATCCGTAGAAGCACATACACTTGAATGATACAAATCCGCCTTCCCCAACACCTCAGGGATCTAGCAAATATCTCCGGAGAATTAACTCTTGAAATATCAGGCGAGCTGACATTAGCCGCGATTGTGAGCACGATAGAAGTAGAATTCCCTATGCTTCGAGGCACAATCCTAAATCCAACGACGCAATCGCGTCGAGCCTTCATTAGATTCTTCGCCGATGGGCAAGACATTTCCAATGTGCCCATAAACGAATCATTGAAAGAATATATTCGACATGCAACCCCTAGAATCGACATCTTAGGAGCGATTGCTGGAGGATAAATAAAGTCGAGCGAACCCTAATAGGCCACAGAAGGAACGTCTCTCGCCCAATCGCCTCTTAGAGGTTGGGACAAACAATCACTCAAATTACCAACAGAATCCATGTCAAGGCCCAACCTAAAAATGGCCCTGCAACTTCAACACACTCAAAACCATGGCTCTAATAAAGCAATGAAATCAACACTTCGATTCGGATCCATCATCGATACAAGCCAACAAAAGCGCCCAGACTCGGCAAAATCGCAAATGAAAAAACCCCATCGACGCTGCGGGAGCTAAAGACCGGCTTCCGGGGGTAACGAGCCGGGGATATAGCGCCGGGGATAGAAAGTCAGTGCTTCTTTGAGCCAAGGTGCAAACCCTGCAAGCCCGCTGAAGGAAGTTGACCAATGACCTAAATACGATGCGATAGCTTTGGCACTCGATTAGATAAGGTCAACCTTGGCCCATGGATTCCGGCCTCGGAGAACTAACCCATCGATTGAACATTAAGGGGTTTGACTGGACTTAGTTGATCCAATTACTGTAATCATTGCTAGAAAAACTTCATCCGTCCATAAAACCCTCGCTAGCAACCAGCTAACGCTAGGCACCAGTCAAACCCAAATTCAAACCAACCATGGTCGACACAAATCATGACTAGGCGAATCGATTTACATACAGGTTATTCCTCGGCGTGTAAACGGGAAAGACAAAGCCTATTTGAGCAAGAAGGTCCCTTTGGATCTAGAAAAGAACGACGCAACAGCCCTCCAACCCACCAAACCTAATCCCAAAAAGCCTAGTGAAACTCCAATGAAAGCTAGGGCAGTTCCCTGGCCCGAGATCACACGAAACAACTGACCAAAGATAACCGTTGAGAGCCAAACTACAACACCCACTGGATAGATCTGCGTCGAAGTCATCCATGGTCTAATAATCAACCATCCGAGAGTCGTTCCTGAGAGAAATGGCCATGCGGTAGTTACTATTCCGGCGATGGTCTCTCCGTGTCCATGGGCGGAACGACCGATCATTACAAAAACTACAACAACTAGACAGTCAAATATGCCGGAACGTACATTTGCCAAAATCCTCATTTTCTAATCCACCTACGACCTTAGCTTTACCTGGCCAAAAGCCACATAGCGAACACTTAATATTCAAATTTGGGTGACAACAAGAATAATCAAGTAACCCTTATATGGTATTAGCTCGACTAAGCCAATCGCGACAAGAACTTACTCGCCATCTCAAAAACCAACAAAGCCCAAATAGATTCCAAGGCGCAAAATTCACTTGCACCACTTGCCATAGCGGAAGCGGCACCTGTTCCTCTACCTCGTTTATTAACTTTACGCACCGACTATGAGCAATTGCAATTGAGAAACAGAGGCAAATCGCTCATCTATCACCTAGGGCCAAATCCACTCAACGGGTGCCCAACCCTCTAAAAGCCGGTTCAGCTAGGTCCTTTCCAAAAAAATACGGCTAAACCCCACTAAGAGCATGCCAGATATCATGACACCGCTTCCCGATTAGCCCTAGCAAATAAATCATCGAAGCAAGATCGTTCAAGAGCCAGGTCTAGAACGAAGATAGTTTGGAAACAAATAATACAAAGTATTGGTAAGATCACGGAGATAAAAAATGATTGATAAAATCGTCAAATCAATCAAAAATAGACCGGAAACTCTCTGAAATCAAATTTCCCAAAGCGCTGACTTTACTTTTTTAGTTTTCATGCTATTCTAGGTAAGCACCTTATGGAGACGGGGGATCTTCATCACTAAAGGTGGAACAAAAGCAAATTTAAAGGGGATAAATAGTTGCGTAAAAAAACATTTCCAGTGATTGCCGCATCATTCGGTATAGCATTAGCAGCATGCGGATCATCTTCCACATCGTCTTCTAGCTCGGGCAGTTCGGGCACTAGCGCGTCTAACCTGCCGGCTGCACCAGCCCAGATCACCGTCGGTACTACCTATTCGGGTTCTGGATCGTTCGCCACTTCATCACTGCCGGAATTAGCCGGCCTTAAGTTTTGGATCAAAACCGAGAACGCAAAAGGTGGTGTTTACGTTGGTGGATATAAGAAAAGAATTCCGCTAAAGCTCATCGCATACAACGACTTAAGTTCAGCTACCACTGCTGCAACTCTCTACAATCAGCTTTTAACTCAAGATAAAGTTAATATCTTTGTCTCAGACTTTGGATCAGTGTTGACTGCTCCAGCTGTCTCCTTGGCTCAAGCTCATAAGGTCGTACTCTTCGACCAAACTGGTACCGGCATTCCATTTTTCACACCACAAAATAAATACATAGTTCTGACTGATCTACCCGAATCTTCCATTTGGCCCAACGTGTTAGCAAAATTCCTCATCTCCAAGCAGATCAAGAACCTTGCAGTACTCTATGGAACCAACGATTTCGATGCTTCGCAGGCGACCACCCTAAAGAGCATCCTCTCGCAAAACGGAATCAATGTCGCATACTACCAAGGTGTACCATCATCTACCACAAGCTTCGGTACACTCCTGCAAACGATCTCGGCATCCAAGCCAGATGCGGTTCTAGAGTTCGGTTACGCAGCCAATGACACTCCGTTCCTTCAAAACGTTCAGAGCTCCGGGATGCACTTCAAGATGGTATTTACCGTCTTTCCAGGGCAGCTACTGAGTCTCTTCCAGCAACAGGTAGGAACCGCAGGTTTGGCATACACCTACACCTATGGAACCAACTTCTATGTCAATTATCCAACGGTATCCGAGGGACTAAATAGCTCCCAATTCAAGACGCAATTCGCTGCTGCATTCCCTGGTCAGCTAAACTCGCTGTCGTTAGATGGATACAATACAGGACTTGTAATTCAAGCTTCGCTAAAAAATGCTAAGTCACTCTCACAAACCGATATACGCGCCGGAGCGGCTGCGGCATCTGGCCATTTGAACACACTTAATGGGAACTTCGTCATAAATTCAGAGGGAGCTCAAACTGGCGAACTTCTTCCAGTAGCACAGCTCTTCCCATCAAGCAGCGGAATCACACTCAAAGCCGTCTATCCTGCCAGCCAAGCCACCGGCTCTGCCGTCTACCCTGCTCCTGTAGGTTAATTCCCCTAAATAGCCACCGCTCCATGCTTGTCACTTTGACAGCTAGTGCGGTGGCTATTTTCGTATAAGTAAAGGAAAAATCTGTGCTCTTCGAATACGCCGTTATAGGCGGTATTCTCCTAGGCATTTTTTATGCGTTATTGGCTGTGGGATTAAATGTCGTTTACGGTGCGCAGAAGATAATCAATCTCGCACATGGCGACATCATAATGCTCGGCGGATATGGTGCCTGGGAACTCTACAATACCTACCACATCTCACCGATACTTTCGACCATAATAGTAATTCCAATAACCGTACTCTTTGGCTATCTATTGAATCGATTGATCGCACCACGCCTCGTAAAAGCTTCAGATCCCGAAATGCTTTCGTTGATTCTGTTCTTCGGCCTTTCAGAGGTCATTCAGGCACTGGCCTCGCTCGTCTTTGGAAGTGCTGAAAGATCTTTGCCAGTCTCGTCGATACCAACATCTCGCCTAGTGCTCTTTGGTCAAGGCTACCCAGCCACCTGGTGGGTGAGCGCTTTAGTCATCATTCCACTACTGGCAATATTTGTGATCTTTCTCTATCGCACATCTATCGGCCTTCAGGTAAGGGCCGTCATCTCCGACTCCGTTGAGGCCGCAGTAGCTGGAATAAATTCTAAAAGAGTCTCCGGTATCTACTTTGGAATCGGCTTTGCACTTGCAGCTTGTGCTGGAGTCTGGGGAGTATTTATATTTGGCGGAGTCAGTCCTACCGAAGGTACTGCAATTACAATTACTGCCTTTGCAATCATCGTCTTTGGATCTTTAGGAAACACATTGGGAACGATCGCAGCAGGAATCATCTTCGGAATCTTTTACCAATTGGCTCAGGTCTACATTCCTAGCTGGTCAAACCTTGTACCCTATGCATTAGTCATCGCCACAATGCTCATTAGGCCTCAAGGCTTATTCGGAAGAAGGCAGAGAATTGCCTAAATTAGATGATCTAGATCTGACATTAGAGACAGGATCAAAGGGAAAGAAACTGATCTCTCCAGCGATTGCAGCATTGGTGCCAATCGTTGCATTTGCCGTAGGTGTCCACCTCTATTCGAACGAACTGCTCCTAACTTACATGGCAATTTACATTGCGCTCGCCCAAGGAATCAATATCATCTATGGATTCACTGGATACCTGCCATTTGGCTATTTCGGCTTTTTCGGAGTCGGAGCTTATGCCTCTGGCCTTGTAATGCTGGACTATAACGTTCCCCCGGTACTAGCCGTTATCATTGGCGGCGTAGCGGGAGCACTTGTAGGTGCAATCTTGTTACCATTATTTAGATTGCGTGGGGCCTATTTCGCGATTGGAACTCTAGCAGCCAGCGAAGCGATCTACACGATAATCTCCAACCCCTCCCTCCAGTCGATTACGAATGGGCCATACGGCCTCAACCTAGCAGGATTTTACTCCTCTGGAACGGCATATGGAACCGCTATAGCCTTGGCAGCCTTATCGATACTTGCTACAAGCTTTGTGCGCTCTTCGAAATTCGGGTTGACGCTCAAGGCGATCCGTGACGACTCATATTCGGCATCAATGGCTGGAGTGAACGTACCACGCCAAAGATTCTATGCATGGTTAATCGCAGCTGCCATAGCAGGTATGGCAGGCAGTGTCTTTGGCTGGTCGACAAGCGTCTTCTATCCCCAAGCAGTGTTCGACCCGGCCCTCTCAGTGCTAGCTATCGTTTTCGCCCTATTCGGAGGTGTTGGAACCATTTGGGGTCCGACGATTGGCACGGTCGTTCTATATGCGATCTATAACGCAATTGGGGTTTCAAATCCACAATACTTCCAGCTAATCTACGGAATGGTAATCGTACTTTTGGTCCTTTTTGCACCCCGAGGGCTAGCTGGCTTTTGGAACTACATCACTACAAAAATCACCACGGTCAGGGCAAAAAATGACTGAATCGAAAAGTCTTCTAAAGATCGAAAATCTTACGACCATATTTAGCGGATTTAAGGCACTTAACGATGTATCTCTAGAACTCTTCCAAGGTCAAGCCTTAGGCCTGGTTGGACCCAACGGCTCAGGGAAAACAACACTGGTAAACACGGTTTGTGGACTCTATAAGCCTGCGCACGGTCACATAACCTTAGAAGGCCTAAATATCACAGGGAAACGCCCTCATGACATTGCGAGAGCCGGGATAAATCGAACCTTTCAGATACCAAAACCTTTCCGAGACCTTTCAGTCTATGAGAACGTGGCGGTCTCCTCGATCCACTCCAAAAACCGGACATCGATCCCAGAAATCTTAAGAAAAGTCAACTTGGCCGATTGTGCAAATTATCCGATTGAAAAGCTAACAGCCTCTCAGCAAAAAAGGCTGGATCTAGCTCGGGCACTAGCACTAGATCCCAAAGTAATCTTTGTTGATGAACTAGCAGCCGGATTAACTCCGACAGAGCTAACCGAAGTTGCCGAGATGTTAGCCAACTTTCGACAAAATGGTATAGCGCTTATCGTCGTGGAACACTTAATGGGATTTTTGGAGCAAGTTGTCGATTCGGTCTTTGTTCTAAGCGCAGGCAAAGGTATCTTTTCTGGATCCCTTCGCGACGCGCTCTCAGACGAAGAGGTAAAGCGGGTCTTTCTGGGAGGTGCACACGATGCTTGAGGTGTCACAGTTAACGTCCGGTTACGGTTCGATGCAAGTGCTATGGGATATAAGCCTGAGCGTTAAAGAAAATGAGATCCAAGTCGTCCTAGGAGCGAACGGTGCGGGTAAATCCACCTTTCTAAAAGTAGCGATCGGCTTACTGCCTCTGTGGTCCGGTGACTTGAAGATGAATGGCACTAACATTGCCCCTCTAGCTGTTGCCGAACGTGTAAAACACGGTCTTGGCTACATGAGCGAACAGGGAATCTTCCCTGATTTGAGCGTCGAAGAAAATCTCCGCTTGGGTTCCTTGCGCACCAAGACGAAATCAGTCGGAGATCAAATCGACAACATCTACGAACGATTCCCTGAACTCAAAGAACGCAGAAAGTCACTCGCTGGAGGACTATCAGGTGGACAGCGAAAGCTAGTCGGAATCGGGCGCGCGTTAATATCCGAACCTAAGATTCTGCTGATGGATGAACCTTCGTCAGGCCTTTCTCCGAGGTACGTAAACGAAGTAATCGAACGTCTTGCAGAACTCAGAGGCGGGATAACTCTCGTCATAGCAGAACAAAACATATCTTTCCTAAGTATCGCCGATACGGTAAGTGTTATTGAAGGTGGAAAAACGAGATTTACTGGATCAGTAAGTGACTTCAACAATAACGACACGCTAAAAGAAGCATTCTTTGGAATTGAATAAAACCTCGGTGTACCGATTTCGTGTCACGACTCCCCCGTGTTGGGACACGAAATATCACCTTCCTTTTGCCCTCATCAACCGCTCGTATTTGGATCTCTGTCGAGCCAAAATAGATCCAAACCAGCTGGTTCGGACCCAAAAAAGACCTTTATTTCCGTATCGTGTGGCTGCCTTATCAAAAACCAAATAGTACGAAAACAAACGTCTTTTAGGGAAGGGCGGCAGGCACTCCTCTACCACGATCGCATCTACTTTGCCTAGCTAAAATATCAATTTCCCCATACAACGCTCTGCAGGGGCAACCTTGAGCTAGCCAAATCAAACAAACGATCCAAACGGAATCATATATCTCACCCCGAAGAAGCTTGAGAAGCTTGAGAAGCTTGAGAGTAAAACTTTAGATGGCTAAAACTACTTCTACAGCCATCGCATCCATCAAAGCCACCTGATAAATCGATCCTAACTAAAATCTAACAGAAGACACCGTCCAGTGCATATTTGTGTTAGTAAATGCGACATAGTGTCATTACGGACAAACGCGTCGCTTCGATAAATTCCCTGCATATGGACTTCGTAGATTCGCGAAAATTCAACAAGTATGTTTGCAGAGTAGGGGCGAGGTCATCACGCAATCAATAAGAGCGAACGTATCGAACAAAAATAAGCTTAAAAGAAATAACATTCATCACATACAACATAATTACCCCATTTATGACAAAGAATCTCGCCAGATTTATAGTCTAAAACCATCGATATACCGATCCCATTAGATCGAACTAGCCAGAGAAGCGAACGGTTTCGAATTGGATACACGTGATCAAAATCCGCCTATATAGCTCGGCGTCCTCCACTTGAAATAACCGGCGCAAACCCGGTATGGAGTAGATACTCAGCCGGGCGGCTCAAAAGCTTTGTCGCAAGAGGAAGCGTGACAGCGACAAAAAGGCCAGCCCAAATCAAGCCAGCTACGATATCACCCGGATAATGAGCTCCTACGTAGACTCGAGCAAAGCCAAGAAATAGCCCAAATACCGCAGCGAAAATTCCTACCTTTCGATCAACCAACAGGAGCCCTACGATCATGGCTCCAGCCACCGTCCCGTGATCAGAGGGAAAGCTAAAGTCATTAGCCCTAGCTATCAAGACCTCCATTCCCGGTATCGAGTTATAAGGTCGCGGCCGTCCAAAAAAGTGAATTATAGGCTGATTCAGACCCAAGGCTATCAACGTAGCTGCACCAACCCAAACGACTCGAGCTGATTGAAGTGCCCCAACCTTTCTCGCCCTAAGAAAAGCCCAGAAACCGAGCAACCCAAGGATTACCAGGCCGCCATAGACCGCATAGGCGCTCATGAACCCGTGAGCGAATGAGGTGTTCCTAGCAAAACGATTTACGGACTCATAGAGACTACGGTCAAGACTGTTCATCGACACTCATTTCTAAAGAAATAAATCCTTTTATATTTACCTAAACTTTACCTTTAATTCATATTTTAGGTGGTAACAAGAGGCCTACCAGGACTTTCATTTGAATTAGCGCGGTTTAAATTCAAGACAAAGCAAGGAATTGAGATCCACTAGATATCAATACGATAGAGAATCTCTATGGCGTCACACAAAAAACCCCCAGGAACCATTTCAACAACTGCACCTGGCAAGAAGCGCACTTTCGACTTACCTAAGAAAACAAGCGCCATATTAGAGGTCAGCCAGGAGTCAAAATAATTGCTGACGGAAAATAGATCAGCCAGTCTAAATTGCATTTGATAGCCTTGCTATCAATACTCGCCGCTCAAGTGGTAATAAAATCCTCTCCGAAAGGAGATAAGGAATACCTAAAAGATATCCTGGCGAGATAGTAGTGTCAAAAAATAATCTATCTAGAAGCAGAAAATAGATTAAATATCAACAAAATTACAAATACTAAATTAGCTAATTGAACTCTTAAGATTGAAGGAAATGTTTCATCTTTGTTAAATAGTGCATCAAGAAGTGCATAGGGGATCCTTCTATAGTTTCCATGCGCTAACCTTCGTTTTACGGAAAAACTAACAGGCAAAAGCGAGTCAATCAATGTTACTTACCGACAGGGATAAAGAAAAACTCCTTCTAGTGGTAGCCGGAGATCTTGCTCGACGGCGCCTTCAGAGGGGTCTACGTCTCAACTATCCGGAGGCAATTTCATTGATCTCCTCGGAACTGCTCGAAAGCGCCCGAGATGGTAAAAGCGTCTCTGAGCTTATGGTTTACGGCACTCAAATATTAACAGCGGATCAAGTTCTAGAAGGTATTCCAGAGATGATAGAGGAGATCCAGATAGAAGCCACATTCCCAGATGGCACCAAATTGGTCACGGTCCACAACCCAATCTCATAGTTCAACAAAGACGTCAACTCCAAGCTCAAAGTTGGCAACTTCCTAGAGTCACCAACTTTATTACAAAAGGACAGACATGATTCCAGGCGAATTTTTCCTCACAGAGGAAGATATTCTTATCAATTCTGACTCTCAAATCGTAGAAATCGAAGTCTTCAATAGCGGAGATCGGCCCATCCAGGTTGGATCGCACTTTCACTTCTACGAGAGCAACCACGCGCTCTTATTCGACCGAAGCTTGGCATTTCACACTCGACTCGATCTCGCCAGTGGAACTGCTATGCGCTTTGAGCCAGGTCAACATCGAAACGTGAATTTGGTTCACTTTAGCGGTTCGCTAACCACACCAGAATCGACGTCGGCCCCTGAGATGAAACGATAAATCTAATGGCAAGTTCAATCCCTAGATCAATCTATGTCAGTCATTACGGACCCACAACAGGCGACCGAGTGCGCTTGGGCGATACCGACCTCATCGTAGAGGTGGAAAAAGATCTAACGACCAAGGGCGAAGAGGCCAAATTCGGCGGCGGTAAGACCATCCGTGATTCAATGGGTCAGAACCCAATCATTACACGCTCAATGGGTGCGCCAGATCTTGTCATCACCAATGTGCTAATTCTGGACCACAGTGGAATTTATAAAGCTGACATCGCTATCCGAGATGGCTTGATTTTAGCGATCGGAAGCGCGGGAAACTCTCTCGTCTCCAAAGGTGTCACGATTGAAATCGGTGCGAGCACAGAGATAATCGCCGGAGAAAAAATGATTCTCACCGCAGGCGGAATCGACTCTCACATACATTTCATATCTGCAGATCAGATCCAAGCCGCAGTCTCATCTGGCATTACAACCATGATAGGAGGCGGAACCGGTCCGGCTACTGGGACAAACGCAACAACGGTGACACCCGGAGCCTGGTATATGGCCCGCATGATCGAGGCATTCGAAGATCAACCGATCAACGTGGGCTTCATGGGCAAAGGAAATTCATCGTCACACGAGGCGCTGCGAGAACAAGTTATCGCCGGGGCTATGGGTCTCAAGTTGCACGAGGACTGGGGGTCTACACCTAGGGCCATCTCCACCTGTCTAGATGTCGCCGACGAGATGGACGTTCAGGTTGCAATTCATACGGATACCCTGAATGAAAGTGGCTTTGTCGAAGAGACGATAAATGCCGTATCAGGTCGAACCATCCATGCCTTCCACACCGAGGGTGCCGGTGGTGGCCACGCGCCCGACATCATAAAGGTTGCCGGCCTTTCAAATTTTCTTCCCTCTAGTACAAATCCAACACGACCCTATACCCTCAACACCATAGAAGAGCACCTAGACATGCTGATGGTCTGTCACCACTTGGACAAGTCTGTAGCTGAAGATATAGCCTTTGCTGACTCTCGAATTCGAGCTGAAACGATAGCCGCCGAGGATGTTCTACATGATCTCGGCGCAATCTCTATGATCTCCTCCGATAGTCAAGCGATGGGTAGGGTCGGTGAGGTAATCATTAGGACATGGCAAGCCGCCCACAAAATGAAGCAAGAGAGAGGTCCACTCGAAGGTGATAGCGATAGATCCGACAACAATCGAGTAAAGCGATACGTCGCCAAATACACAATAAACCCAGCCATTGCCAATGGAGTCTCGAGCTATGTAGGCTCCGTCGAAGTTGGGAAGATTGCCGACTTGGTGCTTTGGAAACCGGCATTCTTTGGAGTCAAACCCGAACTGATCATCAAAGCAGGAATGATTTCGTGCGCTGTCAGTGGTGATCCCAATGCGTCCATACCTACTCCCGAGCCACGCCTATATAAGTCACAATTTGCATCCATGGGACTCGCCGCATCGTCGGTTGGCTTCACGTTCGTCTCTGAAATCAGCCTTAGCAGCGGTAGTAGCTTCAAAAATTCGAATCGCAAGAGACTTCCCGTCAAAGGAACAAGGACTCTTACAAAAGCTGCAATGGTGCTAAATGACAGAGTTGGAGATATTGAGGTAAACCCCCAAACATACGAGGTGCGACTCGATGGTGAGCTTCTAACTTCACAGCCGGCAAGGTCACTCCCTCTAGCTCAACGCTATTTTCTCTTTTGAAAGATTATTTCACCAAGGTAAAGGGCCAGCTTTAACTATGGAGAGCTCCAATAAAAGATCCGACGCACGCCAGATATCGCAAATGCACTACTTCTTTGATTCAGCGTTTCCCGCGGGAGCATACGGTCATAGCTTTGGATTTGAGACCTTCGCCGCCTCAAAAGATGGCGCAGACCCAGAGAAGGGCCTCAATTGGATTGAAAACTATATGGTCCATTCCCTTTGGTATGGCGATCTCGAAAACATATCAAAGATCTCAGAGATTTTGCAAACTCCACAAGCCACCACCCAACAAATCACCAAAGAGGACACGATCTTGCATGCAAGTCGATCAACTTACGAAGGACGAAAGTCTGCAATATCCCTCGCTCGCGCTATTGAAATAGCAGGCAATAAATTGTTCGCGAGCAATCCGTCTTACGGTACAAAACTGCAGGAAGATCTTCGGGAACCATCAAGCATCGTTGGAATTATCTCTGGTCGCCTTAAATGGCCGATCGATCTCACCAGGCTCTTTTATCTACAAACCCAGGCATTGGCCGCCACATCGGTACTGGTTCGCTGTGGACGAATTGGCCAATTCGCACAACTAGAGATGATGGGCACGATTCTGGAATCTTCTGCCAAGCTAGCCATGGTTCGGCCTAAATCGCTTCCAGATAGATCGGCGATTTCAGCTTGGCAGATAGAGATGGACCAAATAAACCACCAAGAACTCTCACCAAGGCTATTTCAGTCGTAAAAACCAAGAAAAGGAAGTTATCAGATGACAATAGCACTCGACAATACCAAAAGCGCAACTCGACGGGCACTCCGAATCGGAGTGGGCGGGCCAGTTGGATCCGGCAAGACAATGCTGGTGAGGAGAATTATCGAATCGTTACAATCCTCGGTTCAAATTGGTGTTGTGACCAACGATATCTACACGAAGGAAGATGCCGATTTTCTAACAAATTTGGGGATTTTACCCCAGAATCATATCTTGGGTGTCGAAACAGGAGGCTGTCCTCATTCGGCAATTCGCGACGACGTTTCAATGAACCTAGCTGCCATCGACGAGCTGACACAAAGGTGCGATCAGCTGGACCTGATATTAGTTGAATCTGGCGGCGACAACCTGACTGCGATGTTCTCTCCAGATCTAGCTGACAAAACTATCTACGTGATCGACGTAGCACAAGGAGACAAAATCCCCAGAAAAGGAGGACCGGGTCTTACCTTCTCAGACCTCCTTATCATAAACAAGATCTCCCTTGCTCCTTTTGTCGGAGCGAACCTAGAGACAATGGAACACGACGCCCAAACCCTAAGAGGCGAACGAGCCACTATCTTCTCGGACTTGGGCGACGGACGAGGCATCGATCAAATTACAAGGTGGATATCAGACCAAATTGGCTAGGCAAAAAAAGACAGCAAAACTCGCTCAATCTCCACCAAAGGTCGCTACTAACTATGACGGTAAATACATCTACCCTAACTAGCAAAAATCTCCCAGCAGCTATAGATTCTGCTAGATGTAGTTTCGGCATGGAACCCACATCATCACTCGTCGTCGACTTTAAGAACGGGGTACCAAGATGTCAAGAGCAATTTGGACAATTCAGGCTATCAAATCGAACTACCGAGGTCTTTGGACGCAAGCGGTTCTTTATCACCGAGATAGGACCTGGCCTTTTCCCTGGAGAACGCCACCAAATCTCACTAAGTCTTGGTGATAAAAGCAATGTCGTAATCGAAAGCCAATCAGCGACAAAGGTCCATCTTTGTGAAGATGACAGATACGCTAAGATGAAACAGAACTTCAAAATAGCCAGTGACTGTAGCCTCATTGCGCTACTGGCTCCTACGATCTCCTACGAAGGTTCAAACTTTGTTTCATCGATTCAGCTCGACCTAGCGCTAGGTGGCGTAGCCATCACCTCGGAGATAATAGCAAAGGTCGCTCCAACCAAAAACTCCCATGGCACAACAACCATCGATATGGCTATGGAGGTGATCTACGGTGGCGAAACTGTACTAATCGATCGAATCGCAACGCACGAAAATCCACTCTTCGACCCCTTGGGAGCTCGTCAACGTATAACGGGCGGCTTTGATGTAATAGGCACGATCTACTTCTGTGGATTTGGTCCGCAAGGAGATCTAAAATTACACGAACTCACCAAAATTGGTACTTCTGCTATGACCAAGGTGCAGAGCTCTCTTGCGACATCGCCAATGGAACAAATTACGCTAATTAGGGGACGTGCCAGAGATCCTTTTTATCTTGCGTCGTACTTCTCTTGGTTGGCTCAAAACTTCCTAAATTAACCACATTCCCTTATTATCTGCCGCCAACCAATGTTAAACATCGAGGACATTCCAAAACTCGTCAATATCACAGTGACTTATCCGCTTTGCAAAAAGACGGCTAACTCCCTTGCTTCCTAGCGAGCCCAAGCGCACATTGTTTTGGGACACTCTGACAAAGGACGCCTAGGATCCTAAACTAACCAGAATTTGTCTCACAAACCTAGAAAAACCACTTCTCCCGGTGGCCTCAAGAAATAGGCAAAATACTTACCAGGTCAAAAATGTAACCAAGCGATCACCTAAACACAACCAACCGCTTTGGAATTGCCCAGACTACGAACTCGAAGGAAATCTGCCACACCTAAGGCACTTTATGGTTTTGTGGATTCATTCATTCCATCTGAGGAATAGAACAAGCTAATCTTTTAATGCGCTTGGACCGCCAAACATACTTTAAATACGCTCTATGTTAAGAGACCTAGCGGTAAAAGTCACCGCTACCAATCAATTAACTGAGCTGGGGATTTCCGGGGCGCCCGCCGAGCAACCACCCCATCGACTTCACCTAAATCACCAAGCTCGTCTCACTCTTGAAGAATACAAGACCTCACAGCATTGATTGTCGCCGAACAAACCTTATCCCGCCTTAGCAGTACTAACGACAAACCCACACCTCTCTCAAGGTGTGAAATAAAGATGACCGAAGTTTGCTGTGACTAGATTGAGTCAAACTGAATCTATCAAAGTCCATAGGATGTCAACTAATATGACCATATGACAAAGGCTTCTGGGATCCGCAAAGATGGAATGGACGAAGATATCTCGCCCAAAGACGACCTATTTAGGCACGTGAATGGGAAATGGCTACAAAACAGCGAAATACCTTCAGATAAGGCTCGCTACGGATGGTTCGCAATCCTTGCCGAAGAGGCAGAGTTAGCGGTCAAAGGGATCGCAGAAGCTGCAATTTCCAATAAAACCGACCCTCAAGCTGAGAAAATTGGTGCGCTGTATCAGTCGTACATGAATGAGGCTGCGATTGAATCAGCCGGCTCACTCCCAATCGCAGACCTGCTGGATGAGGCAGATTCGATTCAAGACCTCAATTCCCTTTTTGACATCTTTGGCCGCTTCGAGTCGATATCAATCCCGGGAATCTTCGGTGGATTCGTAGACAACGATCCCGGGGATCCAAATCGATATCTCCTCTTTATTGAACAAGGTGGCATTGGTCTTCCGGACGAGCAGTTCTATCGTGATGAACATTTCGCGTCGATATTGGAAGCCTACAAAGTCCATATCGAACGCACCTTCGCACTCATTGAACCTGAAAATGCACCCACATATGCAGATCTCGTAGTTGATTTAGAGACAAAGATTGCCAGGTGCCACTGGGATAACGTCACCTGCCGAGATCAGACCAAGGTTTACAACCTCACTACCTGGAGCGACTTTAAGAAATCAATCCTCGACATCGACCCAGCTGTAGGGAAAGCCTTCGATAGCTACCTCCTTCATATTTCAGAGGCCGTAGAAAGGTCCCCTGAAATTGTTGTTGGGCAACCTTCATTTCATAGCGAGGTCACAAAATTACTTTCCGAGATCGGAATAGAGAGATGGAAGATCTTTCTAAAGTGGAACATTCTTAGAAGCTCATCGGCATATCTCTCTTCGGCCTTTGTAGAAGAACACTACGACTTCTACTCCAAGACGCTCACTGGGACTCCGGCCATTCCAGAGCGGTGGAAACGCGCCGTCTCGTTACTAAATGGCGCAATGGGCGAAGCTGTTGGAAGAATCTACGTCCAAAAGCACTTCAACGAGGAGTCAAAGGTAGCGATGGATCGCTTAGTTGCAAACTTAGTTGAAGCGTATCAACAAAGTATTACGAAGCTCAACTGGATGAGTTCTGAAACCAAAATACGGGCAATCGCCAAATTGGATCAATTCACTCCAAAAGTTGGATATCCAAAGAAATGGCGTAATTACGATGCGCTCTCCATAACCTCCGAGTCGCTGATCGCCAACATTCGAGCAATTGCAACCTTCAACCACAATCGAGAAATTAGAAAACTTGGAAGCGCAATCGATCGCGATGAGTGGTTTATGAACCCCCAAACCGTCAATGCATATTACAATCCCGGGTTCAACGAAATCGTCTTCCCAGCAGCAATATTGCAATTTCCTTTCTTTGATCCAAATAGCGACGACGCAGCAAATTATGGTGCAATCGGTGCTGTCATTGGCCACGAAATTGGCCATGGCTTCGACGATCAAGGCTCCAAATTTGACGGTTCCGGCAAGATGGAAAATTGGTGGACCGATAGCGACAGAGAATTATTCGACGAGCGGGCAAAGGCCCTCATTTCGCAATATAGCGCACTATCGCCCGCTCAAACACCACACATTAAGGTAAATGGAG
Source organism: Acidithrix sp. C25 (assembly GCF_904848545.2). Taxonomy (NCBI): domain Bacteria; kingdom Bacillati; phylum Actinomycetota; class Acidimicrobiia; order Acidimicrobiales; family Acidimicrobiaceae; genus Acidithrix; species Acidithrix sp. C25. Next base: position 732,816 of record NZ_CAJHCI020000002.1, read on the forward strand.
AGTTGACGGTTGGGGAAAACATCGGTGACCTTGGAGGACTGGGAATCGCTTGGAAGGCTTACCTTATTTCATTGGATGGCGCCGAATCCCCAATAATCGATGGCTACAATGGCGCTCAAAGGTTCTTCCTGTCGTGGGCGCAAGCGTGGCGGGAAAAGCGACGTAATGCCGAGATGGAGCGTCTCATCGCAATCGACCCACACTCGCCAAGCGAATTTCGATGCAACCAAATCGTTAAAAACTTAGATGCCTTCCATGAAGCATTTGAGACAAATGAAGATTGTCGAATGTGGCTCGATCCTTCACAACGAATACAAATCTGGTAGATGTGATTCGGCGACTTAAATGTCATCAAAGATAAAAGTAGATCTCCATCCAATCTTCAACAACTCTCGTGCTATCGACGCTGCTCTAAACGATGCCTTCGCAGAGGCCGAACGTATAAAGGCCTCTTCCATCGAGATCATTCCCGGCAAAGGAAGCGGGCAGCTCAAAAAGCATGTAATCAGGTTTTTAGAAAGCAAAGAGATCAAAGGAAGATACCACAGACTCGAGAAAGATTCTGACAACTTTGGACGTATCTTTGTTCACTTCAAATGGAAGTAGAACGCTAAAACACTCTACGACAATGGCAGAAAGTCAAGGCATGATTCAACATTTAGTCCTATTTCGTTAGTGACAAGTTGGCAATTCCAGCAAAGATGTGATCTCAGATCTCGACCATGTAATGACATTCCTGGCCCTCAACAAGTGCAACCAGAGAACAACCTAAAGCTTGACCATATAAGTACTTATCCCTTTCAACTGTGCTGGCTTGGCCTAAGGGGATAAGTGGCTCTTCCGTTTCTACCGGGGTGGGGAACTCGATTTCATACGCGGTAGAACTCTTTATCCGGTACGTATCGATAGTAGCGACGAGCTGTGACGTTCATGGGATTGCCCATGGATTAGAATTCGAAAAACAACAGGACCGATCCTTGCGGACCGGTCCTGCATTATCATTAGTGGCGGGGACAGGATTTGAACCTGCGACCTTCGGGTTATGAGCCCGACGAGCTACCATGCTGCTCCACCCCGCGTTGCAATACTTACAATATAATAGCGGCCATAGATAAATACGGCCGCTATCGCAACATCCCAAGATCTACGCCGACGAGGAAGCCGAGGCCTTAGGAGCTGTCGTCGTTGTCGGAGAGGCCTTCGTTGTTGTGGGCGCAATATGAAGTTGGCTCAATATCGTCCCTATTTCATTTACAGCACTCTGGTAGCCGCCCAAGTTTCCAGCTTTTAGATCGGCTTGAGCCTGTGAATAAAGCTGATTAGCTTGAGCGATCAAGGATGACGCATTGCTACCAGTAATCGGAGATATTTGCGATGTGCCACCGGGTACCGTAGTCGTCGAACCTGAGGCCGCGGCAGCCAGCTGATTGGCTCCCTGAACACCTGGTAAAACCGTACCAAATACGTCCTTTAGTGCTCCGGCTAAGGTAGGCTCCATTGCTGCCTGGGTCCCATAAACAACTATTACCTGCTTTATCTCCGGCAAAGAGTTCTGAACGGATGCAACGTATAGCGGCCTGATATAAAGCAGTGACTGGCCCACCGGAACCATCAATGTTGTTCCAAAACTCACTTGAGATCCATGCTGATCCAAAAGACTAATCTGCTGAGAGATGGCCGGCGTTGCACTTATTCGGGCATTTATCAGAGCGGGACCATCAATCTGCTGCCCTCGTGGGGTTACGAAGTCTGTAAGTTGCCCATAGTTTGAAGGGTCACTGCCTGCAACCAAGAAACCCGATAAGTTTTGTTGAACCCCGGACTGTGAGACAGGGACAAAGGGTTCGAGCAAATTAAAGGTTGGCTTTGTCTGCCCCGGCAATTTAAGCAGCTGATATTCAGGAGCAAATTTCGCCACGGTACCTTGCCCTATCGAGGTGCTCAAAGCTTGAGTTACTGGACCGGTTCCTGGATCTTGGGCCAAAGTCCACGCATCACCAGCATTATAAAACGCCGTTGCATTTGTAATGTGATAGTAACCATACATGGTCGCCTGTACCGTCAACAGATCCTCTGGATATCTGAAATGTCGAACTAGTGCTGCCGGAGCCTGCGAAACTGGTGTAAACATTCCAGGAAAGATGGACTCGTAACTTCTAATGATCGGGTCACGCGGATCGGTAACATAAAACTTCATGGAGCCGTTGTATGCATCGATAACGACCTTTACAGAATTTCTTACGTAGTTAAAGTTTCCAGCAAGTCCACTTGAAGTGCTTAGTGCCGAATTATTTCCCTGTTGGGAGTATGGGAAGTTACTAGTTGTAGTGTAGGCATCTTGAATCCAAACAATCCGTCCATTCACAATCGCTGGATATGGATTTGCATCCAAATGAAGGAATGGGGCCGCCGTGGTGATCATATTCTGAATGTTACGTCGGTAGATAATGCGCGAATTGGGACGAATCAATCCGGAAATCAACAAATTAATATCGTTATATCGCAAAGCATAGGCTGCACGACGAACGATCGAAGATAACCTTACACCACCGGTGCCGTTATAGTGGGTCTCTACTGATGTGCCCGATTGCGTCTGATAATCAATCTCAGGCTGTGCAGTATTACCGACGACATAGCTACTATTTCCCAATCCGTAGTAGACCTGTGGCTGAGTAATTTTCGTCACACCCGGAGCAGAAACTGGAGGTACGTCACTGATTGCAAACTTAGGATTGCCATCGGGCTTAACCGCATTAGCTGGCGAAAGTACCGCTCCATATCCATGGGTAAATTGTAAGTGCAAGTTAACCCAAGACTGAGATGGAAGGTCAGCTTGGTTGAGTTCACGAACTCCCAACAAAACAGGCGTAGTAACGCCTGAAATCTTGTACCTGTCTACCGCCAAAGCATTGAACTGATAGTAAGAACGAATGTCTTGGAGCTTATTAAAGGTGTTGATCGGCGAGATCGGATCCCACAGTCGCACAGCTTGTAGAGTAGCTAGATCCGAAGTCAACGATGCAGAAGTTAGATTTTGCGAATAGGAAAACGGAGACTGTTTGATTTTGGTAAGCCCAAATGCATAACGTGTCGCCGATATATTGCGTGCGATATAGGGTGATTCCTTAGATATCTGAGAGGGCTGGACGATAAACTGCTGCATAACTGCGGGGTAGATTCCACCAAGAATTACCGACATCAACGCCCAAAGACCCACAGCTATAATTGGCAGAACCCAACCTCTGCGCCGAATGTTGTAGATAAGAATTCCGCCAGAAGCTAAAGATATAATCACTAACAATGTCAGAGCTGGCAAAACCGCATGAACATCGGTATAGCCGGCGCCTTCCACAAAGCCTCGAGTGGACGTAACTAGGTGATAGCGTTGAAAATAGTATCCCACGGCCTTCAACAGAGCCATCAGTGCCACGATAAGGGATAGGTGCGCCTTGACCTTTGGACCGACACGCTGCCCCTGGCCTTGAACGCGAATTCCTCCATTGAAATAGTGGAATGCGAGCGAAGCAAGCAATATCACAGTCAGGGCAAGAAAACCCCAACTTACCAAAAAGGTAATGAAAGGTAATTTGAAGACATAAAAGCTTGCATCTTTATGAAAGAGAGGATCTTTCATATTGAACGATACGCTATTTTGGAACAAGAGCCAGTTTCGCCATTGGGATGTCGCGCTCGATCCAACCAAAAGAGCTAGAAGTAACGAAACTCCTGCGCGTCCCAGAATGCGAACTCTTCGCCTTGCAGATTTAAATCGCCTAATCAAATCCTCTTCTGGGCTAATTTGCGACTCTGAGGATGCAACCTTCTCTGCAACGGTAAGACTGGCAAAGCAGCCTAAGAAAAAGATCAAGTCAAAGACTACGGTCAACTCAACCTTCGTAAGAAGAGTCTTTGACCATACGCTAGATAAATTTACAGATCTAAACCAAAGGTAATCTGTGTAAAACATGGCTATTCCCCTCAGGGAAAGCACCACAGCGATTATTACGACTGCAACAATAAGAGCAATCATTTGCCTCTTGGTCAGTCGCTTACGGGTAATTGGAAGGTCAGGTGGTCTTTTCATTTCATAAATACCCTAGGCGAATTCCGGGACTAATAGACATTCACAACCAATATGTGCTGGTGGAGCATTTGTTCCAGTGGGGAAATTCGCTCCTACGTCTATTGGTCCCTCCAATTCATTATCCTCACAGTCCGAACAACCGGGACGAGTGGACTTAATCCAACGAACTTTTGAGACATTCGTATGAGTCAGCAACCAGGTGCTTACATAGATCGAAACCAAATCAGAGGTCAGCGCCTCTACGTAGTCAATCTTCAGCTCTCGAAATGCTGCACCAAACTGCGAGGCTAGAGCCATGTCCTCATCGAGATCACTTTTAGCCAATACTCTCTCAATTCTGCCAATTAGTTCTTCAGCTAGTTCACGTGACAGGTCCCGAGCGATAACATACATCTCATCGCTTGGCTCCGTAAGAATGGCGATTGAATTTCGATCCCCGGTCAAGCGTTCAGCAATCAGCGAATAAAAATCGCGCGACTCATTCATCACTGGCAACACAAAAGATCCTAATACCTCAAAGTACCTTGAGGTCAAATGGTCCAATTTGCCCACAAGGTCCTCCGCGGTTCGTAAAGATGAAGTTCTCAACTTGTCCAAGAGCTCATTCTGGTCGTCTTGAAGCACTCGCTTTATCCGCCGGGCAATCTGAGTTTGAATCGGTGCAAAGGCATCGCGGTAAAGCTCATGAAAGACTACAGAAAGATGGATCTTGGGATCGCTGAGAAGCCCTTCGGTTTTGTCGTCCAAGACACTGTCAACAGCAATAAATCCGTCTATTCGACTGTGGGCATCTTTAGAATCCCCTTGACTAAGCTCCTTGTCGGAGATATCATCCAAGAGTTCATTCGTTCCCTGAGGGGTTTCACTCACTAAAGTAGGATGCGGCTCTTTGACTTTAACGCCGGCAACCTTGCCTTCATCTTCCACTATGTGCGCTGGCTTCACGCCCAACGACCCACTGTCCCCAAGCGAATGTGGACGTTGAAGGTCAGATATACGATTGATAGTGGTGTTGAGATCTGGCTTGGAAAGCGACCCATCCCTAACTCGAGATGTTGAACTCTCCTCGGGATCATCAACCAAAAGGCGCGCAAAGATGTCTTCCACTGTCGTGTGGTCGCGCTTCTTTGATTTATCGCTCACTCGATCTTTAGCTAAGTCACCATCAAAACCTTCACGTTGACTCGATTGAAGTTCGTCGATTTCACCAAGTGTGCTGCGCTCGATTATTTTAGCGACTGTCGCATTAGCAGAATCAACATCATCCAAAGATCGACCCAGAACTCCTAGGCTCTGCGGCAAAGGAACCACCTGGGCTTCAAATCTTTTGCCATCTAGAGTTGATCGCTCTTGGTCGGCTGTCTCCAAATCCAAGTTTGAATCTACATAACTAGTCGATGGATACAAGGCATCTTCATTTGACAAACTCTGCAAACCAGGTGCTCTATCACCTCGAGCATTTCCCCTATTTCTAGAATCGGAGGTTCTAACCGAATCACGGATAATCACTATCTCAGTTTCAAAGTCATCTGCAAAATCGTAGGATCCCCGATCTCGCGCCTCTGTGGTATCTTGTTCATCCACCACTCTTCGTCTTGGCGGAGACTGAAAACCTGCGGACGAAGCTCGTCCACGAGAAGGACCTGAAACACGGGGTTCGGAGATCGACCGCTCTTGTCCCAATTTAGCCCGCATCTCATCTTGATCGGAGATCGCAATCTCAACCGATGAAACTTCGCGATCCACAAAGTGCGCCCCGCGACCATCGTTGCGGCCACCATCGACTGACCGAGCCCCTAAATCAGCAAAATCTGAATCATTTATAGTTGAGGAATTCAAAGTGACATTCTCAGCCCCAGAAGGCTCTCCTTCGGGATCACTCGAGGCTCCTGCCATGGTATAGAGACTATCCCTAAGCGCTTGATCTGTTGTGCGACGCCAATTAGTTGCCGAAGAATCGTTCGTTTCGCTTGGTGCGACAACTGGGACCCCTTCTGGTTGAACAGTTGGTCCTTGGGGATCCGGTCGTGCAACCAAATAGGGATCATTGATAGAGCTAGTCTCTCCGTTCATCAACGACGTCAACGACTGGATAGAGAGCGCGGCTTGGCTCAATAGTGAGACCACCAACTCTTTGTGCTCTTCAAGTTCCAATAACTCAGTTTTCGCGTCTTGAGTTCTACCTCGGATCTCTTCGTACACCTCGCCACGGACAGCTTTTGCTTTTGCAATCATTTGCGCCGCTTCGTTCTGAGCATCAGCAACCAACTCACGAGCCGTTTCCTCGGCTCGTTGAACCTCGGCAGTAATCTTCACGTTTGCATCACGAGTCAATCTATCTATAGTGGCCTCATGCTCTTTTAGCCTTTTAGCGAGCTCATCGCGATGTGAATCATTACTCTTTGAGATATCGTCCTCAGCGCGCTTCCTTAGATCTTCAGCATACGCATTAGCTCGAGCCTTTATCGACTCCGCAGCTGCAGTCGCAGAACGAAGAATCTCGCCTGCCTCTTCGCCTAAAGCAGCCGTAACAGCGGAGATATCTAACTTCGGTGCAACCCCCTGATTGGCCATTGCAACTTTGTAACGATCTTCAAGATCTCTCTTTTCGAGCAAAAGAGCGTCGAATAATTTATGCTGTTCGGCAATGTAAGTCGCCAAAAGGGCGAGATAACGATTAACTTCTTCTGGCTTGAAGCCACGCCTTGCAATCCCAAACGACTTGGAAACGACTTCATTTGGTAAAAGACGTTCTTTTGGGCCACTAAAACTTGAGGAATCGCTCATAATGCCTTTAGCCTAAGTCACAAAAGTAAAAAGATAGGGCAAAATTTTAGATATTTACGCCCTAAATTCATCAGGCTATCAGCTCAAGGCCAAATGAAGTCCGAGCCATGGTCTAGCAATATGTATTTGGGAGTGGGAATGAAATTTGTCGTAGCCCGTCTAGCCCATCCAGCTCGACAAATAAAGCTCTGACTGTCCAAGACTGTCCAAAACTAAGCTAAATTCAACAGTTCCAAATGTGGACAAGAAGTCACTTGCCAGCTATAGATGCGACGTTACCATTCACCAAGGGTCCTTGCCATCAAAATCGCACTCAGCTGTCATTTGATTCAAGGTATCTAGATCTGTATGATTACCTGTCGTTGATAAATCTAAAAAAATAAACCCGATCACTTAAATTACTACTTGAGAAGATAAGTGATTGCCAGTCCTTGTCACAAAGCTGTATCAGAATCAGAACCTAGATTTTCTAGCAAAGACCAAGATCGCTGAAAATATGAATCACATAATCGTCATAGATCAAAGATCAGCGAGCAACCGTCGCCAAGGAGGCCACCGATAAGTAATGTAGAGCTTGCGTAAGCGTCGCGACCGGAACGATCTTCAATCCAGCGATGTGGTCAGATTTTGCCGCAGCTACTTCTTGTGGTGGAACTAAAAAGACCTTCGCGCCAGCCCTAGCCACCGCAATGGTCTTTTGCCGAACTCCACCTACATCACCGACGGCACCAGTTGGGTCAATCGTTCCAGTGGCAGCAATGACGCCTCCGGCCTTTATATGCAAAACTCCCATTGCCTGAAGCACACCTAAAGTAAATGCGAGACCTGCTGATGGTCCACCTATCTGTCCTGTTGAAATCGTAACCGGTCGCTGGAGCTTCACCGCTTCACCTGCTTGAAGCGAAATCCCCAAGATCTGTCGACCCGAAGCTTTATATTTTACCCCAACGACTGTCAAGGTATTTGGATTCCCAACTTGGGTTGAAGCCCTAACCATGGTGAGCTTAACCTTCTTCCCGGAAGCCACAATAGCCGAGACCACTCCTGAGAGAGTGGTCTCCTTCTGGCCATTTACACCAACGATCAAATCCCCCGGCAATATTGATGGCGTGGTCTTAGGCGTAGTGGCTACCACCGATGCTCCAGGGATCGTAGAGTACTTTATGTGAGCGAAAGAAAGTGCCGCGACAACAGCAGCCGTCTTAGAATCGATCATCTGGCCTAGTTGCTGGGTAGCTAGGTTGGAGGGATTCGAGGCTCCGAAGATATCAGCCGCAGGATAGATACTTATCGTTGAATCGAAGTGATCAAATAGCCAAGTTATAGGGGTTAGCTGAGTTAGGATTACATCCGTCATCAAGACTTTTCCCTGCTTATTCAAATCGGGCTCTGCCGCAATGTGAATCTGATTGGCAACGGCAATCGCATTGCCAGGCGAGAAAGAATAACTCGAAATTGGCAAAAATCCCACAACCAAAATAACGCTAAGCACTAGAGCGATGACCCCAACTACACGTAATTGATTTTTCATGACCCACTACCCACGTTCAAACCAAACAGCCTTTTTCACCAAAGTAAAATAACCTCGGTTGCAAAACTACATGCAAAGTCAAGCTAGTCGATAAAAAAGTGAATCCGCTGAAGCAATATATAAGGTTGGCACTGAAAACCGAGGCTCGTCGAAGTTAATTGTATCGCCACAGTGCTTTTCATTCACAAGCCACGCGGCAAATAGTTCCACATGGGCTGAGGCGCTTCGCTAGAAGGCAATGTGTAAAGGGTGATTCCCTTTTTTAGACGTTCTGAGCTTTTGCGGACCGTCACAATTAGGCACTGTAGCCTAAAATAGGAACTGTAGCCTAAAAGTTTCTAGCTATCAACAAAAAAGTGACCTGAGATCAACCTCAGCCGCTCACAATCAAATTTGTTCAGGGGCGATTTTGAACAAACGTAATCAGAAGCTAGTTCGGCTCAAGAGAACACATATCATCTCAAAGAGAAATTCAAAAAAGTAACATGACACTGGAGGTCCAGAAAAAACATGGGTTACAAAAGGCCATCCTCGCCCAACCCGCCACCTTGGTATAATCGACCTAGAGCTTCGCTTGAAATTTGCCAATATCAGAGCACAGATATCAACCAAAACCCATAGGTGACCGAACCTAGGTACGTCGTCGATTCAATTTGCCAGATTTTAAAACAAGATCTTTGATCTCAGTAGACCCAATATAGGATTTTGAATGACTTCCAAAAAAGAAGATCTTTTATCTCATCTCGAGCCCATGAATCAGTCCGAATTGTCGGATATGGTTAAAGCGGTAGTGGCTGGATATCAATGCGATGAAAAGATCGCCAGAGGACTCATTGACAGTTCAAATGGTCGAATTCGCGCCGCGGCTTACTCTGCACTCGTCCGCATGGATAGGATTAGCAAGATTGACATTATTCGAGCCCTCGCCGATCCGGCTATTGAGGTTCGTCTTTTTGGAGCTAACGAAGCGATCCGGCATCCTGGGGTAAATCTAGTGGAATGCCTAGAGGCAGAAAAAGATCTAATTGTCCTTGAAGCAATCGTCTTTGCACTTGGAGAACGCGGTGACCCTTCTTGTGCTGAGATAATCTCAAAAATTGCAATCGAACACCCTGACCCGCTCTGTCGCGAAGCCGCTATCGCTGCGCTCGCAAACTTCTCACTCGAGGAGTCTCTCAGTCTATTTCTCCAGGCGATGAGCGACAAGGCGCCAATTCGTCGCCGAGTGGCTATCGCTTTAGCCGGATACGACTCCGAACGGGCTACGCAGGGACTAAGAACGCTCTCCAAAGACCGAGATTGGCAAACTGCAACTATTGCTAGAGAACTACTAGCAATCGAAGATGGCACAATTGCTGAATAGAGACAAGATGGGTCTTTCTCTTTCCAAATCGTTGAGGTAAAGCATCGGCACTCCCATAAAAAGGACTATTTACCGCCATTAGACAGTCAACCCCACCAAAGGGAGAGCCAGTAACTTAAAATAATCCGAACTACGATTTGAAGAAACTTTAGGCCACAGCCCCAAGACAGCGAAGTCGGTCTCTAAATTACTTAGAGGGAACCTGTCCTAGGATACGCGCAGCTCCGATAACTACTGCCCGCTCGACCACCGAAGCATGACGTACCGGAACGCCAGCTAGCGCTTCCAATCTCGACTCAAGTCCTTTTATTTGACTTGACCCACCGACAAGAGCAATGCCCGTTAGCGCTAAATCTTTAGCGATCTCAGCAGGAGCTTCCTTAAGTGTCGCCAAGACTACGTCACAAATTGCAGAGATAGTAGAGTCAACAGCATCAACTAGCTCCTCGCCGCCCATTTGGACAGTGATCTCCTCGCCCGAATCAACATCTCTTCCAATGATCTTGGCGATCAGAGCACTGCCGTTAGCAGCCACGTCGAGCAGAGACACCTTTAACTCTTCAATGTCCGTACTTAACATTGTGACGTTGTAGCGATTTCGAAGAAATTGGGCAATATCTTCAGAGATGCTATCGCCACCTACAAGTTCCGATCTACATTCCACGACATCGCCCAAAGAGAGGATGCCAGCAAAGGTAGTCTGCGCACCGACACTGGCTACCATTGTGCCCACGGGGCCCTGCATCTCCAAGTTGGCGCCAACACCGGCAGAGACAAGACTATCTATAAAGATGACATTGCTCGCACCCGCCTTGGACATAGCAGCGGCAATTACGCGCTTTTCGGCACCTGTCATAAAGATCGGAGCACAAAAGCCTATGGTGGGTTTTGAAAAGTGGCGTTGCCCCACGCGCCGTAAAATCGCCTTAAAATACTGCTCCGCAAGTGAGACATCTTCAATTCGGCCATTTCTAACCGGTCGAGAGACCCGGAGGTTCCCCTCGACCCGACCCTGCATTGAAGCTGCAGCTTCACCAATCTCAACGATCTTGCCCTTTTTCTGATCAAAGATAATCAAATTGGGCTCTGAAACGACTTCGTCCGTAGAGGTATCACACCAAGAAATAGTCGAACTTCCTAGATCGAGAGCGACCGCCCTAGACAGCCTGCTTCCTCTCATCGGCGTTGTGATCCTGAACGGTAGGCTTCAAATTGGAGATAACCGCCATTCTCGCAGAAAAATTATCGATACTCGAGGTCGGACTCTTTGGCTTTCGCTCAATTAAGGCAATAAGCAACCCAATAACGACTACTGCCGCTATTGGCACAAGCACATACAGTAAATTAGACATCTTTAGTTATAGCTCCTCGAACTGCGTAACAACATTCGCTCCAAGCGCCCAGTCGCTACCATTTGACCAGTGTTCTTTCTTCCAAATCGGCGAAGTCTGCTTCAAAGTATCTATGCAAAATTTGCTAGCAACAAATCCCGATTCTCGGTGCTCGCTCGACACGCCAATAATAACGCTGGATTCCCCTAAAGCACACAGACCTAAGCGATGGTGAATGGCGACTTTTAGGACGCCTTCAAACCTCGACATGGCCTCATTGGCAATCTTCAAAAAAGAAGGTACCAACTGCTCTTCGTATCCTTCGTACTCCAGTGAGTCAACCCCATCACGTCCCTCTGAATGGTTTCGAACATTCCCGGAAAAAAGCACGACGCCGCCAGCGCGATCGTCGCCCAAAAACGAAATCACATCGTCAAAGGAAAGCGCCTTACGCGCTACCTTCAACCAAATAGTTTCGCCCTGAAATTCATCGGGGCCAATCAAATCTGACGAGTTCAATCATCACTCTTTCCGCGCTTGGCTTCTTAGCGAATTCCTACCTTTATAGCCTAACGTACATACCTTTAGTTTCGCTGAGTTAAAGATGGTCAAAATAGGAAAACTTTGGGCATCAACAGCAACTTTTGTGCTTAGGTGCTTTGATCTCCGGCCATCTCTCAGCTATCGTTATTACCTGAAATGGCATTCAACGAAAATGACCCGGAGTGGAATGAGGAAGACGGCGACGACGAACTCGGCCGAGGTGAGATTCTGCCCCCGGACGATCGAATCTGGATGCATCCAAGCGAAATCTCCTTCCTGCATCTAACTTCAAAAAGACAATCAAAACTGAGTAGGTTCAAAGATCGACTTTATAGATTCCCAATTTCGAGTGTCATTGTACTTTTGTTGGTGGGGATAGTTCTTGGAGCCTCAGCGCAATATGGTCTAACCTCAATGGCGTCTGCCTCCCCCAAGGTCCCAAAGCCGACATCCAACACCTACAGTTCTGTAGTATTGCCAAGCGAACTTTCTAAGAAAATTTCCATTGAAGCTTTAGCAGTCACAACAATAAAGACCAGCAGCGGAAGTTTTTGGGAAGCTGCTACTTTCGTCAATTCCTCGCATTACCTGGTAACATCTGCCGCAGCCCTCAAAACCAACGAAAAACTTCTGGTCAAAGGAAAGGGCAACAAATGGTCCATGCTCTCGGTCACCGCACTTGATCCATTGACCAATTCAGCAGTTTTGCAGTCGACAAATAGCTCACCCAACTTCATTCCCCCATACTCAAAAGATCTACCGCCAGTTGGAGCACTCGAAGAGCTGATATCCCCTCAACATAAGGGCGCCAAAAATAAGGTAATTACGGCCGAGGTCAAAGCGACGTCAACCCCATTAACGCTCTCTAAATCGATCTACATACCCAACAGCATCGAGCTTACGACTCAGTCACAGAACGTAACCCTGGGATCGCTGGTGCTCGACCCAGAGGGCGATCCGGTAGGGATAGTCGTAACAACTAAAAAAATAAAGCGCCAAGTAATAATTTATGCCACGCCAATGCCCTCATTGATAAGAATCACGACGATGGTTGCAGAGCACAAGGCAGTAAGTCACGGTTATATTGGTGTCTCTGGACTAACTACCAATAACCCAGCTCCAAAGAGTTCTGGCTCTGCCGTAAAAGTCACATCAATCGCACCAAATTCCCCAGCACAACTAGCTCACATTGCCATCGGGTCATATATCACTTCCTTGAATGGCTTAGCGATAACGTCGCTTCCGCAACTCCAAGGCATCCTTGAGTCAACAACTCCAGGAACCAAAGTTAAGCTAGGGCTCTATATGGGGTCAAAGCGTGAAACGATAACTATAACAGTCGGCAAACATCCATAAATGTAAAGGACGCGAATCAGTTAATTTCAACTATCAACCGTTGTGATGCGATTCTTCTTCTAAGCTTTAGCTCATAGCTTTCAAAGCAGACTGTCAGCATCAACTGCAATGATTAAATCAAATTACTAGAACTTTTCAGGGCCAAAATAAATCACAGTTCGGCCAAGTAACGGGGTAAGAGATGACCAATAATCCGTTCGGGAATAACCCGTTCGAAACAGTACTTAAAGACCTAATGAAGGTGATTGGCGGTCAAAACAACTTGGCTTCAACAGTCGCAGGTCAGTTCGCGATTTCTCTATCCTCCCAAGACGGAGGGGATGCAAACATAGATCCAGTTCAAAGAATTCGAGCCGAATCCATCTTCGAAATCGCCAAGCGCGAATTGGCATCCAACTCTTTAATCTCAGATATCGCCTTTACCAATGATGTAAGTGTCGTCTGCGTCTCACGCCTTGAGTACGTTCAACAAGTTTTGGTAAGCTATCAACAGCTCATCTCGCAAGCAGAAGAGCTGTCAAAGACCTCTACACCCGCCTCTTTTGAGGACGAGTCAATGCAAGAGATCGAGATACCAGGACTTCCTTTTGGTCAAATGGCAACCCTAATGGGGCCAATGATGACCGGGGTCAATGTCGGATCTATGCTTGGCCATCTTTCGCAAGAAATCCTAGCTAGCTACGAAGTCACATGGCCCATCGACGGAAACCAGATTTTTATTCTGACTCAAAATCTGGATACTTTTGTTTCCGACTGGAATCTAAAGATCGACGAAGCGACAATGTGGACATCGCTCAATCAAATTGCAATGGGCGCCATCATGAAACAACCAGCAATCAAAGAGAAGCTTTACGCAATAAACCAGGCTCACACTGGTGCTTCAATGAAGCTATTAGAGACGATGTCAAAGCAGATCGGAGAGATGGACCTCAGCGACCCTTCCTCTATCGAGGCTCTAGCATCGAATCCAGCTGCAATCATGAACATCGAACTCTCCCAAGAGCAAGAAAGGTTGATCAGACAGAGCCGTTCAGTCATCGCTGTAGTAGTTGGTTTGGCAGATTATGTCGCATCCAATGCGGCGCGTCACCTATTGGGCACCTTCGATTCCTTGGCAGAGGCGACTCGCCGGAAAAGAATTGATCGTCCTCAGGGTGTGGACCTATTCGAAAAAATCTTCGGCATCGGGGCTGACGCGGGAACTTACGAACTAGGACATAAGTTCATATTTGGAGTTTTAGAGAGAAATGGCGAAGAAGCTCTCGCTAGGATCGTGAACGACTCAATTGCATTTCCGACCGCAAATGAGGTCGAGGCACCAGGACTTTGGCTTGCGAGGCTCGAAACGCTTTGATATTCCAGCAAATATTTGATACGTCAATAACAAATATTTGCATGTAAAGGCCAGATCACTATTTGACGATATGCGAGATATGGAGTGGCCAAATGAAAAATCACCAGATGAAGAGTTTCTAGCCGACTACTTCTCATCTCACCAAGTATACGAATATCCATCTTTCGAAGCATCCCCAAAGGAAGCTATCGAAGACTTCGATGAACCAATTGAGAATCCTCAATCTTTAAAAAATGATTACGAGGGTTTCGAAGCAGCTCTATTGAAGATCGCCAATTTAGACCCATTGGAAAGTGGGAAAGGTTATGGATACTTCAACGAAGATGAAGAGCCTTCAGATCCAAAAGTAATTCCCAAACTTGACACCTTTGTCAGTGAGGGAATCAAATCAGAGTCGATCGATCTCGATCATATCCCGAGCAACGACGACGAATTCATAGAGATACCATTCAACCCCGAACCATCGTACAACTTTCACTACCAGAATCCATTCACTGGCGAAGAAGCCGAATATGTCTTCAAAGGGGACGCGTCTTCGAAAGTTGACCCGGTTGAAGAGCAACCTCTTGCAAGAGAAGTGCCTTCAGAAGCAGGTACCTTCGGCAAGAGCGGAGCAGAGCGGCGTTTCATGGGCGCAAGATCTTACGTAGATCCCTACCCATCAAAAGGAACCGACGAAGGTCGTAAACGAACTCCTGGAATAAGCGCGGATGCATTCAATGCGCTAAGACGTACGGCGCTATTTGCGAATCCTGAGACGTCCGTTCGAAAATCATACTTCGAAGTAATGGATCCAGAGGAAGACGGCAATTCTATAGAAAGCGATTCTGATGGGCTAGGCAACGATCATATGCCCACGAGTTCGATAAAGTTAAAAGTAGGCACGAATAATGCCAACGATACGGTACAACCACCCAAACAAAGGCAAATCATTACCTTCGGCGTCAGTAGTGCAATCTCGCCTCACAGTTCCGAAATCACCGGCTTCTCCTCACGCGTAGGTCGAGGAAAAGCACCTTCGAACTCAGCCGAACATTCAGTGGTAGACAGAGCCAAATCAGCTCCGATAACAGCAAGTCCAGGAAATCCTTCAGACGAATCGCGTGGCAACGAAGAAGGATTCTTCAAAGACCTCGAAACAAAAAATAATATCTTTGGGAATACCATGGAGTTAGATTCGAAAAGAGTAGCCAAGGAGTCGAACCAGGCCCATCCGATCCCATGGTCGAGAGGCGACGACGACCTCTTTAGCACCAACGCCAATATAGATTCATCGTCACATTCAAAGGGTCGACGCGGAAGTCGGAGGAAGAACGAGATCGCCTCCGATCCAATCACCGCAGAAATAACAATAACTCAGCCAGCCAAAAAATCCAAAATTATGGCGATTCTGACCAAAAAGCTCTAAGCACTTTTTCAAGTTGTGAACTAATCGTCACCGGTTCCGAGATCCCAGACAAGAGTAACCCTCTCGATCTCAGAGTCCTTGACGATTCGTTCACGATTTCTCTTAAATTGGGGGTCGTGCGGCGGAAGTAGCATCAATCTAGCCAAAACTCTTTGTCGGAAAAGATCAACGACCTTGCGCTCTCCACCCGTGTGATAGACCTCCCAGTGCGGCGCAACGGGACCTAGATAAACTATTCGAGCACTCGCCAGAGGCGGAGAGTCAATCTCATTTTCCACATACGACATAATAGACAACCTGACTTGAACACTTAGGAATCTTCAAATAACAATCTAGGCCGCGACGGCGGAAATCTCGCAACGATCCCAAGAATACGCCAAGCTTGAACACATTCACAAAGGTCCAGCCCCACAGTTCCAAACCAAAGAGATTCTCATCTCGACCGAACTAAGCGTCTATTGGACGCCACAGAAGTTGAGCCATGGACAACCACCCAGTTCACCGCAAGACTAGACAGTAGGAAATAGTGCAATAAAAGCCAGATCGCGGAAGTATCAAAGCGCCACCATTATTGCTCTCCGGTGTTATTACCCCAAGAGGTGCCAGGCATCGATCCCAGAAATAAGCCGACAAGGGCTACGTTTGGTCTTTATGTGGAGTGCCCATGGAAACAGATTGTCCTTTAGCATTGGATCCAACGAGTCAAGGATCCCAGGCATATTCCTTAGGGCTTAGATGCTTCTGCCCACTGGGTTTCCACCACTGGGCAGGTAAATGACTAGCATTGTTGCATTGCTAACCTCGGTCATTCTTGGTATGAAGATTGACCAAGGAAGTCTTTTTTGGCCAACTTGGTCGAGGCCCACAAGGACCAAGTTGCAAAATCTTAGCAGGACCTTATCCTGTGGTTGTTTGCTCCGCGCGTTGCGTTGATCTAAAGGCTTCGCTATTTGCATAGCCGATAGCTGCCAACATTGGCAATTGGAGTATCTATTTTTGAATGAAAATTGCCATGACGCCACGAGGCTGAAGAGTCCTTTACATCCTGGAGTGGAAGCTCAGCAGTAAATTGGCCCCAGTTAGCTTGACGAGGTGGCCCCGTTTTTAGAGACAATATTTCCTGCCATTGAGTTTATGATCAACTACTCAAAATCAGAAAAGGAATAATGCCACCAAAATTCACGCCTTTTAGATTCAAACATAAGTGGTTAAAAAAGAACAAGATGTTATTAGCCCTGATGCCTTAGCAATAGAGGCTAGATATTACAAGAATAGCAACTCTCTTTGGGCTCCAAAATCTCAGAGACGCCCCATCTCGTGGCAAGGGAGGCATAGCCGTGACGCAACCATAAAAGCACTAACTCCAAGTCAATGATCGAGCAACCAAGAGCAATAGCCACAGGCATAATAAACGTTTATATGCGGGCGTACCAGAAAACTGCGAACTAGCATCTGGCGAACTTCACGCTTGTCGAGCAAGATTTGAAGAAAAACAACAAACGTGCGGTCCAATCAAGATTTGGACCATTCAAAAAGAGTTAGCATCCTAGATCCTAAAACCACAAGGGAATAGCGATACGATCACTAAATGTAGCGGAATTACCCTCAGAATGATCTGGTTTAGCAGTAATCTTAGAGTTAGAAGAACAAGCCAAATAAACAAATCGATCTAAAAATTACACAGGGGTTGCTAACGGGGATAATTTACAAGACTTAAAATCATATAATCGTATCATATAATCAAAAAGGAATACTTTGGTGCTTCTTAGCATTATTTATTTTAACTAGAGGTGATCCGATACTTAAAATGATCCTACTATCATGGCTTTCACGCCATGATGAGTTCGACAAAGAACACTAGGCAAAGAGGTGGGGTGAGCGGCTTGAGGGATACCTCTTGGATGGGAAATGGCAATTGCAGAAATCTGCCACCAGACCTATTTTTTCCAACAGATGGCGCAGGAGTTGAAGTCGCAAAGCGCATTTGCGAAGGATGCCCAGTGTTAGACATTTGCCTGGACTACGCAATTGAAAATCATGTAGACCACGGAGTTTGGGGCGGAGAATCAGAAAGATCTCGTCGTAGAATCGCCAGACAAAGAAGAGTCCATCTACGCTCTAAACAGTCACTTCGAGATCTATAAGTTATCGTGTCGATTGATTCGTCTAGCTTTTTCGGCTTAGAGGTTGTTGCAAACGTCTCCGAAGGTCAGCGACAAAACGTAATTGATGAGATAGCCGTCGCTGGTGGTACGTCCCTTTTAGATCTCCACTCCGATCCTTATCACAATCGATCAGTATTTAGCCTTTATGGTAGAACACTTCGCGACGACCTTAGGTCTCTAGCAATTAAAACAATCGAAAAGATAGATATTGCAAGTCATCACGGCGTACATCCGCGAATTGGCAGTCTAGATGTAGTACCGTTCGTCTGGTTGAATCTGGACCTTGGGATATCAAAATGCACGGAGGACGATGCAAGACAAGCTCGAGACCTCTTTGCAACTTGGTTGTGGGAAGAGCTTTCGGTGCCATCATATCTGTATGGAACAGGCCGAACGCTTCCTCGACTACGATCCGACTTCAACGCCGGACAAGCACCCGACATAGGTGACCTCTCAAAGGTTCAGCGATCTGGGGCAGTGGCAGTTGGTGAGAGAGGACTGCTTGTAGCCTACAATCTCATAGTTGAAGAGACTTTAGAAAGCGCAAAATCGATTGCCGCCCAGCTTCGATCCAAATATGTTCGTACTCTTGCCCTGGAAGTTGGAGGATCCACTCAAATATCAGCCAATTTGATCGAGCCACTCGATTTTGGACCAATCGAATTCTATCGCGCCGTCGCCAAATTGACAAAAATTAGCTCATCGGAACTTGTTGGACTAGTGCCAAGCATAAATCTATCATCAATGACGGATGAAGATCTACGTCCGTTCGGTCTCTCAAAAGATAAAACCATCGAGGCAGCCCTCCAGCGACAAGGGCTTATCCAATAAAGCTTTCAGATGATCAAAAATCGCAAACATTCGGCCAACCCGTTAGAGAGTGACCTCCCGGGCCAATCTGATATCCTGTTGCGTTTTCACTCAGGTGAAGCAAGGATGCTCCGATAGTTACGGTGCAGCGGGTAGAGATAGACTTCCTTGACAGAGAGAGCGTATTGGTTGTAGCGATCAAGTTTGCCCCGACCTTTGGTTTGCCCGACACGGATCCAGTTCGCCGCCTTGTAGCTCGCTTCGGTGAACCGGGCAGACTCCACGAAGGTCTCCAAGAGTACAGGTTGGTACCCGTAGGCGAGTTGCCAGTCGCCAGGGAGGCGGCGAGCGACACGGGAGAGGATGTATGAGGCGAGGTTCACAACACGTACCTGAGGAAGAATGAGAAACCTCGCGTTGCCAACCACAAGGTGCAGCCGTGCTTCGCGGGTCGCTTTGTCCCAGCCGATATAGTTATCGCGTGGTGCGCAGCTCCATGGCGAGGCAGCGAAGCCGATCGCACCGATAGTTCCAGAGGAGCTCTCGATGAGATAGCGCCCCTCAGCACCGGCAAAGGTGGTGTAGCCGAGGTAGTGGTAGCTTGCAATGAGGTTTCGCCAGCGCTGCTTTTGGGCTTTGGTATTTGCTATGGCGAACTTGATTGGACAGAGATCGTCGAGCGATTCAGGATAGGCAAAGGGTAGCTCAGCGATTGGCTTTGCGTAGCGGGTGATGAGTCCGTTGCCGTTGCCATGCAGTGGCTTGGGCAAGGTGATGAGTCTGTCTCTGTCCATACGCAACAATGCAACGCGCGCCGACATGTCCTTCTTTGTTGCCAGCAACATTAAATTGACCCACCCTCCAGTAAGACTTGTCTGTGGAACATTCAAAACCACGGAGGAGTCATCAAATGCTGAAGGGCAGGACATTAATGAATTTAATTGAATTAAGATCACAAGGACACAGCTATCACGAAATATCTAAACTTGCCGGTGTATCTAGGAATACTGTACGCAAGTACGTTCGTGATGGAGCAATGTGCGAAACTAAACCACCTAGAGCCCCTTGGGGATCAAAACTTAGGTCCTCTATAAGGAGATGATTGATGGTTTTGTCAAAGACGGATTGATCAGTGCTCCAGCGATACTCTCTCGAATAGAACCTTTGGGCTATAGCTCTAAAGAAACGACGATCCGTAATTACGTAAAATCTATCAAACCAAATATTCGACCTCACGCCAAGGCGACCATTCGCTATGAAAGCAAACCGGGAGCTCAGATTCAACTTGATTGGGGACTCTTTGGTTATGACGATCACCGAGGAACAAGGAGAAACATCGCTGGACTTATGGTGACAATGGGTTACAGCTAAAGGGTCTATCTAGAGTTTGCCCTAACAGCTGACATCTATGGCTTTTCTACCTGTTTGATCAATGCTCTTTATTACTTTGGTGGCATAACCGATGCATTTCTTACCGATCACATGAAAACAGTTGTCCTTGGTGGCTCAACCACTCAAGGATGGGACCTAAATAGTCACACGAGCGACTTGGCTAAATATTTAGGTATATCAATCAAGTTAGCTCCAGTGAGAAGACCCCAGACAAAGGGCAAAGTAGAACGAGGAATACGATACGCCAAGGATAACTTTTGGCCAGCACGTACTTTTACCAACTTAGCCGACTTGAATGAACAGGCTCTTTCTTGGTGTCGACAAACTGATACGAGAGTACATAATGGCCTTGGCGAGACTCCCCTAGAAGCATTTGCGAATGAGTCGCCCTATCTTCGGGCCAAAAATCTCTTCCTGGAAGATACGCATCGAATTGTTGCCTTCAAAGACGGTTGGGGTCACGTAATAACCCTTTGACAGCGAGCCTTCAAGCTCAGCCCTAGACCCACCGGTGAGGATCTTAGCGCCTTCAGCTTTGCCAATCTCAATATAGGAAAGATTTTCTCTAATTGGTCATTGCTCGCTTGAGCACCCATCATGGTCTCTGCGTCTAATGGATTCCCAAGCTTGATAGCTTTAGTGCGCGCAATTGCATCGACCATAAATTCATCGTACATCGACCGTTGAATCAGTGCTCGAGAAGGGCAGGTGCAAACTTCACCTTGGTTCAATGCGAACATTGTAAATCCCTCTAGCGCCTTCGAGTAAAAGGCGTCCCTCTCATTTGCGATATCGCCAAAGAATATATTTGGACTCTTCCCGCCTAACTCCAAAGTAACAGGAATTATATTTTGGCTAGCGTACTGCATGATCAGACGCCCAGTAGTCGTCTCCCCCGTAAACGCAATCTTGCGAATCCGAGAACTCGAAGCCAGCGGCTTACCGGCCTCGACACCAAAACCGTTCACGACATTGAGAACGCCTGCGGGCAAAAGATCAGCGATAAATTCGATTACCTTCAGGATTGAAGTTGGAGTCTGCTCAGCGGGCTTGAGAACCACACAGTTGCCGGCTGCCAAGGCTGGTGCCAATTTCCATACTGCCATGAGTATGGGGAAATTCCAGGGAATCATCTGCCCCACCACACCAAATGGTTCGTGAAAATGGTAAGCGATCGTCGATTCATCAATCTCAGAGATGCCGCCCTCTTGGGCACGAATGGCACCTGCGAAGTATCGAAAGTGATCAACTGCCAACGGAAGGTCAGCAGCCAATGTTTCTCTAACCGCTTTACCGTTGTCCCACGTTTCGATGACTGCAAGTTCCTGTAAATTCGCTTCAATTCGATCAGCGATCTAGTTGAGAATATTTGCTCGCTCGGCAACCGATGTCTTGCCCCATTTCCCAGCCGCCGCATGTGCCGCATCGAGAGCCAGCTCGATGTCCTCGGCAGTTCCTCTCGCAACCTCGCAAAATACTTCTCCATTGACGGGTGAGATGTTCTCAAAGTATCCTCCCTTTACTGGTGCAACCCACTCCCCTCCAATGAAATTATCGTAACGATCGTTGAACTTAGTAATACTTCCAGAACTGCCTGGTGCTTCAAAAACTGCCACGGCTCCCCCTTGTGACTGACAAATCTCAATATGAGAAATATTTAGTGCATAGTTCTTATCGAAAATGCATCATGATGCTAAGCCTCAAACGTTGCATGAGAGTTGCGTTCCATGTCAAGAGTCCGGACCTCACGAAAAAGAAGCCAAGGGCCGACAATCAAGAGGAGGAGTCCACCCTCGCACGAATCATCCACGTACGACCAAGCCTAAGATTGCTCTGTATCTGTGAGCCGTGCTATTTTGCTTATCTTGAATCTTCAATTGTCCATCAGTCGAGCTCAGTCAAACCACCAGCTTTAGCATTGCCCAGCCATTAGACGATCGACCTATTTGCCGAGGATGGAACCTTCCCATAGTCACAAATCGAAAGATTTCCGTTTCGGCTGGCCTAACTACCTAAGCGAAACAAAGTGTCCTATGCCATTGAAAGCCAGCCCAGAGCGACGTATAGAAAATACTGGAACCTTATCGATCTTTAAAGCCACAAGGTGGCCCTTATGGCAAAGAAGAAATACCCACCCCAAGGTCGTGATCGAGCGTTCTTGATGGTCATTGATCGTAGGGATGTGCTTGCTTGACGTATAGCACCTAAGGTGGCCGTTAATGGAACATTGAAGAAGTCCTTGCTTTCCACTCATTCATTATCCAAACATAGCATCTCGCCACACTTAGTGGCTTTACGCAACATGTCGTCTTTTTTGACAAGCTCTTTGAAGACTTCTTCGTAGGTGCCGCATAAATTAGGAATGCCTAAACTCGACTAGAGTCATGACGGCACTCATGAACCAATGGGTCCTACTTGGACCACAAATCTAGGCTTTGCAAGATCGCTCATTGAGTAGCTAGAGTCGGAGTTAGCTCGTCTAGAAATTACCGTGGTACACGACTAGTCGGCGACCTTCTATGAGCAGATTTGCCGGAGATTGCGCCTCGGTGTGTCGGTACCAAAAATCTTAATAAAGGACGAGTTGACGACCGCTAGGTCCGTCAACTCGTCAAGCATTTTAGCTAATTTCGTGCCCGCATCATTACTCGTTGAAGAAGTCCTTGCTTTCCACTCATTCATTATCCAAACATAGCATCTCGCCACACTTAGTGGCTTTACGCAACATGTCGTCTTTTTTGACAAGCTCTTTGAAGACTTCTTCGTAGGTGCCGCATAAATTAGGAATGCCTAAACTCGACTAGAGTCATGACGGCACTCATGAACCAATGGGTCCTACTTGGACCACAAATCTAGGCTTTGCAAGATCGCTCATTGAGTAGCTAGAGTCGGAGTTAGCTCGTCTAGAAATTACCGTGGTACACGACTAGTCGGCGACCTTCTATGAGCAGATTTGCCGGAGATTGCGCCTCGGTGTGTCGGTACCAAAAATCTTAATAAAGGACGAGTTGACGACCGCTAGGTCCGTCAACTCGTCAAGCATTTTAGCTAATTTCGTGCCCGCATCATTACTCGTTGTCGATGAAGCTTTCGCCGTTCCCTCTCAGAGAGTCCGCCCCAAATCCCGAAACGTTCATCTTGATTCAAGGCATACTCTAAGCAATCCCCTTGAACCGGACATTCATTACAAACAGCCTTAGCAGAAGCCGATGGAACCCCGCGATCTGGATAAAAAATCTCTGGATCCCAACCCTTGCAGCGGGCAAACTCCTGCCATTTTTCTTTACCTAAAGAGAGCTCGTAGCCAACAATGGTCACACCACCCCTCCTTCCCCCAAAGGCTCAAACTTAAAATGCAACAGACGAAGCATCTAGCGTCGAATATCAAATACTTGACCTTGAACTGCGACTATGAGTGAGCTTAGCTATCGCATCTAAAAAATCGTTCAATTCCAAACTAAATTTTTCTATTTCCCAAAGTAAGCACTTTTGTCCCGAAAAACGGGAATAAAACTCTCTTATCTCGAAATTTAATTAAGGTTACGAAGTCCGCTGAGCCATAAAATCGACAAGAACATATTTCCCCAAATCCGATGGATCACTATAGAAGACCTTGCCCCGATTGATCTTGGCAACCTGGTTCATAAAGTCCACGAGATAGTCGGTTGCATCCAACACAAAGGAGTTGATTGTTATACCGGCCTTTGTGCATCTATTCACTTCCGAAAGAGTCGCCAATATTGTCTCCCGGGCCGGAGGGTAGCTAAAAAATGGCTCGCCATTTTCTAAGATATGCGCCGTTGGTTCCCCGTCGGTTACAAGGATGATCTGCTTGCGTCCAGAACGCCTTCTAAGAAGCGTTCGTGATTGGCGCAAAGCATCCTCCATATTGGTTCCATATACATAATCCCATGAAACGCTAGGCAAATCCATCGGCTTTATGACGTGTGCCACCTCAGAAAAACCCACTATGGCAAGGTAGTCTTTGGGGTAAGCCGTAGATATCAGGGTCGACAGAGCAACTGCGACCTTCTTTGCGGCTAAAAAGTTATCCCGTAGCGGCATTGACAGCGAGAGGTCCAGACACAGCACAGTCGATGCGCTAACCATCGCTTCAGTGGTCTCAATTTCAAAGTCCTCGACCTCTACTTTGAGTGGAAGTCCGCCTCTCTGGCGAACGATAGTATTGGCTAAGGTCTTTCCTAAGGAGAGGTTTAGCGGATCGCCAAACTCATATGGCTTTGTCTCGAAGTCCTTGTCAACGCCTACCCCACGCCTCTTCAAATCATGACCACCCAAGCGCGATGCATCCAAATCATCAAAAACTTCCTGAAGCATCTTTTGCCCAATCGCTCTGAGTCCGCCGGCACTTAGGGTCAACCTCTCGTCGCTCATTCCAATCAAACCAGCATCCTCTAGCTGCTTCGTAAGTTCCGAAAGTCGCCGAAGCGAGGAGGCCTCTTTTTCGCCCAACAATTCAGAGATTTGATCGAAATCCAACCGAGATAGATCACCAGGAGTTCCAATACTTCGGAGATAACTCTCGATGGAATCGAGTTGGGAAAGTTCATCCAATACTTGGCCGGCTTGGCCAATAGACATAGGATCGCTCCCCCGAAAGGACCTTGGATCAAAGCGCATCGAGTCCATCATTGGGGACAAAGATCGCATCAGCTGAGAGATAGCCCAGGAGAGATCGAGATCACCATTGACATTCTGAGCAAGATTAGCCAATTCCATTTGCTGTTCTTGGCTCATAGCTCCAAAGGCGAGCGAGGCGGCCGCCATCTGCGTGAGAAGGTGGTCGAGTAACTCTTGAGTGTTAGCGATGCCAGGCGGAAAAGATCCACCATACCTATCCATAAACGCCTCAAAAGCTTCGGATGTATCCTCGTTTGCATTATGAGCCTCTATAAGGGAGTTGAGGGCGCCGATCATCTCTCGGAAGTTCTCTAAATCCTCTGGCGTCATAGTCGACAATGAATTTTTAGCAGACTCAAAGAAGCCTTCGACAAACTCTCTTTCGAGAGATTCTCGCAAATCATCAAAGTCTCTCTTCGCAGTCGGAGAGAGAAAGTCATAGTTTCCAAGCGACTGAATCTTCGAAGCAATCGAAGGTCCAAGGGAATCAAGCGTCAATTGATCGTTCAGATAAAGTTCTTCTGCCTGTGCGATCCGAGGAGCGTCCTTGGAGTTGGAAGCTGCCTCTAGATACTCCTCAAGCGCCCGACGTTCACTTTCTAGGATCGATCTAATTGCATTGTCAATCTCGCTAGCCTTGCCCGATGGGTCGTACTTACCAAAGAGCTCAGAGCGCCTCTGTTTGAGTCGCTCAAGAACCTCTTTCAGCCCGAGGATATCACCACCATCTTTAGTTCTCATTCCGCGATTCATTAGCTCCCGCAGGGCAGACATGGGATCGCCGTGATAGAGCAGTGCGTCGGCAATCTCGTCGAAAATCTCAGATACATCTACCTCGATCTCTTGAGTCCCATCCCATCTTCCATAACGAACGGAACTCCAACTGCCGGGGCGTCTCATCTTGTTCGCTTTGCATAAATCGAGCCAGCATCGCCCTCGTACTTATTCAATCGCTTAGCAAGGTGCAACCCCTCCAAGACGAATTCAAGGGCACCCAACTTAGCCTGCGGTAATGCACTAGGCTCGATTCGGTCGATCACCAGTTGGGTTTCAGGCGAACTCTCCAGAGCCTTTGCGAGATGTTCATCACTGCCATCTTCTCCAACCGTTACCTCAAAACCTTCGTCAAAGGTCGCTACCAATGGTCGCAGTTCATCCAAGGTCACTAATGAGCGAAACACTTCAAGATTTGCGCGATCCACGAGCTTGGAGATGACCATGACTTCGTCGGTGTCATCAACCGTGTCAAGTTCAATCTTTCCAGACATAGACGAAGCAAGGACCCAAAAATCACAAGGTCGTACCACCGCGTCGGGTGAATCGGATATCAACGTACGTCGCAAGGCCGCTGCAGAAAGAGCTTCATAGTTTGCCACTGTAGCTCGTACCGACACTCCCGACTTCTGGTTTATATTTGGAGCCCTCCTGGCCAACTCAGAGACCAACGCGACTACCCCTCTTAGATGTTGGGGGAAATATATATTCGAATCCTCATCATCATAAAAAAGAGCCTCCTGGTCGACTATCTCCAGTTCAATAGCCGAAGAAAGTGGATAATGAGTTCGAATTTGAGAGCCAAATCTATCCTTTAGCGGAGTAATCAAACGACCACGGTTGGTGTAGTCCTCCGGATTAGCCGATGCGATCAGAAAGATATCGAGCGGAAGCGAAATTCGATATCCCCTGATCTGAATGTCACGTTCCTCAAGAATCGAAAGAAGACCGACTTGAATCCTCTCGGAAAGGTCCGGCAATTCATTGATGGCAAAAATACCACGATTTGTCCTCGGGACCAGTCCGAAGTGCATCGTCAACTCATCTGAGAGGTACCGACCTTCAGCGACCTTGATCGGATCAACATCGCCTATCAGATCGGCCATAGAAGTATCTGGCGTCGCCAATTTCTCGCCAAATCTCGCACTTCTATGGACCCATGCTATGGGTGTCTCGTCGCCGTTTTTCGCTATCAATTCCTTCGCATAGACTGAGACTGGATTGGTGGGATCATCATTTATCTCAGAACCTTCCACAATCGGCAGCCATTCATCCAAAAGCGAGACCAAACTTCGAATAATCCGGCTCTTACCCTGGCCTCGCTCCCCTAGCAAGATCACATCATGGCCAGCTAAAATCGCCGTCTCTAATTGGGGCATCACCGTATTTTCATACCCGTGGATCCCGTCGAAAAGTCCTCTGCCGCTACGAATCGCCTCAATAGCATTCTTGCGCATTTCAGCAGCGATAGGCATAGAGGTCCATCCGGATTTATTCAATTCACCAAGCGTCTTTATCTTTACATGTTCCATTCATACAACGATAGGCCAACCATGGGAGCTATGTAGGGCGATCGAGGTCATTTAGGCTCCTTTCAAGTCCCAAAAATCGATAAATTCATCTGAGCTAGAGCCACCCTGGAGCGATCAAATGCGGTATTAATCTGAAATTTGAGACAAAAATGTGACATAAGTCACTGAATTAATAAAAAAATACAATTCTTTTGATCTTTTCTCGGTTACAGATTTCAAAAAGTCACCATTTCGTGTAAAGCTATATAGCGTGAAAGTCCATTACCACAGTTACGATGCGGTCATCGTCGGAGCCGGAGGCGCAGGCCTCCGCGCAGCGATTGAAGTTGCCGGAAAAGTTAAAACCGCCGTTATAACCAAGCTCTACCCAACCCGCTCTCATACCGGTGCCGCTCAGGGCGGTATGTGCGCAGCACTCTCAAATGTCGAGGAGGATTACTGGGAATGGCACGCCTTTGACACGGTCAAAGGCTCTGACTACTTAGGTGATCAACCCGCTATCGACATCATGTGCAAGGAAGCCATTGATGCGGTCATAGACCTTGAGCACTTTGGCATGGCATTCTCTAGAACCCCGAAGGTCGAATCGACCAGAGGCGCTTTGGAGGCCACACAAGAAACCATGGGGAAGCGCCAGTGCGGCGTTCGTGCTACGCTGCAGACCGAACCGGCCACATGATCTTACAGACGCTCTATCAGCAGTGTGTCGCTCGAGATGTGACATTCTTCAATGAATTTCAGGTCTTTGATATTCTCTTTGATGAAAGCACAGGAGAGCGAAAGGCCGCTGGTATCGTCGCATACGAGCTCTCGACCGGCGACCTACATGTATTTGTGTCCAAGGGAGTTCTCTTTGCCACCGGCGGCTACGGAAAGATGTTTAGAATCTCCTCAAATGCCCACACCCTCACCGGTGACGGTCCGGGCCTCCTGTTCAGAAAACAAATTCCGATCCAGGATCTAGAGTTCTATCAATTCCACCCAACAGGCATTTATGGATTTGGGATCTTACTCTCCGAGGCTGCACGAGGCGAAGGCGGAATTCTAAGAAACGGCAGTGGTGAGCGCTTCATGGAGCGCGTTGCTCCAACTGTCAAGGATCTTGCACCCCGCGATATGGTCTCTCGTGCTATTCATGCAGAAATTCGCCAAGGAAGAGGAGCTGGGCCAGATAAAGACTATGTCTATCTCGATCTCACACACCTTCCTCCAGAGCAAATCGATGCCAAGTTGCCCGACATTAGTGACTTCGCGCGTACATATTTGGGCATAGAGCCAAAGACTCAACCCATTCCAATTCAGCCAACGGCACACTATGCAATGGGTGGAATTCCAACCAACGTCGATGGCGAAGTCCTTGTCGACTCCAACGAGACAATTCTCCCGGGTCTCTATGCGGCCGGCGAATGTGCTTGTGTCTCGGTACATGGCGCAAATCGACTTGGAACCAACTCACTCTTAGATATCGTCGTCTTTGGCCGTCGCGGTGGCAAAGCTATGGCAGAATATGTTGCCAAAGTACCGCACCCAGAGGTTGCCCGAGGCGTGGAGACTCCTGTTCGCGAACGAATCCAGGCGCTCAAGGATGCTAACGGAACCATGAAGGTTGGAGAGCTTCGAACGAATCTTCAGCAAACAATGACTCTCAACGCCTCGGTCGTAAGAACGCAGGAATCCTTAGAGGAAGCGCTCACAACGATCCAAACTATCAAGAAGCAATATAACGACATCGCCATCGACGACAAGGGTGAGGTCTTCAACTACGACCTAGTTGAAGCCTTGGAACTTGGTCACCTCCTCGATTTAGCGGAGGCATTTGTGATCGGGGCCCTAGCGCGCAAGGAGAGCCGTGGCGCACACTGGAGGGACGACTTTCCCACCCGCGACGACCAAAACTGGATGACACATACCCTTGCATATCGACAAGAAGATGGCAGCGTGCGCCTTGACTACAAGCCGGTCAAAGGTGGCAAATATCAGCCCATGGAACGAAAGTACTAAAGATATGACCGTTACAGATCAGAGTTCACCACAGATCGATTCACATGAGGCCGAGGTAAAGGTCCATTTGAAGATCAAGAGGTATAATCCAGAGGTCGATACACGCCCTCATTGGCAAGAATACGACATAATGCTAAAGCCTGGCGACCGAGTTCTAGATGCCCTACATGTTGTGAAGTGGAAATTCGATGGAACGCTAAGCTTTCGCCGATCTTGCGCTCACGGAGTCTGCGGATCTGACGCATTAGTGATCAACGGAGAGAACAAACTCGCATGCGTCAATCTAATTCGCAATATTGGAACCGACCTAACGATAGAACCAATCCGTGGGTTACCGGTAATCAAGGATCTTATCGTAGACATGGAGCCCTTCTTTGCACAATATCGTTCGGTTCTTCCCTACCTAATAGCAAATGATGATCCAGGCTACAAAGAGCGTCTACAATCCCAAAGCGACAGAGAAAAATACGACGACACCACTAAATGTATTCTCTGTGCCTGCTGCACGACTTCGTGTCCTGTTTACTGGGCAAACGATGAATACGTTGGCCCAGCGGCGATCGTTAACGCACACAGGTTCATCTTTGACTCAAGAGATCAAGCAACGACAGAGAGACTCGACATACTGAATCAAAAATCTGGCGTTTGGCGCTGTAGAACTTCTTTCAACTGCACAGAAGCCTGCCCAAGAGGCATCTCTGTAACAAAAGCGATCGAAGAGGTAAAGCGCGCGATACTATATGACCGTGTCTAATATTCGCCTTGAAAAATTAGCGGATGAGATTCGGCTTGGGTTTTTAGAGACGGTAGATCTTCCTAACTTTTCCAAGCCATACTCAATCGCGCTCGAGATACACGATCATGACGATCATGCCGTCGTTTATCTCAATCTCGGCAACGGCGGTCCAACTGCTCTTAGCGATGGACCGCCGACTCTTACCCTAAAGGCAGCGGCGGATATTGCAATTGCCATCCGAAACGGAACGCTTCAAGTAGCCGATGCTATCGCTGCTGGTGAAATTAAGATTTCGGGATCGGTCAGCGAGGTAAATACGCTCGCATCAGAGCTCACTTCAAAGAGTGAAAAGTAAGTGAGAAAAAGGCGTCGAAACCCCAATACTACACTTCCTGGTGCCGCTGGTTGGTATCGAATTGGTAATCCCAATGGAGAATACCTGCGATATTTCGACGGCTTTTTCTGGAGCAGCCAGACGCGATCTACCCCGTTTTGGCTCGAAGGACCAGAGTGGGCCGAACTTGTAAAAGTTCAAGCTGATATCGACTCTGACGAGCCAAAACATGTGGTTAGAAGACTCCTAGCTCCGGACCACCGTCCACTAGGCGATACTCAACACACAAGGTCGCGGGTAAAGAGATCTCGACATTTGCTAGCGATTACACTCTTTTTAGTTCTGGGCATTGCCACCGTCTCAAGTTACGCAATGCAAATGTTTGGTGCCTCCAGCCGTATTAGTAAAAGCACTCCCGCTGTACCTCTTTTGAGCGAAACGACATTGGTTGCCAAACTTGCCTCTACTTGCACGATTTACAAAGCTTCATCTATTGCTCCGATTGGTGAAATCCTCTCGGGCCCTTATTCATCTTCTAAAGCAAAACGCACTGCGTTCATATCAAAATACTCCAATCAACTTACATCGATCTCTAAGGCCATGAACGCTATTTCAAATTATCCAGCCGATCAAAGTGCACTTAGTTCGTGGCAGGGACTATGGACAACTGCCGTATTTGATCTTTCCAAAGTTCAGTTTGATATCAAGACAGGCAAGCCCTACCTCAATGCTATAAAGACATTGCAAGGAGACCTTTCATTGATCGACGACTTCGCAATCGCAAATAACATCAATTCATGTGATGTTTTTTCGCTTTAGACCCTCGTTTGGGTGTATTATCGAGAAATTATCAACACAAACTCTTAGAACCTAGGAGGTAGCCTTGACCATTCGAGGTGTAATTGATGACCGTATACTCGCAAAATATCGCGAGCTTCTCGATGCAGAGGATACGGCCTTCTACGAAGTTGAACACGCCTATGAAGACGGCGACGGAAATCACTTTCAAAAGGACTTGGCAAATTGGCGGGAAGCAATGGCTGCAAAGCTCTCATTCTTAGACTCGTGCGGACTAGGTCTTAGAAGCTCCTGATCTGGCTTGGGGGATAAGTCTTTTTGACCCCCCCAATACGTCAAAAGAACGGATATAGCCCATAGAACGAAGCTAACGGGCAGGTGGTAAGCAATCGCCAGCCAACACGTAGCAATTGTTACAAATCTCAAAAATTAATGCGCTTGAGCCGTCACTAAAGCCCTACGAGATGTAGCGGTTTATGCAAAGACTGGGATCTTCTATTAGTTTCGCTTGAATCAACTAATAGAAGATCCCCATACCCTCAATAGTTTCGCTTGAATTGGGCCGGGTCCTGAATTGGGCCGGGTCCTGAATTGGGCCGGGTCCTGAATTGGGCCGGGTCCTGAATTGGGCCGGGTCCTGAATTGGGCCGGGTCTTTACTTGGACTTTGACAATCTTGAAGTTTTACTTAAACTCGAACCATCGGCCTACTGGCTTCTATCTCGCGTTTAAGTCAATATGAAACTTACAGAGGAAAAGATCGGGCTGCAGAAGGTCGATTCGTAGTCGTTGATAGAAAATCCGCCATCAGCTGCCTGCACCTTATCGCATCCCGATAGTCACTTCTCGAATCACTTGGATTGCCCTAGAAATTTCTATAAAGGATTGATACAGCGGTGCAAATCCAAACCGAATGAGCGATGGAGTTCTAAAATCCGGAACAACTCCGTGATCAATCAACTCAGAAGTAATTTGACGTGCTCTTGGATGCGACAGACTTACGTGTGAGCCCCTGAGGCTCTGATCTTTGGGCGACGCAAGGCTAAAGCCGAGGTCCTTGAGTTCGACCTCAAATCCTTTGATGAAAAAGTCACCCAAGGCGTGACCTTTGGCCTCAAGAGCTTCAATAGTAGCCTCCGCTATAAGGTCAATTCCGGCACCTACGAGGTAGCTTCCGATAATATTAGGAGTACCGGTGCAAAAGCGACTAATACCGGATTTAGGACTGTATTTTTCAGCCATTTCAAATTGATCATCCTGAGAAAACCAACCTTTGATAGGGTTCTCCATCGCCTCTATCAAATCAGAGCGCACATAAAGGTAAGCAGGGGCACCTGGCCCTGCATTTAGGTACTTATAGGTGCATCCGATTGCGTATTGAGATTCCGTCCCCTCCAAATCAACGACTACCGCCCCACCAGCATGGCTTAAATCCCATATCACTCGAGATCCAACACCTTGGGCGATCGAGTTAACTGCCGCCATATCAATTCGAGCACCACTCTTGTACGAGAGCGCGCTGAAGCAACCAAATATGACATCTTCGTCGAAGGCCTCTTCGAATAGATCAATCGATATCGTCAGGGAGTCATCCACCGGAAGTGTAATAACCTCAAGTCCAAACTCTTGGGCCAGGGAATCCACTATGTAACGATCGGTGGGAAAGTTATCTGCCTCGATAACGATCTTCTTCCTCGCCTCCTTATCACCTCGTTGTTCTTTTATGATCGACAGGGCAATCTTATAAAGATTGATAGTTGTTGAATCGCATACAACCACCTCGCCCTTCTTAGCACCCAAAACACTTTGAGATAGTCGATCACCCAAAGTAGTTGAGAGATCGATCCAAGTCTTCCAAGATTCGATCAATTGCACACCCCATTGTCTGGCAATGACATCATTAGCAATCTCGATCGAGCGTTTTGGTAGGCGTCCTAGGGAGTTTCCATCCAAATAGATTAGATCGGGCTCTATAGGTACAAACTCGTCACGAAAGCAAGAGAGTTGATCAGAGTCATCGAGAGACCGAGCCTCCGAAAGAAGATCCCCCATGGATATAAACCTCCAAAATAAGTTCTAGACTACGCGAACTAGCATTGGCCCCATAAGTTGTTAGCCTTCCAAGTAGCCAAGGATCAATCGCTGATCTAAAAAGAATACCCTAAGATCTACCTCATTTAAATCTTCGCTAAAGATAGCCAATTGATCTCCAACGCATCCACCAAGTGCGCGATTCAGCGATCGGATTTGACCCACCTAGCAAAGCCCCAAAGCTTACAAGATTCAACTATTTGAAAAAGCCTCCCCCCCCCTAAGCTCTACAAATCCATTATCTCATTCCTCATAGATCCAATCGAAAGGTCTTTTGGACAAATTCGTAAAAATCGGCTCTAATCAAAGATCCAAGTACCGCTTGAAGGCGTAAACAAATGTGGAAAAGCCAATCGACTCCTTTCCGATGGGATCTTCCAAAGGACGTTGTTGTTTCAGGGTGATATCTTATCAAGGAGTTATTTGCCGATACAACTAGATCGTTGGCTGCTCTGTTAGACAGGTACAAAAACGCAAAAACAGTGGGGTCGGCATTGAGGTCCGTCTATAAATTTCCCAATTGGGCTAGCATGGTTGCGTGCCAAACAAAAATTTAATGATATTTCCCCTTCTTGCCTCCATTGTCCTAAGTGCATGCGGCGGATCGAGCGCGCCCACTAACAACGGTATAGACAAGCTGAACGCGACTGCAGCTGAGAGCTCGGTCACCAAAGCAATTCTTGGCGCCACTTCTGTTCGTATGGTCATCAAGGTTCAGCAGGGAACATCCTCATCTAGCCAAGTTCTCGACGCTGCAAAGACGGGCGGAATAAGGACAGTTACGATACTTGGTCAGACCGCAACGATTTTAGTTACACCGACAAATGCCTATGTAAAGGCTCCAGAGGCAATCTTGGCTAGCAACTTCGGCCTTCCGGTCAATCTTGCCACCCAAGACGCCAATAAATGGCTAATAGTCCCATCTGGAAGCAGTGGCTATACGTCACTTGCATCTGGCGTAACAATGTCAAATCTGGCCCAATCCGTTGGTCTAAGCGGAGTAACCAAAAAAGCCCATGCCAACGTCGCTGGAACCAAAGTGATTGAGCTCGACGGAACGAGCGTAGGAGGAAAACTTGGGTTGGTCGTACCAACTGTGGGGTCACCACTCCCAATAAGCGGAATTATTAGTGGAACTTCAATCGCAGTAAACCTCCAATTTAGCAATTGGAACCAAACCGTAAATCTAACGCCTCCAGCATCAGCCATACCATTCCCGACAGCGCCAGCTTCACCCACGACCACTGCACCAACTTCGCCGTCTACTTCTGCGCCAGCTTCACCCACGACCAGTGCCGCTGGTTAATCCGCAGCTCGATTTGCCGAGCAAATCTTGAGGTTGGCCTTTTCTAACTTGGGTAAATTATGATTGAGTCGCAGCCAAAGCGTATTTGAGCCCGAAGCCTCGCGGCTCAAATACGCTTTGAACTTGTATTCGCAAAATGGTATTTCCCAAGACCATTAGGGTCCCAGAAATTAATCGAAATTTGAAGTATATCTTCTCTTGAATACAGATTTTCTTCGGCAAAAGCCCGCCTTGAAATGCTACAAATCACTCAACCACTCACTTGGCGTCAAAGATACCGTCGATGGCCCCCGGATTTATCTACCGAGCGCCATCGACAATTAGAGATTCTGATGATTTCCTAAAATGGCTCTAATCGCCTCAATGGGCACGTCTGCATTTGACACACATGGCGAAATTTGATCTTCCGCCAAAATCATCATTTGGATATTAGTAAACTCCATGAAAGCTGCATAAAGCTCTTTGCTCAATTGGCCATCTTTAGGGGTCTAAAGGGTCCCTGGATAAATGTCAATGATTTCGAATAGATTTTAGGCTACCTGGGTCTATCACGATGATTTTCAAATCGAATCGTCGGCTAGTTCATCAAAATTATCCGATGAAAGTGACTTTTCTTTTATCTTTGGAGCATCTCGCCGAAATCTTTGAAGCAGCCGATTCTTCATCTGATTAACTTTTCTTGGGCATCTTAAAAATATAGACGCCATAGGAGGAACGAAAATAAATGGGTCCAGAGAATCCACCAAGGTGCTTTAGAGAATCGGAAGAATCATGAAAGAATGCAAATGAGATCGCGTGGTCTTGATTGGTTGAGTTATCTCAACTCACAGATAGCTCATTATGGACAAGTGTGCCACCATAATTAGGGTTTAGGCCTCTAAAGCCCGCGTCATGGCTACATGACACCTCAGCAACGATCTTCAACAGCCCTATCCCTGATCTATGGCCGATCTATGACTGATACACCTTGTGAGCTCAAACGACCAAACTGCCCACAGCCATATCGTGCGGTTATGGTCAAAATGTCTTAAAACCTTGGCAAAAAATTTAATATAAAAACAACTTGAAAATCCAACATTTGATCGTGCGATGCGATAAATTGTACACAATTTCGATTAGTTCTTTGAGTTTATGGACTGTTGAGGCAAATTTATGGCATCGATTAGCGAAGACGTATACAATATCTTGCGATCCGAGATTCTCGATGGTACTTTCGTAGCTGGTGAATCATTACGCGAGGAGCAACTAGCAGGTCGCTATGGTACCTCAAGAACGCCAGTAAGAGAGGCTCTACGTAGGTTAGATGCAGAGGGGATCGTGAGTGTGATTCGCCATCGTGGAGCACGAGTGTTGGAATGGAAACCCAACGAACTCGGCGAAGTCTTTGCTCTACGTGGCCAACTGGAATCTTACGCCGCTCGAATCGCCGCTAGCCATATCTCCAAAGACGACATCGATCTTTTAACCAAGCTGGCTGGCGAGATGGAAGAGATAGCCTTTTCGACTTCATCGGAGGTCGTAATTGATGCAATCACTCCACTCAACAACCACTTCCACTCGGTAATCGTTGCAAGTGCTGGAAATGGTCGGCTATCTGAACAGTTGTCCTCTGTAATTCAAGTTGCTACAGTTAGAAATACCTTCCGCCGCTACAACCATGAGCAGCTGATACGATCTATGTCCCACCATCGAGAACTGATCGCCGCCTACATGGTTAAAGATGGAGAATGGGCGGAATCTGTGATGAAATCTCACATCTATTCAGCAAGAGCCGTTCTATCTGTGCCTCCAAAAGTTGAAGAGATAGCAATCTCAGATAGACGACCATAGCCATCGAGCCAAATCAATCATCATGCATATTTTATAGGTTTTCAATAGCCCAAAATCATAAGGAGAAAAGCTCACAATGGGCCAAAATGGCGATCTTTTAGGGACAAAACTAGGCCACGACGGTAAAGACACTCCGTTAAGCGATATTCGCGTAATAGAAATGGGCCAACTTTTAGCTGGACCCTTCGCGGGACAGCTCCTGGGGGACTTTGGAGCAGACGTAATAAAGGTAGAAGATCCCGGCGTAGGTGACCCGATGAGACAATGGGGGCGAGAAAAACCACATGGATTGAGCCTATGGTGGCCAGTCGTAGCACGTGGAAAGCGTTCTCTAACCACAAACCTAAGGACAAAAGAGGGCCAAGATATCATCCGAGACCTGGTCAAAGAGTCAGATATCTTGATCGAGAACTTTAGGCCTGGGACCTTAGAAAAGTGGGGCCTCGACTATGAAACCCTAAAGTCCATTAACAAGAAAATCATAATGGTAAGGGTCACCGGCTATGGACAAAGTGGCCCCTACTCCCATAAGGCCGGTTATGGATCGATAGGCGAAGCGATGGGAGGCCTGCGCTACGTAACTGGAGATCCCTCCACCGCCCCCTCGAGAGCTGGCATCTCAATTGGAGATTCTCTAGCCGCCACCTTTGCGGCGCTCGGTGCGATGATGGCACTTCATTCCAGAGATCGAACCGGAGTGGGTCAAGTGGTTGATGTCGCAATCTACGAAGCTGTCCTTGCGATGATGGAATCTCTAATTCCAGAATTCACACTGGCCAACTACATTCGGGAAAGAACTGGCTCAATTCTCCCTAACGTGGCTCCCTCCAATATCTACCCCACCAAAGATGCTGCACTAATTCTGATCGCAGCCAATCAGGACTCAGTATTTAGCCGCCTTTGCGATGCGATGGAAAAGCCCGAATACGTAAGCGACCCCCGATTTTCAACGCATTCATCAAGGGGTGCCCACCAAGGGCTCCTAGATGAGATCATTAGCGAGTGGACATCCCGCCATAGCACATCGGAACTTGAAGTTATACTTGACAAAAATGGCGTTCCTCAGGGAAAGATCTTTCGTGCGCCAGATATGCTAAGTGATCCACATTTTGCAGCAAGAGACGCCATTGTGAGCGTCGACCATCCAGACTTTGGCTCAATCCTTATGCAGAATGTCGCTCCAAAGCTAAGCGACACACCTGGATATATCCGTTGGGCAGGACCAGAACTGGGAGCACACACCACCGAAATTCTCCAAAGCTTGCTTGGATACTCACCAGATCAAATTAAGCAACTATCGACAAAGGGGGTTATCTAGGATAAGGTCAAAAACTACGAGTCAAAACCCAAAGGCACACGAAGTCAAAAGGCCACTAAACGAGACCACCGACACCTTTGATATCTTGGAACCTTCCTAATCAAGGGCTGTTGGCGAACCTCTCGATCCCACCAGCGTCTTTAACCAAAGATCATCTCAATCAAACCTCAAAAAGCCGCTTTTTGGCATCGAGGTTGATCGCCCCCACCGAGAATAAAAGATAACTCCAAGGAGGAAAATTGTCCTACATATTGGGCGTAGATGTGGGCGGAACATTCACCGACCTACTTTTAATCAACGAGACCAACGGTGAGACTCACCGAGCTAAGGTACCTTCAACACCTTCGGATCCATCCATTGGTGTCTTAGAGGGAATTTCCAAGATATGTGACCGTGCAGGAATATCTCAAGCCGACCTCTCACATGTAATGCACGGCACTACCGTGGCAACAAATGCCGTATTGGAGGGCAAAGGCGCCAAGGTCGGATTGATCGTCACGCAAGGGTATCGCCAAATCCTTCAAATCGCACGTTCGTTTGTCCCAGGTGGATTGGCAGGGTGGATAGTATGGCCAAAGCCAACGCCACTAGCTCTCCTTGAAAACACAGTTGAGGCAAAAGAACGAATCTCAGCAAAGGGCGAGGTGATCGAAGAGCTAGATGAACCAGCGATGATCGAGTCGTTGAAATATTTGGCCGGCCAAGATGTAAAGGCACTCACAATCTCCCTTATCAACTCATTCACCAACGATTCTCACGAACGCCGAATTGCAGAACTAGCCGCCTCTGTCATGGGGGAGATCCCGATTTCACTCTCTTCTAAAATTCTCCCAGAGATAAAGGAATACGAGCGAACCCTTACGACCGTAGCGAACTCTTATGTTCGACCCACGGCAGCGAAGTACCTCAAAAATCTAGGAGATGAGTTGACAAAGATTGCGCCCTCGGCACGTCTTCATATCCTGCGCTCAGACGGCGGACTTATGGGTGTCGAGACAGCCTCTAGTGCCCCGGTGAATATGCTAATGAGTGGGCCTGCCGGAGGCGTATCCGGAGCACTCTGGCTCGCACGCCAGAGTGGATACAAGAACCTTCTCACCCTTGACATGGGCGGCACCTCAACCGACGTCGCATTGGTTCAAGATGGCGAACCTCGCATTGGCCGAGAGACGACAGTGGGTGACCTCACCATCAGAGCTTCATCGGTCGATGTTCGAACAGTGGGTGCAGGTGGTGGTTCGATCGCCCACGTACCAGAACTTACTAAAGCCCTTAGGGTTGGACCACAATCAGCAGGTGCCGTACCAGGACCTGCCGCCTATGGCAAAGGTGGCCTAGAGCCAACGGTTACCGATGCAAATGCTGTACTTGGATACCTTCCAGTCGGACTCCTAGACGGAGAGATGGAACTCGATTATGAGGCCTCGCAAACGGCGGTGGCCGGTGTCGCGCAAGCACTAGATCTCGACATATACAAAGCCGCCTCCGGCATAGTTGATATCGTGAACGAAAATATGTTTGGTGCACTACGCCTTGTCTCTGTCCAACAGGGGTACGATCCTCGTGAATTTGCATTAGTCGCATTTGGTGGAGCTGGACCGTTACATGCGAATGCACTAGGGCGACTCATGGGATCATGGCCGGTCATCATTCCACCATCGCCCGGCGTCCTTTGCGCCTACGGCGATGCCACTACGAGACTTCGTTCTGAATCGTCGCGAACCTATATCCGTCGATTCAGCTCAACTTCAGATCGTGAAATTGAAAAACTTCTGGGTGAATTGCACCAAGAAGCATCCACGGAACTTTTAGGCGAGGGGGTAAGCGCCGATCTTCAAGAGGTCACCTATTCCGTTGATGTTCGCTATCACGGTCAGGGGTTCGAAGTTACAATCGGACTGAGCTCTAACGAAGTAAGCGGCGCCATCCTTGAGATAATCGGCGATCGATTCGCAAAGGAACACGAAAGACTTTTCACCTTTGCTCTCGATACCGAGTGTGAACTGGTACACCTACGCGCAGTCGTTCAAGGCGAACATCCCAAAGTAAGTGCCGAAATGATCGCCCAGGCAGATAGCGATGCCTCCAGTGCGGTAATCTCCACGCGCGAGATCTACGTAGATGGAGCCATGGCTAGCGCATCAATCTATGACCGTAGAAAACTACGGGCTAACAACGTGATAAATGGCCCAGCAATCGTAACCGAGATGGACTCGACCACATTGATCTTGCCCGGCCACGCTGGCAAACTAGACACCTTTGGAAACTTGATAATCAATCCAATTTCGGCTAACTAACAAGGAAAAGTTCTTCTATGGCACGAATAATCGAAACGAATACTGACGGATTCAAAAGCGTCGATGTCGACCTTGTTACCGTTGACATCATTGAAAACGCACTAAGAAACGCTCGTTATGAGATGGACGCAGTCCTATTTAGAACTGCCATGAGCCCTGGTATTAGAGAACAACACGATGAGTTCCCTCTGATAGCAGACCACAAAGGACGAATGGTCGTTGGACAATTTGGCTCCTTTATCGGGGGTTTTCTCGACAACTATGCTGGCGACATAGAAGAGGGCGATGTCTTTTTAACTTCAGACCCCTATTCATGTGACGGAGCTATCTCGCATGCAAATGACTGGCTAGTGCTCATGCCCATCTTTTTAGATGGTCGCGCAGTTGGATGGTCTGCAATGTTTGGACACATGACGGACGTAGGCGGAAAGGTCCCAGGTTCTCTACCAACCGATGCCCATTCAATACACGAAGAAGGGGTGGTAATTCCACCGATCAAGATCTACAACAAAGGTCAACTAAACACCGAATTGCTGGATTTGATCTTGAATCAAGTTCGGATGAAACAGTGGAATCGCTCCGATCTAAATGCAATTGTCGCAGCTTGTCGCACGGCAGGAAGAAGAGTGGTCGAACTATGCCAGAGGTTTGGAACCGATATCTACATCTCCACGCTTGAAGCACTTCTGGATAGAAACTATCGAGCAATGAGCCAACTCATTCAAAATACTATATCGACAGAAAAGCTCTCATTCACCGACTACATCGACGATGATGGCCTCGGAAATGGACCATACAAGATCCACTGTACGATGTGGCGAGAGGGGGATCATGTAGTCTTGGACTTTGAGGGTACCGACCCTCAGTCGATAGGTCCAATCAACTTCTTCTTGAACGTAAACATGTTCAAGATGTTCTTTGGAATCTACATGATAATGGTCTTTGATCCTCAGATCCTTTGGAATGACGGCTTCTATCCCCTAGTTGAGGTACGCATTCCAAACCGATCTCTGCTCAAGCCCGAATATCCGGCAGCCCTTTCCTGTCGAACACACGGCCTTGGACGCATCTTTGACGTATTGGGCGGCCTGCTTGGTCAACGTCAACCTGAATTTCTATGCGCTGCTGGCTTTTCTTCCTCCCCACACCTCATGTATTCGGGAACGGATCGAAATGGCGAATGGTTCCAGCTCTATCAAATTGGCTTCGGCGGGATCCCCGGACGTCCCTTTGGAGATGGCCCAGATGGCCATTCACTTTGGCCCTCATTTACAAATGTGCCTAATGAATTTCTAGAGGCCTATTTCCCATTGGTAATAGAGAGCTATGAGACCGTACCAGATTCTGGTGGTGCTGGCTTCTTTCGGGGCGGAAATGGAATTGATATTGCATATCGCTTTCTTGAGCCTGGAACCATCTCTATCCATGACGACCGTTGGCTCACCTATCCTTGGGGCGTAAATGGTGGCGAACCAGGAATGCGTAGTACGAAGTATCTCATAAGATCCAACGGATCAAAAGAGATACTGCCGTCCAAGTGCGACAACGTTGATGTTAACGTCAATGATGTGCTCCATTACGTCACATGGGGCGGCGGAGGATGGGGCGATCCCCTCATCAGAGATCCAGAACTGGTAGCGCTAGAACTAAAGCGGGGACTTATAACCGTTGCTGGAGCTAGAAACTATGGCGTCGTACTAAATCAAGACTTTAGCCTAGATGAAGATGCCACAGCAGAACTACGCTCTCAACTTCTCAAGAGTCGCCCTGGGCTAGAGGTATTCAATCGAGGTGGCGAGATTGTCGATCTAAAGGAGCGGTGCGAGGCCGAGACTGGCTTGATCGCACCAATCGATCCAGTCTTTACCTAAGCTGGCATAACCCATTCAAGGTCAAAGCGACAAACTGCAAAGGAATCCTAAAACGCACTTTGTCGCTTTGATCAAATGGGATAATCCCGTCCCAATACCTCTCATAGACCAAGACCACCTTAGACACCGAGGACTTTGCAATTGAGTAAAGACTTTTCAAAAGACGAACAAGACTACCAAAAAGCAGGCTTCAACGGAACTGTAGGGTTCGGCAATACCCCAGCAATCATCGTAATAGACCTGGTCAGCGCATATCTAAGAGAAGGTTCACCGCTTTTTGGAGACTACCAATCAGTGGTCGCGCATTCAAATGAAATCATAGAGGCTGCACGCAGCCATGGCGTCTTGGTCGTCTTCACTAAGGTTGAATACCAAAATGATGGCCTTGATGGGGGTCTATTTTGGAAGAAGGTACCGAGCCTCTCTGCCTTTTTGCGAGGTTCGCAATACTGTGAATTTACACAAGAGATCAAGCCTCTTCCTGGAGATCTTGTCCTCACCAAACAGTACGCTAGTGCCTTTTATGGCACTTCTCTATCTGCCACCCTAAATGCATCAAATATCGACACTACGATCTTTTGTGGCGTTTCAACCTCAGGTTGCGTTCGAGCCAGTGCAACTGATGCAATTTCAATGGGATTTCACTCCATTGTCGCTAGGGATGGCGTTGGAGATAGAAGTCCGCAGATACAAGAAGCCAACCTCTTTGATTTAAATGCGAAATATGCAGACGTAGTAACAACACCAGAGATCCTCAAGTACCTCTCATCTCTACAGAGATGACGACAGGGCAATCGACTCTGAGAGTTACTCATTCACCTTTATCACGCTACAACTAGGCCTTTGTTCATAAGACCATGGTTTCAAAGAGACCTAACCCTCTGCGCTGCCTCCGATTAAGTTGGATTTGATCGACAATATAACAAACTGTCTCTGTCTATGGAAAGAGACAGACCTTGATCGGCCATCTCAAAAGTACCCCAAATCGAAGAACGCATTCCCATGGCAGGCGACCACCTCAATCGGCAGCACTTTAAATATCACAAGAGAAGGATCCGGCGGCGACATCAGGAAAATGATACCGTGTCAATCTTGGTAAATGTGGAAAATAATTTGCCAGCTTGGTCGGGGTTTGAAACCACTGCGGATCAAGGATGAGAATCATCAAGCCAAGATCAGATCAACCACTGAGATATCTTCCAGACAAAGTAGCAACCTCTGACTTTTCGAGATACCACGCAGAGGTCCAATATAAAAATGGGTTAGCGCAACCTGATCGGCCACGCCAACCCATCACTAGACCAAATCTAGAGATAGTCCCCTAGGAGTTAGCCAAGATCGCCTTGATCTCTTGACGCTCAGCAATGAGTTCATTGGTTGTAATTGCGATCTTAGACTTGGCAAAGTCGTCAAGGTCAAAACCCTCTACAACGCGCCATGATGTACCATCGCTTCGAATTGGGAAGCCAAATTGTAGCCCCTCTTCAATTCCATACTCACCACGACTCGGTACCACCAAAGAGACGCAGTCACCCTCTGGGGTCGGGGTAATAATTGACTTTATTGAATCGATAGCCGCGCTCGCTGCAGATGCAGCTGACGATGCACCTCGAGCATCAATAATGGCAGCACCACGTTTTTGAACGGTGGTGATAAAGTCACCGTGGAGCCAATCATGATCCTCAATCACATCAACAACAGGACGACCAGAGATTCTAGCATTTAGAAAGTCTGGGAACTGTGTCGCCGAATGGTTTCCCCAAATCGCAACGTTAGAGACCTCGGTTACGGCCACGCCCGCTTTCTTGGCCAACTGGCTCTTGGCCCGGTTCTGGTCAAGACGA
The DNA here is from genome assembly GCF_904848545.2 of Acidithrix sp. C25. Lineage (NCBI taxonomy): Bacteria > Bacillati > Actinomycetota > Acidimicrobiia > Acidimicrobiales > Acidimicrobiaceae > Acidithrix > Acidithrix sp. C25. The sequence continues at coordinate 776,312 of NZ_CAJHCI020000002.1, forward strand.
GTCATCGCGAAGAAGCGGTCCGCCGGAAGATCCTTGGCTGCGTCACGAGCTATCATTGAGTTGGTGTTGCACGGGTTGCCAACTACAAACACCTTTACATCAGAAGCTCCATGAGCGGCAATCGCCGCACCCTGTGGCCCAAAGATCTTCCCATTGATTCCGAGAAGATCTCCTCGCTCCATCCCAGCCTTTCGGGGCATTGCTCCGACCAAGATAGCCCAGTTCACACCGTCGAAACCGACTTTTAGATCCGAGGTCATCTCGATGCTATCCAAAAGTGGAAATGCACAATCGTCGAGCTCCATTGCGACACCCTCTAGAGCTCGCAACGCTGGATCCACTTCAATCAAGCGCAGCGAAACCGGCTGATCTAACCCAAAGAGAGCACCAGATGCAATCCTAAAAAGTAGAGAGTAACTTATCTGACCGGCAGCGCCAGTCACAGCTACCGAAATTGGCTTGTTTGCCATTGATGACTCCTATTCAAAATTCTAAATTATCAAAAAGCACATAGCGACGCCACGGAAACTGCCTGTTAGTTGGGATCAAAGATCCTTGGCCATAGAGGCAGAGTTTCCGTGGCGTTGAAAAACTAGAGGCGATCCACAATCGCTGAAGCGAACTCTGAGCACTTCACTTCGGTAGCACCCTTCATTAGCCGCGCAAAGTCGTAGGTCACGATCTTGTCGCCGATTGTGGCTTCAAGGGCCTTGACGATGTCATCGGCGGCTTCTTGCCAACCGAGATGCTCAAACATCATTACCCCTGAGAGCAACACAGAACCTGGATTGACCTTATCCTGGCCAGCATACTTTGGAGCAGTTCCATGAGTTGCCTCGAAGATTCCATGACCAGTAACATAATTGATGTTTCCGCCAGGAGCAATGCCAATTCCACCCACTTGAGCAGCAAGAGCATCTGATAGATAGTCACCGTTTAGGTTCAAGGTTGCGATAACATCAAATTCGTCCGGCCTAGTGAGAACTTGCTGCAAGGTAATGTCGGCGATAGCGTCTTTTACGAGAATCTTATCGCCTGGATCTCCTCCACAATCATCCCAGCCCACTGCGATATTTGAGAACTCGTCACGAACGACCTCGTATCCCCAGTTTCTAAATGCGCCTTCGGTGTATTTCATGATATTGCCCTTATGGACCAAGGTAACGCTCTTGCGATTTCTAGCCTTAGCGTATTCAACCGCAGCCCTAACAAGCCTCTTGGATCCGGTCTCTGAGACAGGTTTTACACCAACACCGGAATCTCGTCGAATATCCCAGCCAAACTCTTCTCTTAGAAATTCAAGGAGCTTCTTTGCATTTTCGCTACCCTCTTCAAATTCATAACCAGCGTAGACGTCTTCGGTATTCTCTCTAAAGATAACCATATCGACCTTCTCGGGATGCAGTACCGGAGATGGAACCCCCTGGAACCATCGCACCGGTCGTAAGCAAACATAAAGATCGAGGATCTGACGTAGTGCCACGTTCAAAGAACGAATGCCACCGCCAATTGGGGTAGTAAGAGGCCCCTTGATGCCGATGAGGAGATCTCGAAAGTCTGAGACCGTCTCTTCAGGGAGCCAGCTGCCCGTCTCCTTGAATGCTTTTTCACCCGCCAAAACTTCTTTCCACGCAACGTTCTTGCCATACTTCTTGGCGGCGGCGTCCATCACTAGACGTGCAGCCGGCCAAATATCGACCCCTATTCCGTCACCCTCAATGAATGGGATGATGGGATCATTTGGTACATTGAGCGTCCCGTCAGGGGACATCGTAATTTTCTCTGCCATAACAGCCGATTTTACTCCTTTTTTACTCCATTGCCTAAACGAGATTCTCGTATGGTCTATCACCTAAGGTTTAAGCCAACAAAACTCGATCCAAACCCTAGATCTAAACCAATAAATCGCACTCCCTGGCTGGGTGAAAAGCGTGAAAAATGAGCTCTTGGTCTTTAGCAATGGGGGCAGAGGCAGATCTTATTCCCAAAAAACCAAGTATATGCATATGACCAAAAAACCGCTAGCCAAGAGATGATTGAATGGGAGCATAACGGCGATTTCATGAGCATAGATTAAAATCCGACTATTTAGAAGCGGCGGACCGGCCTGGAAATAGCGCTGAATATATGGCCTTGGTGGTCGAGGCTTGATTCATCGTAAAGACGTGAATTCCAGCCACGCCACCATCGAGAAGTTCTTGAGACAGTTCAATCGCTATCTCTATTCCCTCTTTCTTGAGCGATTGAGGATCACCTTGATAGCGGTTCAGACGATTCAAAACAACCTTTGGTATCTCAGCACCGGACAACTCCGACATCTTGATGAGCGTTGAAAGACTCGTCGGAGCCATAATCCCTGGAATTATTGGCTTTTGGATCCCAATACTATCGAGTCGCGAGAGCAGATCGAAATAGTAATTTGAGTCGTAGAAGAATTGGGTAATTCCAAAGTGTGCGACCTCAAGCTTCTCGGCCAAAAAGCGAATATCGCTCTCCCTGTCAAATGCACTTGGATGCCCCTGAGGGTGGGCAGCCACCCCAACACACATATCGTATTTTTCAATCGCGTAACGTGCCAAGTCAATAGCGTGAGGAAACTCCCCGTCGAGAAGTTGATCATTCCCAGATAGTGGCGGATCTCCATGAAGCGCCAGAAGGTTTACAATTCCCCCTTTGGCATATCGGCTCAAAATAGAATCAATCTCTACCTTGGAATGGGCCGCTGTCACCAAGTGGGCCACCGCAGTCAAACTATACTCGCGATCGAGCTTGACAACCAGGTCGTGAGTATTTTCCCGAGTAGACCCACCGGCTCCGTAGGTTATGGACACAAAATCGATCGAAAGCTCAGAGAGCTCCAACAGCGCTTGGGTCAATCTTCTTTCTGATTCAACGTTACGCGGCGGCCAAAGCTCAACCGAAAAGAGGGGCCTCGAAGCACTTGAAATAAGCTGATCGACACGCACTAAGTTTTTCACATTTCTACTGATTGTCTCGAGCGAGACAGCAACTATATTAAACGACCTTTAGCGGCTTGAATGGCATTCACCAACAACATAGCCCTAGTCATCGGGCCCACACCACCAATTCTCGGAGTAATGGCTGATGCTACCTTTGCCACCGAATCCGAAAGATCAGAGCGAAGTTTTCCATCAACAAAAGGTGTTCCCGCGCCAACAACCACCGCTCCTTCCTTCACCATGGATTCAGTTATAATGTCGGCAACGCCAGCGGCTGCAATAAGGATATCTGCCTGGCGCGTAATTGATCCCAAGTCCGCCGTTCCGGTATGCGCTACAGTTACCGTCGCATTACAGTTTGGGGATTTGGACGCAAGCAGTAGCGACAGGGGACGACCGATAGTGAGCCCCCGTCCCACCACAACTACATGCTTATGTGCAATTTCAATGCCATAGTGGATTAGGAGTTCCACGATACCAGCGGGGGTGCACGCAAGTGGCCCTGGCTCTGACATCACCAATTTTCCCAAGTTGACTGGGTGAAGGCCATCCACATCTTTGTTTGGGTCGATCGCTAGAAGGGCGGCTAGTTGGTCTAGATGTTTGGGAAGCGGAAGCTGCAATAAAATGGAGTCGACATTCGAATCACCGTTGAAGAGGTCAATAGCCTCCAACAGCTCTTCCATCGTGGCATCTTGATCTAACTTGCAATGAAAGGATTCGATGCCGACTTCTGCGCAGTCGGCGTGTTTCATTGCGACATAACGAGCACTCGATGGATCTGATCCAACCAAGATTGTGCCCAAACCGGGTCTTATGCCAGCGGTGAGCAACTCTTGTGCTTCATCCTTGAGACGTGTTTTGATTATCGAAGCTAGCGCGTTGCCATCAAGAATTAGTGCCATAATAACTTTCCCCGATCAATATTTCATTCCAAAAAGATATCTAAATGACTTGGGTTCAAGAAAGTCGAATGACACTCCTTTGAACCCACCAGCCAACAGGTAATCCAGTGCCTAATGTCTAAAATGGCGCTCGCCTGTGAAGATCAAAACGACTCCGGCGTCGTTTGCGGCTTCAATTACACTTGCGTCATTGATTGACCCACCTGGAGAGATAATAATCGAGACGCCAGCCTCGGCTAGAGTAAGCATTCCATCGGGAAACGGAAAGAAAGCATCTGATGCAGCTACGGATCCCACTACCTTTTCCTTGGCTTTAGCGATCGCAATTCTAGAGGAATCTAAACGATTCTGCTGGCCAGCACCAATGCCAATAGCCGCACCCTCTGATACGATGACTATCGCATTGGAAGAGGTCTTGGCGCAAACCTTCCATGCCATCTCAATCTCTTCCCAACGAGACGGATCCGGCTGAGCCGTAGTCACCACCTTCCATTGCTCTTTGGTAGTGACAAACGTATCAGGCGCTTGAACCAAGATAGCATCCCCAATAGATCTGAATTGAAGGGCTGGCACCTCTGGGGGTTCGCCCGTTAGAAATCGAGTATTCTTTCGCTTCTTGGAGAGAAATTCGATGACTCCATCTTCATAAGAGGGCGCAATTACCACGTCAGCCTTAGGGTTAGAGGCCATCTCCTGCGCTAGGTGCATATCGACCGGGCGATTTAGTGCAATGATGCCTCCAAAGGCTGAAATCGGGTCGCACTCAAATGCTCGCGAGTAGGCCTGTGAAATATCGACAGTAGAAGTTGCAACTCCACAAGGATTTGCATGCTTTATAATCGCCGCACTAGGTGAATCACCAAGCTCATGAACGAGGCGCCAAGCTGCATCTGCATCAAATAGATTCAAATAGCTCAATTCCATTCCGGAATGGCGAACCATACTTTCAAACCAACTTGGACGACCCACCCTAGTATAGAGAGCACCGTCTTGATGAGGATTCTCACCGTAACGCAAAGATGACTTCTTCATCAGTACTGGTGCTATCTCATCATCTAGAGCCAAAGCGTCCTCTTGTTTTCCGCCTAGCCATAGAGAGATAAGCCGGTCGTATCGCGAAAGATGATCAAATGCCTTTGCCGCAAGGGCCCTTCTGGTTTCATAGTCGACCGAGCCGCCCTCGGCAAGCGCCTTCAATACAGGCTCGTAGTCGTTGCTATCGACCAAGACGCTCACAAAGGTGTGATTCTTGCCAGCTGCTCGAATCATCGAAGGGCCACCAACGTCAATAGTCTCGATACTGGGCGACCCAGCAAAAGGATACAGATTGCAAGCCACGATGTCTATCGTCTCGATCCCGAGTGACTCGATATCCAAGAGATGTTGAGGCTTTGAACGGTCCGCCAAAATCCCCGCATGGACCTTTGGGTGAAGAGTCTTTACTCGCCCATCCAACATCTCAGCAAAACCAGTTACATCTTCTACGCTCATGTGAGCAACGCCATGAGCAGCTAACTCCCTAGAGGTGCCACCCGATGCAATAATCTCGTAGCCAAGGTCGACCAAGCCACGCCCAAAATCTACAATTCCATCTTTTTCATATACAGAAAGCAAAGCTCTCATCGTTTCTCCCTGGTCTTTCCTAGTGAATTAGCATCGTGGATCATCTTTTGGTACTCAAAAAAAGATCCACCAAAATTGGTGTCAAGATAGTCGTTATAGGCTGCAACTGTCTGTGGGTACAAGCGTCGCTCCACCTTCTTTATTCGTTCATGGAGCGAAGACTCATCATCACCATAGTTAACCTCGATAGCCTCTTGTGCCAATATCGGTCCGGCATCAACTGCAAGAGTGGCTAGATGGACAGTGCATCCTGTGACCCTCACTCCATATTTGAGGGCCTCGCTTACAGCATGCCATCCTGCAAATGCTGGCAGAAGAGAGGGATGGGTATTTAGAATTCGCCCGGCATAGCGCTCGTGAATCGGTTCTTCGAGAATGGTTCCGTAACCAGCCATCGCGATGAGCTCAATGCCATTTGCAACCAATTCAAATAGGACGTCATTGGTATAGCCCACTCTATCGAACGATCGAGAGAAGTCCCGTCGATAGCAACTCGAAAGCGCTATACCATGGTCTATGGACAATCCCTCTGCCTTGCAAGGTCTATCGACCAGAACTAGAGAGACATCTATACCACAACCAACCATGGCATCGAGAATGGTACCACTTCCAGAAGCTAGTACCGCAATTTTCACCCAATAGAGCCTAGATCACAGCAGGGCTCAAACCGCTACCAAGAAGTACCTAATCCCAAGGTGCAAAGAAACAAAGTGTCCAATCACGTACAAACTACGACCCATCAAAAGCTCATATAGGCATCTCGGGCAAACTCAACCTTGGTTTTGCGACATTCAACAAAGCTTGCACAGCACCAAAAGGCGAGGACATTCTCTCACTTGCTTGGAAACAAACGCCCTATCTGATTCCCATTTGCTTGCCATTCGAGCCCGGCAAGCAAAAAAAGAAAGACAGATTATTTCTAAAAAGTCTAAATGACTAAAGAACACTTCCATCTTGGCACAAAACACAAGAGCACACGAGAAAACACGATGCAAAAATCGCTAGCCTTGGCCCTAGCTAGTGGAAGTCGTGATCGTAAAAGATCATCACTATTAGATCACGATATCGGAATCGATCTCAATCCAAAAGTTCAAATTGCAATCTCAAGGCCGCCGATTGCTCAAAAAACTTGAAACAAATCTCTCAATGAGGCAGAATCAAAAAATAAACCTTTATCCAAGACCCAACCAAGTCTACCTGGAGTTGAATAGTTAAAAATTCTGACTGTGCCTAATCGGAATTCGGACGATAAAAGTGGCGCCGATCCCTGGCTCAAGTGAAATTTCTCCTAGATGAGCGGTCACTATCGACTGGGCAATCGCCAAACCAAGGCCGGCTCCACCACTATGTCGCTGGCGAGAGCGGTCGCCTCTGACAAAGGGCTGGAAAATAGTATCGGCTAAATCCTTATCGATACCAGGACCGTCATCGTGAACAACTATAAAGGCGTCAGAGCCTTCGAGTGCAAGGTCAAGCGAAATCGCCACATGGCTTGGAGTGTGCTTTGTGGCATTTACTAAAAGAATATCAATGACCTGCCGAAGGCGAAAATTGTCTCCTTGAAGGAGCAACTCTTTTGCCCCCTCCAGAGTAATCGTTCGATTCGGATTGGTAACTCTAAGTGCTGCCACTGCCTCATAAGCGATGGTACTCAGGTTGCAGGTGGTAATCTCAAGTGGCCGCTCTTGGTCGAATTGCGCCAGAGAAAATAGATCATCCACTAAATTTTTCATTCGATTCGCGTCTTCTCTAATGTGGCGAAACGCTATATCTAGGTCGTATCTATCGTCCTTCTTCCAAAGTTCAAAGAGGTCAGAGTAACCAAGTATCGAAGAAAGAGGAGTCCCTAGTTCGTGGGAGGCATCTGCCAAAAAGCGGCGCAACTTTCCCTCGGACTCCGCAACTTCTCCAAAGGCCCCTTCAATCTCGGCAACCATAGCATTGAATGACCTAGCAAGTTGAACCACCTCGTCTTTAGCATTGCTGCCAACTTCGGGGACACGTCGACCAAGGTCCCCTTGGGCGATCTCCTTAGCCGCATTCGCAACCTCAACAAGTGGCCTAAGATCCCGCCTCAATATGAACCAAGCTATGGCGCCCAAAGCAACCAGAAGGGCAAGAGATACACCCGCCTCTACCAATAAAAGACGATGTAGAGTTCCCAGGGCCACCGCCATCGGCACGCCAATAATAACAACCCCGACTCCGTTGGCCAACCGCGCAACAAGTGCCGAATAAGGTGCCGCCCCAGAGCCTGTACTTGTAATTGAGAAATACTTAGTTGGATTAGGTCCCACCATCGCCGAGAGCGCGATCTTTTCTATGGATGGAAACGATGGCGTATCTTGTCCATAGCCATAAAACAGTCGCGACAAGACCCTTCCCTGCGGGCTCAGGAGCTCGCCAAATGTACCCTGTGGAATAAGCACTCGTCGCCCCCCAGGTGCTGGAGGCACATTTGGAGACGACTGGTTTGGAGAAAACAATGTTCCGGCTGCATTGCCTGAAGCAACCCCTACGAGAGGTCCGCGCCCCCCGGGAGCCCCGCCTAAACGAGATAAAGGCCGCCCAGGCAGAGTAACTCCTGCTATCGATGCGAGAGAACGCGTAATTGGAAATGATGCCGAATCGAGCTGATGGCTTACACCCTGATCCAAAAATGAACTTATGGACTTATAGGTTACAAAATCGGCAATTGAAAAACCAAGAAGGACCACCGCCACTATCAAAGCTATTAATCGAGTCCGAAGAGTCATGAGGTGCTTTCAGAGGCGCCATTCGAATCATTCACCGGCGCCCTCAAACTATAGCCAATGCCTCGCACCGTTCGAATCATCGAAGGTCCCAATGCATCGATCTTCTTACGTAAATAACTTATGTAAACAGCTATCTGGTTAAAGACGTCATCTTGAGAATGTTCCCAGACTCGATCACGAATTTGAGAACGAGTAACCACTTGACCGGCATTGATCATCAAAAACCGAAGGAGCTTAAATTCAGTAGGGGTGAGATCTAGCAAGACCCCCCGCCTGCGAGCTTCTTGTGTATCGGTATCTAAAATCAAATCACCGACACTAACGCTCGAGCCATCCGGACCGTCGCCAACTGTTCGCCGTAAAATGCCCTGCACCCTAAGGGTAAGTTCCTCGACGCTAAAGGGCTTCACGACGTAATCTGTCGCACCTGATTTGAGGCCAGAAATTCGATCGTCAAGGCCACGCCGTGCAGTTAGCAAAAGAACAGGAATTGATGCACTTCGCCATGACTCAGACATACGGCGCATCACCTCGTAACCATCCATATCCGGAAGCATCACGTCTAAAACGACCAGATGAGGATAGAAAGATTCGACCATCGACAGAGCCTCTTTACCGGATTTGGCACCTCGTGTAGTCATGCCCAAAAGCGAAAGAGCCATCGTGACTAGATCGACTATGCTCGCTTCGTCATCAACGACTAATACGCGTCGCTCCTTGTCGCCACCCACAGTAAAAACCTCGCAACTTGCCAAAGCAACCGAAGTCGCCACGTCACAACTTCTGAATATGATTTATGCTACCGGATCACGCCTAAAATCAGAGAGCTAGACAAATAATCACCGAGCATTGTCCCCAGTCGATGATCCCTACAGCTCTTTGTAGTGGCATCGATTATTCCAAGCTTCTCAATGGCAATACGCAGGCTCCATGATATTGACCGTTCTGGATACACGGCTCTGATTGGCCTCATACCACTTCTCGGCCCAATCATACTGTTCATCTTTACCGTTCTTCCAGGAACAGCTGGTCCAAATCGTTTTGGAGCACAACCTCCAAAACTCTCCAATTTAAATCAACTCCATTAAGGTCAGCGCGCAAAATGACATGGCTACAAATCAAGCTGGCCCGTTACCTCAAGAATCTCCTTGAGACAACGGGCCAGTAACGGATTCCCCAAAATGCGTGAACTTATTTTGCTCAAATGCCCTCTCGCGGGCCACCAAGTACGCTAAAACCACGCAAGCTTACTAGATCCAAAAGCTTCTAGAAGGCCCGAACTATCTCGACCATCTTTTCACCGGCAGCAGTTGGATTTGCGGCGACGACTACCCCCGCAGCCGTTAACGCCTCCATCTTGGCCGCTGCTGTTCCTTGCGAGCCTGAAATAATAGCTCCCGCATGGCCCATCTTCTTCCCCGGCGGAGCGGTCTGACCAGCAATATACGCTACGACTGGCTTAGAAAAGTGCTCTTTAATAAAAGCTGCAGCCTTCTCCTCCTCAGTCCCACCGATCTCCCCGATCATCAAGACAGCCTTAGTCTCTGGGTCGGCTTCAAAGGCAGCCAAGCAGTCTATGAAGTTCGTACCCGGTACGGGATCGCCCCCAATACCCACGCATGTCGTCTGGCCGATGCCTTGTTGGGATAGTTCGTGAATCGCCTGATACGTCAAAGTTCCAGATCGTGAGACAATCCCCACGGGCCCCCCAGCTAAGGCAATGGAACCAGATGTAATTCCAATATTGCACTTTCCTGGAGAGATAATTCCCGGACAGTTTGGTCCAATCAATCGGGTCCCCGGGTAATCTCGGACAAGGACGTTATAGAAAAACGCCTCATCTTTTGCTGGTATGAATTCGGTAATACAAACAACCAGAGCGATTCCGGCCTTTGCGGCCTCCAAAACTGCCCCACCAGCAAAACGTGGCGGTACCGAGATGAAGCTGGCGTTGGCATTTGTAAGCGCCACCGCCTCTTCGACGGTATCAAAGACTGGAATGCCATCGACGTCCGTGCCCCCCTTACCAGGGGTAACACCGCCTACAACTTTTGTACCATAGTCACGGTTTCTAAGGCCATGGAATCTACCTTGGCCCCCAGTCAATCCTTGGACGATGACACGGGTATTTTCATCAACAAAGATACTCAACTAAGCTCCCTTATTAGCGATCTCAACGGCTCGTCTAGCTGCGCCAAGCATCGTCGATTCAACTATCAAATTCTCCGACTCACGAGGCGCAAGTATTTCACGTGCAACCTCTGCATTTGTGCCATCGAGGCGTATCACAATAGGTGCGGTCAACTTCACACGACCTAGTGCCTCGATAATTCCATTTGCAACCTCGTCACATCGCACGATACCGCCAAAGATATTCACAAGAACTACCTTGACGTTTTCGTCGGTGTTTATAACTTCAAGCGCTGCCGACATGGTGTCAGCGCTAGCGCCACCGCCTAGATCCAAGAAGTTTGCTGCAGATCCGCCGACTTGGTTTACGACATCCAAAGTAGACATAGCTAGACCAGCGCCGTTGGCGATAATTCCAACGGTCCCCGAAAGACCAATGTAGTTGAGGCCCTTCTCCTTCGCCAAGCGTTCCCTACCGTCATATTCAACAGTCAACGCCCAATCTGCCCACTCCGGATGACGCCATGTTGCATTGTCATCGAGAGAGACCTTTGCATCAAGAGCATGCACCAGGCCCTGGGTATTTAGGATAAGTGGATTTATCTCAGCAAGGTCAGCGTCACCCTTGACAAATGCGCCATAGAGCTTCTCTAAGACCTCTACCACTCCTTCGAAGGCCTCTGGGTCGATCTTGGCACCCGTGACCGCTTCTCGAATTTGGTCATTTGATATTCCATCAACCGGATCGATATGAACATAGACGATGGCATCAGGGGCGCTCTTGGCGACATCTTCAATCTCCACGCCACCCTGTGCTGAGAGCATCAAAAGATACTTCTTGGCGCCGCGGTCCAAGGTGTAACTTGCATAATATTCCTTGGCAATATCAGAAGAATGCTCAACCCATACTCGCTTGACGAGATGACCTTTGATGTCCATTCCCAAGATTGCGCCGGCATACGAACGAGCCTCGTCTTGGTTGTTGGCAATCTTGATTCCGCCAGCCTTTCCACGACCGCCGACCTGCACCTGCGCTTTGATTACAGCTGGATACCCTGCTAAATCAGCTTGGCGAACCGCCTCGTCGACCGTCTCTGCGATACCACCCGGTGATGTAGCGATACCGTATTGAGCAAAGAATTGCTTGCCCTGGTATTCAAAAAGATCCACTTTCCTACTTTCTCTAACTCTTCAATAGTTATTTAGACATTTCCTATATGACATTCTCAGACATGATTGGCGCTAAACCAAATCGATCGCTAAAGTCCCTGCAAGCGCGGTGTTTTCAATCCACCAACAATTTGGGTCAATTCGATTAATGAAGTTGCGATTCGCGCTCATCCAATGCGACCTCTAGCCAATTAGCTATAGTCGCCAGCGGACTTCCCGGAGTAAAAACCTGAGCCACCCCCATCTCCATGAGTGGAATGATGTCAGCCTCTGGGATGATACCACCAACGATTATTAGGACATCCTCAGAACCTGCGTTCTTCAGCTCTGATATCACCTTGGGCACCAATGTCATATGTGCCCCAGACAAAAGTGAGAGGCCCAAGGCGTCAGCATCCTCTTGGACTACAGCTTGCACGACCTGTTCGGGCGTCTGATGAAGTCCTGTATAAATTACCTCAAAGCCTGCGTCTCTAAGCGCTCTTGCTATAACCTTTGCACCTCGGTCGTGACCGTCAAGGCCAGGCTTGCCTACTACTACTCGATAAGGACGTTCCACGGCTCTTTATAATAGGCATAAACCACTACCGAATTGCCAACCGAAAGGCTAATTAACTTGTTTTTTAGATCAAATTTCACCATTATGGCTATAAAAAGCTATCATTGTCCAAAAATCGCCACCGACTGGCAAATTGACCCACCGACAAATCGCAAAAACAGCCCTTTGCACAACCTCTAAATCTTGCGCGAGGTGTTGATCCAATAAGGCGCGCGGATCTGAGCTTTCAGAATCTTACCGGCCAAAGAACGAGGGATCTCACCAGAAAACTCAATCTTGCGAGGAACCTTATAACCCGAAAGATGTGCCCGGCAAAAATCAGCTAGCTCGGTTGCTAACTCATCCGTGGCTTTTTCTGGATCCACCAGTGACACGATTGCTAGAACACTCTCGCCAAACTCATCGTCTGGGATCCCAATCACCGCAACGTCAAGCACGCCAGGATGTTTGTGAAAGACAGCTTCAATCTCGGCAGGATAGATATTTACCCCACCCGATATGATCATGTCAATTTTGCGATCCGAGATAAATAGATAACCGTCTTCATCTAGGTATCCAATATCGCCAACTGTGAAATATCCCTCGCCAATCATGGTCGACTTAGTCTTATCAGGCTCATTGTGATAGTGAAAGCTCCGTTGAGATCGAGCAGCAATTATTCCCGGAACACCAGCGGACATAGGCTCGCCATCGTCGTTTAGGATTGCAACTTCAACTCCAGGTACGGCCTTTCCTATCGAGCCTGGCTTGGCAGCGGCCTCACTTGCTGTGATCATGGTATTTACGCCAAGCTCAGTTGAACCATAGTATTCAGTTACACAATCGCCAAAGAGCTCAATTATCTCGGCTTTGACTACCGGAGGACACGGTGCTGCGCCGTGCCAAATCTTTACCAAAGAAGAGAGATCAAACGACGAGCGCACCTGCGGATCAAGCTTTAAGATTCTCACAAATTGCGTTGGAACCAAATGAATATTGGTTATTTTAAAGCGCTCTATTGCCCTGAGAGTTTCAAGTGGATCAAATTTACCTTGAATTATCGTAGATGATCCCCACAACATGGGTAAAAAGGCATAGAGCCACTGTCCAGAGTGATAGATAGGGCCATCTAGCAAAGTCACGCCCGGACGGGGAGTTCCAATGCGCGCATTGTAGGCTAGGGCAAAGGCTGACAAAGTTGTGCCCGGTGGCAAAAGACTTCCCCTCACCCCCTTAGGCCTGCCTGTGGTCCCAGAGGTATAAAACATCGGGGTTCCAAAGACAGTCTCTTCCAAATCGCCTTGGACTCCAGGGTGCAAGATAGCGTCCTCATAAGAGATTGATCCAATTGCATCTGTCAGTTGGTGATCGCCATATTCAAAAACAATCCCGCTATAGCCCGACAGAGCAATCGCATTGCCAGCAATCTCAAAAAGTTGAGAGTCCACAAAGAGAGCCTTAGGCTGGGCATCGCTTAGGATATAACTCAGCTCCTGAGCCGATGAATGCCAATTTATCGGGGTATACCTAATCCCACCTACAGTGGCTGCGAGCAGGGTCTCCATATACTCGACACGATTAAAAGAAAAGATTGCTATCAAGTCATCTGGGGCGATATCGTGCTCTTGTAGCGCTCCTAGGAGATTGGTTACCCGCGCAAGAGACTCATGTCGCGAAAGACTCGAACGAGAATCGACCAACCAATTAGAGTCATCACCGAGGCTTGCCAGACCTTCTAAAAAAAATTTCATGCCAAAGACTAACTTAACGAAAAAGCGGTTTTGACCTATTTGGCCAAATTCCCCTACCCTATGGATTTTGGCTACCAAACCAACTCCTAAGGGCCAAAACTTTTCCCAAAACTTTTCTGGGCCTCCTAATTAGCGATTAGAAGCCAACAGAACTACAAAAAATCAACAAGCTACAAAACGTTCCTTACGATTCCCACTTCAAAAGGTGGCGTAGCTATCTTGATTAGCTCAGCTTGGCAAAGCTGATGTGCCTGGGCAGCTTGATTTACCTGGGCAGCTTGGCTGGAACAAATCTTATCCAAATAGATTAAAAACTCAGATCTCAAAATTACCAAGGCCTAGCTGCAGCCACCAAGGCTGCGCCATAACCATCAAAGGCTATCGTCCCCTCAGTCGGCTAAGGTTCATTTCTTTTTAGCACAATACGCCAAGGAGACCGCTTCTGGGCGAATAGATTTTAGTCGTACTTAAATTCCTTGCCATATAAGCAGGTATAAAGATATCTCGAGGAGTCACAGTGGAGCAGATCTCACTTGGCAAAATAGCAGACCAATATCTAAAGGCAACAACGGAACTTGACCCAACAAGCGCGACATATTTTGGACTAGCTGGAGCCAACGATAGCTTCGGGGACTATTCTCCCGATGGAGCCAGAGCGTCTTTAGATCTCGCCATATCCACTCTGGCCCAATTATCCAAGGTCACAATCTCCAATGACAAAGACCGAATCGCCAAGGAGTCGATGGTTGAACGCCTCGGGCTGATAGTTGATCTCTTTGAGTCTAAAGAACACCTGAGAAACCTAAATGTAATAGAGAGCCCTCCACAGCAAATTCGCCAAATTTTCGACCTCATGAAAAAAGAGACCGACGATGACTTTAGCGACATAGCGGCTCGCCTTAGCCGAGTACCAAGTGCTCTTATTGGCTATCAAAAAAGTCTCGAAGAGGGACTTCGCCTTGGCGTTGCGGCTTCACCACGTCAAGCAAGTGAAGTTGCAAAGCAGGCACGCGCTTATGGCGGTAGCGACAATGTTGGCTTCTTTGCATCCCTGATTACCGAGTACGAAGGCAGCAATACACAAGTCAAAAACGACCTTGCCAGCGGGGCCGAGGTGGCATCTTTGGCATATCTCGAATTGGCGCAATACCTCAGTTTCTACGCCCAAAGGTCAAACGCTAAAGACGCAATCGGCCCTGATAGGTGGGCTCTAGAGTGCAGACGCTTCAACGGGATTGAAATAGATCCCACAGAGGCCTATGAATGGGGGTGGAATGAGGTCTTTCGCATCGATGACGAGATGGTCTCGATCGCTCGCGACCTATATCCCAACGCTACATTCGAAGAGGCGCTCATAGCTCTCGACGAACGACCGGGATATGTGATTGAAGGGGTGGAGACCTTCAGAGACTGGAACCAGGGACTCTTAGATAACACCATTTCAGAGCTAAATGGAGTCCACTTTGACATTCCTGTCCCGATCCAGAAGCTCCAAGCCATGATTGCACCGCCCGGCGGTGCTGCGGCAATGTATTACACAGGGCCAAGTGCTGATCTCTCTCGCCCAGGGCGGACTTGGTATCCAACCTTAGGACGCAATCGTTTTCCCCTTTGGACAGAGGTTTCAACCGCATACCATGAGGGCGTGCCGGGCCATCACCTACAGATCGGATACATTACCTACATGGGCGAGGAGCTCAACTCCTTTAGCAGACTCCTTGGCGAAATCTCTGGCCATATCGAGGGTTGGGCACTTTATGCCGAACGCCTTATGGATGAGTTGGGTTACCTTGGTGACCCGGTCTACAGACTTGGGATGCTAAGCGCTCAGGCGATGAGAGCTGCTCGAGTAGTCATCGACATTGGCCTTCACCATGGATTTATGATACCGCCTGGCCATCGTTTTCTAAAAGCTGGACCCTGGACGATCGAGAATGCAATAAATCTGCTGCAAGCCACTAGCGGCAGAGAACGAGCTTTTGCAGTCAGTGAGATCGACAGATACCTTGGGTGGCCCGCCCAAGCAACAAGTTATAAAATCGGAGAACGAATCTGGCGAGCGACCCGAGAAGCATCCAAAAAGGCTCAGGGTAAAGATTTTTCGCTCTCAAGATTTCATCAAAAGGGTTTTGAATTGGGATTTGTCGGCCTAGCGCAGCTACAGCGAGAATTGGGGCACTAACCCAGTTCACCAAAGGACCAATCGGATGAGCATAACGAATTAATGAACAACCAATTGGCAACCCAAGACAACCAGCAAAAGCAATGCTACGCCAGCAAAAGCGCGAGCTGCGAAAGAAAACCGCCCATGAACCGAAAACCGTCGTAACATTAGATCATCTACTTAGCACTCACCACCTAAGCCATCCTTACAAGAGTCGCCACTTAATATCGTAGTTTTGAAGATTTAAAACTTCCTAAAATATTCAAAAAATCCACAAAAGGCTAGAAGCCTTCAAATTCTGATATATAATAAATTAAACTATTCGGCAAAAGGAGGGCGAATCCATGAAGATTACATCGTATTCAGACCAGAGGCACTCGCTCTCACCCAATAGCTGATCACTCTAAAGTACGCTTAATTAGCGATCTTTCGCTGAGACAAAAGATCTTTAAATCTAATGACTCATAAGAGTCAACTCTCGATTTGAACCTTAGATAGGCTATCATCTATCGGTCATGAAGAAAAAGTGCTGCGACTAAGTCGATCGTCTTTTTCATAGTGATCTTCACCGATACAATAACTATCCCCATGGAGACAAATAGCCGCCTCAAAGCAGCTTCGATGATTTTTATCGATAAAAATCATCGACATTTAAGTCATATCTTCAATATGCCCCACAAAAATCTTACAAATTCAAGATCGAGATAACTAATGTTCAAAACGATATATTGCAAACCATCTAGTTTGCCAACTCGCCACCTTGATAATGAAATCTTGGCTGATAAAAATGATTATTTACCCATATATGATCACTACAAGCAAACGATGCTAAGCAATATATGAGTGACCTTTGATCTTATTTTAGACAAGTAAAACTCTAATTGTATTCCCAAGTTGCGGCCACTCAACTGAATAAAACAACCAAGAGCATTCCTACTCACGATTTTAATATCTCAAATCAAATAAAGAAGTCCTTAGATGGAAAAAAATTACAGACTAATCAAAGACAAAAATGCCAGGGCATTCCTTGGATCTCAGGCATTCTCATTTATCGGCTCAGGTGCGATGCCTATTGCCCTATCGTTCGCACTCTTGGATCATGGATTTTCTGCACTCTCCGTGGGGGGAGTTCTGGCAGCCACCGATCTACCCTTCGTACTCTTGCTGCTAGTAGGCGGCGTGATCGCCGACCGCTTCTCGCGAAAGGCAGTTGCAATCTCATCTGAGGTGGTACGTGCTCTTTTGGCTCTGGTCTTGGCCTACATTGTCATATGGGTCACTTTCACCCCCTTAGAGCTTGCAATCGTTGGGGCAGGATGGGGAGTTGCACGAGCCTTCTACGCTCCAACATTGACAGGAATGACACCTGAGATCTTCACTCAAGATGCGCTAGTAGCTGCAAATAGCTTTCGAGAAGGGGCGAGAGCCATTGGCAACCTTGGCGGTCCAGCCCTCGCAGGCTTTGGCGTAGCCTATCTAGGAGCCGGAAAGACCATCTTGATAATCGCGGTTTGCTATGCGATCTCTGGCCTATGGCTCTCCAAGGTAAGCGGCACGATAGCTCCAGATGTCGTTGAGAGATCATTTCTAGAGGACCTAAAGACGGGATATCGAGAAGTTCGCTCACAGACTTGGTGCTGGCTAACGATCATTGTCTACTCATTCATGCACCTTTTAGTCTTTGGACCCCTGGTGGTTCTTGGTCCGCTAATTGCAAAGCGCCATCTTGGTGGAGCAGCGACATGGGGAGTCATCTTAGCTTTTGAGGGAGTAGGAGGAATCTTGGGCGCAGTCGCTGCATCTAGATTTAAATTGAAACGACCATTGTGGAGCGCGAGTATCATCGCCCTACTTGGATCGCCATCATTTTTTCTTCTGGCCCTGAGAGTCTCCCCCGTATTTATCGCACCTTCAGTGGCAATGTTAGGCTTTGGCTTTTCATTCGTAGGGATCAACTGGGAGACGACGATTCAAAGGTTCTTTCCACAAGAAGCCATGTCTAGAGTCTCAGCATATGACATCTTCGGCTCAGTTGCCCTATATCCCCTAGGACAGGTCCTTGGCGGGCTAGAGACTCATTTTATGAGCGCATCACTAGCAACTATTGCCTGTGGTATCGCGTTGATAGCGACTTCGTTGATCCTAATTGGATCGAAATCAGTATATCGACTCAAATCAACCTAGATCTGCCAACATTTGGCAGATCTAGCTGGCAACCTCGACATCAATAACCATGACTAAAAGACATTGCCATAAACAGCCAGAGAGCTATCACGAACTTACCACTCCTAATAAATACAAAGAGGATAAATACGAAGAGGGCACGATCCACCAGCCATCTCTCTCAGAGAACCTCTACACCCCTTCCAATGCCCGCTAATGCGTTTTAAGGGGTAGCTTTTTAGGCCAGCTTGAGCGGTGCATAAGAGAGAATTAGCTTCTTTGAGCCAACACTGCTAAAGCGAATTGTCACAGAGGCGTTGTCGCCGTTGCCATCAATTGCAGTTACCACTCCCTCTCCCCAACTGCCATGGACAACTGGAATTCCGGGCTTTAGTTGACTCACACTAAGACGAGGTCCGCTATCAACCTTTGTAGAGTTCGACGTAGTTCCATATCGCTTCAAGGTAGAACTACTGAGCCCCGAAGCGCTCTGGACGACAGAGTCCCCCAAGTAACGACTACGACGCTCCTCGTAACTCAATCGAACAGAGACGTCCTCAATCAGACTAGGGGGTATCTCATCTAGGAAGCGAGATGGAATTGTCAATGACGACTCACCATATTGGGACCGTTGGTTTGCGCGAGTGAGATATAAAATCTCTCTAGCACGGGTCACTCCAACGTAACATAGTCGCCGCTCTTCTTCGAGCTCTTTAGGCTCATAGAGGGATCTTGAATGAGGGAAGATACCATCTTCTAATGCAGTCAAAAAGACAACTGGGTACTCCAAACCTTTGGCCGTATGAACTGTCATCAAAGTTACTACATCGTCTCCTTGGATTTGATCGGCTTGAGCTACAAGCGCAGAAGCATCCAAGAAGGCCTCGAGCGTCTCATGCTCAGAGGCAACCGATACCAGCTCAGAAAGGTTATCAAGACGAGATAGATTGTCAACACTATCGTTGGCAGCAAGTTCGCTGCGATAACCCGATTCATCCAAGAAGGCCTCGATCAATTCACCCGGAGGCATTTCGTCTCTCACATGACCCCGCAATGCCTCCATGAGCACCAAAAAGTCAGCAATCCCAGATTTTGCACGTCCAGTTACACCTGCTGCCTCATATTTCGAAAGAGCATCGACTAGGGTCGTTCCCATCTCGGCTGCTAGGGTTGCAACCTTAGCAATGCTTTGATCACCGATGCCTCGCTTGGGTACATTTATAACTCGTCTCAGGGCGATCTCGTCGGTGGGATTCTGAATCAGCCTCAGATAGCTCATCGTATCTTTGATCTCTCGGCGATCATAAAAGCGCGTTCCGCCCACGACACGATAGGGGATTCCGCGACGAATAAAGGCCTCTTCTACGGAGCGAGAATTCGAGTTGATCCGATAAAAGACTGCGAAATCACTGTATCTTCGACCGCCCGTCTCCCTCTCTCGCAAAATACTAGAAGCTATAAAATTTGACTCCTCTGAATCGTCGTCACCCACAAAGAGACGGACCTTTTCGCCCGAGCCCTGGTCGGTCCAGAGATTCTTAGCTTCTCGATATTGGTTGTTAGAGATGATCGAGTTAGCTACATCCAAGATCGTCTGAGTGCTTCGATAATTCTGCTCTAATTTGATTACAGCGACGTCCTCAAAGGCCTTTTCAAATTCCAAGATATTGCGCATATCTGCACCGCGAAAGCCATAGACGCTTTGGTCTGAATCTCCCACCACAAAGACGTTTCGACTTCGCTCTCCCAGTTGCATAACAAGAGCATTCTGTGCCACGTTGGTATCTTGATATTCATCTACCAAAAGATGAAAAAAGCGCCTCTGGTACTGCTCCAAGATGGCAGGGTATCGCTCAAAGAGTTCGTGAGTATTATAGATCAAATCATCAAAGTCCATGGCATTTGCCCCAAGCAACCGCTCTTGATATTGGGCGTAGACCTCAGCGACCTTACGTTCCATGATGTGAGTCGCCTTAGCCATCAACTCCTTTGGACCCAAGAGCTCACTCTTGGCATTTGAGATGCGACTTGCACTTTGGCGAGTTGGAAAGCGCTTAGTGTCAAGTCCCATTGAGGAAGAGATCAAAGAGATAAGCTTCTCGGCGTCGCCTTGGTCATAGATAACAAAGTTCTTCCGATACCCCAATGCCTCGGGGTGATTTCGCAATATCCGAACACATGCCGAGTGAAAGGTTGAGACCCACATCGACTTGGCAATAGGTCCCACCAGTTCGTTGACTCGCTCTTTCATCTCCGCTGCGGCCTTATTGGTAAAGGTAATAGCCAGGATGGATCCTGGATGGACCTCTTTCGCCTCGATCAGATAGGCAATACGCCTCGTCAAGACTCGAGTCTTTCCTGATCCTGCTCCCGCTATCACCAGTAAAGGACCACCATCATGGGAGACGGCGGCGGCCTGTGCTGGATTTAAGCCAGCTAGCAAAGGGTTATTGGAGTTTGTAATGGTCAAAAAACTATCCTAATCAAAGTCTAACAGGCTTAATAAAACCAAAACTATTCCCATTCGATGGTTGCCGGTGGCTTAGAAGTAATGTCATATACGACTCTATTTACCCCCTGGACCTCAGCCACAATGCGAGACGAGATGCGCTCAAGCAACTCATAAGGTAGCCGAGCCCAATCCGCAGTCATAGCATCGCTTGATTCAACTGCTCGCAAGATTATCGGATAGGCGTAGGATCGCTCGTCACCCATAACGCCTACCGATCTAATATCTGCTAGAACTGCAAAGCTTTGCCAAAGCGCCTTCTTGTCCAAATCAGCCCTTAGTACTTCCTCGCCTACGATACGGTCAGCAGCGCGTACGATCTCTACTCGCTCTCGCGTTACCTCGCCTACGATTCGAACGGCTAGACCTGGACCAGGAAATGGCTGACGCCAAACTATAGCCTCTGGGAGGCCGAGCTCTTCACCGATAGCTCGAACCTCGTCTTTGAATAGTTCCCGCAGTGGCTCGACTAATTCAAAGTCCATATCCTCAGGAAGGCCGCCTACGTTGTGGTGGGACTTGATTCGCGCTGCAGACTTGGTTCCTGACTCAATTACATCTGGATAAAGGGTTCCCTGAACTAAAAACTTGGCTCCAGATATATCCTTAGCAGCCGCTTCAAAAGTTCGAATAAAATCCTCACCAATTATCTTTCTCTTGGCCTCGGGATCCGTCACTCCTTCTAGGTGACTAAAAAATTTATCGCTGGCATCGATTGAGAGTAGATCGATCTCAAACTGCTCCCGAAAGGTCGCCTCTACCGTCTTGGATTCACCATGGCGCATCAATCCCGTATCCACATAGACGCAATGCAGCTGATCCCCGATTGCCCGGTGCACAAGCGCCGCTGCAACAGATGAGTCAACCCCACCCGAAAGTGCACATATAACATGGCTATTCCCCACTTGGCTTCGAATTCGATTGATCGAATCCTCGATAATCGAATAGTTCGTCCAAGATGGCTCCGCCCCTACGATCTTATGAAGGAAATTATCGAAGACCCTATAGCCATATTCACTATGTTCCACTTCTGGGTGGAACTGAAGTGCATATATCTTGGCAGCTGGATCAGCAAATGCGGCACAGGGCGCTTCAGGCGTAGATGCCAAAAGCTGAAAGTTCGGCGGCAGTTCTGTAACAGCATCGAAGTGGCTCATCCATACAACCGACTTCTCCGGCACGTCCTCCAGAAGAAGTTGCCGATTGATAACCTCTAGATTCACCTTGCCATACTCACCAGAGGCTCTTTTGGAGACAACTCCGCCCAAGTCATGCGAGATCAACTGAGCACCATAGCAAATTCCAAGGATCGGGATCCCCAAGCTATAGATTCTTTGATCTATTCGGGGGGCTCCCTCAACATTTACGCTCTTTGGACCACCCGATAGGATTATTGCA
Organism: Acidithrix sp. C25; assembly: GCF_904848545.2. Classification (NCBI taxonomy): domain Bacteria; kingdom Bacillati; phylum Actinomycetota; class Acidimicrobiia; order Acidimicrobiales; family Acidimicrobiaceae; genus Acidithrix; species Acidithrix sp. C25. Next base: position 798,379 of record NZ_CAJHCI020000002.1, read on the forward strand.
CGTGGTGCAATAGCTTCAATCTGTTCGGAGGTGATAGAGCTAGGTACTATCTCGGAAAAGACGTGGTGTTCTCTAACTCTTCGAGCTATCAACTGGGCATACTGAGCCCCGAAATCCAATACAAGGACTTTGGACGATCGTAGAGTGTGCATTTGAACCTCGGCATTAGAAAGCGACTACGGTCCCGAACAAATTGAGTTCTGGTCTATTCAAGACTAGCGCTCGCCGATCTAAACAAGGATCGAAGAGCCATCCCCAAAAGCGCCAAAAACCACTTTAGGGCTAACGCAAAGCCGCAATCTCCAAAGGTGCAAAAGTTGACCAAAGAAGTCAACTCTGCCCCGGAACCAATAGATCATCACAACTTCATCCATGAGATACGTAATCCGACAAAAATATAAATCACCTGCATCTCGTAGATGAGACGCAGGTGATTTATAAAATCTATCGAGCTTATTGAAAGACCATCGCGGAGTCGCTTGAGCAACTACGCAAAAACCAAACCAATCCCCGAAGTCCTTTTAAAATACACCCATAAGGATCCAAAGAATACCGTCGGCCTGGTAGATCTCACTTATTTTGAAAAGCGGTCAATCATAGACTAGACCTTTTGATTCCAGCTGATCCAGCTACTAGTGGCCCATACCAACTCGTTGAGCTTGCTGAAGTGCCTTACCCTCAGTTTGAAGAGCAGGTGCAACCATAACCTCAGCCTTTTGGAACTCTTTGATTGTCTCGTATCCACACGTTGCCATCGATGTCTTTAGCGCACCAAAAAGGTTCAAACGTCCGTCGTTCTCACGAGCAGGACCAACAAGGATCTCCTTTAGAGAACCACGCTGAGAGACTGAGACTCTGGCACCTCGAGGTAAGGTTGGGTGGAATGTAGCCATTCCCCAGTGATAGCCCTTACCAGGGGCCTCATAGGCTGAAGCTAACGGCGAGCCGATCATAACTGCATCGGCACCACAGGCGATTGCTTTGGCGATGTCCCCGCCCTTACTCATTCCACCGTCAGCAATGACGTGGACGTAAACTCCGGTTTCATCCAAATGGCGCATCCGAGCGCCAGCGGCGTCAGCAATAGCGGTAGCTTGAGGCACGCCCAATCCGAGTACTCCTCGTGTGGTACATGCATTACCAGGACCGACGCCCACCAAAACTCCGACGGCTCCAGTTCGCATCAGGTGAAGTGCTGCTTGATACGAAGCGCATCCTCCAACGATAATTGGAACATCAAACTCACGAATGAACTTCTTCAGGTTGAGGGGTTCGTGATTTTTAGAGACGTGCTCCGCAGAGACGACAGTTCCTTGGATTACCAAAAGATCTAGCTCTCCAGCTAAAGCGGCCGGCGCAAGTTCAGGGGTACGTTGAGGAGTTAGCGATGCAGCCGCGGTAAGACCCGCAGCTTTAATCTGCCTAATTCGCTCAGTCACCAAAGTAGCCTTGATTGGTTCAGAGTAGATCTCTTGCATTCGCTCTGTAGCTTTTTCACTCGGAAGTGAAGCAATCTCGGCCAGGAATGGCTCTGGATCCTCATATCGAGTCCACAACCCCTCGAGGTTCAGAACTCCCAGTCCGCCTAAGCGACCAATCTCAATAGCTGTCGCTGGAGAAATTACTCCATCCATCGCAGATCCAAGAAGTGGGAGGTCAAATCGAAATGCATCGATCTCCCAAGTAATATCGACATCCTCTGGGTCACGAGTACGTCGCGAAGGTACGATTGCGATGTCGTCGAAGCCGTACGCACGGCGTCCGGACTTTCCCCTACCGATTTCGACTTCTGCCATCAAAAACCCTCCTTGGAGAAGTTAATGAGGCCATTTTCACAAAAGAAGCGTTCCATATGATCAGTATAACCACTTGACAACAAATTGCATTTGTGTTATACGCCACACCTAGGCGATTCTAGAAAATGACCTCAAAAATAGAATTTAGAGTCAAAGTCCTATGATCTTGAGGACTCCACGAGCCACAGCCTGGCTCATCTCATAGATAGCCGCATCACGGGCCTTGTCCACCTTGTCCATAATTCCTTCATCTCCTTCAGTCTCGCTCAAGGCGTCCAGAGTCGAGGTTACGGTCCTCTTGGCGGTTTCGGTTACTTCAAAACCGAGTGAGGTCAGCCTCTTAAAGATCTCGGAGCTAGAGACTGGTTCGGGTGCCGATCGAGCAATGAGCTCGATAGCAGCCTTTGCTAATTCACTGGTAACTTCAGTAGCACTACCCATAGCACCAGAAAGATCCGACGATCGTTTACTCATCTGATCAGCGCTATGTATCCATAGCTTCATCTTAGAGACGAGCTCTTCTAAAGTTTCAGCCTCAAACGTTACAGACGCCATTGGTCCATCTTCCCTTCGTACGTTGATCTCTTGGCGCGCCTCACTTCTGACGCAAACCCAGATATATTCTCTTTAGCGCTTGAACCGTAATGTATGCTGTGGCACCCCATACAAGATCATCATCGATGGCAAAAAAGTGCATCTCTCGTTCTTCATGACCACGTATCCAAACTTCCCGATGGTAGATCGCGCTCGAGAGGAGTTCTGCGATTGGAACTTCGATAACAGCTGCCACTTCATCTTCACTAGGGTAATAGATGGGGGATGAGACACTTGACATGGCCAAGTATGCCGACATTGAGATACCACTCGTTGACGTTGCCAACTCAGTAATCTTCCCCAGAATATCCAATGTGGATGGTTCGATTCCAATTTCCTCATAAGTCTCACGGATTGCGGCATCCATCGGAGTCTCGCCATGCTCGACCTTGCCACCGGGAAAGGCGATCTCTCCACTATGACTCTTTAGATGAAGGCTCCGCCTGGTAAAAACCATGGAAGGCGAGAAAGCGGATCCTGTCAATACCGCCAAGACGCCGGCAGGTCGTTTCATATCTCCGTCGGGCAGACTTGGTGCGGGTTTTGGTGCGAGATCTCGAGAGGCTTCACCCATGGAAAAAGCTCTAGCCAAGTCAAATCGATTCAAAGGTAAGGATTCTGCCAATTCATCCATCCAAACCGGCCGCTTCATCCGCCGAGTTAGCGGAGGTCTCGGAACTAATTGCCGATATCGACTGTCGAGTTCAATAATTTCACCCATCATTTACACATCACTATCCTGCCCCATAAGGTTCAATCAAACGATCAGGACCCCAGGGTCAGGCAAGATCATTTGGCTCTCCATCCGATAACACATTATTCCACAACACATTTTCTGACGTTCTGTTTCGTCAATGTAGACTTTGAGCCTTATACCTATCTCACAATAGCCATAAATACTTCAATTTGTGGACCTTTACTATTAGAAAAACTAATGGTTACCAAACAAAGGCCGACGTTCATTCCAGACATAGAGGACGGTCATCCTTTTAGAGTTCCCTCGTGATCACGATCTACATAAATAAAGCAGAACCCTATTAAATAAGATTTGGGCCAAGCGATTACTCACTTGGCCCAAATCTCAAACAATTTGAAGATTTTATCCCTTATAGAGATTGATAACCTTCAAAACTACATCATGCCGCCCATGCCGCCCATGCCGCCCATGCCGCCGGCGCCGCCGCCTGGCATAGCCGAATCGTTCTCAGATGGCCTCTCGGCGATCAAAGCTTCGGTCGTCAAAAGCAGTGCAGCGATTGAGGCTGCATTTTGAAGTGCAGATCGAGTGACCTTAGCTGGATCGATTACTCCCGCTTTTACGAGATCCTCATAAACTCCGGTTCGGGCATTGTAACCAATTGAACCCTCTTCGCGAGCAACTCCTTGGACTACAACAGCGCCTTCAACACCGGCATTATTTGCGATCCATCGAAGTGGCTCATCTAACGCCTTAGCAACAAGAATCGCTCCGGTTGCCTCATCGCCAGAGAGTGTAGCAGCTAGGTTTTCAACATCGATACGGCTACGAATCAATGCTGTGCCACCACCGGCAACAATACCTTCTTCGATTGCAGCTCGTGTAGCAGAGAGGGCATCTTCAATACGGTGCTTCTTCTCTTTGAGCTCAACCTCAGTGGCTGCTCCAACCTTGATTACAGCAACGCCACCAGCAAGCTTTGCCAGACGCTCCTGTAGCTTCTCGCGATCCCAATCCGAATCGGTAGCATCGATCTCTCGACGAATTTGAGCAACACGGCCCTCTACGTCATCCTTAGATCCATGTCCACCAATGATCTTGGTATCATCCTTGGTAACTTCGATACGTCGAGCCGTACCAAGTAAGTCAAGGGTGGCATTCTCGAGCTTGAGGCCAACCTCTTCTGCGATAACTTGGCCACCGGTAAGAACTGCCATGTCTTGTAGCATCGCCTTGCGACGCTCGCCAAAGCCGGGGGCCTTGACTGCTACCGAGGAGAAGGTTCCGCGGATCTTATTTACAACCAAAGTCGCTAGTGCTTCGCCGTCGACGTCCTCGGCAACTATTACTAGTTGCTTACCCGTCTTCATAACCTTCTCTAAGAGAGGCAAGATCTCGCTGACCGAACTAATCTTGGAGCCATAAAAGAGGATATAAGGATCCTCTACTATTGCCTCTTGACGATCCTGATTGGTAACAAAGTAAGGGGATAGATATCCCTTGTCAAATTGCATACCCTCAGTGAATTCAAGTTCAATACCAAAGGTATTGGACTCTTCAACCGAGACAGTTCCGTCTTTACCAACACGGTCGATGGCTTCCGCCAAAACATCGCCAATCGAGGTATCGGCCGCAGAAATTGATGCAATTTGAGCGAAGTCGGACTTCCCGTCAACAGGCTTAGCCTGCTTTTGGATCGACTCCACTGCTACTGCTACTGCCTTTTCGATGCCCTTCTTGAGCACCATTGGATTAGCACCAGCTGCTACGTTTCGCAATCCCTCACGAATAAGGGCTTGTGCTAAAACAGTTGCTGTTGTCGTGCCGTCTCCGGCTACGTCATTTGTCTTTGTCGCGACTTCTTTTACAAGCTGAGCACCCATATTCTCATATGGATCCTCTAGCTCGATCTCGCGGGCGATTGAAACGCCGTCGTTTGTGATTGTCGGAGCACCGAACTTCTTGGAAAGTACTACGTTTCGACCCTTTGGTCCCAACGTTACCTTCACAGTGTCGGCGAGTTTATTAACTCCGGCCTCAAGCGAACGACGTGCATTTTCGTCAAACTTGAGCATCTTTGACATCTACTTGGTCACCTTTGCTAGAACATCTCGCGAAGAGAGGATCAAAAGTTCTTCACCATCAACTGTGATTTCAGTGCCACCATACTTCGAGTAGACAACTGTGTCACCCACGACGATATCAAGAACGATAACTTCGCCGGTTGCATCTGCACGACGGCCTGGGCCAACTGCCAAGACCTCGCCCTGCTGTGGCTTTTCTTTCGCTGTATCCGGAATAACAAGCCCAGAAGCGGTCCGTTCTTCGGACTGCGCTGGCCTTACTACAATACGATCATCGAGTGGATTTAGCTTCATTTTCTCCCAAAGCCTCCTTGTGTGATTGACTTCACTTTTAATATAGTCTCGATTTTAGCACTCTCTACCTATGAGTGCTAAAACGATTTGTCACAAGGTTCTAGTTTCATCCAACAGATTGACCTCTCACCGTTAAAGGAGTTGGGTCAAAAGCTAAAGACGCAGAGAGGCCTCAACATCCAAACCGTAGTCGTCCGCGCCGAAGGTCTCGAGACGAAAACGACCCGCTTGGGCAATCATCGCTCCATTATCGGTGCAATTTACCTTGGCCGGAAGGACAACCTCTAACCCCGCAACACTTCCTGCAGCCAACAACCGCTCCCGTAGCAAACTATTGGCGCCAACACCGCCTGAAAGGCCAATTGAGACGCAGTTGGTTGATATCGCAGCATCCATAGTCTTTGCAACCAGCGTCTCGACGATGGAGGCCTGAAAGCTAGCGGCGACATCTTCTACTGAAACTCCTGGATTAGACCGAAGGTAGTTGACGACAGCCGTCTTGGGGCCCGAAAAGGAAAAGTCAAAGCGTCGATCCACCTTAGCGATAGGAAATCGAATGGCGCTTGGATCTCCATTGGTCGCCACCTTCTCGATCTCAGGACCCCCGGGAAATCCAAGGCCCATAAAGCGTGCAACCTTGTCAAATGCCTCACCGGCAGCATCATCAAGAGTCTCACCCAATATCTCATAACTGCCCAAGCTATTCACGCGCACAATCATCGTATGGCCACCTGATACCACGAGCACAGCCATTGGAAAATGCATTAGGCGCCCCTCAAGGCTAAGGGCAAAGATGTGGCCTTCTAGGTGGTTTACCCCAATCAGCGGAATACGCCATCCCAAGGAAAGGGCCTTTGCTACTGCAACTCCAACCATCAAAGAACCAGCCAACCCAGGACCCTTGGTTACTGCTATGGCATCAAGGCCGCAACTTTGAGCATTTAGACCAGCTTCTTTTAAAACTCGCTCTAGGACCTCTATTATCACGGCTTCATGTGCTCGAGAGGCCAACTCTGGGACCACCCCGCCAAAGTTAGAATGAATATCGATCTGAGATGCAATTACAGACGATAAAACGATGCCACCACTGTCGACGACTCCTAATGCAGTGTCATCGCAGGAGGTCTCAATACCAAGTATTAAATTCTTCACAATGCTCCTAAACAATAGATCACATCCACCCAGTTAGACCTCGCCATTTGGGTGCGATCTTATCGCGATAATTCTCTAATGACCCATCGAAACCTACCCACAATTGGGCTCGGTCGGCTAGTAAGGTTCGCAAAAAGCAATCGCGAAGGTTTGGAGATTGCCGAAGTACCTATCTGAGAGTCAGCCAGGCGCCCAAGCATCCTTGCGTATAATCGAGCTTGCGTATAATCGGGAAAAATCGAGCTCACAATCAGTATCATCATGAGTGGCCAAACAAAACCGAAAGCCCTGACAAAAACCGAGCCCTGTCGGTATGCCTATTACCCATAGCGGACTCTACAAAACAAGATCCCACACAGCTATCGCCCCATATATCGTCCCCAATATCGTCCATCGCAGATCAGGCAGATCCATCAGACCTCTTGTAAAAACATAGGTAGAAAAAGTGAGCGAGCGAGCCCTAGAGATAACGCCGAAAGGGTTCGCCTTGCCATTAAAACTATAAGGTAAAGGCGAAACTCTCCCAATGGGATTGCTTTGGATTGAACCTATATTATCTCCTTCTCATTATGTGTTACATCCCAAATATGATGGACAACATCATGCAGGAGGTAACGAATTATCGACTCGACAGTAAATAAACTTCCATTCGAGCGAAGCCCTTCGCGCTCCCAGTCAGATACCTCTAGTGTTTCAATACGACGAGCTAATTTATTTGCACTCACACCAAGGTCAAAAACAACAGCATCCGGATCTGAATCACCATAGCGCCCGTCAATGGCAGCCTTATCCTGGTCCCAATTTGCAAAAGTTGGCTTAGTTTGCGACAGCATAAGTTCCAGTCGCTCATTGAAGATCTCATAGACGTCACGGACATGACATCCATATTCAAGGGTCGACCAACGATGCGGACTCTCTCGAATCCCAACTTGGGGTTTAGATAACTCCTTGGACCATTGCGCAGCATTAGAGGCAATAGCACCAGAAAAGCCAGAGCGATTATAACTCTTTGGATCAAAACCGCACTCGCTGCACGGCCTCTCAAGGACCCAGGTCCAATCTTTTGTATCAGCGGGAATCATCGTCATAGAATCAAACTAGTCGAAGGCCAGATCACAAAAATCTCTACCTTGAATTTAGAGCTTTTCTTTACCTTTTAGCAAAGCGAAACTGGCATTGCAAGCTGGGAGTTCAGAAATCTATCTGACCAAAAACGGCTCTCCTAAATCTGTGTGTTAGTAACTTCAAATTTAGAGGTCACAAACCGTGCACGTTTCATTCAATGCTTTTAAAGACCCAAAAGTTCTTATCGTACAGGCGTTACTTACCGGTTATGGGGTCTTGGTGACCCACATGAGGGTTATGAGAGCCCCAAAAACCTACACAAAGGCAAACCCTTTACAAATTATCAACGAGTGTTCATATTCGTCTTGCAATCTAAATACCAAAGGCTTTAAACGACTCGAACTTCTTGGAGACTCCAGAGCCTGCCAATAAAGTTATCACTTTTGTAAGATCTAAGCTACCTCCATTCTCCTCCGTAGTTCTAATTGTTACCTCGCAGAAGCAACTACTTCTAAGATCATGGAGCATCCATCAAAGCCGGAGACACCGGTAAAGGTTGACACATAATTACTAAATGATGTGATCTAGATTCGGCAAGGGAAACTCTGAGTTAGCGATACTCTACTTGTGAACCTAACAGCTTGAAACTCCTCCGCAGGAGGTCGGTCGAAGTGCGATAACGCCAAGATTAGTAACTTACCGGCTGACAATCAATGGTTTTGGCCCGGCCGAGCACAAATGCAAAATTATCGAGGAATCAATTCCATCTCCTTGTGATCGCTTCGGGCAAGTTGTCGGGTGCTTGATGCTTTTAGCTTGCTCGATCTGTTTGACATAATCCTGCAGCGGGATACCCTAGCTTAGTTTCAGTGTAAAAACGTGACCACCGGCACTAACCTAGACGTAACATCAACTTAGCAAAACCGCTGGCTCCACAATGGTATTGTTACTTGAACCAACGGAAATGGCGTCTTCGAGCGCTCAAATTGCGCTTTGAGGCAAGCTGCACCAAGCGATCTCGATATTCGGGCGTATCGACCTCATATACCCACATGATGATCGCATCTTCATTATTTTCCTGGTAATACCCTTTTCTGACCCCAACTGGCATAAAGCCAAAACTGGCATACATACGTTGAGCAGCCAAGTTGGTCACGCGGACTTCAAGCGTTAGGTTCTTAGCACCATAATCAAGGGCTTCTAAAACCAACGAATACATCAACGCCGAGCCGATATGATGGCGATGAAAGTCTGGGTGAACGGCGATATTGGTAATATGTGCATCTTCTAAAACGTACATTACCCCCGAATAACCCACCACAGCGCCGCCCAGAACCGCAACTGAGTAAGAACGCTCTTTATGGTGTGCTAATTCAGATAAAAAAACCCCTACACTCCACGGCTTTGGGTAGACAAGCTTCTCGATCTCATGAATAGCCGAGAGGTCCTTTTTGCGCATTGGATTAATGCTGAGTTCGCCGGGCCCAACTGTAGGATCTTCGCTTTTTATCCTCAGAACCATTTTCTGACCGCACCTGACTTTGGATGACCTTAGACAATTCAATTCTATTATTGTAAGACTATTCCATCGACGGAAATTCAATTACACCTAGGTCCTCTTTGGGCCATAATGTGGCGTTTATGGCCGCGATTGTTGACAATTAGGTTTCGGAACAAGTTGGTCATCTGCCCGGGCCCAAGGGTGAGTACATACTTTCATACAGAAGAAGAAAGCTCTGGTATAATCCAAACGAAGAGGGACCGCCTTATCCAAAACCATCCACACCACCAGCTGCGCTTTTGTCTAGAAACGATATCACAATCCAAGTCGCCGCCATCGCCTATAAACTCTTCAAAGATCACCTAAGTCAATAGCTATCCCCAATCTGATCAGATTGGCAGATCAGATTGCGATCTGGCCTAGTCGACCCAGGCACTAATTGATCCAGTCAAAGGAGATGAAAATCTATTTCAATAGTCAACCATGAAGCCAACGTAAGGGCCACTAGCCCATTTTAGATGTGCAAAACTATTAGTAACTAATTTTGCTCTTGATTGATTGCCTAGCCCTACTTTCGGCAACCACCCCATGAAAGCCCAGGTCATGAGCATATTGGTGTCTGGATTTGGGCACTACAGTTGAGCAATCACCTTCTTGGTTCGAGCTAGGGTATCTACTACTCCAAGAATAGAGTAGATCTCTTTTTGGGTAGAGTTTGGAGTAGAGGAGATACGAAGGTTATGTAGACGTTTGTTATCATCTAACATCGTTACGTTCAAGCGGCTATGGGTAGACACTTGAGCAAGAATGCTGTGAACACTTCTTTTGTCACCGGCTTGAGATAAGCTAAGTGCAATTGCTCCATAGAGGTGATAAGCAACTACTGAGATAAATAGATGAGCAGCGGTACGACTAGCTAGTTGGTGATAGATCGGTCTCATCCCTAGACTGCTCTTTAGGGCTTTGAATGCATCCTCTACCTTTGTTAGGGTCATATATAGAGCTCACACTCTGACTTGCTCCTTGAAATCAAGCAAAGAGTATGGGAATGTCGTCGTGTTGAGATAGTCGACTAATTCCTTTGTGACTGGTTCAATCTTGGGAATGAAGCGATTGTGGGTTACAGCAGAGCGCCCTTGCTTCCAAACGTGTTCCTGGGGATTGAGTTGCGGAGAATACGGAGGGAAATGGACTGCTTCGATGTGATGCTCCCTAATTGCCTCTTGAGCGACGCTCCCTCTGTGCCATCCTGCCCCATCCCATATAAGCAGAATCTTCTCTCTTGGGTAGATCTTGCGGATCGCCAGCAGTATGGCCGCTGTTTCATGCATAGTCTGGCGCTCTGTTGCAAATGCATGCTCCTTGCCTGTCTTGAGGTTCAAAAACCCATAGATGCTCCGGTTCTTTCTGGTTCCATTGGTCTCAATTACAGCTGGTGTGGTTCCTTTCGGTATCCACACTTTCTGAGTAGTTGTCGCCTGAGTGAGAACCATCTCGTCTTCACAGAGAATCACCGTATCTGGATCAGAGAATGCCTCTTTCAGACGTTCTTGCTGCTCGTCTTTCCATTCAGCTACCGCTTGTGGATCAGCCTTCTCGTACTGTTTGCCCGGCAGATGGAAGCTGAACTTACTTTCCCGAAACAGAACGTAATAGCTAGTCCTAGAGGCATAGAGAACACCGTATCTGCGCTTGAGTACTGTAGCCAGGATCCGTGTTGACCAAAACGGGGAACTGCTATAGCCGTGGTCATTGGGAGTTGTAGTCGTGAGCATGATTGCCACTTCATCTCTTTGAGACTTTGAGAGAAGTACCGGAGCGTTGTTATGGCGCTTGTCCTTGAATGCCTCAGTGCCAACGCCGCGGAATGACCGTCGAATTCGCTGTACATGCTTGACAGAGAGGCCTGTCCTGTTGAGGGGACTCCCATCTTCAAGGGTGAGAACTGCCAGCGCCCGCTTATATTCGTCGATGTTTTCAGTCTTCGCCATGAATGCTTCAATAGTGGCGAGTTCCTCGGGTGTAAGCATGTCATGAGAAGATTAACACACTTTACAAGAAATTAAAAGGGCTCATTGGAGCATTTCAGAGTGTTATGCGAATAGAGCTTCCAGATCTCTTCTGGTTCTAGATCGTTCCTATTGGTCTCAATCACATAGGCACCATAGAGAGTCTCAGCTGCTTCTTTTACTTTTGGTTTCTCGGTCAAAACCAGCTCTTTGACTTTTTGGTCATCGCCAGTTATGGCATCTATCTCATAGCGACGTGCAATAGAGCGATGCTCTTGCTTTAGCTTTCCTATTCTTGAAGCCACAGTTGTGGCATTGGAATATTGACCACGCTTAACTGAGTCAGCTAGTTTGTCAAATGCACTCTGGAACTTAGTTTGCATACCTCTAGCAATTGCCTCTTCTTTATCCCTGCGACGCTCTGAGATACATAGGATCTGCTTTATCTTGTTGTCCATTGAGTCACTTGCGTATGGTTGAGCTCTATTGGAATGATTGGCTTGGGGTTCATTGCTCGGGGAGTGCTTGGCCTGTGGACCGCCTACTTGTGGAGCAGTATCCATCGAATCGATACCGAGGGACTCGCCGCCAAGTGAATGGTTAGCTTGTGGATGAGCGACTTGAGGACCGGCAACTTGTAGACCAGCATCGATGGAATCGACGCCAAGAGACTCATTGGCCGCCTCGGCAACTTCTACCTCAGCACCCGCCTCAGCAACTTCTACCTCAGCAACTCCCACCTTGCCATCCATCTCAACACCCATGCCATCACCCAGTTCTTTGATGTAGATGCTCTCATTGGAGGAGTTCTTGATCTCTAAGAAGGTATCTTTTCCTTGGCGTAGTTCAGCTAGATAGTGTCTAGCTGCATTAGCGCGTGTAATTACCAGATAGCTAAGACCATAGGACTCAATCAGTGCGATGTTGTCATAAGTTGCTATCCCTCTATCCATGATAACCGTTGGGAGATCTTCGCTAAAGAGTCCCTGTCTTAGGTGACTAGAGATACTAGATAAGACATCACCAAGGGTTTCAGGCTCTGACTGATTACCGGGATATATGTGGCTATAGATCGGTAGTCCACGATCATCCACCAAAAGGGCAAGACTTACTAAAGTACAGTCGAAGCGCTTCTCTTTGGAGTGGCCATATTGGGCTAGATCATTACCAAGTGTTCGTCCCTCAAAATAGGCATTGGTAAGATCAAATAAAAAGAGACGCTTATTAGTTGGGTAAAGCTCATTCTCGGCTTTGATAAGTGCCATCTCGATTGAGTCTTTAGCTTCGTAGATAGCATCAGCTATCTCATAAATAGCATCTTTACCGATATTGCTAAGGTCTTGGTCTACCAATTCATAGAGTGCAGAGTCCTCTTTTAGGAAGCGATGTGTTTCAAGATCAGAAGAAGGAGCAACCAAACGAGCACATATTACAGCTTTAGCAATTGCTGTCTCTTTTTCACTAAGGCCACAACGTAGTAGTTGCTCTTTGATCTTCAATCTGTCATAGAAGCTACTAGCTATTAGTTCAGGACCTAAGCGCCTAATATCAGATGCCTCTAGAGATGATGTATTGACATTTAGGAACTCGGCATCTTTTGTGATTACTTCACGATCAGAGCGAAGTGTTTGAGTAACAGAAAAGCTAGATAGAACTTTATCGGCGATTGACTTTAGTTCTAGATCACCTTCAAACAGAGACTCAAAGCCAGCTAGTCTCATCGTCAATATCTGAGCTAGCTTCTTGTAGTCCTTAGGATCGATCTCAAGTCGTCCTAGATCCATAACTATCTCTTGGCGTACTTTGTCTCCTTCGCGATAAGACCTAACTAACTGATGCTTTATATATTTAGTTCCAGTTGCCTTATTCTTAGTGGTCTTCTCGCGAATGAACATATAACAAGTATACCAGATGAATTACCTTGTAGGTCAATATTCGCAGCTAACTCTCAGCTTAGGGCACTACATTCGCCACTTGAGAAAACCGAACTTCATCTACCAGCATCTCCAAATAGGGGTTACCCCTAAATAGGGGCTAAAAGGGGGCTTAAACGGGGTCTTGGGGGAATTCAGCCGAAACTGGGGTTAGCAGACTCCTAGAACGTCAGCTACAGCTGGAACACCTCGAACCGAGTCTTCCCGAATGGAATCGACCGGGCCGAAATCATTACCGAGGGATTGAGAGGCTAATTCAACTTGCATTTTGCAAGAAGGGCAATTATTTGTCCTTCTCAACTCAGATGAGTCGTAAAACTTCTTGAGCAAAATGAGGAACTCCCGCTTTAGCAAGTCTCGCCAGAAGGTCTACAGGGTCTAATTTGGGGTGGCGTGCATGTGAAGCCTGTTCCCGAATTACTTCAACAATGTTTTTTTGGAGCAAGGTCAAGCTGATTCAACAAAAAGTAATCCGGGTGGATCACCTCGAGGTTAAATGCTTCAAGTACATCGTAAGGATAGTCCTTAAGATTGAAGGTTACAATAACGTCCGCACGTCCGCAGATCGCCGTCGATACCACGTGTCTGTCGTCATCGTCCGGAAGTTTTATTATAAGTTCTAGATCTTGCCTGCCTTCCACACATGCATCGTCAAATGTCCTATTCATATCTTGAAATCTCCCAAAAATCTTTTCGCCGTTCATTTCTGGGTAAATCATTAAAATTGCATCCATGGCTTCGGCGATGATCCTGGATGACCAAAGCGGCCGATAAAGTCCGCTTTCGGCTACGCGTAGCAATGTGTCAGCTAGTGCGATAGGTACGATCACGCAAGCGTCTAAAACTGCAGAATAACGAGTCATTGCCTTATGCTTTATGATCAGATTGAGACCGTCTTTGACGGACTTCCCTGAGCGCATCTTTGTAGTCGTCAGGAGAACCATCATAAAGTCCGAGTTCAGATGCCTCTTCAGTTAACTGGTTCAAGACTTGCTTGCGCTCAATTCGGCGTCTTTGCTGGAAGTCAACTAGGTCCTGGAGGCGAACGCGACGATGGCGATTCGGCTTTTCGAATGCAATCGTACCTTCTTCGAGAAGCTTGACCAACGTAGGTCTACTTACTCCCAAAAAGTCGGCGGCTTCTTGGGTAGTCAGAAAGAGTCCCTGCGATGATACGAGTATTGCCCTGCCACGGCGCATTGCTTCTATTACCTGCCGCAGAACCTCATATACCTCTGCAGATAGAGGTGTCTTTTCTCCGTCGGGTCCTACTAAGAATCCAGGTTCCGTATGAACCTGAATGAACCGAGACAATTCGAGGAGCTCGTCGAGAGTATCAGGAGGGAAGACGGGAATTTTTTCACGATCGCTATTGAAATTAGCTTCAGAGGTTTCTTCGTCTGCTTGGCCTATCGTTGTCATATAACCAAATTAGCATAATTCGAAAAAATCGAAAATGATTTATTTTTATCATTGAAACCTGCTACGTGAAATGTTTCCGCTCCGAAATGCATATACATTCATATGCACCTCTTTTGTTTTCGCTCTCCAGACGCCTTTGCGTGTTCTGCCACATCCACGGGGGCAGAACTAGGGCAAGACTCTGATTCTCCAATATCAATAACGATGGCCAGAAGGCAGCAATTGCCACTTGACAAATTGGCATTTCTAGGAGAGCAGTAGTTCGGGAAGAAAAAAAACTAACTTCAGAGCGGCACTCCATGAAAACCACATCAGGGTAACAGATTTATCGCCACCAAACCAGTCGCTCCTTCGGGGCATTTCAGTGCTATCCGTCGCAACGACTCTTGCAACGATCATGCGGGTACAAAATGTTATCTAGCAAGTCTTCAAGCACGAATATTGACACCCATATGCCTTTGGCGATTTCCGTAAATTCAAAGAATGGATCAGCTCAATAGATCCAAGTTTTACCATAAATGAAAAAGAAGATAAATACAAGAGAGATGTCCGCGGTCAAAAACTTTCCAGTTTCACAAGTGGCATCCATGGCTGCTCAGACAATATGCCAAAGCAGTCGTAACCCCAGTCAAAGAATCCCGCAGACAAGTAAATTGATTGTCGCAACTCACTAAAGGTCAAGCCCACTGCACTAATGCTCTAAAAAACGAATTCGCCTCAGGGAGTACCCTATGACTACGCTCGTAAAGCACAATGCGGCATTTGAAGACCTCTGGTGTTAGAGTTGGCGATTCGCAGCTCTCCGAATTACGTAGCACCCACCGTCGTCATTATCGAACCACGCTTACTTCAAGAGATTGACGGTGCACTTTTGATCGCCTCCGTTGGCCAGGTCGCAAGAACTAGTAAGCCATTGACACCTCGAAAGGGTCCTTTTTGTATTTCGGAGCGAATGGTCTCATATTTGGCGTTTTCCAAGTCTGATTCTGATGAAATTCCAATATCGGATCGAAGGGTCTATCGCTTCTGAAACGGTGATTTGATAAATAGCTGACATCGTTCTGGCCGACTATATAATTTCATATCGATAAATTGGTACCGCTGTTCAGAAGTATAATAATTTTTGCACATCGGTTTCGAGGATTTCGGAGAAGTATGCATTGCACGTTTTTTGCTCTGACTACCAACCCACAGACCTTGTTCTATTGAACAGATATTACCTTGTCACTTTTATGATTTTGAATATTTAAGGTAAGTTGAATTTGTCGTTGTTTTTCGAAAATTGAGCAAACCTAAGCCATAATCAATCAAAAGCCCCCCAAATCGCATATTCTTGTCCGAATCAGCTTTAAATGCGAGTGGAGATTTTTGTGAGCGAATTGAACCCGACAATCGTAACATCGGCTGAATCTGCGAATAAGCGCGTCGAACTCGTCACGAAGGCGGCAAGCGCTTGGATCAATGAGCTTGTCGACCTTGGTGGAAGAAACAACCTGCTCTATTACCGCGATCTAAACCTAGATCCACCGAAAATTTAGCCGCTCAACTTTGATTTTGGCATAGAAAAGGTGCTCTGAACTGGTAGAATGATGTTTGAAGACACTTCAAATCTATCAGTTCAAGGAGCACCTTTTAGATGCGAGCATCTGCTAGTGCTTTAGACCGTTTGATAGTCACCTTTGACGATTCGAACGCAGTTTCCAACAGTGGGTTAATACTCCCTATCACCCTTGCTGAGAGACTTGGCCTTAGGGATCTCTTTGATTTACACATTGACCTAGAGGATCGTCCTGGACGAGCAAATGTTGGCAGAAAAGCTATGGCTATCGTCGCATCTATCTTGGCCGGTGGTGATTGCATTGATGACACTGCAATCCTTGAAAGCCCAAATGCGCAAGTTATCCTTGGTCAGATAATGCCAGCACCATCTAGGTTTGGTGTCTTCTTGCGTAGTTTTGAGACCAGTGACATCGCAGATGTTGAACGAGTTGCAGCTTTGTTGCTAAAACGAGCCTGGCTAGCTGGAGCAGGTCCAGGTGATGAGTCACTCACCATTGATGTTGATTCCACGATATGTCAGGTATATGGAAACAAAAAAGAAGGAGCTTACTTTGGTTATACCAAAGTAAGGGGGTATCACCCACACCTAGCAGCTGTTGGTAAAACAGGTGACATTCTTGGAATAGTGACACGTGAAGGCAACGCCAATACCGCTCGTGGTGCCGGGGAGTTTGTAACCCAGGTAATCAACAATGCCAGAGCCGCCGGAGCAACTGGTGAAATAACCATGCGTTTTGACTCTGGGTTCTTCTCAAGAGCCGTAAGAGACGCAGCTAGCGCGGGCAATGCTCGCTTTTGCATTACAACACGGATGTCAAAACGATTGAAGCAGGTTATTGCAGCCATACCAGAAGAAACATGGACTTCAATTCCTTATTGGCTTGAAGGTGGAGCTGATGTAGCAGAAGTTGAATACAGGGAAATACAGGGAAATATCGCGCATTTGCAAGAGATAGACAAGACGTTCGTCTTATCGTAGGAAGGGTCAAGCCTACTCCAGGGTCTCAGCTGGCACTATTTAGTGACTATGACTATCACGCATTTATTACCGATCGACAAGGCGAAACGCTTTTCCTTGAGGCTGATCACCGAGCACATGCCCAGATCGAACTAGTCATCAAGGATCTCAAAGGAGGTTCGGGGTGGAATCATGTTCCATCCAGATACATGAACGCTAATGCCGTTTGGTTAGCTCTGGTCTAATTAGCTCTGGTCTGGTTAGTTATTGGTGTAACTGCACACAACCTGGCGCGGTGCAACTGCACAACCCGACACGGTGCAACTGCACAACCCGACACGGTGCAACTGCACAACCCGACACGGTGCAACTGCACAACCCGACACGGTGCAACTGCACAACCCGACACGGTGCAACTGCACAACCCGACACGGTGCAACTGCACACAACCTGGCGCGGTGCAACTGCACAACCTGGCGCGGTGCAACTGCACAACCCGACACGGTGCAACTGCACACAACCTGGCGCGGTGCAACTGCACAACCTGGCGCGGTGCAACTGCACAACCTGGCGCGGTGCAACTGCACAACCTGGCGCGGTGCAACTGCACAACCCGACACGGTGCAACTGCACAAATAGGTGCTATTGCAGAAACTGTAATAACCACACCAAAGCTTCGACGGTGTTACTTTCAGATCGCAGGACATATCACTCGTTCAGCTAGAAAAGTAATACTGCATCTTGAAGAACACTGGCACTATAAGGATAAGTTCTTAGAGGCTCTTGATCGGATCAGAAAGTTTGAGATCGCCATCACCTGAACATCTGGTTACCTAACACACTGAATATTACTTGAAGGAACTGCTCTAGAAGACAAGGGATTAGGTCACTATACCCAAAATGAGATTTCAGAATCTCAAAAATGACCAAAAAGGCTCAATCACAAAGCGAATAGGTCATATTTGGCACTCTGAAACCAGATTTAAGCCATAGACCCTCCGTCAAACCTAAATCAGTTCCAAAAAACCGACTCAGAGTCACACCGAAGGGCTCAAGCTGGTCCAATTCTGTGGATTCAGGCTAAAGCAGGGTACTTTGGCGCTCGAACCGGTATCGACTCAAAATGAAGCCGTTTTGAAGGCCCTGCTCGCTGGAGGTAAGGTGCTACTTTCAAATTTGTTTGGTGAATCAGCACGAGAAACAGCCGCTCGCCGTGTGCGCACCATCAACGCTAAGGCGGTAGAGAACTTTCAGGAGAGGGGGCTTCAAACCTTACACGTAGCGTGGGGCATGGCCACTTGGAACAACACCAATAGCGAAGCGACTCCTGCGGCTCCGGTTTTATTGCGGCCGATCAATCTAAAACCGAAAAATAGCGCAGGAGAAGATTTTGAGGTAGAACTAACAGAAGAGTGGGAGACAAACCCTTCGCTCTTACACATGCTTAAGACCGAATAGAAGATCGATTTTGAAGCTATCGATCTGCCAAATATTACCGATAGTAGAAATGGTTCTATAGACTCCAATAATTTATTTGATAATCTTTCAAAAGCATGTGTCGCAGTTAATGGATTTGAGGTAAAACCTCGAATCGTGATTGGAAATTTCTCCTATGCTAAGCTCCCCATGGTCCTTGACCTTGAGAAATCACTTGATACGATGGTCGCATCAGACCTTATTTCCTCTCTCGCTGGCGATCAAGCTTCGCTCGAGTCTCTCCGTAGTCGACATCCAGAGATAACGCTCTCTGATCCCGATCGACAACCACCCCAAGATGAATTCCTTGTCCTTGACGCCGATGCTAGCCAATCCTACGTAATAAATGCTGTCGTCGGAGGTGCGGACTTGGTTATTGATGGACCTCCGGGCACTGGAAAGTCACAGACAATAGCCAACCTTATTGCCACTTTGGCCGCTCGCGGGAAAAAGGTCCTTTTTGTCGCCGAAAAACGTGCTGCGATCGACGCGGTAGTAGACCGTCTACGGAGCGTTGGACTTGAGGACCTTGTGCTCGATCTCCATGACGGGGCGGGGTCGCGACGCAAACTTGCCGAAAATCTCGCTAAGTCCTTAGCCTCTGCCTCTTCTATTGCTCGTCCGGATATGACTGCCGTGCATGAGAACCTAACTCAACGAAAGCGAACCTTAATAGAGGTAACCGACGCATTACATAAGAGTCGCGAACCATGGGGCTTGAGCATTTACGATGCCCAATCGCGGATCATGGCTATTTCAGATTCAGCAACTTCAACGTTTCGGATTCGAGGTGAAGCATTGGTACGACTGGACAAAGATAAATTTAGAGATACTTATGCGAATCTAGAAAAGTTTTTCGGCTTGGGTGGATTTACCCTTTCCTCACAGAGCAGCCCTTGGGGAGGAGCCTTCATTGACTCCACAATTTCAACTTCCGACGCCGCCTCTCAAGTCCTCGAATTGCTGACAACCCTCAACACGAAGACATTGACAATTGCATTCGAAACCTTCTCAAAGACGGTCGCCGACTGTGGGCTTCTTATTCCTACGGCGATGAGGACGTGGGGTGACATCCTTCAAATCATTAGAGATACGAAAACGACATTGGAAGTCTTCAACAAGGATATCTTCGAACTTCCGCTGGCTGAATTTGCACGCGACCTTACCCCAGGCAAATCAGGTGGCATCGGTGGTTGGATTACGAAAATTACCAATAGAACCTATCGTCATGCCCGAAAGCAAGCTTCACGGATTTGGATCGGTCCTAAGCCCTCTCCCAAAGAGCTTTCGATTGCCATAAAGAAGGCACAGCACGTTTTGGAAGCGTGGCCTCAGATCAAAAAAGATGTCACCGTTCCCGAGACCGCATTTAAATTGTTGGACAATGAAGACGGCTATCAAAAGGTCGTACTACAACTAGAAGAGCTTGCTAAATTGACAGCACACACCAATCTTCTGGATATGTCTTTTCCTACGCTTTGCGACCTGCTAATTAGCCTCTCTGAAGACACTACAACACTGTTTAAGATTCCTGAATTAATTCGATTAAACGCTAAACTCCAAGAATCGTCACTAGGTGGTCTCCTGGCAGAGATGCGTTCGAAAAAACTAACTGTAGACGGTACCTTGGAGACTTTGGAGTACGTCTGGTTGATATCAATAATTGAATCCGTCTCACTATCTAATTCACTTATTGGAGCATTCGATGGAACAGCGCATTCTCGCACCGTAACTGAATTTCAACGAGCAGATCGCGAACATATAAAAAGTGCGTCAATTAGGGTTCGCCGAGCGGTTAGCGAGCGCATAACCCAAGTTCGCGACAGCTGTCCGAGGGAATCGGAAGTCATTGAACGCCAAGCTCACTTAAAGCGAAACCACCTTCCGGTACGGACATTGTTCGAGGCCGCACCTAACGTCTTAGGGGCACTAAAGCCATGCTGGATTATGAGCCCACTCGTTGTAGCTCAACTTTTGCCAACCCAACGACTATTTGACGTTGTCATCTTCGACGAGGCATCTCAGGTAAGCCCCGCGGATGCCGTTGGCGCCCTAATGCGAGCAGAACAAGCTGTGGTCGCTGGTGACCCACGTCAATTACCGCCTACAAGCTTCTTTGCGACATCGTCAGGAGGGGGAGAAGACGACGAGAGTGCCGAAAGCGAAATATACGAAACCGATGTCACAAAGGATATGGAATCAATCCTGGATGCGATGAGCGCAATTTTGCCTCCTCCTATCGGTACTCGCACCCTTGGCTGGCACTATCGGTCAAAGGACGAGCGCCTTATTGCCTTCTCAAATGCACAGAGCGAACTTTACAGTTTTTCTATGACGACCTTCCCAGGCGTGAGCAGTGAAAGTTGTATAAGCCACGTACTTGTCCCATTCCATTCCAATAGGTTAGATCCGCTGGAATCTGGCGCCGATGAAGTAAGGCGAGTGGTAGCACTCGTCGCCGAACACGCCGCGCGTCACCCAGGTGAGTCCCTTGGCGTAATAACAATGGGCATAAAGCACGCTAATCGCATCGAAGAAGCACTTCGGCGCGCCGGAAGAGAGAACCCCGTACTAGAGGCATTCATTAGCGGAAGCGCCTCTCCCAAAGCAAGAAATGAGATGTTTTTTGTCAAGAACCTCGAGAGAGTTCAAGGCGACGAACGCGACTCAATCATCTTGACGATCGGATATGGCAAAACAGCGGATGGGCGAATGCAGTACCGCTTCGGTCCGATCAACATGCAGGGCGGTCACAGACGCTTAAATGTAGCTATAACAAGAGCGCGGAAGAAGATTACTCTGGTTTGTAGGGCGACGCTTTCGTTGATTACGCGGGGGTATTAAGGCGTCACTGAAGCTGATGATGACGTAGAGGTGGCTGTGTAGTTGCGTTGTCGCTATCTGTTAGGGCAAACTAGGGAGTCCGAATAAAATGGGACCCCCTCGCTGTTTTTTGTCCGAACTACAAGAGGGTCCCCCAGAGATGCCAGAGGCACCATGACCTTAATTGTATCTAGTGATCCCGACGTTGTGGAATCTGAATTGTTGGGTGGAAAACTTTTTTGTCCATCCTGTAACGGAGTGCTTCGGAAATGGGCACATGCGAGGTCGAGAACCATTCGTATGCGTGACTGCACAAAGACGCTTTGTCCACGAAGATCGCGCTGTAGTGATTGTTTTAAGACCTCGGTTCTCCTGCCCGATTACCTTTTAGTTCGCCGGGTGGACGAAGCAGCGGTAATCGGGTCAGCTTTAGTTCAAAAGGCTGAGGGACTTGGACATAGAAAGATCGCTGCAAATATCTGTCGTCCCGAGACAACCGTCCGAGGCTGGCTCAGACGTTTTAGAGAAAAGTTGGAGATACTCCTAGAACACTTCACCAATTGGGCTCTGGTTTTAGATGTCACATTGTCTGAGATTGCCCCAGCGGGATCTCTATTCGCAGATGCAATAAGTGCAATTGGGATTGCTGTTCGTTCTCTAAGCATCCGCTTTGGTCCTAGTCCCCCATGGTCCCAGATGTCAGTTATGTGCGGAGGAAGACTTCTTTCCAACACCAACTCACCCTTTCCAGCACCTTCATAATCAGTAATGATTCTTTTTGTCATTTATTGGCACGACAAAAAGGAGAAAAAGTGACAACGGATCCACTGGAAGAGCCAAAACATCACCGAGCGGAAGATATAGCACTATTTCGCTACGGGATAGTTCGTGAAGCTGCAGATGAAACCCTCTCTAAAACAAAGCGGGGGCAACTTGTACGCGAGTTGGCTTCTGTAACACATATTGGTATTGACGGAGTTCCGGTAGTGGTATCGCGCCAAAGCATCGACCGCTGGATCCGTACCTACAGAAAAGGCGGCTTTCAAGCTCTTCACCCTTCAGCACGCCATGTTGAGCCCCGTACCCCGGAGCATCTGCTTTCTTTAGCATGTGAGCTAAGAAAAGAAGATCCTTTTAGAACAGCAGCCCATATTGCCCAGATCATCAGAACTCAAAATGGATGGTCACCTAATGAAAGAACTCCACAGCGTCATTTCAAAGCTTTAGGACTCACAAGATCCCAGCTGAGCGGTCAAAACATTGCATTTGGGAGATTTGAGGCAGACTATCCAAATGAGCTCTGGGTGGGAGATGCTTTACACGGCCCGGTAATTGCCGGAAAGAAGGCAATCTTGTTTTGTTTTTGTGACGATCACTCCCGATTGGTTACAGCTCACCGCTGGACATATTCTGAAGATACTCTTTCAGTTCAGGCAGCGCTACGACGTGGAATACTCTCAAGAGGTATACCGGGTACCGTGTATCTCGACAACGGGAGTCCATTTGTCTCGCGTCAACTGCTAAGAGCCCTGGCAGTTCTCGGGATTCGGCTAGTGCACTCGAAACCTGGGCGTCCAATGGGTCGTGGAAAAATTGAGCGTTTTTTCATCAACGGTAAGAGACCAGTTCCTAGTAGAAGTAGCCCACAGCGATATCTCTTCGCTGGAAGTTCTCGAAGAACGCTTCCAGGGGTGGGTGGAACAGGTCTATCACCGATGGATTCATTCTGAAACCGGCCAGACACCACTTGAACGGTTCTCCATTCTGCCAAAGATACCAGATCTTTCTCTTGTGCGGGAGGCATTTCTATTCTCTGAATCAAGAACTGTTACAAAAACTGCAACGGTTTCCCTCTATGGGAACGACTACGAAGTAGACCAGGCTCTGGTAGGTAGGAAAGTAGATCTGGTCTTTGATCCATTCGATCTCTCAGCTATCAATGTGCGGTATATGGACAGAGACTTTGGTAAGGCTGTTATTCATAAAATCTCCCGCCATTCGCATCCGATGACCATTGCCCACTCGCCAGAAACCATAAAACCAACCGGAATTGACTATCTATCCCTGGTGGATAAACAGCACAGGAAATACCTTGGATCTCCAATTGGCTACAGGGAGCTAAACGCAGAGGAAGAGAAATGAGCATAGATCAGATACGTTCACATTTTGGATTTACAAAGATGCCATTTACAAAAGAAATATCCCCGTCTGATCTCCACCCCAACCAGGGGCACTTAGAAGCAGTTGCCCGGATTGGCTTTTTAGTTGATGAATCAGCTATTGGAGTGATAACCGGAGAAGTTGGATCTGGCAAAACAGTAGCAGTGAGAAAAGCAGTGTCACTGTTAGAGCCATCGAGACACAGTATTATCTATCTGGCTAATCCGGCACTTGGAACTAAAGGGATATATTCAGGGATCGTCTCTCATTTAGGCGAGAGTCCCTGTTTTTACAAAACACCGCTTATCTCCCAGACAATCTCGCTGCTTGCATCTGAATCGGAAAAGGGACGAAAGGTGATAGTGGTATGTGACGAGGCTCATCTCTTGGAAGGTTCCCAGTTAGAAGAGCTGAGATTTCTTACCAATAGCGATATGGATTCATCCAGCTCTTTTGCTCTGGTTTTAGTTGGTCAGCCAAATCTAAAGGCACGGCTGCGACTTTCAACCTTTAGCGCACTTGAACAGAGAATATCGCTTCGCTATAGCGTTCCACCAATGAAATCGGAGGAAACCAAAAGCTATACGCTACATCACCTGAAGCTGGCAGGTCGAACGGATGCTCTATTTTCAGATGAAGCGTTGGGACTGATTCATCAGGTTTCCAGAGGTCTGCCGAGAGCGGTCAACAACCTTGCCCGTCAAGCACTGATAGCTACATTTGCAAATATAAAAGCGCAATCGTAGATGAGAAATCGGCACGCCAGGCAATATCAGAAGTTGATTCAGAGTGAGAATGAGAAAGTTAGCGACAACCAGAGGACCGCCGTGACCACCATCAGTGTCACTGGCGACATAGCGATCACACAACATGATCAGTTACCATGTCGTCTGCATGATCAGCTTGGCTGGCGGGCAACACCACATAAACGCCTGATGTTAAGCTCACGCCACCTACACGCCGGATGCCCAAGGAGCACTAATTGGGTTAGTCTCCAAGTTGTCCCGAAAGTTCGACGTCCCTCGGTTTCGACATCATCCATACCAATTTCGAACGCTTCGTCAGTGGTTTGTTTTCACTCGTCTTCTTAACTCATACCTGAAAGAGTCATTGCTCTAACTTTTTTAGTACCGCTTTGGACAACAGTCTTTAGCTAATGCCCCGTGCCATTATCGATAAGGTGGTTTGGAATCTCCTCCCAAAAGGCGATCCCGGAGGGCCTACCTCCATCATCTATGTAGCATTGCAGTGTGATTGTTATCAGCTTGTAGGTGATTTACAACCTCTTTCATTCATGACGCACTGCGAAAGATGGGGCTAGTTACGTCTAAGCGCTTTTTCTATTTTCCTGCCAAAAGGGCGCAACGCTGTGGAACGATCTCTGCGTCGCTACCAAGTTCACCATCAATTAGGCCAAAGTCCCTAAAGATGGCAAGTGTCTCATGATCGCTAGATTCATCCAATACTGTCAACGCGAATCCGACATGTACCAGAACATAGTCTCCGACCTTTACATCTGGCCATGAAGCAAAACAGACGTCACGACTAACACCTGCGAAATTCATATGGCCGACAAAGGGTGTCGGGAGCAACCCCAGCCCATCGGTTCTCACCATTTGAGCTAAAGTCCTTTTGGCCAATTGACCCATAAGGAAGGTAACTATAACTCTTAGGCAGCTTATCGTAAAGAAGCACCCGATTATTGGCGGTATCTGCAACCATAAATCTGTCACCATCTTTGGCAATGGCATATGGAAAACGATAAGCATTTGAGGCTGAAGGCCATAGGGCCACTCGCTATTTGAACAAGGATCAACTTGACCAATCACACAAAGCGCATCGCAATCTTTGTCAATCTTTAGATCAAACATAAGGACTGTATGGTTTCCCGCATCAGCTACATACATTCCATCACAGTCACCGACTACGGAGTGGGGCCACCTAAAACTCGATGGCCCTACCTCTCCTCTGTTTTCATGACGTGAGTTAAAGTCACTTTGCCCAACTATCACCTCGGGCAGTTCGCCATCTAGAGGAAGATGATCCCAACCCAAAATTCGACGATTGCCAGTATCCGCAATAAAAAAACGGTCTTCTACAAAGCCAACACCAAAGGGCCAATCCAAGCTGGCAGTGCTACACTCTCCGCCCTGGTTGGGTTCGACATCCTCCATAGTGGCTTGTCCGATTACGTGATCGGCTCCGGTCCAATCTTCTGTCGGGATGGCGTCCCATATGAGAACCCTGTGATGCCATACATCGCCCACAATCAACCTATTATCCCTAGTTGCAACCCCTGTAGGCAAAAACAACCCTTGAGATCCGCCTCCGTTGCTGTGGCTCTCTGAATAAAAGTCAGGCTGTCCAAGGATCGTTGACGCCTTTGGACTGACAATCCCATCGCACAAATCTCTGAAGACCAAAACCCGATGATTTCCCGTATCGCATACGATCAAAGTCGATCCGATCAACACGAGTCCACGGGGACCATAAAATCGATCGGGCGCGGAAGTTGCAGCGGGAGGTGCTAGCCCTCCTGGCGACTCGGCCCCGAGAGAAATTACTCGAAGCATCAAGGACATGCCTTGATAAAGATCTCTCCATACACGACCTTACATTTGTGGCACTCTAGAAAGACATCCGGAAATGTTATACATTCACCAGTTAGTCCATCGAATCAAAAGCCATGCCATGGGCATGCCAAGACGCCATCGGCGTCAACACTTGCTCGGTCAAGAGGCAGTTCAATATGAGAACATGCATTCTCAAAACATGAGAACTCATCATTGTGGGCAACCACAATAACATCTCGGTCGCCAACCTTATCAGCTCTTTTCGACTTGCAACTTCATCGTCCATACCAATGATCGGTGCTGAAAAGGCGATAACCGAGCCCTACCGCATGGCAATTTCCTACTCAATAGCAGCCTTCGGCGACGAGGCACAATTTTTATCATTTCCATCCATCGCCAGATTCGAATCCAAACTCAAAGATCTACTCGCAATCTCAAAATCTCCAATTTTTTCGCCATGCACCTCTGAAATGGGAAGATTCTTTGACGCGGTCGGTGGGCTCATAGAGCTATGTGACGTCGCACCTTCGAGGGCCAAGGGGCCATGTACCTAGGGGCGCTGGCCCATCGCGCTATGAACTCAAATCAGGCTGACCCCCATGTGCGCTTTGACAAAGACCAAGAGCGATGGGTAATTGATACGGCATCAACCTTTAGAGAGACCGCTCAAAAGATCCTGGATGGTCATGACCCTTCTGAGATAGCGCTATATGCATATTGGGCCTTAGCGACATCAACAGCTGAGGTTCTAATAGAACTCTCAGCGACTACAAATCTTCGAACCGTGGTGCTTGCAGGTGGATGTTTTCAAAACATAATCCTGCTCAAAGAGTCAACTAAGGAGCTAGAGATGGCGGGGTTTAGAGTGCTTTGCTCTTTAGAAGTTCCTCCAAACGATGGGGGTATCTCCTTGGGGCAGGTCGCCATAGCGGCAGCTCGCCTTGGCCAAACAAGTTCGCCAAAAGCCATAACCTGAGGTTCATGAAACCAATAGCGGTTCACACCTAAAGAAAAGCTAACCATGAAACCGCAATCGAAGATATAGTGACCAAATCCCCTAGCGCAAAGATCAATGAAATTTCTATTCTTAGTCAATAACTTTAAATAAGGAAAATAAGGCTACTGTCTTGGCTTTTTCCAGATCGATAATTATTCACCTCAGCACCTACCCTACGAATCAGATCTGAAAGGCTTCTCTAATGAAAACTCCTAGCTCATGACAGATACCAGACGTTTCCTAATTCCCTTGGCGCTAGACCAAGAAGAACCTGCGAGCTGTAGCGTCTGCCTAGATGATGCGACCGCAATCGAGATAGTGGAGATCAAATCAGGCTTCGCATTAGGGGTCGACCCTTGTGGAAATATCTCTGAGGTGGCTTACGCCTTTATCGAGCACCTAGCCGTTGGCGACGTAGTTCTCGTACAAGCCGGAATCGCACTCGCAAGAGTCCAAAGATAGGCCTTATGGCCACTCAGCATATAAGTCCAAGAGGTGTTAGCACCATGGGATGGCCACAAAGATGAATTTTTTGAGAAGGTTGCGAACTGCATTCGTCAATTCACCTTAGGATAGCTCTATCTCTCACTATCTAAAGGTAGGGCCATGGATCGAAACGACGTTACTGAAAAGATTATCGAGACCAAAATCCGACGAAACATCACATGGTCGAAAGTTGCAGAAGAGGTTGGCAAGTCCAAAGAGTGGGTTACGGCAGGTTGTCTTGGACAAATGGCCTTCTCCGATCACCAAGCACAGGTAGTCGGTGAGTTATTTGACCTTTCTCCGGAAGAGATCGCCATGTTGCGAGTCCCTCCATTTAGAGGAAGCCTACCAAATCAGATACCGGCGGACCCAACGATCTATCGCCTATACGAACTGGTTTCAGTCTATGGACCGACAATCAAAGAACTGATCCATGAAGAATTCGGAGATGGAATCATGAGTGCTATCGACTTCGATATGTCAATTACCCGCCAAGAAGACCCAAATGGCGACCGCGTACACATAGAGCTCTCAGGCAAATTTTTACCTTACAAAAGCTACTAACGCGGCGAGTCACCTCAACTGGCAAATGAACAACATAGCTTGCAGATTACTTTGGTCTCTTTGGCTTTGACCTCGTGATCCCCTTTCACTGGGATCACCGGGGCTCTCACAATCGATACTCGATAAAGACCTCAAGGTTGGGCGAAACAACTCACCTGTTAATACTCCTCAAAGAAATATCGTGCTTCGAGGAGTCTTGGAGATTTGGTATTTATTTATTCAACGACATACCTTTGGGCCAAGATAGTCGTGGCCTCGCGCCACATCTTCTACCGCGCCTATAAGATCATGGGCCAAGAATAAGTCGACTTTGAAGGGAATCTGCGCAAGCTCACCAGGGATATGCAAGAAAAAAATAACCAATCCACATCTGTGGGACAACCCAGTGGTGCCTCTAGCTCTGCCAATCAAGAATTGCAGGCCGTGACGATCTACACAGATGGAGCATGCCGAGGTAACCCGGGGCCCGGAGGCTGGGGTGCGCTGTTGATTAGCCCAAAAAAGCAACGAGAGATCTACGGTGGTGACAACCCAACAACCAACAATCGGATGGAGCTCCAAGCGGTAATTGAAGCCCTAGAACTCCTAAAAGTACCGTGTCGTATAAGCCTCCACACCGACTCGAGATATGTTATGGACGGCATTACAAAGTGGATCGTAAATTGGAAGAAGAAAAATTGGGTCAACTCTAAAAAAGAGCCAGTTAAAAATACCGATCTTTGGAAGTTGCTAGATCAAGCGACCAAACGCCACGAGATCAACTGGATTTGGGTTCGGGGCCATAACGGCGATGAGGGCAACGAAAGAGCCGACCAACTAGCAAATCTTGGAATTGACCAATTGCTAGCAAATGGTTCAAAGCGCAACTTTTAGACCATCAAGATGGCAGAATCGTCTCGAAGTTGACCTTCGCGTCATAGTCTCTAGAATACCTAACCACTACGCTAGAGGCCTCCACCTCGCCCCCTTGTGCTGAAAGTCGGCCGATATATCTCCCAAGGGACTTTGAA
The DNA here is from genome assembly GCF_904848545.2 of Acidithrix sp. C25. Classification (NCBI taxonomy): domain Bacteria; kingdom Bacillati; phylum Actinomycetota; class Acidimicrobiia; order Acidimicrobiales; family Acidimicrobiaceae; genus Acidithrix; species Acidithrix sp. C25. Next base: position 827,534 of record NZ_CAJHCI020000002.1, read on the forward strand.
TTAACGTAGGAAAATACTTCACTTGCTACTTGCATATCACTACGATCAATCAAATCGCCCAAATTCAATGCTGTCACCGGGTCTGAAAATATGACTGAGGATAGATCCGCGTCCATGAGGAGATCGCTCATGTCATGGTAGTCCAAAGTCTTTGAGAACTGACCATAGGAAAGGTTGCCTTTTGGGTCGCCCTCCTTGATCATAAGATGGCCTTGACCTCTTCTCGCGTCGCCAATCACAGCGACACCTCTTGTCTCAGCGCGCATCCATTCAAGGTATGAATTCGCCACCATCTCGTAATGATCATAGACCAAGACCCCCAAGCCCATAGAAAAACCTAACGACTTGGCGATGCCGACTCCAAGGCGACTTCCAGAAAACCCTCCAGGGCCAACAGCCACTGCAATTGCCTCGGGAAGACCAAAGTTCGCATTGGGACCAAGAGCTCTTTCTAAGAAGATCCCAACTTCTGAAAGAAAGGCTCTTGGTTTAGAGATCTCCATGTAATAGGCACATTCGCCAGCGTCAAATTCACCTTGTGGAAATTGGACCAGCCCTATGTATGACCTCGGCGAGACGGTGTCTATGGCCAAAATAGTTCGTTTTGGTGAATTTCTCTTTGACAAGGTGGACTCCGATGTAGATCAAATAGGGCAGAAATAAAATTCTATAAAAGAAACCGGAGGTGCAATCTATTCACCCCAAAGGTTTCCCCCTGGACAAAGTCGAGGTGATCAAAAAACACCGCTGAAAACACCATATAGTGTTGACCAACTCTGCGTGCTTGGTTTGATCGAATCTAGCGATACACGATGCAACCTGCACTCCATACCGCTTGCATGGCACCTATATTACCCCTTGTAGAACCTTACATGCCCTTTATTATGGGCGCCTTGTAAATATGCCCCGGACCCAATCCAGGCAAGTTCTTTATATTTTGTTATAGTACACAGCTACATCAAGCTTTGCATCCCTGACATAGGATCTCCTAGACTTATTCAAGGAATCCTTAGGGATCGTTTTTAGTCACAAGTTGTGGAAATTGTCACCTCATCTAGTCAAAACTTTAAAAATCGTTCATTCCATCTCGAATTGTTCTCAGTGAACGTTATCGACCTGGAATCTTCATCAGCCCCATTGGCAAACAAAACCACTAAGGGATCAAAGTCGTCGAATTGCCAAAGGCATAGATCTGCCCATTCGACGACCGTAACGCTATCTTCGTCGAAGAGTTCCAAATCATCGAAGTCAACTCCTCTGGTGGTGTCAATTCGATAAAGGTCGCAGTGGACCAAACGAAAACTCCCAAAATACTCCCGAACCATTACAAATGTTGGAGATGCGACCCTCTGAGAAATTCCCATTCCAACCGCGATACCAGAAGTAAATGCAGTCTTACCCATTCCCAAATCGCCAATTAGAAGGACTACATCGCCACCATGCAAAAGAGAGCCCAGGCGCTGACCAATAGCCTTGGTCTCTAGCGCCGATGATGACTTTACTCCTAATATCTCATTCAAAGTTCCACACACCGATCTCTTGCAGGTACCCTTTAGCGCCGATGAGGTCATTGCGAATAGCGTCTTGAGCTACTCGCCCTCGCCTCAGCGCATAGGCTGGATGAAAGATGGGCATCACCAAAGCAAGTTCACTCTGTACAATTTCCCCATGGCATTTAGTTATCTGAACGTCTCGACCCATAAAAACCTTTGTCGCAAGCGAACCGAGTGAAATCACAAGAAAAGGCGAGATGAAGTTCAACTGATCCTTTAGGTAGCCACTACAGCTTCTAACCTCATCTGGTTTTGGTAATCGATTTTCTGGTGGACGGCACTTTACAACATTGGTGATGTAGACATCACCTCGGTTAAGCCCCAATGCCTCGAAGATTAAACGTTCGAGCAACTTCCCTGAACGCCCGACAAATGGCCTTGATTGAAGGTCCTCTTGAGCTCCTGGGGCTTCACCGACAAAGAGTATCGGAGATGACAAATCACCTTCGCCAAAGACCACATTCAAACGACTCTCACATAAAGAACACTTTTGGCACTCCAGGGCCGCAGATCTTGTTCTCTCAAAATCAGTTCGCGAACTCAATATTATCCCTTGTTTTGAATGGCTAGAAACAGGCTATCTGGCCTAAACCACTCTTCTGGGAACCCGCTTTGAGATTCCACAAAGAATCTCCCACGAAATAGTTCCAGTGCGCAAAGCCCACTCATCTGCCCAAATTGAAACCGGATTATCCGAACCCAAAAGTACTACTCGGTCGCCTATTTGCACCCTTGGATCTGGCCCAAGGTCTACTACAGATTGATCCATAGAGACCATTCCTGCAAATGGAAATAGCACACCATTAATTGCCACCTTACCCCCACCCCTAAAGAGTGCCCTAGGAACTCCATCTGCATATCCAATTGGAACCAGCCCTAGGAATCCATCTGAATCAATAGGGCGAAGGCGCCCATAAGATGGCCTGACACCTTGTTCTACCTGCCGTATGAAAGTCACCTTGGAGATCAAAGAGAGCACCGGACGCAAGCCAATCGATCGTGACTTTGGATTTGGGTCGTAACCATAGAGTCCAAGACCTACGCGAACTTTTGAAAATCGCACCTTTGGAAAGTCCAAGAGCCCTGCAGTATTGGCAATATGCAACTGACGAGCGGTGATACCCTTTAGCGAAAGCGCTTCTACGGCATCTCTAAACCTTTCAATCTGCAACTTGGTAAAGGCAACCGACTCAGGATCGTCCAAGTCGGCAACGGCAAAGTGGCTCCAAATGCCATCTAAATCAACTCCTTCTAAGAGCTCTGAGATCCTGTCTAAATCGGACAAGGATGCACCGGCTCGATACATTCCTGTATCTAACTTCAGCTGAAAAGAGAGTCGCTTTCCCTCCTTGCCAAATCGAGTAGCCAACGCTATCCCTATAGCCTCGAGGCTATAGAGCGTGAGAGAGATATCTGCATCGCCCGCAACTCCAAAGTCAGAGACGGCGGGCTCACTCAAGACTAAAATCTCTCCATCGATACCAGCTTGTCTAAGCTCGACTCCCTCGTCGACAAAGGCGACAGCAAAATCACGACATCCCACTTCATGAAGGATTCGAGCCACATCCACGGCACCATGGCCATAAGCATCGGCCTTTACAACGGCACAGATTCTTGCGGGCGCAGCCAGAGCAGCAAATAAGCGATAGTTGTGAATCAGCGCCTGTGCATCTATCTCTGCCCAGACGGGCCTATGTTCTGCCCCCATGCGAGTACACCCCAATCGATCTTGGATTCGCGGCTAGAGATCAATGGACCGCGAGAAAACAATGGCACAAATTGGCTTTGTTGGCGTTGCAGCTCACTGCTTGTTTGACACAGCCACCTTGCGCGCGGAATTTTATCCAATAGATCATAGGAGATCATTCCCCTTCGGAAGGTCAGACGACCGGCAAGTCCATGAATATAGGCAGCCTTAGCAATAGCAGAGATAGAGATCACTTCATTTGCAAGAACACCAGCAATGATGCCGCTTAGCACGTCGCCTGAGCCTGCGGTTGCCAGCTCACTACCGTTGGAGGAGACCACCCCAAAGTGACCCTCCGGAGAATATATAAAGGTCGGAAATCCCTTAACCAACATATATACGCTCCACCGCCGACAAAACTCCAAGATACCGAGATCTGTCTTAGCAAAGCCAAATGCAATAGAGAGGCGGTCAAGCTCTCCCATATGTGGAGTTAGCACAATGCCTCGTTTACCCTTTTTAAGTAATCCGAGAGAATCCGGCGAGGCCGCCAAGGCAGAGATGGCGTCCGCATCGACAACTAAACTAGCGCCGCTGGCTCGTCCAACATATTCAAGCAACTGGCCGCTAAATCGCCCTAACCCCGGGCCAATTGCAATAGCATTGAACCGTGAGAGGTCTTCCTTCGGGATCTGCAACTCTCCGTCGTGGAGCAACGGACGCAGGACAACTTCTGGATTCGAAGCAGCCAAAAGGTATGAGATTGAACTGCTCGGCGAAAAAAGATGAACGATTCCCGCCCCCGCCCGCATCGCTGCTACCGACGATAAGATAGCAGCACCTTCCATTCCCTGTGATCCACTAAAGACCGCTACCGAACTTTTCCATTTGTGATGCTGTGTTGGAGTTGGGACTTCGCTAAAGTCAAAGGATTGATAAAAGGTTCCTTCACCCGCGAGATTGGTAGCCACACCTAGATCACAGAGATAGCTCTCACCCATAACCTCAATGGCATCACCGGAAAGCAAACCTCTCTTCAGCCCAGCTAGGACCAGACAAAAGTCGCTCTTGAGTGTTCCTGGTGCAACTTCACCGCTCGTAGAATTGACGCCGCTTGGCATATCGACACTTAGGATCAACGCTCCACGGGGAGTTTTGATCGACCTTTTCAAATCACCATGAAAGCCAAAACCAAAGACAGCATCGATCAAAAGATCGCATCGAGGAGTCGATCTTTCGTGGAGATCTTCATATTCAATAACCCCTACACTTGCTCCAAGAATAGAGAGATACTTAGCGCACGCCCTGCCATCTGCTCCATTGTTTCCCTTGCCCACTACGATTACTACCACCTTGCCGTAGGCTCCACCTAGAATCAAGGCGCTAAATTGTGCCAGTGCAAAACCAGCGCGATCAATTATGGTGGCCAACGAACCCTGGGCGGCCAAGGTTTCATCTAGAGATCTCATCGTTTCGGTCGAATATATTTGAATCATGGCTTCCTTGGGGCTTTACCCTATTTTTCGTGAACCTTCCCCGCCCTTACGGACGGGGCTTCTGGCTCCGTCTGTTTGGTTGGGGTTTCCTAACATCGCTTCCATCACGCCACCGCGACCGACTGGTTTAGTATTAATGAATTCAAGGAGATAAATTACACCTTTAGAAGTGCTCCAAAGAGACGATTTCAACGCCCCAACCGACCATAGGGTTCAGCCGAGCTCTAGTGGTCCTTGAAGATCAACGCTCCGAATCTCGGCGATTGCCATAGCGAAGGCAATTGAAACTCTGACTTCGTGAGAAAATGAAACTTTGACTTCAACAACATTTGATTGAAAAGCAACCTCCTTTGCCTTAGCGTGTAGCTTCACCTTCGGTGGTCCGTCACTGGAATTCACTACCTCAATGTCATGCAGTGAGAGCGAAAAGAGGGTGACGCCTAGCGCCTTTGAGACTGCCTCTTTGGCCCCAAAGCGCGCGGCCATACGTGCAATTGCGCCATCTCCCTTAAAGCGGTTGATATAGTCAAGCTCACCATCAGTAAAGATCCGATCGACCCCTCGACTCCGACGCTTCACAAATAAAGCAAAGCGATCGTGGTCGACCACGTCCACCCCAATTCCAAAGGTATATCTTTGATTCATACAGAGCCCAACCCTCATTCAATACGACCGGAATCTATCCAAGCCAGATCCCTAAAACGCCACCACGTCCTATGAAGTACCCGAGAATACAGCCGTGATCGGCTTGATGGTCCTGGGCCAACAAAGACAAACCTACCACCTTTTGCTTAGGGCGGAATATCTCCTTTATGCCAGCCCGAAAGTGCTACGGTAAATCAAGCCGTGAAGAATTAATTCAACGCTTCGAGCTTGCATAAAGCCCATTACCTCGATCCACCACCGATATCCAGCTAGCTGAGACTATCTCTTGCCCTGCGTCCAATTTGCCATTGGGTCCCAAAATACCTTCGACACAACCTTTTCGTTAGGGATCATTGAGCACTTTGCCATAGTTTTTTACAAGTTCCATTTGAGATCTTTAGAATTGCTTGGTGTCTACACCTATTGCTAGCTGGGACTTTATTCAAATATGAAAGTTGTCTAAGAAAGGTAAAAGTAAGTTCAGGAATTATAAACAAAGTCATTAATCGCTCCACAGCTAATTTTAGGCAATCTCAACGAGCATGTAAGTATCCCCTGAAGGCCTAGGGCGAAGCAAAATAGGAAAGTAAATCTCAGAGGAAGTTCAAATGAGAAAAATTAAACTAAACGCAAAGATAGCAAGTGGTCTTACAGTTTTGGCGATAGGCGGTGGATGGCTAGCAGGTGCAACACTTGGAACCCCAGCGGTATCATCTGCGAGCACAACCCCATCTACATCGATACCTGCGGCTCTCTCTTCATTCACAACGACGAGCCCAAGTGGTGGACACCATGGTGGTCTTATGAGAGCTGTTGCTGGAGATCATCTCTTGAAAACTGCAGCTAGTGACCTAAAGACAACTACATCTGCTCTCAAAGCAGACTTGCAAGCTGGAAAGACCCTAGCCGCAGTAGCAACGGCAGCTAATATCTCTCCATCTACCTTGATCTCAGAGTTGGTAACTAGTGCTACAGCAAATATCAACTCCGCTGTAACCGCTGGAAAGATAACCTCTACTCAAGCCACTCAGATCCTGTCTCATCTAAATACAGCTATCACCAACTTCGTCAATAACCCACGTCCCGCTGGTGGCCCTGGCGGTCATGGTGGCCCTGGCTTTGGTGGCATGAGAGCTGTTGCTGGAGATAATCTCTTGAAAACTGCAGCTAGTGACCTAAAGACAACTACATCTGCTCTCAAAGCAGACTTGCAAGCTGGAAAGACCCTAGCCGCAGTAGCAACGGCAGCTAATATCTCTCCATCTACCTTGATCTCAGAGTTGGTAACTAGTGCTACAGCAAATATCAACTCCGCTGTAACCGCTGGAAAGATAACCTCTACTCAAGCCACTCAGATCCTGTCTCATCTAAATACAGCTATCACCAACTTCGTCAATAACCCACGTCCCGCTGGTGGCCCTGGCGGTCATGGTGGCCCTGGCTTTGGTGGCATGAGAGCTGTTGCTGGAGATAATCTCTTGAAAACTGCAGCTAGTGACCTAAAGACAACTACATCTGCTCTCAAAGCAGACTTGCAAGCTGGAAAGACCCTAGCCGCAGTAGCAACGGCAGCTAATATCTCTCCATCTACCTTGATCTCAGAGTTGGTAACTAGTGCTACAGCAAATATCAACTCCGCTGTAACCGCTGGAAAGATAACCTCTACTCAAGCCACTCAGATCCTGTCTCATCTAAATACAGCTATCACCAACTTCGTCAATAACCCACGTCCCGCTGGTGGCCCTGGCGGTCATGGTGGCCCTGGCTTTGGTGGACCTAATGGTGGCGCGGCACTTAGAAGTACTACCAGCGCTGGAACGGCTCAAGCTGCCTAAGTGGGCTAAATAAGTGGGCTAAATAAGTGGGCTGCTTAACTCACATAGCCGTTTTGGCCCATCTAGGTCGGACATAACGGCTATGAAAGCTATAGGAGCCTTCTTGGGTCAGCTCCCTCACCCTGTTGCATCAACCAGTAGGGATACAACAGGGTGATTAATCCAAAGACAGACGATCGAACTGATCCGTATTTATCCATCAATAGACACAAGCCCCTAAAAGAGATCTCTTTTAGGGGCTTGTGTCTTTCATTATGATCGCGAGTTCCATGAAATTGGCGCCGACCAGAACGGCCATACAACTTATAAATGAAAACAGATCTGGAGCCTAATTGCTACTCTATAACCAATTCTACAGGTTCTAAATCAAGAAATGATCCATAAGAGTCAGTCCTTGGACAGCCTGGGTCAGAGGCAAGCACATCTTTTGTCACTGCAAATGCACGAGCCCTGGATCCTCCACAAAAGCCGCTGTAGTCACACGATCCACATGCACCGCTGTAATTAGAGGGGTCGCGCATTGATGTGAACAGTGGCGAACTGGAGTAGATATCCACTAGCGATTGCGATCTCACATTTCCACCGGACAAAGGAAGGTAACCCGAAGGATAGACTTCCCCTAGGTGGTCAATAAATGCAAATCCTCGACCCTCTCGTACCGACGGACGAAGGCCAGAGGTCTCTAGGTAGTTCATCTCATGAAGCACCCTTTGAAATTGCGGCGCGCCAACCGCAGTAACGCGAAAATCAACGCTGCGGCTAAAAGTCGCGAGATACCGAAGCACCTCTTCCATCTCTGAGGAATCTAGGGCGCTCGACAACTTCGCTCTACCCATAGGTATTACAAAAAATACCTCCCAAGACGACACCTTGAGATCTTTGGCCAGATCCGCCATCTCGGCTAAACCGTCTAATGTAAATCTCCCAATTGAGGTATTGATCTGCAGGGACATCTTGGCGTCAACGACTGTGCGAGCTATTTCAATGGAGCGTTCAAAGGTTCCCTTAACGCCTCTAAATCTATCGTGAATCTCAGGAGATGGTCCATCGATTGAAAGAGAGATCGCACGAACCCCAAGTTCTGCCCAATGATAGACCAATTCAGGAGTAACGCGATTAGTAACAGATGGCGAGATAGATGTGATGAATCCCATCTCGATCGAACTCTTCAAAATTTCATCGAGATCTGGTCGTTCGGTTGGATCACCGCCAGTGAAGACCATGATCGGCTTTCTTGGAAGCCGATTCGAAATATCTAATAAGACACTTTGGATCTCGTCAATATCAAGTTCTCCTTCATTTCGGTTTGGGATCGCTCTTGCTCGACAATGACGACAATGGAGATGACATGCCTTGGTCAGCTCCCAAGTAATCACATGTAAAAACGATGAAAAATCCTCCACGACAACCTCTATTCAAACCCGACTAGTCCCCCAAGTTGGCAACTTCGAGAAGTTGAGCCGCCAATGGAACCTAGCTTTTTATATCATGCCTATAAAAGTCTTTACCATCCAAGGCTAGGCGCAATTGTAAGATCAAGTTAGAGTCCAAATCCCCAGCCTTAAGGCTCAAAATCGCAATCGTCGATTCTCATAATAAAACTTGATCCCCGTGGGGTCCAGCATCACTCCACAGTCACCGTCTTGGCGAGGTTCCGTGGACGATCGACATCCATACCTAGGTTCCGAGCCATATGGTATGCGAATATCTGTAGGGGAACCACGTCTACCAATGGAGCAAAGAGAGGATGAACTCTGGGTACCGAGATGAAGGACTCGCCTAAGTTAGCCTGTCCTTCATCTCCAGGATTGCCGATAATTATCACAGAAGAATCGCGAGCACGTACCTCTTCTATATTCGAAACGATCTTCTCGTAAAGCCTGGTTCGAGTCGCTATCGCCACAACAACCGCCATCTCATCGAGCATTGCAATTGGACCATGCTTGAGCTCTCCAGCGGGATAGCCTTCCGCGGGTAGATATGAGATCTCTTTAAGCTTTAGCGCTCCTTCTAAGGCAACAGGATAGCCAACATGACGGCCAATAAAATAAAATCTACTTGAGCCACTAAAGCGCTTAGCCACCTCGCCAATGGCATCCCATGAGTTCAAAACCTCTTGGATCTTTGCAGGTACCAAAGTCAACTCTTCGTACAATGCGTCGATCTCACTCGGGTAGAGCTGGCCCTTAGTTCGAGCTAGATTCAAAGCTAAAAGTAAAAGAGCCCCTATCTGTGCGGTATGAGTCTTCGTGGCGGCTACACCAACCTCAGGTCCGGCTCTGGTGTACATCACAGTATCGGCCAATCGCGCCATTGATGAACCCACTACGTTACAGACCGCTAACGTCTGGGCTCCGAGGTTCTTTGCCTCGTGTAAAGCAGCAAGCGTATCTAGGGTTTCGCCCGATTGACTAACGGCCACTACGAGAGTACGCTCATCCACCACTGGATCCCGATAACGAAATTCCGAAGAAATATCTAATTCAACGGGGACTTTCGTCCAATGCTCGATTGCATATTTCGCTACCATACCTGCGTGATAAGAGGTTCCACAGGCAACGATAAAAACCTTATTTATGCGCGCTAAAGAATCTGGATCGCTGGTCGTCTCGTCCAAAATCAACTCACCAGAGGATGCTAAGCGTCCTGCCAAAGTGTCTCGCAGCGCCCCAGGTTGTTCAAGTATCTCCTTCGACATAAAATCATCGAAACCCGACTTCTCAGCGGACTCAAGCGACCAAGTAACGGGGAATTCAACCAGATCAACCGAGTCCCCTTCGAGGTTAAAGATCTCAGCACCACCCCCAGTAACACAGACAAGATGGTCATCTTCTAAGTGGTAAAAAACCTCCGCACGATCAAGAATCGCCGGTATATCACTCGCAATAAACCAGGTGTTTGAAGCCCGACCGATAACCATCGGCGCCATACGTTTAAAACCAACCAAAACCCCTGGCTCTGTCGAAGAGATTGCCACAAAAGACATCGCGCCACGCATGATTGGCGCTATCGATGAAACAGCCTCGACCAAGCTTCCCTTCGAAATCAAAGATTCCTCTAGAAGGTGTGCGATTACCTCCGTATCGGTCTCGGAGGAAAATATATGGCCCCGCGAAATAAGATCATCCTTGAGCTCTCTGAAGTTCTCAACGATTCCGTTATGAACCACACTTATTGTCCCATTGCAATCGATATGGGGGTGCGCATTAAATAGGGTTGGACCACCATGAGTTGCCCATCGAGTATGACCGATTCCGCTGATGATCGAGCCAAATTCGCTCTCTTTAGCATCGCTATCTAATCGATCCAAAGAATTCTTACCCTGTGCTACCCGCAATCGCGAAAATAGACCATTTTCATCACAGACTACAATTCCAGCGGAATCGTATCCCCGATATTCCAGACGTTTGAGGCCACTTGTCAAAACCTCAACGGTTGCGCCTTGGCCAGTTACTGCAATAATTCCACACACGCTTTAATACCCTAGCCCTTTGATCAAAATATAAAATTCGTTCGTCAAAATGAGATTAAAACCTAAATCAAAGAAAGACTTTAAGCCCTTCGGTCAATGATTCCGAAAAAATACGAGACAGCCATCAACAGCTCTACCACAATTGGAACAAACACCCTGGCAAAGATCACAAATCGCGCCAAACTATACCGCTAAGCCACTTGCAACCAAGCCAGAAATAAAGATATACAGAGATCCGCCATCGGCCTTTCGATCATCAAGATTACAAACGCGTTCTTGGATTCTTACCAAGTACCATTGATTAATTCAGCATGGACGAATCAACATGCAGCACAAGAGATGAGCTCAACCCTAAAACTCGCAGCGCTGTAATTATTTGCATACAACGAGCTTCCTAGATGTTCTAAAGCATTGCCGGATAAGGCGTCGTGGGTAATGATGCTGGGAGATTACCTGCTTAGATGGAAAAGGCCGCCATCACGTCCCGATCACACTAAAGCTCAATCTGAATTAAAGATCAGTCTGAGAAATCACCTTTAGGATCAGCTCGATCGACTCGGTAGCGAGAGCTTCGTCCCTAGCTTCGACCATAACACGTATCAAAGGCTCAGTGCCTGAAGGTCGAACCAAAACCCGGCCTGCATCACTCAATTGCTGCGCGGCTCTGGCGATCACATCTTTGACCTCTGGAGCACCAAGAACAACTTTTGGATCCCCAACACAAGCGACATTACGCAAAATCTGTGGGAATCGCACCATGGTTCTATTGGCCAACTCGCTAGCAGCGATGCCGGACTCCAAAAGAGCGCGGCTAAAGACGGCTCCGGTGAGCATTCCATCGCCGGTTGCCGCCAAATCCGCCAAGATTATATGGCCACTCTGTTCGCCGCCTAGCACAAAACCATGCCGCTCCATAGCTTCAAATACATGGCGATCACCAACCGGCGTCTCAACGACGACGATGTTAGCTTGCGCCATGGCGATCCGAAGGCCCATATTGCTCATAACCGTTATCGCCAGACCATTATGCGACAGCAGCGAACGGCTATTCAAAAACTTAGCTAAAACCCCTAGGATTATGTCACCATCTATAACGGAGCCGTCCTGAGCTACTGCTAATACTCGATCTGCATCTCCGTCAAACCCTAAACCCAGATCAGCCTTCTCTGCTAAAACGGTGTCAATCAAACCTTGAAGATGAGTCGAACCTGCATTTGCATTGATATTTACACCATCAGGGGAGTCGTTGATCACCACAACACTTGCACCGTAACGCTCAAAAACCTCTCGAGCAAATCCGGATGCGGCACCATTAGCGGTATCCAAAACCAGCTTTAGTCCAACTAGCGATTGAATCAGCGGCTGAGATGTAATATAGGTTAAATAGTCAGAGACTAGATGCGAAGCGTCATTGATGGTTCCAACACCTTCGTCGATGGCAATGCCATCTCTTACGCCACGTTCAATCTCAATCTCGGTTGCATTCGATAATTTAGCGCCTGCCGGCCCCAAAATCTTGATCCCATTGTCGTGATAGGGGTTATGGGAAGCAGAAATCACCGCGCCAGCTAGCTTCAATCTAGAGCACAGATAAGCGACTCCTGGAGAAGGAATTACCCCGAGATCCAAAACTGAGGTACCCGCAGCGGCTAAACCAGCAGAAAATGCAGCCTGCAACATGGTTCCAGAGACCCGAGTATCACGACCAACCAAAAAAGTAGAGCCAGCAATTGTATTTGCAACACTCATACCAAGACGAAGGGCGAACTCTGAATTAAGCTCAGAGTTCGCCCTACCACGTACGCCATCCGTACCAAATTCCAACACCGAAGATTAACGCTTGGAGTACTGAGGAGCCTTGCGCGCCTTCTTGAGGCCGTATTTCTTAGATTCCTTCTCACGGGCATCGCGAGTAAGCAATCCGGCCTTCTTGAGCTGTGCTCTAAGTTCAGGATCCAACTCGACAATAGCTCTTGCCAAACCTAGGCGAAGGGCTCCAGCTTGACCAGAGACGCCACCGCCATTTAGGGTGACATCCACGTCATAGTTGGTCAACAAATTGGTCAGCCGAAGCGGTTCGATCGCGTGCTGGCGCAGGCTTGGAGCACCGAAATACTCTTCGAAACTTCGCTTATTACAGGTCACAGAGCCTTCGCCTGAGCGAAGCCTAACACGAGCGACTGCACCTTTGCGACGACCTGTCGATTGAACTAATGGTATTGACATATAATCTCTCCCCGGCTTAACGGTTTGCAGTGCGCGTAGCGCCTGGAATCTCTAGCGGAACTGGCATCTGGGCAGAATGCGGGTGAGTCGGCCCTGCATATACCTTCAACTTCAAATACATAGCGCGACCCAATCGGTTCTTAGGAAGCATACCCCTAATGGCCTTCTCCACGACGAAGGCAGGCTTATCAGCCATAAGGTCAGTGTATCGAGTCGTACGAAGGCCACCCGGATAACCCGAGTGATGATAGGAGAACTTTCGTTCCGCCTTGTTGGAAGTCAAAATAACCTTATCGGCGTTAATCACGATAACGTGATCACCGGTATCGAGATGTGGTGCGAAATAAGGGTTGTGCTTACCGCGCAGAATTCTGGCGACTTCGGTAGCCAAACGACCAAGGACCATGCCCTCGGCGTCGACTACGAACCACTTTCTCTCAATTTCTGATGGCTTTGTTGAATAGGTGCGCATAATCTCACTGGTTTCAAAGGTACGAATTAGATGCCTACGACAGTTTCGGTCGCATAAGACACAAAGGAACATTATAACAGGATTAATCGATAGCCAATCCGCTAATCCTCCAACCTTTTGGACATAAGTCGATTGCCAACCGAAATTACAGGCCGATTCAAAAATTCAAAGCGCTCCTCAAAGCGAACCATGATAAGAAAAAGACCATACGGTGGGGCGAGATCGACTCCCTTAGAACGATCCTGTGCATCAAGAGCCCTACTGAAATCCCAAGGAGTAGCATGGCCTAGAGCGACCTTTACTAAGTAACCCACTAGAGCCCTAACCATCTGGTGACAAAAGGCATTGGCTTCAATCTCTATATGGATATGATCGCGATCGGTCTCAAAGACGCTGACTTCACTCACACGTCGATTAAGAGAACCACCATTGGGATCGGCTCTACAAAAGGTAGCGAAATTCTTCTCACCTACCAAGTAGGATGCCGCTGCAAATAGAGCATCTCGATCGAGTGGAGAACCGATATGCCAACCCGCACGGCGCTCCATTGGCAGCGCAAAGTCGCCGGTAAGAAGACAATACCGATATCGACGGGCCACTGCGGAAAAGCGTGCATGGAAATCCTCCGGCATCGACCATACCGCACGAATAGCAATCGAGGCACTAGTGAGGCGCTCGATCGACCGCCGGAACTTATCCAAATCAATGTACTTGGGATCCTCCAGTACAACTGAGACGAACTGAGAGTTAGCATGAACGCCCCGATCAGTTCGCCCAGAAACAAACGTTCGAAAAGAGTCCCCAAGAACTGCCCTTAGTGCGGCCTCGAGATCCCCTTGCACCGTAACCTGATCGTGCTGACGCGCGTAACCGCTAAATGCTGAGCCATCATAGGCAAACTCTATAGCCAAGTTATTGACTTCTTGTGGAAGATAGTTTCTAGGCGAAGACAACGGTCCCACCCTTTAAACTGATTTCACCATAAAACAATGCCACGGAGATCTCTCCAAATCCCTTAGAAACCCGCCGAAGAACCAAGCCATAGACAAAGAAAACTCAGCCAAGAAAAATAGCGGATGAGGAGCTTACGCCCCAACATCCGCTATCAAAAACTCTCTAGATCACACAGAGACTTGTTATACCAACTCAATAATGGCCATAGGCGCATTATCTCCTTGGCGAGGACCCTTCTTCAGGATCCGGGTATAGCCACCTTGACGCTCTGAATAACGCTCGGCGATATCAGAGATCAACTTCTGGGCCATATCCTTATCACGAAGATAGCTAGCGAGCTCACGGTGGTTAGCGAGACCCCCTCTTTTTGCCTTTGTAATAAGCTTCTCTGCCACTGGTCGTAAAGCCTTAGCTTTGGCCTCTGTAGTAGTAATCGATTCAGCTGCAAAGAGCGAAGCCGCTAGATTAGCGAGAATCGCCTTTTGATGTTTTGCGTCGCCACCAAAACGACGTCCCTGCTTAGGCCTACCGGGCATAACTAGTCCCTCTTCCTTAGTGAAAGGCCGCGCTCATTGAGTCGGCTGACAACCTCATCAAGTGACTTCTGGCCAAAGTTAGTAATCGCGAGTAGGTCGTCGGTGCTTCGCGAAAGTAGCTCACCGATCGTATTAATTTGAGCACGCTTGAGGCAGTTACGCGGACGCTCAGTCAATTCAAGATCTTCAATAGGAAGGTCAAGATCTGGTGAACGAACCTCTATAACTGGCGTCTCCGTCAAAGCAAGTCCTTGGGGTTGATCACTCATATCAGCAATCAATCCAACCAACGACCTCAAAGTCTCTCCAGCCGAGGCCAAAGCCTCGCGTGGAGTAATTGATCCGTCGGTCTCGATATCTAAGACCAAGCGGTCGTAGTCACGAGATCGCTCACCTGCAGTGGCAATCACCTCAACCGCTACACGACGAATTGGAGAAAAGATCGCATCCATAGGGATACGTCCAATGATTCCACTCGAACGCGACGAATCGGCACTCTGATAGCCTTTGCCCTTATCTACCACAGCATCAAGAGCTATCCGCCCTCGATCCGACAGAGTGGCGATATGTAGATCGGGATTAACTATCTCTAGATCAGCAGTGACCTGAAAGTCACCCGCTCTTACAATTCCGGGGCCTCTGACGTCCAGACGAATAGTAATCGCCTCGTCTACCTCAGAGCGAATCACAACGTCCTTTAAGTTAAGGATGATCTCAGTGACATCTTCTTTAACTCCGGGCAGCGTCGTAAACTCATGGAGCGCATCGTCAAAGCGAACTTCAACGAGAGCAGCACCAGGAATCGACGAGAGCAAAACCCTACGCAACGAATTACCCAAGGTATGTCCGAAACCGGGCTCCAGAGGTCCTATCGCAAATTTTTGACGACCCGCAACCTCTTCGGATGCTTCCTCAACGGCGGGTCTTTGAATAAAGAGCATTCCTTCTCCTTAGCGCTCTTGCGAAACCTTTACTTGGAGTAGAGTTCGACGATTAACTGTTCGCGAACCTTGACATCAATCTGTTCACGCAGTGGTGGATTCGAAACCTCGACTTCAAAGCCAGATCCGATCGATGTCAACCAGGCCGGGATGTGAGGGGCCTGAGATGCAATCGACTCCGTAACAACGGCAAGTTCACGAGCCGATGGCTTTAGAGCGACGATATCGCCTCGACGAAGTCTCATCGATGGGATTGTAGCCTTTCGGCCATTTACCGTCACAAAACCGTGCAAAACAAATTGCCTAGCTTGCGAACGAGATACACCCCAACCAGCACGAAATGCTATATTGTCGAGTCTCATCTCAAGCATACGCAACAAGTTCTCACCGGTAATACCATCTTGGCGTGAAGCCTCTTCGAACATATTTCGGAACTGCTTTTCCAAAACACCATAGATACGACGAGCCTTTTGCTTCTCGCGCAACTGGGTCAAGTACTCAGAACCCTGACGGGCGCGGTCACGACCGTGCTCACCAGGTGGATAATTACGCTTTTCCAGGGGGCAATGGGTATCACACTTGGAACCCTTGAGAAATAGCTTCTCACGCTCTCTTCGGCACAGACGGCACACAGGGCCTGTATATCGAGCCACAATAAACTCCTTTTAAACTTTCTAAACCCTGCGGCGCTTTTTGGGGCGACATCCATTATGGGGAGTAGGTGTCACATCGCGCACGGACATAATCTCAATACCGGCATTAGCAATGGCGCGATGCGCTGTATCTCTACCGGAACCAGGTCCTTTGAGCAAAACATCGACACGACGCACGCCGTGTTCAGCCGCGCGCTTGGCGGCGGCTTCTGCAGCTAGTTGAGCCGCGAATGGGGTGGATTTACGGGATCCCTTGAAACCGACGTTTCCTGCGGAACCCCAAGAAATGACGTTACCATCTGGATCTGTAATCGAAACTATGGTGTTATTAAAAGACGAATGAATATGGGCAATCCCATGAGCGATATTCTTACGCTCTTTTTTCTTTACTCTTCGCCCAGCTGGTTTTGGCTTGGCCATCGACGCTCCTTATAGGAATTTTCTAACTTCAAAACAAGATCTAACAGAGGTGTTACAAGCGCTCTGTTATAGGGTTACTATCGCTTGACCTTCTTCTTACCAGCGACGGTCTTCTTTGGACCCTTACGCGTACGCGCATTAGTGTGGGTACGCTGACCGCGAACTGGGAGCCCCTTACGGTGACGCAGTCCTTGATAGCAGCCAATCTCCTGCTTCCTCTTGATATCTTGGGATACCTCTCTACGGAGGTCACCTTCAACCTTGAAGTTAGCGTCGATGTAGGCACGTAAACGTGCTACTTCTTCGTCGGTTAAGTTCCGAACTCGAGTGTTCAGATCTACACCGGTTGCAGCACAGATCTGCTGCGAGGTGGTCAGTCCAATTCCATAGATATAGGTCAGAGAAATCTCCAACCGCTTTTCCCTTGGAATGTCTACTCCGGCTATACGTGCCATTTACCTATCCCTGTCGTTGCTTATGTCTAGGGTTTTCACAAATCACCAACACAACCCTGTGGCGGCGAATTACCTTGCATTTCTCGCAAATTGTTTTGACGCTCGGTCTTACCTTCATTGCTTACTCTCTTGACTTGAAAATCGTCACTCCTAATTTAGAAGCGACGATAGAGAATTATTTACCAATCAAAACTGGTAAGTATAGTCTCCTACTTGTACCGGTATGTTATCCGGCCCCGATTGAGGTCATATGGGGTCAGTTCAATCTGCACCCGGTCACCCGGAAGAATTCGAATTCGGTGCATACGCATCTTTCCAGAACTGTGAGCTAATACCTTATGGCCATTTTCGAGTTCAACTCGGAACATCGCATTGGGAAGGGGCTCTACCACGGTCCCTTCGAGAACAATTGCATCTTCTTTCGGCTTCGTCAGATCAAACTCCTTAAATCGCTACAACCAAATCGGTTGTCAATCCCCCATAGGAGACAGCTGCACAAACTTAGGTGCACCCTAAGATCTTGCACAGAGAGATTAGTCTAGCGTACGCCGAGATCTTTCCGGTATATCACAAAAAGAAAGGCAATCCAAAAATTAACCCCTTACTAGTCCTCTAAGGTAAAGACCTCTGGACCATTATCTGTAACCGCAATCGTATGCTCGAAGTGAGCCGAGAGTGAGCCATCAGCGGTCATCACCGACCATCCATCAGCCAAAACCTTAGTATCGGCACTACCTAAATTCACCATCGGCTCAACTGCAAAGACGTTACCGGCACGAAGCTTCGGACCTGGAGACCCGGGCCAATAGTTTGGCACATTGGGCGCCTCGTGCATCGCCGTACCAATTCCGTGACCAACATACTCGCGCACTACTGCCATCTTGTTAGCTTCGACGAGATTTTGAATAGCCCGACCAATATCATGAAGGTGATTTCCGACCACCATCTCATCTATACCGGCAAACAAAGAGGCCTCAGTAACCTCAATCAGCTTCGCAGCTACCTTCGAGATCTTTCCCACCCCAACTGTATAAGCCGAATCGCCATGATATCCTTGCCAAATGGCGCCACAGTCGATGGAGATAATATCCCCCTCGACTAATCGATAATCACCAGGGATACCATGAACAATCATAGAATTCGGCGAAGTGCAAATAGTAGCTGGAAAACCATGGTAATTCAGAAAATTAGATTTAGCACCTCTAGCATCGATTATCTCATGGGCTATCTTATCAATCTCGCCTGTAGTAATTCCGTCTCGAATAGCTTCGCGAGTCTTAGCGCGAATCTCTGCAACTATCTTTCCAGCTTTACGCATCTTATCAAGTTCAGCACCTGAACGACGGACCGTAGAATCCCACTTCAATTCGAAACCTCACGTTTAGCGATAGGGGCCTAATAAGCCAATAGCGACAAGTACTCTAACCTATAACGCTATCTATAGCGCTACGTATTTCCTTGTGAATCAAGTCGAAGTCGCCATCGCCAAAAACCGAAATCAATTTGCCCAACTGGCCGTACCAATCAATCAGCGGTGCAGTCAGCTCATCATAGAGTGCCAGTCTTCTCGCGATAGCCTCTTTGGTATCATCACTGCGTTGTATGACTTCCTCACCACAGCTATCACAGCTCCAATTGCGATTTGGCCTCGAATGGATCGAATAAGTCCGACCACAGCCCACGCAAACACGTCTAGAAGACAAGCGATCCAGGACTACTTCGGTTGAGACGTCTAAGTTGATGACAACCTTCAACCCCACTGGAGCTAACGTATCCTCCAACATCTGGGCCTGAGCCAAGGTACGGGGAAAGCCATCCAATACAAAACCATCATTTAGAGCATCACTTTGTGCAAGTCTCTCAGCTACGACGCCAACGATGATAGAGTCAGGAACCAACTCCCCACGCTCCATAAACTCACCCGCAGCCTTACCGAAATCGGTACCTTCACGAAGTGCAGCTCGCAGCATATCGCCTGTGGATATATGGGGGATCCCCAATACCTCGCTCAAACGAATACATTGAGTTCCCTTACCGGCGCCTTGCTTACCAAGCATGCCAATTCGATACGGCTTATCCAACCCCTTGCCCCCTAAATTCTAAAATATGCACCCAAAGATGCTACTTAAGAAAGCCGTCGTAATTTCGCATCGAAAGCTGAGAATCGACCTGCTTCATAGTCTCTAACGCGACACCAACGGCAATCAACAATGTCGTACCTGCAAAAGGATATCCCGTTACATGCCATAGTGCCAAAGCGATAGCGGGTACTAATGCAACCGCCGCCAAAAAGAGCGAGCCAGGGAAGGTGATCCGATTGAGGATCTTAGCCAAGTAACGCTCTGTCGGCGCACCTGGACGGATACCTGGGATAAAACCGCTTTGCTTTCGAATAATATCGGCTTGTTGATATGGATCAAATGCCACCTGCACATAGAAGAAGGTGAACATGACTATCAAGATACCGTAGCTAATAATGTAATAAAAGCTGGTGGCAGAGACCAAATGGTTATTCACAAAGGTTCTAAAGCCGGCCCACGGGATAATATTCGTCAAAAGAACCGGAAAATACAAAATAGATGATGCAAAGATGATTGGAATAACGCCAGCCTGATTGACCTTGAGCGGAATATGAGTGCTTCCACCGCCATACATATTACGACCAACTACACGCTTAGCAAAGGTAACAGGAATCCTACGCTGGCCTTGTTCTACAAAGACGATAGCGACCAAGATTATAAGCGCAAGGACAACGATAACGCCGAACTTAAAGCCACCAGCCTGAGCAAGAATCGCATGGCCACCGCTAGGAATACCAGCCACGACATTGGCAAAGATGATGATCGACATACCTTGACCGATTCCACGCTGTGTAATCAACTCACCTAACCACATAACCAAGGCAGTACCCGCCGTAAAGGTGAGGACGATGAAGAGAACCCTCGCAATTGTAAAACTAGGAATTAGATCGATCTGCTGACCGTTAGGCAAAAATCCAGCACCACCATTGTGAAAGACAAAGGCTAAACCAGTTCCTTGGAGGATCGCTAGAACAATGGTAAGATAACGGGTAGTTTGCGTCAGCTTCTTTTCGCCAACTGGTCCTTGATCACGCCACTCTTCGAACTTAGGGATAACAGTCGTCAACAACTGGATGATGATCGAGGAGGTGATATAGGGCATAATCCCAAGGCCGAAGATGGCAAAGCGGGTCAGAGCGCCACCAGAAAAAAGGTTTAAAAACCCAAGGACTCCGCTACCAGAGGCAGATGTCTCCAACTGCTTAAGTGCCGCGAAGTCAATACCAGGTACTGGTAAATTCGCGCCCAACTGATAGACCGCAATGATCATCAGCGTAAAAAGAACTTTATTGCGCAAGTCTGCGACTTTGAAGATGTTTTTCAAACTGCCAAGCACTTAACGACTCACCTACCATTCATAAGGCTCTTACGTACAATTGGACCCAAGCCTAGCTATCCCATACTAGTCAATGGCGAAAAGATTCCATAGAGACTCTTAAAAAACCCATGAAACTGGGTCCGAAACTAAAAAAAGAGCCGGCAAGCTTAGAATAGCAACCGGCCCCACAATCAGATAAAAGAAATAATTAACGGTTTGCGTGTTGGTTACCACGGACCGGTGGTCGCCCACCAGCATAAGGTAGATCCACAGTGACTATCGAACCACCGGCAGCTCTAATGGCAAACTCAGCCGCCCTAGAAAACTTATGGGCCGTTACAGTAACACCGGTACGAATCTCCCCGTTTCCAAGGATCTTCACCAACGAACCACGCTTTACGATGCCATAATTGGCTAAGACGCCTGGATCTATCACCAGGACACCCTGAGCAGCCAATTCAGCTACCTTATCCAAGTTGACGATCTCGTAGATCACCTTAAAGGGGTTCTTGAATCCCTTAGCCTTAGGCGTACGCTGGGTCAGGGGAAGCTGCCCACCTTCGAAGCCCATAGGAATCGTATCGCGAGCTCCTTGGCCTTTGGTACCACGGCCAGCAGTCTTACCGCCCTTACCGCCAATACCTCTACCAACGCGTTTTGGCTTCTTTTTTGACCCCTCAGCTGGAGTCAGATCATGTAACTTTAACATCAGCCTCTATACCTCTTCCACGACTTCGACCAAGTGCGGCACTCTGGCAATCATCCCGCGAATCTCTCTGCGATCAGGAAGCACATTGCTTTTACCGATACGTCCAAGCCCTAGAGCCTTAAGGGTGGCACGATGCTTTGGCTTTGTACCGATCCCTGACTTAATCTGCGTAACTGTAAGTTTCTTCTCCGAATTAGTCTCGCTCAACCTCGTTCGCCACCTTCTATTTGCTTTTTCTTCTCAGCATAAGCACGGTTAATGGCGCCTGGAATGATCTCATCGACATACTTACCACGAAGCGCAGCTATCTCGTCGGGACGCTTTAGATCCTTCAAACCAGAGATGGTGGCGTGTGCGACATTGATAGCATTGGACGAACCCAAAGACTTAGCAACCACGTCATGAATTCCGGCCATCTCAAGAATAGCTCTAGCAGCGCCACCAGCGATAACACCTGTACCAGGAGCAGCTGGCTTGAGCAAAACTCGCCCAGCCCCAGCAGCACCTAAAACCGGGTGAATTATTGTATCTCCCGCCAACGGAACACTAAAAAGATTCTTTCGAGCCTCTTCAATACCCTTTTGGACGGCAATACCGGCCTCCTTGGCCTTACCATAACCGAGTCCTACACGACCATTCTTGTCACCAATCACCATAAGTGCTGTGAAGGAGAAACGACGTCCACCTTTTACAACCTTGGCAACCCGGTTGACCTTAATCGTGCGCTCTTCATAAACCTCTTCGGCCATATCCTTAGAACTCCAATCCCTTGCTACGGGCTGCATCGGCTAATGCCGCCACTCTACCGTGGTATTGGAATCCACCCCGGTCGAAAACGACTGCTTTAATTCCCTTTTGCACTGCGCGCTGCGCAACGAGTTCTCCAACCTTGACAGCAGCAGCTATATTACCGGTAGCGCCACCGCCACGAAGGTCGGCCTCAAGCGTCGAAGCTGAAGCGATCGTTGAACCAGTCGAGTCATCAACGATCTGAGCAACTATGTGCTTATTCGAACGAAAGACAGCCAAACGTGGGCGAACTGTGGTACCGATAACGATACGTCTAACTCGCTTATGTCGCTTGATACGCAGCGCGTGGCTGTTAACTTTGTTAATTGACATTGCTATCTCCAAAAAGCTCTGGCACTACTTACCAGTCTTACCAGCCTTACGCTGGACCTTTTCTCCCAGGTACCGAACGCCCTTACCTTTGTAAGGCTCTGGCTTTCTAATCTTGCGAATATTGGCAGCGACCTGACCGACAATTTCCTTGTCGATCCCTCTAATAATGATCCTTGTAGGCGTGGGCACCTCGAAGGTAATACCCTCTGGTGCAACGACCTTGACTGTGTGCGAAAAACCCAACGAGAGCTCTAACTCTCCAGGGCCCTTAGCTATACAGCGATATCCAACGCCAATAATCTCTAGCTCCTTGGTGAAACCACTGGTTACACCGGCGACCATATTCGAGACCAAAGTGCGCGAAAGGCCATGCAGGGACTTAGAGAGTCTCTCATCGTTTGGACGCTCAATAACCAAAACCGACTCTTGCTGGCGGACCGAAATCTCACCAGGAAGCACTCTCGAAAGCGTCCCTTTAGGACCACTTACCTTGATATCGTTAGATCCAAGAATCTCGACCGACACGCCCTGAGGTACTTCTACTGGGACTTTCCCAATTCGTGACATAGAACTTACATACTCCTCAATAGATGGGTCATCACTACCAGACGTAGCAGACGACCTCACCGCCGATCTTTTGCTTTCGAGCTTCTCGATCAGTCATCAAACCCCGAGAGGTAGAGACGATCGCTATCCCAAGGCCACCAAGGACACGTGGAACAGACTCCGCTCGGGAATAGACCCTGAGCCCGGGCTTTGAAACCCTCTGAATACCAGAGATTACCCGCTTGCGCTCTGGTGAATACTTGAGCTGAATCTCTAGAGAGTTACCGGGCTTACCCTCAGTCTCTTTGATATCAAAGCCCTCTATATAGCCCTCGCTAACGAGCACCTCAGCCAAAGCCTTCTTTAGCTTCGAACCTGGCATTACAACCGTATCATGCATTGCCGTATTGGCATTACGGATTCGCGTCAACATGTCCGCGATCGGATCCGTCATCATTGGTCAGTTCCTCCTCTACCAGCTAGCCTTGGTCACGCCAGGAATCTCGCCTGCGTGAACCATTACCCGAAGGCAGATCCTGCATAGACCAAACTTGCGATATACCGAGTGTGGACGACCACAACGACCGCAACGGGTATAGGCGCGAACCTTAAACTTCGCTGCACGCCTTTGCTTTTCGATTAGAGCTTTCTTAGCCATTATCTACTTCCTAACCCTCTCTTTTGAAGGGAAATCCAAATGCGAACAAAAGCGCTCGGCCATGGTCGTCACTTGTTGCACTTGTAACGATGGTTATATCCATACCACGCATTACATCAACCTTGTCATACTCGATCTCCGGGAAGATCAACTGCTCCGTGACGCCGAAGGTATAGTTACCGTTACCGTCAAACGACTTAGGGTTCAATCCCCGAAAGTCTCTAATGCGAGGAATGGAGAGCGAGACCAAACGATCAAAGAACTCCCACATGCGATCGCCTCGAAGCGTTACCTTGGCACCGATAGCATTTCCCTGACGAAGCTTGAAACTCGCCACGGACTTTCGTGCCCTGGTAACTATGGGCTTTTGGCCAGAGATAATCTCTAGATCCCGCAGCGCTCCCTCAAGTAGAGAAGCCTGAGCGGTAGCACGGCCAACACCCATGTTGATAACTATCTTCTCCATGCGAGGGACCTGCATGATATTTGACAGGCCAAGGCTCTCTTTGAGTTGGCTTCGCAGTACAGTGTTGTACTTTTCTTTCAGACGCGGCTGCGGTCCAGCGAACTCATTCATAGGTCACCCCCACACTTTTTACAGACGCGAGACTTAACGCCTGCGTCGGAAAACTTATAACCGACCCGTGTTGGACCACACTTAGCACAAACTATCTGCACATTCGAAGCCGAAAAAGGCATGTCCTTGTCGATAATTCCACCTTGAGAGGTCTGATTGGTCGGCTTTTGATGCTTGCGAGCGACATTAATACGATCAACTATGATACGTCCCTCTTTAGGAATCACCCTAGAGACCACGCCCTCGCGACCCTTATCTTTACCGGCCAGCACCTTTATCTTGTCACCCTTACGGATCTTCATCAAAGCACCTCCGGAGCCAACGATATGATCCTCATAAACTTCTTGTCCCTGAGTTCCCGGCCAACTGGCCCAAAGATACGGGTTCCTCTTGGCTGCATCGCATCGTTGATAATAACAGCGGCATTCTCGTCGAACCGAATGTAACTACCGTCTGAACGGCGCTTCTCCTTCTTGGTTCGCACAACCACACACTTTACAACATCCCCGCGCTTTACATTACCTCCAGGAATTGCATCCTTAACAGTGGCCACAAAGATATCGCCAATGCTGGCATATCGTCTCCGTGAACCCCCCAAAACCTTAATAACGAGGACTTCTTTTGCGCCTGAATTATCAGCCACCCTAAGTCTGGTTTCTTGCTGTATCACTTGGCACGCTCCAAAATCTCCACAACACGCCATCTCTTTAGCTTGGAAAGAGGCCTTGTCTCTTCCAGGCGGACGACATCTCCAACGCGTGCACCAAAGGTCGAGTCGTGCGCATACAACTTCTTAGTACGCTGCACCGTCTTTCGGTACTTCGGATGGCGAACTCGCTCTACAACCGCTATAACAACCGTATCGGTCATGGCGTCAGAAATAACTGTACCTTCACGGACCTTACGGGTATTCTCATTCGGACTTTCAATCTCACTCATTATGATTTCCTACCTACTTGTCCTCGGATGAAGCGGATCGCTCGGTCATAATCGTATGAATACGAGCAACCTCTCGCTTTAATAGACCCACACGCGAGGTATTGGCGACCTGGGCAGTAGCCAGGTCAAACCGAAGTTGAAACAACTCCTTGATATTCTCATCAAGACGCTCTTGCAACTCTTGATCACCGAAATCTCTTAATTCAGAAGCCTTTGACATTATTGACCCTCATTCTCGTGAGAAAATGCATCTCTTACAACCACACGTGCTTTAAAGGGGAGCTTTTGAATAGCTCTCTCCAAAGCGCCACGAGCTAGCTCTTCCGAGACACCATTCAATTCAAAGAGGATGCGACCCGGCTTTACAACTGCAACCCAAAACTCCGGGTTACCCTTGCCCGAACCCATGCGAGTCTCAGCAGGCTTCTTGGTAACTGGCTTATCTGGAAAAACTCGAATCCAGACCTTTCCACCTCTTTTGATGTGCCTCGTCATAGCAATACGAGCTGCTTCTATTTGACGAGCGGTCAACCAACCAGCTTCCAAGGCTTGAATACCGAACTCACCAAAGTTCAACTCGGTACCACCCTTGGCCAGCCCAGTTCGCCGGCCACGCTGCACCTTACGGTGCTTTACCTTCCTAGGCATCAACATGATTAATCGCTCTCCCGCTTGAAGTGCGCTGTCTCATGTGACTCCTGGCGCACCTTCTTCTCGAGCTCCTCAGACCGATCTAGGATCTTCTCAAGTTGCTCTTCTCCATTTACGACCGGCGCCGCGTTACGGGGCCTTCCTTCGCTTACGCGTCGACCGCCACCTGCAGAAACTCTTCGCGGCCGTTGCGCGGCCTGCTCGGTAGGAGCTGCTTCGGTAAGGCTAGGTACCTTATAGGGAACGATATCGCCCTTATAGATCCAGACCTTAACACCGATACGACCAAAGGTAGTTCTAGCCTCTCGGAAGCCATAGTCGATGTCTGCTCTCAAGGTATGAAGCGGAACTCGACCTTCGCGATAGGACTCCTTGCGTGCCATTTCAGCACCGCCAAGTCGACCAGAACACTGGATCTTGACGCCCTGACCACCAGAACGCTCCACGAGCTGCATAGCGCGCTTCATCGCTCTTCTAAAGCTAACTCGCCGAGCCAGCTGATCTGCAATACTTTGTGCAACCAATGCGGCATCAAGCTCAGCGTTTTGAATCTCTTTGACGTTTAATTGGACCTTTTCATCCCCAATTAGCGCACCGAGATCATGGCGAAGCTCTTCAATCTTCTTGCCTTGATGTCCGACGATAGGACCAACCTTCGATGAGTAGATATCAACTCTGATATCGCCTCTTTTACGCTCGATCTCTACTCGCGAAAGCTGCAAGTTCTCAAGTCTCTTGATAAGAAAGTTACGGATCTTCCAGTCCTCAAGAACTGTCTCTTTGTAATTCTTATCCTCGTACCAGGTCGACTTCCACTTGGTGGTTATACCAAGGCGAAAACCGTAGGGATTTACTTTCTGACCCATTACTTATTCTCGCTTTCAGCATCGTCATCGACAACGTCTTGATCTTCGCTTGAAACTACCTCAAGGACGTCGTTGGAGACTGCATCACTTGCACCTAAATCACCTTGATCGCTCACGGTCTCCGAGCTCTCTGGAATTGTCGGCTCTGTGTTAGCGGTCTCTGTGTTAGCGGTCTCTGTGTTCTCGGTCTCAGTATGAACAACAAGATCCGAATCCTCGGCGTCAAAGACAACTTCTATTTCGTCGAGAGAACTGTTTGAGCCACGGACACGTGCACTACGACGTTCTTGACGACGAGCTTCCTCAGAGGATCTCTTAGCATTGATCTGAGCAATCTTGGTAAATTCCATGCGATCGACATAGATCGTGATGTGAGCCGTACGCTTCAAAATCTGTCCTGCACGCCCACGAGCTCGCGCACGAAAACGCTTCATAGTCGGCCCCTCGTCTGCAAAGCAGGCAGAGACATAGAGTTCATCTGCTGGAATACCGTCGTTATTCTCAGCATTGGCCACAGCAGAGGCCAGAAGCTTCAAGATCGGACGAGCCGCTCCACGATCCGAATAGACCAAAATATCTCGAGCGGTAATAATATCCTTGCCCCGGATCAGGTCAAGAACTTCACGAACCTTCGATGCCGACATGCGATATTGACGCAAGACAGCCCTAGTGCCTGAATTGAAAGTAGTGGTACTCATCTTCTCTTACCCGTTCTCTCTTGACCCGCATGGTATTTAAAGGTTCGAGTAGGGCTGAATTCACCTAACTTGTGACCGACCATGGACTCTGTCACATAGACAGGAACATGCTTTCGGCCATCATGAACGGCGATGGTGTGACCCACCATGTCAGGAATAATTGTAGATCTACGAGACCAGGTCTTAATGACCTTCTTCTCGTTCTTCTCATTTAAAGCGTCGACCTTCTTGAGTAGGTGAGAATCGACAAAAGGACCCTTTTTAAGGCTACGTGCCATCTTTTATAAGACCTCCTAGCGCCTTGCGCCGCGTCCGCGACGACGACGTACGATCATTGCATCACTTGCCTTGCGCCTTGAACGCGTACGACCTTCAGGTTGACCCCAAGGGGAAACTGGATGACGTCCACCAGACGTCTTGCCTTCGCCACCGCCAAGTGGGTGATCCACTGGGTTCATAGCGACACCTCGTGTCTGAGGCCTAACGCCCTTCCAACGGTTACGTCCAGCTTTACCAATCGAAATCAGCTCATGCTCGGCGTTGCCAACCTCGCCTACGGTAGCCCGACAATCAATAGGAACGCGACGCATTTCAGTAGAGGGAAGACGAAGTGTAGCAAAATCGCCCTCTTTGGCGACTAGTTGCACCGACATACCTGCTCCACGAGCAATCTTGCCGCCCTGACCAGGTCGCAATTCCACGTTATGCACCACAGTACCAACTGGAATATTCCTTAGAGGAAGTGCATTTCCGATCCGAATATCAGCACCGGAACCCGACTCCACCAATTCGCCGACCTTGAGGCGATTAGGAGCCAGAATATATGCCTTTTCACCATCAAGATAATGAAGCAAAGCAATCCGAGCATTTCTATTGGGATCGTATTCAATCGCAGCAACTTTTGCTGGAACTCCGTCTTTGCGACGCTTGAAGTCCACCAAGCGATATTGTTGCTTGTGACCACCGCCGCGGTGGCGGGAGGTCTTTCGTCCATAGGAGTTACGACCACCACTAGAGCTCTTAGGAGCCAAAAGCGACTTCTCAGGCTTGGACTTAGTAATCTCGGAAAAGTCGGACACCGACTGAAACCGACGTCCAGGACTAGTGGGTTTTCTCTTTCTAATAGCCATATTCTTAAAAACCTTCTATCTCTGGAACAGTTCGATCTGACCCTCTTTAAGGGTGACCATGGCATGCTTTGTATCAGAGAGTTTGGCATAGAGTCCGCTTTTACGTGAACGCTTCCGCTTACCCTTGCGATTCAGAGTGTTGACCTTGCCGACCTTTACGGAGAAGATCTCCTCTATGGCCTTACCAATTTCAATCTTGTTGGCCCTGCGATCGACCACAAATGTATAGACGCCGGCATCGGAGAGTCCATAGGACTTCTCGGAGATAACTGGCTTGATGATAATCGAGTATGGATTTGCCATCGTTTAACCTTCCGTGGCCACTTCGTCATCGGCGTCGCTGGAAGAATCAGCCTCGCCAATCAGTGTGGACTTATCAAAGATAACGACATCTGACCATAAGATATCGTAGGGATTCAACTCAGCCTCATCGATAAGACGAACGAGAGGCAAGTTGGAAAAGGTTCTTACCAAGTTATATTCAAATGGATCCACCACCAAGAGGACCTTCTTATTCGAAAGACCGGCATTGGACAAAAATGCGATACCACTTTTAGTCTTAGGAGTCTCATACTCAAACGATTCAACAACTACGATTGCGTCGTTAGCCGCTCGATCAGAAAGCGCATGATATAGAGCCGCACGCTTCATCTTCTTTGGGGTGCGTTGCTCATAAGAACGTGGCTTTGGCCCTAGGGCTACGCCACCGCCTGCCCAATGGGGAGCTCGTATGGAGCCTTGACGGGCACGTCCAGTACCCTTTTGGCGAAATGGCTTACGACCACCACCGCGCACCTCGGCGCGAGTTTTGGTGGACTGTGTTCCACTTCGGGCAGCAGCCAACTGAGCAGTAACTACCTGGTGCAAAAGCGAAACATTTGGCGTGTAACCAAAGACTGTTGGATTCAGTTCAACTTCACCGATGCGATTGCCGTTGTGGTCCAAGAGGGCCGCGACATATTGATTGAGTTCGATCACTCGAACAACTTCAGCGCTCATAAGTTACTTGCCACCCTTCACAGCGTCACGAACGACTACAGACGAGCCCTTAGCACCTGGAACGGCACCCTTGATTAACAAAAGACCACGCTCTGGATCGGACTTTACAACTTTGAGGTTCTGGGTCGTTACCTTATCGGAACCCATTTGCCCAGCCATGCGCGTCCCCTTGAAGACTCGTGCTGGGGTAGCGCAAGCGCCAATTGAACCTGGAGCTCGATGCTTCTTATGGTTACCGTGAGTAGCCTTCTGGCCAGCAAAATTATGACGCTTCATAACTCCAGCAAAACCGTGGCCTTTGGATGTACCTGTTACATCAACAAAGTCCCCACTCTCCCAAATCTCAACTCCATATTCAGAGCCGACAGAATAGGAGGAGACATCATCGAGTCGAAACTCCATAATTTCTACGCCCGGTTCTACGCCGGCAGCCCGAAAGACTCCTGCCTCGGGCTTATTCAATTTCCTAGCATCCTTCGCGCCATAAGTGACGCAAAGGGCCGAATATCCGTCAGTGGAGGGCTGCTTCACCCTCATGACCCTCATTGGGTCAACCTTGACGACAGTAACTGGGATGATTTGGTTCTGGTCGTCCCAGAGTTGCGTCATGCCCAACTTCTTGCCTACTAAAGCCTTGGTTGCCATTTCTATACGAAACTTTCATAATTAAATGCAAAGACATTCTTTGCTTAGATCTAAAAACCCGACGTTCAAAGGTACAAAGCACCTTTGCTCAGACACAAAAACTCCGCCTAATCGGCGGAGCTCTGCCATCTGTTTGCTAGGCGGTTCCTCAAGGGCCTACCCAGACGTCAAAGCTTTCAAACTCTTCTAGCCTACCGGTCCAACCTGGACCATCCGGCTACTTATAGACTCTGGACTTTTATTTCTATATCCACACCGGCTGGGACGTCGAGACGCTGAAGCGAATCTACAGTCTTAGGGGTGTGCTCTACGATATCCAAGAGGCGCTTGTGAACTCTCATCTCGAAATGCTCGCGGGAATCCTTGTGCTTGTGCGGGGATCGAATCACAGTGTAGCGCGACGTCTCCGTCGGCAGTGGCACTGGACCCTTTACCTTAGCATCGGTACGAAGGACAGTATCGACAATCTTCCGAGTTGAGGCGTCCAATATGGCAGCGTCATAGGCCTTTAGCCTGATACGAATTCGCTGCTTTGAGTTCTCTGCCATCATAATTCCTTATAAAATCCACGAATACGCGCCCTACCATCATAGGGCATCAAAGGCACAAGTCGGTCCCTAGATTTCTCTGGGACCGACCAAGCGTACCTTGACCGCTGAGAAGTTGTCTATTTAGACAGCGTTACTTTATGATCTTTGTTACAGCGCCAGCACCAACAGTACGGCCACCTTCGCGAATAGCGAAACGAAGACCCTCATCCATTGCGATAGGCTTTTGTAGCTCAACCTTCAAAGTAATGTTGTCACCAGGGACAACCATCTCTTTACCCTCAGGAAGGGTGATCGAGCCGGTAACGTCTGTCGTTCTAAAGTAGAACTGGGGACGATAGTTGTTGAAGAAAGGCTTGTGACGGCCGCCTTCATCCTTGTTCAAAACGTACACATTAGCTTCAAACTCAGTGTGAGGAGTGATCGAGCCAGGCTTACAAAGCACTTGGCCACGCTCAACGTCAGTCTTCTTAGTTCCACGAAGCAAAACGCCTACGTTATCTCCAGCTTGTCCTTGGTCCAAGATCTTATTGAACATCTCAACACCGGTACAAACTGTCTTTTGAGTTGCGCGTAGACCGACGATCTCGACTTCTTCCGAGATTCGAACGATTCCTCGCTCAACCTTGCCAGTTACGACAGTACCACGACCCTGGATCGTAAAGACGTCCTCGATTGGCATCAAGAAAGGACGCTCTACTGGGCGCTCTGGCTCTGGGATGTAAGAATCAACTGCATCCATGAGCTCTACGATCTTACTTTGCCATTCGGCGTCACCCTCAAGAGCCTTGAGTGCACTTACGCGAATAACAGGTGTATCGTCACCAGGGAACTCGTACTCGCTTAGGAGTTCGCGTACCTCTAGCTCCACCAGATCCAGCAACTCCTCATCATCGACCATGTCAGCCTTGTTTAGGGCTACAACGATGTAAGGAACGCCTACCTGACGGGCTAGCAACACGTGCTCGCGAGTCTGGGGCATGGGGCCGTCGGCGGCGGAAACAACCAAAATTGCTCCGTCAACCTGGGCAGCACCAGTAATCATGTTCTTAATGTAGTCAGCGTGGCCTGGCATGTCCACGTGGGCATAGTGACGATTTGGCGTCTCATACTCAACGTGGGCAATCGAGATTGTTATACCACGAGCTCGCTCTTCAGGAGCCTTATCGATCTGATCAAAGGGGGTGAACTTCACTCCCGGGTTGCGATCCGCAAGCGTCTTAGTGATCGCTGCGGTCAATGTAGTCTTACCATGGTCGATGTGACCCATGGTTCCTATGTTTACGTGTGGCTTGAGGCGCTCAAACTTTTGCTTTGCCATCTCTCCAACTTGCTCCGTTATGTATGACCGACGCCGAAAATTACGGCGCCGACTTGCTTACAAGGTACTGATACTAGGCTACTCGCCCCGCACCCTCGCCACGATCTCCTTGGCTATGGAGTCCGGGACTTCTTGGTACGAGTTGAATTGCATAGTGTATGTGGCGCGCCCTTGCGTGCGCGACCGTAGGTCAGTGGCGTATCCAAACATCTCAGACAGCGGAACCTGAGCGCGAATTGCCTGAGCATTTCCTCGCTGGTCCATACCTTCAATCTTTCCACGCCTTGATGACAAATCTCCGATTACATCGCCCATGTATTCATCAGGGGTAACTACTTCGACTGACATAATCGGCTCTAATAGAACCGGCGATGCCCGCCTTGCAGCCTCCTTGAATGCCATAGAACCAGCAATCTTGAATGCCATCTCCGACGAGTCAACATCGTGATAGGACCCGAAGGTCAAAATCACCCGAAGATCCACTGTCGGATAGCCCGCGAGTACACCAGAGGTCATAGCCTCTTGAATACCCGCATCAACCGGAGGTATATATTCCTTAGGAATTACACCGCCGGTAATCTTATCGACGAATTCGTAACCACCACCGGGGCCCGTAGGCTCCAAGGTGATTACGACGTGACCGTATTGACCACGACCACCGCTCTGGCGAACGTACTTTGACTCCACCTTTTCGATCGTCTTGCGAATCGTCTCTCGGTAAGCAACCTGGGGCTTACCGACGTTAGCGTCAACCTTAAATTCGCGCAACATACGATCCACGATCACTTCGAGGTGCAATTCGCCCATGCCTGAGATAACAGTCTGGCCGGTCTCTTCATCAGTCCGGATCCTAAAGGTCGGGTCTTCCTCGGACAATGCATAAAGAGCTTTGCCCATCTTGTCCTGATCGGCCTTGGTCTTAGGCTCGACTGCAACGTGAATAACTGGCTCTGGGAACTCCAGCGACTCAAGGATAATGGGGCTGTCGCCGTCACAAAGGGTGTCACCGGTGGTGGTGTTCTTTAGACCAACCGCTGCAACAATATCACCCGCGAAGATGGTATCGATATCTTCCCTATGGTTAGCGTGCATCAACAAAAGTCGCCCGATTCGCTCTTTTTTGTCCTTGGTGCTGTTCAAGACAGAAGAACCCTTTTCGAGCGAACCAGAATAGACCCTAAAGTAAGTCAACTTACCTACATATGGATCGGTCATGATCTTAAAGGCCAAGGCAGAAAAAGGTGCCTTATCGTCGGCATCTCTGCTCAGTCCGGCTTCTCCGCGAAGGGAAGTACCAATCGCTGCTGGAATATCCAACGGGCTAGGAAGGAAATTCACAACGGCATCTAGCATTGGCTGAACGCCCTTATTTTTAAAGGCCGAACCACACAGAATCGGTACACCGTAACCTGCAATTGTAGCTTGGCGCAAAACCTCTACGACCCGAGCTGGAGTTATCTCCTCTTCAGCCAAATAAGCTTCCATGAGATCATCGTCAAAGGATGCAAGGGATTCCATTAGATCGTGGTGATAGGCTTGGGCAGACTCCAGAACATCCTCTGGGATCTCTGTAACGCTAAAGCGCTCACCCAGTTCATCCTCATAGATGGTCGCCTTCATCTCGATTATGTCGACAATTCCCCTAAAGCCGTTCTCAGCACCGATTGGGAGTTGAATCACAAGAGGATTGGTATCCAAACGATCCTTTATCATGTCGACACAGCGATAAAAGTTCGCCCCGACACGATCCATCTTATTTACAAAACAAAGGCGGGGAACGTTGTAGTTATTTGCCTGTCGCCAAACCGTCTCAGTCTGAGGTTCCACACCAGCAACTGCGTCAAAGACTGCTACCGCGCCGTCTAGAACCCTAAGTGAGCGCTCTACCTCAACGGTAAAGTCAACGTGGCCTGGAGTGTCGATAATATTAATGCGGTGGCTATTCCAAAAGCAGGTGGTCGCGGCCGAAGTAATGGTGATTCCACGCTCTTGCTCTTGAACCATCCAGTCCATTGTCGCAGCACCTTCGTGAACTTCACCGATCTTGTAGTTCTTACCGGTGTAGTAAAGAATTCGCTCAGTCGTCGTTGTCTTGCCCGCATCAATGTGGGCCATAATGCCGATATTTCTAATTTTCTCTAACGGATATTCTCGAGCCGTCATTTTGTCCCTCAATGTCCGACACCATCTTTTGGTGTCACCTACAAGACCGCGATCATCAACCACTCCAAGGATCTGGAGTTATTCGATCCTTGACTTCAATTGATAAATTCTCTGTCCGACTTTGTACTAGTTTTTCATGCCGCCCATAGGATTTTTAAAACCCAGAAACTGCATTAATCAAAATCCATACCAAAGCGTGGGTTACTGACGCAACCCACGCTTTTAAATTTTTGGCCGGGAAATTTACATACCCAAAGCACTTTTGACCAAATCTAGCGTATCTTAAAACCTAGATCGATCATAGGGCAATGGATGGCTACCAACGATAGTGAGCAAACGCCTTATTGGATTCGGCCATCTTATGAAGATCCTCACGACGCTTCACTGATGCACCGATGCCATTAGAAGCATCAAGAATCTCGTTCGCAAGCCGCATTACCATCGTCTTTTCACGGCGCTTACGTGAAAATGAGACGAGCCAACGAATCGATAGAGTGTGAGCCCTGCGGGATTTGACCTCAACTGGTACCTGATAGGTTGCCCCACCAACACGCCTCGATCGAACCTCTAGTTCAGGCTTAGTATTATCGATAGCTTTTTTGAGGATCACCAAAGGATCGTTGCCGGTGCGCTCTTTGATATTCTCCAATGCACCATAGACAATGGCTTCCGCCAAGGTCTTTTTGCCTCGGGAAAGAATCTTATTTATTAACTGAGTAACCAAGGTGGAATGATAAATGGGATCTGCGACGATCTCCCGCCTTGGAGCTGGACCTTTACGAGGCATAGCTTACTACTTCTCCTTCTTAGCACCGTAGCGGCTACGAGCTTGCTTACGGTTCTTTACTCCCGAGGTGTCTAGTGCACCTCGAATAATCTTGTATCGAACACCAGGTAGGTCTTTGACTCGACCGCCACGAACGAGCACTATGGAGTGCTCCTGTAGATTATGGCCAACGCCAGGTATGTATGCAGTCACTTCTACACCTGAAGTCAATCGCACACGGGCCACCTTGCGTAAGGCCGAGTTAGGCTTCTTGGGCGTAGTCGTATAGACCCTGGTGCATACACCGCGACGCTGCGGGGCGCCCTTTAGCGCAGGAGTCTTGGTCTTTGACCTCTTTGACTCTCTCCCGGTGCGTACCAGCTGAGCAATCGTTGGCATTGGTACCTCTCCACTTTAGTAGACGATCATATGACCGCTACGAATAACATGACCCCAAAGCCACCATCAGGCCTCGGGGAAAACAAACTTTAAAAACAGGGGATCCCTGTCCGCCACAAACAACCCTGGCTAATCTGTCGCGCAACTCTCGACAGTTTGGCGAAAATTTGCCAAAATTACACTATAGGGCGGATTTGACGAACAACCTGCATGGTATTTCTACCAAACGCTACAACCCTTAGATCAAATGACCCAGAAAGAGGCCACGGACCACCCTTAATGATAAAAAGATGGAAGATGAACTCTCTCTGGAATCAAATAATATCAGGCGCCTTCGCCCAGACCGCTACCGCCAATTCCACCGGGAATGTCGTTTAGATCTACATCAAGATCAAAGTCAAATGAATCATCAATGGTCGACTCAAGGTCGGCCAATTCATCCTCATCTGGGTCCTCATACTCATCAAAGTCATCACTAGATGACCAATACGACATCTTCCGTGCATGAGGAGTTGAGACCTGAACACTGCGATAGAGCGGCATGCCGCTACCGGCCGGAATCAACTTCCCGATGATAATATTTTCCTTCAAGCCAAGCAGCGAATCAGAACGGGCCTCAATGGCCGCTTCAGTCAGCACGCGAGTCGTCTCCTGGAATGACGCAGCAGAAAGCCACGACTCGGTAGCGAGACTCGCCTTGGTAATACCCATAAGTTCGGGCCGACCAAGAGCTGGCTTTTGATCAGAAGAGGTCAGTTCGACGTTGCGATCGTGATAGACACGAGCGTCTACCCTCTCGCCGGGCAAAAAGTCCGAATCGCCTGGCTCGGCCACTGTAACCTTCTTGAGCATCTGTCGCACGATAAGTTCAATATGCTTATCGTGGATAGAAACGCCTTGGTCACGGTAGACCTTTTGTACCTCTTCAACCAAATACTGTTGAACTTCGCGCATGCCTTTAATGTCTAGGAGTTCCTTAGGATCTTTGGGGCCATCGACAAGAACGTCTCCAGCCTCAACCATGTCACCACCGTGAACCTCCAAGCGCTGCTTAGGAGATAGATCGTACTCCTCGCGCTCGCCCTGATCGTCAATGACAATAAGCTTTCGATGACTTTCGCCCTCTTCAACTTGCACAGATCCACTACGGTGGGCCAAGATGGCCGATCCCTTGGGGGTACGTGCTTCAAAGAGCTCCACCACCCTAGGGAGTCCATGGGTGATGTCAGCGCCTGCAACGCCACCCTGGTGGAAGGTACGCATTGTTAGCTGGGTACCAGGTTCACCAATCGACTGTGCAGCAATAACGCCAACGGCCTCACCCAAGTCGATCAAACGACCTGCGCTCAAGGATTGTCCATAGCAAACCCGACAGACTCCATGAGGAGTCTCACAAGTCAATACAGAACGCACCCTGATCCTATCGATACCCGGATCGTCACGGAGTTGAGCTAAAACGTTATCATCAATCAAGGTACCGGTCCCAAGGACCGTTCCATCGACCAGTTCAACGCCCTCTACTAAGACCCTTCCATAGATACGAGTCTCCAAATAAGAAGAACGCTTAGCTTCATCGGGAACTATCTCGTCCATCCAAATACCACGGGTAGAACCGCAATCATCCACACGAACGATCAACTCTTGGGCAACGTCGACCAAACGACGGGTCAAATATCCAGAGTCAGCTGTTCGAAGGGCGGTATCAGCCAATCCCTTTCGAGCACCGTGTGTTGAAATAAAGTATTCGAGTACCGAGAGGCCCTCACGGAAGGAAGATTTAATAGGACGGGGAATCATCTCTCCTCTAGGGTTAGAGACAAGACCCTTCATACCAGATATCTGGCGAATCTGCTGAGCATTACCACGAGCACCTGAGTCCACCATCATGTCCAAGGGGTTGAAGGCAAACGAAGAGAGTACTGCCTCCATCGCCTTACCGATCTCGCTGTTTGCAGAGGTCCATATCTCGACCTCTTTTTGACGCCGCTCGTCGTCGGTAATAATACCGCGCTTGAACTGCGTCTCAGCCTTTTCCGCTTCCTTCTCATAACGATCCAAGATTTCACCCTTGATCGACGGCGTCTTTACGTCATTGATAGAGATCGTAAGACCAGACTGAGCTGCAAATCGAAAACCGAGGCTCTTGATCGCATCCAGCGAGGTAGAGACGACCTGCTTAGAGTAGTTATTGGCTATCTCTTCTACGATCGAGCCGATTGGAGTTGCCTTCTTACCTATCAAAGTGTTTACGAAACGAAAGTCACTTGGAAGGGCATCATTGAAGAAAACTCGACCAGGAGTAGTGACAATCTCTTCATATCCATCCTCGGTTGGACGTCGAAAGAGGATTCGAGCGTGCAAGTTGACGTCGCCTGCCTCATAAGCACGCTGAATCTCATAGCTGTGCCTAAAGACTCTTCCATCCCCTTTAGCCCCATTTACCTCCATGGTCAGATAGTAGATACCAAAGACCATATCCTGAGTAGGAACTGTAATTGGACGACCAGTAGCAGGAGAAAGAATGTTATTAGCACTAAGCATCAGAATGCGAGCTTCGGCTTGCGCCTCGGAACTAAGCGGAAGGTGAACAGCCATCTGGTCACCGTCAAAGTCAGCGTTAAAGGCGGCACAGACCAACGGGTGAATCTGAATTGCCTTTCCATCCACCAACACTGGCTCAAAAGCTTGAATACCTAAGCGGTGCAAGGTCGGGGCGCGGTTCAGGAGAACTGGGTGCTCTTTGACAACTTCAGAGAGAACGTTCCAGACCTCATTTCGCCGTCGCTCAACCATTCGCTTTGCAGACTTAATGTTCTGTGCGTATTCAAGATCAACCAACCGCTTCATAACGAAAGGTTTAAAGAGTTCAAGTGCCATCTGCTTGGGGAGGCCGCACTGATGCAGCTTTAGTGTTGGTCCAACGACAATAACCGAACGTCCCGAATAGTCAACGCGCTTTCCCAGAAGGTTCTGACGAAAACGTCCCTGCTTGCCTTTGAGCATGTCAGAAAGACTCTTTAGTGGCCTATTTCCTGGACCAACAACGGGTCGACCACGTCGCCCATTGTCAAAGAGAGCGTCAACTGCCTCTTGGAGCATACGCTTTTCGTTATTCACGATGATCTCAGGAGCCGCTAGATCGAGCAATCGCTTTAGGCGGTTATTGCGGTTTATGACCCTACGGTAAAGGTCATTGAGGTCCGAAGTAGCAAAACGACCACCATCGAGTTGAACCATAGGGCGCAGATCCGGTGGAATCACTGGAATAACGTCCATGATCATCGAAGATGGAGAATTTATCTTTCCATGCTCACCAGCGCTTGCCGCGGCATTGAAAGCCGAGACAATCTTAAGTCTCTTGATAGCCTTCTGACGACGTTGGGCAGCTAGTGGCTTTCTTCCGTCGGTGGGATCAATGATCTCTCTAAGCTTTCGCTCCTCATCGACCAAATCCAAACGACCGATCAGCTTAGCTATAGCTTCAGCACCCATGCCGCCTTCGAAGTATTCGCCAAAGCTCTCCCGAAGTTCACGCCACAGGATTTCATCCTCGATAATTTGACGACCATGTAGATTTCTAAAGGCATCAAAAGCCCTCTCGGCCACTTCGATATCTCTATCAAAGCGAGCACGAGCTAGCTCAAGACGCTGTTCAAAGCGCTTCTGAACTGCTCGAATCTCAGCCTCTTTGGCACCCTTTGCCTCGAGTTCAGCTAGTTCTTCTTCGTTTTCTTTGAAGATAGCATCAAGATCGAGATTCTTTCGATTCTCAACCTCTTTTACCTTGGCAGCGTGTTCGATCTCTAGATTAGAGAGATCTTCGTGACGCTTATCCTCATCAACCCAGGTAACCAAGTTGGCGGCGAAATAGATAACCTTTTCTAGCTGCTTAGCCTTGAGTTCCTCTTTTAGAGATGTACCCATCAATAGATAAGCCAACCACGATCTAGTACCACGAAGGTACCAGATATGAACTACAGGAGCTGCCAGTTCGATATGGCCCATTCGCTCACGGCGAACCTTGTTTCGGGTAACCTCGACGCCACAGCGTTCGCAGATAATACCCTTGAAACGAACCCTCTTATACTTTCCACAAGCGCATTCCCAGTCCTTAGTTGGACCGAAAATCTTCTCGCAAAATAGACCATCACGTTCGGGGCGCAAGGTTCGATAGTTAATCGTCTCAGGCTTTTTGACCTCGCCATGAGACCATGAACGAATGGCATCAGAGCTAGCGATGCCGATACGAAGATTATTGAATTCATTGACATCAATCATCTATTAAAAGCTCCCTTCTCCACCGAAGCGCCTTTGACCGTCGTCGTAATCCGACCCACGTTCAGGACGTGCTAGTGAAATCCCGAGTTGTTCGGTTGTTCTAAATGCGTCTTCATCGATCTCACGGATCTGAATCTCCTCGCCAGAATGCGAGAGAACCTCTACGTCTAGACCAAGCGATTGCATCTCTTTGATCAAAACTTTAAAGCTCTCAGGAATTCCTGGCTCAGGAATATTCTCTCCCTTTACAATCGCCTCATATACCTTGACACGACCCAAGACGTCGTCAGACTTAATAGTCAAAAGTTCCTGAAGAGCATATGCAGCTCCATAAGCTTCAAGAGCCCAAACTTCCATCTCTCCAAAGCGCTGACCACCAAATTGAGCTTTACCACCCAACGGCTGTTGGGTAATCATGGAGTATGGACCGGTCGAACGTGCGTGAATCTTGTCATCTACAAGGTGAGCGAGTTTTAGGATATAGACATAACCGACAGAAACCGCGTTGTCATACTTATCCCCGGTACGCCCGTTATATAGTGTGACCTTGCCGTCATTGCCAATCAACCTCACCCCGTCGCGAGATTCTGGATTCAGATTCTCAAAGATATTCTGGATCGTCGGGTGACGACCAGCTTTATCTTCTTCATCCCAGTGCGCACCATCAAAGACGGGCGTTGCAATCCACGAAGATGGCTTAGTTCTTGGTCGAGTTTTAGTCTCAGTACCTCGCACGGGCTCATCGGCCAAGGGGTTGCCTGGCCATCCCCAACGTGCCGTATACCCTAAGTGCGACTCGAGGACCTGACCAACGTTCATCCGGCTAGGAACTCCAAGTGGATTCAAGATAATATCAACAGGAGTGCCATCTTCCATATAGGGCATATCCTCAAGGGGCAAAATCTTAGAGATAACACCTTTGTTACCGTGGCGACCAGCAAGCTTATCGCCTTCTGTAATCTTACGACGTTGAGCCACATAGACCCTTACCAACTGATTGACCCCAGCAGCTAAATCGGGATTCTCATCGCGTGAAAATACCTTCACGTCGATAACTTTCCCGTATTCACCATGAGGGACCTTAAGCGAAGTATCTCTAACCTCTCGAGATTTCTCCCCGAAGATAGCTCTAAGAAGCCTCTCCTCGGGTGTCAATTCGGTCTCGCCCTTTGGTGTGACCTTACCGACCAAAATATCATTTGGTCCGACTTCAGCACCGATGCGGACGATACCACGTTCGTCCAAGTCAGAGAGGATCTCTTCTGAAAGATTTGGTATATCTCTGGTGATCTCCTCTGGTCCAAGTCGCGTTTCACGAGCATCAGTCTCATGCTCATCGATGTGAATAGATGTGAGCACGTCATCTTTTACCAGGCGCTCCGAAAGAATAATCGCGTCTTCATAGTTGTAGCCTTCCCAAGGCATAAATGCCACAAGAAGGTTCTTACCAAGAGCCAACTCACCTTCATGAGTTGCTGGCCCATCAGCTATCACAGAGCCCTTGACCAAGTGCTCCCCAACGTTGACTAGCACTACCTGGTTATAACTAGTATTTTGATTGGAACGACGAAACTTAGCGATTGGGTAGATCTTGCGACCAAGAACTCGACCGTAACGATCGCACTCCCCAACCTCATATTCAACCGTAACCCTATCTCCGCTGACATCGGTAACAGTTCCGACACCTTCCGCCAAGACAACGTCACCTGCGTCTCGTGCAGCACGAGCCTCAACACCGGTCCCGATATAAGGAGCCTCAGGCACCAAAAGCGGAACCGCCTGCTTTTGCATGTTCGCACCCATAAGTGCCCTGTTAGCATCGTCGTGCTCAATGAATGGAATCAAAGAGGTCGACACTGAGACGATCTGCTTTGGAGAGACGTCCATCAACTCCACCTCTTTAGCAGAGACAAAGTCAATCTCCGAGGTAGACGCATACGAAGTGGTATCTACGCCAACTCGAACTTCTGCACCAATTGGACCACGTCGAACAAGAACCTTATCTTCAATGAACCGTCCGTCTTTGTCGATAGGTGCGTTCGCCTGAGCAATAATAAACTGCTCTTCCAAGTCCGCAGGATAGTAGGCAATCTCATCGGTGACTATTCCCTCGACTACCTTGCGATAAGGAGTCTCGATAAAGCCAAACTCGTTGATACGCGCATAACTAGCTAGCGCACCAATCAATCCGATGTTTGGACCTTCTGGCGTCTCAATTGGGCACATCCTGCCATAGTGAGATGTGTGAACGTCACGGACCTCAAAGCCTGCTCGCTCACGAGAAAGACCACCAGGTCCCAATGCCGAGAGACGACGTTTGTTTGCTAGGCCAGAAAGAGGATTCACCTGATCCATAAACTGGCTCAACTGAGAAGTCGCAAAGAACTCTTTGATAGCTGCACTAACTGGTCGTATATTGATCAGAGTCTGAGGAGTAATTGCCTCAACATCCTGAGTAGACATACGCTCTTTGACCAATCTCTCCAATCGAGAGAGGCCCAAACGAAGCTGATTCTGAATCAGCTCGCCTACGCTACGAACTCGACGATTGGCAAAGTGATCCTGGTCATCAAGGCGATAGCCGGGCCGCTGTGCCACCAAACAGAGCATGTAAGAGATTGCGCTCAATATCTCAGCTGGTGAAAGAGTTGTATCTTTGCTACCTGGCACCGGAAGATCCAACCCCAATACATCAGATAGTCTTTCAATCTCAGCACCAAGCTTACGAGAGAGCTTATAACGACCAACTCGAGTAAGGTCGTATCGCTTGGTCGAGAAGAAGGAACTCTCGAAGTAATTTCGAGCGGACTCAATATTCTGAAGGTCAGCAGGACGAACCCTCTTATAGATCTCGAGCAATGCCTCTTCTTGAGTCTTGTGTATATTTTTGTCCTTGGACCATTGATCCGAAAGAAAATCAAACTCCTCAACGAAGCGCTCAAGCAGCTCTGGATCGTCATAACCCAGTGCACGAATCAATGTAAAGATAGAGATACGCCTCTTTCGAGCAACTCTAGCCCCAGCGTTTAATTCGCGACCAGGCTTAGACTCGACATCAAATTCGAGCCACTCCCCACGGTAAGCATGAATCGTTCCGCTAACGACAGTCTTGGCCTCTCGACCTTTTTGGAAAATAATTCCGGGAGATCGGACCAACTGGGAGACAACGACACGTTCAGTGCCGTTTATAATGAAAGAACCTCGTTCAGTCATCATAGGGAAATCACCCATGAATACTGTGTGCTCTTTGAGCTCACCTGTACCCTTATTGATAAATGTAGCCTTCACGAAGATCGGAGCCTGATAAGTTAAATCACGCTCTTTGCAGAACTCTTCGCTATATTTTGGCACGGGCGTAAGGTCGGGGTCATCGGCGTCGAAATTTAATTCAAGAGCTAATTTACCCGAAAAATCCTCAATCGGACTTAACTCCGCGAAGGCCTCTGAGAGGCCCTTGCGGAGAAACCAATCGAAGGATTCTCTTTGAATAGAAATGAGGTCTGGTAGAGGCAAAACCTCATCCAGATTTGCAAACGAATACCGTTCAATAGAACGAGATCTAGAGGTCAACGAATCTCTCCCAGCTAGAGTTCACCTGAAATAGGACATGAATCGCCAAGGGGCTCTTAAAGATGCTCAAAAAGCGCAAGAGGGCGAGTAAGAATGAAAGCACGGCAATCTTCTAGTTTACACATAGAGACGCAAAAGCGAGTCAATCCTTTGCAGGATTGACTCAACTTTCATCAAATATTTCGTCAAAGGAGGCAAAAACAGAGAAAATATCGATTTTGACTCCTTTGATCAACAAGTTCGGCAGGATTAGTGAAACACCATATCATCTCTGAGCAAGTGGCTCACTAATCTATTGCTCTAACTATAAACTCAATTATAGATCGAACGCCACCGAAAAACTTATGTTACTTGAGCTCGACCGTGGCGCCTGCTCCTTCGAGCTGAGCCTTAGCCTTCTCGGCGTCTTCCTTCGATACCTTCTCCAGTACGGCCTTAGGAGCACCATCAACGAGATCCTTGGCCTCTTTTAGACCAAGATTTGTCAAGCTGCGAACTTCCTTGATGACCTGAATCTTCTTCTCGCCGGCGCCGGTCAAGATAACATCGAACTCATCTTGCTCTTCCACTACAGGTGCTGCATCGCCGCCACCAACTGGAGCTGCAAAAGCCATAGGAGCAGCTGCGGTTACGCCAAACTTCTCCTCGAAAGCCTTGAGCAATTCGCTCAGCTCTAGTACGGTCATGGATGCAATTGATTCTAGAATTTCCTCAGAAGTTGCCATTTGTGTTTCCTTTCTATTTTTCAAATTTTAAGCACATCACTAAAGATGTACTCTCCCGCCAGCCACCTGGCGTAGGGATCTAAGCGGCCGCGCCAACTGGCGACGACCAAATTGGGTAAATGCTATGCTGCTTCTTCGGTCTGCTTGTCCACCAAGGCAGATAGAGCATATGCAAAGTTTTGCGGCAGTGCCTTGAGAACCGAAGCGAAGTCGCGCATAGGCGCGGCCATGACTCCAGCCAGCTGGCCCAAGAGGGCCTCGCGCGAAGGAAGCTCTGCGAGGGCAAGTGCGCCCTTGGCATCTATCACGCTATTGCCTAAGACGCCAGCCTTCACGACGAGAAGCGGGTGAGTCTTTGTAAACTCCTTTAGAACCTTCGCTACCTCAACGACGTCTGTTTCCACGAACGCCAGAGCTGTTGGCCCATCGAGGTAAGCTGCCAGTCCTTCTAGCCCTGCGGCATCGGCTGATCGCTTCACAAGAGTATTTTTGTACACCTTGAAGGAGCCACCGGCTAGCGCAAGAGACCGACGAAGCGCCTCGAGATCCGAGACCTTCAAACCACGATATTCAGCGACCACAACAGCAGCG
Organism: Acidithrix sp. C25; assembly: GCF_904848545.2. Taxonomy (NCBI): domain Bacteria; kingdom Bacillati; phylum Actinomycetota; class Acidimicrobiia; order Acidimicrobiales; family Acidimicrobiaceae; genus Acidithrix; species Acidithrix sp. C25. The sequence continues at coordinate 872,179 of NZ_CAJHCI020000002.1, forward strand.
GAACTAGCAAATTTTTGGTTTAGCTCCTCTACTATCGCCACCTTATCGGGACGCGGATTATCCATACTCTCTCCAATCCAAAAGATTTGCTCCAAAGTCGGAACAAAACAAAAAGCCACAAGTCGCTTGGAGGCGATCTGTGGCAGTACCAAAAACTTTTATCGTTACCTACTTTGGCTTCACTTGGAATTTACACTCTAAAAGAGCACCAAAGGTCTTTGGCAACTGCCTATATATTTGAAATCTATCAGGGAGTCTAGCTCGCTAGATCCTCTTCTGTAACCCTCAGACGGTTAGTATCAACTTTGACGCCAGGTCCCATTGTCGAAGCCAAGGTAACGCTCTTGAAGTAGCGACCCTTTGAGGATGCTGGCTTAGCTCTACTGAGCTCATCAACGACTGCTCTAAAGTTCTCAAGGAGCTGATCCTTGGTGAAGGATGCTTTGCCGATCGGTACTTGAACATTTCCCACGCGATCGGTGCGATATTCAACTCTTCCGCCCTTGAATTCACGGACTGCCTTGGCAACGTCAGTGGTGACAGTACCGGTCTTGGGGTTAGGCATGAGGCCTCTTGGACCAAGAATACGACCCAACTTGCCAACTTGACCCATAAGGTCCGGAGTGGCTATTGCTATATCAAAATCGAGAAAACTCTCACCTTGAATACGAGCAACCAAATCATCAGCGCCTACGACGTCAGCTCCGGCCTCACGGGCCTCATTGGCTGCTTCACCGGATGCAAAGACTGCGACTCTGACTTCTCGACCAGTACCAGCTGGTAGTGAAACGGTACCTCGCACGATTTGATCGGCCTTTCGGGGGTCAACACCCAAGCGTACCGCTAACTCAATCGACTCATCAAACTTTGCAGTTGCAAGCTTCCTTACAGTCTCCACCGCTTCAGCTGGAACATTTAGATGTTCTCTGTCATAGGACGCCGTTAGCGCCTTCATGCGCTTTGTAACTTTTGCCATTTAAGGTAAATCTCCCAAATATATGAACTGCTCGACGAGGCCTATTCGGCGACCTTGATGCCCATTGATCGTGCCGTTCCGGCAATTTGACGCTTAGCGGCGTCTAGATCGTTGGCATTTAGGTCCGGCAGCTTGGTTTTAGCGATCTCTTCGAGTTGGTCACCAGAAATAGTTCCGGCTACAACTCTCTTGTTGGTTGCAGATCCCTTTGGAACGCCGGCTGCTTGTCGCAGCAAAACCGGTGTCGGAGGGGTCTTTAGCACAAATGTGAATGAGCGGTCATCGAAGATTGTAACCTCAACCGGGATAACCGTTCCACGCTGCGCTTCTGTGGCTGCATTATACTGCTTACAAAACTCCATGGTTTGAATTCCATGGGGTCCAAGAGCGGTACCTACCGGGGGAGCTGGAGTAGCAGCTCCAGCGGGCAGCTGAATCTTTACAATTGCGGTAACACGACGCTTTGCCATCTTTAGTTTCGTTTCACTTTGTTAAATTTTTGGCTGACATACAACAGCTAATGAACTAGTACATCATACGGCGGATCCTGCAATATCCTGCAGAGGCCAATATGATTTTAGGTAGCTATACCTTGGCTACTTGAGCAAATTCCAACTCAACAGGCGTTTCCCTGCCAAATATATTGACAAGCACCTTCAACTTGAGGTGATCTTCATTTATCTCAGATATCATCCCTGTTAGCCCCTCAAAGGCGCCGTCCTTGACGGTTACTGGGTCACCTACCTGATATTCAAGAGTAGGCCTTGACTTTCTTTGAAGATCCATCGGTTCGACAGAGAAATTAAGAATGGATTCGACTTCTTTACGTGATAGCGGCGTCGGCTTCGATCCCATGCCGACAAAACCAGTTACACCAGGCGTATGCCGCACCACATCCCAAGTCAGATCGTCTAGGTCAGCGCGCACTAGGATATACCCGGGAAAAACCTTCTTCTGGGAGACAACTCGTTTGCCATTTTTTATCTCGGTGACATCTTCCATCGGAATAAAAATTTGGTGAATTCGATCTTCCACTTGCATGGAACTCATGCGAGACTCCAGATTGGACTTCACTTTCTTCTCATAACCAGAATATGAATGTATGACATACCAGTCCCCTGGCAGATCAAATGGGCTCTGTTCCGGAGGCCCTTGTGGCTCCAGAGGAACCTCGTCGCCATCCTTTACATACTCCAATTTCCCAGGTATCACCTGGATCGGAGCTTCAACCTCCTCGCGTGAAGGTATATCTTCTTCTGGGGGTGTTTCATCAAAAAAGTCAGTCATTTAAATCCTAAAGTAGCAGCGGCACCCAAGAGCCAAGACTGAATCAGCCAAACAAAAATAGAACGGCTTTGGAGAAAGCCAAGTTCAGCACGAATATCAAAGCGATAAGAAAGGTAAGGGTTATAAAAACTACAGTCGAATAGTTAATGACCGTCTTTCGAGTTGGCCAAGTAACCTTCTTGAGTTCATCACGAACTTCACGAAGATATATCTTTGGCGTAAGTCGCTTTGACTCTGGCTGATTCTTCTGAGATATAACTTTCTTTGGGGCGTTCGCCCGTTCCGCTTCGCTCTGGCTTTGCTGGCGAGCCATAAGACGTTTCGATTGACGATTCACCTAAAAACCTCTTCCGGTAAATTTGCGCAGGGTAGGAGGGACTCGAACCCCCAACACCCGGTTTTGGAGACCGGTGCTCTACCATTGAGCTACTACCCTAAGACCGACACAAGCTTATCAGACTACCGCGAAGTTAGCTCCATGAAGAAGTCAAACCTAAACAGTGTCCGAAAATACTTATCGGAGATTCAATTCTAAGCGCTTGCTCTCCAACTTCAGGAATATTTACGACCATGAAATTCTGATCTCGAACAATTATCTCCCCAAGAAAGCTAATTGCCTCCCAATTTCACCCTCCAACCTTCAATTAAATCCACAAAGGTCTGAGCCAATGGCTACGAGAAGTCCAGATCAAGCGCAGTCTGGCGCTCCAGAGTCCGGACAAAGATCTAGATCAAGATATTTTCTCATTGAACGCCTCCTATTTGCTTGCGGCCAATGAGGAGACCAGGGATTTAATTAAACAAATCGACGGATCTAGCGTGGTCAAACGAAGGTAACGTCGCAGTGGGTTGCTCGCGAGACCAAAATGCTGTAGCTATTGGTCTCCTCTACCAATTTTAAGAACTATCATAGGAACTTATCGGTTTGGAGAAAGTCGGGAGCAGAGCATGGACACCAATGCAGTCAAGCGTCTCGTAGAAGAGGCCAAAACCGGCAGCCATGAAGCTTTCGACGAATTAGTACGGATTACATATCCAAACCTCCTAGCGCGGGCCGTAGCCCTAACGGGAAATCTAGACGACGCACGTGACGCACTCCAAGAGGCCTATTTGAGAGCCTTCCGCTCGCTCAAGAACTTTAGAGGAGACTCTAGCTTTAGCCGGTGGATGTCTAGCATTGTCACAAATGCTAGCTCGACCCTGCTTGCTAAAGCTAGGAGGCGACGCTTTGAAGTAATCGAAGGAGCTGACGTCCTACTCGGTGACACCCTTTCTAATTCAAGCGTCACCGATCAAGATATAGCATCCACGATGGAGGTTCAAGCGGCCTTAAAGAAACTCCCAGAGGAGTTGCGGCGCATCGTAATCCTAAAAGAGCTCTATGGAATGGAGCATTCAGAGATCGCTTTGGTGCTTGGAATTACCGAATCCAATGCAAAGGTTCGCCTACATAGGGCGCGTAAATTATTGCGAATCCACCTCATCGCCGAAGGTGAAGCGCCAGATGTCATAGGTAACGGGAAAAAAAGGCGCCACGCTTGAGGTAACGTCCGACTTGATCCCACAGGCCATAGTTTTTGTACATCGGCTTGATTCCAAAGTCGATACAAATATGCCGGGGTTATGTCGTCAACTCCATTGAACTCAAAGCATGAAATAGCTACAAGACAAAAATAGATAAAAGTTTCACTCGCCAGTGATCCAAATGAAATAGCGAATTTTTATCCCTTAGTGCCACACACCATCGCCAAGGTAGCAATACGGGTGACTCACCTAAATGCCCCATGAATCAAAACCGACAATCACCGCGGCGACCCAATTTGCGCAGACCCAATTTGCGCAGACCCAATTTGCGCAGACCCAATCAGAGCGCCCTGTCGGTTAAAGTTCAAAGTACCGCCGAATGACATTACGACCATGGCGACGATTGCGACGCGCTAGCGGTCCTAGGGGTGAAAATCCAAGAGACAGGAGAATCCAAGAGACAGGAGAATCCAAGAGACAGATATAACCAACAACAGCGAAATTCTAGAAATTGCTATTACCCCCACGCCATACAATCAAGCCACGACCATCACACCACTCCTTCAACCCAAAATCGAAACGGTAGCCGTACCCTAGCGCCCCAAACACCGACTCAAACAGAAGATAGCGTTGCTGGGTCAAACTCCAATTGGATATCTCCTCAGATTCAATGCAAAGGTTTAACATCCATTGGCGAAACTGCACTTTGGTGGCGAAGTTTCGGTTATTACAAACCACGGATTTGAAGAGCGCAAGGCCGTCGCATTGAAAGTAGCTAGAAATAGCTATCGCTAATGGATAGATCTAGGAGTTCGCAAAAAATTAAATAAAAACGCCGCATCTTTTGCCAAGAGTAACCCTTAGCAAAAGATGCGGCGAGATCTAATAAGAAAGAAACTACCTAGTCTCTTTGTGAGTTGTGTGCTGACGATCCCAACGACAATACTTCTTCATTTCGATTCGCTCGCGATCGTTGATTCGGTTTTTTGTCGTAATATAATTACGCCTTTTGCAGGTCTCGCAAGCGAGCGTTACTTTAATTCTTTTTTCGTTCTTTGCCATTGAGCTCTCCGTGTATCTCTAAACTCGTTCACAGCGACTACCTATACATTACGAAAAGCAATGCACTGCTACTTCTGGTAGCGGCGGTCGGACTCGAACCGACGACCCCACGATTATGAGCCGTGTGCTCTAACCACCTGAGCTACGCCGCCTTGGAGCCCCCTGTCGGAATCGAACCGACGACCCCATCCTTACCATGGATGTGCTCTGCCGTCTGAGCTAAGGGGGCGCTTGATAAAAATAGCTTAGTTATTCTATATCCGCCCAAAGGCAAAACCTGACGTTTAAGGGAAATCAAAATTCACAACAATCTACTAGCTGGCATCAACTACGATTATGAAAATAACAATGCCAAATACCCCGAAAGTCGCCGTAAGACCGGCAACACTTACCGACACAGTGCCATTGATGCAAATCTACAATCGCGAAGTACTTGGCTCCCGCGTGACACTTGACCTTGTTCCAAGAACGATCGAGACACAGACTAAATGGATTGAAGAACACTTAGGCCCATACCCTGCTCTCGTTGCCACCATTTCAGAACAAGTCGTAGGGTTCGCGTCAGTATCACCATACCGCGTTCGTCCTGGCTATTCGACCACCGTCGAAGACTCTATTTACATTGACCCTAATTTCCAGGGTCGAGGTATCGGCAAATTACTCCTCTCCAACATCGTTGGACTAGCGGCGAAACATGGCTTTCATGCCTGTATGGCTAGGGTGGCTTCAGATCACACCGCATCGCTTGCCCTTCATAAGTCAATTGGCTTCTTCGAAGTTGGCCTTGAGCGTGAAGTCGGTAGGAAATTTGGAAAATGGATCGACATGATGCTCCTTGAACTCTTGCTAAAACCTCAATAAAAGATCCCCGTCGACGGCGCAATCTGCCAAGCACGGAGGCCGGCTTTGATCATGAAGGCAACGCTCTTATCGCACCGGGAATCAGACAAGATAGTCCGCCTCCTCTTAAAATCTTCGTAGGCCAGAAAGCAAATGCCCACCAACCAAGGTCGAGAAGAAGGGGAGCAAAATCTACAACTACTCACAAAGGCGTATCTAGGTCGATTAGTTGGAATCGGTGATTTACCCTAGCGATGCAAAAGTGCCGACCAAAGTAAATAAACCCAGCCAAGGACACCATCTGTGTGCTCTATCTTCTCATTGGCACTTGGCACCTTATCAAAGCAGACCACACCTTGGCACTTTCAGGAGTCAAGAATCATTTGGTATTTCCAAATAAACTTGATACAAAGATGATCTCAGCCACAAATCCCCCTTGGTGGAGAGTCATTTGGTAGCCCAAAGCACCAATTGTCTATTCACATATCAATAATCTAATCAGTGTGATCAATGCGGAATCGATTATCGCCCGGTCGCTTATAGAACCACTATGGATCACCAGGAAAAGCTTCAGTCGATCCGTGGCTGCGCTGATTAATGGCTTTATGTAAAATTGCTTCCTCTAAAAAAATCACATCGCAGATCGCTTATCCTTAAATCAATCCACGGTAAGTCAATTCAAGAAGTCATAGAACCAATTCATAAGACGACGAAGCTGATCGGCCATAATGGGTACGAAAAAGCTACAGCCATCTAGAACAATGAAACCCATCGGAATAGCCAAAAGACTAAATTGGGCAAAAGTATAAAGACCTATTGCAGACAGCTCGTAATTTCTAAGCCTTCAAAATCGACCAAAGGAGGGTCACCCGAGTCAAAAGGCGCCATCTCAATGAAACTCCTACCCTTTGGAGTCGAATGGCCTCTATCCATTGGCCTCTATCGAATAGCCAGTATGGACCAATTATTTAAAACGATATAGCATGCTGGCGACCATACCAGTACCCCAGAACAAGCATTGAAACGCCAGCGACTAAAAGGTGTCGTCATTCAAATAAAAGAGCAAAGCGTCATGCCAAGCGTCACAAAAACTATGCAAATAGTCTCAGGTTGACGGCAAATACCCCACTCATCACCTCATTAATCCAGAAAAGGTTGCGAAATCTAGGACTTCTCGTCCTTGATAGGTTACAAAAAGATCAATCACCAATTAAACCGACCTTGGCGAGGAATCGGTACAATATCATGACTAAATCTCTTATTCTCACAAGAGTCACCAAAATGCCAATGAGTACAAACCTAATCCGATAAATTAGTTTAATCAAAACCAGCACTAAGCTAAATATAAAACCACCACACTCGTCAGTTTTATATTGCACTTAATCTCAATAAAACCTATAATCACTGAAAGCTTTTCCCGAGTGGCCAGCTCACACCAAATCGGCGCTCTTAGCGGCTTTTATTTTTATATAACCAAACTATTCACGGCGCTAAATTACGAACCCTGAGAACCTCGATGGCAGCAATTCTTCAAACACAAATAGATACACTGGAATGTGAAGATAGCAAATTTGATCTCCCCTTAGGAGAATCATATCAGGATCGAAGAATCCCCATCATCCTCAAATCGAGCGGTCGGGCAGCCAAGTCAATAGATCAGATCAAGAGATCGACTTAGGCAATTCAAGCACTCGCCATAGGTACCAAGTTGCAAGTGAAGCAAGGGGAGAATACCTCTCACCATGTTTAGTCATCTCTGGTATTGAAGGAAGATCATCAAGGCCATAGAGAATACGAAAGCCCTTTCGAACTCCTAAATCGGCTGGAGCCCAAACATTTCTCTTGCCTAAATCAAATAGCAAAAACATCTGCGCAGACCAAGGTCCAAAACCATATAGCCCGCACAATGAACTAGAGATAGCAGCCTCATCTAAAGTAACTAGTTCTATCAGATCCAACTCACCTATGTAGACCTTCTGAGCGAGCTCTAAAATTGAGCGGGACTTGGAATTTGATAGTCCCAATGCGCGTAGTCCCTCGAACGAAAGAGCCAATACCTTCTCTGGTGAAACATCACCCGAAGCAGCCTCTTGTATTCTTTTGTCAAAGACGCTCGCGACGGCGCCCGACAATTGCTGATGCACAACAGTTCGAACCAAAGATGCAAAAATCTCATTTGAACTTCTAACAAAAGACAAGTTAGGAGTTAAAAAGCCAGGAACCCCAAAGTGATTATAGAGACCAGCAAATTCTGGATGAGATCTAAGGAAAAACTCAACGTCTGGATCGATCACTTTGAATCCAACATCAGTACTTCAAGAGCCCTACTGCGACTATCGATTGACAAATAGTCTCTCACGGGTGAGATTCAGCGCCTTTAACTGCGACGGGATAAAAGACAACTGATATCGCACACCCAGATATCCCACAAGAGCGAGGGTTCCAACGACGTACACAGTCCAAGAGACAAGCATCGGGCCGTCGGGGAGACCTAGCATCATGCCCATAAACGTCACCACTACTACACCGTTCACAACTCGCTCGCTGGGCGAAATGGCCACGAAAATCAGGCCCCATGCAATATACCATGGTTGGATAACTGGTCCCAACAAGACAAGCGCCAATAACGAGTACCCAATCGCTCTTTCAAAGCTAAAACGCTCTAGGTGAAAGGCAAAATACAGCGTGATCAAAGCCGCCCCAAGAAGTCCCAAAGCCCTATAGAGCGTTAGGAATCCGGCAAAATGAAGCGGAATCCCCAACAAAGAGGTCAACCTATCTGACCAAGCCGCCAGGGCTGTAGTAGGTACCGCTGGCGATCTAACAGTGCCCGGCGTTCCTAGATTATGGATCCAACCCCATCCAAGACCTGTCGAATATGAAATAGCCCCTACAGTTGCAAGTGCTATCGACCCATACTTGATTGAAGGGATGATCTTATCCTTGATCTTGTTACCAGCCGTAGAATTCCAGGCGATAAAGGCCAACGCTATCACGGCAGGAACCTTGACCGCCGCACCTGCAGAAATCAAGACCGTCGCTAAAATAGAATGACCCTTGTAAAACATCAAAAGGCCCAGGGTCATGAAAGCTATCATGAACGCATCGTTATGGCCAGAAGATGCAAGGTGAAAGATTACGATCGGATTTAATCCAATCAAAACCAAAGCGATCCTTTTGTCTTTACCCAAAATCTCTGCGATTCTCATCGAACTGAAGATGATGGCTAAGACAGCAATGACCGTGGCGACTCTCAAAAATAGCATGGTGGCAAATGGATTATGCTGGGTTACGACCGCCGCAACACCGGAAAACCATAAAAAGAGCGGGCCATAAGGAGCTGGAGCATTACCCCAAAATGGGTCAACTGTATTCAAATATGGCGTCGCTCCCAAAATATTGGGGCCATACTGATAGGGTGAAATATGCCTCGAGACCATTTCGCCAATTGCAGCATAGCTGTAAATATCTCTCGAATATAGGGGACCGGCTATCGCAAGGGGTACAAACCAGATTGCTCCTATCACTATCAACTGCTTAGTGGTAACTTCCTTTGCCATGACAAGTTGAACTAGCCATAGCCAGGCTAAAAGACCTGAGATAAAGCCGAAATAAAAAATCGCTTGTGCGAGCCACGAAGGAAGTATCCCTAACGAAAGCGGACCGTTGGCGATTCCAAAAAACCATGAACCGGGAATTTTAGAGGTGAAGGGAACCGATGGAGAAAGCGAGCCAATGACTATAGCCACGGTCGAAACAATTCCAACGTTGCGTACAAATTTTAGATCATGCCTACGCACGGTAGTTAGATTGTTGATTCCATTCATCAATTTCGATTGAGCTAATTGCATTTGCCTTCTTGGGACCGTCGTTCTTTAAGATTACTAAGACTGCCAACTACATCGATTGGGAAATTTCGGGTCGAAGCGGACTTGCACTTTCCAGATCGGGTTACTATTCAACTATCTATAACAATTAATCGTACCTGATATTTCACTCACACAATCCCGAATGGAGGTCGAATACTAATCGTCACTTCAGCACAATTTCATAAATAACAGAAATCGACCACTTCCCAGCCTAAGCAAACGAAATCAGCAGATAAGCAATTGCCATGCGAGAAGATCATTAGTACCAGGTTAAATGTCGCTAGCAGAATCTAAATCCAAGAAACGCAATAAGGTCAAAACTTCTCAATATACCCAAAGGGAAACTTTACGGTAAAAAGGGTGGTAAGAAGGGAGACTCTTGAGTGCTATGTCGCCAATAACTTTATCCACTTTTTCGGATACAAATAAAGTCGAACATAGCTTTGTGGGCCGGGTAGGGTTCGAACCTACGTAGGCGTAACCGGCAGATTTACAGTCTGCTCCCTTTGACCGCTCGGGCACCGACCCACTCTTTTGTGAATATCCTATATTAGTGTGCCAACATTTGATGTCGTTTCAGAAGTAAACCTACAAGAAGTTCGAAATGCGGTTGATCAAGCAAATCGCGAAGCATCGACACGTTTCGACTTTAAAGATACAAATTCGGAGATCGAATATACCGACTCCGAGCTCCACCTTTCATCATCGTCTCAGGACCGCCTAAAGGCTCTTGAAATCGTACTGGAAGAAAAACTAGTAAAAAGGGGCGTCTCGCTAAAGAGCCTCGAGAAGGGTCAAATTGTAGAAGGTAGTCGGGGATCGGCTCGTCAAACGATCAAGCTCGTTGCCGGAATTTCCTCTGAAAAAGCAAAAGCAATTAACAAATTCATAAAAGACTTAAACCTCAAAGGCGTCTCGGGTTCAATCCAAGGCGATTCCTTGCGGATCTCAGGCAAAAAACGAGATGATCTCCAAGAGGTGATCTCCAAACTGCGCGAGGGTGATTTTCAGATACCCCTACAATTCAATAATTTTCGAGATTGACTCCTTCGTAGCTAAAGATACAAGCAAACCGCTACATTTCTAGAAAGCCAACGCCCAATGGGTGCGCAAGCGAATTGGGAGACTCTTTAGGCGTTGTGGAGCCTCATTGTGGTAGCTGATTATCGGCCATTGAACAAGTTAGGTCGATAATCAGGCTGGTCCTTAATGTAAGTTCTCAAAGAGACCAATTGATAAGAATTATAAACTTTATCGCCGATAGTTGCCCCAAGGGGCAACTATCGGCTAGATCAAAGCTGATTCATACGATTCAAGCAGGGCAAACCGTGCTTTAGCTTTTGGTCTTTCGATGCAATGGATCAGTAGTAGCCCGACTCAATGTAGATACATGGCACCCCATTTTCTCGAAACATCTCGACGTTTCGCTTATCATCTTCGAATGCCAAAACGATCTCAAAGTTCATCCCCAACAACTGATTGGTCTCTAACGCCTTGAATTCTCTCGCTCGGCTATAGTCCCCCCAATTACGGGTAATCAACAGATCCCACCGAAGGTTGTTCGTAGCTAACCATGCAACGGTCAAGTCGGCGATCGACGACGGTCGACCGGTCATCAAAATAAAACTAAATTGGGGATCGATAAGCGTCATCAAGGTGCCCATCTCTTTGATCAGGGGGTCATCACCAGCCGCATTGAAAAATCCATCCCAGTCGCGTCTCGGGCGATCTAAAAAGTGTTGCCGGAGAGAAGCATCCGCTAGAACTCCGTCAATATCAAAGATGATCGCGGTTTCATTGATACTGACCTTCTCGTTGATTATCCAATTCTTGGGTCGGCCTGAAAGGTCAATTTGCATATTTGGATATCTCCTTGGATCACTTCAGTCAGATAATCAATCCCTGATAGCGATTATCCTATTGAGATATGAAAGGGGTAAGGATAACTAACTTGGATTCACTATCTGCAAAACCATATGAAGCCGAAAATCAAACGATGCACATTAAAGAAAGCATCGATGATTTTGTGGATGAAAGCCTTCATAGCGCTTGCAAGAAAGAAATTGAAGTTCATGTCGGTATCGGAAGCCGGGTGATCGTAGCTTCAGATCTTTTGATCGGTCGCTTTGAGCCCGGCACTCGCGGCGAACTAACCAAATTCAAGGAATACCTGGCAACACTCGATGGACCAGGGGTAATAATCTTTGCTGGGAATCTCTTTGATCTTTCTAATCAAACCCTACAAGTCAAAGTTTGTGACCTAATCGATCAGGAAAAGGAGTTCTTTGGTCAACTTCGGGACCTCACTACCTCTCACGGCTTTGAAATCTACATTCTTCCTGGTTCTAGAGATCGATCTCTAGCTTGGGATCTCTCTCAACAAAAAGACTTAGAAACGATAGGCCAAGCCAGCTTAGGAATCAAGGTCAGCCTTATTGTCGAGACCACCAATGGACCAAAAACAATCGATATATTCTCAGGGCGAGAATTCGAAGCCAGATCGAATCAAGTCGATCCATATTCAAAAGTTGATACCCCATGGTCTACGCATCTCATTGGGGAGATAATTCCCCATCTGACCAAACGGGCAAAATGGCTAGAAGGCATAGACCTCGTCGACAACCAGGGCGCAATATCTCGATTCTTCGCATCCCGAATCTTCTATCGAAAGGCAATGCGATATCTTCCATGGCTCATCGCACCGATTCTGGGCGCCTTTTTCATTAAGTTGCCGGTAATTCTGGCGCTGCCAACGATAGGTCACTTCAAACATCGAATTCGCGCGTTAGCACCCTTTATCCAAATTGCTGGCGCAGCCACACTATTGGATGCAGTCCTAGTCCTGACCATTGCAACGTGGCTAGCGCGTCGAACATACGCCGGGATGATTGAAAATCCACTTATCGCCACAAATAGCGGAGAAGCACTACCAAACCTTGCCGCACGAATCGCAGCCATGGAGGCGTTAGACGACAGCCATATCGGAACCATCATCGGCAACAGCCTGAACCCCGAGATGACCGACATGACCTCAGGATTCTTTTGCGCCACTGGTGGAATATCAAAATGCTACAGAGAGTCCCCAGCACGATTTGGACTACCATCAGTCTTTCAGCCGATCGCGCAGTGCACCTGGGTAGAAATTCAGCCAGGTGCCAAAGTGAGAGTTCGTCTCTATTCTCAGACTGAAGAACTGCCCCTAGAGTCAAGGAGCGAGCGACTTGTTCGTCTAGGAAAACACGATCCGACGAGTGGCCTGCGTATCCTGGCGTCATATCCCGGTGGCGAAGGCTACATTCCTAGCGACGCAACCTCTACCAAATTCTCAAGGCCACGGCGACTAGTGGCCCTTGGCGTTCTGCTAGTTGGATTAATTGACTTAATTTCAACTCTGGTGCCACCACTTCGCTCGCGGCTAAGTCTTATAACAGAGTTCATCCCACTAGCGGTACCCGTGGCCGCCAATGCGATTGCTGCGATCGAATCCGTGGGGCTAATGGCTCTCGCCAGTGGTCTAAGAAGGGGTCAACGAGTCGCCTACCTGCTGACAGTGGCTATAGCTAGCGCCAGCGTCATAACCAACCTGATCAAGGGTGGCGACATTGAGGAGTCGATTCTGACCGCGATATTGGTTGGATCGCTCGTCGCCTCTCGCAAAGCATTCACTGCGCCAACAAATAGGATTCCCATGCTAAAGGGCATCATCAGGATACCAATTGGATGGCTTTTGATCTTTATCGCTGGCTCTTTAGCATTACGCCTTGATCTTCTGCTCTTTAGCCGTAGCACCTCTATAGGAATACTCAATGGACTCCTAGCGGTTCTTGAACGGATGGTAGGGTCACAATCGATCCCAATTCCTCATTCAATCAACCTTTTTCTAGCCCCAGCGCTCAGCTACTCCGCCTTAACGCTTCTAGCTCTTCTTCTCCTTCGAGCATCTCGACCAGTAGTTGAGGCAAAGGTGGCAAGATTGACTCTGCCAGGTCGACCTGCACTTACGCCAACTGAGATAGTCAACCGCTACTCCAAAACCACACTTGACTACTTTGCTCTTCGCGACGACAAATCGCACTTTATCGCCTATAACACCTTGATCGCCTATGCCGTGATTGGCACAGTAGCCGTGGTCTCACCTGACCCTATAGGACCAGCTGCAACGGCCACTCAAGCCTGGAATGCATTTCGAAATCATGCAAATTCAAATGGTTGGACGATATGCGTACTAGGTTCTGGCGAACCATGGCAGACAACCTATGCCTCTAGCGGCCTTCACTCCATCTATATCGGAGATGAAGCAGTGGTAAATGTCTCCGACTTCCACCTAGATGGAAATAAGAATAAATCGCTCCGGCAAGCCGTCAACAGAATGCGCAACTACAACTACCGTGTCGAATTCGTAGACCCGGCAACTGTTAGCGGCCCGTTGCGCGATGAACTCACCAGAGTCCTCGCACAAAGTCGCAAAGGTGGGGTCGAACGAGGCTTCTCTATGACACTTGGTCGCTTTCTAGATCCAAGAGATATTGGCCTCTTATTGAGCATAGCTTATGGCCCAAACAACGAGGTGGTGGGCTTCTGCCAATGGGTACCCGCACCAGGAATAAATGGATATTCACTTGACCTTATGCGTCGGGATCTAGCTGACCATCCAAATGGACTAACCGACCTTATGGTGGTAGCCACAATTGAATATCTAAGGGCAAATGCAATGGAGGCGCTCAGCTTAAACTTCGCGACAATGCGTGCCGTCATAGCTGGAGAGACTGAAGACGGTGTCAGTTCGAGGATCGAAAGATGGTTTCTCAAAAGATTATCAGATACAATGCAGATTGAGAGCCTCTGGCGCTTCAACTCCAAATTCCATCCAATCTGGCTTCCTCGCTATCTGGTCTTTGAATCCCCAGACAGCCTCCCTCAAATTGCTATCGCAATTGCTCGAGCAGAATCGCTTTGGGAACTTCCAGTTATAGGAAAGTTTCTAGTTCCAAAGCAATAGCAATCGGTATTGCTACTTGAAAGAGCCAAACGATGCTAGAACTAGTTCTAAAAGGCCAATCTAAAAGGCCAATGGGGAGCTGTGTTTAGTCCTTAGGTGCCGGTTTACCCCCTCTTTCCTTGCCCAAATCAATGGCAAGGAAGTACTAAAACCCACTATTAAAACCTATACCGCGAAAATACATTCAAGAATCTCTCCGAAATTCAAAAACAAAACTAGCTCCTTGCAATTCTTTCAATCCTGGCATCCTGGCTCGCAAGAATAAAGTATCCGAACTTCATTCCCCCACAAAAAACTGAAAGACCGCCTTTTTTAGACCGAAACCAACCATCCAAGGCAAAGCAGGAGTTGGTCCCCTTTTAATGCTAATTGCGACCAACATTGCGAGAAAAGCCCGAACGCGCCACAATCGCTAAAAACAAAGGGCTCGATCAGGGTGATAAACACCTTAATCGAGCCCTTTTGATTAACATCTACTCATTGCGAACCCGCCCTAAAAACTGGTTCTCGAAGAATTGATTCTCTAAAACAGAAGCTTGGCTAAATCTGCCATATGAACAAGAGGATTCGGAAAGATACCAAATCCAACAGTAAATAGAATGCTTATTCCGACCACGATCTTAGCTTCAGTTGAAATTCGTAGCGAGCGAGCTACCGCCACCTTTGCGGGAGCTAGTACCGCCAAATCGCCTTCGGGTCGATCGAACGAACCCAGATCACCATCACCGCCACTCGCAAATACCAACACTTCCTCATCGTCAATAGGTGATTCAGAGACCTTGTCTTGTGGAACCTTAGAGTACATGACGGCTACCACTCGCAGATAGAAGAAGGTGGCGATTACAGCTGATAGCATCGCAATCACGGCGAGGATATAAGAATGAGCCTTTACAGTCGCAGCAATAACTGAGAACTTAGCCAATAAACCAGTTGTGAGCGGCGCACCTGCTTGAGCTACGAGTAATACTGCCATAAAGAGCGCTAGCGCCGGATTAGTTCTAGCGAGACCCCTAAGGCGTTCGATCGGAACCACACCCGTATCGCTATCTTCAAAGACATTTACAATAGCAAAGGTGCCAATGACCATGAAGGTGTAAGCGATCAAGTAGTACAGCGAGCCTGAAACCCCACCGGCAGTGCCAGCTGCAACTCCAAGTAGTACAAAACCAGCATGATTAATCGAGGAGTATGCAAGCATGCGCTTGATATCGCTTTGAACTATCGCCAGTATTGCACCCACAACGAGCGTAAGAGCCGCAAGTCCCCAAATAATAGGCTGCCAATCAAGGCGCTGAGTAGGAAACGCCGTTATCAGAATCCTCAGCAGACCTGCAAAACCTGCGGCCTTGGCCACTGCTGCCATATAACCACTCGCAGCCGCTGGAGCTCCTTGATAGACGTCTGGTGTCCAAAGGTGAAAAGGAACTGCAGCAACCTTGAAGCCCAAACCGACGATCAAAAGCGCAATTCCAGCCAATAAAACACCGTTAGAAGTTACGGTATTAGTGGCCAAGAAAGAGGCGATCTTTTGAATGTTGGTAGTGCCGGTGGCACCGTATGTAAGGGCAATTCCATACAAGAAGATTGCAGAGGAAAAACCGCCAAGTATGAAGTACTTTAGTCCTGCTTCGCCAGATAGTTGATTGCGCTTTTCGAAAGCTGCCATGACATAGAGGGCAATCGACAAGATCTCAAGGCCCAAAAAGACAACGATCAGGTCGCCAGCGCTTGCTAAAAGGATGGCGCCAGCGCTTGATAGAAGCAAAAGGCAGTGATACTCAACTCGACCGATCCGGCTCCTCGATAGGTAAGCTTCGCCGGCCAATACCGACAGAAGCGCCGCAGAAGAGATCGTAATCATCAAAAATATAGCAAATCCATCGAGTACGATCGAGGATGCTATCGCTCTCGATGCCCCATGGGAGACAAAGTTCGACCAAAGAACAATCGAATCGATCAAAGCAATGGCGGTTACGGCAAATGCCATCGCGCCAATCGCCTTGGTCCGTTTTAGCGATGGCGCAAGCGATGAGATCAGCATGATCACCAGGGCTCCCACGATCAGAATTATCTCGGGGCCAATTGCCTTATAGGAAATCGACGGAAAGACAATCTTGGGGCCAGTAGATATTAATCCAAGGATTGAATTCATAAGGACTATCCCTTTCCTTTTTGCACGATAACGCCCATAGCATTTGGAGAGACGTTCGCTGCATTTACATGGCTTATAAGGGCATTCACACTGGGAGTTATTCGATCAAGGATCGGTCGTGGATAAAGACCCAAAGCAACTACTATCACGATCAGTGGTGCAAGGACCAAGATCTGACCCTTCTTGATCTCAATCGGACGACTCTCTGGAATCAAGTCTGGCTCCGATGGCTTCCCATGAAATATCCGTTGGTATGACCAAAGCATATAGACGGCCGAGATAACGACACCAAAAGCAGCCACAACAGCCCACCAGCGATGGGTGCTAAAGCTACCAATGAGAATCAAAAACTCACCTACAAAGCCGCTTAGTCCAGGCAGTCCTATCGATGCCATTACAAACAAGGTGAAAATACCTGCCATGACCGGTGCCTTGGATTGAAGCCCACCAAGGCGATCCATGTCGATAGCTCCAGTTGCCGCAAAGAGAAAGCCCACCAATAAAAATAGTGCAGCAGTATAGATGCCATGATTTATCATCTGAAGCACGCCGCCAGCTACGCCCTCGCGCGACAGGGCAAAGAATCCTAAGATTATAAAGCCCATGTGACTCAAAGAAGAATAGGCGAGCATTCGCTTTATATCACGCTCGCCAGCGGCCACGATTCCTCCGTAGATGATCCCTATTACCGCCAAAGTAAGCAGCAATGGACCAAATGAGACAACCGCATGCGGAAAGAGCGTGAAGTCAAAACGCAAGATACCATAGGTACCAAGCTTGGCCATAATGGCAGCAAGGACAATTACGCCCGACGTAGGCGCTTGCCGATAGGCGTCAGGCGACCAAGTGTGAAAGGGGAAGATCGGAGCTTTCACGGCAAATGCCGCGGTAAAGGCCAAAAAGAGCCACTTCTCAGTTCCGCTAGAAAGTGATGTCTTAGCCAAAGCGGCAATGTCAAAGGTCGTAACGCCAGTTTGAGCCGAATGGATAAAGACGAGTGCAAGCATTCCAACTAGCAAAAGTGCAGAGCCTAGGAAGGTATAGATAAAGAACTTGATAGCCGCAGCGCCACTCTTTTCATAGCCCCACGACCCGATCAGGAAATAGGTCGGTATTAAGGTCAATTCAAAGGTAACAAAAAATGCGAACAGGTCCAAGCTCATAAAACTACCCATACAGGCTGCCTCTAGGAGAAGCATCCAGGCTGCGAAGCTCTGCGCGTTGGCTCGCTCCTTGGCACCGATATATGCAATCGGAAAGATCAAGGCCGTCAGAAGGACTAAAAAGATCGAGATCCCATCTACCCCGAGCTTCCAAGAGATCCCAAAAGAAGAGATCCAACTGTAGCTCGAAACATATTGATAAGATGCCACTCCAGCCTTGAAGTTGACGGCGAGAACGATCGCCAATATTGCCTCGGCAATAGATATAGCTCCTGTTATTGGAACTACCAGTCTTCCTCGGACCTCTTTGGGAAGGAGCGCAATCAAAAGAGCACCTATGGCTGGCAAAATAACAAGGACTTCCAATACGTTACTCAACGAACTTCACCGCCACTATTAATCTCATCTTGCATTGGTTCGACATATAACATCTCCTAAAGACCTGCTCTCGTAATTACAAAGCCGAGAATCAAAACCACACCAAAGCTGATGATCAAGGCATAACTTCGAACGTAACCACTTTGAATTCCCCGCAGCGATCCACCAAGAGCGCCAATTAGACGTCCCGAGCCATTTACGGCACCATCGATAACTTCATTATCAACTATCTCATTCAATTCGATCGCGAGTCCGCTAGATCCTCTAGCGAAGACTGAGTCGAAGAGATGGTCGATCTGCCATCCCTTTTTCAAGAAACCAACCTCGAGAGATGGGTTGCTTGCGGTCTTAGACCAAGCTCTAGTTGCTATGAAGATACCAAGGAGCGCAAAGACGATGTCACCGACTTCCAAAATCACTTTAGTACCACCACCAAAGGTCAAGTTTGCCTGAGCCTTACCAAAGACTGGCAATAGCCAGTTGGTTAGAAAGTCTGTGCTCGAGCTAATACCAAGGTTCATGACACCAGCCAAGATCGAGGCAATTGCCAGGATAATCAGCGGCACGGTCATAACCTTTGGAGATTCATGGGGCTCTGAATGAGCACCGTGGCCATCATGGTTAGTGAGCGCTTCGCGATATCTTGGTGAACCAAAGAAGACCAGATAAACTTCTCGTCCCATGTAGTAAGCCGTAAGTATTGCTGTTATGGCTCCAACGGCCCAAAGTATTGGAGACTTTGAATAGGCAGCTAGGAGGACATCGCCTTTGGAGAAAAATCCCGAAAAAGGCGGCAAACCTGCAATGGAAAGCCACGCAATGATAAAGGTGAAGCCAGTAATTGGCATCAATTTATAGAGCGCTCCCATCTTCTTGATATCTTGTTCATCACCCAAGGAGTGAATCACCGAGCCAGCGCCAAGGAACAAAAGTGCTTTGTAGAATGCGTGGGTTATCATCAAAAAGATCGCAGCAACATATGCTCCTGAACCAATTCCAAGAAACATATACCCGAGCTGTGAAACCGTTGAATAAGCAAGAACCTTCTTGATATCATTCTGGGCGGTCGCAGCGGTCGCAGCGACAAAGGCAGTCGCAGCGCCAACTATCGCAATCACGGTGCCAGCGTTCGATGAGAGGTGAATGATCGGAGCGACTCTAGCCATCAAATAGACGCCTGCGGTAACCATTGTGGCGGCATGAATCAAAGCTGAAACTGGAGTTGGACCCTCCATGGCATCCACTAGCCATACAAAGAGTGGAATCTGAGCGGATTTACCAGCCGCACCGACAAAGAGCAGCAAGGCAATCGCAGTAGCTTGGGGGCCGCTTATGAAGGGATGACCACCATGTGCTGCGCTCGAGGCAATATTGCCAAATACCGAAGTATAATTGAGCGACTTTGCAACCTCAAAGAGCAAGAACATTCCAAGCATGTAGCCAAAGTCACCAATTCGGTTGATAATAAAGGCCTTCTTGCCAGCTGAAGCTGCACTATCTCGGTCGAACCAAAATGAGATCAACCAATACGAACAGGCGCCAACACCCTCCCAACCAAGGAAGGCTACGACAAAGTTATTGGCAAGAACCAAGACCAACATTGAGAAGACAAAGAGGTTCAAATAGACAAAGAACGTTCTAAATCGAGGATCATGATCCATATAGCCAATGGAATAAGCATGTATCAAGGTCGCTACACCGGTCACGAACAATATCATCACGCTCGACAACGGATCCAAATAAGCCCCGAAGTGAATGCTCAAATGACCCACTGCAAACCATGTAAAGAGGTTAGGTGCCAACGCCCTAGCAGCTGAAGTCAGAGAAAGCAGGTGAAAGTATTCAGTCAGTGCAATTACAAATGAGACACCGACCAGAGCTGTTGCCAGCCAACCTACAACCCGCTTTGGAAGAAATCTCCCAAAAAATAGGTTGATAAAGAAACCAGCTAACGGCATAGCCGGTATGAGAAAAATTAAACCTTCCACGCTAGCCCCTCAAAAGATGTAAGTCATCGGCGGTAGCGCCTACGCGTCGCCTAAAGATTGAAACGATGATTCCCAATCCCACTACTACTTCTGCAGCCGCAACAACTAGAACGAAAAAGACAAGTACCTGACCGCCTATATCGCCCAACATTCGTGCAAAGGTAACAAAGGTCAAATTCACTGCATTTAGCATCATCTCGACGCACATAAACATCACGATTACATTACGTCTAACCAAAACGCCAACGACGCCAACACTAAAGAGCACCGCAGCCAGTGTTAAGAACCAACTTCCTGGAATACTCATAGATCGATCACCTCTTCATCAGATTCATTCTCAAAATCCTCGCTATAGTCGGCCGTTGAAATCGAGACCCCAAAGTCGCTATCATCTGGCTCGGGAATCGCAACTGCGATCTCTTCTTCTTCGTTATGTTCGACAACCACACGACGAGCCAGATACACCGCGGCAAGAACCGCGATGACGAGCAGAACTGCGGTTGCTTCAAATGGGAGAAGATAGGTCGAAAAGACAGCCCGTGCAATTCTTGTTACATTGTCCACGGAATTCCCGACTGGACCCGTCGATGCTTTAGCCCCCGTTGCCCAGGTGGTCTTAGCCAAAAGGAGTACTTCGCCCAAGGCGATTACTCCTGCAACGATACCCATAGGGAGTTGACCTCGGAGCTTCTCACGCGAAAAGATCTCTCTTCTATCGACGCCAAGCAACATGATGACAAACAAGAACAAAACAACGACTGCACCGGCATAGACAATTATCTGTACCGCCGCTAAAAACTGCGCATTCTCTTCAATAAACAAAATGGCGATTCCAAACATCGTCATCACCAATGACAAAGCCGAATGGACTGGATTCTTTGATGCCACAACGCCAAAAGCGCCAGCCAAAACAATTGCTGCAGCCGCAATAAATGTAATCAAATCCGGCTTAGCGATTGCAGCTAAGATAAGGCTTGTCTCCACTATCTAACCCTCCCACCGTTAGCTTTGGAGATGCGATCCCCTTTGATCTTCCTAATTGCAAAGGAATTAACGGCGCTCTCGTCTCTATCGCTCTTTTGACCGTCTTCGGGAGTTCTCGTCCCATAACCCAGTTCATTGGACCAATGAACAATACCTTCGAAGCCCGGATCACCACTTGGAGAGGTTGCGCGCATCCAACCAGATGTCATCTCGTCATCGCCTTCTCGCCAGTCCTCCCAGGGCATTTGCATCGGCTTGCCATCGTCATCGACGACCAATTCATCCTTTGTATAAATGGCGTCTTGACGCGAAGTAAAGGAAAACTCAAAGAGCTTCGACTCGGTGATTGCCTCGGTCGGACAGGCCTCTACACAAAGGTCGCAGTGAATACATCGAAGATAATTAATCTCATAGACAAATCCATATCGCTCACCAGGTGAGACTGGATCATCGATAGGATTATCCTTACCTCTTACATAGATGCAACCTACGGGGCAAACCCCGGCACAAAGCTCACAACCGATACACTTTTCCATGCCATCTTCGTAGCGATTCAGGACGTGACGTCCATGAAACCGCGGTGGCTTTGGCCTTTTATCCCTTGGATATTGGCCAGTAATGCGAGGCTCGGCCATTTGCTTCAGCGTGACTTTGAAGCCCTTGAAGCCATCAAATACGCCCATCAGTTATCTCCCTCATTTGAGCCTTCGATGGAGGTTTCATCGTTGAACTTAATCCGTGTAAATGTAGCAATCGTCTCAACGTCTGAATCGTTGTCGCGTCCGATCGATACAGCTCGATAGAGCACCGATCCACCTATCAAAAAGACTACGAAAAGGACAAAACCATAGACCTTAGATACTTGCATAGCTCCAACCAACAGAAGCCAAGCCAGCGAGATTGGGATAAGTATCTTCCAACCCAAATCCATCAGCTGATCGTATCTCAATCGCGGTAGAGCCGCTCTTACCCATACGTAAAAGAAAAGAAATGCACCAGTCTTGATCAAGAACCAGAGAATCGGCCAAATCCATGCAGGCCCACCGAGGTTGGGGCCATCTGGACCACCGAGGAACAAGGTCACGATGACAGCTGACATCGAAATCGTATTCATGAACTCAGCCAAGAAAAAGAGGGCAAACCGAATCGAAGAATACTCGGTATGGAATCCACCGACCAACTCTTGTTCTGCTTCGGTTAGGTCAAATGGAGGACGATTCAACTCGGCGGTGATCGCGATCACAAAGATAACAAAGGGTACGATACCAAGGCGAATAATATTCCACTTGGGGAAGATCCCAAAGAACGATCCCATCTGAGAGTTGACTATGTCCCGAGTACCCAAGGAACCAGTTATCAATACAACAGCTGCGACCGAAAGTCCCATCGCGGCCTCGTAGGAGACCATCTGTGCTGAAGCTCTAACAGAGCCAAGCAACGGGTATTTAGAGCCAGAAGACCAACCAGCCAGCATTGTACCGTAGACCGCGACCGATGACATCGCAAGCAAAAAGAGAATTCCAATCGGGGGATCCGCGACTTGCAACTCCACTACGTGACCAAAGATATGGACTGTGCCGCCAATTGGTACGATCGTAAAGATCAAAAATGCCGGGATAACCGTCAAATATGGAGCCAATTTGAAGGCGAATCGATCACTCTTTTCTGGTATCAAATCTTCCTTGAAAAAGAGCTTGATTCCATCGGCAAGTGTCTGAAGAATACCATAGGGGCCTGCTCGATTAGGTCCAATTCGGTTCTGCATATCCGAGATTATCTTACGCTCGAACCAAATCATCAAAAGAACTGAGACCAAAAGCGCTACAAAAGCCACGAGGACCTTTACAACGACGATCAGGACAACCCCTAGTGAGATATGGCCGAGAAAAAGCGGGTCTTGACCCATCAGTTTATCCCTACCTTCACATAATTTACTTCTTTAGACGAATCCACGATGGACAACAAGTTGACTCCCGACCCCAACGTACCGACCACTATGTCATCAGGAAGCGTCTTATCAATCAGAGCAGGAACCCTAAGGATGCCCATCTCTCCGTTGCTAAGTTCAACCTCCTGGCCGTCAATGAGTCCAAGACTATCCGCCAGGATAGAAGGAACTCGAACTTGCGAGGATGGTATCAAAGCCTTCATCACAGGAGACACCACAAGATCGGGGGTCGGATAATAGAGTGGACGCGTCAACACTAGGAGGTACTCGCCATGTTGTTGATGGTCAACAAGGTCAACTTTATCTGACTGCCTTGCAAAGCTCGCCTGAGTAAATCTTCCCACGTAGTCAGATGGTCCATTATCGACAGCTTCATCGATATTTGCTGGAGGACCTTGGCGACCACTAGACACCAGACCAGGAGTGGCGATCGGATCCAAAGAACGACGGCGACCAATCGCAACCTTCGTTCTCGGCAGCGGGACAATCACCCCGTCCGGAGACCGCTCAGAACCAAGTTCGCTATAGGAGAGGCCGCTATATAGTGCGCAGGTGGCCACCATCTCATTGAAAATATCTTCATGGTCATGGCTTGTGGCTTCGATCATCATCTCGCGAGCAATCTCAGCTGCAATCACCACGTCGGTCTTAGCTTGGCCCATCGGTACCACAGCCTTACCTAAACGCGAAACACGTCCCTCAAAGTTTGTATGAGTTCCAGCGGTCTCTCCCGGAGCCACCAGTGGCAAGATAGCATCGGCGTATTTACCCGTAGCAGTCAAATAGCTATCGATCACTATCACCGTAGATCGCGAAAGTGCAGCTTCGACTAAAGCCGTATCGGCCATCTTGGTGATTAGATCCTCAGCCAAGATAACAAGGACCATATCTTGGTCACAAGCACGTCGCAATATCGAATATGTATCGATTCCAATATTGCTATCGCCATTTGTGCCTAGGGCTACCCTACCTGGACCATATCCAGGAATCGCTCCTAGGTCATAGGCACCAAAAATATTCGCATCCGACATCATAAAGAGAAAACCCGCATTTGGGACCTTCTCGTGCAACGCCAGGGCGAGTTCGTCCGTGATCACCGAAGCATTCGCAATGGTTTCGTCCCCTATGACAAAGGTAACTTTATCCACAGTTGCAAGTCGATCAAACAAAGACTCTAAAGATGTGTTAGTGCCGAAGTTACCTTCGCGCAGTTGGCGCAAAAGGTCGATCTGAGAGACCCCAATATGCTTGGAAAAAGTTGAAATCGATGTCTCGACCCTAGAAAGCTCATAGATCTCAGTCTTGGTCTTAGATGCCTCGCCCATTCTCAGAAAGAGGACTGGCATCTCTTCGCGAGGATCGGCCCCTATGACAACTACGATCGACGAAGCCATGGCTTCGTTCAATGACACTCGCGGAAGCGAAAATAGAACGTCCGCTGAGCGACTTGGCATAACTCTGGCATCGAAATTCTCCACAGAAAGTCCCGACTTGGCAAGTCGAACAAAGGAATAGATTCCCTCATTGGTAAGGCTCGAGCCACCTATAAAGGCGACATTTGCTGGATCCTGGGAGATCGCTCCTCGAAGGATACTTCCGACCTTACCAATCGCATCCCGCCATGAAACCGCTGCAAGATCTGAGCGATATCGAACATATGGCTCTGAAAGCCGTTCGGAAGAGTTAGTGGCTTCGTAGCCAAAACGTCCCCGATCACACAACCAAGAGTGATTTACTGCGTCGGAATCGATTCCTAGATAGCGAGTCACTTCACTACGAGAGGTCTGAATCGCAATTCGACAACCTACAGAGCAAGTAGTACAGGTGCTTTCACTCTGCTCTAAGTCCCAAGGGCGTGCTTTGAATCGATATGGCTTCGCTGTCAAAGCGCCAACGGGACATATCTGAACCGTATTACCTGAGAAGTATGAAGCAAAGGGGCTGTCAGGGAAGGTATTTACCTCGGTATGATCACCTCTTCCGATGAACTCAATCAAGGGGTCAAAGGCAATTTCACTGGCAAATCGAACGCATCGGTCACATTGGATGCATCGCTCCCGATCAAGATAGACGATCTCAGAGAGGGCAATTGGCTTCTCGAAGTGACGCTTTTCTTCAACAAAGCGGGATTCGCCCGGGCCATAGGCTAAAGTCTGGTCCTGAAGTGGGCACTCGCCTCCCTTGTCGCAAACTGGACAGTCAAGCGGATGGTTTACTAAAAGAAACTCAAGAACGCCATCCTGTGCCTTTTTTACCTTATCGGAGTTGGTGATGACTTCCATTCCGGGAGCCACCGTCAGATAACAAGAAGGTGCCAAGCTAAAACCACGTGGCCCCTTTACATCCACCAGACACATTCGACAGACGCCAACCGAAGACATTCTCGGATGATAGCAAAAACGAGGTATGAAGACACCGTTGCGCTCGGCAGCCGAAATTATAAGTTCACCTGGCTTAGCGTCAATCTCTACTCCGTCAACGACAATCTTTAGTGAATCCGGATTCGATTCGGTATTACTCATACGGACAACCACCCTCTTTGATGTGAATTAAAAATTCGTCGCGAAACATCTTTATCGCAGCAACTACTGACGAAGGAATCGATGGTCCTAGAACACATATCGTCGTTTGGGCCGGAGGCCACGAAAGACCCGGCGCGATATTGTCGCAGGCATCCAAAAGCAAATCTAGATCGGCCTCGCGTCCTCCACCGTTTTCAATGCGTCGCATCATCTTCTCAATCCAACCGCTTCCTTCGCGACACGGCGTACATTGGCCACATGACTCTCGATTGAAAAATTTAGTGATACGCCACGCAGCCCTGACCATGCAGGTGTGGTCGTCCATCATGACTATCGACCCTGAACCAAGCATCGATCCAGCTTTGGCAACGTCATCTTGGCTCAAGGGAATATCCAAACCCTCAGGTCCAAACCATGGTGCCGAAACGCCACCTGGTATGAAGGCTTTGACTGATCTGCCAAGCCTCATGCCACCGCCGTATTGTGGCGAATCGACCAAATCTCTAAAGGTCATCTTCGCCATCTCGACCTCGTAATTACCAGGTCGATTGACGTGACCGGCCAATGCAAAGATTCGAGTACCTGTCGAACGCCCTACTCCCAGAGAGGCGAAAGCGGCACCGCCGTTATTTACAATCCATGGAATATTGGACATCGACTCTACGTTGTTTACAATCGTAGGTGCACCGTAAAGTCCAATTACCGCGGGGAAAAATGGAGGTTTGATTCGAGGATATCCGCGCTTACCCTCTAAAGATTCGATCAGAGAAGTCTCTTCTCCGCAAATATAAGCTCCGGCTCCGGGGTGTAGCACCAAGTCAAGTGAAAAACCGCTCCCGAAGATATTTTGCCCTAAAGCACCATAGCGATAGGCTTCGTTTATTGCAGCTTGAACTCTTTCTAGTCCTAACGCGAACTCACCTCGTATGAAGATAAAAGCTCGCGAAGCACCTACTGCATAGGCTGTAATTATGGTACCTTCGACTATTTGATGGGGATCGCCTTCAATAAGCATGTGATCCTTGAAAGTTGCAGGCTCAGATTCGTCGCCGTTGACTACCAAATATCGAACGGGCGAGTTCTTTAGCATGGACCATTTGCGTCCAACTTCAAAACCAGCTCCACCTCGACCTAATAAGTTTGAAGTCATAACCTCGCTGGCCACGGCCTCAGGTGTCATGGTGGTAAGCGCCTTTCTTAAGGCGACATAACCTCCAGTTGCTAGATAGGTATCAATCGAATACGATTGATCCAACCCGATGCGCGAAGTCACAATCTTGGGGACGTGTTCACTAACAGTTGTCACTTAGACTCCTTCGCAGCTTCAAGTGCTGCCTTACGACTGGCAATAGCGGCGTCCGACTCTCGGCGCTGAGCGACAATCTCCTCCATTGGAACCTCAATCCCAACCTCGCGATGGACTCGAATGAGTGTTCCATGGCTAGGAACTTCACCCTCGTACTTTCCAACGCTGAGGTCATCGATCAACTCATCAAAGGTCTCATCCGTCAGAGGCCCAAAAAAACGATAGTTGACTTGGACAGCAGGCGCTTTGTCGCAATGGGCAACGCACTCAACCTCTTCAAGGGTAAAAACTCCGTCATGGGTAGTTCCACCAGGCGAAACGCCCAACTTCTCCTCGGCGTGTTCGAGCAATTCGCCACCGCCCTGCAAGAGACACGCAATATTGGTGCATACGCCGACTAGATATTTGCCGACTGGCTCAGTGTGGAGCATGTCATAAAAACTTGCCGTTCCATAGACTTCAGCGGGCGTCACGCCTACGAGATCTGCAATATCTCGCATCATATCCTCACTGAGGTATCCAGCCTCTTCTTGTGCTAGATGACAAAGAGGAATCAAGGCCGAACGTCGCTCGGGGTAAAGTTCCACGAGAGACTCCGCACGCCTTCGCATTATTTGCGAAAAACCACTCATTTAACGATCCACCTCTCCCATAACTGGGTCAATCGAGGAAATAATTGCAACCGCGTCCGCTATCAAACTTCCAGCCATCATCGTTGGAAGCGACTGCAGATTCACAAAGGACGGCCCTCGAATATGCATACGGAACGGCTTAGCTGAACCATCCGCGACCATGTAACAACCCAACTCACCGCGTGGTGACTCCACAGCAACATAGCTCTCCCCAGGTGGCACATGAATGCCCTCTGTGAAAAGCTTAAAGTGGTGAATAAGTGCCTCCATCGATTCATCGATGCGCTTTCGCGGCGGAGGGGTAACTTTCTTATCCAAAGTGCGATATGGACCCTCGGGCATCTTTTCAATGATCTGGGCTATTATGCGCACCGACTCTCGCAACTCGGCAAGGCGAACTGCAAAACGATCAAAGGTGTCCCCCACGCTTCCCACGATCACGTCAAAATCAACTTCATCATAAGCCAAATAGGGAATGTCCTTACGAAGATCCCACGCTACGCCTGTCGATCGAAGCAATGGACCAGAAGCCGAAAGGGCGATCGCTTGGGCTTGGGTTATGATTCCAACCCCTTCAGTTCGCTCGCGAAAGATCGGCTGACCTGTAAGCATCTCATCGTATTCATCGAGTCGACCCGGAATCGTTTGACAAATTGCCAAAACGTCGTCGTACCATCCATCGGGAAGGTCCGCGGCGACGCCACCAGGACGAATGTAATTATGGTTCATTCGAAGACCGGTAGTTTTCTCAAAGAAAGAAAGCACCATCTCTCGCTCTCTAAAGCCATAGATCATCATCGAAGTCGAACCAAGGTCCATTCCATTCGTCGCCATCCACATAAGATGCGACGAAAGACGGTTTAGCTCCGACATCAACATCCGAATCCAGGTTGCACGAGGTGGCATATCAATTCCAAGTAACGACTCGGTCGCCAAGGAAAAGACCAGTTCGTTATGGAGTGGAGCGAGATAATCCATTCGAGTTACGTTGGTCGAACCCTGAATATAGCTAAGACCTTCTGCAGTCTTTTCCATTCCAGTGTGAAGGTAACCGATAACTGGCTTAGTTCGAAGAACCATCTCGCCTTTGAGCTCCATCATCAACCTCAAAACACCATGGGTTGAGGGGTGTTGGGGGCCCATGTTTATAATCATGGTTTCGTCTTCTGAAACCTCTACATCAATATCGCTCGAGTCAAGGATAGCACCCTCTGCAATTCGCAATACCGAGCCGGACTCTCGTCGGAACTCCACCATATCTGTGTCAGAGCGTTCGAACATCTCCTGAGAACCCTCAGAGGTCTCAGCCGCTAGAGCTTCTATCTCAACCTCCTTAGAGAGTAAATCTTTAGAAGGATTCGAAGCCTTATTTGGAGATCCGCTTGATACTTGCTTCACCATCGTCAATTCACCCCTATCTGATTGCCTGAGAAGCTTTAAACTGGACAGGGACTCTTCCAATCGAATAGTCCTTGCGCAATGGATGGCCCTCCCACTCTTCTGGAAGCAAGATTCGGCTAAGGTCAGGATGACCCTCGAAAACTATTCCGAAAAGGTCATAGACCTCGCGCTCCATGGCCTCACATCCCACATAAAGGTCAAAGAGCGAACCTACGATCGGGTTTGCCTCTTGAACTTGAACGCGTACCCTAACCCGCTTGCGTTCTACCAGAGAAGTCAGCACCACTACAACCTCAAAACGCTCACCGAGCACTCCATCTGGAAGCACCCTGGTGGAATCGCCAAGGTAATCCACACCGCATAGATCCGAAAGGAATTCATAGGTGTGATCCTTCAAATCCTCTATGAGCGCTAGATACTGATCGGGCCTTGGAAAATATACGCCCGAAGAATCTTTAACAACTTCATCCATCATCTACTTATTCACCACTTTTACCGAAGCGCTCTTTGGGGAGGCACTTGCAGGTGCAATCGGAGAGATCCTCGGACGCTCCTCAACTACTATCCCTGCTCCCTCACCCTTACGACGAGTAATCTCGCCAGTTCGAATCTTCTCATGCAAGGTCAATATTGCATGCATTAACGTCTCGGGGCCAGGTGGACACCCAGGCGCATAGACGTCGACTGGAACGATTTGGTCTACCCCTTGTACGATGGCGTAGTTATTAAACATTCCGCCAGTTGAGGCACAGACACCCATGGATATGACCCACTTAGGCTCCATCATCTGATCGTAGACCTGCCTCAGAACCGGCGCCATCTTTTGAGAGACACGCCCGGCTACGATCATCAAATCAGCCTGCCGTGGGGAAGCCCGAAAGACCTCCATCCCGAAACGGGCAAGATCATAATCTCCAGCGCCAGCAGACATCATCTCAATTGCGCAGCAAGCCAAACCAAAAGTGGCCGGCCAAACGCTATTACGACGCGCCCATTTGACTAAGTTTTCAATATTCCCGGTCAGGAAATTATGACTCAAGTCCTCTAAACCCACAAAAAACCTCCAAATTGGATTACCCAAGGGTATGTGGCGATTTAGATCGCCAAAAAAATGCACACGGAGACTATAAGCCTCCGTGTGCGCTATTGAGTTATCAAGCGGCTTCTTCGCCAGATGCAACTCGACGAATCGTCGATGTTGTCGTACGCTGCGGATAAGGTTCTTGAATTCCATAACGCTTTACTGGACCCCAGTCAAGCGCTCCATTTGAAATCAAATAGACGAAAGAAACAAAGACCACTACCGCGAAGACAACCATCTCTGAGAGGCCAAACGAGCCCAACTGATGGAAGACAACCGCAAACGGGTATAAGAAAATTATCTCTATATCAAAGATAATAAATATCATAGCTATGAGGTAAAACCGAACTGGAAAACGTGCTACGGGTTCTCTCTGTGGTACGATTCCACACTCATAAGGAGCAGATTTCGCATTTGTTGGCTTCTTTGGAGCCAACAAACCAGAGCCTATGAAAGACCCTGCAGCGAAAAGCATTCCCAACCCCAGCATGATAACTATTGGCAAATAAGGTGCCATAGCTAAAACATCACCTCTTAACAAAATCAGAATTTAGCCTACTAGTCCGACCTTGGAACAAAGCGTTCACTCTTACGGAAAACTAAGGCAACATCTGACACGCAAAAATCAATCGACTCCGCGTCCCGTTAATGTCTAGCACCTAGGTTAGTAAGAATCCCAAACGGGTCACAACATACTTTGTTCATAAGGACTTTCGCCTTTTATATAATGACAACAATGCATCAGCATCACACATCAATTTACACTATTCAACTTCGTAAGCTGAATCCCATCAGGCAACTTGGCTCGAACGTCACACAAAACAGTCTCTGAATTTAAGCCCTCGACCAAAGAGTCATAGGTACCGTCTTCGCCTCTTTGACGACCAAAGACAGCATCGTCTGCCCTGTTCACAATCGCATTGTTCGATCAAAATTAATCAACCTGAAACATGACCGACGAATAAATGTGACCAAAATCACCTAAAAGTTAACTCGCCGATTCCTGGGTCGATTCCTGGGTCGATTCCAAAAGGAAGAGAACTCAAAAACCAAAGTAAGAACGATGCAATTTAGGCGATGCATCCATTCGGTGCTCTTGAAGCCAGAAAGACTTCCAAAAATACATTACAGCTCGAAAACAACCGATTAAATCTAAGTCATTCGAAAGCCCATTTAATCAAGGTTTCGCATATGAAATTGTATAAAATACCAAAGGATTGATAGGGCCAAAATTCCTGAGTTGACATCCAGGCTTCTACCGGGATCCATTCCTGATGCCCGCAATGCCATTAATCTAATTTGCGATTGATCATTGAAGTGATAATTAAGTTAGCACCCGCGATTTATCACATTATCTCGCTGAAGCAATAGCAATATTTATCAACCTTTTAAGAAAACGAGTCTTCAGATCGATATACAGCAACCTGTTCCGACAAACCTACTGATGTGAGTTAATTATTAATCTGCATAAATTAACCTGAAGAGGATAATTATTAATCTACTTCTCTGGTGATAATGGGGCAATTGCCAGGACCCAAAACCAGATAGGTTACTCAGCAAATCAATACACAGACGCACTGCGAGCGTTAGTGGGATCTGAAATCCTCGATCAAAAAAACGAGATTTCCTTGAGATCACAAAAATCCCACCCATAATATCATTCGGTACCTAAATGGCAGGTAGCCAATCAACAATTTTATGCCGCCAATTAGTAGAGCTTCGAACTTGATGGCGATCTGTGCCAAATTGGGCTATCAAAATTAGGCTATCCAAATTGGGCTATAAAGTCCTTGATTGACCACCAGGATTGTACAAATCTAATCACACGTTCATCCTAGGCCGAGCGCGACGGATACAAATAAATCTTTGAAATCTAAATAGTTGCCCATGGTCGAAATATTTTTTAGAGCAAGGAAAAGAGATGTGTTCCCTTGAAATATTTCATACGACAATCCAATTTTTGCTTTTAAAAGAACGAGCAGAGCTCTCGATCTCCACACCTTCATAATTCTTTATAGTCTGCGCCTTTATTAGAGGAATTTATGAAAAGGTTCAAATAACGCTTTATCACTTCATTAATTTGTGGGGAATAAATATCTTAAATACCCGATGTCACAAGCCAGAAACCATAACGAAATGCGTTGAATAATTCACCAAGTAATCTTATGCCGGCAGATCTAGCACTGGTTTATTCCAAGATCTAGTCATTGTAGTAGAAGATAAAACGGCGAATATCAACCGTCCACAAACACCTCTGACCAAGAATTAACACACGAAATCTACAAAGTTAATCCAAAATCCCTGACCACTTCGAGCAAACAAAACTAAGGCACGCCAAGGGGACAACTAACGATCAGCTATGGTTGTCTTCGCGCGCGGTCTATAAACCGATGGTCATCGGTAGACCATGCGAGCAAGCATGTGAATATCAAAAGTTTACGACTGCTCTTTACTGCACCTTTGAGTTAACTTCAATAGAGCCCTAGGCTATAGGCGATGACTGAGTTGAACAACCAATGTGATGTTTTGATAATTGGAGCAGGCCCTAGCGGGGCAAGTGCTGCTTATTGGCTCTCTAAATACGGGGTCTCTGTAGTAGTCCTAGAGAAGAAGACGTTTCCAAGAGAAAAGACTTGCGGAGACGGCCTTACTCCACGTTCTGTCTTTCAGCTCGAAGCAATGGGAATGGGGGACTTTCTTGAAACCACCCATCGCTATGACGGTCTGCGAGCTGTAGCGCTAAAAAAAGAGATGGAACTCTCATGGCCAGATCATCCAGACCTTCCATCATATGGATATGTTGTGACTCGCTTTCGACTGGACGAAGCAGTTGCGAAGAATGCGGAAAATGCTGGAGCAACAATTCTCCAAGGTCATGAAGCCGTATCGATTGAAAGAGATCCAAATGGTAAGGTAACAGCTGTCGAGGCATACGACAAAGCCTCATCCACTACAGTTTCATTTCACCCTAAATATCTACTTGTTGGAGATGGATCCAACTCACGAATAGGGAGGTTACTCGGGGCAAAAAGAGATAGATCGCTCCCTATGGGCTTAGCGTTACGGGGATACTTCTCATCGCCACTCTCGGGTGATCCATTCATCGAATCCCACCTCGACATAAGAACAAAAGAAGGGGAGATACTCCCCGGATACGGATGGATCTTCCCACTTGGAGATGGAAGAGTAAATGTAGGAATCGGCCTCCTTTCCACTTTAGGCAAGTGGAAAGATGTCAACACCACCAAAGTTATGGAAGCCTTCGTCGAAAACGCACCCAAAAGATGGGGCCTTTCCCTTGATGATCCGATCTATGTCGGCACGGGCGGAAAACTTCCGATGGGGCTATCGGTTAGTCCACGAGTTGGCTCAAACTTCATCTTAATAGGAGATGCAAGCGGAACAATTAACCCCATGAATGGTGAAGGAATAGCATACGGCTATGAGACTGGACGTCTGGCGGCCGGAGTGATATTTGATGCATTATCTTTAGATGATCCTTCCATTTTATCGCGTTACGAACGTAGCCTTGAATCAATATATGGGAATTACTACAGGGTCGCCAGAGCTTTCGTAGGCCTAATAGGACACCCAACCATTATGCGAGCTAGCGTTGGTCTTGGAATGAACTCTAAGAGCGTCATGACCCCTATCGTACGAATTATGGCAAACCTTATGCGACCAAACCACATCGGAACTCCGGAGGCGCTCTATCAGCTTGGCCTTGGCGCAGTCAAGACCAAAGATCTCATCTGGAGGCCAGTATCCAAAAACCGCGCCAAATTCATGAAATTAATTCAGATACCAAAGCGACCTTCCGTAAAAACAGATAACTAACGCCTAGGCCTCGGACGATTATCGAATGAGACACTTCGATAATCGTCCACTATCTTGGGTTCCTTGGGGTCTATCGCTTTTATGACTTGTCGCTCTTTCTAGGTAATCGCATCTTTTCTAGGCTACTCATAGTTACAAAGTGCGATTGACTCTAACCCATCTTTCGCAGATTTCCCGAAAAATCGCCCTAATTGGTCCCTTTTGAGGGGATTTTGGGCGATTTTCGACTTGGGCGATTTATAGATGCCCTGGTAGATGGGTATTAGGTCTTTTTGGGTCGCGAATGTAGTGTCCTAATTTTTGAGTAGTGTTGATTATGACTTGCATTAGCTCTGACATGGTGCTATTGTCTTGTTGTGTTTATCCGTGAAACTCCAACAGTTAATAAAAAGACCGGCGTTAGCTACAGTAAGTACCAACTCGTTGAGTCCTACCGCTGTGAAAAAGGTCCCCGTCAACGTATAGTAATGACCTTGACCGAACTGGACCTGGATAAGTCATTGTGGCCAGCTCTGGCCAATGCAATTGCCAATGCTATTACCTGGGACTCTCTGGAGTAACCTCACTCTTTGAATCAGATCCTATTATTGCCAGATACGCAGATCTGGCAATCACTAAGTATGCAATTCGTTCCGAAGTTGCAGCCGCTAAAGAAACAAGAGCTACTGAGGCTGACCTTGAGATGGTGGATCTCTCTAGTGCTAAGACTATCAATAGTAGAAGTATCGGTCCAGAACTCATAGGAAACTCGTTCTATGAAGCTCTTAGCTTCGATAAGATCCTAGAGAGTGCAGGTCTATCGGGTGAATCCCTTGGTATTGCCAAGGCAACGATAATAGCTCGTCTTATTCATCCTGGATCTGATCGAAAGACCTATTCTTATATCAACTCCAACTCTTCATTACCTGAGATATGTGGTATCGATCTCTCTAAGTTTCACAAGGATAAGGTCTATGCAATTGCAGATAAGCTCTATGACGCTAAAGGCGTCATAGAGCCAGCACTCTATAGAGCTAGCTCTGATCTCTTTAGGACGAATACCAGGCTCTTTCTCTTTGATCTAACCAACACCTACTTCGAAGGTTCTACTAAGGGGAACTCCCTAGCTAAACATGGACATTCCAAAGAGAAGCGTTTTGATTGCACATTAGTTTCTCTGGCACTACTTGTTGATCACCGGGGACTACCCATCTACTCAGAGATACATGAGGGCAATACCTCTGAGCCTAGAACTCTCATTAGCGTACTTGATGCCTTGGAGTCTCTATCGGATGGATCTCTCTTTGGGGATGTTGTTCCTACCATTGTGATGGATAGGGGAATTGCTACCAAGGCAAACCTAGAACTTCTCATTAAGCGCAATCTCAACTACGTAGTAATTGAGAGAGCTAACAAAAAGAGCCTCTATCGAAGCCATTTCATGGAGATGGAAGGCTTCACCGAGATCTACGATGCCCAAGGATCCCCTGTGATGGTGAAAAAGCTCCAAGTGGAACCACAAAAGCCACAAGGGCGAGTGAGAACGCAAGTGCAAGTGCAAGGACAAGTGCAAACGCTAGAAGAAGACACCGGCACTGACGACAATAACAGTTACACCACCTCCGGCAACACTAGCAACAGTATCAGCAACAGCGACAGCAGCAACGACACCAAAATCATCAAGAGCGACAGTAGCACCGACACTGACGACTATATCCGTAATGGTGCCACCGGCAAGAATACCGGCAACAATATCAGCGACAGCACCGACACTGATACTAACGCCACCTCCATCTCCTCCTCCATCTCCTCCTCCATCTCCTCCTCCATCTCCATCTCCACCTCTTCCACCAACAACAACACCACAACCGTGGTGTTGTGTCGTTCTTTGGGGAGATCCAAGAAGGAATCAGCGATCTCTAGTCAAGCTAACGAGAGATTCTTAGTAGATATCACTTCGTTGAATACCTCAATCACAAAGGGTTCTATATCTAAGACCACAGTTGTCTCAGAGCGTATCGGACGCATCAAGGCCAAGTACCCAAGTATTGCTTCCAAATACGAGATATCCCTTGAATATCATCAAGACCATGGCAAGATCATCAAAAAGAGACGCTTTGACAAAGTAATCAATCTCACTATTACAGAAAAACCCACAAAAGCCAAAGATGATAATCTCCAAGGAGCCTACGTCATAGACACCAGCCATAGCGAGCTAGATGCAGGTGAGATCTGGAATATCTATACGACTCTCACTAAAGTAGAAGATGCCTTTAGATCCCTCAAGAGTGATCTTGGACTTCGACCGGTCTATCATCAACTAGCTAGCCGAACTGCTGCTCACCTCTTCATCTCAGTACTTGCCTATCACCTCCTTAGTGCTATTGAGCTGACCTTGAGGCAAAATAACGATAAGAGAAGATGGTCAACCATCAAAGAGCAACTCAACAGTCACCGCCGAGCCACCATAGTTCTTACATCAGATAAAGGCGTCGTCTATCACATCCGCACTAGTGGTGTTTCTGAGCCGGTTCACAAAGAGATCTACCGTCTCTTAGGAGTTAGTGATCCCCTTAAACGGATAAAGACCATTGCGACGCATTTGTAGTGTCCCAACGTAAGACCACATACTCAACTAGCTGGGAGAATGGTTTGATTTTTGGAAAGATGGGCTAAGATTTCGATCTTTTCTCTATATGCTTTGCCACTTCTCCAGCCGCAGCACTCGCAATGTCAACCGTCCATTCGATGTCGTCCCAACTATGTGCCAAAGAAGGAAAGATAACCTCATAGGCGCCAGGAGCAAAGGCGACACCACGGCGAAGCATTTCTCGAAAAAAGATACTGTAGAGACCGCTGTCTCCGCTCACCTTGGACTCTGAATAGTTCCTTGGAGCAGTATCTAAAAAGAATAATCCGAGCAAAGACTCAAATACCGAAACCACAACGTTTACGCCGACATCGGAAAAAACCTTAGATAGCCCTTCACCAAGAGCCTTAGAACGGCCCGCTAGCATAAGATAACTTGATTCGTCCAAGAGGCTCAAAGCAGCAATGCCTGCGGCGGTGGCAACCGGATTGCCCGACAAGGTGCCGGCCTGATAGACCGGACCAATTGGCGCCAACTTAGACATTACTTCGCCTCGACCACCAAAAGCGCCAATCGGCAATCCCCCTCCGATGACTTTACCAAAGCACCAAAGATCCGGGGTAACACCAAAATGCTTAGACGCGCCGCCAAAGCCCACTCTAAATCCAGTAATTACCTCATCGAAAATCAGTAATGCTCCAACACGATCACATTCGGCGCGCAGTCCTTCTAGAAAACCAGCAACCGGGAGCACAAGGTTCATATTGGCCGCAACGGGCTCCACAATGACAGCCGCGACCGACTCGTCCAAGGTGGGAACAGTGTTATATTCAAAGACCATTGTGTCAGCAATAGAACTAGGTGAGACACCCGCACTATCTGGAAGCGAAAGAGAGGCCAAACCGCTACCTGCTCCAGCCAACAAACCATCGGAATGGCCGTGATAACACCCATCGAATTTCACTATCTTATTTCGCCCCGTAAAACCTCTTGCGACTCTGAGGGCAGACATCGTAGCCTCGGTGCCGCTAGAACAAAGGCGAATCATCTCACAACCGGGCACCCGATCTATTAGCAATTGGGCAAGTACAACCTCGTTAGGCGTTGGTGCTCCAAAGGTAGACCCTTTCCTGGCCGCCGAGATGATGGCTTCCACAACGTCGTCGTGGGCATGGCCATGAATCGACGCTCCGTAGGATTGTACGTAATCAAGATACTTTCTGCCTTCGACGTCAACGACAAACGCACCCTTGCCCGATTCAACAAAATATGGCGTTCCTCCGCCTACCGAACGAAAGGCTCTGACGGGCGAATTTACACCGCCGGGTATTAGCTCACATGCTCGATCGAACAGTGAAGCATTGGTGACTTTTGATTCAGGGCTATTCACGTGCAATTTTCCTCGGAGGTCGGGCCAAAAGGGCCACAAATAGTTTTTATAACCCACTTAATGGCGACAGATCGGCTAAAAGTGGATAACAGAGATCCTAGCTGAAATCCCCCAAAGCTCATGAGACCTATTTAAAAGCCCCAGTGGGCACTATCACGAGATGCTGCGTTGGACCCAACATCCATAGTGCTACCTTGGGCGCCTCAATTACAAAAACTCAAGCAACCCCAGAGAGGATCGTTAGGCACGATAGGCTATCCGAAGGGCTCCCCAATGACGTCCTCCGACATAAATAGGCGAGGAAGCGTCCTTGCTGATCACAAATTGTCCGGTGCCCATATCTAGACGATAGAGCTGAATCAGATGTTCGTCTTCATTAGCAGCCGCTGCTTTAGCAACATCATCTAAAAAGATTCGCCTGTTTCTAGAGTTCGCTGCGTTCCAAACCACATCATCTCCCTGTGGTTTGGAATAGATATGGTTGTGAGTCCCTATGTATTCATTTCGATCCATTGCAGCACAAAAGATAATTCGCTTATCCATAGCCAGAACCCGCTCTTGAATTGCTGGTAGAACCTGGTCGGTAAAGTTAACGTACTTTGTTGTGTACTGGGTAGGTAAAGTACCATCGATTGGAAGATAATTATCATCAAAGAGGCTCGATGCCGAGATTCGACCTTCCCGAATAGATCTCTCGAATAGACCAGCTATCTCTCGTGCTATATCAAACGAGAGATGAGCAAAAAAGTAGTCAACGGTCTTGACTCCCGAATTCACAGTCTGATTTACCAAAAAATTCGAGGCTGCTTGAGCTGATGCTACGAGCTCTCGACCTTCGAAGAGCTCTTTATTAGAATCTGCGACTTCCTTTGATAGGCGACCAATGCCATCTGCGAACTCCCGCATCTCTGTCGCTGACTCTGATGCAGATACGGCTATTTCAGATACTGTCAAATCTGCGTCTTCCAACGAACTCTCTATCTCCGATATCGCATCAGCCATCGAGGTAGTTGCCCATTCAGCACGTTTCGCCCTATCTTTAGCAGTGCCTGAATCCTTTGAAAGAATATCAATTCGTTCACGCAAAAGATTTGCAGTATTTGCGCTCTCAGCGGCAGCTTTAATTGTCTGATCAGCAAGTTGTCTAATCGAATTAGCTATCACGGCAAAACTTGCGCCCGCGCTTCCAGAACGCATAGCTTCAATTCTTGCATTTAGGGCCAAGATATGGGTCTGTTGGGCAATCCTCGATATTGCAGTAGTAAATTCTCCTATACCTCCAGCGACATCACTAAGCCGAACCAATTCCTCAGATGTGGCATTCACCCACTTGATAAGCTGCTTAATTTCGCCAACAGCGTCATCGACTTGGCTCTTAGTAACTGAGATTCGGCTATTCAAGTTTTGAGTTAGCCCCCGAGCCAAATCGGCCGAATGCGCGACACCGCTATTTCGCACAGAGAGTCCCTCTGCCAAATCACCAAGTGATGCAACCTCGGCCAATTGATCATCAATTGAGCTCGAAACCACCTCCAAGACACCAGCCATCTCGGCAATACGTACCCCTAGATTTGACCCTGTGACGGCAATTCGATTCAGTGATGCTTTGACCTTTCGCGCATCGTCAGAGATAGCAACTTTATTTGTAACCACTCGATCCCCCGAGATCGAGCCATTCCTCAGGTGGGACCCAGAATCATCTACCATCGATCGATTAACACGAAATCGATCCGATCCAAAAGAGAAACCTTCTTTTCCAACTTGTCGTTCATCACTAGATTCATTAGAACCTCGTCCCAGAAGATCACCCCCGAACGATAGCTTTTGGAAATCAAAATCGACCTCCACTTCAACAGAGGACTCTTCAGGGACCTCGGGTTTTACAATTGATGAGGCACGGTCATCACTTGAAATACTTCGACGAACTTTCAATGCAGCTACTGCCTTATCGCTTCGCGGACGCCGCGTTCGAGTATTAAAAGATGGCGCTTGAAGTCCTTTCGATGCGGGCGCATCCTCAGATAAGGTACTTCGAGATTCAGTTGTGGTCACTCTAATCGTCTTCCCTAGTTCGTTTCAAGATCGCGCGCTCTTAGTCTCAACGACCGAGTCGGGCTAGGACTTAAGTTAAAAGTCTCCAACTCTATATCGAAACAAAGTTGACCAAACTCAAGCTCAATTTAAGAATCCATACACCTTGCCACAAAAGCTATCTCTGGCTGATTTAGATCCCAAAAGCATCATCGGGTATGTCTTTAGATTCTTGCATATGGCGTCAGGGCTTCAGAACTATCCTGGTTATTCCGATATTGAAGGCATGAGTTTTTTGCTTTTGGTTTTTGCTTTTGGTCTTTGCTGATTCTGATGTAGATGTTAACGCCTATATCCAGTTGATCTCGGAAATGGAAACGCGAAGCCATATATAGGCGCCATCGCCTTTTTGCCCTACGGCGAGCGCGCTGAACTCTCTGTAGATGCGATCGCTAAATTTCGAGAATACCCTTTTCCAATATTTTCTCTGGCCGACCCAAATCAAAAGTCCCAATGGCCCCAGGAATCTACCGAATTCCATCCAATGGCCAAAACAATTGCATTGAACCTAAGTAAATTCGGCATAATCGATCAATTGACTCGCTTTCTAGATGCTAATGCAAAAACGGAACAAAGCAATATTAGTTCTGCCGACCAGTCGATAGAGATCGCAATCGAATTCGAGGGTATTGAGGTAATCGAGACACAACTGATTATCGAAGAACTCTCTCAGATCAATCACTTTGGTCTCAATGAAATATCCGAACTCAAAACATTCACGAAACGAGCTGCCAACTATCCCATCGACTTAAACGAAACTGCAAAAAAGACCAAGATGGGGACAAGACATGCGAATCCTACCAAGGCCAAAATCCCAGCAAACCCTGGACCTGGTATAAAACCGATTCTCACAATAATCGTCCCAACATTGGATGTCACCTCGGCGCGTTTCCTACGATTGGTCAAATCTATATATCAAACCACAGAGGTACCGTTTCAAACAGTTATCGTCGACAACGGAGGTGCGCCCCAGGGATACACGACTCCAGTCAACACTGGAGTACGCTCTGCTCAAACTGAATATATCGCGATCGTAAATGATGACGTTCAGTTACTCCCAGGATGGTGGGACCCTTTGCAAGAATCACTTGACTCAGGAGAACTTGTAGTATTTCCCTACACCTTAGAGATGACTCGATATGACTTTTCCGCTTGGTGCTTTGTATTCAAAGCCTCATCAATCGAATTGCTTTCCGCAGGTAAGGACGAGTTCTTTGACGAATCTTTTACAATTTGGTTTCAAGATACGGATCTTTATGTAAGAATGCGCGAATTTGGAAGGTCACCGACTTGCGTTCATGAAAGCAAAATCTCCCATGGCCTCTCCGAAACCGTTGGAACCAAAGATCCAATCATTGCCTCCTGGATCCGCAAGATAGTCAAAAAAGACCAAGAACACTTTGTTCAAAAGTGGGGAGAAGGCAAGCTTTTAGAGTTAGGGTTTGTAAATCCATTTGAAGAACCAGTGGTACATTCCTAGTAAAATGCTCTACCGAAAAATAGGTTCGTTATAAAATCTGATCCGTCATGCCGAGCTGGGGTGGGATCTACCTAGCTTCATTTGACTAAGCTGCTAAACGCTTTAGCTTATGCCCCATTTTAAACTACAGCTCGAGACGACAAGTCTGACCCAAGCTATGCCAGCATAAAACACATTATGACGATCGACTATCTAACTGTTCGAATCTCTGTTATGTCACCCACTTGATGGTCCATAAGATAAGATTCGGCCGTTATCTAAGACGTCGACTGAGTTTTTAGGCTTCTAACGCCATTCACGTTGAGGCGTTGAATAGGATCTGCAACCACCCAAATAAATGAACCTTGAAATTTGCTCCAATGTGTAGAAATCTACAAACCATTGGAGATGCCAGTGGGATTATTATCTAAGAATCTCAGCAAGTTCGTGCGAAAAGTAAGTCAATATAAAGTCCGCCCCAGCACGCTTGATGGCGTGTAACTGCTCAAGAGCCACTGCAGTACCGTCAATATATCCTGCCGCATCAGCGGCTTTTACCATTGCATATTCACCCGATACCTGGTAAGCGGCGATTGGCAGGTTGACCATTGGTCGAATGGTAGAGATTATGTCGAGATAGCTCGAAGCGGGCTTCACCATAACCATGTCAGCACCTTCAGAGATGTCGAGTTCTATCTCCAATATTGCCTCACGACGATTTCTAAAGTCCTGTTGATAACCCTTCCTGTCACCACCATTGGCAATCGTCACATCAACCGCATCGCGGAACGGCCCGTAGAATGCTGAGGCGTACTTGGCCGAATACGCCAAGATACCCACACCCACGAATCCGGCTTGGTCTAAGGTTTGTCGAATAAATGCAACTTGTCCATCCATCATTCCGGAGGGCGCTACAAAGTCAACGCCACTTCGGGCTTGAGCCAACGCCATTTCGCCATAGAGTTCAAGAGTCTTGTCGTTGTCCACGCAACCGCGTTGGTCCAGGACTCCACAATGACCATGATCCGTAAACTCATCAAGACAAAGATCCGCCATTACGACTGCCTGGTCACCAAAAGCCTCTTTGAAGGCCCCGATCGAGAGTTGAGTTATCCCATTATCGTCATATCCTTGGGTTCCAAGGGGATCCTTTTGACTCGGGACTCCAAAGAGCATGAAGCCCTTTACCCCTAAGTCATTCAAACGACGCGCCTCTTCGATCGCCGAGGTAACGCTATGTTGATAGATCCCAGGTAAAGATGAGATCGGAACTGGCTCATCAAGTGCCTCTTTTATGAAAAGTGGTGCAATAAGATCGTTGTTACTTATTTGCACCTCCGAAACTAGATCACGAAGTGCTGCGGTAGAACGAAGACGCCTTGGGCGCCGCGCGATATTTGCCATAGTTAAAATTTAGGGCCAAATCGCCAAAGGCCATCAAGCAAATCGAAATCCGACGTAACAACCTATCCGTTACCGAAATAAAATGATTATCAGCTGACAGCCCTCGTGCAAAAGACATTCAGAAAAATCTAAAAAGACACCCCTAGTGATGGCGCTTATTATGAATTTGTATAGATCTATCCAATTCTGTCCACAGATGGAAAGTCATCAGCAAAAAAAGCAACAAGGGTTTCAACCAAACCATCGAGATTGTGAAGATCAGCTGTAGCAGATACCTCAATTCCACAGTCACGCGCAGTCTTAGTGGTGATCGGCCCTATTGAAAATACGGAACGCGGCAGTCTATCCTTAGAGTAGATCTTTAGGAAGTTTACTACCGACGAAGATGACGTAAAACATATACCGTCACAACCTAAAATTGCATCGATTTCGATCTCACTAGGGTCATAGTCGACATTACGGTAGGCTATTGGATCGACAA
Organism: Acidithrix sp. C25; assembly: GCF_904848545.2. Classification (NCBI taxonomy): domain Bacteria; kingdom Bacillati; phylum Actinomycetota; class Acidimicrobiia; order Acidimicrobiales; family Acidimicrobiaceae; genus Acidithrix; species Acidithrix sp. C25. The sequence continues at coordinate 915,522 of NZ_CAJHCI020000002.1, forward strand.
CTTCGTGACCCAGTTCGATCAGTCCACCGATCAGGAGGTCCCGAACTATCTCGGCTCTCGGATAGAGGACTCGACCCTTATCAATCGGAAACTCTTTCAGTAAAGCCTCTTGGTGAGCCTCTCTTGGCACCAAATCCACACGGAGTTGAAAACTCTCTATCGCCTTTTGAGTTGAAGTACCAATTGCCACGAGTTTGAGTCTCGCGAGTCTCCTAATATCATCGATTCGACTAAAAAACGCCTCCACTGCATTAACGGAGGTAAAGATCAAGTATTCATAGGTTTCAATCCGTGAGATCTCCCGATCGAGAGAGTCATAGTTATCGAGAGGTGGAGCAATGTCGATCGACGGTGCAACCACTACCTCGGCGCCTAGTAATCTCAATTGGCCTTCGAGGAGGCCCGTTTGACGGGGTGCCCTCGTGATCACAATCTTCTTTCCAAAAAGTGGCCGCGACTCGAAAAAAACTAGATTGAAGGATGCCACGGCACCTATAACAATGGTCGAAGGAGAAGATATCGGAGCTTCCCCAAGCTCGCCAACCGTACCACGCCAGCTCTTTTGTGCAGCTTTTGTTCCCCATTGAATACTTGCCGCCGGTGTGTTGGATGCCATCCCAGCATCAATCAATCCTTGAGCTATCGCCTTTCGGTGTGCCACACCCATGAGTACAACTATCGTTCCACCTAATCGAACTAAGGCTTCAAAGTCCATCTCGCCCTCACCACCTCCTTGTCGGTGGCCGGTGACTATCGTCAAGGTATTTGAAACGCCCCTATGGGTAACCGGAATTCCGGCATAAGCAGGTACAGCAATTGCAGACGAGACTCCGGGCACAACTTCAAATCGAATCTTATGTTCAACAAGAGCCATGGCCTCCTCGCCACCGCGGCCAAAGAGCATAGGATCTCCACCTTTTAGACGCACCACCCTCTCATGTCGTTTGGCGCAGGCAAGAATAATTTCATTGATCTCATCCTGGGGCATTGGTCGATCAGGACGCTTACCTACGTCGATTATTTCAGCGTCACTCGGGACATATTTGAGTAGTGACAAATCGGCAAGGTAGTCATATATAACGCAATCTGCACTTGACAAAAGATCGCGACCTCGCAGAGTTAGCAATCCGGGATCCCCAGGTCCAGCACCAACTAGATAAACTACGCCGCTTGAAAACCTCTGATAAGAACTACTCACACAAACCTAACTTAGTCGAATCAGAACAATCCTATTGCGGTTTCAATGAGGTACCGGGCACCTCGGTCAAGTGACAAAAATGTTCCGGGGGCAAAGATTACAGCAGACAAAGGCCACTTCGCCTGAGATGAGTCACCAATCAACGGGTCGAGGCGACCTCGCAAGAAAATAAATTATGGCCCAACATCGGCTCTAATCAAAAGCAGACCAAATGAAAAAATTAGCCATTAGACAAAAGGCGTGAGCCACCATTCTCAAGAAGAAATGCACCCGCCCTCTGGCCTAGTAGGCCCGGGTCCTCGCTCTCCATTTTGACTGTGACAAATTCATCTCCATCGCTGGAGCTAATCATCCCAAAGAGGGAAACTCGAGGCCCGATCAGCGATGAATAGGCTCCAACCGCCAATGTGCAACCCGCCCCCAATGTGGCCAAGAGACTCCGTTCGGCGGTCAACTGCAAAAACGTATCAGAATCAGAGACCTCCCGAACAAGCTCTAGGGTCGACAGATCGTCGAGCCGAGCTTCAATAGCAATTGCTCCTTGTCCAATCTGTGGGCAAAACTCTTCGGGCTCGAAGATCTCTCCAAGCTCCAAATCAATGCCAAGACGCACCAAGGCTGCATTTGCCACCAAGATCGCGTCAACCTCACCAACCTTCGAGAGACGACTTCGGATATTCCCCCTCAAGTCAACCACTTTAACGTCGGGGCGCTTAGATAAAAGTAGCGCCCTTCGCCGGGCCGACCCAGTGGCCACAATGGCGCCTTCACGAAGATCACTTATTCGAGATCCAAATATTGCATCACGGATGTCACCTCGGGGAAGATATCCCGCAATGGTCGTCGCCTCAGGAAGAACCCCAGGAAGGTCTTTAGCTGAATGAACAGCTATGTCTGCCCGCCCTTCAAGCAGAGCATTTTGAACCTCTTTGACAAAGATTCCCGTTCCGCCAATCTGCGACAGCGAGCTTATTAGGTCACGATCACCACTTGACGTAATCTCAACAATTTCAAAGTCACATTTCAGCCGAGAGGCTACCTCTCGTGCTTGATAGAGGGCAAGCTCCGAATGGCGTGTGGCTATCCGAACGATCTTCGTCATGATTTTTCGCCCATACCTAAAACTAAAGTCCAAAGAGGTAGTGCAGAGAATCCGCTAATCGCTCGGCGCGTTCTAGGTTCGTCTGTTTTAATTTGCTCACGGGAGCGTGCAAGATCTTTCCAACAATGCCAGATACTAACGCCTCTACTGCCTTTGCTTCTTCGGGGTCCAAGTTCGACAGCCTACTCCTAAACCGCTCTAGCTCTCCAGATTTGACACTTTCTCCAAAGGCATAGAGTGAAGCAATCGTCGGCCCAAGGGTGGCGGCCTGGGTGGCTCGGGAAGAAAAGTCTGCCAACTCCAAATCGATAATCTCTTCAACGAGAGATATCTGAGACCTTCGTTTTTTCATCTCATCGTTTAAGTAGTCGTAGATACGCTCGAGATCAACCAGCTCAACACTGGAGATTAAACCCAGTTGGGGGTCAAGGTTTCTAGGCATGCCGAGATCAAAAAGCACCAGTTGAGAATCGACATCCACCTTCGATAAGATCGCCTTAGCAAGCGCACCCTTTTCAACTAAATAAGTCGAGGTACCAGTCGCGAAAAAGGCAGCGTCGTAGTCGACTAGGTTTGAAAGGGCAAAGTCTAAAGGAATAGACGATGCGCCAAAGGACTCAGCCAACTTCTCACCACGCTCGGCTGTTCGATTCGCAACGTGAACACTAACTCCATTATCGACCAAGGCTTGAGTTATCTTCGAGCCGATCTCTCCAGCACCCACTACGAGCGCTCGCTCCACACCAGGCTTTATTCGAGCCAACATTTCCGTGGCAGCATAAGCAGAGGAGACTGTTCCCTGCGAGATCGCGGTCTCGCTACGAACCTTCTTACCTACCTCAAGTGACCGTTGGAAGAGGCGCTCCAAGAAACTCTTAGTGGTGCCCACATCATGAGCCCTTGAATAAGCACGCTTAACTTGCCCAATTATCTCTGACTCACCAATAATTGTCGATTCAATGCCAGATGTAAGTCTAAACAAATGACGCGAAGCACCATTATCGTAATATACATGAGCGACCTCAGCGATCTCTGACCTATTCGCCGAAAGCCACAGACTTAGGTGCTCAATTACAGTGTCAACCCCAGCATGGAATGAAGAGACAACTGCATAAACCTCAGTTCGGGCACAGGTATTTACAACGACTGCCTCTTCAACAAGGCTAGAAGCGGTCAAGTCGACCAACAAATCCATGCAACGCTGGTCGTCTATCGAGAAATCACTGAAATCTCTGCTACCTAATTCATTTTGGGAAATTCCCACTGCTACGAGAGGCATTTATAAATCTCACTAATCGCCAAATCTGTTTCGCCCATCTTCATAAAATCAAAAGCTCCCGATTCAAGAACCCTCGACCACGCCCCCCTTGACAGGCTCACCTTTTCCATCTTCAAAGTCTCACGAATACTCGCACAGGCTTCTATAAACTTATCAAGCGATGGATCCATGCTCCGAACAAGTCCGTCGCAAACCCAATCGCTTACCGCCGGTACCGGACGATGGGAACTTACCCCCACAGAAAAGTTCTCCAACGCCCTTACCGCAACATTTCTCACCGTACTAGATCTAAAGTCGCTAGTATTGTTCACTAAAACTTTACCACTTAGTGCGGCTTTGGTAATAGAGTCATTCAGCTCATGCTTATCCGTACATACGACCACATAGTCAATGCCATCAAGGTCGCCTTCATTATATTCGCCTAAGCGAATCTCGATAGGCCCAAATCTCAATTCAATGTCCTTGGAATTATCCTCAAGGTTGCCTTGGATCAAAAGGAGAATCTGATCGGCGCACCCAATAGCATCGACCCCTTTGATAACTTCTGGATCGTAATCTTCCAAGAGGCGTCCAACCTGGAATAAAAGTTCCCTCGATATCTCAGGAGATACGATAAAAAGGCGCCTTGGAAGGGCGTCGAACCTTGCGATCTTTCGAGCTGCAACCGCTCCAGCGCCGATCACTGCCACATTCAAGCTGGACAGATCTAAGTCGACCATCATCGTTTAGTCACCGCTCCGCCTCGACGTCGGTCACTTTCAACCAATTGGTCGGCGCAATAGTGCCTTTGTTCGGGAGCTACTCTCACTTTTACCATAGGATAAGCGCCAAGGCTAACACATTTGTCCATATCTCATCTATCCTTAGATAAAATGGTAGAGCTAATCTCGGCAATCGTAGCCACACTAGTCGGAGTCATATTTGCACTATCGACCTATGAACGGTGGCTGAATAAGAAAAAAATTCATGAATTGGCATGGGCATCATCGCTTTCGATGTTTGCGATTGCAGCCTTCGCGCTAGCTCTAGGCGCAGCTGGTAGCTGGAACCACCTTCTATTCAAAGTCTTCTATCTCTTTGGTGCGATCTTGAACGTGCCATTTTTGGCACTAGGAACGGTCTATCTCCAATTCGGAGAAAAGATTGGCAACAAAGTTGCCAAGGTCTTGGTCTTATTGGCATTCCTTGTAACCGGAATGATGATTTCGGCTCCATTTTTAGCCCCACTCCCCTTGCATCATTTGGCACAAGGTTCAAAGGTCTTTAGCGTCCTACCAAGACTCTTTGCGGGAGTCGGATCCGGAGTTGGGGCAACGGTAGTCTTTGTGGGCGCAATTGCATCTTTTTTTCGAACCAACACTCTTCGATTCAAGGTATCCAACGCCCTCATAGCAATCGGAACGGCAGTAACGGGCGCTAGCGGACTCCTAAATTCATTGGCAAATGCCATGACGGCATTCTCAATAACATTGGTAATTGGGATTACCATAATTTACTTTGGCTTTATCGCTGCGACGACCGCCAAGGTGCCCGCTAAGGTATCCTGAGCGGGCACCAATTCAGAGCAGTGATAAAGAAAACTCAGCCTTGCATTTCCCTTGCTCTTTTATGAGCTGCGGCAATTCCACGATGAATTGCTCTGCGTAAACCAGAATCTTCCATCTCATTTGTAGCTGCAATAGTGGTCCCTCCGGGAGAAGAAACCGCAAGGCGTAGTCCTCTGGTATCATAGTTTGATCGTGCCAAAAGCTCAGACGAACCCAAAAGCGTCGAAACCGCCAAACGCGCGGAAAGATCTGCGCTCAAACCCAGCGCTACGCCTGCGTCAATCATCGCCTCGGCAAATAAAAATAGATAGGCAGGACCAGAGCCTGAAATCGCAGTAACGGCGTCAATTTGACTCTCAGGAACCACAACCACCTCACCAAGAGCCAAAAGCAACGACGACGCCCAAGTCAACTCGCCAGCAGTTGTATTTGAATTAGCACAGAGAGCGGTAATCCCCATCGCGATCTGACCAGGGGTGTTAGGCATGCAGCGAACGATGGACATCTGGGTCCCAAGTGACTCCTCCAAATAGGATATGCTAAGGCCAGCGGCTATTGAAATCACCAAGCCCTTACCGATCAAGCCGATCTCACCTGCAACTTCCCGAACTACAGGCGGTTTGGTTGCGATAATGTAAATATCTGATGCCTCAATTTTGTGACCCACAGTTATAGTTGGATGAGCCAGAACCGCATCGTCCAAAAGGGCTGGGTTGGCATCGAAAATTACGATCTCATCTAGCCCCGTAATCCCCACCGCGACAACAGCATCTAGAATTGCCCGACCCATTTTACCTACACCAACAATTGTCAATCTCGCCATAACAAGACACGCTATAGCAAATTTTCAAAAGGTAAGATCGTCATCGGGGCAAATAGTCAAACTGATAATCAACCAGCCTTGCTATCCGCAGCACGACCATATGAAAAGGTAGTCCTTAGCTACGCTCACCAATCATTTAAAAAACAAACCCTGGAAGAAACTTAGGTGGATTTACTATTGAAGCAGATGATCACCCATGAGTCATCGGAGGTCGAACTTCAAAGATCAGAAAGCTCTAGAACGGCGATATTTGCTTTCATAACCGATAGACATCGCAATTGGAAAGATCTCGTCGCTATATTGAAGTTGAGCGCCGGCATATTCCTCTAGCTGGTTCCTCGTGAAGTTTGAAGTGGGGCAAGTTCCCGTGATAAAGATCGCATCCTCTATCCCTATTGAAAATGACATCGGGTGAATTCGTGAATTCGAGGCAAGCAGATACTCAAAACACTGCGCAACATTCTCCTCGGGATATGGCATAAAGTAAGTCTCAAACATTACTGTACGACCCCTTTGGGTAATCCATATAGTAATAACTTCACGCTCTTGACCGCGACAACGCAAGTAATGGCGAAATATAGTCTCATCGCTATCAACGTTCAATACTATGTCAGACCTAGAAAAGTCCAAAAGATACCCATTGATCTCCATGAAGAGTTCTTTCTGCTTGGCTAGAGAGACCAACTCGGGCACTTATCCACACTCGATCAATTGTCGAACATCCAAAGATTCCACTACCGAAAGCGCTCGCTCAGCCGCTTCCTTCCAAGAGTATGTCCGTGCTTGCATAAGAGCATTTCTGGCTATCATCGAAGACCGCTCACGAGTAGACAAAAGCTCCAACATCAAATTAGCAAACACACCGCCATTTCGCACAGGAGCCAATAGGCCTGTTCGGCCATGCGATATTAGGGACTTCAATCCGCCCACGCTTGAGGCTACAACGGGGGTTCCAGATGCCATTGCTTCTAGGGCTACTAATCCAAATGACTCGGTACGCGATGGGACTACCACCAGGTTTGCGGCCCGATAGTAGCTTGCTAGGCGGATGTGAGGCTCTGGCTGTCGCCAGATAATCTTGTCCTCAAATCCCTTGGATCTAGCCATATCGAAACAATAGTCAAGTTCAACCTCGCCTAGATGGCCCGAAGGTCCTCCAACTACCACAAAGCGGCTATTGGGAAAGTCACCAAGGGTGCAAGAAAAGGCTTCGAAGGCAGTTGCAAGACCCTTGAGAGGCTGAATTCGGCCCACATAGAGGCTTATTGGATCGTTCTGAGGTAGCTCCATTGCAGATCTAGCCATAGCCATATCTCCCGGCGCAAAATAGGCATGTTCAACGCCCAATGGCACAACAGCAATTCGCTCCGAAGCTAAACCCAAATACCTCTGAATATCGAGCGCCTCTTGGTCACAGGAAGCGAGCACGAAGTCTGAACAACCGGCAATCTGATCCTCGGCATCCATCCGAAAGGATTCACTGACTCGATCGTCTGGAACAGTACGACCAATCGCTTTTATGGCTTCAATTGTGTGAAAAGTCGTAATCATCGGGACTTGATAGAAGTGCTTCAGTTTGTGGCCGACCAACCCTGAGATCCAATAATTTGAGTGCACGACATCAGGCTTAAGTGAACGGTCTATCTGAATTCTTGCGATCACATTTTCGGTGAACTCATCGACATATTCCAGCAGCTCGTCTTTATCAAGAGCCGCCAAAGGGCCTGCTGGGACATTGTGGACCCTTAGTCCAGGTTCGATTTCAATGCGAGCTGGATCGTCTTGCGAGGTCGCTCGCGTATAGATGTTAACGTCATTGCCGAGTCTCGCAAGGGCCGACGCTAATTGAAAAACATAGACATTCATTCCCCCGCCATCACCACTACCAGGCTGATCCAGCGGGGAACTATGGAGCGAAACTACGGCAAAATTGGTCATACAAAAACCCACAAAGTCTTACCTCTTACCCAAAGCATCTTCGATAACAACAATCATCGTCTCCAAGTTGTTTCCGGAACTACCATAACACCAAGACCATCTATCGTTTCAGAGAAGAGAGATACAACCTCATCAGGTAGATGTCGCTCACTTTGAGCCAATGTGGATCGAAAAAAACGACTTCAAAGATCATCTAAAAAAGCACGCTCCAAAAAATTCCCTTAAAGGTCAATAATCCCCAAATGACGAAAATGATAAAAATCCAGGACCGCAAGCACAAAAGTTCGACTTTGATGAAAGAACCGTTCGAATCTCAGAACCTCTGGAGTGCTAATCCCCTGAAGTTTCGCCTTGAATTACCTTGTTCAAAAGGCTGTCGATGATCGAACCATCATCTCGATATCGAACCACCAGCTCAGCATGAATAGCATCTATACTCAAAAACAGCTGCTTTCGCCACTCAGATAACTTCGTCTCCACCTGATTCAAACTAGAAAATTCAATAACTGAGTCCGGAGTAGGCTTTTCTAACGTGGTGCTTACTTGTGTCCTAGCGGCTGCGATCAATTCTAAAAGCTGAGCCTCGACTTCATCGATCTGGCTCTGACTAATCGAGACGTCAACAAAACGGCCATAAGATATTGGCCTGCCCCCTGAGTTGGGGGTAATAACATCACCGAGACGATCGACTGCCCCCGCATCGGCACTGGAGCCCTCTGCTGCCAAGGTCGTCGGATCGTACTCAAAAATTTCCATTCGCCCTTGGGTAATCCTCCGGGCGTAAGAGACCATTGCCTCGATGGCTTCAGCATCCTTCTTTCGAAGACGCAGTTCCTCGGTTGAAACCGAATCAAGATCGGTATAAAACTTTACATTTAGAATCCGCTCGATATCTGACTCAAGTCTTTGCATGATCTAAAATTATAGACTTCAATAAGTTATTGGCATCATTAAGGTGAGTCCAATGCCAATAGCGCGATCCCTTTTGCCCTTATAATTAGCCAAAAAGTAAGTTTTGCACCAAAATTTCGCTCCATCGACCATGCCATAACCCTAAAAAACTCCTTCGACGGAATTATACATCTCCTCGGAATTGTATGTAAAAGCGTTTTGGGATGTTCACTATGAGCTCTTCTATGTAGCTCGCCACAAACTTCGAAAGTTGGGCGAGTAGCAAAACCAGACTCGCCCCTGCAGGGAATCCGGCGAAACAACCCCAAATTGACGTGAGTCGATAGAAATACCTCGGTTATCGCCCATCACCTCAAATGATCCATCTGAGAAAATCTTTGATACCCTCTTGACCATAAGCTCACTTGTGGCTTCAAAATCAGCTATCACAACTATTGCGCCTAGAGCTAGAGATCTTCGTCGAAAGATCCCAACGCAAAGGAGTCTCTCCTTTGGCATCAAAGTAGGAAGCATGCTCAATCCGGTAACCTCTACTCTAAAAACAGGTCTCATTCACTTCGATCCTACAAAGTAAACCCCTAATCAGACAACTATATTTTCACCAGAAAATTAACGTTGGCCGACTAAGTCAATTACAAGAACCGAATTCCGATGTAGATTGGAGATGAAAGAAAATAGCGGCAAGGATGGCCGTATTCGGAGACCATCGGAATCGGATGAAAATAAACGGAGGATACCTTGAAAATCAGAAAGACCTTGGCGCCACGAATCGCATCTGCGCATTGCGACCTTCCTTGTGGAGTTTACGATCCGGCGCAAGCCCGAATAGAAGCCGAATCAGTCAAAGCCTGCATGGAGAAGTTCAATGCATCCAGCGATGATGTCTTTCGCGAGCGTGCTGTCAGAATCAAAGAGGACCGAGCTGAACTCGTCAAGCATCACCTCTGGGTTCTTTGGACTGACTACTTCAAACCAGCTCATCTAGAAGCACATCCAGATCTCCATCAGCTCTTTTGGTCTGCCACCAAGACCGCAGGCGAAGCCAAAAAAACTAATGACGTAGCAGTCGCCGAAAAATTGCTCTCAGAGATTGCCGCGATCGACACGATCTTTTGGGATACAAAGAAGTAGATCTTTATACTTTGTTTAGACCTAGTAAAACCTAGTAAAACCTAGTAAAACCTAGTAAAAATAAGAATAAGAATAAAAAAATGGAGAGCCCTAGCTGAAGTTTTCAGATAGGGCTCTCCATTTTATGAACAAATCCTTAGTGAAACGTAGGCCCCTGTTGCAAGTCGGACTAATGCCAATTCCAGCGGACCAATGCGTTGAATAACTCCAAGTATGGCCGATTAGGTGTTTACGATCAAGTATGACCAAGCAATTGCGTTCGAAGCACTTTTTAGTTAGAGAATTGTCTCAAAGATAGCTAGATCTTAAATCATCCCAAGCAAGACTAAAGATAGATCAAGACTAAACACCAATTATCCATCTTGGAATCCATTAGCTTGGGGCTATCGAATCAACTTCAAAAAGAACTAATGAACCTTGATCAACCGACCGGTCTGAAATAGGTGAACCCACGGAGCGATACTTCCATAACCCAGGCTAACGACGACAATACCAAAGATGATGGCAATCAAGACCACGATCAAGCGCGCCTCACGTCCTTTGAGTCTCACGCTTGAAAACTGAAAGGAACCAATCGCTGGAAGTCGAATTTCACCACCCATCTGATAGACAGCCCTTGGCAGATAGGAGACAACATGCATTGCCGTCAGAGCAAACCAAACGACGAAACTGGCTTGATGTATCCCTTTCCATGTATTCATCGCACTCGCGGTTGGACCTATCACCATCAGCACCACACCTGAGGCCATTAAAGCCACGGTCGATAATACCAATAATGGTGCCGCAACACGCAAAAGGGTGTGTGGCGGACCAGCGGCTTTATATCGTGGAGCGCCACTATAGTAGCGAAAAAATCGATACCCAGTCGAAACTAGCTTGAACAAAAGTGGTGGGATTAGCATAAAGCCAATGATTGCATGAAGTGTAAAGAGTTGGCCGACCACAGGTATGGTAATGCCAATTACAAACAACTCAAGAAAGATCAAAAGTCCTATGGAAGATGTAAGACGTGTATTTGCCAATACCGCTCGTTTGGGACCCTGATCGTCAATTTCTGGGTGAAAGATCTCTTCTACGATTGGAGCAATCGCCGGATGAAGTGGCTCGCTGAGGCCATTGCCCGAGATTGGTGTCCGCTCAAAACCAGTCGATATCCGAGATTCGATTCGGACTATGGGAGGCCGTTTCATTTCACCATAGTCGTTGACTATTTCCTCATTACCGTTCGCATTCATCACTATCAGTAATAGTCCTCCATTCTGAAGGCAACATTAATTGACCATGGAATCTACAAGGAAAATTTAGAACAAAGATCAAATTCCAATCGAAACGAAAAATTAAAACTGAATCGATGAAGCGCAGCCTTAATCGACTAACCTTTAAAGCTGTTCTTGACGTGAATTGGACGATTTTGGTCTAATGAGTCGGCTCCAGGTGCTGGAAGGATGCAAAATCCATCGGTTTGCCTACAACAAATCGGACTCATAGCCCAAGGGCCGAGGTTAGACTCTGTCATACTCCGGAATACGTTTCTAGATCGGACTGCCCTCCTGGCGCAATGGTTAGCGCAACGGACTTTTAATCCGGCGGTTCTGGGTTCGAGTCCCAGGGGGGGCACTTAAATCGATAAATTATCTAGGAATTCCACACATAAATGCCCTGGATCTCTAGTTCAAAAGCTATGTGTCAAAGGTGCAGTTTGCACAGGGAACTCAAAGACACGATGACACCATCTAATACACACACGTTTAAGGCACAGACCCTCCCAAAACATGCACCCTGATTCCAAGAAGATCATCCCTCCCACTAGGAAATTCTCCCAAAACTCCGATCCAATTGCCCTTGGTTTATCTGGTCTAGCTGGCTCTTGGATAAGTAGCCAACTATGCAACTCGTGAGAAGTTTTGACATCCCCCACTCCACTTCAGCTTGAACACCCAAAGACCAATAGAGGTGGCGTCATATCATGGCCTTTGGATTTATCCCTGATTTTCAGCGACAGTTGGAATACAACTGCGCCATAAGTTGGTTATAATTTTAGTTGCGTGCGCAACTATAGACACTTTGAGGTAAATAAAATGCCAGCTGTAACAGTTTCCGACCTCCTCGTCCTGCCGAGGACTAACAGAATTGACAGATCCATCTCCACTTCACGTTCTGTTAGTTCGATTACTAATGCCCCCAAGGGTCACGAAGGAGAAGGATTCCCAGTAAGGCGAGCCTTCCACGGCGTCGACCTAGCCTATCTAGATCCCTTCATCCACATGGACCAAATGGGAGAGGTAAACTATGCACCCGGTGAACCCAAGGGAACCCCTTGGCATCCACACCGCGGCTTCGAAACAGTCACCTACATGATTGATGGCACCTTCGTTCACAATGACTCGACCGGTGGTGGTGGAATAATCCAAAATGGCGCCACGCAATGGATGACCGCAGGAGCTGGAATCTTACACATAGAGAGACCACCTGAATCCCTTGTAGTGTCTGGAGGTCTATTTCATGGAATTCAGCTTTGGGTCAATCTTCCAGCACGGTCCAAGTGGACACCACCAGGGTATCAAAACTTGGAATCCGATAAGGTCAAATTGGTTACGACGCCTGATGGTGGAGCCCTCATACGCATCGTGGCTGGTGAAGTCGACGGATACGCCGGCCCGGGCGCTACCATGACCCCCATTAACTTTGTCCATGCTACCCTTGAACCCAACTCAATGGTCGAATTGAACTGGCCATCCAACTTCAACGCGTTGGTATACGTTTTAAGCGGACAAGGTTTCGTTGGTTCGGATAAAGCTTCAATCAAAACTGGAAATCTATCCGTCCTCGGGCGGGGTGACCATATAACCCTTTATGGAGACGAGCGAAATGCTCCAGACAAACTCGAACTGCTAATCTTGGGTGGACAGCCGATTAAAGAATCCGTGGCCTGGCATGGACCATTCGTGATGAATACAAGATCCGAGCTGCAAGAGGCATTTGACGATTTTCAAAGCGGAAAAATGGGTCGCATTCCTTCCTCTTACCAACACTAGACGAACAGTGGCCGCCTTTTTCTCTAATAGCTTCCTGCCTGCAAATAGAGAAAATACGAATAGGGCAAGGCTTTGTTCGAAGTAATTCTTCTAAGCCTTGCCCTTATCAACATATAAAGTATGCAAACTACTGGCCTTTAGACGTCCACCTTGAGAGATAGTCATTATCGAAGTTCCAACACCGCCTGAATCAATCCTGGTTCGAGCGTCGTATTTGATAAATTCACCTGGTATCGGCTCATCTAGAATACTTATCATTAGATCAACCGGGACATAGACAAACTCTCCCATCGTTAATTCTTGGGATATCCCATTCGCAGAGTCGGCAACGATGATCATCTCCGCTAATCCGGAGGTGGTTTCATTGGAAATTAGGGGGATCTTTGGTCTAGCGTGTACCAATACGGGGCCTGGATCATAGAAGGACCCCTCCTCGAATCTCCATTCAATATTTGATATGTAAGGGAATGCGTCAAGATTTAACACTTCAAATGCTTCTGGATCTAAGACCAAGCCCTCTGCCATTGAAACCTCGGGCACCCGATTCGGAGTCTTGCGGAGTCGCCATGCACGCCCGCGCAAGGTCGGCTCTCCATTTACAGCCAGTTCTCCTTCAACCAAAGATACCTTATAACCCGGTCGCACTATCCGAAGCGATACTTCAACCACCCCGAACAAAACCGGCTTCAAAAACTCTATCGAGATCTTCGATATAAAGGTGGAATCCGAACGCGAAAAGTCGTCCATCATCTTTGCTAAAAGTGCACACGGAGGTCCGCCGTGCTGTGCATCAGACGACCACGGACCAATGGTCGCTTCGTTCGGGAAAAACTTTCCATCACCAATTCGTTCGTAAAATCCACTATTTGCCATAGCGCCAGCATAGAAGTAAAGGCCCCGGTATATTTGCGAGCTAACACTAAAAAATAGTTGATTGAAGCTCGTTGATAGATCTAAGGTGCAAAAAACTTCGTGCTATCGCAATGACGCCTCAGAGATTCGATGGAACCAACTACTTCTGCAGCAAACGATAGCGTTTTTGCACATCTCCAATAATGAACCGAACGAAAACTATAGTCAATCCAACCGCGAAGCCATAGATAGCCACCGACCTATAGCCATACTGTCTAAAGAACAAGGTAGATAGAAATGAGCCGATTGCGCCTCCAAAAAAATAAGAGGTCATATAGATGCTTGTGATGCGACTTCTGGCTTGTTGCCCAATGGCATAAATAACAGATTGATTCGCAATATGTGCCCCTTGAACACCAAAATCCAAGAGCAAAACCGCAATCACGATCACAACTAAGTTATATTCAAAGAGATACAACAAACCAAAGGCGACGACTATCAAGGCTGCACAAAAAAGTGAGACGGCAAACTGACGGCCCTGGTCGGCGAGTTTGCCTGAAATTCGTGCCGCAGTCGCTCCCGCAGCACCAATCAGACCAAAAAGGCCGATATCAAAGGGACTTAGGTGTAATTTTGCCGACGACAACTGAAGCGAAGAGGTATTCCAAAATATCGAAAAGGCCATAAATTGCAACAGGCCGAGAAGTGAAGCCTGACGTACAACTGGCTCCGACTTGAAGGTAACTAACAAAGAGCCCAAGAGGGAACCATATCCACCTTGGTGCGATCTCGGTAAGGTGGCGATATTGGGAGCGATCACCAAGGCCAAAGCTCCAACTGCTATTGCACCCATGACAAAGATTGCACGCCATCCAAAGAATTGGTCGATCGTCCCAGAGATGGTTCGCGCCAGAAGAATTCCCATCAAAAGTCCACTCATAACGGTACCAACTTGCGCTCCTCTTCTAGCAGGTTCGGCGATCGTAGCTACAAAACCAACTGTGATCTGAGCCACCACCGATGTAACGCCAACAAGAGCGCAAAAAAAGAGAAAGAGGCCGAAGTTTGGCGACAATGCCACCCCCAGAAGTGACAGAGACGACAACCCCAACAAAAATGGAATCAGCTTACGCCTATCGAACAGATCCCCGAGTGGTACCACGAGCAAAAGGCCAAGTGCATAAGCAAGTTGCAACACAGTAGAGACTAACGACACAGTGGCCGGCAAAATATGAAGCGATCTTCCGACAGATGGAAAGATCGGCTGAAGGTAATAAGTCGATGCAACACTCGCACCGCAGGTAACAGAAAATATATAAAGTGCTCGATTTGTTAGAATCGGATCTTCTTCTCGCATTCTCTCTCACACCTCACTCTCGCTCAAAGATATTCAGACAGCAAAATGAGCAATTGCCGCCTTGACATACTAGGGCGCCATCGACGCCAACATCAATGGATCCCACATCTTTGGACCTGAGTGACAACCTTCGATTTCAGTGGTCAGCCAAGAGATTTCCAGTGATAATTTACACTGCGAGCGCCTAAAGTAGCGTCAATCAACGCGCTAATATGATTTCTAACTTATAATTATCACTCTCAGTGACGATACACAAAGTATGAAGATAGCTTTGAAGGCACCGATTCTGTTCAGACTTACGGCGATAGCGATCATGCCGCTCACAACGGCAGTTGTAGCTCACGAAGCCGGGGTAAACATGGCCAACACAGCCTCCGTCACCCTACTTAGCCCGGGATTGACTTCTCAAACGAATATGGTCAATGCACCAATTATTGCAACAGGTGCCGCCAAGTCGGCCCAAGTATCTCCAGCCCGAATATCCTTGGTCAATACCTTGGGATCCACTACGCCTAGCTCTCAAGCAACATCGACTACCGCTATCGGCCAAGAAAAGACCACCGCTTCACAAGCAACGATATCAAACCCGACCCAGCCAACCAAGAACGCAACTTTAGCGAACGCCGCACTACTTAGTCAAAATGCCAATCCTACAAGCCAAAGAGTAACTGCCACATCTCTCGCAGTATCTCAGGTGACAACGGCTGCTCCAAGCCAGGCTCCTGCTCCAGTCGCAGTTCCGACCACCTCGAAGCCTATAGCCACGACCACCACATCTACAACCGCAGCTACCCCCACTACAACCACACCTTTGGGAACAATAGGGTATTCGTCCTTTCCAACAAACAACCAAGGTACACCTGGTCAAACCTATGGTCCGTGGTTTGTCGACTTTAACGGCTATGGATCAATAAATCGTGTAAACGACCCAGTCCTTGGCCCTTCGCTAAATCTCTCACCAGCAGTTGCAAACGCTTCCAACGTCACACACTCCGCACTAGTGACCACAACCTCAAACTATGGAAATTTCAACGCGACCTTTACCTACCGAACTATCAGTCAACTTAGAACCGGCACTCCCCCAAACCCTTGGGAAGAAGGTTGGGTGCTCTTTCATTACACCAATAACACTCACTTCTACTACTTTCTGGCAAAGCCAACCGGGTGGGAGCTAGGAAAAGAAGATCCAAGCTATCGCGGCAATCAGCGGTTCATGGCCACTGGATCTTCCCCAACATTCCCCGTTGGAGCGACGTACAAGATCAATGTCATTATGAACGGCTCGACCATCTCAGTTAGTGTAAATGGAACACCAATTGTGACATTCACCGACAATCAGAACCCATATCTCTCAGGATCTTTTGGCCTCTACGATGAGGACTCATCCGTTGACTATGGCCCCCTTCAAATAAATTAGATACTCTAAATCCAACTTATTCGATTCTTTGTGCTGGAATCACCCAACAATTTATCTCAATCCAACTACATCAATGCCCATTCGTAATGGGTAGGGCCATCAATATCTTTGAAGCGCATCCAAGCGTAACGATTCAAATATTTCAATAAAGATACCAATAGATATCGTAACGTAAAAGTCAATTCCCCACGAAATTCCCAACGAGGAAACAACGGCCTTAGAAACTGGCAATCAATAAGTTTGTGCCGTTGCCAGTTCCACGCCACTTTGGCGGAAGCAAAATCCACTCATAGTGCTAAAATTAATCTTCATCCTCTGCGCAGATCCCCATTTACGATATGCCTTAATTCAAAAAGAGGGCGGGTCATAATCGCCGATATCGGTTGTATGCCAACCATCTCTAGCGGCACTACTCATCGCGCAATCCGAAATTTAGGTATCATTTGATCTTTAGAAATTTGCCTCGCGATTAAATTGCCTCGCGATTAAATTGCCTCGCGATTAAATTGCCTCGCGATTAAATTGCCTCGCGATTAGCTTTTAAAAACCACCTTAATCACTACTTCATCACCAAACGACTGTAAGCCCCAATTTATCCCAAAAATTAAATTAATACTCTAAAAAGCCTAACCATCAAAGGTAAGTAAATCTCGAAAATGAGCCAACTTCTAATTTTGAATGAGTTGTAATCTTCGAAATAATATTGCATCTAAAGCACGATAGCCTTTTCACCTTAATCAATCGTAAAAAACAGGCCAACTCAAATTGACGATAAGACCGAAAGATAGGGTACCTTCAAATCCTGGAAGCTCCATCAATTCGATAAATCAATCCGATAAATCAAATCGATAAATCAAATCGATAAATCAATGATATCTCAGGGAGTATCCATCATTCATAAGCCTCATTAGATAGGTTATCTACTTTCATAGGAGATAAACCCAAAGAACTTTCAGCGCTATGAGTCACGACATCGCAGCCGAAGACAAAGATCCACTCAATCCCGACTTTATTATTACGACTAGAGCCCAACAAGCAAAGCTCAAAGAACGCTTACACTTTAGAGAAATAGCTCGAACGAGATAACATCCCTGATATCCTAAAAGAACCCAGTTCGTTCCCAATAAGATAAGAATTCGCAATGATCGATACAGAACCCATGAATTCGATCGCCACCATAAATAGTATCTTCGAATTTATATTAATAAGCATTAGCTTAAATTGAAAAACTTGATTAAAAGTCAATCGTAATACTTTGGGTGCCGCTAGGAAGCCGTACCCAATAGCCCCCGAGTGGATCCTGGCGGGGTTGGAAAGTTATAGCCGCACCACCTTTAGCGGTAATAGATCTAGGTAGAGCAGACAAAAGCGCGTAGGTAGCACTTCTTGAGTAGTAATCAAATGAGATACTTTTGCTCGAGATGACCTTAGCTGTGGAAATTGCTGCATCAATTCTCATCAACCCCGGCGAAAGAGGTGAACCCTTCTCCCAAACCAAATTATGTTGCCCCGCAGGAATGACGCCAACTCCGCCAGAAACTGGCCACTGTACACCATCCACCTTAAGTCTTCCATAGGATGATTTCACGGACAAGACAACGGGAAACTTTGACGAAAGTCCATTTGGAAAATACACAGTACTGCCCGCAACACCATACGACAGATTAGCCATATCGTAGCTAGCAATAGTTCCCAGTGCGTAAAAGTCAACTCTCGAGCTATTCGCGCCCGCAAACATCGAGGCCAAATTGAATTCGCCCATGGTGGGTTTTGGCGTCGGTGCGGCTGACGCACCTCTTTGAACGTCGTTTATATCGATCGAATAGTTGGGTGCTGTCACCATCGACGAAATGTATTTATTGACTCCAACGTAGCGATTGGGTCCCTGCGTCCACACGGTATAAGGATCTTCGATAATCATCGATGCACCCCCATTTGACGCCACCTTTGCCAACTGATGGACATTCATACCAATATCCTGAGCCTCAACCGGGTCTATCGAGTCATCGATTACCGTAATCTGAAACGCTAGTGACTTTGCGTTTGCAAGTCCATTTGCCGATTTCAATAGCTCCGAATATAGACGGTCAACAAGGGAATATCGAAATTGTATCCATGCGGCAGGGTTGGTAAGTGGGTCTTTACCAAATTGACTCAGCGCAGCCGAAGAATAAGGAGTCGAAAGAGCCGGAGTTGCCAAAGTCTCAAAATAGAGTTCAGCAAAGTTGACACCATCCCAGTTGTAAGACGTCAACACCTTGCTAAATTGGCCCCATGCTAAGGCATAGCAAGTTGGATCTTCAAGTGCAATCAGCTCGCGCCAGCCGCCAATCGCCTGACTTCCACTTTGTGTCTTCTCACGACACTGAGGATACTTTTGCCATAGGGCATCGTTCACAAATGGCGGTTCCAGCCATGCATAAACTAAAATCCCACGCGCGTGAAGAGCGCTGATCAATTTTTGATAGGGGTAGTTCGCCGATGGAACAGAAAAACCAAAGTCCCAAGCAGCAAGTTCAACGGCACGAACACCATAAAGATCGTTAGCGATCTGAGCATAGTTGTACTCCAGATTCGGCCCCAAAACACCAGGATCAACAAATACTGTCGTCATGAGGGATTGAGCACCATGAGGGGCGTTGGTAAAGCCCCCGATCACCCTCGCCAGTGACGGAATAACTTCATATCCAAGGAAACCACCACTAAATGGATCAAAGGTCGAAATCAGTGCCTTTCCAATTCCGAACCCCTCACTGGCGACAAACGCGTTGGAGGGGTTAGCAGCACTACCTCCAAATACGAGTGGATTAAAGCCCTTAGTGAGTGAAATTGGTGTAATCTTTATGGGATTTTTGATGGTAACCGGAGTGCCAACAAAAGGAACCAATGCTTTTGGGTAGAGGTTAGCTGGCAAAAGCTTCACCCCTAAAGCGCTATTGAGCACTCGATTAAAGCTAACTAGATAACCACCCCTTCTAGTCCAGGTCAATATCGCATCGATCTGTGGCTTTGACAAAATTGCATCACCGAGCACGACAAGGCTTGATGCATTTGTGAGGAATGAAATCGATTCGCTATATGCCGCTAAGCCTCCAGAACGTAGGATATTCAAAGCTTTGGATATCTCGCTCGGTCCGCCTGCGACGACGATGGGGGAAGTTCCTCCCCACGCACTTAGCGTCTCTTTAGGAGCCATAGTAAAGGTGGAACCGGTCGATGGAACGGTTGCCGCCGAGCAAGCAGCCAATGTAACGGTCAATATTAAAAGTGAAACAAACCAACGCAAGAAGGCCACTGTCGATCTGGCCCTAGGATGGCTCGGACTTGATTTCGATAGAATTTTTCTCATTTATCAAATGCTTATTCGAAAGTGTCAGATTGAAGTTCGGGCCAGAGAAACCCCCACCCAGAGACCGTAGATTCTCTTCTCACGAGATCATCCAAAAATGCCTTCGGTAGTTCCCTTGCAATCAATTCCAGATCGTCAATTGCCACATCGGCGACGGACCCTCCTTGGCCGAAAGACATTACTGTTTGTCTTGGCCTATTTGGGTTAGGCCTAGAAGAACTGGTTTCATAGGGATCTAATATAGCTAGCTGCTTAGTAAATCTAGAGGTCTTAGACCAACCCTTTTTCCGAAACACGATTCGAAAAATGGCCTTCCAACCAGATATAAACCAAATGTAGGAATAAAGCACATATATATGGGCATAAAATAGGCCTTCATGATGCCGACGCCTGGAGTGTTCTTTAAATATAAGTAGGCATAGATTGGGCTAAATCCAAACGAAAATAGATAAACAATGATCAACGGCAGGCCATAGTTAGACGTCACCGCGTGTAGATACCTCATCGGCATTGAAATCGCGATAAAAATATTCGCCACCATAACCGTTACGATTGACAGGCTAAGCAAAAGGACGGTCATTGGCCCCATGAGGTTATACAAAAGGTCAATCGTTGCCGTCACCGGTAAGCGAGCTTTGATAAGCTTGGGCATGTGGTGCCAACATTGCAAATGGCCCTGAAACCACCTAGTCCGTTGTCGAATCAACTTTGAAAATACAGTGACGCCTTGCTGGGCAACGTAGGTCTCCTGACAAAAGGCATTCACCCATCCACGCTCAATCAATTTCAAGCCAAGGTCAAGATCTTCAGTTAAACAGTTTGACCAAGGAGATTCTCCTAAATCCGCCAATCCGCTCAATCTATTAAACTGCCCGTTTCCACCTAGTCCAGAACTGCCAATTTGATGGCGAGCCCGTTGAAAGATCTCGGTAAAGACTAGGAACTCGAAGTCTTGCATCCGGGCTAAAAGAGACTTGGCGCTATTGTACATGCGCACGCCAATCTGAACGGCTGCAACCTTTGGGTCACTAAAGTATGGAGCTACCCGAGCAAGTGCATTCTTTTCAAGACGACCGTCGGCGTCCACAATGCACAGAACCACCTTGGACGGATCGGACGCTACAATCTCCGGCGACGATGTGATTGCTCGATAGGCGGCATTGAGAGCTTCGCCTTTGCCTCGACGTGCATCTGGAAGTTCGCGCCTCAACAGCGAGACACGACGGTCGAAATATCCTGCTACGACATCATAGGTATTATCGTCAGAAGCGTCGTCTATGACGACGACGCTCTTATTTTTATACGGTAGCTCTAATAGTCGATCCAGACTTCGCCCAATGACTGCGCCTTCATTTAGACAGGGCAGCAAAAAGATAAAGTGAATCTCTTCCGCGGCTTCCTCAATCGCCGGTGGCATTGGCTTCTTAGTTCTCGAGAGAACCACATAACCAACGCCATAGGCAAGAAAGAGAAGTATCAATAACGCAGTGATCGATTGCACATGACCCTCTTGATCTATTTCAATTTGTTAACTTCCAGATGAAGCTCCAAAGGTAGTGGTGCTTTGTGCTCCTAGTAATGTCTTCGGCGATGCAAAGGTGTAGCCTAAGCCCTGAATTCCACTAACTATCTGAGTGAGGGCAGTAGTACCATAAGAAGGATCATAAAAGAAGCTGGCGAACCCATTTCGAACGGCCAAATTATCCTTAGCCTCAGCAACTATGTCGGCTGGAGTCCTAGCTGGGTGATTATTTAGCGCAATCGGCTCGTAGTCACCAAGGTTTTCTGGGATAACCGTGGATCCGTATAAGTCATGAACCATATAGGGGAAGAACTGACCCATCACTTGCGAATAGTTAGGAGCAGCAGGCGTGCTCAATTGCCCACCGAAGTAAAGCCTTCGATCGTATCCAGCGGTCGTTGTATTGGAACCGTAGTACTTCGCAAAGGCCAAATAATCCACAGAAGAAGCCGCGTAATGAGGCGTTACCCAATAGGTCGGCCTAGGAAGACCAACCGCAGCAATCTCAGACAGACCAGCCTGGACTCTCGAAGCAGCCCAAGATCCTGAGTCTCCCGGCAGTGGCCCCTCTTCTATAACCCAATCTGTATTTGCACACGGAGTTACAAAGGTATACGGCGCTGACGCTGTAGTTGCACATTGTCCACGATAGAACTCGAAATCATCTGCAGTGGTACCGTCATATGGATTTGGTATATTCGAATATTGATGGGTGTATCCCTCTTGTCCCAACACCCCGCCCAACCGTATCATCTTCTTGATGGTCGCAACAAAGCTCTTCGCCTTTGGCGAGGTCAATGGAATGTTGGTTGGCACGCCATTGCTATAAGTTCCAAGCGGATCCAACCAGTGAGGAATGAGGTTTATGCCAAACGAAATGTGCTGGGAATGAAGGTACCGCGCTGCTGCCAACAACTGACGGTTTGAGTCACTGACGCTGATATCTTCAAGACGCACTAGCGCGGTATGGCCGGTTACCGCAGGAGCTGTCAACCCCTGAACTAGATCTGCCAATGCAAGGTATCGATCCGTCTCGGTCATGTAAGAAAGCGGGTTCTCTCCAACGTAAGTCAAGTTAGCAGAGGTAATAGCCCACGGGAAGCTAGTAGCCCCATTTACTCGAGCCTGGCTTGCACAGGGGATAGCCACACCGGCAGTCGTAGTGCAATTGGCAGTGCCAAGCACTGTCACCTTAGCAGGCGTTACTATGTTGGGCCCGATGACGCCACCCGCCAAGGGGTTTCTAGAGAGCGTCTGACCTTTGTAATTAACCGATGCAATGTTATTTGTATCAAAATAACTAGTCGAAGGATCCCACCCGTATTTGTTGATGAACGCGCTCGTAGCAGTTGCGGACGAATTATCCAACACCCATGGATTCTCCCCCAACCAAAGTACCTTGGTGGAGGAGGTCGTAACATCACTTATGAAAGATTGTGGAATGGGCTCACCGTAGGTAGATCCTACATAAATCACAGCAGTGAACTTACTCATCTCACCAGCTGTGTAGTCAACCACCGGTTGTGCGGCAACCATCCCAGCGTTCGACGCTAGGTTCCCAAGCGAAATAGCATACATCTGACCAAGATATCCCCATGGACCAGTTGTGTCGTAGAGGACAAGCGTTTTAGCCGGCAATGAGGTAGTTCCCCAAACTGTAGAGCCCGGGGCAGTTGCTGAAATACTCTTGGCTATGTTGGCGGGAGTAGTCGAATCTTCGGCGAACGCCTTGGTAGCGGTAAGACCTCCAACACCAGCGCTCGCAACCGTGGCCATTGCCAGTGCCGACATGGCTAACCGTACAACAGGAAAGGACCTGCCCCTTTGGAAAATACTTACCGTACTTCCAAATCTATGCTTATCATCTCGCTTAACTACCGTCGTCCTAGACATCCCGACACTCCTTGTTGAAACTTTCGCTGTATGAAATTGAACATATATTAAAGCCGGATAATATCACGCGAGAACCGGCTTGGACTCTTTTATAAGACCGATATTTATGAAACCTAAAGCAGATGAAGCAAAAGCCACATCAAAAAACAATATTAATGGTTGAAGATCTTTACCACTAAACCAACTACTACCAGGCCCGCCACTAAAAGCGCATAGCCTCCCAGGGCAAAGCCAGTAAAGGCAAGAGCGTCATGGGCAACTCCGGTTGTTTGGCCTGCTGCAAGGGTAGTAGCGACACTACCTAGGGTCGTCCCTGTCACATTTCCAAGCGTTGTTAATGTAGTTCCTACACCAGACATAAAACCATTCCTTTATGGGCAGCATAAAACATGCCCGACCTCTTGTTACCACCCTATGTGACTATTATACGGATAATAAAGATTTTTCTTACCCAAAAAAAGTAAAATCTCACAATTTGTTAATATTACTTTATAAAATTAAGACGGAAGTCTCTTATGACTACGAATTCGCTAGAACTTACCGAAATTTTATCGAATCACCGGGAATATTTAGCTAGAAGGCACATAACTGCATTTTCCGTGAAAGGAAAATCGTAAATCCTACTCTAAGTTGTATCTATATATTGCGATACCTAGCTCAAGCGACGCATTAGGGCGCTTTGGGGTGGCTTAGTTGATAAAAATTTGCCAAGGCAGAATCTAAGCCAAGATTGCTCTTGTACTCTTCACCAAAGTACCACCAAAAAGTCCCACCGCCACTAAAGCTAAAGCCAGCCAATTCATCCTGATAGAGAGAAGCCACCGCTGCTCGCTGGGAGTCCGATGCGACACCGGGACTTACCCACCACCAGCTTCCCGTAACTCCAGAGCCACCATAGCCCAATTCGGTGATAAAGATCCTCTGACCTGGAGCAAACTGGCTGTGCAAAGTATCCAATACCCGATGAAATGCGGTACCCATTGGTGCTTCTTGTGGGTAGAGAGAGATACCTATATCGTTTATTCCAGAAAGTTCACTGTTTGTGATATTTGTAGCAAACCAATTGAATATTGAATTAGAGGCAGTATCTTCACCCAACTGCCAATAGAGCGTTAGCAAGGTAGTTGCCGAGGAGTGAGATCTAACGAAGCTAATTGCATAGGCCACCTTGGCAGCGACGTTCGTGCCCAGCCAATTGCCATTTACTTCATTTCCAATTTCGTATGAGTCAACATTCCGTAAAGTCGTTACGATTTGACTTACGCGAGCCTCATAGTTGGCAAGGTTCATCGATGCCATGTATTGTGAATCCACCAACTCCACCATCACTGATATACCAAGTGAATGGGCAAAATTGATAATAGATTGATATCTAGAAAGAGGCGTGCCTGGATCTATTACCAATCGAACCCGGGCACCGGTTGGATAGATGCTCTTTAGTGATCGAAGAGTCGTAATCGCAATGGCTGGGGAGTCAATTGTAACTCCATATCGATAATTATTGGCTAGTCCAACCGTAGAAATCTGATAGAGGCCCGCGTCACTTGTAACACTTACATCGAGGTCCATTGCCGCCTGGAGTTGGTTTTGGTTAAAACTCCCACCGGCCGGTTTGAGCAACTGGCTTGCAATCGAGTTGAAGGTGGAAGCTTGACCCAAAGTCAATGTCATTCCCTTATGCTCTGACAATATCTCAGAGACATCTCGAAGGAGAGACAAAGAACAAACCTGATCAAAATTGTATTGACCAGCCCCTGGAAGGTCGCAGATCAAATTCGAATATCCCAAATCAGACGGCCACGCCAAAGACAAAGATTCATATCCTGTCGCATCCAACGCAGCACTAACACCTATCCCTTGGTTATAGAGAGGTCCAAGATCTTCAACTTCAAGGGTCTTTGGATTCAAAAGCGCATCGTCGTATCCATTGGATCCAGTGTTATTAGATTCAATAGATCTAAAGTTTCCCCATGAAATTAGCGAACCATTTGCATTGAAAGCGCTCAGCAGAACAGTTCCTGGTGGCCCTGGAGTGATATTAGGTAGGGCAACCAGTGGTGGCGGTGCAATGCTAGGTGATGAAGTCAAGGTTGTAGACGGAGGTCCAGGTAACACCACTATGTTCGAGGTAGACGACGTAGTAGAAAGAGTTCGACCATTGACCACCGTCGTTGGGGCCGATGAAGACTTGACCTTTGTGGGACCAAGACAACTAGTTAGGGCCACCCCTAAGATTGCTAAAGTAGCTCCAGCTCTAAAACATTTTCCTAATAGGCTAGG
Source organism: Acidithrix sp. C25 (assembly GCF_904848545.2). Taxonomy (NCBI): domain Bacteria; kingdom Bacillati; phylum Actinomycetota; class Acidimicrobiia; order Acidimicrobiales; family Acidimicrobiaceae; genus Acidithrix; species Acidithrix sp. C25. Next base: position 941,157 of record NZ_CAJHCI020000002.1, read on the forward strand.
TCCATCCTTGGGATAAGTGATCATTTTTATCGCCTAGGAGGCCAGAACCTTAGAGTCCCTCAAAGAGTCAGCTACGAAATCCGCCGGCTTGAGTGCCATTCCAAAGAGATAGCCAATTGCCATAAGTGATCTGAGTGCCGCGCTACCATCACCAAATGGATTCGCAATCTGAGCGATCGATCGAAAATATTGTGGGTCCGATAAAAGCCTCGAGGCTTCAGCGACGATCTGCGACGGTTGCGTCCCAACTAACTTTGCCGTACCTGCCATGACGGCCTCGGGTCGCTCGGTAGTGTCTCTAGCGACCAAAACCGGCTTTCCGAGCGATGGCGCTTCTTCTTGAATTCCACCGCTATCTGTAATAACCATCTTTGCACCATTCATCAAGCGACAGAAGTCCCCATAGGGCACCGGCTCGGTAATAATCACATTATCTAGGCCACTCACGCCACTTCGCATTGCCTCTTGCACTAATTGATTTGGATGAAGCGGAAGCACAAAATCGAGGTCTTTGAAAGTTTTAGCCAACTCGCCTATCGCCTTGGAGACCATGACCATCGGTTCTCCCCAAGCCTCTCTTCGATGCATGGTTACCAAAACAAATTCTCTCTTGCCAGAAAGGATCTTTGGCACAATCTCTGTCTCGAACGGGAAACCCCCATTCACCACGCTCAAAAGTGCATCAATAACGGTATTGCCCGTGATGACAATCTTTGCCTCGTCCACACCCTCTCGAATCAAATTCGCCGCCGAAATCGGAGTCGGAGCTAGATGAAGATCAGCAAGGGTGGAAGTCAGTCGCCTATTGATCTCTTCGGGAAACGGGGAAAATTTGCTGTCGGTGCGCAGGCCTGCCTCTAGGTGAACCACCTTTATCTTGTGGTAAAATGCCACAAGCGAGAGAGCGAAAGTCGTTGTCGTATCGCCCTGAACACAAACAACATCAGGCGAGGCTTCCACGATGACCCGATCGGCAATCTCTATCAAGGCGGTGGTCAGCTCAGCTAGATCTGGGGACTTTCGGATTAACTCAATCTCGTAATCTGGGATAATCCCAAAGACCTCCAAGACCTGCCGTAGCATCTCCTTGTGTTGACCGGTTGTTAAAACTATCGAGTCAAAGTCGGCACTTTGTTGCATCACCTTAACCAGAGGCGCCATTTTGATTGCCTCCGGGCGAGTGCCAAATCCAATCAATACCCGTTTTTTCATTTAATGTAATCCTTGCCTAATAATTTGATTTTCAATATCTATAAAAATTACCCAAAAACGGTTGTCTAATTCCTATCCATAGGCTCAAAGCAACGTCTCGGACAAAACCCAACTGACCATAGATCAACCAACGCACTGATCTGGTTTTGGCCGTGTATCGACTGAAAAAATAACCGTCTTTATATCCATAGATGGATCAAATACAAAAAAAGCCACAGGAATCATATGGTCGAACCGACTATAGCTAACCTCAAGACATGAGGCGCTCTTGGCTGTTGAGATCTGCTTTTCCGAGAGAGGCAACAACGAAAGTGCCAGCCCCTTGGCCAAAGCCAACGATATCGATGGATACAGCGCGAAAGTAAATCCAACAACCACTCCTGATTCAACGATCAAAGAGGTATAGGTGTCGCGGCCATCGCTCAAACGTGGCCAAAATGCCGAAGGCGCCCTCGGGTCTACGGTGTGATTTTGATCCCATATAGCCATAGTTGCTCCCCAGTTATTTAGGACTACTGGAAAAGTCACAGTTGTGGATGAAATCATCGAAGTTACTACGGTCTTTTTGATTAGCGCCTTCGAAGTTGGAAGCAATTGACAACCGCTTAGGCCAACTGCAAGAAGAGCCACCCAGCAAATAGAAGTCCGCATTAAAACGTCGGCCCCTCTAGATCGCCATCGCCTGGGTGAGAATTTGAGCCAATTCTTGCACCATCTCCTCCATCTAGAATCGCTCCATCTCAACCTCAAGGTGCATTCACCAAGATGCATCAAAAAGATCCTGGCAGCATGGAAGCACCAAAGTAAAAAGCCCCAATCCACAACACCAAAGACCCAAGCACCAGCGCAAAGCCCACTAAGTGAGCGCGGCGAATTGAAATCTTCCAAAGTCCATACAGTCCAACCAAAAGTGAAACAAGCGCCAAGGCAATCCCTCGCCAGCTAATCGTTGAGGAGGTACCGCTAGAGATAGAGACCTGTTTGTGGATTGTTTTGGTTAGGGTGATTGTAGAGCCTATCGGCTTTCCCAAAAGACGAGCAAAGACCACCAGGCGAGTTGATGCTGAAAAGGCTGGATTGCATGTTGTAAGGGTTAATTGAGCGAAATTAGTTTGATCCAGAACAGAATTGTCACTTGGAGCAACGACCTCAGCGCCAGTAACTAAATATTCAAATCGCCCGGCGCTGCTTCGAATATATATTGGATCGCCCGCGGCCAATTTTGCGATGTTATAAAAAGGTGCGCCGTATGTAGTTCGATGGCCAGCGATTCCCACATTACCCATTTGTCCAGGTAGCGGCGTTCCGACGTAGTGACCCGGACCCAAGATAAGGTCAGATTCCATGGAACCTTGCACTATTACCCTGTCAAGTCCGATCTTTGGGATATAGAGAACTCCGAGTACACTCCCCTGTTTTGGAGGCAGATACGAGCCATGGGTTACTCGACTTTGATAGCTATTTAGAAGGCTTGACTGCTCGCTGGCATTTATCAAGTTCGTGCCAAAGAGCATAAAAGCTATAAAAAGCGCGACAACCAGCGCCAAATAGAGCGCGATCGATCCAATGTACTCTATCGAGTGCTTCTGGTAACTTCTAGCATTCTGAAAGTGTATGGCGGACTTTCTATTGCGCCTTAGATCTTGGTTAGCTAAATGAGCATCCTTAAGAGTCCTAGAATCAAAGGAGTAGCGATCCCCAACGACCTCCTTTTCATAAGTCCGATTCGCCAAAGCATCAACCCCTTATCAAAAAATCTAGGGAACCCCAAGTCATGGTACTAAAGTAAATTTACCACTATCGGTGAATTATTCGACAATGAACGCATGCAACTTTACCCAAACACACTACTTTACGATATCGCAAAGTCGAAGCCTCCAATAGATAACTGCCGCATCTTTTTCGTCGCTTGATTTGACTTTCCACGCTATGGGGGTTAGCCACCATCGAACCATGTAGCCTAGCTTTGTAATCTAGGTTTGCCAAGAGTGAGCGATAGGGAGTCGTCTTTGAGAATATTCGTCGCCATAGTGGGTTCCCTTTTATTTGGCCTAACCGTTGCAAACATTCTGAAGACCCTAGTAATACCGGGCGGATACATTACCAAAACCGCAAGAACAATCGATCATGGTGTGAGTTTCATCTACCACATGGCGAGTGGCTTTCGTCCAAACTATGAAGATAAAAATGCACTTCTCACTAGCCAACCAGCTGCCGTCCTATTCGTACAATTGAGCACTTGGGGCATAATCTTTCTCCTGTCAACTTCAATGCTACTTTTTCCTGTAGTCCCAAACTTTGGTGCAGCCATCCGAGAAGCCGGCGCTTCACTAATGACACTTGGATTTGTAGCCACTAACCGCCCTTGGGCAACATTTGTTGATTTCACCGCCGCCTTTACTGGAATGATCCTGGTGGCACTGCAAATTGCGTACCTTCCGACGCTATATGCCGCCTACAATAAGAGAGAAACCGAGGTAACTCTACTAGTTGCACGAGCGGGTCGACCAGCTTGGGGACCAGAGGTTCTAAGAAGAAGTCGTCTCGGAATCGTCGCAGATGAGCTCCCAATCATCTATTTGGCTTGGGAACGCTGGTCTGCGCAAGTTGCTGAAAGTCATGTCTCATACCCAATTTTGCTTAGGTTCCGATCTCCTGGTTTTGCTACATCATGGATCACCTCCCTAATGGCTGTCTTGGATGCCGCAGCAATCCATCTCTCCCTAGCTCCCAGCGACGCTCCGATGCAGGCGCGTCTCTGTCTTCAAATGGGCTTTAGCGCGCTACGCCAGATTGCTCGTTCACTTAGAATCTCCTACGATCCAGATCCCCTTCCAACAAATCCGATCTCGATATCGTTGAGTGAATTTGCAGAAACGGTCGAGATGCTGAGGATCGTTGGCTTTCCAATTGAGCGCAGCGTCGAAGATGCATATCGACATTTTCAAGGCTGGCGAGTAAATTATGAGGCGATAGTCTTTCGGCTGTGTTATGAGATCGATGCACTTCCAGCACCATGGTCTGGGCCAAGGCGCTGGAAAAACCTCGACGTCGATTTTCCAAAATTCAAAAATAGAACGCCTGAAAATCCAAGCGGGAGCTAGTTTCCAAGATATCATTGCTCAAAGGGCGCTCCCAATCACCATATAGGTTTATCCCGACCTAGATCTAAATGATGCTTTAGCTATCATCGAAGAATAATTTGAACAAAAACCTATTGGCCAGCTCTGTTCATTCGCTGGCTTTGTTTAAAAGTGCCCTCTAAGCGCTAAGGTGGATGTGGTGGCAACCTTACTATTTTTTGCGCAATTCAAAGACATAACCGGCAAGACTAAGATATCGATCGATGCTAAGACGGTAGGAGAAGCAATAGCTTTTGCTCGACAATCTTTTGGAACAAAATTTGAAGAACTCCTCTTGGTCTCAAAGGTTTGGCTTGACGGCGACGAGGTTCCTTTGGATACCGAACTCTCCAATAATAGCGAGTTGGCATTTTTACCCCCTGTATCAGGTGGATAACAACTCTAGATGACAACTCCTCCTGAGCCTTATGCTTCCATAAAAGGCCCCACAGGCCCGACATCATATCTCAATTGCCTTTCGTGATCGCCTTAAAAGGGTGATTAATAGGGTGACTATAAGATAAATGTAGATATTGCATTTTTGGGTCAAAGAGATCAACCCCAAGGCTCATCAGGCACAGCCGTAACCTGCCCGGACTAGGAGGTAAACTTATCCCGAAGGATAACAAACTACCGGTCTTTTGTCGAGCTATATTTCAACTGAAATTGATCACTCGAGTCATGGGCGATCGTTCGGGGAAAATTTGGGGCTCTCCTAACCCTCATGTGGGTCACCAAGACCCCATAACTGATAAGTAACGCCTGTACGATAAGAACTTTTGGGTCTTTAAAAGCATTGAATGAAACGTGCACGGTTTGTGACCTCTAAATTTGAAGTTACTAACACACAGATTTAGGAGATCTAACCGTGCACGCTAACTCTCTAGTCAAGCAGTTGCTTGACGTTAAAGGTGTCATTGTCAACGATATTTTTATCTCAAAAGATGAAATTGTTGTAGATGTCAAACTTGCACGATCCAAACTCGCATGTCCACCGTGTTGTTGAATAAGCCGTAAATTCAAAACCAAATACCGCTACGACATCAGAACTTATCAACTCACGCTGGAGACATCTTGACATGGGAATACGTCGTACTTGGATCTCTTGTGCCCTACGGAGACCGAAATGCCCCAATCATGGAGTAATCACTGAGTCAGTGCCATTTGGGTGACCGGTATCGCAAATCTCGCTTCACGAGAGACTTTGAACATCTAGTTGCCGGCTCAACCGCAAAGATGGATAAAACAACAGTTACGAAGCTCACCCGAATTGCTCAGAAAACAGTTGGTACGATCTGTGAGAGAGTAGTAGCCAAAGAGATCGATCCAAAGCGACTAGAGAAGCTCTCAATAATAGGGGTAGATGAGATTGCCTATCGTAAACACCATAAGTACATAACCCAAGTTATTTAGAGCCCGTAACAGATCATGAAACTGGAAAGATCGTCTATGGAGCAGAAGGAAAAAGCGCTAAGAGTCTAGATGGGTTCTTATGTGAGCTTGGTTCGCAACGTTCCAAGCTCTCACACAAGTAGCAACAATGGACATGGGACCAGCTTTTGCTAAAGCTTTCGCTGATCGCACACCAGATACTCAAATCGCACTCGATCCTTTTCATGTCGTTAAATTGGGCACTGAGGCCCTGGAGGAGGTAAGATGCGACCTATGGCGCCAACTGAGAAAACTTCCTACTCCAGATTACGCCCGTAGGTTTGTGAGTGCAAGATGGGCATTACTAAAGAATCCTGGTGATTTGACTCAACGCCAAAATGAGACTCTACGTCAAATAAAGTCAACCGCTGCAATACTCCTAAAGCCCTTAGAGATGAAAGAATCCCTAAGAGGGATATTCGGTACTGGATTATCCAATGACGAAGTAGCTGAGTTCTTGGATTCCTGGTGTGCTCGTGCTTCACGATCACAGATACCTAGCTTTGTCAGATTGTCAAAGACAATTCGAATCCATAAAGCTGGAATTATGGCTGCTATTGAGCCCCCTAGCTTGAAAAGGGTGTCTCTAATGGAAGGCTTGAGGGTCTAAACAATATATTAGATCCGCCATTGCTAGATGCTATGGTCTTCACTCTGCAAAATCAACACTTGGCTTGGTGATGCTTTCATGCGGTCCGATTGATCTCAAGCTCCCCTACGAAAGGGTTGCTTGATCCACATCTATGTTAGGAGAGCCAAATTTGGTTCTAGAGCAGAAATCCTAACACTTGGTCTCATTGTTCTATCTCCAATTACTATCACATCACAACACCTTAGAATATGGCCAACCACATTTGCATAGATAGCAATACCTAATTACTCATCTTGAGGAGTAATTAGGTATGAGAAGATTTCCTATAGTTATCCAAATAGATATTAGGTCCTACCAAAGTCAGAGGGGACATTACAAACATATGCTCGATTTGATAGATCTCACCAAGACGTACGGCCAAGTTAAAGCTCTTGATCGAATGACATTTTCCGTTCAACCTGGAGCAGTATTTGGGTTTCTTGGCCCAAATGGATCTGGCAAAACCACGGCAATGCGATCAATCTTCGGGTTGATCTCGCTTGAGGCCGGCCATGTCCAATGGAAAAACGCACCCATTACGCCCGATGAAATAAGACAATTCGGATATATGCCAGAAGAACGCGGGCTGTACCCCAAAATGTCAGTAATGGATCACCTAGTCTACCTAGGTCGTCTTCATAGCCTATCCACTGAAACCGCTACCAAAAGGGCGCAGGCTCTTATAGACGAATTAGAGGTTAAAGGTGGTGGAAGTGCCAAAGTAGAGTCGTTATCGCTAGGAAACAAACAAAGGACCCAGATTGCAGCGGCGCTCATACATGAGCCCACCCTGTTGGTTATGGATGAGCCATTTTCTGGCCTCGATCCTATCTCGATTGAGGTAGTGCGCGGGATATTTAAAAAATATGCGCAGGAGGGCAAGACTGTACTCTTCTCATCGCATCAGCTAGAAGTGGTCGAGGACCTTTGCGAATCAGTGGCGATAGCTTACCAAGGTCGAATCGTCGCCTGGGATCGGCTCACAACGCTCACAGAGTTAGATAAAGACCTAATCATCAAGGTCCAAGACGATTTAGATGGTAACTATCTAAATCAAATTGATGATATCTCAATTTTAGATAATCATGAGGGCACCTTTCGACTACGCCTCGCACGACCAGAATTGGCTCCAGTCGTATTGCACAGAGCTATGGAGTTCGGGACCTTAGAGCGATACGAAGTCGCGCGAAGACGCCTCTCCGATGTTTTCAAGGAAGCCATCTCAACCTCTGGCCTATCAAATAGCCAATGGGAAACAAGAGATGACTTCGACGAAGACCTAAAATTCAAGGCAGAACACCAAACCGAACTAGGCCACGACCTAAAAGATGAGATCTCATGAAACTGAAACGACCCCAATTCGGGACTTCCTCGCTGGCACTAATCGCTAAGAGAGAAATTAGACAGCGCACCAATTCAAGAGCATTTAGGATAGCAACGATCCTAACGATGCTCGCAGCCTTTGCATATGTTCTGGTACCGCATTTAACCGCATCAAAGGCTGGACCTCAAAGCGTCGGTATCGAATCCTCTGCCCCAAAATCCGTTCTAGAGGCTTTTCAAATCGCCTCAACTGAAATTGGTGTTCACATTCGGATCGAAACCATCGCATCATCCAGCCAACTTGAGAAAGAAGTTCGAAGCCAAGCCATATCCGTTGGCTATTCACCATCAAAGCGATTCCTAATAAATTCCGCCTCTACCTCCTCTTCATCTTACGTTCTAGCCAATAGGACCGCCAATGTTCTTGCAACCATCAACGCACAGGATCAAGCAGGATTGACAAAGAGCCAACTCTATATAATCAATCATCCCGCTCCTTTTTCAATCACCTCCTTAACGCCAAGTAAAGCACCAAATCAGGGAGCGCAAAAAGCTGCGATCTTCGAGTTGATATTAATGTACGTTCTTCTATCCCAATACTCCAGTTGGGTAATGTTTGGAATAATCGAGGAAAAATCGACCCGAGTCATAGAGGTCCTTTTGTCGATCGTACGTCCAATTCAACTATTGACGGGAAAAATTGCTGGGATTGCAGTCGTAGCCCTCATACATGCCACCTTACTGATCCTCTCGCTAATCGTGGGGTTAGCTGTAATTGGAGTGTCGCCGACCAGCGTCGTCTCCGGATCACTCTTGGTCACTGGTCCTATCTGGTTCATCGCAGGTTATGGCTTTTATGCAACTCTCTTTGCTTCGGTAGGATCGATGGTCTCTCGAGTTGAAGATGCCCAAGCTGTTAGTTTCCCATTGGTTCTACCAATGCTTGCCGGCTATGGACTTGGCTTCTTTGAGGTCGCATCGTCCTCTCCCTCGCTATTGGCCAAAGTGCTCGTATTCATCCCTGGGGTATCGCCATTTTTGGCACCGGTTCTTTTTTCTCTTGGAAAAATCTCACTTGCATATTTCATAGGTTCGATTGCAGTTTCAATAATTGCGACTGTCCTAGTCGCACGAATAGGTGCTCGTATCTACATTGCTTCAATTTTGCGAATAGGTGCCCGCGTAAAGTTTTCCGAACTAGGCCCTATGGTTCTAAGACGCTCCAAAGGCCACGACTCTAAAAAACTGCACCAACTACCTCCCCTTTGAATTAGCGACCAACTAAATTTAGGAAATTCCACTCGAGATATTGAAGATTGGTTATGGAAGTGCCGAAAACTATAGATAGGTATGACTCAGACTTCCTTCGACATCGCAAATGTCTCTAAAAAAAATAACAAGCGAGCTCCTAGAAACTTCGACTTTCGCCAGCCGAAGTCTCTAGAGCGTAACCAACTTAGAACCCTCCAATTGATATTGGAGAGCTTTCTAAGGGCAGCTTCGTCGGTCCTATCTGCCAACCTTCGCATGCCATTTCGATTGAACATCGGCGAGTTAGAACAAAAGCCTTGGGAAGATGTAATCACAATTCTTGAAGATCCTGCGTCAATTGCAGTCTTTTCCCTCCCTCCATTGCCGTCAAAGGCTCTATGGCATATGCCAATTGAGCTTGTTATGCGTCTCATCGATATGCGACTTGGCGGAAACGGAAGAGGCGAAAACCCAAGAAGATCTCTAAGCGACTTAGAACGGGTTATCGTTCGAAATCTCATCGAAGAGATGCTTGCCCAATTAATTCCGGCATTCGCCCCAATAACCCAAATTTCAATAGGATCCATCCATCAAGAAGCATCCCTTCAATTTGTTCAGCTTGTATCGCTGTCTGAGATGTGCGTCTTGGCTCAAGTTGAGATGTCAATCTCAAATGACCCGCCAATTCAAACGGCTATCTGCCTACCATTTCCGCTACTTCGTCCCATCACTGACATATTAAACAATCGAGCCAACCCAGTAGAAGACGCGGCCGATACCACCTTAAGCCATGATTTAGAGGCTCGGCTATTTGACATTGAGGTAGAGGCAACGGTGGAATTCGAGCCAACGTCTCTTACCTCACGAGAGATAGTCTCTCTTTCGGTCGGTGACGTGGTGCGATTGAAACATCGAAAAGGTAACCCTCTGAAAATAAAGGTCGATGGAACCTATCTTTACTGGGCTCAACCGACACAGGTCGGTAAACGAGTTGCCTGTCTATTAGTCGAACCGGAGGAGACAAATGACCGACATTAGTACTGACTTTTCCGATACTAATCAAAATGGAAACGAAAACTTTCTTGGGAAGAGACTTGAATCAGACCTTGGTCCGCTAGGGGTTATCCAAAATGTCGAGATGGAGATTACGGTCGAATTGGGTCGCGCCAAGATGTCAGTTCGAGAACTCCTCTCCCTGACAAGCGGCGACGTCGTAGAGCTCGATCGCTTGGCCACCTCCCCAGTGGATGTTCTGGTGAATGGAACCCTAGTAGCCAGAGCAGAGGTAGTCGTCGTAGAAGACGAATTCGGCATACGTATCACCGAAGTGGTCGGCCGAGATGAGCGAAGCGACTCCTAGCCAAGCGAGTCAACTTTATCACTTAATTTTTCTATTACTTTTCAAACACGGAAGAATCCAAACCCTGCCAAGGATCGGCTTATTTAGACATCGCGATATGCGATGTCAGGAGAGTTACTTCAATGAGCATGGTCCTTCTAGCAGCACGAGTTGTTCTTTCCTTGGGAGCGACAATTGGAATCATCCTTCTCTTTTCAAAAATCTACCAAAAGCGAATGGTCAAAGGGACGCGACCCAAGCCCAAGCAGTTGCAGAATCTTGTCATCAAGAGTCGAATAACCATTGGGAAATCGAGCCAGATCGCCCTTGTAGAGTTCGGAGAGCACTCCTTTATCGTTGGAATCACGCCGTCCAACATCTCGCTAATCTCAAAGATAGAGGCCGAATCAAATGATGAAAGCTCCCATGAAGCCTTAGATGCCACAAACCTACTTGTCATGAAACCGCAAAAGCGCCAGGGTGGATATCAAGGTGAAGTTATCGACTTGACTGACGATGCAAATCAGCTCTCTAATAATAGCCTTGAGGATCTGACTGCACAGATCAGACAAAGCCAAGGTCGCTCAGGTACAAAACTTCGATTTGAAGAAGCTCTCGCTACCAAACTCTCCCAGAGCCTATTTAGTGGAACCCAAAGATTCACCAAGGCAAGCCGATGACACCCATTCTCGCAGCCGCCGGTCTCATAACACCGACCACAACAACTCTTCCTACCGTCAGCATCAATCTAGGTAACACCCTCACAAAGCCAAGTCAGAGTATTATTGTCATTCTGCTGTTGAGCCTGCTTTCAATAGCACCATCGCTTCTAATTATGATGACTAGCTTTGTCCGCATTATCATCGTCCTTTCCATTACCAAAAACGCCCTGGGCCTCTCAACGATCCCCCCAAGTCAGGTCCTGACAGGACTTGCCCTATTTATGACATTCTTTATTATGGCGCCAACCTTCACCCAGATTAATAATGTTGCAGTCTCACCGTATCTAAACGGCAAAATATCAGCAGTGACTGCATACAATGACGCCCAGGCGCCCCTGAAGACTTGGATGCTCAAACAAACTCGCACACCCGAGCTAGCGCTCTTTACACAGGTGACAAACCAACATCCCGCAAAGCCACAAGACATCTCAATGAGTGCATTGGTTCCGGCCTTCATGCTCTCTGAGCTCAAGTCTGCCTTCATTATTGGCTTCGTTATCTACATACCTTTTATGATCGTGGATCTGGTGGTCGCATCGATATTGATGTCAATGGGAATGATGATGATACCACCAACACTTATCTCTCTGCCCTTTAAACTTCTTTTATTTGTGCTGGTGGATGGCTGGACCCTGGTGGTTCATGGGCTACTGGTGAGCTTTCGGTGACCGACTCTCAAGTAATAAATATTGCAGGACAAGCACTCTACCTAATTGGCAAGATCGCAGGGCCAGTTATGGTAGCAACCCTTGCAATCGGACTGATCGTCTCCTTTATCCAGGCGATAACGCAGATTCAAGAGCCAACTCTAACTTTTGTTCCAAAACTAGTCGTGGCGGCGGCCGTGCTATTTGTTGGGGGACATTGGATGATCGGCCAATTGATCTCCTTCACCGACTCGCTGTTTTCTCAACTACCTCAGCTACTGGCTGGATGAGACCGTGACGCTCTCTGAAGCATCCTTGCTCTTGTTGCTTGGCGCACTGCTTCGCATCGGAGCATTCGTTGCTGTCGCACCGCCATTTTCATCACAGCAGATCCCGGTCTCAGTTAGAGTCGGTCTCTCCTTGGCGATGGCACTTCCAGCAGCTCATCTCTTGGCAGTTCCAAGTGGGACATTTTCAAACCCCAACTCGACGCTAATCTTTCTGGTTGTACAAGTCGTATTAGGGCTGGCCCTTGGAGTCCTTGTCAACACATTGATATCGGCCTTTTCTAGCGCTGGCTTTCTTAGTGGTCTACTCGGTGGATTTTCACCTCCGCCTCAATTAGACCCACTGAGTTTAAACCAAAACTCTGGACTTGGCATCTTGTACGAGATGATCGCACTTATGCTCTTATTCACCTCAGGTGCCTACCTATTTATTCTAAAAGGACTATTTGTATCACTGAAGATCGCGATGCCAACCCACATCTCATCCTCTGCGATTAGTCAACTAGTTATTAACAACTTCTCGACCTTCTTCGGAGCGACCCTGCAGATAGCAGCGCCAATTGCAGCGGTGGCCTTTACGGTCCAAATACTCTTATCCATCCTCTCTAAGGTCTCACCTTCGATCTCTATCTATGCACTCTCATTTCCCATTCAAATCTTGGCAACAATCCTGGTCGTCTCCTTGGTAATTTCGAATCTTCCTGGCTTTGTACAACTAATTAGTGGTGACTCGGTAACGACGATGATGAACTTCATGCGTTTGATCAACGGGGGGTGACCAGATGGCCGCCGACAAGAAGAGTAAGACTGAAAAACCCACCGCTAAACGAATCAAAAAGGCGAGATCTGAGGGTAGTGTAGCAAAATCTCCGGAATTATTTTCATGGTTTTCACTTTTAGCAGCGACGATTCTGATGCCAATCCTATTGGGACCTGCCGAACAAAAGATCGAGGTGCTCTTTTATACAATTCCTCGCGTAACCCTGAATCCAACGACAACAAGCACAACGGCCATGCTCAGCGATGGATTCAGCGCATTCGTATTGATTGTGGGTCCGATAATTGGAGGAGCAGCCCTTGTTGCTATCATCATTTCGGTTGCTCAAACGGGATTTGGTCTCTTCTATAAATCTATAACCCCTAAACTCTCCAAAGTCTCGCCCCTCAAGGGCATCAAGAAGATCTTTTCTCCATCTGGCCTCACAGAAGTGCTAAAGAGTTTTGTCAAGCTAGTTGTCGTGGTTGGGCTTGGCTATTCACAGGTTCATGGCCTCACATCTTTGCTCTCCACAAATTCAAATCTGGCAATTGGAAGCGTTACAACTGAAACGGCCGGTATTGTCCTAGGAGCTGCCAGAATGATAGCAGGATTTGGTCTAGTAATAGCCGTAGCCGACTATGCCCGTCAGAAAAAAATGCTTACCAAAAGCTTAAAGATGACCAAACAAGAGGTCAAAGAGGAAAACAAAGACGATCAAGGCGATCCAACCGTAAAAGGTAGAATCAGAAGAATGCAGATGCAAATGTCCAGGCAGAGGATGATGGCTGCAATAGCAAAATCAACTGTTGTGGTGGTAAATCCAACCCACTTTGCAGTCGCCCTCTCTTACAACCCCAAGATCTCACCGGCGCCTAGGGTCGTAGCCAAAGGAAAAGATAACATAGCGCTCCTGATAAAGGAACGAGCAAGCCAAAATCATGTTCCGATCGTTCGCGACGCACCATTAGCTCGCGCACTCTATGTTTCCACGAAGATTGACGATCAAATTCCATTTGTGCTTTATAAGGCCGTTGCTAAGCTGATCGCATTCGTCTTCAAGCTATCTGCCTTTGCTAAAAGCCAAGAGATGAGCCACACAACTCCGAGCGCAGAGATCCCCAATGAACTATTAATCAAAGCGGATTCAATTGCCTAGGCGACACCTCTATGGGCAACCAACTATCGCGATTGGCACTGGAGGTAGGCAAAAGATCGATCTAAAGAGCGTCCAAGAGGGCTAACCTACTATCACATCGATTTGAAATATCACGGATCAAATTGAGATATCGCTACGTGAAGTAAAAGCCCCTAGAACCCAGACTATCTATAGTCGACCTATAGTCGACCTATAGTCGACCTATAGTCGACCTATAGTCGACCTATAGTCGACTAACCAGAGCTCGCCTAGGTCCGTCCATTCAAAAAGATTGTCTCTTTGGGATCGTCTCTTTGGGATCGTCTCTTTAAAGCAAGCGAGGCGGCCAAAGTGCCGTCCTTAGAAAAAGAATCAAACGAAATCTAAAACCAAAGATCGACTTCTACCTCAGGTCAACAAAGTCTCGACTTTCAATCAAAGTTAGTTCGAGGGGGCTCAACGCTAAAGGCAAAAACGCTCTACGGCAAATAAATTGACCTTGGTCACAAGGCCTCAGATTCCTCTATTTACTTTGGCGCTGTAATCGGGTGCTTATCTCTGCCTGGTTGATTCAGTCCCTTTTTCAAAGACTCTATCCTGTGGACTCCTCAAGTTCACTGAGTGCAAGACAGAGCGAGCGAAATTCTACTACCCGAGCTCGATCGAACTCACACCCCGAAGGATCGATGACTTGGTCCACGCCTTCTAGAAAGTCCAATGCATCGTGTGGTTGACCGGCTTGAGCCAAAGCCTGGGCGCACAACCAATTGCAATATCGCTCTTCACCACCACGCTGGCGTAGCGAGATCGCCAAGCTTATGCAATAGCGGAACCTTCCAAGGGCAAGATATTGGCGTGCTAGAAAGTCAGTAGCGCACATCCAAAGTTGCGGGTCTCTAGCGGTGCCCCGAGCTTGCTCAAAATATTCACAAGACTCTTCTCTACGGCCTAAAGTGACTAAACTGCGCCCAACTTCGAAGGCCTTTTGCGCAAGGAGGTTTTGATCGAACGAGAACTCTTGGTGATCTAACAAGTCACGAAGAGCCAGGGTATAATTTCGCTCACCTTTAACCAAACAATCATCCTCATTTTGATAGCCAACGTCAATAATCTTCATTATCGACGACTCCAAAAAAGAGACCACTGGTTCAAAGCCATCTGGGGTCAAAACCTTCTCATGAACCCGATTAAACCAGCGAAGTTCCGTCCTGGTAAAGAGCCGTGGAGCTCGAAAAGAGTAATCTCCTCCAAAGCTAGTTGCGCTTTTCACTTCTATATCAATCAAATAAGCTTGAGTACCTCTTGGATATCTAAGCGCAAAGTCCAAAGCGTCCCAATTTACTTCCACCCATTCGTCTGCATCGATGCTCAAAATCCACTCCGACGAGGCGAGATCTAGCGCTGCATTTCTGGCGAGGGCAAAGTCGTCTTTCCAGGAGACCGAAAAAACCTTGGCACCAAAACCCTGCGCAATCTCAACTGTACGATCATTCGAACCGGTATCTACGACCACGATCTCATCGACATGGCCATAGACAGAGCTCAGACACCTCTCCAGGTGGATCTCTTCATTTTTTGTTATAAGACATGCGCTTATGGTCTTGACCATATTTTAATTATTCGACCTAACAACGAGGAGACTTGAATAGCATTTAACGGCGACGATTTAGATCGCGATCCTAGCCATTTTGCCCTTCTGCGGCTGGTGCACCTTGGTTGGATTCCAACTGGCCCGACCCAAGAGATAAAATACATTGATTGATCGCCAACTCTAGCAATCGAAGACGAAGCTCAAAGTAAATCAAGTAAAAATTTTAGTCAGACCTTCAAGCTGTCGAAAATTATTGAAAGCCAGGACGGCTCTTTGGAACTTAACCATGATGGTTGCGTAAGAACGCGATGTGAGGATAAGTCTTGAAGGCTGGTAAATGGACGCTCTTTGGTGTTCCCTTGGCAATCGTAGCGATCGTTGTCATGTTGGTGGTACCTATACCATCGATACTTTTGGACATCTTGATATCTATCAACATAACCTTTGCCGTGCTCGTGCTAATGATGGCGATACGAGTGAAATCAGTCTTGGAATTTTCTGCCTTTCCATCGGTCTTGCTCATCGCTACGGTCTTTCGCCTTGCGCTCAATATAAGCGCCACACGCCTAGTTCTCCTGCATGGATTCGCTGGATCCGTTATTGAAAGTTTTGGCCACTTTGTCGTCGGTGGCTCGATCGTTGTCGGCCTAGTAATCTTCTTTATCCTCTTCATCATCCAGTTCGTTGTAATTACAAATGGTGCCGGAAGAGTCGCTGAAGTCGCAGCTCGATTCACACTCGATGCAATGCCTGGAAAGCAGATGGCAATCGACGCCGACCTAAATGCAGGCCACATCAATGAGGCTGAAGCACGATTGAGAAGAGAAAAGATCTCAAAAGAGGCTGACTTCTACGGAGCTATGGATGGCGCATCGAAGTTTGTAAAAGGCGATGCCATCGCAGCCGTCATAATCACGATGATAAACCTTATAGGTGGATTTACCGTAGGCGTACTACAGAATCATCTTGGGCTCACTCAGGCGATTTCTACCTACTCGCTCCTGAGCGTTGGAGACGGTTTAGTCTCACAGATTCCGGCTCTATTGCTCTCAGTTTCAACTGGCCTTATCGTAACCAGATCAGCTGGAGAAAACGACTTTGGTTTAGACCTACTATCGCAATTCAAATCTCAAAAACATGCTATGACCATGGCTGGAGGTATCATCGCCGGCCTTGGAATCCTCCCAGGACTTCCGAAGCTCCCATTTATACTCGTTGGTTCAGTTGTCTATATAATTGGTCGTCGAAACAACGCACAAGCTGACGCTAGCGCCAAGGTGGAAAAAGAAGAGCCAAAGGTAATAGCTCCGCTTCCACTTGACACCCCAGAAGCCCTTATGAACACTATGAAGGTGGAACCTCTCACTCTGGAACTTGCAATTGATCTTTTGGATCTATTGGATACTCCCATGGGTGGCGACCTTTTGGATCGCGTTCGAGGCCTTCGTCGCAAGATTGCAAATGAACTAGGGCTTGTCCTCCCACCGGTAAGAACTAGAGACAACATAGAGCTAGCCATGACTGAATATGCGATCTCAGTCCATGAAGTACAAGTCGCAAAAGGACGAGCCCCTCAAGGGCGATCTCTAGCAATCGGAGGCGATCTCCATCTAATCCCGGGCGAGATGGATAAAGAACCAGTCTTTGGCCTTGAGGCCAAGTGGATCCCCTCTTCAATGAAGCAACAGGCCATGATGATGGGTGCGACAGTTGTCGACCGCTCGTCAGTAATTACCACCCACCTCTCCGAGGTGGTAAAACGTCACGCAGGCGAACTACTCTCACGACAACAAGTCAAAGAACTCATAGACGCTATCAAAAAAGGAAATGAGGCGGTTGTAGAGGAGTTGGGAGCAGCTGGCATAAACCTCTCGGAAGTACAGCGAACCCTAAAAGATATCCTCGACGAAGGCGTCCCGATTCGCGATCTCACACGAATCTTAGAAGCTATCACCGAAAGAGCTCGTGTGAGTCGCGATCCCGATAACCTCCTCGAAGCCGCAAGAGTGGCGCTTGGCCCGTCGATAGTCTCACTAAAACTCACCGATGGCGAGCTGCCTATGATCACACTGGACGGCCTTGTAACCACGCATTTGATGGAAACGCTCAAAATTACAGAGGCTGGTCTGACCCTTGGAGCCGACCCCACATATGTTAGACGAGTTGTCGACGAGGTGGGAGCGATATTTGCAGACTCAGAAACCAAGGGAAAGTCCCCGGTTCTAGTCGTCCAACCCAAGCTTAGGGCAGCGACCTACCGAACCATACACCCTCTAATACCTCGATTAAGCGTCATTTCGACCGCCGAACTGGGTGGTTCATACCGCCCCAATCTGATAGGAGTAGTGAGCCTTGTCAACGCTTCAGCAATTTGAGGGTGAATCCCTCGAGCTCCTGATTCTCAATGTGAAGAATCAATGGGGCTCCGCCGCAAAGATTATAAAAGCCGAAAAGATTAAGCCAGCGGGATTAAAGTCGCTGGTCTACAAAGAGAGATTCTCCATTCTCGTTGAAATCTCCGACAATCCCAACTTCTCAAATGCTTTAGTTGAAGACCGTTTTCGTGCGGAATCAGCCCGTCTAAGAGAAGATACTCTCGTTCGAGATCCTGCTGAATTTGCGGTACGACTAGCACGTGCATACGGAGAGGTCGCCCCATCGCAGCCCCAGTCACCTTCGACCTCTCTTCCGTTTCCAAATTTAAAGGTATCTTCGAACCCATCACAGCACCTCTTAGACGATCCATCCGATCCGGATAAACGAACGCTTCGCTCAAATTCAAAAGGAGCAAAAAAGACAAAGACGCCAAAAGAGGTTACCACTCCCCTTTGGACTCGCCTATCGAAAAAGTTCGATGGCGAAGCTGAAGCTAACGCCCCGACCAATGACAACTTTGAGTTGGACCTCACCAAAGAGAGCAAATCTCCTAAGGCTAGCAAAAATGATCTGGCCTTTGACTTCTCCAGCGAACTCAGCCAAGCATATCTAGGAAGCGATGCCTCAAACGATGAACTCTCAAATGAATATCTAGTCTCTAGAAGCTCCAATAGCTCCTACGATTATTTGGAAGACGACCTCTCCCTTGAACTTCTCGATGACATCTCAAATAATGCGGCAGCACAAGCCACCCCGTCGTCCTATCGAAATTCTCCCGAAAAAGAACAAATAATAGACCTTCGAACTCCAAGTACCTTTGAGCCCAAGACCCCTTTTGAGCCCAAGACCCCACCAGAACCCGAACTTCTGCGTGGGAATGTAATCGAATTAGACGACCTTCGTCAAATTAGAGACAACAGCTCCGCTCACGATACGAAGTCCGATCCTATAACTTGGCTCGAAGCTCGAATCAACAGCCTCACACGGGGCCTAGCTGCCGACATAAACGAACAAAGCCGCCCACCGAGCCCAAACGGAACTCTAAATCAAAGTCGAGATGGAACTCTAAACTCTCCTTCGCTGGCTGCCCTAAGAACGATTTTCATAGGCGAGAAAAGGCAGATCCGCAAAGGTTCCTACCAGCTTTTAGATCTTATTGAATCAGAATATCGGATCGAGAGTCCTTCACTCTTTCTTGCTGTGGCTACAATCGAGCAGATCAACAACCTCTTTGGACAAATTGAAACCTCTAATTCTCCAATGACAATTGCAATGGAGATCGACGAAGAATCGCTAAACCCGACAGAAGTGGCCTTTGTACGTCGCGAACTTGGCCTTCCATCTACATATCTATTTTGTGATCCACGGTGGTCTAATGCCTATATCAATCATCTAGCCCGAGAACTCGGTGGCAAAAGCGCAATGACGCTCGTCTTTTTGAGCAACTCGCCTGGCTTTGACGCAAACAACTTCGACCTGCCAGTTCTGAACCTGGCAACAAATCAAGCCGGTCGAGTTGTTCCAACCAAGATGACCAGGTCGCAAAGTAACCCTGATTGATAGGAGGTGAGACTCGATGCACTTTCGACCAAAACTAACATTGGCAGCATCTGCTGCGATTACCTTTCCGGCCTTTTCGTCTTATAGTGCGGGCTTCATCTCCCTCAACGACCTTCTTGGCCGTGCATTAATCTCAATTGCGGTCTCGTTTGTTGGGGTTACCCTTCTTTCGTATGTACTTGCAATCTTTACTGCTCAATCCTTGGAAAATATAGAACTCTTAGATGCCAAGGAGAAGGAGAACAAAGGCGATAATGTGGTGCCTGCCAAACTCGCCTTAGAGGAGATAAACCAACAGACCTCTCAGCCACCACCTGCCATTGGCTAAAAGAGCTAATTTAGAACCTATCGACAACTACGCCATGGCTTCAATCTAAAGAGCATTGTCTCTTTAGATTGAAGCCATGGCGTAGTCAATTTAGTTAACTGATTTAGTTCCATTGCGCCTCACCTTTGCGCCTCACCATTGCACCTCACCATCATCGGCTATCTCAAATGAATCTGCGGAAATCGATCCCTAAATCGATCTTCTCCCAAAATGCTAAAGATAGCTAACTAACTGGACCCTATCAAAGGGTAAAAACATGGTCTTGGATCGTCAAGAAGACAAGAGACGAAAAGAGAAAAGGAAGAGATCAAACAACTACCATAGCGCAGATAGACTCTGCAAAATCAATTTAGAGGTTGCGACCTACAGTACCAATTCGAATCGTGTCTGTGTCCCAATCCCTGGCAACAATCCTGGTCGTCTCCGTGCCAATTGCGCCTGGAGGGTCTTGAACTTTGTAGCCGACCATGAGAAAGTCAATCACAGCTCCAGCTCATATGTTCAGTCGCAGCGCTTTGGTCACACTAATAATGAGGACCCGAGCTCAATGAATCTCTTTATAGATCTATTCACAAAAATGTAGAAATCAACATTCGCTCATGATATCCAGTAGCGCGAGTCAGCTAACCTAGATTCGGAAGCGTAGTCAAGGTCGGCGCTAAAGAGGTGGCCGTAGAAGAGAGACTCGTCGATATCGTCGTGTTGAGAATCACGATATCAACTCGTCGATTTTCCATCATGTTAGCTGGGGTGGTATTTGGAAGCAATGGCTGCGTTGATCCATATCCGGTTGCGCTCAAGCGCGAAGCCAAAATATGATCGTTCTTCACTAAATATTCAAGCACGTTCACGGCACGCATGGCCGATAATTCCATATTAGAGCTGTAAGGTCCTCCTACAATTGGCTGGTTATCGGTGTTACCTTGAATAACTACATTATTTGGAATCGGTGCAATCACCGAGGCGACGGCATCCAAAATCTTGGTTCCACCAGGCTGAACGTTGGCAGAATCAACGGCGAAAAATACCTTATCCGTCAGAATCCTAACAATAACTCCTTGGGAGCTTGTCAAAACACTTACCGAAGAAGAAAGTCCTGAGGATGCGATCGACCTGCTCAACTGGCGTTCTAAGCTAACAGTCGCATTAGAGGAGCTCGAATTTGATGAGGACGAGATCGTAGCCTTAGCTGACGAATTGCCAGGACTCGATACAAGTGAATTCGCTTGTAAAATTCCAGTTCCTCCCGCTTGTAGGGAGTTTATTTGAGGAGAAAATGCAGAGATCACACCAGTCCTAAATTCATTAAATTTCTTTACACTGATAGAACTCATAGCAAAAAGAACCACAAATAGAGCAAGCAAAAGAGTAATCATATCGGCATATGTCAGTAGCCAACGTTCAGAGTGCTCACCAACTTCTTCCTCGTGCTTTTTCTTTCCTCGATGAAGTGCAGGAGCAGTATGTCCCTTAACGCTCATCTTGTTATGCTGCCTTCTTCTTAGAAGCCGCTTTTGCAGCTTCAAGCGCTTCTCGGTCTTTTGGCGCCAAATAGGTCAAGAGTTGCTGTTCGACAATTCGAGGAGCAGATCCCTCTTGAATTGCCAATATCCCATCAAGAGTCAATTGCTTGGCTTTGACTTCTAACTCTCCCATGCGATGAAGTTTGCCTTCGATTGGAAGCCAGATCACATTAGCAGTCATAACACCCCAAAGGGTTGCGGTAAAGGCTGCCGAAATTGCGGGCCCTAGAGTGCTAGGGTTAGAAAGGTTCTGCAGAACATGGACCAAGCCCATAACTGTTCCCAAAATACCAATCGTAGGTGCATATCCTCCCATGTCCTTGAAGATCTTTCCCGCAGCCTTATGCCGTGCCTTCATCGAGTCGATATCGCCCTCTAAAATCATCCGAATTACCTCCGGATCGGAGCCATCCACAACCATTTGAAGGCCCTTTTTCATAAAGGGATCCTCTATGTCTTTTGCCGCAGATTCCAGCACTAATAGGCCTTCCTTGCGTGCAACCTCTGCGTATTTGACTAAATCGGCTATCGACTCCTCTGCCACTGGAGCCTTTGCTAACATTGCAGATTTGATTCCACCGATCAACATAGACATATCTTTAAGACGGACCGTCGCCATAGTAACGCCGATCGTGCCTCCAAAGATCAAAAGCATTGAAGACGGAGCGATCAGCGATGCAGGATTGCCCCCGTCCATTATCATCGAAACCATAATTGCCACTAAGGCAACTCCAATTCCGATTGGTGTTGCGAAATCCATTTCTACCCCTCTTGGTCAGGTCCTATAACCAGTCG
Organism: Acidithrix sp. C25; assembly: GCF_904848545.2. NCBI lineage: Bacteria > Bacillati > Actinomycetota > Acidimicrobiia > Acidimicrobiales > Acidimicrobiaceae > Acidithrix > Acidithrix sp. C25. The sequence goes on from NZ_CAJHCI020000002.1 coordinate 963,190, forward strand.
AAGTGCGGGAGAGGGCTCTCCGGTGCGTCCCAAATATGCAGCCTCTGCCAAAACAGATGCCTGAAAGGTACGAACCCCAGCAACGATCTCATCGACGCTCTCTCGAACAACGTAATGAGTCCCGTCACTCAGCATTATCACGGTATCAGGGTTAGCCTCAACGCGTTGTATGAGATCCGAATTGATGACCATCTTCTCACCATTCAATCGAGTTAGATTAATCATCTATAAGTTTCCTTTTCGAACATCTCCCGACAATTCCAACACCTAGAGTGTCGGCACTCTAGGTGGCTAATTTAAAGAAATCAATAAATAAATAACGCAATGCTCAAGATCATCGAAATTACAATCTGAAGATTTCCTCAATTGCGTTCGACCAAAAAGGCTGGGGTCCGAGGCAAATAGTGTTTTATTGGATAATCCAAAAATCGATAGATACATTAAACGATGGTGTCTTCGCTATCTCATTTGACACCAATAGTTTCAGGGGTATCGCCTCATGGGGCTGCCCTTTAATCGGTTGAACTATATCTGTTATAGACAATGGAAGTTTCTGACACAACGATCGAGTAGCACGCATATCTTGACTGCTCACGGCATATCCGAAGGCAAAAACATGGGCACCAGGTTCACAGTTACCCGGTGCCCATTTGGCGGATTCGTCGAAGAAAAAGTGATGAATTTATTTATTCAAGGTGGTCAGCTACATCTGAACCAACGACTGAAGGACCATGGAAGTTGTTGAAACCACTTTAGTGTCAGCCTGGTAGGCAGTTTGGGCGACTATCAGGTTCGATAGTTCAGTTCCAAGGCTGACGTTAGAGTTTTCCAAAGAACCACCTAGAAGTTGCCCTCGACCACCAGTACCAGGAGTACCAAGTTGGGCAGTTCCAGAGTTCAAGGTGGATTGATAATTTAGATTACCCACCTTGGTTAGGCCATTTTCATTGGCAAAGTTTGCCATTGCGATAACTCCCAAAGATTGCGTCTTACCGTTTGCATAAGTACCAGTTACCGTCCCGTCAGACCCAATGGAGAAGTTCTGCAAGGTTCCAGAAGGATATCCATCTTGAGAAGCAACCGCTATCGTACTTGATCCAGAAAACTGAGTTACAGCCCCTGTCGTCCCAGCGGCCGGAAAGTCCAAATTCATTCCCGCCGTCGGCACGCTATAGGATGTTGGAAAACCCGTCAACGGTATTGGAGTCGTTGACGTCATTTGCCCGGTGGTCGGATCAAAGGTAATCGTACCGCTCCCTAGGGAGGTGGTGCCTCCCGTTGTACTTCCTGGCGTCGGCGTGGTTACCTTTACGCCATAGCTATCTGCCGTCCCCGATGTGGCTGTAAATGTAACCGTAATTGGTATCTGATTGCCAAGGCTATCATACGCTGTAGTCGTAGCTGTATAGCTTGGCTGCGTGGTAACCGTAGCTCCGTTCCAAGCAGGGAGGTTTCCCCCCAAGGTTATATTCGCTGTAGCTGCTGGATTTGCAGCTTGGCCCTGAGGTATTGATAGGGGCCCTGTCGGTCCTGTAGTTAAGATAGTACCCCCTGCAGTCGTTGGGGACCAGCCTTGGATCAGTGCTCCAGTTTGAGTAACGAGCTGACCGTTGGCATCAAGCTTCAAATTACCAGCTCTGGTGTAGTAAGTTTGGCCATTTTGTTGAGCTACCAAGAAGCCCGTTCCTTGAATTGCAACGTCAGTCGGACTTCCGGTTTGAACATTTGTACCTTCAGTAAAATTAGTACTTGTGCTACTGACACGAACACCGCTACCGACAAAGATTGGGTTTACGCCACCCGTTACTCCAGTCTGCGGCGCTCCAGCAGGAGCTACCTGCTGATTTAAAAGGTCTGCGAACTGGACACTTGTGTCTTGGTATCCAACCGTATTGACGTTTGCAATGTTGTTACCGACATTATCAAGCATTGTCTGTGCGGCATCTATTCCTGATATAGCAGCGGATAAAGAACGAGTCATTTGGCTTGCCTTTCTAATTTAATTGTTGGTCGAATTGAAATACTTATGATTAATAAATGGATAACTAAGAGAGCAAGATCTAAGAGACTGAGCTGACGCTTGCGAGTGGCACGGATTGAGAACCAACATTTAAATTTGGCCCACTTGCTGTTACGGAGACAGAAGATACCAAACCCGAAAAAGGTGTTCCATTGGATAATGTACCCGAAACCGTCTTACCGATCATCGACGTCGACGCCATCACCCCCATCTCCTGGTTCGTTTGAGCTGACGATGTTTGAACCGCTTGAAGCGCCTGAACCATCGTAAGTTGTGCAGTTTGAGTTACAAAGGTAGTCGGATTTGTTGGATTCAGGGGGTTTTGATTCTGCAGCTGTGCGACTAATAGTTGCAAAAACTCACTCGAATTCATCGAAGCAATCGCATTGGTCGAAGTTGCACTCGAACCACCCGACGAGGACGAACTTGGTGTCGTCGAAGTGGATGACGTAGTAGGCGTCGTCGTAGAAGTACTGGTAGGCGTAGTACTGGTAGGCGTCGTCGAGGTTGAAGTGGTGGTTGTGGGTGATGCGATCGAGCTAAAGGTCGGCATTGCAGGTGGGATGATCGGTGGTATCGCCGGTATCGATGAAATAGATGACATTAATTTCCTTCTCTCAAAAAATAGATAGTTCTCTCATTAGTCACTTCAAAGACGCATATCAAGTACGTGATATCCGCTGATCAAAACTGAAGAAAGCGAAGCGGGCGAGGGCTGTTGATTTTCGATAGGTCCGTCTAGAACGGCTGTGGCGGCCGTTGGTGAAAATGCGCTCGGGGTAGGACTTCTTTGTCCAAACGAGCGATTCTGCGAAAAATCTAAGTGGGTAGATAGGCCAGATGCACTCGTAAGTTCACTCGTGAGTTGGCCAGCATGTCGCAATAGAAGGGAATTAGTTGCTGAATTGCTAGAGGTCAAAGAGACCACTAGACCGCCTGAATCAATGGTCATATGTGCTGTGATTGGTCCAAGATTTGGTGGTGTAATAATAAGTTCCACATTTGCGCCCATCCCAGCCTTAATCCCCAATGTTGCTATCGCACTTGAGATAGCTTCAGAAGGTGCAAGGGGCGTCGGAAATGAAATGGTCAAAGTCTTCGGCGCGCCAGAAGTTGGGTCGTTTGACGCAATAGTTCCAAAGTTGGCTAAAAGACTAGCCAACTTCTCTTCTGAGGGGCCAACTGTGGCAACGCTTGGTTGGTTCTGTGTTCCTGGGGTTAAATTACCAGAAGTATGACTCTGAGACGCAGCCGCCTTAGTAGCTTCGCCAACCAAGGTTGAAGAGATACCAGAAGCACCTGATCCGCCAATCTGTGCTGAAGAAGAAGTCATTTTAGAGCCGCTCATAACTGCACTAGTAAAATCAATAGGGGCTGCACCTTTAGAAGACGCCTCCTGTTGACTTTGACTAGAAGACAAAGGCTGACTCACACTCGATGCATCTTGGGTTTGGTTAGGGACTGTTTTGGCTAAATTCTCTCCCAAAACAAAAGTCGGACTGTTTGAATTTTGAATCGCCTTATTAGAGGCCGTCGCCTCCGGCGCAGCAGCAGTGCTGGATTTGTTTCCAAGCTGATTTGGCAAAAGGGCACTCTCTGACACTGAGGCACTAACCAAAGATACCGAAGCACCTTGCTTTGATGCACTTTGGACGCTTTGGCCATTGGTGCTCGAAGATGCCACCTTACTTGAGAGATTGGAAGCACTCAATGCAATCGTGATTGGTGCAAGCTGATTCGACAAAATCTGATTCGGAACAGTGGTCGACTGTGCCGGTGACCCTATCGAATTACCAGGTGATGAAATAGGTTTCGACTTTGATTTGGTAGCTGTGGTTGTGGTTGTCTTCGTAGGTTGCTTGTCCAAAGGCGCGCCAATTGTAGTTATTGGCTGGGAATTTGAATTTGCGAGATAAGCATTTTTGGCATCCGAAACAACACTGGCTAAAGACGGATTAGTCGCTGGTCCAGTGCCATTTGCGACACTGACATCTGTCAGCATCACTGTCGAAATAGCAGCACCTTTAGGACCATTATTCACCCCATTCGAAGAACTATTCGCGGCCGCAGGGCTCTTTGAGGTCGCATCTTGACTCTGCGAAGAGGTAGGTGTGCTCATATTGGTTTGGGAAGCAGATGCCCCTTGGCCGATAGTGTCACTGACGCGAGAGATAGTTTGAGACGAAGAACTTGATGCAGCGTTAGATGTTGCAGCATTGGGAGGGGATGTCGCCTGCGAGATCGCATCTAAAAAAGAGGAACCGCCTGACGAGGAGGACCCATTTGAATTTGGCGTTGAACTTACTGTAGAGCTAGAGGACGAATTGGATGCAGAAACACTTATCATGCAGCTGCTCCTTTCATATTCTGAAGTACCGAGGTGACGTAATTTTGAGTTTCTGGATACGGAGGAATTCCTCCATAGGCTCTTACCGCATTGTCGCCGGCATTATAGGCAGCTGCAGCTAAAGCCGGGGTCTTGAAGGCTCCAAGCTTTTCGCTGAGCAACTGAGCAGCGCCATAGATAGCTTGGGTTGGATTCATTGGGTTAATTCCAAGACCGCTAGCCGTTGATGGCATTATCTGCATTATGCCTTGGGCGCCCGCCGACGAAACGGCATTTGGATTAAAGTTTGACTCGACTTTAGCGATTGAAAGCAACAAGTTCACATCAATGTGATTTGCCGCAGCCGCAGCCTGGAAGGTCGGAAGGTAGCTTCCAGCTTGGCTCACCAAAGAAGGATTTGCTGTTGCGCCAGTTATTCGCACAATTGAAGTAGGAGTGCCAACCGAATTTACCTGAACGTTCTGGCCTGCTTTTGGAGCATCGATCATCTTTCCATTACCTATATAAATGCCAACGTGATAAGCAGGGCTTCCATAAAAGATCAGATCGCCAGGTTGTGCAAGTGCCAATGATGCAACTGGGGTTCCTGTGCTCTGTTGTTGAGCCGCGGTTCGAGGAAGTGAGACGCCGAGATCCGAAAATACCTTTTGCACCAGGCCCGAGCAGTCAAATCCTGTTGATGGAGAGGCCCCACCCCATTGGTAAGGCACACCTAGGTATTGCATAGCATCACTAACTACAGATGCACCATTTACGACAGGCGCGCCCCCTGTGATAGTTCCGCTCGAAGCTACAGGAGACGCTGGAGATGTAGCAAACGTAGGAGATGCAGGAGACACAGAGGGGGTACTAGATGGTGAAAATGCCCAATTGCCTGTGGCGAGAGCTTGTGCGCCGCTTGGTGATGTGGGCTGTGATGGAACTTGAGAAGTTACCGCTGCCGCATTAGATAAATTTGTCGCCGATGGATTTGCCGCATTATTTAAGTTCTGCAATAGGTTTGCGCCATTGATCAATCCGCTAGGAGTCGCAGATGCTAAAGCCGAGGCAAACGATGCACTTGAAGGTACCGCTGCATCAACGCTGCTTGCCAAGGTCTTGCCCATGTTAGAGATGGAATTTATGGTAGCCAAAATGCCCGAGATCGCACTTTGGCTCATTTGGACCGATGGGTTCACAGAAGAAGAGCTCGATGGAGCGAGGCTAACCATACTCATTGTTCGTCCTCTCTCTTTCTCATATACCACATAACCGATCCGACTTCATCGTTTTCCATCTGTTCAAAGCGTGTTAGTTCCTCGATGTAGTTTCTATAATCGCGTTCCTCTAAACGAGAAAGCGATTCGAATGAACGCTTTTCAACGGTCCACTTATCCTTTGCACTATCTCTCTGATCAAGAGCAATCGACTTTTCTCGCTCAGAAAATTCCAGGGCTTCCACTCCGTTTAGCTGAAGGGCGAAGGTGCCTTGCAACTCCTCTTTGGAAGAGGCATTAAAGCTCATGGCAGATAAAGAATGAGACCTCGTCTTCACCTGGACCTCCGCGAGACGAACGATATTCTCCTGAGTTAAAAGCTGTGCCCGAGCCACCTCCTCGCGCATCTGAGCAAGGCGCATCAGCCGCTCCAGGGAAAAGACGAACTTCTTCATCGAGACACCTCTTCGTAGGAGGAATTCAGAATCTCACCAAGTCGCCCAAAGGCTAGGTCCACATCGCTTTGATCATCGATAGTCTGACGTAGGAATTCATCAAGTCGTGGTTTGACTGAGATAGAAAGGTCGATCTCAGGATTAGAGCCACGCTGATAGGCACCTACCTCAATTAGATCGCGGGCCTCGCGATAGGTGGCCATCAACCTTCGAGATCTTGTGCACAAGGCTCTGCGTTCAGGTGTCAATATTGCGCCTTCAAGACGAGAGATCGACTCCAATACATCAACAGCTGGATACTGACCTGAGGTAGCTAACCGCCGTGACAAAACAATATGACCATCCAAAATCGACCGTGCGGCATCTGATATTGGCTCGTTCATCTCATCGCCATCAACCAAAACGGTGTACAAACCAGTTATGCTGCCTAATTCGGAGTTTCCAGCTCTCTCTAGCAACTTAGGCAAAAGGGCAAAGGCAGATGGTGGATATCCCCGTGTAGCTGGTGGCTCGCCGGCACTTAATCCAACTTCTCGTTGAGCCATAGCCAAACGCGTTAGCGAATCCATCATTAGCACTACTGAGTTGCCCTGATCCCTAAACCATTCTGCAATACGAGTAGCGGTAAATGCGGCCCTGATTCTCACCAAGGCAGGTTCGTCAGAGGTGGCCACCACAATTACCGAACGCGCCAAGCCGTCAGTCCCAAGATCGTTCAAAATGAACTCATTTACCTCTCGACCTCGTTCGCCAATCAGTGCAACTACATTTATGTCGGCCGCGCTACCGCGAGCTATCATCGACAGCATTGTGGACTTGCCGACTCCAGAGCCAGCAAAGATCCCAAGGCGCTGGCCAATTCCACAGGGAACTAAGGTGTCAAGCACCCGCACCCCTAGAGGGATCTGACGTGAGATCGTTCCTCTCGCCATGGGACTTGGCGGCTCTCCATGAACTGATATCACTTCGCCACCACTAATAGGCTTACCGCCATCGATCGGGTACCCTCGGGCATCGACCACTCGCGCCAAAAGCGCTTCACCGACTCTAATTGTTGGTGGCCGACCTGCTGGCATCGCAGAACTTCCAAAACGAAGGCCACGTAAATGACCAAATGGAGTGCAGATCAAACGCCCCTCTCGAACGGCCACTACTTCGGCTTCCATAAAACCATCATCTCGTTGGACCATTACCAAGTCGCCAATTGCAGCGCTAACGCCCTCTATCTCAAGTTGAAGGCCGGTGATTCGAGAGACCTTCCCAACTGGGCGAAATGCTGCCCCCTCGCGAAGGGCATCTTTGATAGAACTAGGTATCATTAGTCGTTTCCTAGTTCATTAAGGACTTCCCTCATGCGAGCCAATGCTGAAGAGATCTGAAGATCGAGTTTCATGGAATCCGCCTCTAATATTGCGGCGCCAGCCTCTATATCCGGATCTTCAACTAGCAAGAGTCCTGACGGAGGTGGAATCTTTCGCTCTTCAAAGGCGACTGAAACCACTTGGAAATCTTTAGGATTGAGTCGAATCGTGACAGCTTTAGCATCGATACTCATGGAGATGGTACTCTTGAGCACCTCGATCAATCTCTGACGCAGATCGAAGATAGGGGCAGATAACACTGCTTCCACCAAGTCAACCACGAAGGTAGCTAGGTCGGTTGACTCAGTCATCTCTAGGATTTCGCTCTTTGACGAGATTGACTCGATGGCTTGAGAGAGTGACGATATTGCTGAATCAAAGGCTCGAACCTTTGCTCCAAATTCACTTTGGGCTTGTTCTCTTGCTTCGTTGTAACCCTGGAGCCTTCCCTCCTCAAATGCATCCTGGCGTATTCTCTCTTTTTCTTGGGATTCGAAGCCTGATGAGGGATTCCCCTCGGATGAATAAGATGCAACCGATGGTAGCTCAAGTGGTGAGATCAGCTCTGGATTATCGCGCATTGCTCCAAATCGCAAAACAGCTCTCGTAGATGCGTCCATATTTTCATATCGATTGCGGCTCATTAGATCATCTCCTCATCGTTTCGAGTGAGAACAATCTCTCCAGCTGACTCCAATTCGCGCACAACCCTAACGACCGCCGACTGTGCCGCTTCAACAGCTGAAACCCTCATAGCACCAAGCGTCTCGATCTCATCGACCAAGTCCCCAGCAGCACGCTCTGACATATTCTTTAGGACCTTTTCTCTCATGTCGTTTGGAACACCCTTGAGTGCGACGGCTAGATCCTTAGGCACAACCTGCCGAAGGATGCGTTGAAGCGTTCGATCGTCCAAATTCATCACATCTTCAAAGACAAACATCTGCGTTCTAATTCGGTCAGCCAATTCAGGATCCATGGCATCTAAGTCGCTTAGGATCCTCTTTTCTGTATTTTGCTCTGCCCGATTCAGCATCTCCACAACTGCTGAGACCCCACCTCTGCTAGAAGTTTGCCCAGCTTTTGCCAGACCAGCAAGCTTTCTCTGCAAGACCGATGCAGCAAGCTCTAGAACCTCTGGGTCAACTCGCTCCATGTTGGCTATTCGCCTAGCTATATCGGCGCGCGAAACATCCGGAAGTGCAGACAAAATTGCAGCCGCAGTATCTGGGGACAAAAAACTTAGAATTACTGCGACTATCTGCGGGTGCTCATCTTGAAGGTAAGAAGCAGTCTGGCCCGCATCCACATGTGCCAAAAACGAAACCGGATTATTTACCTGAGATCCAGAAAATTCATCAAGTATCTCTTCGGCCGCCTGGGCTCCAATTCGAGAGGCCAAAAAATCCCTGGCGGTGTCAACTCCGCCTTGGGTGAGGTTTCTAATTCCAGCCAAAGAATTAATAAAGTCATCAGCAATTTGACGATTCAGATCATTTTCAATCTTTGGAAGGCGCGCTATTTCGAGCGTGAGCGATATCGCCTCAGTCTCCGACATCGATCGAAGGATCCGACCAGCAACATCTCTTCCGAGTTGCACCAAAACAATGGCTGCTCTTTGGGTTCCTGTGAGTTCGCTGGCTTTCACCGCCATCATCCCGCCTTTACGGCTGAAGTCATCCAGACTCGAAGCAGCTTGGCGACATCTTCAGGCTGGCTCTCTATAAAGCTCACAATTTCAGTTGAAATCATCGGAGCTTCAGCAGGTGGAAGTTGACGAATCTGTGCCTCTGGAATCTCATCGTAATAATCGCTATAGGCAGGAATATCTATCTCGGCTCGAACCTCTTTTTTGGACGATCGAATGACAAAGAACATGGCCAAGATCACGCCTAAGACTAGCAGTGCAGTCTTTATCAGGGAATAAAGCGATGATGCAGAAGACGCTCCAACAATCGGGGTAGTCTTAGGTAAAACGCTAAAGGGCATTTGAACAACCGAGATAGTATCGCCCCTGGCCGCTACAATTCCGGCAGCCGCCGAGACAAGTTGCGAGACTCGCGCCGGGGTCACACCTTTTACCTTTGAGTTCAACAAAACTGCGACGCTCAGCCGCTGAACCTGCCCTGGTGCTTGGGTGGTGCTTTGGTTGATTTGGCCAAGGGCGTAGTTGGTCGTGTTGTTGGTTTGCTGGTAGGTGGAATTAGCAGCACCGGTAGCGGCATTAGTCGTGATACTTCCCAGAACTCCACCTGTTGGGGATCCAGTTCCGCTAAAGTTCTGAGTTGCAGTTTGAACCTGCGTTGGAACCGTGATCGGAGTTCCCTTAGGGTTAGTCTGAACGGCTTGACTCTGAGTGGTGACTTGATTGAAATTCAGGGTTGCAGCCACGCGAACCACGGCGTTGTTAGCTCCCACCAAGGGAGTCAGAAGAGACTCTAGAGCGGTCTGAAGGTTCTGGTCATAAGCAGTAGTAGCTGCCGAATTGGTCGAAGACGCAGTATTCATCCCCGGTGCTGAGAGAACATTTCCATTTGAATCAACGAGGGTGATGTTTGATGCTGAAAGATTTGGAATCGACGAAGCCACTAAATGGACGATCCCTTGGATTTGCGTAGCGCTAAGAACAGTCCCGGTAGCCAGTGTTACCAAAACCGAAGCAGATGGCTGTTGGGTATTTGAAATCGCAAAGACATTGTTAGAGACCAACGCAAGGTTGACCTGAGCCGCAGTAACACCTTGGATTGCTTCGATCGTAGAGGCGAGTTCTCCTTGCAAAGCACGCTGGTAGTCGGCTTGCTGTGTGAGTTGCGAGGCAGTAATTCCGACTTTGTCCAAGATCGCAAGGCCAACCGTCGAATTGGCTGGAAGATTTGCTTGGGCCATATTTAGGCGCTGCTGGTAAACATCTGGCTGTGGGACCATAATCGTGGCACCACCGTCAGCTATTTGATACGGAACGCCCGCCGCCTGAAGCTTTGCCGTCATAGCAGCAGCGTCAGATGCTGCCAACCCCGTAAACAAAGGAGCATAACTGGGCTTAGATGCGTACTGGGAATACACAAATCCACCAAGCGCTAGAGCCGCTATGGCAAGAACTGTGAGAACTTTTTGACCGGACGTAAAGCCATTTGCGAACCTTACGCCATATTGCCTAAGCGATCCTACGCTATCTGAAACTGCCACATTAGTACCTAACTATTTCTTAGACCGGCATGGCCATAATTTGATTGAACGCTCCAACTCCAGCAGTTTTAATTGCCGTCGCTACTTGGGTATCCAAAGAAGCCTGCTGTGCTGAGATCATCGCGTCAGCGAGATTAGCTTGACCGGTAGAGACTTGAAGTGCTTGAGAACTTGCCTGGTTCTGCACTGAAGAGATCGAATCCACAGCCGAAGCGAGGGCATTACCGAAGCTAGAAGTTCCACTGGTAGCTGCAGCCCCTCCGATTGGCTGTATTGCGCCGATGGTAGGGTTTGTGGCAATTGCACCTGTCGCAGATGAAGAATTAGTCGAGTTAGGAGTCGCGATTTGATTCAAAGGGGACAATCCGCTCTGAAGTGGTGGGATCGATGGAATGGCGGAGATAGCCGGAATCGCAGTCATGGTAGTCTTTCTCGGTAAATAATTTAGGAAACTTTTCGCTTACTATACAGCGAGCGTCAATGCGGATTGATAGATCGACTTCGCATGGTTGATCACAGCAACATTGGCTTGATAGTTTGCCTCAGCGATGTTCAAGTTTCCAAGCTGATCGGCAAGACTGATCCCAGGAGTGCGCACATAGCCACTTGCGTTAGCTACCGGGCTCGTTGGATCATAGGTGAGAACTCCATTTGGAAGATTCGTCGTAACAGCTGCGACGTGCACACCCATACCATTTAGGGGAGATGTTGGAATTGCACTCTGAGAGGGACCGTATCCTGTTGGTACCGCTCCCGGTGCGGCTACGATCTCCTGCTGCAAAAATGGCGTTTTCGCTGGATTTACCGCGTCATTGATATTGGCGATATTACTTCCAATTGCATTCAACCAGGTTTGATTCGTATCAATACCAGAACCAGAAATTGACAAAAGGCCAAACAGAGACATTAGAAGGACCCTCCCGCTGAACCACGCATTAGGTGATATTGGTTATTGATTTCAGCAGAAGCTGATTGATACCAGACCGTAGATTTTTCAATTCCAACAAGCTCTTGGCTCATGGAGACATTGTTTCCATTTGTGGAGGGCAATCTACTTGAACCCGTTATTGCCACCGAAGCTACAGTTGGAGCACCCTTTGTGCTTGACGCTAGAGCGTTCTGGAGAGAAGATGCAAAGTCAACCCTAGAAGCAGTGAATCCAGGCGTACTGACATTTGCGATATTATTTGCCTGAACATTCTGCTGGATCGTCAGGCCATCTAATGCGAATTGTAATGCTTGAACTACAGGTCCACCCATTAAGTACTCACCGAAATCCTTCATTTGGACATAAATGTCCGAATCCGAATACGGCCCTTCCTGGGCTCCTACTGCGCTATCCTGCTCGCACTATTGTTTTCGGTGTCAATTGAACAGTACTTAAGGCAATTTCCAAATAATTTGGATACAAAGGGTAAAAATCCGTTAAGCCAGTGCTGGTATTGAGAATTCACTTATAACGATAAGAACCAACAATCGACTCTCCCCTGGCAATCAGCCGGAGCACCCATCTTTATTTATTCCAATCCAAGCAAGCGATTACTTGAATCTCTTCACGTTTTGACCTTCCAAATCAGATCGCTATAGAATAAATACCGCTCATAAAATCTCATGCGTTTCACAACTTCTCGCTCAAGTTAACGGGTTTCAATCCTCTCGTTGAGTATTTGTTCCTTTACCGTCACGGACATCTATAGCAGCCTGTGACGCATCAAAGCACGAAAGCGTCTTGGGTGACATTTAGTGATTCTGAGCCCTAGGTGTCAAGGGAGTTGGCATCTATTCGAATAGAATACCAACCATGCAGGGCGAGAACTTTGATCGAACACGATGAAGCCTTATCCCAACCCATCTTTCGCAGATTTCCCGAAAAATCGCCCTAATTGGTCCCTTTTGAGGGGATTTTGGGCGATTTTCGGCTTGTGTCATTTATAGATGCCCTGGTAGATGGGTATTAGGTCTTTTTGGGTCGCGAATGTAGTGTCCTAATTTTTGAGTAGTTTTGATTATGACTTGCATTAGCTCTGACATGGTGCTATTGTCTTGTTGTGTTTATCCGTGAAACTCCAACAGTTAATAAAAAGACCGGCGTTAGCTACAGTAAGTACCAACTCGTTGAGTCCTACCGCTGTGAAAAAGGTCCCCGTCAACGTATAGTAATGACCTTGACCGAACTGGACCTGGATAAGTCATTGTGGCCAGCTCTGGCCAATGCAATTGCCAATGCTATTACCTGGGACTCTCTGGAGTAACCTCACTCTTTGAATCAGATCCTATTATTGCCAGATACGCAGATCTGGCAATCACTAAGTATGCAATTCGTTCCGAAGTTGCAGCCGCTAAAGAAACAAGAGCTACTGAGGCTGACCTTGAGATGGTGGATCTCTCTAGTGCTAAGACTATCAATAGTAGAAGTATCGGTCCAGAACTCATAGGAAACTCGTTCTATGAAGCTCTTAGCTTCGATAAGATCCTAGAGAGTGCAGGTCTATCGGGTGAATCTCTTGGCATTGCCAAGGCAACGATAATAGCTCGTCTTATTCATCCTGGATCTGATCGAAAGACCTATTCTTATATCAACTCCAACTCTTCATTACCTGAGATATGTGGTATCGATCTCTCTAAGTTTCACAAGGATAAGGTCTATGCAATTGCAGATAAGCTCTATGACGCTAAAGCCGTCATAGAGCCAGCACTCTATAGAGCTAGCTCTGATCTCTTTAGGACGAATACCAGGCTCTTTCTCTTTGATCTAACCAACACCTACTTCGAAGGTTCTACTAAGGGGAACTCCCTAGCTAAACATGGACATTCCAAAGAGAAGCGTTTTGATTGCACATTAGTTTCTCTGGCACTACTTGTTGATCACCGGGGACTACCCATCTACTCAGAGATACATGAGGGCAATACCTCTGAGCCTAGAACTCTCATTAGCGTACTTGATGCCTTGGAGTCTCTATCGGATGGATCTCTCTTTGGGGATGTTGTTCCTACCATTGTGATGGATAGGGGAATTGCTACCAAGGCAAACCTAGAACTTCTCATTAAGCGCAATCTCAACTACGTAGTAATTGAGAGAGCTAACAAAAAGAGCCTCTATCGAAGCCATTTCATGGAGATGGAAGGCTTCACCGAGATCTACGATGCCCAAGGATCCCCAGTACTGGTGAAAAAGCTCCAAGTGGAACCACAAAAGCCACAAGGACAAGTGAAAACACAAGTACAAGGACAAGTGCAAACGCTAGAAGAAGACACCGGCACTGACGACAATAACAGTTACACCACCTCCGGCAACACTAGCAACAGTATCATCAAGAGCGACAGCAGCACCGACACTGACGACTATATCCGTAATGGTGCCACCGGCAAGAATACCGGCAACAATATCAGCGACAGCACCGACACTGATACTAACGCCACCTCCATCTCCTCCTCCATCTCCTCCTCCATCTCCATCTCCTCCTCTTCCACCAACAACAACACCACAACCGTGGTGTTGTGTCGTTCTTTGGGGAGATCCAAGAAGGAATCAGCGATCTCTAGTCAAGCTAACGAGAGATTCTTAGTAGATATCACTTCGTTGAGTACCTCAATCACAAAGGGTTCTATATCTAAGACCACAGTTGTCTCAGAGCGTATCGGACGCATCAAGGCCAAGTACCCAAGTATTGCTTCCAAATACGAGATATCCCTTGAATATCATCAAGACCATGGCAAGATCATCAAAAAGAGACGCTTTGACAAAGTAATCAATCTCACTATTACAGAAAAACCCACTAAAGCCAAAGATGATAATCTCCAAGGAGCCTACGTCATAGACACCAGCCATAGCGAGCTAGATGCAGGTGAGATCTGGAATATCTATACGACTCTCACTAAAGTAGAAGATGCCTTTAGATCCCTCAAGAGTGATCTTGGACTTCGACCGGTCTATCATCAACTAGCTAGCCGAACTGCTGCTCACCTCTTCATCTCAGTACTTGCCTATCACCTCCTTAGTGCTATTGAGCTGACCTTGAGGCAAAATAACGATAAGAGAAGATGGTCAACCATCAAAGAGCAACTCAACAGTCACCGCCGAGCCACCATAGTTCTTACATCAGATAAAGGTGTCGTCTATCACATCCGCACTAGTGGTGTTTCTGAGCCGGTTCACAAAGAGATCTACCGTCTCTTAGGAGTTAGTGATCCCCTTAAACGGATAAAGACCATTGCGACGCATTTGTAGTGTCCCAACGTAAGACCACATACTCAACTAGCTGGGAGAATGGTTTGATTTTTGGAAAGATGGGCCAAGGATCAAAAAGAAGCTGTAGTCAAGAGGCCGAGGGAGCTGTTGTCAGATCCCAATGCACCCAGAGGTGCAATCGTCGATTTGGCTAAACAAGTCCAGATACCAAAGACAACTATCTACATCTGGAATCGTGAATTAAAGGACCAGATAGATCGCCAAGATCCAACTAAGCGAACCCCAGCCAGTTTATGGAGTTCAGAGGCTAAGTTCCAAGCCGTGCTTGCAACTGCAACGTAAACGTTCGGTGAACCCGTACCACCCCTGACGAAAACAGGACTGAACACGAAGCGCTAGATAGTGTTAACTGGTAGTCATGGACAGTTTGCATACAACCGAGTCAGCGTACTGGAAGGCGGAGGCAGAACGCCTCGCTGGCGATAATGCCCGTCTTCAGGCGGAGAACGCCGAGCTTCGAGCACGGGTTAGTGAACCCGAAGGCCAGATTGGTGCACTCACCGAGAAGGTGACGACTCTCGCAAAGCTCGTCTTTGGCACCTCGTAGGAGAAGAGTAAGCCAGTCGAGCCTAGAAGAGGCAAAGACGATATCACAGGTGAGAAACGCCTCCGTGGTCAACAACCAGGGAGTCCAGGGCATGGCCGACGGGACTACTCGGCCCTTGAAACCGTCGAAGTGATCCACGACGTACCAGACAACGAGCGAATCTGTTCGGGTTGCGGGGCACCTTATGCCGCCTTCGGCGAAGAGACCTCCTACCAGATCGACTGGCAAGTACACATCGTGCGACACCGACATCGCCGCCCTACCTACCGGCGCACCTGCAAGTGTCAGACTCGGGGCATGCTCGTCGCACCGGTCCCGGCCAAGCCAATCCCCAGGGGAATGTTCACCTCAGGGTTCCTGGGCCGCTTGGTAGTGGAGAAGTACGTGCTCGGGCGTCCCTTGGAACGCATCGTCGCAGCTCTCTCAAATGACGGGTTCGAGGTTTCAAAAGGCACCTTGACAGGAGCGCTCAAGGCGCTTTCGGACCTACTTGAGCAACTTGACGCAGCGATTAGGGAGAGGAACGCAAAGTCGGCGCATCTGCACATCGACGAGACATCCTGGAAGGTGTTCGAGGCGGTAGCTGACAAAGCGGGCAACCGCTGGTGGCTGTGGACCTTCCTCGGTCCCGACACCGTGGTGTTCTTGATCGATCCCAAATGCTCGACGAGAGTGGTAGCCGAGCATTTGGGTATCGATATAGATGCGGGTTCGCTCGAACCTGGCCGACAGCTCCTGATAAGCTCAGACTTTTACAGTGTCTACCAGCCCCTTGGTGCACTTGAGGGAGTAGATCCGTTGTGGTGTTGGGCACACATCAGGCGCTACTTCATCCGCGCTAGCGATGCGCATCAAGAGCTGCGGAGTTGGACTACTTCATGGCTCGCTCGCATCGGGTCGCTTTATGTAGCACATCATGCACGCCAAGCACTTGAGACGGGAACTACCGGGCGCTTACGCGCTGAGGAGGACTTTACCAGGATCATCAGAGCAATGGATACTGCCAGAAAGGCTGAGGCTTGCGATCCGACGCTTCACCCTGGGGCCATAAAGGTGCTCGCAACACTGGATCGTGAATGGGAAGGCCTCTGTCGCCACGAAGAGTTCCCCGAGTTGCCACTCGATAACAACCCAGCAGAGGCTGTACTTCGCAACCCAGCAGTAATACGCAAGAACTGCTATGGATCCGGTTCAATATGGGCAGCCACCCTGGCGGCGCGGATCTGGTGAGTATTCCAAAACTCTTTACCAGTCATTCCAGTAACTCTTTACCAGTGCTTTTAACCTACCACAGGGGCCATTGCGAAATGACCGTTTTGGCGTATTCGACAGCAACGCATTTACTCAAAATGGTTGCTTAGAATTCAAGAACTCCCCTCGAGCGTTTCTTTGGATCCAAAGAAATAAGCAGTCCCGTAATTGGATCTGAAAGTTGTGTTCTTAGCTCCATTGAATTCGAACTAAAGGGGTTTGATTCCAATACGTAGTTTCGGAACCAGTTACCCTTCTTTTTATTATTTGTTTATCGGTAGTAGCGATAGCGGTGGGCCCTGTGGTCGAGATCTGGCACCTGTGTGTAAACGCGAAGCGTTTTGCTCATGTGTTAGATTATTTGCGAAGCAATCGTGCAGGCGTCCACCGCTCATTAAAGATTCTCAGATCTTTGATTCGCTAGATTCGCTTAACCAACGGTTAGCTCGTCATAGGCAACTGCGCCATCACAATGAGGACACAGTCCTCCAAAGCCAACACGACGCATGAATTTCTGACATTCTTGGCAGCGTTGCTCCCCGAGGGCTCGCTCCCCGCAGATATCACACTCATATACGGTGATTGGCTTTAGCGGCTGTTTCTTATTTACGATAGGTACCTTGGGCTGGGTGTTATCGCGTCGAGCTCGGTAAGCACTAGCTCTGCAACGCTCTGAGCAGTAGGTTCTCCTCCCTGACAAGGGGAAGTTACCTCCGCAGACGGGCAAGCTATCGTGAGCCTATCGTGACGCAACGGGGTTTTGGGATCTTGTGTCATTGCGACACCTCGGTTTGGTTTCCCCGAACCGATGGTGCGCTTTGATAGGAGGAGCCAACAAACTTGCGCATTGACTCTCCGAGTAATTCCACTTTGATCGAATTGTGAATCACACGATCAAATACCCCATCAACCACAGTACGTTCCTCAATGGTCATATACCAAGAAGAAAGAGGTAGTTGTGAAGCAATGATCAAAGAGGAGACTCCGCTCCTGTCATCGATGATGTCAAGAAGCTCCCGGGCACCATTTACCGTTATAGGAGATAATCCCCAGTCGTCAATTACTATTAGGTCAATACGCGAGAATTTGTTTACAAATGATCGGTAGCTACCATCAAGACGGGCAGTTCAGATTGTCTCTAGAAGGCTAGAGCACTTGAAGTAGCGCACCGTGGCATCTGATCGAATTGCAGCAGTTGAAAGTGCACAAGCCAAATATGTTTTGCCAGTTCCTGTAGCTCCAGTGATCAATACGTGGTGGTTCTTTAGCCAACCAAGTCCAAGTAACGAAGAAGCAAGTGCTTCGGGGAGTCCACGGGCACTCTTATTTTCTAACTCTTCTGGTACTGCGTGAATTCTAAGATTAGCTTCTTTTATCCGACGCTCTATCCTGCGATAACTACGTCCAGATAACTCCGTATTTAGCATTAGTTCAAGTCGATCTTCAAAGGATAACGAAGTTGAGCTTGCATCTGTAGTTTGTCGGCGGTATTCCTTTTCTGGCGCGGGGAGACAGAGTTGGGATAGTTGGCTTGATATAAGAGTGGGATGTGTCATTATGACACCTCCTTAGCGTAGAACTCTTCACCACGGATATTTTCATGTTCGCCGGTGGGTAAAGACACCGCCTCGATCATGGGGGTACGATTTATATGCAGTCCCCTTGCCAAAATAGAACTGACACTAGCTCGGGTGGGTGAACCTATCTCAATGGCCACCAAACAAGCCGCTTCAAGTTCAACATCTGTGTAGGTATTGGCAAGACGAAGAATTGCTCGAGCGGATTTATGTGCACTTTGTGGAAAAGCATGAGATAGCAAAACGACCCCTATCAACTCCTCACAAGCACTTCCGACTGTTTTAGCCCGAGCGGTAATTTCATCAGTAGTATTTCGTAAATAACTTCGATGAGATTCTGGCAAATGGGTGTTATCAGTAACCCAAGTACCAACTTCCCTCGTGCGTCGATGGCTTGTGATGTGAATATTGTTCGAATAGGCCGATACGAGATCATTTGTGATCCGAAGCATAATCTCTGATCCTCTTAAATGAAAGGGTACGCAGTTGTAGACTCCCTCAAGAGAGAAGTGGTAGTTGGACCCCACTTTCACGGGCTGCCAGGAGGCGTACTCGTAGGAACCAAGGGTAATATTGCCAAGTGCGGCTTTTTCCTGGTTGAGGTACCTCTCCTGGCGACTGCCTGGTAGTTTTTGGAACTTCTTTTGGTTGACGCTAGTGAGTAACGGACTAATTGCCTCGTTTAGCTCTGCTAAAGTGAAGAACTTCAACTTTCTCAATCGTGCCAGAATATTAGTCTCGACCAGGTATACAGAGCCTTCAACTTTACTCGTATCGCGAGGGTGGTATGGTCTTGGCGGGGCTGGAATCACATTGTAATGCTGGCACATTTCTAGGTAACTGCGAGTCAGTACCGTTTCGTCTCTAGTGTTCTTGGTGACGCCAGCGCGGAGGTTATCGCCGATCAAACTCTTTGGTACACCTCCTATGAATTCGAACCCCCGAGAATGGCCCTCCATGAGGTTGGCGATATCTTGTGACCTCTGGGCCTCGACATAGACGTATCCCGAATAACCAAGAGTCATAACAAATATTGACGCTTCGAAACTTACCTCGCCACTTGTGCAATCATAAATTGGTATTTTCTGCCCGGCGTAGTCAACCATTGCAACGTCACCTTAGAGCGTGATGAAGGACCATCGATATCTCTTTGGATTCATCAAAACGACCAAGTTTCTCACAGAAACCTGAGTATCCATAGGCATGATCTTCGCCTACCTCATTTTCATATTCGCACCAAAGCAGGTATCTGGTAAGGTTTTGTCGCTTGCCAGCCTCCAATTCCTTTAGCACTATCGCGAAGTCGGGTTCCACCTTGTTGGCTACCCCATGGCGTCCTGGCGCTAAAGAATAGAATTTATCAGATATGTCACTATCTGTCATTGACTCTAACTCGCTAGCGCTAAGGCCTAACTGCCTAGCTTGATTGAGTACTTTCCCTACCGAGGGATGCGAAGCTCCAACTGCTTTTGCAACTTCGCCTTTGGATATTGATGGTGATGATTCTTTGATCGTCACGATATTTCTAATCACAAATAGTTGCAGGGACCATCCTCCTTTTCTTTTCAATGCTTCCTCCTTGTAAGTGGATCGAATACTTCGATCCACTTACAAGTTTCTCGCATTTACCTACTTCAAAAGAGCGGTAAAGAGTTTCCGGAATGGGTGGAAAAGAATTAGTGGAATAGGTGGAAACGTATTACTGGAATACGTGGAAAAGAATTAGTGGAATATTCACGCTGGTGGAAAGGCCCCGAATCCCGCCGCGCTGGAGCGGTTCTTTCCCTGGGCGGCGAGCGAGACTGATCTTGTTGAGTGGCGCATGCCGCCACCTGGTCCAATGCCATGAGTGAAGCGCTTCGCTACTGCGGGCGGGACTTCTCCCAAGCAGACCTTGAGGTCATCTCCAACCTGATCGCTGTGTACTGTAGGGCGACGCTTTCGTTGATTACGCGGGGGTATTAAGGCGTCACTGAAGCTGATGATGACGTAGAGGTGGCTGTGTAGTTGCGTATGGACAGAGACAGACTCATCACCTTGCCCAAGCCACTGCATGGCAACGGCAACGGCCGCATCACCCGCTACGCAAAGCCAATCGCTGAGCTACCCTTTGCCTATCCTGAATCGCTCGACGATCTCTGTCCAATCAAGTTCGCCATAGCAAATACCAAAGCCCAAAAGCAGCGCTGGCGAAACCTCATTGCAAGCTACCACTACCTCGGCTACACCACCTTTGCCGGTGCTGAGGGGCGCTATCTCATCGAGAGCTCCTCTGGAACTATCGGTGCGATCGGCTTCGCTGCCTCGCCATGGAGCTGCGCACCACGCGATAACTATATCGGCTGGGACAAAGCGACCCGCGAAGCATGGCTGCACCTTGTGGTTGGCAACGCGAGGTTTCTCATTCTTCCTCAGGTACGTGTTGTGAACCTCAGCTCATACATCCTCTCCCGTGTCGCTCGCCGCCTCCCTGGCGACTGGCAACTCGCCTACGGGTACCAGCCTGTACTCTTGGAGACCTTCGTGGAGTCTGCCAGGTTCACCGGAGCGAGCTACAAGGCGGCGAACTGGATCCGTGTCGGGCAAACCAAAGGTCGGGGCAAACTTGATCGCTACAACCAATACGCTCTCTCTGTCAAGGAAGTCTATCTCTACCCGCTGCACCGTAACTATCGGAGCATCCTTGCTTCACCTGAGTGAAAACGCAACAGGATATCAGATTGGCCCGGGAGGTCACTCTCTAACGGGTTGGCCGAATGTTTACGATTTTCCTAATAACAGCTTCTTTTCTATCCTTTGGATAAAGTATCATCGTTCGCCGGAATTCTCGCCCTATCCGATCATTCATGCTTTACTTGAGCAGATACCAACCATCCGGACACCTAGGGATAAAATGCGGAATGAGATATCAATTTAGGAACTATAAATTAGCATTATAAATGATAATTATTTGATGATTGATAATGAATTGCTCGTTATGGCTATATCTTATCGAATATCATTTTCCCGGGATGATGACCACTTCCGATAAACTGAGATGCTATCAGGTGGTGTCTAGCTGGGTGATAAAGTTCGTTTGAATCATACTGACCGAACTTGTTGGCTAGGTCATTTCGAATAAAAAAGGCATTAACTCCCGTGATCGAACAGCAGATGAGTCGGTATCCCTTGCGTATTCCAAGATCAACGAGGGCTCCTAAAGAGGCACCGTAGTCATCAGTTGCGTGGTTCCATACCCAGCGCTCATCGTACTTTTGTACAAGTTTCGCCGGTGGTGGAAATTTTGAGTTGTACTCGATAATTACCAACGGAGGACTAAGTTGAAGTTCTTCCCATATGTAATAGTCATTTCCATCGATATCGATGGACACCATACCTAGTCTCTCTGATTCTTGTTTGTTTGTTAGTTCGTTAATATTTGAACGGGTGATAAAACTATTTTTAATGATTAGCTTTTCTTCTTGCAAGTATTTTGCGAACGTCAGAGATGCTGAATTTAGTTTTTCGTGGTTCCCGTCTATCCAAATTCCTTGCCATCCATTTTGCAGTAACAGACGGGAATTGCACTCCAATCCGTCCTCTACTCCTATCTCAATAAAGGTCGCAGTCGTTAGTCCGATTATCTCCATTATCTTGGAGATAATTCCGTCTTCCTCGTGTTGAGAGTAGACTTTATATCCATAGTTTTCTAGACGGTTAGGATCGTTCGAGTGGCGAGCAATAATACGATCGCGTTCGGCCCGTGCCAGATATCCGTCAGCCTCAAAGATTTTTTGAAATATAGCTCCTTGGTTCCCAATTGCAACGCTGATATTATTTAGCAGTAGGTTCCAGGTTTCAGGCGTTTCGTTCAACTTGATACTCTCATTCTCGGCATATTGGTCGTTTAGGTGGAAGCATTCGACTAAAAGGGTTTCATAAAGGTGGGGGAATTACTCGTTTCATTCAATTATATATTCTCTTTTTTCCGGGGTAATTGCTAGATATTGATCTTTCGATAATATCGCAGCGTCTGTGTACTTCCTGCATTCGATTTACATCGATATACTTCTAGTTGTGGAAGGCTCCCATTTAATTGATCCGCTACTAATGTGAGCTTTGTATCCATAATGTAGATGGAGGAAATTATTGTGAAGTCCAAAAGGCATACCCCAGAACAGGTGCGCAAGAAGATCGCCGAAGGGGACAAGATGCTAAATAACGGTGCAACCATAAGTGAAGCTGCCGCTTTGCCATAAAAGCCCTAAGGCGCTGCAGTTACCGAGACAACCTGGCACCGATGGAAGAGTACCTACGCTGCATTGAAGGGAACCAAAGTAAAGCTTACTCATTGAATTTGAATCTAAAGAACCGTCGCCTAAAGAACCGTCGTCTAAAGAGCATCGTTGTCGACCTAACTCTTGATGTCTCCATGCTTAACCTGGATCCACCGAAAATTTAGCCGCTCAACTTTGATTTAGACATAGAAAGGGTGCTCTGAACTGGTGGAATGATGTTTGAATACAATTCAAATCCATCAGTTCAAGGAGCACCTTTTAGATGCAAGCATCTACTAGTGCTTTAGAGTGTTTGATAGTCACCTTTGACGATTCGAACGCAGTTTCCAACAGTGGGTTAATACTCCCTATCACCCTTGCTGAGAGACTTGGCCTTAGGGATCTCTTTGATTTACACATTGACCTAGAGGATCGTCCTGGACGAGCAAATGTTGGCAGAAAAGCTATGGCTATCGTCGCATCTATCTTGGCCGGTGGTGATTGCATTGATGACACTGCAATCCTTCGAAGCCCAAATGCGCAAGTTATCCTTGGTCAGATAATGCCAGCACCATCTAGGTTTGGTGTCTTCTTGCGTAGTTTTGAGACCAGTGACATCGCAGATGTTGAACGAGTTGCAGCTTTGTTGCTAAAACGAGCCTGGCTAGCTGGAGCAGGTCCAGGTGATGAGTCACTCACCATTGATGTTGATTCCACAATATGTCAGGTATATGGAAACAAAAAAGAAGGAGCTGGATTTGGTTATACCAAAGTAAGGGGGTATCACCCACACCTAGCAGCAGTTGGTAAAACAGGTGACATTCTTGGAATAGTGACACGTGAAGGCAACGCCAATACCGCCCGTGGTGCCGGGGAGTTTGTAACCCAGGTAATCAACAATGCCAGAGCCGCTGGAGCAACTGGTGAAATAACCATGCGTTTTGACTCTGGGTTCTTCTCAAGAGCCGTTAGAGACGCAGCTAGTGCGGGTGATGTTCGCATTTGCATTACAACACGGATGTCAAAACGATTGAAGCAGGTTATTGCAGCCATACCAGAAGAAACATGGACTTCAATTCCTTATTGGCTTGAAGGTGGAGCTGATGTAGCAGAAGTGAAATATCGCGCATTTGCAAGAGATAGACAAGACGTTCGTCTTATCGTACGAAGGGTCAAGCCTACTCCAGGGTCTCAGCTGGCACTATTTAGTGACTATGACTATCACGCATTTATTACCGATCGACAAGGCGAAACGCTCTTTCTTGAGGCTGATCACCGAGCACATGCCCAGATCGAACTAGTCATCAAGGATCTCAAAGGAGGTTCGGGGTGGAATCATGTTCCATCCAGATACATGAACGCTAATGCCGTTTGGTTGGCTCTGGTCTAATTAGCTCTGGTCTGGTTAGTTATTGGTGTAACTGCACACAACCTGGCGCGGTGCAACTGCACAACCTGGCGCGGTGCAACTGCACAACCTGGCGCGGTGCAACTGCACAACCTGGCGCGGTGCAACTGCACAACCTGGCGCGGTGCAACTGCACAACCCGACACGGTGCAACTGCACAAATAGGTGCTATTGCAGAAACTGTAATAACCACACCAAAGCTTCGACGGTGTTACTTTCAGATCGCAGGACATATCACTCGTTCAGCTAGAAAAGTAATACTGCATCTTGAAGAACACTGGCACTATAAGGATAAGTTCTTAGAGGCTCTTGATCGGATCAGAAAGTTTGAGATCGCCATCACCTGAACATCTGGTTACCTAACACACTGAATATTACTTGAAGGAACTGCTCTAGAAGACAAGGGATTAGGTCACTATACCCAAAATGAGATTTCACAATCTCAAAAATGACCAAACAGGCTCAATTACAAAGGGAATAGGTCATATTTGGCACTCTGAAACCAGATTTAAACCATAGACCCTCCGTCAAACCTAAATCAGATCCTAAAAACCGACTTGGATTCACACCGAGGGGCTCAAGCTGGTCCATTTCTGTGGATTCAGGCTTAAGGAGGTGACGATAAGAAACTTCTAACCCCGAATCGTCGTCGTATGGTAGTTCACAAACTACAGATACGATTCGGGGTTTCTAAAGAGACGAGCCTGCAAAGTAGCAGGTCAAAATGGTTCTACGCAGCGTACCGTAGCACCTGAACGCAAAAGTGCAGATCTAGACTGACTATTCCGATTCTCTGGACCACTATTGGTAGAATCTTTGGACCACAGCACCAGTATCTTTGGACCACTGTACCGAAGTCTTTGGACCAGACTTTCCTGATCCCTTTAACCTATCTCTAAGTTACCTCAATCCTGGTAGATGTCAGGCTAGAAGGTCCCTTAATTAATGCCTAAATGGCTCGTCTTTTTGATATTTATTTGTCCATAGTCCTCTCGTTGTTGGATTAGAAAGTTGTCTTTCGCTTTTCTGAGGATTACGGACAACTCTAAGCCAGGAGTAGCACGAGGGGTAACTGGTCCCAATGGGTAGTTTCGGAACCAGTTACCCTTCTTTTTATTATTTGTTTATCGGTAGTAGCGATAGCGGTGGGCCCTGTGGTCGAGATCTGGAACCTGCGTGTAAACGCGAAGCGCTTATTCACATGTGTCAGATTATTTGCGAGGCAAGCGTGCAGGCGTCCACCGCTCACTAAAGATGGCCTGATCTTTAGTTTGTTAGATTCGTTTAACCAACGGTTAGCTCGTCATAGGCAACTGCGCCATCACAATGAGGACACAGTCCTCCAAAGCCAACACGACGCATGAATTTCTGACATTCGTCGCAGCGTTGCTCCCCGAGGGCTCGCTCCCCGCAGATATCACACTCATATACAGTGATTGGCTTTAGCGGCTGTTTCTTACCTACAACAGGTACCTTGGGTTGGGTGCTATCGCGTCGAGCTCGGTAAGCACTAGCTCTACAACGCTCTGAGCAGTAGGTCTTACGACCCGATACTAAGAAATCACTATGGCAAACCGGACAAGCTATCGTGACGCTATCGTGACGCAACGGGATTTCGTTACTCATGAGCCGTCTCCCATTTCGCTATGTTGTGCTCGTATCTTTCGCATTGACTCGCCTTTCATCTCGAGGCGCATTGAGTCATGAACGAGACGATCGAGTATTGAGTCTGCAACTGTTAGATCTTCAAAACTTTGATACCAAGTGCTAACGGGAAGTTGTGAGGCGATGATGGTAGATCCAACACCAATGCGCTCGTCAAGAATATCTAGTAGCTCTCGGCTACCCCGTGATGCAATTGGTGCTAGACCAAAGTCGTCTATCAAGATAACGTCCTTGGACCTTATCTTGGTGAGGAACGACTTGTAGGTGCCATCGGCTCTTGCTATGGTTATCTGTTCAAGTAGATGCGACAGTCGAAAGTAACGCACTGTATGGTCCGCCACGATTGCGCTATGGGCTATAGCACAGATCAGATAGGTCTTACCGCAACCAGTAGGACCGGTAACTAAAAGGTTATGGTGACGTCTTAGAAAACCAAGTGAGAGTATCTCGGCTACCTTGGCCTTAGGAACACCCCGATCAACTGAAAAGTCTATTTCGCCTGGATGAGCTAAAACTTTTAATTCCGCCTCTTTTATACGTCGTTGGATCCTACGATTAACCCTTAGATCAACTTGTGCACCAAGGATCATGGCCAGCCTCTCTTCGAATCCCAATGACAGTGAGGCTGGTTCATTTAATTGCCGATGAAACTCTTCCAGAGCGCCCGATAGTCCTAGGCTATTTAGGTGTTGGGTAACTATGGCCTCAGATGACATCTTCCATACCTCCGTAGTAGCAGGCACCCCGGATGTTGTCATGAGTTGTGATGCATGGCAAATTTGGGGTTTCACCTATTTCGCTATCGAATAGTCCCTTGGCAGCGATGCTCCTAAGAGAAGATGACTTAGTGGATCCAATAGCTATTGCATATGCGCACGATTGCTCACATACTTGAGCTCCGTAGAGTTTGGCTACTTCAGCTATCTGAGCTAAAGAGCCAATTGCTAATCCAGTAGATGGCCCCACTCTATCTAGGATTACCTCGGCGAAGCTAACTGCTGATGGACCTATGTTTTTGATCTGCGTCATCAGTCCATCGATGGATGTGGATCTTTGATAGATGAGGTGATTTTGTGGCATATGTGCTTCGATGGTGGTGTATTTTCCAGATAGCATCGATCTTGTATGAATAGCCACGCAGTTGCTACCTTCATAGATCTCAATCGTATCGATGGTTGCCTTAGCACTTAGGGAGCTATTTGCTAGGCGGTATGGAACGCTGTAGTAGTTTCCTGCTACCTTGACGTGGTAGTTGGATCCTGCTCTGGCATTAGACCAGATGCCGAATTGGAACTTATGAGGAGGAAGTGGAGCTAGGCAGTTAGCTTCGAATTCTACGAATCTATCCTCGCGAGAGAAGTCCTGGCCACCTATCTTGGTGTTGTTTAGCCGATTGATCCCATCTAAAAGTGCTACATTGAGCTCAGCTATAGAGTAAAAGCGTTGATTTCTCAGTCTCCCGAGAATATCTCTTTGTACATAGCCAACCATCTGCTCTACGCGAGCTTTGTCTTTTTTATCCCGAATTCGGGATAAAAAAGATTATCCCGAAGTTTTAGTTATCCCGAATTAATTTCACAAGTCCCGTTCAGGGTGTCAAGAGTAAGCAAATCTTCGGGATAACCAAAAAATGAAACCCCAAGTGCATTTACCCAAATCATAACATCATCCATACTTATGACACCGGCAACAACGCCGGTTCGAGCTATGGAGAACCAGATGGAGAAACAGCTTTCACTTGAGGAATTGATCGTTTGTACGAGAAAAGCGATTGCTCCCCTTAACCACAGCAAGTCAACGCTGTGGCAGTACAACTACGGCTGGGAAGAACTGCGCTTTTATTTTATTGCCCATGGCTACGACTCATTTTCGATTGACCTGGCAGGTCGTTATGTTGATGAGGCCAGGGAAAAGTACGAAAAGGGTGCGTTGAAGATGTGGAAATTCAAGCTATTCCGCAAAACTACGGATCTTTTAGTTCAGTTTCATGTAAGTGGAACCGTGCAATGGAAGAACTTACCAAAATGGGGAAACCAAAGACTCAAAGAACAGCACTTCATCGACATTTATGACACTTACGTCCAAAAGCTAAGGATCGCTAGCTACGGGGAAGGAACCGTAGAGCTTTATGCCATCGTCGCCAAGGAGTTCTTCAAATACCTTGAAGACAGAGATATAAAGAGTCTTGGGCAGCTGACTCTAGCGGATATTAGCTTGTTCATTTCTGTTATTTCTGGGCCTATCAACCAACAAGTATGCGCACGGTATTGTCGGGGCTTAGAAGCTTTACCCGCTTTGCTGCAGAGAGCGGTCTCACCCCATCGGATCTAACAGCAGCTGTTCCGAAAAGCTTCGGGAGAAAAACCGCACTCATCCCCACGATCACAGCCGAAGAAGAAGAGTTACTGCTTGCAGCTGTCGATCGGACAACCACTGTCGGTAAAAGGGACTTTGCCATGCTTCTGCTGGCTCTGCGTCTTGGATTGCGCTCCATAGATATCATTCAGCTGAAACCTACTGACATCAAATGGAGGACAAACTCCATATCGATCATCCAGCAGAAAATACTGCGTCGCTTAGAGGTTCCGCTACTTACAGATGTCGGCAACGCAATCATAGATTACCTGCTCAACGGCAGGCCAGAATCGAATTCACCCTACCTATTTCTTCGAATTCAGGCCCCTTATATAAACATCGCGCCTCGTGGAGGCATCTATAACATGGTCGCTTTGTACATGGAAAAGGCCAATATACGCCAAGAGATAGGACAGCGGCGGGGTCCTCACTGTCTGAGACATTCCTTGGCCGCACGTCTATTGGCTGACGAAACTCCTCTGCCTGTAATCTCAGGTGTTCTTGGCCACGCAAATAAGAACAGCACCAAAGTCTATCTCTCTACCGATTCTGAGCATCTACGCCTCTGTGCGCTGGGGCTTGAGGGAATTGAAGTCAGCAGCAAGGCATTGTCATGAGCAAATTTTCAAGTAGCTTCAAAAAAGATCTAGAAGGCTTTGTTGCTCAGAAGCGAGCAGTTGGGTTCCCTTATGATACCGCGGAGCGAATACTTGGTGTCTTTGACAGATTTTGTTTAGAACATTATCCAGATGAATGTCTCCTAGGGATGGACATGGCAATGCACTGGGCACAAAAACGGCCGGGTGAACACGTCAACACGCTCACCCGGAGGATCACCCCGGTTCGCCAATTTGCGAAGTATCTACTTAGCTTTGGAATTGACGCCTATGTTATCCCAGATGGGATTCCAGCCAAGAGTGTCCGCTATGTGCCGCACGTATACACCAAAGACGAACTGAAGTCTTTTTTCTCGGTGCTCGACCAGTTCACCTACAACGTGAATTCTCCTACTCGCCATCTGGTTGCTCCGGTCATCTTTCGCTTGCTTTATTGTTGTGGCCTACGTTCATCAGAAGTCATCGGGCTGAAAGTACAAAACGTGGATCTTATTACCGGAACCCTGAGCATCTTGGAGTCAAAAGGACACAAGGACAGAATCGTGATGATGAGCCAAGACGTTCTTCGCCTTTGTCAGATTTATCATCAAAGAGTCAGTGTGATATGGCCCGAGAGGACCTATTTCTTTCCAAACCATCGTGGGGATCGGTATAGCAATGGGTTTTTATGGCATACCTTTCAAAAGTGCTGGAAGGAGGCAAATATAGGATACATCAGCGGAAATTCACCTAGAGTTCACGACTTTCGCCACGGATTTTCGGTTAATCGTTTGAATAAGTGGGTATCGGAAGGGAAAGACCTAAACGCATATTTGCCATACCTCTCGATGTACCTCGGCCATGCGCATTTAAGCGAAACTGACTACTATCTTCACCTTGTTCCGGAGTTTTTCCCGACCCTGATCGCTGCTAGCGAGCAACGGTTTGCTCATCTGATACCGGAGGTGAACCAATGAGCCAAGATGATCGCTTCTTTTGCTATGTGCGTGACTTTCTTTTGATATATCTACCCAAGAATCGCTGTTTCAGCGGGAACACGGTGAAATCCTACCGCGAAAGTATCACGCTACTTTGCGCATTTGTAAGTACAGAAAAGAAAATAGCTATTTCAGAGATCACCTTTGACTGCCTCAATCACATTCTCATCGGGGAATTCATAGTTTGGCTGGGTGAGAAACGAAACTGTGCCACCTCGACTCAGAACCAGAGGCTGGCGGCGCTCAAGTCATTTTTCAAGTATGCAGCTCAGCGCGATATCTCCCTGATGGCGGCATATGTGGAACTCTCTAAAGTTCCGCTAAAGAAGGCACCTGCATTACCTATGCGATACTTGTCAGAAAGCGCCTTAGAAGTACTGCTGCGACAGCCAAACGTAAAGACTCGACTTGGAATCCGTGATCAATTCTTTATGGTGCTACTGTACGACACCGGCGCCAGAATCCAAGAGATACTAGATCTTCGTCTTATGGATCTCCACCTAAGCGACACTGTTCCAAGTATTTACCTAACGGGGAAGGGACAAAAAACACGGGCGGTGCCACTGCTTTCAAAAACAGTCCGACATCTCGAGTCGTACATGGGATATTTCCATAACCCAAAGCCACACGACGTACAAGAGCTGCTCTTTTACACGGTGATAAAGGGTAACTCCGGCAAAATGTCACCGGATAATGTTGCATCCTTTCTTAATCGTTACGCGAGATCAGCAAGACAAATTTGTCCGGAAGTCCCCGAACGAGTCAACCCTCATCTATTTCGTCATACTCGCGCCATGCACTTGTACCAAGCAGGAATGCCGCTCTCGTATATCAAGGACTTTCTCGGCCATGCAAGTGTCAACACGACAGACATCTACGCCTCTGCTGACTTGAAGATGATGAAACAAGCACTTGAAAAAACGTATGTAAACGAAGATGCTCCTCGAGAGATGCCACTGTGGCAAGACAATGAAATACTGTTGATGCAATTATCTGGGTTGTAATAAACGAACTTGGTTATCCCGAAGATTTGCTTACTCTTGACACCCTGAACGGGACTTGTGAAATTAATTCGGGATAACTAAAACTTCGGGATAATCTTTTGGCCTGCGAACCCTGGTCGGAGCTATTAAAGTACCAAGATGGTTGGCAAATTCCTTGAAAGAATTATTTAGCCCTACTTTCGGCGTGCGTCATGAATGAAAGAGGTTGTAAATCATGTAGAAGCTGATAACAATCACACTGCAATGCTACATAGATGATGGAGGTAGGCCCTCCGGGATCGCCTTTTGGGAGGAGATTCCAAACCACCGTACGGGGCATTAGCTAAAGACTGTTGTCCAAAGCGGTACGGAAAAGTTAGAGCAATGACTCTTTCAGGTATGAGTTAAGAAGACGAGTGAAAACAAACCACTGACGAAGCGTTCGAAATTGGTATGGATGATGTCGAAACCGAGGGACGTCGAACTTTCGGGACAACTTGGAGACTAACCCAATTAGTGCTCCTTGGGCATCCGGCGTGTAGGTGGCGTGAGCTTAACATCAGGCGTTTATGTGGAACATGAGAACCCAGTCCTAGACGTTCTTGGCTAAGCCCACATGGGCTAAGCCCAAAGATGAGGAAAACCTACAAGTTGCAGATCAACAAGAGGGAAAGTACCAAATGCCTATGGATTGGGGGCGGACCATCCCGTAGTAGCTACGAAGTCCTTGTAATGAGGATGGAGCCAAAGAGATGGAGTAAACAGCAGATCTAGTTGTAATTGGCAAATGAACAACTTCTCAAGGTAAAAGTTGAGGGGGAGGGATCAAATGACAAGACCACGACAAGAAAAAGCTTTTGACAAAAGACAAGTACGTCGTACTTAAAGCATACAAAGAGGCAAAAGCCAATCACAATAGACACAAAGCGAGCACCAGGGATTGATAAGCAGTCCATCTCAGTCTTTGAGATGGATCTAAAGAACAATCTCTACCAACTCTGGAATCGAATGGCTTCTGGAAGTTATTTTCCAGCGGCAACTAGATATGTCGAGATAGACAAGTCAGATGGCGGTAAAAGAATCCTAGGTATTCCAACCGTCAAAGATCGCATCGCCCAAGGGGTAGCTAAAGCCTACATAGAGCCAAGATTGGAAGAGGTCTTCCACGAAGACTCCTATGGTTACAGGCCGAATCGCTCAGCCCATGATGCCATTGAAAAAGCACGCAAGAGATGTTGGAAGTACGATTGGGTCATTGATCTAGATATCAAGGCCTTCTTCGACACAATAGATCATGAACTGCTGCTAAAAGCTGTCTCTATGCACGTATCAGAGCCATGGATAATTCTCTACATCAAACGTTGGTTGAAAGCTCCAATGCAAAACAAAGATGGACAACTAATAGATCGAGAGCAAGGATTACCCCAAGGCGGGTTATGCGAAGCTTCGCATAACCCGCCTTATGTGAAGTAAACGATTATGCGAAGTTGAAGGACATACCCGCATTTCACGGTGGTATTTGGGTCTGATTTACTTCGCATAACGCCATGGTGTTCCAAAATGGAGTGGGAGATCCTTACGATCCCACAGTCCATTGAGGAGGCACTAAATTGATTCCTGAATCATTTTCACAATTGACAACTGACTTAGAAGCCGAGCTATATCGGCTGCACTATACCCAGGCCACTACCAACTACTATCGCCGCATGTGGGGCCATGTGGCAACGTTTCTTGAAAGTGAGGGGGCTCAGCAGTTCACTGAGGAATTAGGTCTGCGATTCTTAGACAAGCAATATAACTTCTTGGCTCATCAGCAAGCCGGAACGCTGACACAAAACATGATTACAGCTCTTAGAGCTGTCCGTATGCTGGGTGACTTTTCTCAGCACAGAAGCATTCTACGGCGATACTACAAGCATCGCCAACTATTACAGAGCGACGAGTTCACAGACACGGTGGCTGCTTATATCTCCATGTGTCAAACGCGCGAGTATTCGCAAGTCACTAAGGCACATTATCAACGGAGTGCAGAGAAATTCTTTAGTTTTTTAGAATCCCACACAGTGACCAATACCGTTCAGATTATACCAAAACACATAGGCGAATACGCTTCGACTTGGCTGGGATACAGCTCTAAGACAATAGAACTTGAGCTCACCGCGTTACGATCCTTGCTTCGCTTTTTATATGCGGATGGTAGGAACAATCGAGACCTCGCCCTGGTGGTCCCCACAGTCCACGTACACCAGCATGCCCGAATCCCCTCGGTGTGGAGTCCTGAGAATGTAAAAAAGTTATTGGATGTGATAGATCGAGGGAATCCTGCTGGCAAGAGGGATTATGCAATGATTCTTTTGGTAGCTCGCCTAGGCCTTCGAACTATGGACGTCAAGCACTTGCAATTTTCCAATCTCTGCTGGGAAACCAACCGTATCGAGTTCGTCGCTCAGAAAACAGGGCAAGCACTGAGCCTGCCTCTACTTAGTGATGTTGGGTGGGCCATTATCGATTACCTACAAAATGGCCGTCCGAAGGTGAGTTCGCCATTTATTTTTTTACGACATCTGGCGCCACTTGTACCGTTTTCAGATGACGATCATCTCCATCAAGTGATCAAAAAATATATGCAACAGGCTCATCTACCACTTTCACCCGACAAGAAACGTGGCATGCACTCGCTTAGACACACTTTGGCTAGCGTCCTCTTGGAACAACACACCCCGTTGGCAGTGATTTCCGATATTTTGGGTCACGCCAACTCAGATACCACTGCTATTTATCTTAAAATAGATGTGAATCGGCTCCGTGAATGCGCTCTCGATCTCGAAGAGGTGGAACTTTCATGACCACCTATACCTATCACAGCAGCCTGCACAGCCAAATCGAAGGAGTGCTCCGACAGAAGAAGGCTCTTGGCTACGATTGTGACGCCGTCGCGAGACTCTTTTACAAGTTTGACCAATTCTGCACAGCCTACGGTTACGAAGGGGCAGGACTAGACAAAACACTAGTCGAGGCTTGGAACGAAAAACGCTCCCACGAAGCTCCCGCTACATGGAAGAGAAGGATAAGTGTGGTCCGTCAATTGGCACTGTATATGGAGCGAATAGACCTTCCGGCATACGTGACACCAACTCATATCTATCGAGACGGACCCCGTTATGTCCCCTATATCTTTTCGAACGCGGAACTGAGTGCAATATTTCGACAAATTGACAACTGCACCTATTGTTCGACTGTTCCTTATCGAGAGTGGGTAATGCCTTTATTATTTCGTGTTTTATATGGTTGTGGTCTTCGACTCTCTGAAGCATTATGTCTGCGTCTGGCGGACGTTGACCTAGAGATGGGGGTACTTACAATTCGCGATGCCAAGTTTCACAAAGATCGTCTGATACCAATCACTCAAGATCTGTTACAACGCTCCAGGAAATACGCGAAACTTGTACATCAATATTCAAACCCTGATGCAGCGTTCTTTGTCGGCAGGCCTGGTCACCCCCTTACATCCGGTAATGTTTACAAGAACTTCCGCCGGTTCCTATGGCAAGCTGGGATTTCCCACGGGGGATGGGGCAAGGGACCTCGCGTTCACGACTTTCGTTATCCCAACCTTAATAAAATCCCAACCTTGGCCCCCAAAACGATCTGACACCGGCCAGCTTTGAGAGAAAAGGTTGGGATTTTATTTCATTGTATGCTCCACTTTGTCAATCTAAAGAAGGGCATTCCTATGGATATACAAAACCTGCGGGATCACTATCCCGAGCTTCTTGCCTACATGGAAGACCACGGCTACTCGAAACTCTACGTGGAACGGTTCGCCCGGGAGTTGAAACAAATATTGGCTCGGGCGGATTCCGCGGCCTGGTCCTGTTATGCAGATGTGTATCGGGACTATACCTACACCTCGCGCTCTGTCGGGTATCTCCGGGATAAACGCACGATCATTGGCGCTATTGAACAGTTTGATCTCTATCACCGATTCCCAGATGGTCGGCGGCGTCATGAGCTTTTTCCACGAGGCGCTTACCCATTACTATCACCCGAATTCCGATCGATCATTGACGACTACGGTGCCATCGCAGCCCAACAGGGCAAGAAACCAACCACCATCGACACCGAATCGCATCAGGCTGCGACCTTTTTCTTGGCCCTTCAGAACCAGGGCATCGATCGCCTCATGAACGTAACCCAAGCGGCAGTGCTATCGGTCTTTCTGTCTTCGGATGGCACCCTACGACGGAGTGCTTCGTACAAGAAAAGTGTTATGGCGGTCTTGAAAGCGGGTCTCTCCGACCACGAAGACCTGTGCAAGCGAATTTTGACCTTTCTACCGGCATTACGGGAAACGCGCAAGAACATTCCGTATCTCACCCCTGAAGAGATCGATAAGGTGAAGGCGGCCCTCGCACCCGAGAACCCCGCACTAACGCTGCGCGATAAAGCCATCGGGATGCTCGCGCTGTATACAGGGTTACGAAGTTGCGATATCGCGGCCATGACCCTTGATTGCCTTGATTGGGATCGGGACGTCATCACCATTCGCCAGCAGAAAACAACGGTGCCACTGGAGCTCCCCTTGACAACCGGCGTCGGCAATGCCCTCTATGATTTTCTAACCCATGAGCGTCCATCAACAGACAGTCGATACATTTTCCTGTCCCAACGTCGGCCCTATGAACGATTACAAAGTAGGAGTCTTGGCAACGTCGCAGCGCAGATAATGCGCTCTAGCGGCATCCGACAATCCTTTGGTGATCGACGGGGACTACATCTCTTTCGGCACCATCTAGCGACCACCCTTTTGGGCCAGGGCGTTCCCCAGCCGGTCATCAGCCGGACCCTCGGCCACACATCGCCCAATTCCCTAGGGCCCTATCTCAGCGCCGACTTTACACATTTGAAGGACTGTGCGCTCAGCATCGTGAGGTGGCCAGTGGCCGAGGAGGTGTTCTCCAATGACTGAGTTCACTTCGCACTTAGCGCCGCTCATTCTGGAATATATCACCTATCAAAAAGCATCCGGGCGATGGAATGACACATCGTATGGACCGAACCTCCTATTGTTCGATCGATACCACGAGGCTCATGATCCCGAAGCGACCTGCCTTTCCCAAGAGCTGATCGACACATGGTGTGTTGCCAACGAGATACCGAAACTAACAATTCGTGTCGATCCCGCATCTATGTGGTGGTTAGTTTCATCAGATACTGCCGGGCACGTGGCATAACCGAAGTGATACCGCCAGTTATGCCCAGGAAAGAGCCCCGTACATATATTCCCCATGCCTTCACGGAAGTGGAACTAACGAATTTTTTCCGAGCCTGTGACAACCTGCCTTCGGGTTCAAGCACGCCCGACCAACGGTTGCGTAAGATCACCATTCCGGTCTTCTTCCGGCTTCTCTATAGCAGCGGACTGCGTACGAATGAGGCTCGCCTGTTGCGGGTAGAAGATGTGGACTGGCAGCATGGCATTTTGAATATTCGCTATTCCAAAGGGCGTGCCCAGCATCACGTCGTGCTGGCCGACTCCATGTTTGATCTGTTGACCCGGTATGATGCGGCTATTTCCCGTTGGTATCCGAATCGTACCTATCTATTTCCGGCTCGCGGTGACTCATGTCACACTCGGCAATGGGTGCAAACGAACTTCCGAGTGCTCTGGGATCAATGTCACTCGTCGCATGCGACGGCATATGCCCTTCGGCACCATTATGCCATCACCAACGTCAATCGCTGGATCGATGTTGGTTTTGGATTCGATGCCAAGCTCCTCTATCTCTCCAAGAGCATGGGCCATTGCACGGTGGAAAGCACCAAGAATTACTATTGCCTAGTACCGGGACTGGCACAGATCCTTGAAGAAAAAACCAGCGCCGATTTCGATCAGATTGTTCCGGAGGTGGCTAATGAAAAAAGCTAACAATGAATCAATTCTCATTGCCCGTCACATCAACACATTTTTGAATACGTATGTTCTGTCCCAACAGACCTACAGTCAACATACTGCGAAATCATATAGAGATGCCATCGTCTTATATCTCGGCTTTTTGGAAAAGGAAAAAGGGATTCGTACCGAAACGCTAGGGGCCCCGTGTTTCAGCCGCGCCATGATCGAAGAATGGATGCAATGGCTCTTGACCGAGCGTGGCTGTAGCCCTGCCACCTGTAACAATCGCCTGGCCTCCATGGGGGCGTTTCTCAAATACATAGGAAGACAAGACATCGCACTACTGTACTTGTTTGAAGATGCCACCCTCATCCCAAGAATGAAGGACATGCATAAGCCCGTCCATGGAATGAGTAAATCAGCCATGCAGGCCTTGTTGGCCGTGCCAGATGGATCCACCAAGTCGGGACGGCGCGACCTAGCTCTCATGGTTACGCTATATGGCACTGCTATGCGCTTAGATGAGATCCTCTCTTTGACAATGGAACACCTGCATTTAGATGCCGCCAAACCGCACGTCACGATCGTCGGCAAAGGGCGCAAAATCCGCACTCTCTATCTGCTTCCGAGGGCTGTAGCCCATTTGAAGCAATACCTCAAAGAATTCCATGGGGATATGCCCCACCCCACTGCGTATGTTTTTTATTCCCGCAACATTGGGCCCCAGGGAAAAATGAGTCAGACAGCGGTCAACAAGCAACTAAAGAAACATGCCGGCATCGCCCACACACGGCGTCCTGAGGTCCCCCTGGATTTGCATGCCCATCAACTGCGGCATGCAAAGGCCTCCCATTGGCTAGAGGACGGAATGAATATTGTGCAGATTTCCTTTCTACTAGGCCATGAACAACTGCAGACGACGATGGTCTATCTAGACATTACTCTCGAACAAGAATTGCAAGCCCTGGCAACTATAGAAGACGAGAAAGACCGAACCGTCTCAAAGAAATGGAAAACGGGGAGCGGCGGCCTCGCTGCATTCTGCGGCGTAGCATCTCTGGAAAAGTGAAGAAAAAATCCCAACCTTTTCTCTCAAAGCTGGCCGGTGTCAGATCGTTTTGGGGGCCAAGGTTGGGATTTTATTAAGGTTGGGATAACGAAAGAAATCCAAACGTTTGGATTTCTTTCGCCATACCTATTCCGTGCATTGCTTACGTAAATGGGTTCGCGAAGGTAAGGACCTTGGCGCCTATCTACCCATTCTGAAAACGTACCTCGGCCATTACGAATTTAGTGATACCGCCTATTACTTAAGCTTGACGGCCGAACTCTATCCAGATATCACCGCCCAGATGGAACAGGCCTTTGGCTATATTATGCCAGAGATTGGAAGTGGCTCAAATGAAACCGACTGACTTCGCCCGAGCATTATCTACCTATTTGTCCCTCTATCTACCAGGCCACAGAAATGTCAGTCCGAATACGATTGACTCCTATCGGGATACCTTTAAGTTGTTTCTTGGCTACTGTCAAGGTGAGCGGCACTTAGCAGTAGAACGACTCACCCTTTGTGATATCGACGATCAGTTAATCATAGGGTTCCTCAACTGGTTGGAAGAGGAACGGCACAACGCTAAATCGACTCGTAACCAACGCCTCGCATGTCTACACGGGTTTTTCCGCTATTTACAAGTTCAAGACCCCGCTGGACTCTTGTCGTACCAGAGGATCCTGGCCATCCCTATGAAAAAGACACCGCAACCGCTCGTCAATCATCTCAGCGCCAACGCAATGCAGCTGATATTATCCCAGCCCAACCGCACAACACGTCAGGGACGGCGCGACACTACGTTGCTCGCTGTGCTCTATGATTCCGGTGCGAGGGTTCAAGAATTGGTCGACCTACGCGTGAGAGATGTGCGACTCGATCCTCCACCGGTTCTCTCGTTGACCGGCAAGGGTAGAAAAACTCGTCAGGTACCGTTGATGTCTCCTACACAAGCGTTGCTCAAGGCGTATCTAAAAGAGAATCATCTGGGTAGTAACCGAACCGATGATGTCCCACTTTTTTGTAACCGTCAGCATCAGAAGCTAACTTCCAAGGGCGTAGCTTATATTCTCGACAAATACGCGGCTTCTGCTCGATTGGTTTCACCAATCGTTCCAGAAGGTATAACTCCCCATGTTTTTCGTCATTCTAAAGCAATGCACTTGCTCCAAGCTGGAGTGAACTTGATCTATATCCGCGACCTCTTGGGGCATGTAGATATTTCCACTACCGAGATTTATGCCCGAGCCGATACCGAGTTGAAACGCCAAGCTCTCGAAAAGGCGTATCCCAACATGATCTCGCCAGATTTGCCCGAATGGAAGGACGATGCTAACCTCCTTGCCTGGTTGACAGGTTTTTGAGGAATTGATACCCGATTATGCGAAGTAAATCAGACCCAAATACCACCGTGAAATGCGGGTATGTCTTTCAACTTCGCATAATCGTTTGCTTCACATAAGGCGGGGTGATTTCTCCGATTTTGGCGAATCTGTTCTTACATTACGCTTTTGACAAATGGATGGTAAAGAACTTCCCGGATGCCCCGTTTGAACGATACGCGGATGACCTTTTGGTACATGTGGAAACAAAGAAACGAGCCGAAGAGATCCTAGAGGCTATAGGTCAGAGAATGACGCAGGTCAAGTTGGAGTTACATCCACAAAAGACCAAAATCGTCTATTGTAAGGACTCCAACCGTAAAGGAGAGTTCGAACAAATACGCTTTGACTTTCTAGGATTTACCTTTGCACCACGCTACGCCCGCAATAAGTTCAAGCAGCAGTTTAACAACTTCCTGCCAGCGGCTTCAGATAAAGCGGTAGAAGAAATGGGCAGAGAACTTAGGCGGTTTCGTATTCACCTCCAAACAGGCCAAACCATAGCCGAACTCGCCAGGCTTTACAACCCGGTGATCTTAGGCTGGATCAACTACTATGGACGCTTCTACAAATCCAGATTAGGCCAACTCCTCCGACGTATCAATATCTATTTGATTAGATGGGCACGCAAAAAGTACAGGCGACTTAGCATACGAGCAAATGCTTGGAAATACCTATCTCAAATAGCCGAACGTGAACCCAATCTTTGGGCTCACTGGTCATTTGGGGTAATACCAAAAGTCGGTTCGCTAGGAGCCGTGTGAATTGAGAGGTTCACGCACGGTTCTGTGAGAGCGGGGAGGGGAAGTTCCTCCCCGCCACTCGACAACCACCCCATGAAAGCCCAGGTCATGAGCATATTGGTGTCTGGATTTGGGCACTACAGTTGAGCAATCACCTTCTTGGTTCGAGCTAGGGTATCTACTACTCCAAGAATAGAGTAGATCTCTTTTTGGGTAGAGTTTGGAGTAGAGGAGATACGAAGGTTATGTAGACGTTTGTTATCATCTAACATCGTTACGTTCAAGCGGCTATGGGTAGACACTTGAGCAAGAATGCTGTGAACACTTCTTTTGTCACCGGCTTGAGATAAGCTAAGTGCAATTGCTCCATAGAGGTGATAAGCAACTACTGAGATAAATAGATGAGCAGCGGTACGACTAGCTAGTTGGTGATAGATCGGTCTCATCCCTAGATTGCTCTTTAGGGCTTTGAATGCATCCTCTACCTTTGTTAGGGTCATATAGAGCTTCCAGATCTCTTCTGGTTCTAGATCGTTCCTATTGGTCTCAATCACATAGGCACCATAGAGAGTCTCAGCTGCTTCTTTTACTTTTGGTTTCTCGGTCAAAACCAGCTCTTTGACTTTTTGGTCATCGCCAGTTATGGTATCTATCTCATAGCGACGTGCAATAGAGCGATGCTCTTGCTTTAGCTTTCCTATTCTTGAAGCCACAGTTGTGGCATTGGAATATTGACCACGCTTAACTGAGTCAGCTAGTTTGTCAAATGCACTCTGGAACTTAGTTTGCATACCTCTAGCAATTGCCTCTTCTTTATCCCTGCGACGCTCTGAGATACATAGGATCTGCTTTATCTTGTTGTCCATGGAGCCACTTGCGTATGGTTGAGCTCTATTGGAATGGTTGGCTTGGGGTTCATTGCTCTGGGAGTGCTTGGCCTGTGGACCGCCAACTTGTGGAGCAGTATCCATCGAATCGATACCGAGGGACTCGCCGCCAAGTGAATGGTTAGCTTGTGGATGAGCGCTGAGTGATCCAGCATCGATGAAATCAACACGCATCGACTCGATGCCCATCGACTCGATGCCCATCGACTCACTGCCTTGTAGATGAACAACTATTTGCTCAGAATCCACCTCAGCACCCAGGTGGCCACCCGACTCAGCAACTTCTCCCTCGGCACCCGATTCGGCAACTTCTCCCTCGGCACCCGACTCAGCAGCTTCTCCCTTGTCATCCACCTCAACGCCAAGGTGGCCACCTATCTCAGCAACTCCCATCTCGGCACCCATCTCAGCACCCGATTCGGCAACTTCTACCTCAGCAACTTCTCCCTCGGCAACTCCCACCTTGCCATCCATCTCGGCACCCGACTCGACAACTCCCACCTTGCCGTCCAGCTCAACACCCAGGTCATCACCCAGTTCTTTGATGTAGATGCTCTCATTGGAGGAGTTCTTGATCTCTAAGAAGGTATCTTTTCCTTGGCGTAGTTCAGCTAGATAGTGTCTAGCTGCATTAGCGCGTGTAATTACCAGATAGCTAAGACCATAGGACTCAATCAGTGCGATGTTGTCATAAGTTGCTATCCCTCTATCCATGATAACCGTTGGGAGATCTTCGCTAAAGAGTCCCTGTCTTAGGTGACTAGAGATACTAGATAAGACATCACCAAGGGTTTCAGGCTCTGACTGATTACCGGGATATATGTGGCTATAGATCGGTAGTCCACGATCATCCACCAAAAGGGCAAGACTTACTAAAGTACAGTCGAAGCGCTTCTCTTTGGAGTGGCCATATTGGGCTAGATCATTACCAAGTGTTCGTCCCTCAAAATAGGCATTGGTAAGATCAAATAAAAAGAGACGCTTATTAGTTGGGTAAAGCTCATTCTCGGCTTTGATAAGTGCCATCTCGATTGAGTCTTTGGCTTCGTAGATAGCATCAGCTATCTCATAAATAGCATCTTTACCGATATTGCTAAGGTCTTGGTCTACCAATTCATAGAGTGCAGAGTCCTCTTTTAGGAAGCGATGTGTTTCAAGATCAGAAGAAGGAGCAACCAAACGAGCACATATTACAGCTTTAGCAATTGCTGTCTCTTTTTCACTAAGGCCACACCGTAGTAGCTGCTCTTTGATCTTCAATCTGTCATAGAAGCTACTAGCTATTAGTTCAGGACCTAAGCGCCTAATATCAGATGCCTCTAGAGATGATGTATTGACATTTAGGAACTCGGCATCTTTTGTGATTACTTCACGATCAGAGCGAAGTGTTTGAGTAACAGAAAAGCTAGATAGAACTTTATCGGCGATTGACTTTAGTTCTAGGTCACCTTCAAACAAAGACTCAGAGCCAGCTAGTCTCATCGTCAATATCTGAGCTAGCTTCTTGTAGTCCTTAGGATCAATCTCAAGTCGTCCTAGATCCATAACTATCTCTTGGCGTACTTTGTCTCCTTCGCGATAAGACCTAACTAACTGATGCTTTATATATTTAGTTCCAGTTGCCTTATTCTTAGTGGTCTTCTCGCGAATGAACATATAACAAGTATACCAGATGAATTACCTTGTAGGTCAATATTCGCAGCTAACTCTCAGCTTAGGGCACTACATTCGCCACTTGAGAAAACCGAACTTCATCTACCAGCATCTCCAAATAGGGGTTACCCCTAAATAGGGGCTAAAAGGGGGCTTAAACAGGCTCTTGGGGGGAATTCAGCCGAAACTGGGGTTAGCTTCAGCGCAGTCTTAGGACCTTTGGCGGTAGTTACCGCTGCAGCCATATTGTCTGGGACTAATCGACCTACAACACCGCCAAAGAAGTAGAGAGCCCTTTCGGTTGCATCTATCACACAAGATACATCTTGATATCTGGTAGCCCAAATAAATGTCTTGCCTGAAAAGGCAAGAGTAGCAACAAAAATAGAGGCTTGGTAGTCGGGATCACTAGCACCTGGCGATGAGTAGATTCCCACCTTATCCCCAGCGAAGTCAATCAATAACTGATCCCCTGGTACATGCTCTAAGTGCATCGTGAGACTACGGTCTTTTTTGGCTTGACGGATAAATTCGGCAAATTGCGAATATCCATAGTGCTCATCGGGAAATTGCTCACAATACTCGTCAAAAAGTACTTTGCGAGTTGGTGGGTTCGGCTTGGCTAGCTCTGTGAGTATTGCATCCAAATTCGGCATTACCGCTCCATTGGATTTTGGACCCGGACTATTTGGATAGCAGATAGCAGAGAGTGCCTCATCGTCAAGGTCGCATGCCTCTTGGGTACTAACGCCTGCTTTGGCGAGCCTATCGAGATGTCGACTTACGCTTTGGTGTGAGATACCAAGCGATGTTGCTATCTCTCTATTGCTGTAACTACCCTTGGCTACAAGAGCCAATAAATTACGGATATCTTTCATATCCACCTTCCATTTCTTTGAAGCCATTTATGTTCATTCCTCCTTTGGCGTCCACATTTTTCAAGACGCCAAAGCAAGTTAATCAGATAAAGAATCAGGTGGTCCAAAGATTTCGGCGAGGTGGTCCAAAGATTGTGGAATCATGGTCCAAAGATTTCAGCGAGGCGGTCCAAAGATTGTGGAAAAGTCATTAGACGAAGAGATCACGCAATTCCTTAGAACGTTTGTCCTAGAACACAAAGCTCAAGGTTACAAAAGAGCATATCGCTACGTCATAGACAAGGGATACCATGTCAATATCAAAAAGGTAAGGTCTCTTTGGCGACAAGCCGGTTTGAAAGTACCCTATAAGAAGAAGAGAAAGTCACCTGTTGGCCATGGACAAGCCATGGGCTACAACGTTCCCCTGGAGAAACACGTTTCATGGGCACTTGACTTTCAATTCGACCAGACAACCGATACTCGTACTATCAAGATCCTAAATATCATTGATGAACATACCTATCAAGTTTCGTAAGTTTCGCCTCCACCGAGACCAGATTGGAGCTAATCTTTAGTAGAACAGATGTTCGATAAAGCTGTCTAGGTGGATCTCTCAGGCTTTATGGTACGCTTCGCTTCAGAGGAAGCATGTGAAGATCATTTGATCAAATTGCTTATGCTATGAGGGATTTAGATGCCCAAAGTGTGACTTCGACCAATTTACCTTAGTCAGGGCAAATCATTTCAAGAAATGCAGCATCTCGAGCTCCACTTTTTCAATGTAAATCTTTTCACCGTCAAACTAGCGTTACCTCCGGGACTATCTTTCATCGAAGCCATATCTCTTTATCCAAGTGGTTTTCTGCTATCTATCTATCTATTGTCCAACGACAAGCGTGGTCTTTCGGCTACTACCCCCTAGCC
This sequence comes from Acidithrix sp. C25, assembly GCF_904848545.2. Taxonomy (NCBI): domain Bacteria; kingdom Bacillati; phylum Actinomycetota; class Acidimicrobiia; order Acidimicrobiales; family Acidimicrobiaceae; genus Acidithrix; species Acidithrix sp. C25. The sequence goes on from NZ_CAJHCI020000002.1 coordinate 1,007,033, forward strand.
ATCAGAGCCCTTGCTAAATTCGTTCAAGTATCTTATCCAACTGGCTGGTTGATGCTAAATAAGCTACCTAAGGCAATGGCTGAGCGTAATGGCTGAGCGTAATGGCTGACCGAAATGGTTTATACAAACTTGGAGGAAACGCCTGAGTAGATGAGTTCTTTTTAGGTGGTGAGAGCCATGGCGAAGGCTAACGAGGAAAGGGAACAAAACAAACCAATGTTCTAATTGGAGTGTCGATTAGCAATGGTGCTCCTACTCATTGCTTCATGGAAGTAATCAAAGATACCACTGCTAAATCACCCAAAGATGTTTTTGTGAGACGTTGAGATTCCGATACCAAGCTGATAAGTAATGGTAACCCAAGTTACGGGGTATGTGCTGAAAGACCTTGGACTAGCGCACTGGTTCACTCTATCCAAAGACGAACAAGCACATGTAACATTCAAATGGCTCAAGATCCTAAATTGGGAACTGCAAGAAATTTATCGACGGAACATACCACTGTTACTGGCCATTGAGAACTGCAAGTTGGTGGACACGAAGAATGCATACAAGTGGCCATCACTTTTGCACATTTTACCACAGCTCGCGTTTATCTGAGGCCGCTTTTTTTACTATTACAGTAGCTATTTCATTCGGTCCTTCTATGGGCATTTCTTGTCGAGGAGGTGAAATAATGTAACCTTTGGTCGCAAAGGTCTATTAACTACTCCAACTTGCATCCAAGAGCAGTTAATTGTCGATTAGATGAAAGTGCTCCATCGAGGCGCAGTGTGATTTTTAGATAGGGTTGAGATTTCGTTGAGGGCGACTTGGAAAAGATCTCTTTATTATTCTTTTTTATGGGTAGTAGCTACAGGTTGAAAGAGCCTCGTGGGCGAAGATCGTTGGATTGTGCGTAAACGCGAAGCGTTTTCCACATTTCAACTTTCGTTTGCGTAGCAATCGTTCACAACTCAATAACCCCCATTACGTTCCTGGATAGGTGGAGGTTCTAGGTTCTAGATTCTAGAGAACTAGCGAGTAGTGACGGCACCGCAAGTTACCCAACCCAACCAAGAGGCCCCATCGTGAACCCCAATGGCCCGTTGCGCGACGATAGAGCGACGATAGGTTTGCTTGCAATCGAACAAATTGGCCCCATCAGCTCTTGGGCATGAAGTTGACATGGCGAATCAGTTGACATGGCGAATCAGTTGACATGGCGAATCAATGAGATCGTGGAACATTCGCGACAAGGGTTGGATCCCGTGGGCTTTGTCTATATGGTGACGATTCGCTATCCTTGTTGGTTCTCTTTGGTCAAGAGCTAAGACATATCGTCATTAGTTCTCTAAAGTGTGGGGTCTAAAGCGTGAGATCCATGTGTGGTCATTTGATTCATGAGGAACGGAGATTTCTCCGAGTCTGGTGACAGTAGGGCACCAGCAGCTATCAATCGAGAAACCGAATGGATGTATCAATCGTCCTGATAGTCGCCGATATAGATAGAGCACTACACGGATAGAGTCCTATATAGATAGAGCCCAACCAAGGACTATGTTAGGCCTTGGTTGGGCTCTTATTTGATTATTACTGGGTTTCTAAGAGTGTTATCTCTATATCTCTCCCATGAGTTCGCCTACTGCGAGAGGCTCGTCGCAGTGAGGGCACAGCCCGCCAATGCCAACGCGAGTCATGAAGACTCCACAATCGCTACAGCGTTGTATGCCGAGTTCGTGCACTCCACAAGAAGGACACTCATAGATACTGATATTTCGACGAGGTTTACTTATTCCAACTATGGCATTGCTCACCAATCCTTGATGGCGTCTTCGATAGGCTCTATGTTTACAAGTTGCCGAACAATAGATGCGTCGACCGATTGAGACAAATTGACCTCCACAGATAGGACAGGACTTCTTTAGAGAGGGATCATCTAACGCCTCTCTATCGTTGTGATAGGAGGGATCATCTAACGCTGGTCTCTGGCTCATAGTGGCACCACACCTTTACCCGAAAGAGCTTGGCTAAGGCGAATAGAGTCTCCTTTGGTTTCTATGAGATGGCCATGATGAGCCAGACGATCAACAAGTGCTGCAGCGAGAGATCTAGGCGTGATGATCTCGTCGAAGGACGCTATAGGGTAATTCGAGGTCACAATCATTGAAGTCTTCTCATAACAAGCATCGACCGCCCGATAGAGAGACTCTGATTCCATAGAGTTCATAGGAAGTATTCCTAGGTCGTCAATGACAATCAAATCCATTCTCATCAATTTGAGCATCATCTTCGCCAAGGTGTCAGTGGCCTTAGCTATATCCATATAACGACACAGAGTTTCAGGGGTGTACCAAGCTACCCTGAAACCTGCTTCGATTCCAGCACTTGCAAGTGCCTCCGCCAGAAAGCTCTTACCCGTTCCAGGAGGACCAAGAACCAGTAAGTTCTCTTTAGTCTTACCCACTCCAAGTTGGACAATCCCATAATGGTTCTATTTGGAATCGATGATATGGATGAGTCAAACCCCTCTAGGGTTCGATTGGAGGGGAGATTCGCTGCTATGCGGCGAATCTCTAACGTAGAAGCATTTCTGCCTTTTAGCTCGATTTCCAATAGCAGCCGGATCATCTCCATGGGATCCCATCGCTGTGCTCGGGCCGAAAGAGCTAAATCATAGTAGCTCCGCCTAATATGAGGAAGCCTAAGACGCTTGGTCATAGCTTCGATCTCGTCTTGGATTATATTATCGGCCATTATGACACCGCCGCAAGTTTGGACCAGGCGTCAGTAGATGCACCATAGGGACCCTGTGGTGAGCTAGATGCACCATTAGAACTCTGTGGTTTGGAACTCTGTGGTGAAGTGGCCTTAGTTCCACTACGAGCTGACCTTTTGTGAATTACCAAGAGATCAGCTATTACCGAGTGATTGAAGGCTCCAAGACGAAGTGACTCCTCAATTATTGAAGAGGAGACTTCATTATTGGCGTAGCCCACTAGATCTGCTATCGAGGTTTCAATACCGCTGGCTCCACTATTACAAGCCCTAATGAGCCATTGGCTAGCATCAGGTGTAATTGAAAGAAACTTAGCCTGAGTTTCATTGGTCGGAATCGGCATCCTCACAAGTGGGCCATTGGGATGATCTGGTTCCTTATGAGAATCGTCAATGACATAGCTGAAAGCTTCTCCTCTTGCATGGCGAGCTATTTCGTTAACATATCCACCAGCTTCTTCCTGGGCTACGATGACCACTTCTTCCCCAACGCTGCGAACATAGACTACTTCGCGACGATATTTCGCTGGTACCGAGTAACCACAGTGGTTGAACCTAACGATGGGCATCTTTGGCTCTACCTTGCGCATCACTCCATAAGCACCGAGATAAGGCACTTTAGGAAGGCTATGAAATGTCATAGCCTCAGATTGAAGTACCACTGATGGGATCTTGCCTGAGGTTGAGTGGACAACGGAGTTGATAGAAGTGGTATAGGCGGCACATGCAGCTTCAAGTTCAGCGATGTTCCTGTAGTTTTGAACGAGGTTGGTGTCTTTTGGGCAGATATCTTCTTTTGCCACCCTAACTGCAGCTTCTACTCCACCTTTTGATGCTGGATCATAGACAACGCAAGTTTGGATACTAAAGCCATACGCACTAGCGAAGGAGACCATCTTGGGGTTAATGACAGCCACCCCTGCGATATGCTTCACCGCAGCAGTCTTAGCGTTGTCGGTGAGTACATAAGCCGGAATACCCCCTATGTACCTAAAGCAGTAATCTAAGGCCATAATCACATTGGGCAGTGACTGATCCGGGATCCATTTAACGATCCTCACCTTAGAGAAAGGGAGATAGAAGTGAAAGAGTGTGGTCTTTTTCCCATCGATCACAGGACCATGAAGAAAAGTCATACTGTGCCCATTTCCCCATCTCGGCAATCCAAGGCCAAAAGATTCTTTGCGTAGATTTCCTCCAGGCGACCTTGGCTGTAGCTACAGCTCTTCTAGTGCTTCGAATTGAACCGTTATAACCTAGCGCCACCAGCCTGACATGGATCGCCTTAGCCCGGACCTTAGCCTTAGACTTGTCAACGGCTTCCTCAATTACGCCAGCGAACTTATCGGTGGCCTTAGGACGCCTCTCATATTGACCCTGTCGTATCAGTTGTCCGGCATTTCGTGCTTGAACATACTTCTTTAGGGGTATTAGGAGAACAGCCAACGAACTGCGCTGCTCCGTTATACGATCTAAAAAGATCGTAAGCCTCAATAATTTCCATGGATTCTTTGCTATCCTTCACTTTGGGCCCTTTCTTGGCATTAGGAGTGGTATAAATCCATAATGCCCCAAGATAAGGGCCTTCATTCTTCTTTTTTCTCAAAAAGTGATAGCCAGACCGCCTTTGCATGCCCACTCTCGGGTCCAGGAGACCCGAGAGTGGGCCGTCACGCTAGGCGGTCATCCTGTATGCAATTTTCGTGGCTATATTCATTCATGCCAAATGGCCATATTCATGCATTTTCAAATGGCCGTTGACATACCACGGAGATGAGGAACATAAGCAACTTATGCCTCGAGGAATTCGCATACCGATTCAACGCAAGGCACTTTGAAATGTCCTTGGTAGAGCGACTTCTCAATACATGTGTGTTTGCGTCTCCACATCCGCTACTCCGCGAATCTGACTCCAAAATGGCTCTTGCTTACGAAACTTGATAAGTATGTTGATGAATACTCAAGCCCTAGGTTTTGAGGGAAGCCCTAGCGTCAATAACAGCCAGATCGATCGATTCACTAGGGGTTATTGCCGTCCTAGATGATATCGTAGCAAGCCGAGGTCATCCTATCTATATAAGGTGTGACAACGGACCAGAGTTCATCTCGAAAGCTCTTTCGGATCATAGAAGGAGATAGTCGACGCGCCATATGCTGACATCGCCATCCCTCCAACATTGCATCAAATAACATCGGCTCTACGCGCAGTGGCGTTCCAGCACCCACCAAAACCAATGCAGCCGAACCAGACGGTCGTCTCATTCGTGCTCCTCCCTGTTGTGGCATCAGATACAACATTATGTACTTCGACCCAACTTATTAGATGCATCATTATTGCATCTAGCTGACTATAGGTGTTATATATCCATTCCCACCAGCGCTTTGGTGCGCGATGGACAAACTTCTATAGAACTGCTTAAAACTGTTTTCCCAGGTGGGAACTAATCACGAACCATGCTGAATGATGCATCAGACCTAACATTGCTCATTTTACGCAAACGAAAGTTGAAATGTGGAAAACGCTTCGCGTTTACGCACAATCGATTGATCTTCGCCCACAGGCTCAACAAACAGCTACTACTAATTACTTAAAAAGCTCTATGGATTTGCCCTAGAGTCGCTAACCCCTAAAAACAACCCGATCCAAAAATAACATTAATTTTGGACCATTAAATGGGGACCCGCCAGTTGTATTTTCCGGCTGCTATGGTTTTGAATTGTATTAGTTGGCTTGTGGGTATTAATCAGTCTTTTCCGTTAATCTAACAGGATGGAGTTTTGTTAATTTATGCACATGTCAAAATGATTTGTAACTTCGCAGTCACATCATTACGGGACTCATGGCGGACATGAGAAGGGAGTGAAATCTTCAGGGTGATGTTTCAAAGTTGTTTCTTTCCCGAGGAGATATCCCTCGAAATTTTATTGTGTGAGCTCGTTTTGCTGTTTATTGACTTTGTGATAGCGAATATCGTTTGAAATGTAACTTTCTTTTTTTATTCTTATAATTTCGGTGGATATCCCAGAAGGAGAGCCTCCAATATATCGGACTTATTAATGTTTCGAATATCGGTCATAAAATTCTCTATGGCTTGCTGTGATGTCCTGCCTTTCGCCACCGTTTCATCTGGATTGTCCTGTGATTAACCGGCTAATCCTGTTTCAAGCAATCTATGGACTTTTGAAGATTTCAAGTCGCCTGTCGTCGGTAACGATCTTCTCTGCTGAGACGTCGAATCTGTTCTTCATGACGACGAACATTGTCTGCTAGAACTTCGACTGCAGTGCGTAGGTGACTGATTTCGGCAGATAATCCCAAAAAGGTGTGTACATCTCGACTGATATTGCGGTACTCCGTTACAGTTGCACGAAGTTCTTCATTTCGATAAAGTCTGTTTCTCGTGATTCCTATCCGACGGGCAACTTCAACAAAACTAACCACTTTGCCTTCGTCAACTAGCTCTCGGCAAGCTTGCTCCACTTTGGAAATGACCTCTGGTGACGTCAATTTGAACCTGCTTGTTCTATGAGTGCGTCAAGACGTGCCACTAAAGAGCGGTGACGATCAGCTTCGGTGATCCAACCCCTATTAGTCGCGTCCTCTGCCAGTATTTGACTATCCCTGCGCTGGGAATCAAGAACCGCAACGTTAGTGGCATCAACGCTAAAGTTGGCACAGTGCTCACAGATATTGCAATACGAGCATGGCCCTTGTGCTACTGAGCGCAGACAGTGTCCTTTAGAGAGCCTGGATTTGATAAGAGGAGCACTCTGCCAGGGGCTAGATTCATCTAGTGTTACCGCAATGTACTCACGCTTTTTCGGTATTGGTCCAATCCTGGCTTTTACCAAGTTAAGAGCCCTTTCATATTCTGCTCGAACGGTTGAATCAAAAAGACGGCCATATCGAAGACTCATTTCTGATGATTTATGTCCTAACAAAGCCATTAGAACCTGAAGTGATACTCCAGAATTTACCATAGAAGTGGCAAAAGTATGACGGAGTTGATGGGGAGTTACATGCCTAATCCCCGCTTCTTCGCCAGCTCTGCAAAGTTCTTCTCTTAACGCATTTTGTGATAATCGCCTACCGTAGTGCATAAAGAGAAACTGGGCAGGTTTGCCAGTTCGGGGATGAATTAATGCCCTTCCGCAACTTCGTGTAGCAACAATAGAGTCAATGATTGAGACCGTCTCCTCATCAAGGGGACCATACGCTCGGTGTCGAGTTTCCCAAGAGGCACCTTTAGCCATGAACCATTGTTTGGGATCTCATGGATACAGTCCAGTTCAAGATCCAATAGTTCCCCGATTCTAAGTCCAGTAGCTCGGGCTAATAAAAGTGCATCGGCAGCTAGACGGTGGTTGGAACTTCGCAGTGCCAGTGTGAGCCTGCGGTCTGCATCTATGGGTATATACCGTGGAAGCGGATCAGGCAGGCGAGGCATATCGGAGCGAAATATCAAAATACGACTTGGGATGTCCTCCCAGCCCCATTCGGTTATATCTCTAAAAAAACATGTAACTGCGAGGATGCGCCGTGCTTGGTCGGCTGTTGTAATTGGTTTGCCAGTTCGGGAATTAATTGCAGTTGCGATTGAATTTAGATATGGCTCGATGTGACGGCGTCGCTCTAGATCTCTAATTGAGGTAAGTTCAGGATCACATTTGGAAATAAAGCGACCAAAGTGTGACAGACGAGTTGCCAGCGAGCTTACAGTTTTTAGCCTACAGGTCCCCGATTTCCGCTCCAAATACTCAATCAGTGAAGACTGCAATGCTGGATGCGTATCAGACATTCTCACTAAAAATGACTTGGGCACCAAACAAGGTTTGGGCGGAGACTCAAGCACTCCTAGATGAAAAAGTATCCGTTCGGCTGCAGTGAGTGCAATTTTATAGTGTTCCCAGCCCTGACCGGTCGCATCCTTACGTTCCCGACAGGCGTTGGCTAGGTCACTAAGGTCAGAGGCTTTCAGTTCATGAAGGCTTTTGCCACTCTGTATTAGCAGTCGTGCAATCGTCTGAGATGCGACTCGTATAGAAACCTTTTCGCTAAATCCAGCTTTCTGTGCGCCAAGTAGAAAAGAATCGATATCACTTTTTATAGGGCTCGCCTCGAGTTCATGCCAGAATCCACAAAGCTTTCGCTCCACCAAATAGTCATAACCTGGATGTAAATACCCATGCAGCATTAAAAAAAGAAGAAATCGCCCAGCTTTGGGGAATTCAGTCAATCTCAACGAAAGTGGGAGATCTGATAAGGTCTCAAGATCTGGGTGCAATTCGAAATACGAAGTCGCAATATTTATAAGCCTAGATTTGCCAAATGGGTCAACTCTTAGAACGCTAGCGTAGTGAAGGAGGATGTCTTCCTTTGAGCAATTAGCGTAAGTTGCGACTACGGGCATAAGCTGCATCAAATTCAGCCTTTATATGGATAGGTGCAAGATGGATATAACGGGTGGTGGTATCTGTGTGGGTATGTCCGAGCAGTGCTTGCATAACTGCCAAATCGACCCCGGCCTCAGCTAGGCAAGTGCCAAAACTGTGTCTTAGGGAATGTGGGTTCCCGCCGACAACGCCACTTGTAATGCGGTGATAGCGAAAGATGGACCGAAGCCCTGCAGAAGAAAGAGGAAGTCCACGATTTGGACCTTTGGCAACCAGGAAAAGGCAGTCACTCAAAGATTCTGGACGTTCAACTAGAAGGTAGGTCTGGATAACTCCAGCCACATCAATATCAAGGGGGACCTTGCGCTCCTTCCTCCCCTTGCCTAAGACATGAATCCATCTTGCCCCAATGTCTATATCTGTGACTTTGAGACCAAGTACCTCACTCGAGCGAAGACCACAGTAGACCATAAGTCCGCAAATGGCCCTATCGCGCCAGGTCTTCATGTCCTCAATAAGATTGACGACTTCCTTAGAGCTAAGAGCATGAGGCAGACGCTTTGAATCTCTAAGTCTCAGTTCTGAACGGTATTTTGGCCCTCGGTTTATATGGGCCAAAAGCCCATTACGTTCAGACGAAGACAACCGCCGGACATTTACACCACGTGGAATCGGACTCCTTTTTTCCGGATCTCGCATTGACCAAAACCCGAACAATCCGGAGATGGCAGCTAGGCGATGATTGACCGTAGCGGGCGCGTAACCATCAACTCTTGTACCATCAATGCGCACAACATTGGAGGTGGACCGGCCTAGAACTGTGGCCTGACGGCATGAAGATAGATACTTGAGCAGTACCTTGGTGTCTACTGTATCCAAATCAATTTTCTCTGTCAACAGCCACCGACAAAAAGCAAGGAGCGAAAAGGCGTAGGAGCGAACAGTCTTCGGTGAATAGTTGCGGTCAGCTAGATAACCGAGGTAATCGTTCACAAGCTGGAGCCCAGCTAACCAAGAGCCAGTCAGTACCCAAGTGTCGTTTACATACTCAACCCGAAGTTCAACTTCATTCATAGATACAGATGTACCATAGATGATCCAAAAAAGCAAGAGGTTTCCATCATTTTCTGGGTTTATTTACTAATTTGGAAACGCTCGATCGCTATGGCCCAATACGTCTAAGTGAGTGACTGCGGTCGCCATTCAATGCCGACGACGCGCCATGAGAGATTTGTTGGTTACAGACAGATCCCTTTGGGATCTGTCAATTTCGCTAAGATTCACCTATTTGGCGCTCCTTTTGAGCTTGCCACTTGGATGGCTTCTAGTCAACCAAGTGAAATTGCATTTGCCCGTAAAGCCGTATTTATCGGCGTTGTCGTGATAATCGATGACAACTTGGCCCTGGGCTTACTAAGAATTTAGACCAAGGAGATTAATTCTGATCGATTCTTTGGCTTTAGGATCAATCAGAATCTGGCGATAGTCCTATAGTTTTTGGATTCCTCGAGAATCCACCCGACACCAGCGCAAGTGAGATAGCCTCAGATGTCTACGTGAAGCCCATGGCCCAAGGCATCAAAGAGAAGGGCCGCTGTGGCGAGTATGATTGTTGCGAATATGGTTGTAGAGGGGTATTCCTCAATCTTTCTGAGCCCTAGGCCGCAATTCGATGATTTAGGTGACTTGGAGACAAAAGTGAGGTATTCCTCCCCGATTGTTTTGGATTCAATTCACATCCGCATTGCTTATGGACCAGGCACCGCCTTTAGCTAACCCGATGACACTTTGAGATCGCCAATGCGTAAAGACTTCAAAAGGGGCTATGGATTTGTGGACCAAGAACACGGGCTAACCCCAAAGCTATGGCTTTCGTCCATCGATTTGTCATCGGCTACTCTTGGTCAACAAGACCCACAGCCCGTCACTACTACCAATTAAACAAAAGGTTCTTTATTTTTGGTCCTGCTCTAAGTTGTCATAGCCATAGCCAACATCTGCGTTTTTTCTTGGTAGGTGAAGTTGAGGAATCATAGTTGTTAGACCATCTGATCAAGCTCATCGGAGCTGGTTAAATCCGGTGTTTCCACTAATCCATATAGAAATGAGATCTTATTAGCCGGTTAACAGTGAATATTTCATTTTCTCAAAGAGCGATTCCTCGTCCACCTCTAGCCAGAGACAATCTCGAAATAGTTGATCGTTTGATGTAGCTACAACGGGAACAAGACCTGACTCCACTAGGTATGAATTTTCATTGGAGCAGAAATCCATATGTCCCCCTTTGTCTGGTGCTATGACTGGTTTGGACATCATCATAGCTTCTGCATAAGGCAATCCGAAACCTTCTCCGCGAGATGGTAAGACGAATACGTCGGATCGATGGTAGAGATCTTTGATCTCGGAGGTGTCCAAGTTTTCTGTGATGATTGTGATCTTTTCCAAAAGCTCCTGACGCAATCCTTGGGGAAGCACTCCATCCATGAATTTTATTAATTCAGGCGTACTAATACCATTTACCTTCAGGATGAGGCGAGAGTCTTGGTGCACACTAGCGACTCCTTCGAATGCTCGCAATAGAGATGCTAGATCTTTCCTATCCTGAAAGTCGAAGATCGATAGGTAGGTGAAGGGGTGCGATGCTGACGTATCTTCAGTTCTTACATCTCTTGTCGGTATATTTAGTGCGTTAACTATTATGGGAACTCGGCGAATTTTGGTGGGATCTAATCCTGATGCGATAAATATGGATCGGTCGTACTCCGAAAAGGTCCAAATTTCGTCAAATTGTCGAAGGGAACTAGCAATTGTCTTTGGAATTGACCAAGCTTCCCAGGAGGTTCGAGCGATTTTGACTTTTGATCTTGTCAATGGCGTGATCTTCGAGATCCAAGTCAAAGGTGTATTGATTATTGTGGTGCTATAACTTTGTCCCCGCACGTCGGAGAGTGGCGGATATTCGCTTCTGTAGTCGGTTGCTAGTACGTCGAATTTTTCAAGTCGCACCCCTTGCGGTCAGTCGCTTAGAAGCGTGGCACAGTCTTTCGAAAATCCACTGTTTCCCTGGAAGAGCCCCATATAAGCAACCGATAGTGAGGATTGGTCGTTTGTGGTTACTTCGTTCGATGGAGTGTTTTTCTGAGTCGAGCGATGGTTTACCTTTTTAGCCATCGCAATGACATCAAGGGGTGCAATTTCGCTGATGCGCCGGCAAGCCCCTTCAATTGGCGCAAATCCGGCGGCCTTGAGCATCTCCTTCATTAGTTCGATGGGATAGAGACGAATGTTAGTGGAGTCAAGCCAGAAGTTGAAAGAGGTGACAAACGGGTTTGTGAAATCTGGAGTTTGAAGCAATATGGTTCCACCGTCGTCGATTCGACTATGTATCCATTTGAAAATCTCTTCAGCGTGACTCGGTTGCAGATGTTCGATGATATGGCCCATGAATACTCCGTCGAATGACGAGATCTCGATGTCGTTTAGAGTCTCCGACAGCCAGCCTTCGAATACGGTGAAGCCGTCTGATCGGAGGTTTGACACCAGAACGGGGTCAGCCTCTATCCCAATTGCATCGATGCCACGTTCTCGCAGCGCGCGCAACATCGAACCTTGTCCACAGCCAATGTCTAGGACCTTTCGTCTTCCCGCGAAGTACTGCGAGAGGTGTAGTGCGATTTGATAAGTTTGATCGTCACTACCCTCGAAGACATGAGCCACCAATCGGTTATTATTCGATGCGGACAAGTTATTGATCAGTTCGCGATGGTGGGATTTCGACCAAAGGTCTTTTCGAGTGTTGGCTAAGGTAAATAGTTGTTCGCGAATTTGCTTAAGTTGACGATTCGAATCAGCATCTGAGGCGTCGATAAGTGTGAGAGCGCTTTGAAAGTCCCCCAAATTTGTAAGTTGCTGTACGACTTGCAATACCAAATCGACGGTTACTGGACTTTGAGACCAAACGGTCATCGCATCTGTAATTATGCTGTAAGCATCGAGGATGTGTTGCGAGTTGGCAAGCGACTGAATGTGCTCGACCGCCTTACTGGCAATGTGCTCCCAAAGATAACTCTTTGCTCTTTCGTGTGCTAATTTCGCGAATTGTGGAAGTTCGTAGCGATACGTAAGTACATTTCGCAATGTATTGGCAATGTCGATCGGTGAGCATTCGAGGTACCAGAGCCTGTCGGAGAGCAAACTATTGCTGACTACCGGAATGTCTTGAACAACAATATCAGATTTGATTAGGACCGATATGTCCGAAGTGCAAAATTCGTTTGTTGGACCATTTGCGGTGTGAATTACTGGGGTGCCTAGTGCCATAGCTTCAAGGACTGGCATGCCGAATCCCTCTCCTCTGTAAGGGTGTATTAGAGCATCTGATCCCTGAATCAAGTCGTAGAGCTCCCTTTGATCCAAATGTTCGTCGATAATTTCGACGATTGTTTGGATTTCGGGGTGTTCTGTGAGCTTTTGCTCTACGAGAGATTGGCCGAGGTATGCACCGCCGGAGCCAACTTTTTTTATAGTTAGGCGTAACTTTGATTGCTCGGCTGCAGAAAGCAGAGCGATGCCGTCCATTAGGAGATCAACGCCCTTCCTAAATATGGCGCCGCCGAGAAATAAGAGGCGAAAAGGATCGTTGTATGTAGTCGATTTTGTGTTTGATAGTTTTTCAGCCCCCAGTTTCAGAGCGTCAGAATTTACGCCGTAGGGAATTACTCGAATCTTTTTGTGATCAACCCCAGACTGTACGTAACATGCTTTAACGAATTCAGTTGGAACCCAAACCTGATCCGCCGAAGCCACGCCCTCAATCCAACTTATTGGGATCGAACCGAACTCCCAAGGTTGTAAGACGACCAACTTTTCATCTGGAGAGTACTTCGTCCAAATTGGCGGCCAAACCATTCGGATTCTTATATCGCAGGAGGCGTCTCTATCTGCAACCTGAAGCTTAGAGTTATTTATAAGTAAGTGTTTTGAGAGTTTTTTTGCGGATGTGTCGAATGGGAGCAGCGAAACATCAAAGCCAAGTTCGAGAAGTGACTCGGCAAGCGAAATATTTACGATCGCATAGCTTCCCGATGTGTCCAGATTGCCTTCAATTATTATCTTTTCCACATTGCCTCTTGTATTCGAATTTACGACCTCTTTAGGTTTGATAAATATCGTCTCGTTTGGCGTTGTGCTTGAACATGGCAGCAGTTTTCCTGACCCATCTTTCGCAGAATTCCCGAAAAATCGCCCCAATTAGCCCCTTTTGAGGGGATTTTGGGCGTTTTACAACTTGTGTGATTTATAGATTCCATGGTAGATGGCTATTAGATCTTTTTGGGTCGCAAATGTAGTGTCCTAATTTTTGAGTAGTTTTGATTATGACTTGCATTAGCCCTGACATGGTGCTATTGTCTTGTTGTGTTTATCCGTGAAACTCCAACAATAAATAAAAAGACCGGCATTAGCTACAGCAAGTACCAACTCGTTGAGTCCTACCGCTGTGAAAAAGTGTTACTGGCCATTGAGAACTGCAAGTTGGTGGACACGAAGAATGCATACAAGTGGCCATCACTTTTGCACATTTTACCACAGCTCGCGTTTACCTGAGGCCGCTTTTTTTACTATTACAGTAGCTATTTCATTCGGTCCTTCTATGGGCATTTCTTGTCGAGGAGGTGAAATAATGTAACCTTTGGTCGCAAAGGTCTATTAACTACTCCAACTTGCATCCAAGAGCAGTTAATTGTCGATTAGATGAAAGTGCTCCATCGAGGCGCAGTGTGATTTTTAGATAGGGTTGAGATTTCGTTGAGGGCGACTTGGAAAAGATCTCTTTATTATTCTTTTTTATGGGTAGTAGCTACAGGTTGAAAGAGCCTCGTGGGCGAAGATCGTTGGATTGTGCGTAAACGCGAAGCGTTTTCCACATTTCAACTTTCGTTTGCGTAAAATGAGCAATGTTAGGTCTGATGCATCATTCAGCATGGTTCGTGATTAGTTCCCACCTGGGAAAACAGTTTTAAGCAGTTCTATAGAAGTTTGTCCATCGCGCACCAAAGCGCTGGTGGGAATGGATATATAACACCTATAGTCAGTTAGATGCAATAATGATGCATCTAATAAGTTGGGTCGAAGTACATAATGTTGTATCTGATGCCACAACAGGGAGGAGCACGAATGAGACGACCGTCTGGTTCGGCTGCATTGGTTTTGGTGGGTGCTGGAACGCCACTGCGCGTAGAGCCGATGTTATTTGATGCAATGTTGGAGGGATGGCGATGCCAGCATATGGCGCGTCGGCTATCTCCTTCTATGATCCGAAGTCGTGAACGAGTGGTAAGGCGATTCGGTGACTACTGCGAAACCTGGCCCTGGGAGTGGCAGTCTAAAAAAGTTAGATGCCTGGATTGCCCAAGGCAACTGGTCACATTCGACAATCAGATCTTACCAAGGATCAATCGCTTTGTTTATGGGGTTTCTCTGTGACCCTCACTATGGATGGACAGCGGAATGTCTCAGCCAGGTTGGTGTTGCTCCAAGTTAGATATGTCATAAAGAAAATATGTCAGTGCATGTTTCAGGGTATGAAGGTCGACCGGCCAGGCGTCCGTTCACCCGAGGGGAACTGCAGGCACTATTTGATGTCGCCGATGCTTGTGTCGAAGAAGCTGCCACCTCACCAAGAAAAGGTTGGCTGGGGGCTTTCCGGGATGCGACACTACTGAAAGTAATATACGGGTGGGGGCTACGGCGCAGAGAAGCAGCCATGCTAGATGTATCTGATTTCGGGATAAACCCAGCAGCTCCTGAACTTGGCGAGTTCGGCATATGTCATGTACGATTCGCAAAAGCAATGCGCGGCAGCCCGCCGAAGCGACGTTCAGTAGCTACAGTGTGGCCGTGGACATCTGAGGTTGTAGGCCAGTATGTAAAAGAGATTCGTCCATTACATGGCGATCCTGCCCGTGGTTCCGCACTATGGTTAACCGAACGTGGCGAAAGAATCTCACTTCGCTCAATTGACGACAGATTTGCCACCTGGCGTAGGTTGGCAGAGTTACCACCTGAGCTGTCAGTTCATTCCTTGAGACATTCTTATGTATCACATCTGATAGAAGATGGTGTCGATCCGTTATTTGTACAGCATCAGGTGGGCCATTCCTGGGCATCGACCACTGCTATTTACACTACTGTCGGATCTGACCATATGAATCGTATGCTACGCGGTGCACTGGACCGGGCATTTAGGGATAAGGAGTACTGATGAGTACCAAGAGGATTGCGCCAGTTAGTTTTAGGTGGCATTTGCGGACGGTCTTAGCCCAAAAGGGGATCTTTGTAACATCGGAACTGGTGCCGCTATTGGCATCACGTGGGGTAACACTCTCTCGGGAGCAGGTTTACCGACTGGTGGTAAAGACTCCTCAGCGCCTCAGTTTGATGACACTATCGGCACTATGCGACATTTTAGAGTGCAGCCCATCGGATTTGATTGAACCACTTTCTGGTACGGAATCTGGCCCAGCAGATACACCAGCGCCTGGTCGGGCACAAATATCAGCCATTCACCCGATAAAGGCAAAAATCACACCGGATCCCCGTCTATGAACCAAATGCTTAGAAGTCACACATATGACCATCACGACAACTCATCTAATGGAACTCATCGCACCTCCCAGGTAGAAATGATACTTGAGAGCATTGTGGCCACAGTTGGTGAAGCCGATCGTTTGGCAATTGCCCAAGTGCTCAATCAGATGACTGTTAAACCTGCCATATTAGCTTCACTCTACCGAGCGTTCTTAGACCATCCTGACGCAGTATCGATCGGTGCACCTCCATTGGTGGGACGTCTGGTTATGGCTTTGAGAGAGGCAGGTATAGCAATTGGCGAACCCACATGTGTAGGATGTGGACGAACAAATCACAAGCTGACCTCGTCGCAGGAAGGCGGGGTGTGTGGTAATTGTCGGCATCGACAGCTGGCTACAACGTGTGTTTCGTGTGGGAAGATAAAGATCGTCCACGGACGTGATCCCAACGGCGGAGCGTTGTGTTCGCTATGTTCTCCACGGAAAAACGATTAGGTTCTCTATGTGGTCGGATCCGAGTAATAGCGCTTCGAGCCCACCAAGACAGTGGCGACGTATGTAATTCCTGTTACAAGGGACCGCTGGCGCTGTGTCGGGTATGTGGCCGGGAACGTCCATGTAATTTCGTATCATCCGGCCGGCCGGTCTGTGTGTCTTGCTCACCACGTCCAAAGGTACTCTGTGTTCACTGTGGAAAACTCTCTCCACCGGCGGTGCACTGGCCAGAAGGGGCAGTCTGTAAACCTTGTTATCGCGGCGCGCTCAGCCGCAGGGGTATTTGTGAGACCTGTAGGAGTGAACGCCGTCTCGTAGATCCACCAGGTCCAAATGCACGACTATGTGCTGATTGTTCGGGTACCCAAGGCCTATTGCGTTGTCGAGAATGTAACGCCGAGGAATGTCCCTACAAAGATGGCCTTTGTATCCGCTGCGCACTTAGAGAACAGACACGTTTACTAATTGACAATATAGATGGTCCACTTGCACCAATTTATCGGGCGATTATTTCAAACCCCCAGCCCTACAGCGCATACAACTGGGTAAGACAATCAGCAAGTGCGAAGATTATGGCTGAAATATCTAATGGCACCCTTGCGCTTTCTCACGAAGCTCTTGACTCATATCCCAAACGAGTCGCAGCCAACCTGGTGCGCCAGATTCTGGTAGCAAACGGCGTGCTTATGCGGCGCGATGACAGACTTAGTGAACTTGAAACCTGGATAAACAGCAAACTCGACAAGGTGTCTTCGTCCAAAGATCAACACCTACTTCGGTCGTATGCAATTTGGTGGGTCCTGCGACGAAACCGTGAGCGTGGCGCGCTTTCGAATCGATCTACAACCTCGACAGGTCATTCGAAGTGATACGCCCCGGAAATCTTGGAGACTCCTAGTCTTGAGCTAAGGGGTCATCATTATCAAGGCTAAAGAAGTACTCACCCGAAGTTCGTGATCGGCCAATACGAATGGTCACAGACCATCGGGGTGAGTATCCCCCACAGTGGGCAGCTATCCAATCTGTTGCTCAGGAGCTGTAAAAGACGCCCGAGATGCTTACGTACTTGGGTGCGTTAGGCTTCGATAGATGTCGGTGAAGCTAAAGGAACAATTACTCAATGAGAGAGCGCACCCGTCAACTAGAGCGAGAAGTCGTAGAGCTTCGTAGAGCTAATGAGATTTTACGACCAGCAATATTTCTTGCAAGTACGTCCAATCCACAACAAGCTAATTAGCCAAACTCTCATCAGGCGTGAATATCAACCGCAAGTGGACGATTCAACTCGGGACGCTTCGAGCTTGCCAATAATTCTGATAGGACTTCTTTACGAGCATTAATCGCCTCAATTAAAGATTCATTGCGACTAAGCAACCCAAGCAATAGAGCCTTCGAAGATTTCGGAAAGCTGACCTGGCTAAACTGATTAAATTCTAAAGGCATAGGCCAACTCCGCTTTCCTTCCAATGCTAGGACCGATTCATTTTGATTGTCCTCTATCTGTGAGATTACGTCACGCCACTCCAATTGAAGCTCCCTCTCCTTGTATTTGGTTAGCTGCCCCTCGCCATGCCATAATTATTTGAAGTATCAACTTATATGCCACGTCAAATCGCTTCCTGTCGGCTCGAATATTGGCGTAAACCAGTTCACTGTAGATGAACCCATAAACCGAGGCCAGCTGTATAGCCCCATCCCAGATATCAGGTCTTAGAGAATCCCGAAGATGTAAAATGATCTCTTGTGCATGAATCAATGCGTCGTTCCGACTTTGCACATTAGCTTCGTCAAAGCCTATTTCAGCGCGTTTCATATCAATTTCCAGACGATCCAGAAACATCAAAAGACGTTGTGTCGGTGACGCAGTTAAAATTGCATCTTTTACATAATCATTAGGCTTTGAATACATAAATGCCTTCCATGGAACGAGTAAAACAATTCATTAAGGCAGCTTGGCAATCGCCGATGTAAGCCATTGCGTCTGATTTTGCAGAGTTCCCAACTGAACTTCCATATTTGAAAACTCCTGCGTCAACAATTGCTGCTCTGCGTTAATCATCGGCGTATATGAGCTGTACTGAAACTGCAATGCGCCGACTTGGCTATTCAGGCTAGCTATCGTAGTAGTTGTCATGCCATTGACAGCGTTGGAGCCTAAATTACCGGTATATGCCATTCCCCCGGCAATGCCTGGCGTATAGGAAAATGAGCCTATATTCGTCGAAGATGTAATTCCAGATGCCGTAACAGATAGAGCCATGCCCGCCAGAGTTGGATCAGTAGCTGGAGCAGTCAAAATCTGACCCGATCCAGTAGCGGTCACACCATTTATCGTTCCCGCCACATCAAGACCACTAAAGGTCGAGGGAGTATTAGCCACGCTAGCCAGCCCGGTCTGACCGGCACCAACAGCTGAACTGGTTACACTAAAGGAAGCAGCCGAACCATATGCACCGCTATTTAGAACCAACTGGCTCCCAGATCCGTTTGTAACTACAGATGCATTTACCCCTATACCCTGTGCGGATAGAGCGGAATTCAAACCAGTAGCTATGGCGCTGAGACTTTCACCCGCAGTCGCCGAATACGATGCGCTCGCAGTCCCTGAGGTTATCGTCAAATTCTCCGCGCTTGTAATGGTTCCCGTTGAAATCACATTTCCAGCATCCTTGGCTTGAGTAGCAGATTGTGAAATATTTACTGCATAGGTTCCTGGAACTGTAGCATCTGCGCCGTATACCAGAGAAACCGCTCCGTTATAGGTGGCACTAGAAGACTGAAAGTTCCCACCCTGGGAGAAGATCGATGCAACGGCTGAGGGGTTTGCGTTGTATGCACTTATGAATGTATTTTGGTCAAAAGTTATGGTACCAGTCTTCGTCAAGGAAAGACCAACAGCTGCAGAGTTATAAGCCCCGGCAGGCCCCGTCGCTGACGCCACTGTTTGCAAGATTGCCTGTGTTAGAGTTGTCATGTTAGGATCGGCCATCAAAGGTCCCGCGGTTGATGTTGAAGAGTTATAACCTGCTAACTTATTGATTGTAGACAAAGCGGTATTAGCTGCTGAAACCAAGTTAGAAACTGACGATGCCATAGCTGTTGCATTTGGAGTTATTGAAACACTCACAGGGGTGCTTCCAGCAGCTTGCGCCGATACCAAGTTCAGCGTCACCCCTTGCATCACTCCTGTAACGGCGTTAGTTGCAGAATTTACGGTGTACCCGCTAGATCCACCGATTTGAATTTGTGCATCCTGACCAGCAACTACCTGCTTCATACCACCCAGCGAAGACGACAGTGCAGAATTATCGAGGGTTATTTGAGAGGCAGTACCTGTTGAAGTTGATGCAAGTTCAAGGACGTAACTATTCGTTCCGAGATTTACAGCAGATGCACTAATTCCAATACCAGCGCCATTGATCGAACTTACAAGATCCGAGAGAGTGCCACCACCTATGTTTAAATAGTTCGCCGTAAACGATCCGGTACTAAATCCCGTTGTACCAACGGTTGTTGCGATCGTCCCACCCGTACCGGAATTGAGAGTAACAGAAGATCCAGCCGCAACATTATTGACGGTATTGACAGTCCCATCAACAGTAATAGAACCCGCGGTACCGTTAACCGCCGAGGCAGCTGCGGTAAGTCCCAGAGAGGACAATGCGTTGCCACCAGTTATTTGAAGAGACGAGCTTGATCCGAGCTGAGTCGTACTAACCGCTAAGCCACCATTCTGGGCAGCTGAAACATTTAATAGTCCACCTGATGCACTCGCAAGGGCGCTGGCGAGTTGTGACTCCGAATAAGTTCCTGCCGCAATGGTGAAGGTCTGTGCTGTTCCGTTGACGTTCGCGGTAACGGTATCGTTAGAGCCCGTGGTAATCGTAGTAGAAGAAGAGCCTGAAGTTCCCGTAACCGATGCTCCGCTGAGTGCAGATGTCACATCAATCGAATGCGAACCAATCGCTAACCCGGTTCCCGCGGTCAATGATGCAAATCCAAGGTTACTAGCCCCGGTAGCAATTAATAGCGGAGCGGTGGCTACGATGCTGGAAGTCGATCCAACGGAACTATTGCTCATTTCAACTGCGCCCTGAGCAAGTTGGTTCACACTAAAGCTTAGGGTGCCCGTAGGAGCACCTGATGTGGAGGTAGCCGTGGCTACTGAAGAGTTGGATGAAGATGCAGAGGTGGCGTCCCATAGATACGTCTGGTTGATAGCATCGGCTGCGGCTTGAAGGGAACTCAGCTGACTCTGGATAGTTTCGTAGTTTGAGATGTTGGAATTGATTTGTGAGATTTGATTCGTGATGTTAGTTTGAGGTTGTTTATAGGCTGCCATGAGTGCAGCTATTATCGATTGGGTATTCAATCCAGAGATGACCCCGCTGAAAGTTATCGGCGCTCCACCGGATGTACTAGTAGTGCTACCGGCAAATGGGTTGACAGTGGTTGTACCGCTACTAGTGGTAGAAGACGTGGAAGATACTGTCATCTAGAATCACCCTTTCAATTTATCTCAAAATGAGTTCCAATCAAACAATCCAATAACCAAAGAGCTGGGGCACCGAAGCCCAAAAAGCTCCCGCACCCCAGCCTTGGCTAAAAATTATTTATTACGGTATGAGTTTCAACAATAGGTTAGGCAACTGCTGCGCTTGGCTGAGCATAGCAGTACCTGCTTGCATCAATATCTGCTGAGAAGAAAATGTTGTCATCGCTTGGGCGACATTAGTATCAACAAGTGTCGAGTGCGCTGACTGAACGTTCTGCTGACTAACTGTCAAGTTCGCGATATCGGCTTGAATCTGATTTTGCGCCGCACCCAGTGCGCCTTGAATCGACGAGATATTGTCAATTGCCAACTGAACCGAAGCCATTGCCGCGAGTGCCGCTGTTCCGGAGCCAATTGACGCACCGGAGAGAGTGAGTGCGCCGAGTGTGGTAGCGTTCAACCCTACTGTTACCTGATTCGCAGACGTTGTAAATGCACCGAGTTGGAACGTCAGCGTCTGAGTTGAATTCAAAAGCGTGTTAGACGCGGAACCAAAAGACGTTGAATTGGCAATTTGATTTAGCTGATTTGCAAGCGAAGTAAATTCAGCATTGACCGCACTATAGGCATTAGAAGTCATGGCACCTTGGTTGGAGGCTTGCGTTGCAAGTTGGTTCATCCGCTGAAGAATAGATGCCTGCTGGTTCATTGCTCCATCTGCAATTTGAAGAACTGCAATTGCATTTTGCCCGTTTGTTATTCCAACATTTAGGCCATTTGATTGTGCCTGCAAATCCTGGGCAATTACATAGCCTGAAGCGTTATCAGCAGCTGTTTGAATCTGAAGACCCGAAGACAACTGAGATATTGTCTTACTCATTGCATTGCTAGTACTATTCAGGTTGTTATAAGCGTCAATTGCTGCGATATTAGTATTGATAGAAAGTGACATTTGGTAATTTCCTCCTTGATTTTTACGTCTCCCATCCTTGGTGACGCGATTCTTGCGGCAAGATTCACAGGGTCACCGATGGAGTGGCTACCTAATATCTCGGCTTAACTAATACGAACTTTAATTTTTCCTTGATCTTTAAGCCTTTAATACTTTCACACATTGTCACTTGGATTTTTGAGACATATGGCAAATCAAACTTCACGAAATACCAGCTTGAAGGGGTACTCCAGCAACTATCATTGGGATTATTATTTCATATCTTTGACGAATCTCTTCCAAGGCATCTTCGAGCACGCATCGATCCACTGACCGCATCAGCTCGTCAAGCTGTTTATGTGCAAATGGATCCCCGAATGCAAAGTCAGCGACGTACAAAGATGCGACCCGCTCCAAAAGTTCCTTTGATTCGTCAACACCAACCTTTACGAGTGGGCATTTATCGCTTTGTCCGCAATTCCTAGCGATCGCTGACCACTCCAGGCGATCACTCAACGAGGCGTTATCGACAAAATTGAGTGCGCATGCGAGCAATAGATCCTCTTGGACTTGGCTCTTCCATAACGAAAGTAAAAACTTACTCGCAACTTCGGGGTCGCTGTAGCCTAGCTGTTGAATAAATCCAAAGACAGGAATTCGCCGTTTTTCTGGAATTCGCTTATAGAACTCTAAGGGCTGGACATTAGCTTTCTCCAGAATTGACACAATCAATCCAGGGTGAATCTCCAGATAACCCGAGATATCAAGGCCCTCAATAATAATTCCCAGTGCCTCTGAATATCTTTCACTCTCGTAGAGGTGTCCAATCAACGCTGGCAAAAATCTGCTTTTATCAAACTGTTGATCACCTAAGTAGCTCTCAGAGAGAGGCAGCGAATGATAAACTAAAAGAGCTTCGTCTGTTCTATCAAGCGAGATCAAGATCATCATCTCAAACGCGGCTTGGTCTGCTCGATGTGGAAATCTATCTTTGAATTCTTTATGCCAATCGATCGCGGCCTGAGAATTACCGCGGTCAAGCTCAATTTGAATTAATAATCTCAGAACAATCGGATACCAACTAAGCGGGGTCGAAGTGGAGCGAATCACATCCTCAAAGAGTTGGGCCGCTTCATCTATTTCTTGAATCATCAAAAGGGAGCGACCAAGGTGCACTAACGACTCGGCACTTCGATTTGTGGATTCGACAAAATCTCGGGAAATCGTCACGTTTCTCAAAGCTTTAGCTTGCATATCAACCCTGGTAGGCTGGTATCCGAAATGACTGATCGATCCGCTCTCAAGAGTGGAAAAATACGGTGGCAACAAGGAGTGTTTAGGAAGCACTATTTCATGCAAATTTCCTTCCCACCTCGCGTCTACCCTTCTCAGAATACGGCCCATTTGGTTGCGAATTGGAGTGGATATGTCAAGATTGTCCACACTTTTTATATTCACCATAAGTCCAATGCCAAGGCCAAGGTTTTGCGACAATTCAGACAAAATATCAGGAATAGTAAAATCAAATTCCTCATCAGCGTCTAAACACAGAACCCAGTCGCTATCGACCGATTCAAGAGCTAGTTGCCTCGCCTTACCAAAGTCGCCGCACCATTCAAACTCCCCGACCGCACCTCCATGAGAACGCACGATATCGCGGGTCGAATCACTCGATCCAGTATCTAAGACAAAAATCTCCTCTACCAAATCAGATACCGAGGATAGAGCTCCGGAGATAATATGCTCCTCATCTTTAGCGATCATCGTTAGGCTCAAGACCGGAGTTTTCACTCGTCCTGTCGCCGGTATCTCGCGAGAAGACAGCGCATTGTCACAAATGGCGAATTTTTGATATTTGTGAAAGCCGGTTCCTTGATTTACATTTCGATATTCAAGGGTTAGATGATAATCAAGCACTGCATCGCTATGGAGAAATTGGGAGTCATCCACGACCATAGAGAGCTGGTTCTCACTGGCCCAGGTCGCTATCGACCAAGATAGCTCAACCAGGTCATCGCAATCGGTCAGCTGCGAGGCAAATCGAATGAATGTCTCCTTGGCCAATGAGATACCGTCAATTCCTAGAAAAGGAGTCGATGAAAAGAAACCGCTGTGACTTTTAATCCATTCGCACTGAAACTCTCGCATAGCGCTTCTTCCGTGGTAGCTCTGTCCAAACGAGAGCTGATATCCTGGAAGATAAGCACTACGAGGACCGGTGATCACATCCGTGGCTATCAGGGATGAATTTCTGATCTGGTCCAAATGCGCCCTAGTCACAAAGGCACCTGCGCAAAAGAAGACGACCTTGCCACAAAGATGGTTAGAGGAGATAGATGCAATGGATTGGACCAAGTCTGCGCCTCGAGTGACCTTGAATCGAGGTGGCATTCTAAGTGTTGAATCAACAAGTTCAACAATTGTCACTTCATCTCCGGCACGAATTGCCGAAGAAATTGAATCAACAGATTGCGAGAGCAGCTTGGTGTTTTTTTCAGAGTATAAAACAACGATTGACAATGATTGATCTACCATGGACTATTAATCGACCAAGAGGTCGCCTCAATTGAGACGACCTTTTGAAAATTATGGTCTATTTCCGATTAAGAACTATCTTCACCTAGCCTCTAGATGGCCCAAGCCCCTTGAAACTATTACAAAAATACCGACCCAGAAGGAAGAGCATTCAGTCAAAACGGTCTATCAAAGGCAAAAACGAAGCTCGCCCCCAGGATACCCTCCCGGAATAAAAACATCGTAGGACACTATACGACCTGGCGAAGCTATGAGACTGCTTGTTTCATCGTCGAGTTCTTCCGGCAGAACGACAACTCTATCTAGCTTCACTCGCTTGGCATGGCTACGGCGATCATTCAAAAGTGATGTGATAACATTTGCCACCTCGTGAAAGTTCTCCAATAAATTCTTTGGGATCTCACCTTCGTCGGTTGCATCTTCTGCGGCTCCTGCTGGGATCATCATCATAGAAGCGCCCAAGGAGTTAGTAAGGCCCAGTTCGCAAAAGACCGCTGCTCCAACTTCATCATCATCGAATGTATAGATAGAGACAGTACCCACTCCGGGCAACTTACCCGGCGTTGCTATCCGCTTGGCTGTGACCGACTTGCCAAACAACATCCCCAGTGTCTCTTCAACATCGTTCGGATTTGGCAGTTTTAGGTCTGCTCCTTGATTCGACATGGGACTACCTCTCTCTTCTCTCGTGCTATAAAAAATTACGTTCGGTGGCGAAATACCATCAAGTAAACTTCCGCTCCCGCTAGATCAACTTTAGAGGCTGCTGCCTCTTGATGAGATGTCGGATGCAAAGTTCCATTGAAGAATGCAGGAAGTCCCAGTTTGAGGCCAGTATCAATCTCCGACATACGTCTTTTTATGCCTCCAGCTACAATGTTTATAACTTCATTTACGGCATCTGCCAGATCATCATCGCTGAGTTCTTCCTCTGGCTCCATGAACAATAGCGCCCGTGCTAGAACCGCACAAGAATCCCAGCTTCCTGCTATCCCATATTCAAAATTATATGAATCACCAATCAAGGCTACATACGAACCTGGGAAGTCCCTCTCCTTTGGGAGCTCTTCATTTATAACGGTAATACCTTCAAGACCAAGAGTCGAAGTGGCGAGCTCCTCGGCAGAATTTACCATTGCATGAAGCCAAGTTGAAACTAACGTCGGATCATCCATCTATACCACCCCAGCTGCATCTAGTGTCTCCCTAAAGGTATCCACAGTAAATGGCTTGGCGATCAAAAATAGAGCACCGGAGTCACGGGCAAGCATGTGCATATCTGGAGTACCTTCTGATGTTACAAAACCGAATGCAGTGTCAAAGCCATCCGATCGTAATTTACGAAGAAATTCGAGACCATTCATCTCGGGCATGTTCCAATCGCTCAGGATTAGATCCGGACTTTCGGCTCTAACTTGGCTAAGGCCCTCGAGGCCATTTGCTGCCTCGCAGAAGTCCGCGTCACCATGTCCCGCTTGGCGGAGGTGCCGCAGGACAATCATCCGCATCGCCTTTGAGTCATCAACAATAAGTATCTTCATTCTAAGCTCCCTATTCAATCCTTTGCTAGAAGCTGTTGTCTTATTCGACCTAACTATAAACAACCTTGAAATTATTACCGAAGTCCAGCTCGTGGTGCAACTGGAGTTCCACGAAAGGTTGGGGTAGATCCAACCGATGGTGCAACCGAACTAGCACCCCCACCTTTTATTCGATAGTAAAAACTGGCGCCTACTGTTACGCGGTCAAATTCATTAGTGACATTCATGGTCGTTTCGGATCCACCAAGCAATAACGAAGCATTCGGTGCCATAACCCGAACAACCTTCTCCAAAATTGCCCTTTTGGTAGGAAGATCGAAATAGATCAAAACATTTCTCATAAAGACGATGTCCATCCTGGGCAATATGGGCCAGTTCCCGGCTAAGTTCATCACAGAAGCATCGACCATCGAAGTCAATTCACCTTTGATCTTCCACTCGGAACCCACCTTGGAGAAGTATTTCACCAACAGAGGAGCGGGCAATCCACGATTTATCTCGATCTGTGAAAAAATCCCCTCTTTAGTTCGCTCCACCATAGCCCTTGAGATATCGGTACCAATTATCCGAACTCGCCAAGTAGACAAAGAAGGAAAGTGCTCCTTGATTGTCATCGCAATCGAATATGCCTCTTGGCCTGAAGAACATGCTCCAGACCAGATATTTAAAGATCGATCACTTCCTCGGCGTTCCATCGCTTGTGGCAACAGTTCGTTCCTCAATACATCAAAAGGTTTTACGTCTCGAAAAAAATAGGTTTCGTTTGTCGTCATCGCCTCGGAGACCATCATTCCGATCTCCGAAGTCGGAGACGGATTGGCTCGCAATTTTGAGACCAGATCGGAGATACTTGAGGCACCTAAGCGCCACGCCACGGGATTCAATCTCGACTCTACCAAGTAATCCTTATCTGGAGTCAAAACAATGGCAGTTGAATTCTTTACGTAGTTAGAAAGAAAGGTAAAATCACCTGGAGTTAGTGCCATTTACCACCTCCTAGCTCTCTCGATTGACCACGAGGTGAACCCGAGGTTCCAACGAGGCTTCCGGGAGTCAACATTTTGGGTTGCCTGGCAAATCCACTAGATCCATTGCTTGGCGCACAGCGCTTGGAGATAAAGTCGGCCATTGCTGACAAAGCGATAACATTGTCGGACAGTCCAGCATTAGTGACAAATCCAGGCATTCCCCAGACCACCGAGGACGCCTCATCCTGAGTCGCAATCTCGGCCCCTACGCCCTTGAGCTCTCGAGCTCCTACGTAGCCATCTTGGCCCATACCGGTCATTACGATCGCTAGGACTCGACTTCCTAATCTGACAGCCGAATGAAAGAGCGTGTCAACCGAAGGTCTGCAAGAATTTACCGGCGGTGAGTCATCTAAAGCCAAGGTTAGGTCGCCGCGAGAGTTGGTATTGACAACCAAATGATGTTCTCCTGGTGCAATGTAAACTTCTCCTGCACGAGGATTCTCCCCTCCTTTAGCTTCCATCACATGAAGCTTTGACTTGGTGTCTAGCCTTTCCGCTAAAAGTCGGGTAAAGGTCGCAGGCATATGCTGCACGATCACAATTGGCACCGAAAGGTTGGCTGGCAGTGCTGGGATTACCTCCCCTAGAGCATTCGGCCCCCCGGTGGATATGCCAATCAATACAACAGAAGGAGCTCGAGTAGGAGCCGCTCTTGGCACTTGCCTCGAGCCACTATCGCGAGAGCCTTCATCTCGGTGAGAAAGACTACGGCCAATTGGCTCTGGCAGAGCGTTGCGGGTCTCGCGCGAATTGGAATGGCGAGTTTCGATAGTTGAAGAAGACCCTCTGGTGGCACCTGGTCGATGAGTCGGATTGACACCGCTTGATCCCGGTAACGAAGGAGGAGATTTTTTTCGCTTTTGGCCAAGTACCCTAATCTTACCGACCAAAGCAGATGCAATAATGTCTTTCGATGATTCTATGCTGGCGCTAGATGTTGGCTTTGTTACATAATCAGTCGCACCACAGCTGAGTGCATCTAAGGTAGCCTTGCCCCCAGCCTCTGTAAGAGTTGAAAACATGATGATAGGAACTCGCGAATCCATAGCGCGAATATGACCAATCGCCTCAATCCCATTCATCTCGGGCATCTCGATATCTAGAGTGATTACATCGGGTTGCAACTCCCTAAAGCGAGCAATCGCTTCTTTACCAGAGGCTGCAGTCCCTACGACTTCTATATCGGGCTCCCGAAGTAGTGTCGAGGTTACGATCTTACGAATAACAGCAGAGTCGTCGACGACCATTACACGGATACGCGTACTATCCATCCGCCTACCTCGCTCCGAGACCCAGGAGCGAGAGCTTCTCATCTATAACGTCCTTAGTGAAAGGTTTCATTACATATTCGTTAGCACCTGCTTCGAGAGCCTTTAAGACTTGCTCAATTTCGGTTTCAGTAGTGACCATCATCATCGTCACATCGTCGAATTGAGCCATCGACCTCGCCTTTACCAAAAACTCATAACCATTCATAACCGGCATATTCCAGTCAATTAGAATCAGCTCTGGCTTGGCCATCTTCGAGAGTTTATGAAGAGCATCAGCGCCATTTTCTGCCTTTTCGACCGAATACCCAAGCTCCGTTAAGATACGTGCCAAAATCATCCTCGTTGCGCTCGAATCGTCTATTACCAGGGCCAACGCCATCTAGATCCCCTCCGGAGATAGTTGTGATTTAATATTTGCCCAAAGCGATCCACTGGGCCAAAAGGTGAATGTGACTACTCGGGCCAAATCAGGCGTCGACTAATGAAAATACCGCTCGCTCAAGATCCAGAACAAGCATCAGTTTGCCTTCGAGCTTATAGACACCCCTAATCAGGTGACGAAATGAAACCTCAAGCGTCTCGGGCGGATCCTCAAAGAAGTCCGCCTCCACTTCGACGACATCTCCAATCTCATCGACCAAGAGACTCAAGGGGCCATCGTCGCTTCTAACCACTATGTTCATAGGAAGACGACCATCTAGATGCGCGAGACCCATGACCTTCCTAAGGTCAAGAGCAGTTACAATCTGGCCTCTCAGATTGATGAGTCCAGCAACTACATCATCGGCCAATGGAACACTTGTCATCGGTTGGTATTTGAGGACCTCTTGAACCTCGCGAACGCCTATTCCAAGAAAATGATTGTCCAAATAAAAGGTACAATACTGCTTTTCACTCAAAATCTTTTGGGACACTTCTAGCCTCCGTATCCAGCTAAAGCAAAATTGGACGAATCGATAAAGTTCACAAGAGCGCTTTGAACGATTTCGTCGACGTTAACTATGTCAGTTACTCGATCGTTGATAACTGTTGAACCGATGACTTGTGACTTTATAGAACACTTCTCTAGGTTCATATTGACAGCAACTATGTCAAGGATCCGATCGACCACTACTCCGACACGCCTGCCATGGCCCGAATGAACCACAACTTGAATGCTCGCGGAATCGACTTCTGTTGCACTCGGTACACCAAGGGTGCTCGAGAGCCAGATGAGTGGCATTATTGCGTCACGGTACTGAACAACTTGGTTATCCCCTGCCCATTCAAGGGCATCGGAAGGAAACTCTTCCAGACGATCCACGCTCGACAGCGGAACCGCGACCCTGTACGAATCGCCGACACCTAGCAGGAGCAGGGTTTGGCGCTCTCCCACCTCGAGCGTTGAACTAGCTGAAAGTTCACTTAGCTTACGATCTCGCACCTCTGAAATCACCGACGACCGCTGTGCGATTCCCATTACATCTAAAATCAGTGCAACGCGTCCATCACCCATTATTGTCGCGCCAGCGTAGACATCTACATTCTTTACTTGCTTACCGAGTGGTTTCACGACGATCTCTTCGGTGTCAACGACGTTGTCAACTACCAGGCCAAATTGCCTCTCGTCGGCTTGAAGCACCACTACGTTTACAGCATCATCTTCTATCTTTTTCGTCGAGGTATGCATCAAGTCGCACAGATAGACAAGAGGAAGGAGATTTCCCCGCAATCGACAGACAGGGGCACCATAGACAGAGTCAATATCGACCTTAGCTTGATCTCGCTCCAGGCGCACAAGTTCTACTAAGGAGACTTGAGGGATTGCATAGCGCTGGCCGCCTGCAGCCACCACAAGTGCAGGAATGATAGCTAAGGTAAGTGGAATCTTGATCTTGATAGTGGTTCCCTCACCAGGAGTGCTTTGGATGTCGATAGTGCCGCCAATCTTTTCGATATTGGTCTTGACCACATCCATCCCAACGCCACGCCCCGAGACATTGGTAATCTTCTCAGCGGTGGAAAACCCTGGCGCAAAGATGAGATTTGTAATCTCACGCTCACTCATCTTGTCAAGTTGATCCGCTCGAAAAAGGCCCTTCTTGAGAGCATTAGCCCGAATCCTATCGGGGTTAATTCCAGCACCATCATCTGCAATTTCAATATTTACGTGGCCACCTTCGTGGTATGCACGAAGGATCAATCGACCATCCCGAGCTTTACCTGCTGCAATTCGACCCTCTGGTGTCTCAATTCCATGATCTACTGAGTTACGGACAAGGTGGGTCAGGGGATCCTTGATCGATTCGATGATAGTTCGATCCAGTTCCGTCTCTCTGCCTTCGAATTCAATAGCCACATTTTTACCGACAGAGAGGGCTAAATCTCGAACCACCCGAGGGAACTTAGACCAGACATTCCCAATCGGCTGCATCCTCGTCTTCATCACACCCTCTTGGAGTTCAGATGTAATCAGATTCAACCGTTGCGAAGCTGCGACGAACGAAGAGTCGGTCTGAGAAGAGGTATATTGCAGAATCTGATTTCGTGCTAGAACCAACTCTCCGACTAAGTTCATAAGCTTGTCCAGCAACCCAACGTCAACCCTTATATTGGCGTCAGAGACAGATGTGACAACTTTATCCTTGTCGACATCACCTCTATTTGGAGGAGTTGCATCCTTTGAGACATCACTTATAGGCGATACGGCCAAAGGCTCATCGACTGTGACCTGCTCGGATGTCGGAGCCGCTATAGAGACGGGTTCCTGGGGTGGAGCAGGCTTTGAAACCTTCTTATTGAAGACAAAGGAAGACTCCCCGACCTTAATTGGCGCATGAATCTCTGGTTGAACTTCTTCCGGCGGAGAGATGGGGTCTTGAGATGTAGGGGCACTCGAAGGAACCGTGGCTGGGTTAGAGCCTTGGCTCGGTTGCGGTAGCGTTCCATTGGTCATCGAAGCAAGAAGCTCGATTAGCGCGCTGTAGTCGCCATTGCCCTCGTAGTTTTCCTGCTCTATAAATGAGAGCATCTCACGAACTGCATCTACCGTTGATAGAAGCGCCGAGGTAATCCCCGGATTTATCATTATCACGCCGTCACGTAGCTTCGACAACAGATTCTCACCTACGTGGGCTACCTTTTCCAACTTCTCAAACCCTAGAAAGCCACATGTGCCCTTTATGGTGTGAATAGTTCGAAAAATCGACGAGAGCGTCTCCTTATTATGTGGATCGCTCTCTAGTATCACTAGATCTTGGTCAAGTCTGTCAAGGTTCTCATAACTCTCAACTAAAAATTCCGCAACTTCCTCTGGTATCTGACCGCTGGTGTCGCCCGAATTGGAACTCATCTAAACCCCCGATGGTAAAGGATGTCTCCAATGACTTTCGGCAAGAAGATCGGCCACCTTGACCAATTGAATAAAGTGCGTACTCAACCAGTTCCAAGCACTATTAAGATCGATAACTATCCAGCCTCTCAAGGATCAAATGAAACTATCCCAGCGACAGTGCGCGCCATTAATAATCCCTAGCTAAAGTTGGTATCTCAAAAGTCCGATTCGTAATCTGCATCTATAAAACTATGAAGAGTCGGCTCCAGGCAAAGACAACCATAGCCAAAAAGAAAGTATTATCCATCTAGAACTAGACGTAATACAGCCAAAGCCAAAACCTAAAACTACGCCTGGCACACCTAGCACGCTCCGGGTGAGATCTCTAAGTGAACAATTAGTTGTCTCAAAGATTGAAATTTGAGCCGCATCCATCTAAATAGGTATGGTTTATTTCCCTGACGAAGAGTCGGCTCCAGGCTCTTACACAACAGCTTTTCAAGATATCCTATAGCTTATAAAATTCGTGAATTGAAGGCCTCAGCGTACCTGCCATAGGGTTAAGCAAAAAACCTTTGCAGTCAAAGTGCTATCGGTAAAAATGAAATCCTTAATTTTTCGAACCAGGAACCGTTACCATACAAGGCTAAGCCTGTCTGCAACTAGCATTGAAATCAGATACTTGATCTAAGAATAAATAAAAGTCAAAAATTAGCTCTCAGACAAACCACACGGTTACCCATCGAAAATAGCAAAATTGCGCCGAAGTAGCCTTTTCTTTCGATCGGTAACAGAGCAGAATTTAGAGCAGTTGGTCTTTGAATCTAGCTAGTTAGATTTGCCCTATACCTTTATGTTTCAAGACATGATCGCATCGTTGATAGTTTGTCATCTCTGGATACAATACAAAAAATCACAAATTACACAGTTCCACCATAAAGATTTTCCAGGCCCTAAAAATCAAGACCACCTAGTTGAAAACCATCTTTAATAACGACCTAGCTGAAAACAAGCCTATGCCGCCATAACTATCATGGAAAGCAACTCAAAGAAAAATCTAAATTCCAAAAGTAGTTTTTGTCATTTCCTCGGAAATATTCCAAAGACGCTCGCCTGCGACATCATCGAGAGCCTTTGGCGGAGGCGAAACCACTGTTGGCTTACCTCTCAAACCAAAGGGGCCGCGTGGGCCGAAATAAGTCCAGTTCTCGATCGAAGACGTAGCCGCCATTATCGATGGACGTGCACCCATACAGGGCCTCTGCGCAATCAGTGGTTGCAAAAGCTTTAGCACTCCCGGCGTTCCCTTGCCAATTCTCGGCCCATTGAAGGAGAGATTGGTAGCGCTATATCCTGGGTGTGAGCTTAGGGAAATGATTGGATCGGAGTTGGCCATTGCTCTCTTTGAAAGTTCTCTGGCAAATAGCAGATTGGCGAGCTTTGATTGGCTATAGCTCTTCCACGGCGAGTAATTCTCGTTCGCATTCAGATCATCGAAGTCGATAGTTCCAAACTTAGCTACCATCGACGAGACCGTAACCACACGAGGCGAATTGGACTCAAGTAAAAGGTCGTAGAGGCCAGCTGTCAAGACAAAATGGCCGAGATGATTCGTCGCGAATTGGCTCTCAAATCCATCGTTGGTCTCCATTCGCATAGGAATAGCCATCACGCCGGCGTTATTGATTAGGATGTCAATACGATCAAATCGTGCCTTGAGCTCTATGGCAGCCATCAATACCGATCCAACCTCTGAGAGGTCGAAGACCACTTGATCGAGCGTTGCCTTTGGCGCCACTTTAGCAATTTTCTCAATCGCATCATCAATCTTGCGTCTATTTCGACCCGCGAGAATCACATGATCATCCCGTTTGGCAAACTCCAAAGCAGTCTCTAGGCCAATTCCACTTGTGGCACCTGTGATCAAAATTACTGCCAACTAAATCCACCGATCATAAAACTAAACCGCTACTACCTAGGCGATAGCAAGAAACACACGCTTCATCCGTAACAAAACTTAGCGCATCGTTAGCAAATCGAATGCAAAGCCACTGTAAATTGATCATAACGCATCAAGAGACCTAACCAAAAAGACAATCAAACTCAAGGAAAATTGCTAAGACGCCCTTCCTTCCTCTAGCCATTGCGATGATTTGCCTCTTTCATAAAAAGCCTTCTAAAGCATCTAATAATAAAGATGCAAACGGAGCCGATCACATTGAAACTAATAACAGCTGGAATTGACCCAAAAAGCACGACGGCTGGCCGAGTAAGTTCAAACTCCACTGGAGGATTTCGACGCGTAACTCCAGGACCAAAGAGGTGCGATATCAAAAGACCTCCAAAGCTGCAAGTCGCTTTGTCGATCTGATGGCAGGGCAATGGGAAAGCTTCTCTACAAGGATTAGTCATTCCGACTCGCACCTTATCGACTTGCGCCTTGCCAATTTGTGCCTTGCCAATTTGTGTCTTGCCTAATTGAACTACAAGGCCCTTTGGCAACTCACCACAACAGCCAGTTTGACCCAGTGCATTTTGACCCAGTGCAGTTTGACCCAGTGCAGTTTGACCCAGTGCAGTTTGACCCAGTGCAGTTTGACCCAGAACAGTTTGACCCAGGCAAAAGCGACCCAGAACAGTTTGACCCAGTGCAGTACGTCACTCAAATACCTTCAGTTGCAAGTGGCACCAAAGGCATAGCTTTCGGATACTAACCAACTAAAGTCGAGATGCTACCCGGAGCCATCTCCACATAGTCAAAGCTATAAGACACTCTGGTGGCTAAGAAAACAGTTATCTGGGGAAAAGTAGCTAAATTTCAATCCTTTTGCGAAGTATTAGCATTTGATCGCAAAATATACCCAAATAGGCCCTATTGTATAAGTTGTTCGTTACTTGCCTACGACCATCTCGCGCAAGGAGGCGCTTTGCTAGTACTAACACGCCGAGCCAACCAAAGCATCGTCATCAGTGACGATATTGTAATTACGATACTTGATATCCATAGAGATCAAGTAAGAGTCGGGATTTCGGCGCCACGGGATGTAGAAATTCACCGAGAAGAAGTTTATCTGGCGGTGAAAGCTGCGAACGAAGCGGCGGCAACCAGTCCTAAGGCATTAGGCATCGATATGGGTGAAATCAAGATGCCGATTGATGATTCCGCCAAAGAATAGCTAACGCACATCGGCCACCTAAGCCATTTGCTTGATGAAGACCTACGCCTACCTCCTAGGAGTAACTCTAATAGACCAGGGCTGTAGGGTCACATCACCATCTCGGCGTTAGGTTTGGGCTGTGCTAGCAATAGAGTTTTAGGTAATTTACTTATAACCTTGGGCTAGCGCCAGCTTGTCAACTAAGGTTGCGGCCCGCCCAAGTTCGACTATCCCGCAATGGCGCTGAAAGTGCCCTGGGGCTTCTTGTGGTTTGTCCTATATTAAAAGATGTACCCGGGTGGGTATCTTTGTCGAGTTCTCTAACGACCTAGTTCAAACCCCTCGTTCAGGTCCCTAGAGAGTACCCTAATCCAAAGGTGATAAGAGACTAAGTACTTGGGCTGCAGGAAGATCGGATGGTGGTTTTTAAAATCGACCATCCCAAAACCACCCCTAGAGTACAACTCGGTCTGAAGCCCGAAGAGCTAGTGAAACTTCGTGGGTAACAGAGTAGTCACTCTCCACCTGAACAACTTGGGCTGCAATCTTGCTTTCAACATTTAGAACTATCGGTCCAAGTAAATTCACAACAGGATTTTTGTTCTCCCTTAGAGTTGCTATCACAAGCACCAGTGCGTCCTCTGATCGCGTCAAACCCAAAAGATTCTGCGTTGGGTCATCCACGTGAACCTGGTAGTCCTCAACGACAAATCGAGGTTCAACCACGATAAGAGTGAGTTCGGAGGTGAACGAACGTAATGCCATATAAGGGTTGTAGTCGTCTCCTAGATCCAAAAGTGCAAACTTGCGCTCAGCAAAGAAGCCGGGCAAGCCCTTCGGCAAGTTGACTTCGGCTACGATTCGAAAACTCGGAGCGCCCGACTTTGGTGACTCATCCACCTCTGGCTCAGATTCTATGGTATTCATTTATTACTCTCCAGTCCTAATACTAGTGAAGGTATGTGGCCAACGATGGTTGTTGGCCCAATTGTGCCGTCGCATAAAGTGCGACTTGATAGTTTGAAAGAGCTTGCTGATATTGTGTAGAGACGGAAGCCACATCGACATTTTGAATCGCGCCAAGTTGGGTATTCAACGATTGTTGAGTATAGGTCGTCTGCTGTTGCATGGCCTGCATCTGCTGATATTGAGCACCAACTTGACCAGCATTTGTCTGAAAGACTGCAAAAGCAGTATCAAATTTACCTAAATCAGTAGACATATTGGCAGATGATCCAGATTGTAAGTCTTTGACAATACTACTTAAGGTAGTCATTATGTTAGCTGTGTTATTTGCGTACCCAAGCTCTCCAGAAACAGGAGAAGCTGGGTTTGAGGGTGGGTTTCCAGTTCCAAAAGCGTCAGCCAAACTCGCATTTACCGTGACTCCCGGAGCAACCGTTCGGCTCGGAGCAACACCATTGCCCTGATAGGTATAGACCGTCGTGCCGCTAGTA
The DNA here is from genome assembly GCF_904848545.2 of Acidithrix sp. C25. NCBI lineage: Bacteria > Bacillati > Actinomycetota > Acidimicrobiia > Acidimicrobiales > Acidimicrobiaceae > Acidithrix > Acidithrix sp. C25. Next base: position 1,043,000 of record NZ_CAJHCI020000002.1, read on the forward strand.
GTAGTTGGGGTATAGGCGGATTGCGCACCCGAGGTTCCCCCAAAGATTGCCACACCTAGATATTGGGTATTTGCTATCCCCGCCAAGGTCTGGACATATCCATTAATTTGGTTAGCTATCGCCTTTATCGAGGCTGAGGGTAAGGCACCATTTCCCGCAGAGAGAATCGCCGTGCGAGCTTGTTGTAGAACATTCATCGCAGTACTCATTGCGCCATTAGCAACCCCAAGCATCGTCGAACCGTCTTTTGCATTCGCCACGAACTGATTAGCGCGCGAAAGCCCAGTCTGCACCGCCAGCAAGTTGGAGATTCCAACCGGACTATCACTTGGCTTTGAGATGTTATTGCCTGTAGCTAAAAGCTGCTGGAGATTTACTAGTGTGTTTTGGTCTCCTTGGACTGAGTTGACCAAAGAACCAACGAGTGATGCATTTCCTATTCTGTCTGTCATTTAACTTATACCGCCGAAATAAGACTTTGAATTGAGGTCGCTACGGTTGCAATTACCTTTGCAGCCGCCTGATATGCATTTTGAAAGGCAACCATATTGACCAACTCTTGATTTGTATTTACACCAGAGACGCTAGCTAGCGCCGAGGTAGCAGATTGAGAGCGAGCAGATTGTGTCTTCACATTTGATTGAGCCGTCGAAACGTCAAGGCCAACCTGAGTAACAATCGCGTTGTACAGTGCATCCGGAGATGTGCTAGAAGATGACGACCCCAGTGCAGCTACCGCTGCCGCGATAGATCCATCCATAGGTGTATTCGAGGACGACGAGGACGCAATTAAATTTGGATTTGTTGAAACTGCCTGATTGACGGAGATGGTCGCTGCAGCCGTTGACGATGAAGTCGACACGCTAAAGAGCGGTTGACCAGCAGGAAGCGGGTTAGTAGTAGAAATAGGAGGTGTTGCGTATCCATATGTCCCTCCGCTTGACGGCGCTAGTGCACCATTGACCTGGGTGGCAAGCTGATCGGCGAAGTTATTCAAATTCGTCATATAACTCGGTATATTATTATTTAATGCTGCCAAGTTACCACCAATCGTACCCGAAGCAACTGGAAGTGTAGCTCCAGTCGAGTTCGAGACGATCGATGCGGTACCAGTAGCTGGCGCTGTTGGAGCTTGAACATTGAGCGAATCTGCTACTATCCCACTCACTAGCGCAATACCACCAGAAAAGATCGATATAGAACCGTTACTACCATTTACAACTCGCGCTCCAATTGAGTCGGTAATCGACTGGACGAGTTGATTTCGCTGATCTATCAATGTATTCGCGCCATTTTGACCCTGAGCTGCCATAATCTGGCCATTCAAAGTGGCCACCTGTTTCAACTGCTGATTGATCGAGGTAACCGAAGACTGAACCTGGCTCACAGTACCGTTATAAAGATTGGTCAACCCTTGTGAATCACTATTGATAGTCGTAGAGAGTTGTTGGGCAATATTGACCAATTGTGTTCGAGCCGCCATAAGGTTGGGCTGATTTGAGACCTGATCAAATGCATTCCAAAGGGATGACAACTGTTCATTAATTCCAATTGGCGAGGGCTCTTGAAAATTTGTTTGAGCCGATGAAAGCGCCGATGAAAGGCTGGTCGCCGCATGCGAATCCGCAGAGGCACTTTGAGCTTGCGCTTGCAAAAAAGAGTCAGAGATTTGAGAGACAGAGGCTACTATAGCACCGGATCCTATGTTGGATCCCGGGTTGATAACAGCCGAAAGGTTAGCAGTCTCCCTTGTATAACCAGGCGTATTGACGTTAGCAATATTCTGGCTAACGACATCCATACTTTTAGTTTGCGCCTGAATCCCTGAGAGTCCAATATAGATCCCAGCATTGCTCACAATAGACCATCCAATAGTGAAATCGTGGCTTCCTTGCTACGCCTTCCATTCCTTCCGTAGAGATTGGTTGTTCCGCTTGAATCGATTAGATTCAAAACGTCTTCAACCAAAGCGATGCGCTGTGCTAAGAGACTATTGATCTCATTTTGCGCTTTAGCGATCCTGGCTGTGACCAAAAGCATCTGGCTTCTTTGTTCAGCAAAGACAGACTTCCATGGCTCAGGAGTCGCCGAAATAATCTCCGACAGCGGAGCCATCGAATCGATCTCAAGAAAGTCACAGACCTCCGAGGATGCGATTGCTCGTCGCAGTTCGGCATGCTTGATCTCGCCGCTTACAGCTTGAATCTCAAAGTTAGCTTCACCTAAATAATGGTGACGTTCATTGGCAACTAAAAGGCGTTCCTCTTCCAATTTGAAGAGGAGTTTTTCAAGTAATGCTGTCTCGTATTCGAGTGATTGCGAAAGTTCAGAGTATCCCACGGCCTTAGTATCGGCAACTCAGATACAAACCTAAAAATAATAACAACTACCGTCTTGGAATTCTTGCCGAGAGCTCTATTATGGCCGGTGGTCGATGACCATAGACCAAAAGAGCCTTACCTGGCTGAAGCCTTCTAAGTGCCCCAAGTGCAAGTAGATGGCGCAATTGGCCACCATCTGAGTTGGACTTTTGCCAAATTGAATTTGGGTACTCACTTTTCATCCCACATAACTCTTGTGCGAGAGTCATGGTTGATGGATCTGAAATCGCCCCTAAAAAGATCTTAGCTCGATGGTTATTTACAATAGTGGTGGCAGCCTCGCCATATCTAGCACGCAACTGTGCTAGATCTTGATAGATAGTTATCAACTGAACGCCAAAGGATGACACGGTCGAGATTATCTCGTCAAAATTTGCTATCGGAGCTAAATTAGCAGCCTCATCCAAGACGATCAAAAGAGCACGCTCTGTCACTTCAAATTGAAAGATGCGATCGAAGATCTCTGCTAGTAATGCGCCGAAGACGGTTCCAATCTCTCCTTGTCGATTCGGTGGGGCAATCAAAAAGAGACTCGACGAACCAGAGGAATCGAAATCCACCAAGTCAAAGTAGCCCTCAATAGGCGTTGTGCCAATTGAGAACGGAGTTATCGAGCGATCTAGGGTTGTAAGAATTGACGAGAGGATTCTCTCATCCAAATCAAGGGTCGCCGCTATCGACCGGGCATATTCAAGATAGTTGTTTTCGATCAGAAAATTACCAGCTTCCTCGAAGTCCCTTTGATCAATCCAACCGATCACGTCGATGATGCTTAGCCCTAAATGAGATGCTGCCAATAGCAGTGGCGCCAACAATCGAGCTGCTAAAGTCGCCCAGAATTGCCCTTCTTCACCCATATGGCGCAAAGTTCGAGAAAAACAGATACCTTGTGCAAGTCGTCTCGATGAATTAGCATCCAATTTTCTAGAGAGAGGGTTCCAAAAAGAATTACCTCGATCGGTACTTCCCAGCGGGTCATACACGATCACCCTACCCATAGTCGATCGTGCCTCAATGGTTGCCTCCATCAAATCACCTTTGACGCTCGAGGCGATCACTCCCCCGCGATGTTCCAGGATCGCCGGAATGGCCAGTCGAGATGTCTTAAACGACTGCGTTGGGCCAAAGACGATTGCCGAGTCCCGGCGATCAAGTCGGATAGATCTCAAACCCAATTTGCCTATAGAGATAGAGGGATTCAAAGTTTTAAAGTCGCTCAAATTGAAGCGACCCGCAAAATGCACTCCCTCATGGATTCCTCTGCGACTCGACTTGGTTGGTCGAAACCTCCCCATGGTCTTTTGGTGCTCGCCCTTTGAGTCACCAACAAATAAAAAGATCGCCACTAGGACAAGAACCACACCAAAGCCACCAACGCTAAGGTGAGGCATCACCACATCAAGCGACCTACCGAAAGAGAAACAGCTCTCCAGCGAGCTAAAAACCATGAAACGCTCCTAATGTCAACCAAACAAACCAAAAGGAAAAATCAAAAGGAAAAATAAGACCCACCAAAGCGCCATCAAAACGCCAAACAAATAACTTTTTGCGCCCAAAAAGACCACCCAAATAGTGGACCTAAGATAAAGATTGCAACGGATAGATCAACGATGCAGGATCCATCTAACCCTAAAAGTAATAATGACCGAGATCAGAGTGCCAATAAAGCAGTCAAGACAAAGGACGATGTCACAGATACAGAAAGGTCAAAACCGACAATCATCCAAGTAACAACTAAAGTAACAATTGCCAAAAAGCCTGGTACTGCTATCTTTGATTTCCAAATAGAAAAGGGCCTCAAGGCCAAAGGTAGTGAGCAATAGCCCGAGTTGGAGCCCCGAGATAATAGCCCACTAAAGCCATTCCATAGAATCAGACCTTACATCGATCTAAAACCGATACCTGATCAGATTGGATTAGTTGAGGTATAAGTCTGGTCGCCATGAACCAATCCAATATGGCTAGAACGGCCCAACTGGCCCAATCAGTCTGGGCCAATCAGACTGGGCAATCAGACTGGGCAATCTGTCTGGGCAATCTGTCTGGGCCAATCACTATCTCACAATTACATCTGGCACTTTATTAAGCGCCATGGCTATTAGAGTCAAAGACCTGGATTTTTTGGCTCGGCTTTCATTTAGGCTTCTAGCAATTCGATAGACAAAAAACTTGCGCAAGACAAAATAGGCGGAAATCTCCACTACAAGCTTCCCATAAAACCGCCACGGAAACAGCAGCCCATACCTTGGCCGCCATTGATTTGGCGGTCACTGGCAATTCAAGATTTAGAGTGAGTTTATAACTTCATTCAATCTATTGCGGTTGACTCAATTAGGTTTAGCCCGTACGCCCCTGCCAAGCAAGGGTGCGTCCGTATTGAAGAGAGCCGTCTCGATTGAAGTTAAATAATGATCCACCAACAGATTTCGCTCTCCAATCTTCCACAGCGCACTTCCCTTTCGTAGTTGACGCAGTAGCGGTGCCACTTCTAGGGAAAATCCAAAGGCGCTGCAAAGGTGATGGGCCTCGTCCACTTCAAGCGCGAACGAAACTATCGTCTCTGTATCGTTGATCATTCCAAGACCACGGTTTATCTCGCTTATCACAGTTCTATTAGGTCCATTGGAATAGTTTGTAGAGCTATTGAGCGACTGTGATTTTAAATGGGCACCGACATCATCTCCGCCTGAGAAGTCACTCAGCCTGTGGCTAACTCCTATATTTGCAATTCCAATTCCTCTTGATAGTTTCCAATAGCTACCTAGCCAACTCGCAATATTTGAGTCACTCATCAGCGCCCAAATCTCATCTATGGCAATTATGAGAGGAGGAAGATCCCGGGTCATCTTGTGAGCTCTAAGCGCCCCCAGCAATAGCGCTACTACGAGTGGATATCGGCCGGATCCAAAGAGGCCTGATAAGTCAAATACTAAAATGCTCTTGCCTAAAACTTTGCCCAGATCAAAAGACGACTCACTTTGAGCGACTAGACCCGACTCAATCAGCGAATCCAATACCGCTAGCAGACTAGCGAGACTCCCGATTGAATACGAGCCTCTCCATGTGGTCGGACCTCCACTACGGTCGATCTTCTCCAGGCATGATCGCAACTTGAAGAAGTCAACTCCCCTTGAAATCTCATTCAGCGCCTCCGATATGGCAAGATGCTCAATCTCGGTAGGTCTCCTTCCTAAAGCCACAGAGATGACATATGTCGCCATTTCGCTATTTAGCTCCCGTGCTAAAAGACCATTAGGAGCCCCTTCCACCTCCACGAAAGGGTTAACCCCTCTCTTGGATGCCAGATAGTCAATCGGATCAAAGCCAAAAAAGCGTGCCAAAGCGCCATATTCTCCCTTTGGATCAAAGACTACAGATGGATAACCCAAAAGAAACATTCGAGCGAGATAGCTCTTCAATAGGGCGGATTTACCTTTTCCGACTTGGCCAAAGACAAAGGCGTTAGGGTTAGAGATCACGCCGTCGCGATAGAGCTCAAATGGATTAAAACCAAATCTACCGCCGAACCTTGAGGCACCAAGGATCGGAGCTACATTTTGAGAGCCGGTCTCACAAAATCCAGGCAACCAGAGCGAGAGCGCCGTGGTTGATTCAATATCTGCTATCGCATTTAATTTCATGGGAGATCCTTGACTAGATTTACAACTTAGATTCAAAATCACCAAATGAAAATACCTAATTCTTGCCGTCATGAGCCCAATTCGACTCGTTAGGCAGCCAAGCCAAATAGCGCTAAATCACAAAGTGGGTACTTTTATCTAAGCTCAGGGGGCTCCTTCGGCTTGATTTAGGCAATTATCATTCTGAAAGGTTCTTTTAAAAGAACGAGAAGGAACGAATTCGATTGATAAGCTCGGCCTGCTTACCAACTTCGAGGGCGACGCTCATAGACATAGCCTCAAAGGTCTCACCTATTGGCCGTCGGCCTTTTGGGTTCTGGCTCTCGATAAAAAGGCACGAATATTCATAACCAACATGCCCGTTCAATAGGTCAATGTCAAGGTCATCAAGGCCAACCGCACGCATATCCTTGGTTCGATTCGCAATAAAGCCTCGGTCTCTTGAAGCCATTAGATCTGCGGTCCCCTTGGCTCTTTGGCTTCGAATCGAATTAGCCATCTTCCTTTTGCTAACCGGACGCATAAAAATCACCAAAGCATCAAGTGAGCTTGGGAACCTAAATAGCCTAAGAAAGTCACCAGGAAATAGCCTCGATGTGGCCATCAACCGTAACCTCCATATCCGAGATCCTCCCTTGGAATTTGATATCGCCCCAAATCTCTCTGATTCACCTCCACATTGGGAGTCACCATCGCCTAGATACCGCTCTATCTCAATCAACTCCCTGGCCCCAACCAAATAGGATTGAGGAAGGTCTGAACTAAAACACAACTTCTCGAGAGCGTCCACCATGGTCTTAGCAAGGAGACTCGAGACTACCCGAGATCCAAGATCATCTCCTTCTGCCACCGAAGCGACTTTGGGTGAATCCCCTGGTGAATCCTTGGACGACGAAGCATCGCCTTTGAACAAATTCTCATAGTTTGCATTTTTATCCCTGGAGCTACCAGAGGTCGCCGGAGGATCAAAGACCTTATCTTTGGCCTTTGTATTGGGTGGCCCTATGGGATAATTCGACCTGGTAGGTCTCTTCTCGTCGAAAGAGCACCATTTGACACCGACCATAGGGGATGCTTGGGGCGGTGCTTCACAAGCCAGACCCAGAGGATCCAGCTCCATTTCATCCAGCTCCATTTCATCCAGCTCCATTTCGTCCAGCTCCATTTCATCCAGCTCCATTTCATCCAGCTCCATTTCGTCCAGCTCCATTTCATCCAGCTCCATTTCGTCCAGCTCCATTTCGTCCAGCTCGTCTAAATCGATGCCAGTAGAGCTATCACAATCTGTGTGACCATCGAGCAAAGAGGAACTTGGAACCAAGGCGTCCTCGGCGACATCGGTCAAAAACGAAGATAATCTCAGGTCAGCCTCTCGCTTTAGATCAGAGTTATCACGGGGAGACTTGCGCCATCTGCTGTAGCTTTTCTTGGTGCTGTAGTTTCTCCTGGAATTTCCGCTACGGCCTCGGTCTCTCAAAAAGAGGTCGGCTCTTCGTTGGTCCTTAGCGGCTTTTGAGAGATCCTTTCTTGCTGGAGCTCCTTGACTTCTTGGTAGTCGTCTACCTTGGGTACTGGAAGTTCTTGAATCAAACCCACTAGTAGATGAAATGCCAGCGGAATCCAAAGGACTCTTATTATCAGGCCCACCAGGTTTAGGGGAGCTAAAAACATTCAGTCCAAAGTTACGTGGCCGATTTGAGCCAATATCGGTTATAGCTCGAGAGGAACCCCTCTCAAAATTGCGTTCAAAGAAAGGAGGCAACCTAGCCGAGAGGGCAATAAAACTACTTGGGCCGCCATAGCTTGATATGATCGTTCGATCCAGCTCATTCAATTGATCAATTAGGTCGAAGGGAGTTGCCCCTTGGGATAGATCTGGGTCAACCTCAACTACAGCCTCAGCTTCCTCAGGGGAATATTGCCTGAGAGGTGCTATAAAATCGCCACTAAAAGCGCCTGGGTTGTCATCGCTAGATCCCCTGTGATGGCTGGCATTGCCTATCGAATTCTTCTTAGAATCGTTGGAGCTATATCCTCCAAATCTTTCAGTACAATTGGCAAAAGTTACCATTGCGATCTCCATCTCGGCCAACTTTAGGGTGGACAAGTTATCCAGCGCATCACAAAAACGCTCGGCACGCTCGCCTAGCTCCAAAGAGCCCAAAAGATATGGGGTTACATTCGCATTTACATGGGCGATGACTACGATTCGAGATCTCTCTTTGGAATATAAGTATCCAACACCACTCTTGTGATCACCAAAGATGAACCTTCCTTTGCCATCCAACCCAAAGCTAAAGACTCCATCGGCATCGCTCATGTGATTAGCAGAAGTTCGCTTTGGCTGATCGTAGCCACCGTTTTCTTCTGCTACCTCTTCTGCTACCTCCTCTTCAACCAAAGCGTCAGCGCCGCCATCCAAAGTCTCCCTTGGTGGTTGCCCATGGGCCAGCGCCTCAATTTGGTCTTTTGAACTATGGAAAAAGCGGCGCGACCTTCGATGGTCAAGATCACCTCTTGGTTCCAAGTCCCCATCACGACGCAGCCAATTCGTCAATGACTCCGCTGGGACCGTACCATCCATCGGCAAAAGTCGCCAAGGTGATCTCTCGGACCCATTAGATCTAAGCCGTCTAAAGTGCGAAAGGTCGAACAATCCACCTCGATGACGCCCGATATAGCTTCGATCTTCACCGTGATGCATAGCTGTGAGGGGGCTTTTGGATTGAAGACGACCGCCAAACCCTAGGCTACCTCCAATTAAAGCGAACTTCCCCGTCTGAGATCTTTGACTTCGAGGGCCCCTGTTAAACCTGTCACCTCCTGCTCTGTCACCTGCCAATCGCTCGCCTTTTATCAGGACAAAAATAGTGAAAAAGTAGCCCCTAAGTCTCTTGAGTGAAAGACAGTATTTGACGTATCGAATTCCAACCCCTAAAAGAGGAAGACCTCGACTTCGAAAGCCAATCAAGGACGAAAACAAGAGCGTAATAAGTCCTGCTCTTTCTATCGAAGCTAGAGAACCAAGCGATAAAAAGACAAAGCCGCCTAGAAGTGGTCCGCAAAGAACTAAGATTCCAATCGAATAGCGATCTACTACCATTCGATAAGGTCTCAGACTCGAGACAAAGTAACGTCCTAATTGATCATTGCGATCACCATTGGTGCTCATTATCCCCTCCCATCGGCGTCGAGATTCGCTTTCTAATTTTTAGTTCCTGGATGCAGAGCTACCCTCGATGAATATCCTTCTAGATCCACCGAAGAGCGAGATCGCCCTTTGAGGTGTTCAGATCCACTCTTATAGATCTTTGAGGCCAGATGAAGAGCCCTCATCGGAGCCGCCTCGATCCCTGGAGTAACTGGATTCTCCAATCCAAGGAGGAGTCGAACCAGAAGAAAAGGAGAAACAACAGATAGAACTAAAATTGCAGTACCAGAGATGGCCAAAGAAAAAGATCCCCTGGAAGAAGAGTTCCCCATCGCCACATTTAATCCAAGACCCATCGCAATTACTATCTTGGATCCAACCACTCCACCTAAAAGAAGGAGAAGGCGAAAGACAAAACTTCGCAACTTTGGATTTATTGAGAGCGCCAGTGCTATCGGCATCAAAGCGACCACCAAATAGATGAGAGCCGCTCTAAGAGATAGCTCTAAGTAGGTGAGACCAGCAAAGACAAAATAGAAGAACTGAAGAAAGAGCTCTAGGAGCGCAGGTGGCCCGGACGTACCTTTACTCAAGACCCCTTTTGGTAGGCCACTGCTGGGTAAGGCCATTGAAAAGGTAGAAAAGATCCAACCCGAGATGGAGTCAGCCGCCCTCATTCCCAGAGTCACAAACGAAAGGAAACCTCCACTTCCAACTCCAACCACAGGAAGTGCAATTACGATCTTTTTGATAGATTCATAGGTTGTTCCCGAGATTACCGCCATAGCCACCCCTGACAAGAGAGACAGCAGTGCTATCAGTAACCCGACACCAAAGAGACGTTGGTAGGGAACCCGAAACCAACTGGAATTCAAGGTTGGGTCACCCATGCTTGAAATGGATTGATAGAGATGCCCCGAAAGAAAGGCATTTGACTTTATCAATTGATCTGTGATCGAACGGCCTATGGAGCTAATAGCACCACTGACAATCGAAGAAGCAAAAGAAGCTATGAGCATCGAAAATCACCACTTCAGAGAATGCAACGCTAGATAAATCACTAGCCATTTATTGAGGCTCTAATCAGAGCAATAAGCAAAAGCGCTCTCTTTTGTACAAAAACCAAAGACACTCTCACAAAAGAGCTGGTCTAAATCTGTGTCAAAGTGCTATTCACTATCAAAAAATCCAAGGACTCTTTGAAAAGTAGACAGCCGACAGAGTCTTTCAAAAAAAGACACAGTCTTTCAGTGCACGCCTTGTCCAAGATGAAAGAAAAAATTTATCAATGCAGGAGCGGCCCCGACTACCACCGCAGCGGCTGCGGATGTGCCGAGAGTCTTCTTTCCGCTGTAGGTTTGTTGATAGTTGCCAGCATGTGCACCTAAAGCCCACATAGCTGCTCCGACCAAAAGACCCACAAGAGACAGAACTAAAGCCCACGCCGCAATTCCATTTGCGATCGATTGAAGCGCAGCCGAACCAGGCAATGAGGAGATGCTAGGAGTGATAGATACGTCGGCAACCAGTGCGATAGAAGTCCGTAGGAGTTCTCTCATAACTCAATTATAACATGTTTCATGCTATTTCATTATCTAATAGCACTTTTGTTTAAATTCATATTGCCCATCGTGTGACGAAAGAGTCACAACTGCCTATAGTTTTGACGTAGGGTTCCACTGAGTGAGAATGAGCTATGGACGACTCGATAGAAAATATTGTTAGCGGCGGCAACGAAGATGAGCTGAGATTTGAGGTCGAGAGCCTAAGAAGTGCACTCGACAGCGTCTCTCAGGCGGTATTTATCCACGATAGCAGTGGAGGTACCTACTTTGCCAACCAAGTCGCCAAAGAGTTAGAAAATGCGCGCCACGAAGAGGCCGGGCTTATGCGTGCTATCAATGAAGCCGTTGATAGTGCACTGAACGGTCGCTTCAAAGAGCAGAGTTTTTCAATCTTTGGACCTCCAAAAAGAGACTTTATAATTAGGACAACCTCGGTCGGTGAAAGATTAGCGCTAGGCGTCATAACCATCGTCGATGATTTAACTGTGCGAAATCAATTGGACACCATTCGCCGAGACTTCGTAGCAAATGTTAGCCACGAACTTCGAACACCCATCGGAGCACTCGGCCTTCTCGCGGAGACCTTGGCGTTCGAAGATGAACCAAGCGTTCGCCAGCGGCTGGCCAATCGAATTCAAAATGAAGCCTTTAGGGTCGCCAAGATAATCGACGATCTCCTCGACCTCTCAAGATTTGAATCCGAGGGGGCAGCATCGATAAGTAGGGTTTCAATGCCCGAACTTGCCATGGAGGTAATCGATCAAATAAGTCCCGCCGCAGAACTCCAGCGCGTAACTATCGATCTACGATTGAATAGTGAAGATACTTACGTTCTAGGCGATCGAGGACAACTAAGATCAGCGCTGACAAATTTAATTGACAATTCAGTAAAATACTCCGAACCCAACTCAAGCGTATTGGTAGAAATATCACAAAATAACTCAACCGTAACCGTAGCAGTCGTCGACCATGGAATCGGAATTCCCCAAAAAGATATAGAACGGATCTTCGAACGCTTTTATCGCGTCGATCAAGCCAGATCGCGACAGACCGGTGGAACAGGCTTGGGCCTTTCGATAGTTAGGCACGCCATAAGCAATCATAATGGCACTATCGAGGTGGATTCCCGCGAAGGAGCTGGGTCTACCTTCAAAATTCACCTCCCAATCGAACCAGGAGCCAATCAATGAACAAGACCCTCACAACCGTACTCGTCGCCGAAGACGAGGAGTCATTTATTGACGCAATCACCCTAGGCCTTTCGAAAGAGGGCATGACTGTAGCCGTAGCCCGTGATGGAAGAGAGGCGCTCGACCTCTTCGCCTCAGTAAATCCTGATGTTATATTATTAGACGTAATGCTCCCCAAGCTCTCTGGGATCGATGTATGCAAGACAATTCGAGCGACTAGCCAGGTACCCATAATCATGGTGACCGCACGAAGCTCGGAATTAGATACGGTAGTTGGCCTAGAAGTCGGCGCCGACGACTACGTTGCAAAGCCATTTCGAATGAGAGAGCTTACGGCTCGAATCCGGGCTGTTCTTAGGCGCTCACCTAACGCTATCGACTCAATTGAGATCGAGGACATGATTGAGATAGGCGAGATTGTGTTGGACACCGCCCGCCACGAACTACGTGTTGCCCAAGTCCCTGTGGCGCTACCGCTAAAAGAGTTCGAGCTGTTGGAGTTACTGATGTCGAATCCCAATAGAGTTATGACACGAGATATGATAATTGATAGGGTATGGGGCCCTTACCACACAAGCGATACCAAAACCCTTGACGTTCACATCAAGAGACTAAGAAGCAAGATCGAACCAGACCCATCAACCCCAACCTACATCAGTACCGTTCGTGGACTCGGCTATAGATTCGAATACAAACAAATGAACAAATGAACAGCGACTCAAGGGCCAGCCTTTTCTCCGAAAAAGAATCCGTAGATCCTGCTGCGCGAATTCGCGCAGCAGGAGCACGTGTTACTCCGGCGAGAATGATGGTTCTTGAGACAATCATTCGGTCCAATGGGCACCTTAGCGCAGAAGAGATCTTTAGCGCAGTTGGAGCCATCAATTCAGAGATTCACCTGTCAACTATCTATCGGGCCCTCGAAACACTAGAAGAGATCGGAATCGTTGAACATGTACACCTTGGCCATGGGAAGGCGATCTATCATCTCTCAGAAAACCTCCACCAACACTTAGTCTGTGAATCGTGCGGCTCTACCTTAGAGGCACCACCGGATCTAAGCGCACGCTTAGAGCTTGAACTCAGTGCTCGTTTAGGATTTCATATCCGGGCATATCATTTTTCAATTCTGGGGATCTGCCAGAAGTGCTGGAACGAAAATAATTCAACTGAGAAATCGAAACAACCCCAAGAAGAAGAGACGCTTTGAATTGTCGATTCTAGCTCGATTCGACGATTCTCCCCTAACTCATAGCGACCGATTTGCGCCCAGACGGGCTCATATGCGAACTACCTAAAGATCAGGCGCTTTACAGATTGTCCTTTGGCCAAGTTGAAAAGCCTCAAAGGTCTCGAGACTAACGAGACTTGCATCTAAGACAGATTCTGCCTTAGATGCAAGGCAACCTAAGGCAGAATAATAAAATCAAACTAAAAATCAGAAGACTAGCAAACTATTCTTCTAGCAAGCAGTATCGCCATCTATCTGACGCGGCGAGCCATTGACCCCCGAAGCATTGACGTAGGACGTCTGCAACAGCCAAACTGGCCCACCCCCAAATTGCTTGGTTGGATCGGTGCAGTAGGAAGAGCCAGAGGCTCCAGCAATCCAAGTTGGAACTCCGGGTGAATAACTACCAGCAATTATGTGAAATTGATATGCGGTTGAGTAGATCCCACTTTGATGACCGGTCGATGCTAGGTAGGCCAAGGCGCCCGCAATTACATTTTGATTGGCAATAGCATTAGTCCCCCAAAGTCCCGGCGTTCCATACTCGACATCAACCCACCAGAGCGGAGAGTTGACCCCCTGGGAATTCGCCCAAGCAACACCAGCACTCATTAAATTCCAGCCCCAGTTGTAAGATTGACAATTTATCGCTGAGGGATTCGCGACATTTGCAGCACAAGAGGCTTCCGGTCCACTAAGAGTATTCGTAGGGTCAACGATTTGAGAAGGGGCCGACCAAAGCGGAGCGAATAGTGAAACCGTCGCACCTTCATTCTTTAAAAGTGAGACCTCAGAAGCTAAACAAGGATTGGTGGTCATGGCATTAGAAAGAGTGCCACCAAATCCTTGGGGGTCCGAGTCAAAGTATGCGCCAACTACACCAACACCGGTAGTCGGAACAGACGCTAACGCACTTGGTCCACCAGGAGTTGAACCCACACATTGAAAGGCGGAGAGATCAACGCCCGTGGCACCGGTTGTATATGGATCGAGAGATCCCGTAGAGGAGATCCCAACGATCGCAGCATTAAGCGACGTTCCGCCTTCAGAGCCAATATAGGGCGCATTAAAACTGAAGATTCCACCATCTGAGGCAACCAACCAATAGCCTCCTGTTGTTGGATCTGCAGCCATTCCAACGATCGGCTTATTGAGAGTTATATTTCCAGTGGAACCGTAGAACACCGCGTCACCAAAGGTGAAGATTCCACCATCTGAGGCAACCAACCAATAGCCCTTGCCATCTGGAGTAGCAGCCATTCCAACGATCGGCTTATTGAGAGCGATATTTCCGGTGGAGCCGTAGAAGGCGGCGTCACCAAAGGTGAAGATTCCGCCATCTGAAGCAACCAACCAATAGCCCTTGCCATCTGGAGTAGCAGCCATTCCAACGATCGGCTTATTGAGAGCGATATTTCCGGTGGAGCCGTAGAAGGCGGCGTCACCAAAGGTGAAGATTCCGCCATCTGAGGCAACCAACCAATAGCCCTTGCCATCTGGGGTAGCAGCCATTCCAACGATCGGCTTATTGAGAGTTATATTTCCAGTAGAGCCGTAGTAGGTGGCGTCACCAAAGGTGAAGATTCCGCCATCTGAAGCAACCAACCAATAGCCCTTGCCATCTGGAGTAGAAGCCATTCCAACGATCGGTTTATTGAGAGTTATATTTCCAGTAGAGCCGTAGAAGCCTGCATTACCGAAGGTGTAGATTCCACCGTTAGCACCAACCAGGTCGTAGGTAGGAATTGCACCTGCAACCGTGGTTGAAACCTTGGCCGTGGCAAGCTTTGAGAAGTTAAAGGTCGAATGCCCAGCGTTGCTAGATAAGTTACTAGATAAGTTACTAGACGAGTTACCAGACAAGGATGAACTGCCTAAAAGACTGATCGAACCCGTGGCTTGGCCAATACTTAAAAAAGCTAGGAGAGCTAGCAGGCTTACCAAGCCACGGCCACGGTTGAAGTCGAATAAACGTCGCATTCTTTTCCCACTTTTAGCTAATCATTACCCGCCTCCGAAGAAGTATTCGGGGCTTTCTACGCAATTTGTCACGCAATAGATTAGCCACCGAATCTAAATTCAAAACACCCGGATTAAAATTAGCTAAAAATTTCTCTCTACAAGGTACCTTTATAGGTCACTATGGTGATCGTACCAAGAACAAAGAGTGCAAATGAGAGGGAGTAGATGGCCGCCTTTGTAAAGGCTCTGCGCCTTGGAGTGCGAATGTAGTCATCCATAATAAAACGAAGCCCATTATTACCGTGAAGAAGACCAAGTGCCAGCAAGAGCCAGTCAAAGACTCTCCAAAGCGGATTGGACCAACGCTTGGCCACAAATGCGACGGTGGTCTGAGTGACATCGGTAAAGATGTGCGTCAGGGAAAAATGAATCAATGCCAAAAAGAAAAGGACAAGGCCGGAGATTCTCATGAAGAACCAAGACCAAGTCTCGAAGTTCTGCTTTGATCGACGACGAGGCGTTGAACTAGAACCTTGGGATGCGTCGTTCATCGGTCTAACTACCATATCAGCCCACACTCCCTGTAAAGAATGGCCTCAAAATAATAACGCCCCCAACAACTGTTAGTAAGAGAGATAAAGATAAGATCCCGACAAATACTCTTTTCTCATTCTTGATCGCACCCGGGAAAAAGTCAATCATGATAACGCGCAACCCATTGAGAGCATGATATAGAAGTCCAAAGAGAAGACCAACTTCAAAGGTACGTAAAACCACGTTGCCATAAAGTCGATGAATCGAATTGTAGATACTCGGATAGTTGATGGTTGAGATGTCTATTACATGCAAAAGAATAAACATCAAGACCAAAAAGCCAGTTACTCGATGCAAAACAAAGGCCCATTGACCCGTCTTGCCCTTATACATAGTCGAGCCGGAACTCATTTTGGGGACCTCCGAATCCACTTGTCTCCCCACATAGTGGTGGATACTACAAAGAGAGCAAAGCCAACAACGCTGAGGCTTACCACTCCTAGACCAATAGAAAACATTATCTGTGCCATATTCACGTCATAAAAACTATCGCGAATTCGCGCTTAGCTCAAACTGAAAGGGCTATTTTGGGACAATGTTTTGAATTCCGCCCATGTATGGCACCAAAACGAGCGGTATTGTAACACTCTCGTCCTGATTTCTATAAGTCTCTATCAGCACCGCAAAGACTCTGGCCCACGCTAGAGCCGACCCATTCAAGGTATCGACATAGGAAACCTCGTTGGTCGAAGCATCCCTAAAGCGTATATTTGCCCTACGAGCTTGATAGTCACCGAACCATGAGACCGAGGAGACCTCTAACCAACGGCCAACGCCCGGGGAATAAGCCTCTAAGTCGAAGGTCCTCTTGGCCGAAGCGCCTATGTCACCTGTGCATAGGTCTAAGACTCGATAGGTCAACCCAAGAGATTGCAGGATACCCTCGGCTCGTCGCAACATATCCATAAAGACCCCTTGGCTATCCTTTGGGTTCGAATAGACCATAAGTTCAACCTTATCGAATTCATGAAGACGCAAGAGTCCTCGGGTATCTCGACCAGCCGAGCCAGCTTCGCGTCGAAAACATGGGGTCGCAGCCGTCATTCGAATTGGGAGTTCTTCACTTGGAAGTATCTCATCGCGTGCCATTGAGGTAAGTGGAACCTCAGCCGTTGGAATGGCCCAAAGATCGTCTCGCTCCATTTGATAAGCATCTTCAGCAAATTTGGGTAGATGGCCAGTTGAGATCATGGTCTCTCGTTTGACGAAAGTCGGGGGTCGGACCTCTAAAAAGGCATCGCTATGAGCATCAAGAGCAAAGGAGGTTAAGGCACGCAACATGCGTGCACCTGCTCCCTTGTACATTGGAAACATACTCCCCGACAATTTTGCAGCTCTTTCAAGGTCCAAAATTCCCAGCGCAGCCCCAATCTCCCAATGTGGAACCTTTTGAGCTGGCTCATAATCAAGGTCCACCTCTACAGTGGAATGGCCCGTCTTTGGACTCCAATATCGAAGGATTACATTGTCTTTCTCGCCTTGGCCAATTGGGGTATCAAGTGATGGAACGTTTGGGATAACCAGCCAAAGGTCCCGTCGAGCGTTTTCAAGCTCTGAGACCTCCTTAGAAAGCTCCTCTAGGGCCTCACCATGTGCTTTTGACTCTTCCTTCAGCTCCTGTGCGAGGGCGGTCTCTTTTTGCCTATAAGCCTCTGCGACGCTTCGAGAGAGGTCATTGATCACTGCGCGAAGGGAGTCTCTCTTGGAAACTGAACTTCGCAACCTTAAATCTATCTCTAGCAATTCGTCTACTACAGCTGTATCTATTCCACGTCGCGAGAGCAATTCTTTTGTCTCGTTGGGATTTTCTCTTAGCGCTCGAATGTCGATCATCAAAAGTAAAGGCTAGCTTCTATTAACGTGTCAACAATCGAAGTTAATGACCTTTGGGTCTCATATGCAAGCAAAGAAGCGGTCCGAGGGATAAGCCTCGAAGTAAACGCTGGTCAGGTTATAGGAGTCTTGGGCAGAAATGGAGCTGGCAAGACCTCCACTGTCGAGGCGATCGAAGGGTATCGACCCATTGCCAAAGGTAAAATCACAATCCTCGGTCTAGATCCAATTCAAGATCGCAAAAAACTATTGCCTTTGGTGGGGGTGATGCTGCAAAATGGAGGCGTCTACCCAAGAATGTCACCTCTCGAGGTTCTAAAACTCTATTTCGGATATTATGACGATCCGATCCCAGTTGAAGAGCTCATAAGGCTGACCGACCTCTCTCGCGCCCAAAAAACCCCATATAGGCATCTTTCAGGTGGCGAGCGCCAACGACTCAGCCTCGCTTTGGCCCTAATTGGAAGGCCTAAAGTGCTCTTTTTGGATGAGCCAACAGCTGGGGTAGATGCAGGCGGGAAAGGGCTGATTCGACAAGCGATATCGACATATGCAAGTCAGGGGGCTGCCATATTGCTCACCACACATGAATTGATCGAGGCAGAGCGCATCTGCGATGAGATAGTCGTCATAGACACCGGAGAGGTAGTTGCAAAAGGAAGCGCCGAGCAGTTACGGGAGAGATACGGAAAAAGTGCGATCACCTTTCGCCTCTCCAAAAGCATCGATGTGGCCGAGATCTCAGCCAAGATAGGCGCGGAGGTAACTGAGCTCGAAGATCTCTCATATTCAGTCGATCCCTCGGCTTCCCCTTCGGTCATATCACTACTAACCTCGGCAATCTCGCAGTTGAATGTGGAGATAAAAGAGCTAAATGCTGGAAAGTCCTCACTCGAAGAGGTCTTTATCGGGCTAACCGACCACCTCGAAGCCAATAGTGATAACGCTAACCAATCAAAAAGAAGACGAAGGCGATCCTAGGTAATGTAATCTGGCGCGATCTAATCTTTATCTGGTGCATCTAGCGCGAAAGATCAAGACAAATCGACCAGGTTCTAACCCATGGACAAATGATCGATTATCCAGTGATCGATTATCCAATGATCGATTATCCAATGATCGATGGGCCAGACAAGGGGCTGTCCTTAGCTAGAAGCCAATTCGATCCTACGAGCCCAGAAATAAAAAATCATAAACAACCAATACAAAGTATTTAGGAGAGATAACAATTGACAGGGCATCCCTATAAGTCTCAGGCAAGAGCAGAGATAAAACTAGCTCTAACACAATATGAATCGTTGCTTGTAACTTTTTTCATACCACTACTTGCCCTAATTGCATTCGCGAAGATCCTCAAGATCTCTTATATGGGCTCAAGCCGAATCAACTTTTTGGTCCCCGGCACGATAGCAATAGCAATCATGGCAACCGGCATGGTCTCTCTGGGGATCGCGACCGGTGTTGAGCGCAGCTACGGGGTTCTAAAGCGCTTAGGAACAACCCCGCTTTCGCGCAGCAGTCTCCTTGGCGCGAAGATTACTGCAGTAGGGGTAATCGAGGCAATTCAAATCGTTCTAATCTTGGCGTTGGGCATCGGCCTTTCTTGGAGCCCCTCCATGAACATAGCAGAATTTGTAATCGCGGTAATATTGAGCAGCGCTACGTTTGCTGGAATTGGATTAATCATGGCAGGCCGATTGAGTTCTGAAGGCGTATTAGGAGCAGCAAATGGCACATTCCTATTCCTATTGTTTTTTGGTGGAATGATTATTCCAGTTACCTTGCTTCCATCTCCACTTGCCGACCTAGCTAAAATACTCCCCGCATATGCAAGCGCGCACCTTCTCTTTTCCACCACAACAAACGGGGTGAGCGGGACCCTCGGTGCCTGGATAACTCTAGCCATTTGGGCAATTGGTGCTCCTGCCTTAGCAATTAAACTCTTCAAATACGAATAAACCACGGCTACTTATTTTGTTTTACGCAATCACCCAAAAACTCACAAAACCCCCAAAGAGATCAAAGACCTATGCTTTTTTGGGGGCAGTCGAGTTAGACCAACGCCACACGGACCAATAGAGCGGGCCAGCAGATCCAGTACATTCCAGTAAATTAAAGATCAATAAAACCAACTGCAACCAAAGTCTCAAAAGACAAACAAAGACTACCTAACGATCACTGGGCAAACAAGTAGGTCAAAAATAACTTTGGCGGTGCCGGCGTCACTCACATGCGGCCCTTTCTAGTAAATGACGATCTATCTAAAGTCGATCCACCACGGGAACCTTGTTGAGGTTTGGGGAGACGATGTACCAAAGGGCCAAAAATGGTTTAGCCTTTAAGGTGTGTTGAAAAAATGGCTAACTGAGTGGAAAGTTTCTCCGGAACTTTATAAAAAACTGTCCTTTTTCGCCCTAATCGGCCTCTCTCTGATAATTGTCTCAGGTGGAGCAGTCCGGTTGACTCAGTCTGGATTAGGGTGTCCGACTTGGCCCAATTGTCAAGGTAACCAGCTAGTGGCTCAATTTTCATTTCACCCAATGGTCGAATTTACCAATAGGATCGTGACGATATTTCTGACAGTAGCGGTGATGATAGCTACAGCAGCAGCCTTCTTCAGAAAGCCATTTCGTCGCGACCTTGCATGGCTATCAATGGGAATGGTCGGCGGCCTTTTGGCTCAGGTTGTCCTGGGAGGGATAACCGTTCTAGAAAAGCTCGCACCCCCCTTTGTAATGGCCCACTTCTTGCTCTCTCTCGTCTGTGTGCTCGACGCGATAATTCTCTACTATAGGGCTAGCGGATCGCAAGATAAGCCAACCAGAGTTGTGACCAAAGAGGTAATGTGGCTTGGAAGAATCATCCTGGGTGCTCTTACCTTTGTTGTGGTAATTGGAACAGCCGTCACAGGTTCAGGGCCGCATTCAGGTAGCCCTCTAGCTAAGCGACTGCCATTTCCGCTACGCGACGTTGCTCAACTCCACGCTGACGGTGTGCTCTTTCTAATCGGCTTAACCCTCGCCATGTTGTTTCTCCTGCACCAATCCAATGCCCCCGAAAACGTCCTCAAACGAGGAAGAGCGTTGCTTTGGCTAATGGCAATCCAAGGAGCAATTGGATATACGCAGTACTTTAGTAATCTTCCTGCCCTCCTAGTTGAGTTTCACATCGCCGGAGCAGCTATCCTTTGGATTGCTGTCTTATGGTTCAACCTAACGCTATTCGATAGGGGCGAGATGGACAAGGGACCAAGTGACGACGAACCCTCTGAAATAACCTCAGATACCCTAAGCAGCTTCGGATCGTAATAGATTACAAAGATATAAATGGGATCGCGTTCCCAAGATCTCCTGAAATATAAAAGAGACAGAAGAGACTATAGCGATGCAATCGAATGGAAGTTTTGATGGCTACACTAACAATTACTGAGGAGAAAATCGACACTTCTAGTTTGAATGCTCTCGATAGCTCCTGGAGAGTCGTCCTTTGGAATGACCCTATAAATTTAATCTCCTACGTAATCTTTGTATTACGATCAACATTTGGCTATTCACTCGAAAAAGCTACTGAATTGACGATGGAAGTCCACAACCATGGCCGTTCGATCGTATCTAGCGGCAAAAGGGAAAAAGCTGAAGCTGACGCCCATAGTTTGCACCAATTTGGACTTTGGGCAACTTTGGAAAGAGAACCGGCATAAATAGTGTTGAAACAGCTATCATGACAATTCCCAGCGGACCTATCCGACGAATCGGACCCGAGCTTTTTGAAAACCAGCTTCGCGAAGAAGAGATTGAGCTTTTATCTCTCCTTCCTTCGCTAGTGGAAGAAGCGATTGAGATGAACTCACCATATGTGGCACGTATGTTTCCCCCCACCTATCCTTTCGATGCCGTAGCACAGTCAAAATTCGAAAAGACCACCGGAGATTCACTAGTTGAAAAACACAAAGTTATGCTCGAAGGCTTCACATCTAGCCTTCACAATAAGCAACTGAACTTTGCAGACCTAGCGATTTGGGTTGGGGCAATTAACGATATTCGCCTTCTACTCGGTACAACTCTTGACGTCTATGAAGGCATGGAGCCACCTGATCCGAGTGATCCGACCTATCATAATTTTGTCATTTACGACTACCTCGCATGGCTCCAAGGCTCAATATTAGATTTTCTGGGTAGTCAATTTAGCGACGATTAGACAGTCGCCAGATAGTCATTCAAGGTGTTTCAACTTTAATTTAGCCCCATGACAACAGGCGTCTCACCCAAAGCGCCAGATACAAGGAAGCAATACCTACTTAATTTCGTTATCTAACAGACTATAACTTGAGCAATGTAGACCTAAAGGCGACAAAGATAAGCTACGCGAAACAATTTCAGGAAGATGAGATGGTATCGACCCTTCCAAAGAAGAGTGACTATGAATAACCTCGAGAATTTGCAGAACTAGATCGAAAATAAAGGATCAATCTTCCGGCCCTAGGGCATAATAATACAAAAACAGAAATGCCCGATACTTCGACGATCTAACAGCCCAGCAACGGGTCCCAAACTGAGAACTATTCCTGGTAGTTGAATAGAACTATTTCAATAAAGGCAAAAAAACTATTTCGAAATGAAAGGAACCAATCTTGAGCTCTCTTCCCAAGATAACAGAGTCCAAAATTGCAATCCACGCCAAGAAAGAAGGCGAGAAAGCAAGAAAGTATTGGTCAGAGATCTTTTGTGGCTCCGCCTGTCTCGTAGCGGTCGATTCGCTCGGCAAGTGCAGTGGCGACAACTTTGATCTGGTAGTAATTAACGATTCACAAGAATTGGCTCCCGAGGAATTGCTCCTCTTGGAAAAAATGGCCAGTGATACCACCCATTTTTTGGTGGTTGTTGGATCCGGGGATTTAGAGACCCCATCGCTCTGTGATCTACTTGGAGCCGAAGGTACAATTCCGATAGCGCATGCAGAATGGTATCTAAAATCCATAAATGCACAAAACCAGCCAATTGAAGTGGCAATTTACGGCAAATTCCATGAGATAATGCCAAAGACTGATACAACTACACTAGCCAGTATCTCAGTTGGATATCGAGATCGACCAGCCCTAATTGGTCGAGGTAACATTTTTACCTTTGGAGTTGATATCGACCTTGATCAAAGGGTGCAGAGACAACTTTCACGGGCCTTCAAAGAGCTCATCTTCAAAGACAACACCTCCAACGTAGGGCCATTCGGCGTCGGTGTGGCTGGATATGGACCTTACGGCGGCATGGGACACTACCATGGCAGCGCATGCAATGCCACCCCACATCTAAAGTTCGTAGCAATCGCTGAGCCCAATCAACAAAGACGTAATTCCGCAAAAGAACAATTTCCAAAGATTCAAACCTATGAGAGCGCCAAAGAACTGATCGAAGACGATGAGGTAGATATCGTCATAATCGCAACTCCACCAATTACCCATTTCGAACTAGCCAGTCAAGCGCTAAAGGCTAAAAAACATGTCGTAGTTGAAAAGCCAATGTGCCTCAAGGTCTCCGAAGTCGATGAGTTGATTGAGCTAGCAAGGCTAAATAACGTAGTGCTGACCATCCATCAAAATCGAAGATTCGACGCCGACTACTTAGCCCTCAAAGAGCTCATCGAATCGGGAACGATTGGCGAGGTCTTCAATATAGAAACCTTTGTTGGCAGTTTTGAACATCCATGTCGCGCCTGGCATTCAGATCAGGAGATCTCTGGAGGCGCCGCCTATGATTGGGGATCACATCACATCGATTGGATTCTTCAATTCTATGGGACAACTCCATCACACCTCTTTGTCAACTCCCATAAAAGGGTCTGGCACGACGTGACAAACGCCGACCAGATTACGATTTCAATGGCATTTCAAGATGGAAAAGAAGCCAAATTCATACAAAGCGACGTCGCAGCCATCCGTAAACCGAAGTTCTATGTTCAAGGCACGAAAGGCACCATCCAGGGTTGGTACCGACCACTCGCAAACGACGTTGTTGACTTTCCATTCGGCTATCGAAGTGAAAGATTTCACCATGCGGAAGCGCCTGTGGACTTCGAAGTCGTACAGTACGCGATAGACAATCAAACCCGTTCATATAGAGTTAGCCCCACAGAGGTAGAGCCATTTGAATTTCATCGAAACTTAGCTGCCCACCTGGTCAATTCAGAGCCGTTGGCTATCGTGCCATCTAGTGTCCGAGGGGTAATTGAGATCCTTGAGGCCACACAGAGGCTATCCAACTCGAAAGAGCATTACGTCCAAATATAAAGAGTTAGAGTTGAGTTGCCCTCAGCAATAGGACAACTCAACTAACATACCCATATCTCAAAGCCCTTTTCGGGCCATTCCGGGAAGACAAACTTTAGACGACAGGCGGAGATCTACCTAGAAAAGGGGAAAAGGTGGCAAGAAAAATCAAATGGGGAATTTTAGGTGGCGCATCTTCCATTGCCAACGAAGAGATAATTCCAGCGATTCTAGAAAGCTCCACCTCGCAGTTAGGTGGCTATGCATCAGCTTCTGCTAGATCACCACTTCCACTCGATGAATTAGGAGTGCCAAGATTTACTGACTACCAATCGCTAATCAGCGATGGCGAACTCGACGCTCTATATATTGCATTGCCTAATTCATTGCACCACAAATGGATAATCGAAGCCGTCAACCATGGCGTCGCTGTTCTCTGTGAAAAGCCCCTTTGCATGAACGTAGCTGAGATCCAAGAGATCTCTCTTGTCTCTCAGTCAAGAGAGGTGTTGGTCGCAGAGGCGTATATGACCCCCCACCATAACCGAGAGATAGAGGTTCGTCGCCTGCTCAAATCGGCCCGTATAGGAGAGCTAAAAGATTACCAAGCTACCTTTGCCTTTACACTTTCCAATCCCAACAACTACAGATGGATAGATCACCTTGGCGGAGGCGCCCTTCGCGATGTAGGAATCTATTTAATTGACCCAATCGTTCACCAATTGGGGCTTCCGTCGGCGATCGAGGTCAAGAGTGTGGCTATGAAAGGTGACGTAGACGCAGACATAGTGGCTCAACTTATATACACCCAGGACGTAAGCGCGACTATCCATGCATCCTTTATCGCCAAGGAGAACCTCACCCAACGATTCACTGGAACTGATGGATCATTATGGATCGATAATCCATTTTCCCCAGCGCTTGAAGATGTTGAGATCCATATCGAAGAAAAAGCTTCCGGCGAGCTACAGACCATAAAAACAACACCCGGGAGTCTCTATGGAGCTATGATCGAAAACTTCAACTCTGCCCTCCTCAATGGAACCAAATTTTCTCGCACTTTGAGTGAATCGATACAGGTTCAAGAGGTAATCGATCAAATTCTTTCAATCGCTAAAGCAAGTATTTAGCCTCTTTGCAAGCTTGTCCCAGACAATATCCCATTCAATGAAGAAGTTGATCAACAAATTATATACTTGATAGATTTGACTGACTCACTGCAAATCTATCCAATTTCATACGACCATATCGCAGCACCACTAAAAACGAGACATAGATAT
This sequence comes from Acidithrix sp. C25, assembly GCF_904848545.2. Classification (NCBI taxonomy): domain Bacteria; kingdom Bacillati; phylum Actinomycetota; class Acidimicrobiia; order Acidimicrobiales; family Acidimicrobiaceae; genus Acidithrix; species Acidithrix sp. C25. The sequence goes on from NZ_CAJHCI020000002.1 coordinate 1,068,087, forward strand.
ATATGTCTTCACATTATTGGTGTAACGCAGGATCGATACCATAGCAGTTTTCAATCAAATTGATTGCTCTATATCTACATAGAGACGTTAGTTTCAGTTATCATCTCGGAAATTCTCCGTAATATATTAGATGTAATCGCACAACATAGGCGGATAATAGATGAGAGTCATCGAGTTCATGGGGCAGCTCCGACAAAAAGGCTCGGCTAAAAAGAAGCTTTCAGATCAGAAGAAGCCAGATCAATGATCTATCCGTTGAAATGGTCCCTTTGTGGACATGAAATAAAGATCGCCAAAAGAAATTGTCTGGATTATCGATCAAAGTTGCCATAACGAAAATTTAAAAACCTTTGAGACAAATAATACTAGTTTTCAAAAAATATATCAATTAAAAACCAAGCATTTATGGCGGATTATGCAAGAAAAATATGTGCCTTTAATGTTTAAATGGCGCGGTTGATATTGCGCGGTTGAAACAGCACGGATCAAAATTCATCAACACTATTTCCCTCGTGTTCTCGGGTTATTGCTTATCTTCATAGCTAACTCTTGTCTTTAACCTATATCTCTGGTCAAATCCATCTTGTGCATCTTGAGGGTGACTATTAAGACGGAAAAATAAAATAAAGTACCACTTCTGGCAATACTACATCTCTTGGAGAATTCTATATATAAAGGGTAAATTCAAGCCTTCGGAATTACAAGTCAAACCAGAGGGTTAAAGAGATTTGTGAAGGCTGAAAATATCAAAATAAACGACGATCTCACCATGGCGATCATCACCAGAGGAGATCCTCCGTGGGACTTCGTCTTAATCCACGGTTTGGCCTCCAACGCTCGCTTATACGACGGTGTGGGTGAATGCCTAGAGGCCAAGGGGTACTCCTCTATCGCGATCGATCAACGAGGCCATGGAATGTCCTCCAAGCCCAACTATGGATATAGCACCGACCAGACAACCCAAGACTTATTCGACCTATACAGTCACTTTTACAGCGGCGATACACATACCAACCCGGTCTGGGTGGGTCAATCCTGGGGCGGTTCCGTAGTTGTAAACTTTGCAAATCGCCACCCCGAATATGTCGATGCCATAATGGCAATCGATGGCGGATTAATCGATATGAAGTGGAACTTCCCAACCTACCAAGAGGCTTCCAGCCTCCTTTCACCACCGGAGTTAAGCCATTTATCGCCTAGCCAACTCTCTTTCATGATTAGGAAATCTCACCCTGGTTGGAGCGACCAAGCCATCGAAGCAACCATGGCGAATCTAGAGATCGACCACGATCAAAGGGTAAGGGCACGCTTGAGTCGCCAAAATCACATGACAATTCTGCGCGAGTTATTTGACTACGAACCAATGAAAGAGATTGCGAAGTTATCGGTGCCAGCGCTCTTTTTAATGGCTCAGCCCGCAAAGCCCAAGGGCGAACAAGACCTCCAGAGGGCTCAAGAGACTCTAAGTCACCTCAAAGATATTCAAATCGAGACTATTGAGGGAGCAGACCATGATATCCATGCTCAGATGCCCCAGGTGGTAGCTAACTATGCAATGGGTCTTTTGGGCCTAACTCGACAGAGCCACATTTGAATTCAAAGAGAAAGACTGGAGTTATAAATTGAATCGTCGGATATTGATTCTTCTCGGATCTGGTGAAACATCACCGACAATGGTAAAGACCCACCGCGAGGCATTTAGCGCATTGCCTAAAAACTACAAGGCAGTGATGCTCGATACACCTTTTGGCTTCCAAGAAAACGCTCCAGATATCTCGGCCAAAGCAATCGATTACTTCCGTAGCTCGATAGGCGCCAAGGTGGCACTCGCCTCGATGCGTTCGGCGACGGAGGCCTCCGTCCTTGAATTGGAAAATTTTGCAAACACACTAAGAGATGCAAACTACATCTTTGCGGGGCCCGGAAGCCCCACCTATGCCCTGTCCCAATGGGCTAAAACCCCAATCGCCTCGATTCTAGAGGACAAAACAATCAACGGTGGAGTCGTCACATTTTCATCGGCAGCGGTGCTTACGCTAGGTAGATATACAATTCCGGTCTATGAGATCTACAAGGTTGGCGAGGCGCCAAATCTAAGGGATGGATTGAACGTCCTTTGGGCACTTGGTCTAGACGTTCTTGTGATTCCACACTTCAACAATGCCGAGGGAAACAACCACGACACCCGCTACTGCTACATGGGTGCTTCGCGCCTGCGGATCTTAGAGAGCCAAATGAACGCGACCACCGCAATCGTCGGAATCGACGAACATACCGGAATCGTAATCGACCTAGATCAAAATCAAGTTGAAATCGTTGGCCTTGCCACGGTCACGATAATGCGCCATGGATCGACAAAGATTCTCCGCGCCGGAGACAAGATGAGATTCGATGAATTTTCAAGTTACATACGTGAAATAGCGAACAAGACTCCCGCCTTTGAAGAGAGTGAACCTATAAAACCTGAGGCCTTCTTCGAGGCACAACAGCCCAATGGGACTACTTCTTTGCTTATTGACTCCCTCGCAAGACATGAGGAGAGATTTAGTGTAGCACTAAAGATGCGCAATGCGAAAGAATGCTTGAACGAGATTCTCGAACTAGACAAAGAGATCTTCGAATGGGTATTTGACACCCTTGAATCAGACGAAATAGACAAAGCCAGAACATCGATGCGCTCTATGATATCGCGACTAGCTCCGATCCTAGAGAACGGATTCCTTACCAAGTTAGATCACCTTCGGGGTGCGATCGAAGCCCTCGTAGAAGTTAGACAAACCTCCCGAGAACAAAAGCGATGGAGCGATTCCGATCTAATTCGAGATCGCTTGGCCTCTATAGGAGTCACCGTTACAGATACGTCAAATGGTCAGGCATGGGAACTTAAAGAGTGAAAGCAATTATTATTTGACCAAAACATAGGCTATCTCTTGTTAGAAGTCGCACTAGACTGTCTTGCTGTACCTAATGCCCCCATCGTCTAGCGGCCTAGGACGTCGCCCTTTCACGGCGGTAACACGGGTTCGAATCCCGTTGGGGGTGCGTTATTTACAATTTGTTGCAAGGTTAGGAAACTATTGCGCTAAGATATAGTTTCCTGCTTCGCAAGGAAGTTGGTAACGTAAGTTAGGACCTGTGGTGCAGCTTGGAGTGCACGCCGGCCTGTCAAGCCGGAGGTCGCGGGTTCAAATCCCGTCAGGTCCGCTGGTGGTTCTAACCGCCTTGGTCGGGTAGCTCAGTTGGTAGAGCACACGCCTGAAAAGCGTGGGGTCACCGGATCGAAACCGGTCCCGACCACCAATTTGATCAGCCCGAATGCCTAACTTTTGGGCTCGTCAAAGCAAAATCATAAAAGCCAAAACCTTGGATCTCCTTCTATTTCCACCTTCTGATCAAACGACCCCTGTAAGCCCCAGCCCTGTAAGCCCCAGCCCTGTAAGCCCCAGCCCTGTAAGCCCCAGCCCTGTAAGCTCCAGCCCTGTAAGCCCCAGCCCTGTAAGCTCCAGCCCGTAGATCAATCGATTTCGCCTCGAAAAGCTAGCCATCACACCTCCTTGAATCGAAACAATTAAGGTCCAATAATGGCTCGAAGTCGCCGGGGCCCTTCGATGCAATCGACGATCCTTGATATTGCGCTTATTTTTATTCACCAAGAGATTAAATAATCAAGAGCCTCCTTCGAAGTTAAACCTTCGAAGGAGGCTCTTGGTAAATTCCTATCAACAGCTAGTAACTACACAGCTAGTAACTACACAGCTAGTAACTACACGTGGCCAATAGGTAGCATCTAGATGCGATCCAACCGGATCACGCCATCTAGTCGAGCGGCTTCGGCAACGGCCTGTGCAACGCGAGGGGCAATGGATTTATTGAAGACGGAAGGAATTATATACGACGGCGACAGTTCACCATCTCCAACGCTAGAAGCGATAGCGTTGGCTGCCGCTAACTTCATCGACTCGGTAATAGCCATCGCTCCTGCATCGAGGGCGCCTCTGAAGATTCCAGGAAAACAAAGGACGTTATTTATCTGGTTTGGATAGTCGCTTCGACCCGTGGCTATGACCGCAGCTACCCCCTCAATCTCCTCAGGGAGAACCTCTGGATCTGGATTCGCAAGTCCAAAGACAATCGGGCGACTCCCCATCTTCTGAACGTCGCTACGCTCTAGGAGCTTTGGTCCCGAGACACCAATGAATACATCTATCCCCGCAATCACATCCGAGAGAGAGCCGTGACGTTTGTTTTGATTGGTATTTTCTCCCAGCCAATCCTTGGCCCCGCCAAGGCCTTGACGGCCATCAAAGATCGCTCCGTGGCGGTCTACGACGATGATCTCTGGAACGCCTGCATTCTTCAGGATTTTAGCAATTGCCACCCCAGCAGCTCCAGCTCCCGCAATGACGACTGAGATCTCGGTGATCTTTTTGTCAACAACAATTACCGCATTTCGAAGTGCTGCTAGAACTACAACGGCAGTTCCATGTTGATCATCATGAAAAACCGGGATATCTAAACGTCGCTTCAGCTCCTCCTCGACTTCAAAACAGCGAGGAGCTGCAATATCCTCTAAATTGATTCCCCCAAAAGTTGGCTCCAACATCTCGACCGCTTCAATTAAAGCTTCAGAGGTAGCGACGTTCAAACAGATAGGAAAGGCGTCGATTCCCCCGAACTCCTTAAAGAGCTGCGCTTTTCCTTCCATCACTGGCATAGCTGCATATGGGCCGATGTTGCCGAGGCCGAGCACCGCCGTACCGTCGGTAACCACAGCCACGCAATTCGCTTTGATCGTGTAGTTATGGACTTCAACAGGCTTTCTGGCAATTTCCAAGCAGACCCGAGCAACTCCGGGTGTGTAAGCCATAGAAAGATCATCACGATTTTTAATAGGACTCTTGCCTACAACTTCAATCTTGCCCTTTTGGTGCATCCTAAAAGTTCGATCCATAACACTTTGAACGTGCACTCCTTCTACAGCTTCGACTACCAAGCGAATCGCTTGAGCGTGATCGGGATCGCTAGCAAGGATCGTGATGTCACGCACGATTGTGTCAGAGTTAGCCTCAATGAGATCAAGGCCCAAGATATTGCCACCGGCCTCGCCGATCGCAGTCGTAAGCCGACCCAATACGCCGGGTCGATGATTGAGTTCAGCTCTAATTGTTACAGAATGTGAGACATTTGGTATAGTCATAGCTTCCTACATTAGCCGAATCACAATCTTGACTGAGTAATTTATGATTCTATTTGCCTTAGGACACCAAGCAATTGCAGCTACAATGCGCCTAGAAGGGGATTTTGACCTATATTATCACTAGCGAAGACAACACGTAGCTAGCTAATAATTACACGAGGTTATAAAGTGGCCCTCTTCAAGAAGAATAATTCCCAGACTCCAAAGGTCAAGTCTCAGGCCGCTATCATTGCAGCACAACTGCGGTCGTCCATCATTGAAGAGACAACCGAATTCAACGCACAAACAGAGGCTCAAGCGCAAAACAAAGGTAAAAAACCTTCTCGCAGATCCAAGAATGCAGCCGCTCCAGAAAAGGTGGGGTCAGCCCTCCCAGTCAATCAAAGTAAGTCAAAAAACCCCAACGACCTCGCTCCACCGGAAGTTACTACTCCAGCGCAAGAGCACCAATTGGATGAAGTGCCAAAAAGATCTGGAATTTACAACTTCAACGATCCGATGACAGAAAAACAAGACGATCGCGTCGAAGGCGATACGAACAACGAGGATGCGAGCTCTAACGTAGATAGTGGTCTCTTCGAGTCACAAGCGACTTCTAGGAGCGAGATCGGTAATCACTTTGCCAGAGAAACGCAATCATCACCCGAAGTGGAGTCTGGGCGCGACAATGGCCCTATCACAGATATCTCCGCTAAAAAGCCTCACCATCTCGTCGGACTAAGCGACAACGATATCGTTGCAATGTATCAAACCATGCTAGAGGCAAGACTGCTGGATCAAAAGATGTGGAACCTTAATCGTTCTGGTAGAGCTCCATTTGCAATCTCATCCCAGGGGCACGAAGCGACCCACGTCGGCATAGCCGCCGCAATTGAAGTGGGTATTGATTGGATCTTGCCGTACTATCGCGACCTTGGCCTTCTTCTGGGTCTTGGCGTCAGAGACAAAGACATTTTGCTCTCGCTCCTAGCAAAAGCTCCCGACCAGATGTCTGGCGGACGTCAAATGCCCAACCACTGGAGCGTGAAGGAACGTAACATAGTCACGGGATCATCTCCGGTCGCAACTCAACTTCCTCATGCCACCGGAATCGCCCTAGGAATCCAGATCGACCATGGCGACAGTGTCGTCTTTACAACCTTTGGCGACGGCGGCGCGTCCAAAGGAGACTTCCATGAATCACTCAACTTTGCATCTATCCATAAGCTTCCAATCGTATTTATCTGCGAAAACAATGGATATGCAATTTCGGTTCCCTTAGAGTCCGAAAGTGCGGTCGCAGATATTGCCACAAGAGGAATTGGATATAACATCTTCTCTGAGATAGTCGATGGAAACGATCCTATCGCCGTCTACGACGCAGTCAGAAAGGCCCGCATTCGTGCCGCAAGTGGCAATGGACCTAGCCTCATAGAAGCCAAGACCTATAGGTTTCTCAGTCATGCCTCTGACGACGACGATCGCACTTATCGCTCTAGCCAAGAGGTCGCAGACGCCAAGGCAAATGATCCCCTCATTAGTTTTGGCAACTATCTATATAACCATGGTCTCATGACAGAATCTCTAGAAAAAGAGATGGTGGAAGCAACAAGAGAGGCAATAGAACTAGCACTAGCCGCGGCAGAGTCATCGAACGACCCGGATCCCTCTACCATTTCCGATCATGTCTTTGCTAAGCCCATTCGCTTTGATCAACCGGCATCACCTAACCAAGTCATTGCCGATCCCAGTGCCAAAACCGTCAACTATATAGAGTCAATTAGAAACACCCTTGGAGAGCTCTTGGAGGAATTCGACGAAGCGATAATTATGGGGGAAGATGTTGGAACTCGGGGCGGAGTCTTCAAAGCGACTGAAGGACTGATAACAAAGTTCGGACAAGACCGCGTCATTGATACCCCAATAGCAGAATCTGGCCTCGTTGGCTTTGGAATCGGCCTTGCCGTATATGGAAAAAAACCCATCGTTGAGATCCAATTTGGCGACTTCATCCACTCCGCTTTTGACCAAATCCTCTCTGAGGCAGCTCGAATTTGCTATCGATCCAATGGTTCCTACAACGTTCCTATGGTTATTAGAGCCCCGTTCGGAGCAGGAGTACACGGAGGCCTCTACCATTCTCAATCGATAGAGGCCTTCTATGCTCACATACCTGGAATCAAGGTAGTAGTCGCCTCAACACCCGAAAATGCGGCCGGTCTGCTTCGCTCAGCGCTAGAGGATCCAGACCCTGTGCTTTTCCTGGAACACAAAAAGGCCTATCGCATGATCAAAGGGGCCGAGGCGGCGAGCGGCCATAGGTTCCCAATCGGAAGAGCGGAGATCGTGCGCAAAGGGAGAGATCTATCGATCATTGCCTATGGATTGATGCGCCACTATTGCCTTGCGGTGGCTGAAGAACTTTCTGGCATGGCATCCATTGAAGTCGTAGATCTATTGACTATCTCACCACTGGATCGAGCCACAATCATCGATTCGGCCAAACGATGTGCCAAAGTGCTGGTAGTCCACGAGGATAATAGAGAATTCGGAGTCGGCGCAGAAGTAGTCGCGACCATTATGGAGGGTGCCTTCTTGGACCTTGATGGGCCAGTTGAGCGCCTCGCACCAGACCACTTTCCAATCGCCCCATTCGCACATTCTCTTGAGGGAGCCTCACTAATAACCCCCGAGCGCATCAAAGAGAGAGTCCTAAAGATGCTTTCAGATTAGATAAAATAAATTCACTACATCTCTTGTAATACCTCTAAAGTTCCCTAGCACATAGTCCGAATACAATAACTAGGAGATCTCGCAGAATTGCGAAATCTCCGTAGGTTTTTGCGCTTTCATAAGGAAAAAGTGGATTTTCTCTTCTACCACAACGGCTCAGTGAACCAGCCCAGGGAACAAGATGGTTTTAGTGCTCCTTCTTCCCATGGTTTTCTATGGTCTAGGAGAATGAATGTAACTTAGGGAGAACGAAGTATCTAGTCGTTTTCATTTTAATTCGTCCCTATAAGGAAAACCAGCTCAGCCAAGTGGTCACCCAAGAAACAATCAAAACAAAGGCATGACCAGACAGAACAGGTCACAAACTTTGAAAATCGTAAAAAGCTACCTTGGGTAATCTTCAGCTATGGTCTCATGGAAAATGGACTTCACGGGTTAAATCAATTAAGCGAAAGATGGAGCTCAAATATTGAAGTTCACTGATAAAGGGACCTCGGCTCCCAACGAGGCCCCTCAATCTAGCAGTGGCTAAGACAAACGAACGTAACGAATTCGTACTTGAGTAACGTCTATCTCTTGCAGTAGAGATGAGGCATAAGATAGGTGCAATCTTTTGCCCCACCGCGAATCATAACGACTCCTAAATAAGGGAATCGACAAGAATCGCTCAGTGACTAACCTAAACTATCTTATCACCCTTATCACCACTCTAGGCAACATTGCCGCCATAGAGGGCGAATATAATGACATTACGTCCACGAACTGCCCTTCAATCTTTAAATGATGTTAAAGGTATAAATTCGAATACGCATATAGGGCAAATAAGTCATTACGGCATTTGAGATTCTCAAATCGTAATAGCATCGATAGGTAAGCTATCCAGCGATTACGAGCACTACCATTGGGATCATAGCGCTAGACACCCGATCCGCTTGAAATAAATAATGTAATTGACACCCGGACAAATAAATTACTTGAGCGCCCTCAGAAAGGCTCTAGATACAGTGAATGAACCATTGCAACGAATTAAAATTGAACGACCCGCAACGGGTGGGGGTGTTGGACGGTTATCCGACGGAAAAGTCATCTTTGTCAAACATTGTCTTCCAGGTGAAGTTGTAGACGTCTCAATTACGACCACCAATGCCAAGATGGCTCGCGGCGACGCCATTGAGATTATCGAACCATCACCCGATCGAGTCGAGCCCCAATGCCAATACGCTCGTCCCGGAATGTGCGGAGGATGCGACCTTCAGCATGCAAATAAGGCATCTCAAGTCAAATGGAAGTTAGATATCGCAAAAGCGCATCTCGAACGCTTGGCAGGAACTGACCACGAGATCAAAATCATTGCCAATGATATCGATGATCTAGGCTCGCGTACTCGACTGAGATGTGGCGTAGACGACGAAGGACGCCTTGGGCTTAGAACTTCTAGATCTAGAGAACTGATAGCGATAGATCATTGCCCCCTTGCTAGCGACCGATTGATTCCGGCCTTTAGCACCTCTTGGAAAGGAGCCGAAGAAGTAGAACTCCGAGCCATAGGAGAAGGAGAACCCTTTGGAGTAGTAAGGTACCATTCCAAGCGAGGAACCAGTATCGACCTGGCACGCCTCGATGGGAGTCCCCTCAACTCCAAGTACACCTCCTTTGCAAATGTGGATGGATACCAATATCGCATAAGTCCTCTTTCGTTTTGGCAATCACACGTCGGGGCACCTAGCCTGCTAGTCAAAGAAGTCATGCAGACCGCAGAACTCAAAAGAGGAGATCACGCTATCGACCTCTTCGGTGGTGTTGGACTGTTCTCACTTCCCTTGGCCAAGGCGGTAGGTGCAAGTGGAAGAGTGACATGCGTAGAATCATCAAGTCACGCTGCCCAAGATGCCCGTTATAATTCGACTGACATAAGTCAGATCGAGGTCCAAGAGGCCACTGTCACCAAACGAACGATTTCAAATCTACTGATGGAAAATAGTGTTGTCGTCTTAGATCCACCGAGATCAGGCATCAATGGCGCCGCTTTGGCAGAGCTCACCACCTCTAGGGCGAGACAGATCATCTACGTAAGTTGCGACGCGGCCACCCTCTCTCGCGACTTGGCGACCCTAAAAACTCAGTACGAGATAAAAGAGATAAAAGCTTTTGATCTCTTTCCAATGACAGAGCACCTAGAGTTCATGGTTAACCTCGAAATAATGAGGTAACTCTATAACCTGGCAATTCTAGGGGCGGTGGAGATTCAAAATGGGTCAGTCGATTCCTATTGGAATCGCTATCTAAATAGACCGACCTTTATTATCTCCTTTGAATAGGAGTGTTCGATTTAGGATCCCAACCGATTTGGGATCTCAACCGATTTGGGATCTCAACTTGGTGAAATCCCAAAAAGCTACAGATCGTCCAAAAGCTAAAAAACGCAACGGGACGATCTGCAGTTCAAAAAGGATATCAAACCGTCTCAAAAGCGCGACCAAATCGGATCAACTCCTGGCCTTGGAGACCATTTCGCGACATAGCACCTCTGTTAACTGAAAATCCACAACTTAGGACCAAAAGCCCACAAAGATAATGATCTGCTTTGGGAGAGCTACACAAGAGGCGTTAATGTGGTGGGGTTCCACCGCTCATTCCAGGGACTAAAGGCCGGCCAACCTAGCAACTCACCAGGGGCAGCTGTCTAAATTACCGCATTCAACGCACGAATCTAACCTTTTGACAAAGGGGCGATGCAACCACACAAGGGCGTAGTCCCCCTGACATAGAAAACTCCGCTAGTTCCTTGTGCAATCGCTGTGTCCAAAGATCACCCTATATAGATGGGAGATCATTCAAAAGCTATCTAACCAAAAACCCCTTGACAGTAGTGAAAATGCCACCTTGACATTTAGTCATCACTCCTAAAACCCCATAAGTCGCATCAGAACGCATAGATATTCCAAGAAGGTGCAAACGAGTGTCTGTGATGTCACAGATCATTAGGCGAAAATAAAATCTTTGTCGAAATATTCAAGTATTGATAGATCTGCTAAGGATAGTTGCAATCATAAATATATAATAGAGATATGATTACTTAAGAAGGCGTAAATGGAAATTACATTTGCAAATTTAATCAAACTCAAGTGTCGATTGCATATTTTGTCGATTAAAAAAATGCAGCAAAATCGTAATGGACAAGTTAAGTCAAATCCAATGGACGTAAGGCAATTTCGCCAATCAATTGTTACGCCGAGTGGTGATATAACCCTCCTGCGTCGTCCAGTAATCGTCACGACAATCTCATTAATTGCAGTAATTATCGATACAATTCCACTTCACCACTGGTTGCTAAAGCTAAAGGCTGACCATAATCTCCTACTTCCATACACCATTATCAGCGATTCCATCAAGATATTGACCTTCGCAGGATTGCTTAATTGGGGAAGATATGGCGCAATTATTCTATTGTTTGCTTTGTCTATTCTGACAATAGCAACTAACGGTATCGCTAGGGCAAATATTTATCTTACGATTGCAATTTGCATAGTAGTCGCGATTGGTCTTATCTTATCGATGCCACTTTTGATAAGTTCTGCGATTCTGACATTCACAGCTCTCGCAATAATGGGAATGTTTGTAATCCTGATTGCAAGCACCATTGCTTTTATCATATTGATGATTCGCAAAAGTTGAATGGAAAATTCAAATGGAGATACTCGAAAGTAAAATAATTACAATCTTGGGATTATCAAATCAAGAAACATTAGATCCAAAAGAACCACGGACGGAGTTAGAAGACAAGACCAAAGAACAAGGTGGCGATCTTCTAACACCTCTGGGTCCTGCACAAATTCATCACACTCCTGTTGGCATTTCAACCCATGGTGAAACCGATTGGGTCATATTTGACGTCGAAAGGCATCCACAAATCAAAGCGGGTAATTTTTCAGCGCCATCATCGCCACTAAGAGAACTGCGTCGAATTGATCGAACCGGCGTTCATTTCGACCGATTATTCATAGCGCACGAGCTTCCGATCGGCTCAGTAGCTCAGATAAAATCAAATCATGGCATCAACTGGGAAAAGATTATTGGCCCACCTGCCGTAGATGAGCGAATTAGGCCGATTACTCGTACCTTCGCAAAGGCATTTGCTCTCCGAGACAAAGGTACCCATAGTCATTCTCATTCGCTTAGATACGACGGAGAGACCAACGTCAAGCCTCTGAAAAATCTAGTCTTTGGATGTGTTTCAGAGTCAGGTAGATCTAGCGCCGGCGAGCTCGGATATTGGTTTCTTTTGACCAGTTGGAGCTAGCTAAAGACGAACATCACCAATAACCATTACATCTAAAATGGTTATTGGTGATTGGTGATTGGCGATTGATGATCCAATAACGATAGGCCATACCCATCCAAAAAGTGTCGCTCCCGCTCTGAAACAGCAATTCAGCGGGTAGTCTCCCTACCTTGAATCTACAAGGTTGGCACTTCCATCAAAGCTATGGGTTGGTTTTATTGATGCGCCACTACCCCGAATCTGCGTATTAGGAGCCTATGTTGGGGGTCCCTATGCACCCTCGTACTCAAAGCCAAGCTCGGGCGCGGTGACAAGTGGCTTATAGGCAATACCTTGGTCATTACACATTCGCGCTACAGTACCTCCGCGATCCACTATTGCTGTCACAAAGGTAACGTCGCCATCACAACGTCTCACTTGCTCAATCGCCTCAAAGATAGAAGTTCCCCTCGTAACCGTATCTTCTGCGATTGCCAGATGATTCCCACTATTTAAAACTCCTGCGATCCTTCCCTTGCCGCCATGGTCCTTCTCCTCTTTTCTTACCGAAAACGAACCAAGCATCCGACCCATCGCACAGCCAATAGCGGCTGTCGCATACGAAACTGGGTCAGCTCCCATGGTCAAACCGCCAATGCCATCGATATCGGGAGGAAGAATCTTCATAATCGAGACGGCAACCAGTAGGATCCCCTGGGGATGACATGCTGTAGCTTTAGAGTCGATGAACCACTTGCTCTTTCGGCCAGACTTTAGGATGAAATCACCCTTACGGATCGAAAACTCCTCAAGATGGGTCATCAAAAGATCCTTGCGAACGCTATCTGTTAGGTTCAAGGCCTCTTGTAAGTTCTCAGGATACATTGCAGATAGTTGCTGATACCTTGTCACCTTAGTTCCACGCCTTTCGCAGCCGATTCGATAGAGCCAATTTCATAAGCCCTATGTCCCAATAATTCAATTGTGGCAATAGCTTCTTTTCGTTGATCGTGATCGATGACCAACACCATGCCTACGCCCATATTAAAGACCCGAAACATCTCATCGTCATCGATTGCACCCGAACGTTGAATAAGCGAGAAGATAGGTGGTATCTCCCAAGAGTCGCGTTTGACAATGGCACGTTCACCGTCTTTGAGCACTCGAGAAAGATTTCCCTCGATTCCTCCCCCAGTAATATGTGCACCAGCGTGAATATCAATGGTCTTGGAGAGCTCTTGAAGGATCGGACTATACAGAACGCTAGGTTCCATGAGGATCTGACCAAGCGTGCGTCCATCGTCAAATGGTTTGGCATCCACAAGAGTCTGAAACAGGTCTCGATTGCCCCCATGGTCTATGTCGCCAGCGTTCCCCAAGAGCGCACGACGCGCCAGCGAAAATCCATTGGAACGAAGATTAGGGGATTCAATGGCAACTAAGGAGTCGCCCGCTCTCACGAGATGGCTCCCTAAGATCTTAGATTTCTCTACCACTCCAACCACGAAGCCCCCAAGGTCGAAATGACCATCCGTCATTGAACCGGGGTGCTCCGCCATCTCGCCACCGATCAGTGCAGCGCCCACCGCCTTTGCCCCTTCGGCGATTCCACCTACAATCTCTAGGGCCAGATTGGAGTCCAACTTGCCAACAGAAAGATAGTCAAGCAAAAATAGTGGCCGCGCCCCCAGTACCGCTATATCATCGACACACATCGCAACTAGGTCGATGCCTATCGTCTTATAGGAGCCAAGAGCCCCGGCGAGATACGCCTTAGTGCCGACACCGTCGGTAGAGGAGACCAACACCGGTTCCGCCATGTCTAGGACGCTCAAATCAAAGAGGCCACCAAAGCCGCCGATCTTGCTCATGACGCCATCTATCGAGGTCGCCTCCACAATCTTTTTAATAGACCGAACGGCCGCTTCGCCTTCATTTATGTCGACGCCAGCACTGGCGTAACTCAACTTCTCGCTCATCAATAAAAGTACCTTTTCTATGCTCACAATATTTGAAAGTGTCATGTCGATTTGTGCACATTGGCCCTTGGGATGGTCAATAGTTCAAATAGATCGCAAGGATTCGACTTCCTCGTGAAATTTCATTAGAAACCATCGATTAGAAGTGATCTCTCTCACCTGGATAAACAGGACTCACCTCGATAAAAAGGGCTAGCCAAGATCCATCGGTCATTGCTTGACCGAGTAAGTAAGTCTCAGAGTTGCCTTCAGCCAATCTTCTTTGGACGTCGAGCGTTCAACATTGCTTCAGGAACATCGATTGGATACGAACCTGTAAGACATGCATCACAAAAACCATCTTCAGGCGAGCCAATAGCGGCCTTGAGATCCTCGAGATCCAAATATGCAATTGAATCCACCTCTAAAAATGCCTTAATCTCATCAATATTTTTAAAGGAGGCCAAGAGGTCGGGTCTAGATGGGGTGTCAATACCATAAAAACAAGACCATCGATATGGAGGCGAAGAGATTCGCAAGTGGACTTCAGTTGCTCCTGACTCCTTCAAAAGCTTTACCATCGCCTTTGTCGTTGTTCCACGAACTATTGAGTCATCTACAACCACAAGTCGTTTACCTGAAATGTTATCACGCAAAACGTTAAGTTTTCGCCTAACTCCATCGATTCTCGATGCTGGATCGGGAGAGATGAAGGTTCTACCGATATATCTATTCTTTACTAAACCTTGCCCATAGGGAATGTGGCTAGCCGAGGAGTAGCCGACCGCTGCTGGAACTCCCGAATCAGGCACGCCCATAACCAGATCTGCATCCACCGGTAGCGCCTTGGCCAAAAGCTCGCCCATGCGCCTTCGAGTCGAGTAGACCTCTTGCCCCAACAACCGAGCATCTGGTCGAGCAAAATATACAAATTCGAAGATACACAACTTGGGATCAATGGACTCGGGAGGAAAGGGGCGAAATGAACGGACACCGAGTTCGTCGACGATGACCATCTCACCTGGTTCCACCTCTCGAATAAAGGTGGCGCCAACTACATCTAGCGCTGGAGTCTCGGAAGCAATAACATATCCCGCCTCCAAGCGACCTAGACAAAGGGGCCTAAAGCCATTTGGATCACGAACCCCAATCAATCGATCATGGTCCATAATCACCAGTGAAAAAGCACCTTTGAGCTTTGGTAGCACATGCTCGAGAGCACTTAGCACCGCCTCGGGATGACTCTTGATCGACTCAGTCACGGATCCAGGTTTACCACCTAGGTTTGAGGCTATCTCGGTGGCCAAAAAGTGAGCGATAAGGTCCGAATCACTTCCGAGTTCCATCGAATCAAATCCAAGCTCTTTGCTAAGGGCTTGAGTATTAGTAAGGTTGCCATTGTGGCCAAGTGCTATTCCTGAGTCACCCACGGCCCTAAAGACCGGCTGAGCGTTCCCCCATGTTGAGGAACCGGTAGTTGAATATCGAGTATGGCCTATGGCCAGATTACCCGGCAAAGACAAAAGTGTACGATCATCAAAGACATTTGAGACCAACCCCATGTTCTTGACAACCGTAATGGAAGTTCCATCTGAAACAGCCATGCCCGCGGACTCTTGCCCTCTATGTTGCAAGGCGTAAAGACCATCGTAAGTAGCGTGCGAAACCGATCGAGTCATTGGTTCAACACGTATTCCAAAGACCCCGCAGGCCTCTTCTGGCGAATCACCTCGCTTTAGTTGATCGAAACGATCTTCGACCATTTCATCGCCAACTCCAACGCTATAATTGGCGTCCATCTTAGGCTCCCAGATAAAATGCCACAAAAAATGTGACCACTAGTTAAATCGACTCTACAACTTGCACAGGTCAGCCCTTGCCAAAACTCCCACTTGGCTCCCACCATTGAGTGATTTGAAAGAATTTCTTCATTTGCGACGATGCCATCGCCGGCACACACCTAAAATTTACTAACTTGAAACAAATTGCGCGCGAACTTTTCACCTTAAGAATAACTGCCCGAGGCGGCCTCTAATGATAGACCTTCACACACATTCACGAGTTTCAGACGGATCCGCAAGCCCGACTGAGGTAGTTGAGCTTGCGGCAGCGGCTGGATTGAGGGCAATAGCGCTCACTGATCACGACCGCTTTGACGGATTGACCCAAGCTAAGGCGAGAGCAATAGAGCTTGGTATTGAATTCATTTCAGGCGTAGAAGTCTCTTGCCACTACAACGAAGGGACGATGCATATGCTCGTCTATTTCGTTGATGCGCACTCCTCGCCAATCGCAGAAACCCTGATTGAGATGCAGATGGCGCGCGAAGACCGAAACCTCAAGATTCTAGAACTAATGAACAAGGACGGAATCAATATAACCTTTGAGGAACTCTCGGCAGAGGGCGGAGGCGTCGGCATAGGAAAGCCACACTTCGCAGCACTCTTAGTCAAAAAGGGCGTTGTATCGACTCTCCAGGAGGCATTCGATCACTATCTTGCCAAAGGCAACAAATACTACGTTGAAAAGATTACTCTATCGCCCAAAGATATGATCGCCCTTTCCCTGCGATCCGGAGGAATGCCTGTCTTAGCTCACCCATTCACCGTAGAAGAAGATCGGGACCGACTAGCTGACATTATCCAAGGATGGGTCTCTGATGGCCTTGCAGGTATCGAAGCACACTATGGCCGCTACAACCAAGAACAGCGAGAATTCCTAGTTGGTCTCGCCGAAAAATTGGATATCGTAGCCACTGGTGGCAGTGACTTTCATGGAACTTACAAACCAGACCTTTCAGTAGGGGTAGGAAAAGGAGATCTAAGAGTTCCATATAGGGCACTAGAGCAGCTTCGCCTGAGATCCGAAAATCACCTTTCCAAAGTCTACTGATCATCAAATGCTAAAAAAGATCAATTGAGGGCTAACCAATTAGCTATCACTTGGTAATGACAATCTCACCTAAAAAATTTATGGGTCGCTCCCTGTTGGGGACCATCGATGAAGCGACCCGAAAGTGTTCATGGTGCAACTCTTTTGTATTTAGTTTGTATTTAGGCTTCCGAAGTCACGTCGTAAGGAACCACACGAGTGACAACTCGGCCACCAAAAAATCATCCCATAATTATCATCCCATAATTATCATCCCATAATTTAAGATCCAAAGGTCAGATCCCTAGATTGTGGCCAATTGGGCGATGAAACTTCAATGTGGCAACCCCAAGAACTCTCAGCCTCAATTGAACAATGTACCAATTAAAAAATGTACGAACAATGCACAAAAACTGCGCAGGGTGCCTAAGGCGAAAAATCAATGACGGTTTCGATTTCACTTTGAACCTAGATAACCACCGCACCCATTACTTGGAATCGCCTCGGCGCCTTTTACAGCGAGCCAAGAGATCGAGATCCAATGGAATAGTCATACGTCCGTGGGGGTTATAATGCGAATAGTTCGCAAGAAATTTTAGTCACAAATTTTTTTGGAGTTTGATCATTGCCTCAAGACAAAACAAGAGCACCCGCGAGCTCAATCAGCCCCAAAAACCAAGACGCCCCCATTTCCCAAGGTCTAAACCAGTCACTCCACATGCGCGATCTAATCGCACTATCAGTATCGAGCGTTGGGCCACTCTTTTCAATTGCAGCAACTGGAGGCGTCATGGCTGCAAACGCTGGCCTTTGGACGTTGCCATCGGTCGCATTGATAGCCATACCTTTCATAGTTGCAGCCTTTGTCTTTAGACTTCTAAATCGTCATTTTCCCCATGCTGGTGCCTCTTACCATTGGTCCGCTCGAGTCTTAGGGATAAGAGCCTCTAGGTACCAAGCGTGGATCTTGATAATCGCCTACTTTACCTCTATACCTCCGATCATCATTCCAGCAGCGACTTATACCTTAAATCTTCTCTTTCCGAGCTACAGTCCATCACCGCTCGCCGAACTTGGAATGTCCTTATTCTGGTCTTCATTTGCCCTCGTTCCGCTCCTGCGAGGCGCTAGACCTACCGCCAAACTAACCCAGGTATTTCTGGCTATTGAGCTAATTTCAGTCGCGGTAATCGCCACTATTGCCATTGCAAGGTGGCACTCCATCTCGGTTCCTATTCACTTTGGATCGCCTCCAATCGGCGGAATGATAGTTACAGCAGTAATAGCAGCTACGATTCTTGACGGCTGGGAGATTGACAGCTACGCCTCTGAAGAATCCGTCGCACCCAAGGCAGACCCTGGAAAAGGCGGCATCATCGGAGCGATAATGGCTCTTGGATTCTATGCCCTGATCTATCCGCTTATGTTTGGAGAGACACCGCTTCACCTCCTAGCCGGAGCCACCAATCCCATGGCGGTTTGGGGTCACAGATTGGTTCCTGGAGCGCCATGGCTAATTCTCTTACCCGTTCTCGCCTCTACTGCCGGTGGCCTTTGGTTGACTTCGTTTATATTGATTCGAGCTCTCTATGCAATGGGGCGAGAAGGGCTAGTGCCACCATCGTTTTCGACCCTAAACAAAAATCAAGCTCCAAGCGTTGCGACAATAGTTGTCGTGGGCGCATCTTTCGCAATCACCGCGCTCCAAAGTCTCTTCTCTTCACTTAGCTCATTCTTTGGCCTAGTCCTATCGGCGGCTGGCTTCTTTTTGGTCGCAGAGTTCTTCTTAGACTCCCTAACTGCGAGTGTATTCCTGGGTCGAATTCACAGAAGTGAATCGCTGGAGGAAAACCAACCCCACCGCCATCGGCTACTATTACTTTTATCGTGCCTTGCCTGTCTAAGTTTCTTCGCCTTCATGGTGGGATTCGTAATATATGGGCCAAGTGCAATCGGCTCTTCAATCGACTATGTGATCTTTGCTCTTCTAGGGGGTGGCTTCGTCTTTTCCTTCTTTGCCAAACGGCACAAAAACATCGTCATCTTCCACGGAGATTCAGAGCCAGATAAAAGTGGCGACCAATCACGAAAGTACCCAGACAAAGAAGAGGAAGTCTCAGTCTCCTTACACTCTCTTGGAGATATTGAATAATTGAGTGTCACCTTTTGAATTCGAAGAAGAGCCCTATTAGCGGATCGAATTCCCGGGCTCCCAAAAGACCGATAGCCCCTCTAAATCGCTCCTCATCGACCGATCCAGATCACAACATAGCTAGATCCACATAGCTAGATCCACATAGCTAGATCCACATAGCTAGATCCACATAGCTAGATCCACATAGCTAGATCGCACCTTATAAGATGGCACCAGCCGCTGACATCGCTATAGAAGATCTCCTTTGCGATCAAATATTTGATCCAATATTTGATCAAAAAAGCAACCCAAATCGTCGATAGCCTATTTTATAGCGGCTATCGACTCTTAGTTAAAAGATCCTGCTATGGCCATAAAACAAAGAGACCACTAGCTACGAAAAATAGGTGTCTGGTGCCTTGGATAACCCAGTGGTTATCCAAAGTCCTCGCCTAATTCAATTAGGTCTTAGACCTGAGGTAGTCAGCGTCATTAAAGCCTGAGCCCCAAAGTCAAGGGTTGCCGTGGAATTGGTGCTTCCAATTACTACTGCCGGAATTGACCCTTCGTCAAAAAAATCGATGACACTAGTAGGATTCGAAGTGACTACCACAATTCGAGATGGCGCTTCGCTAAATAGTTGGCCTGGGGTGAGCTTGTAGTCACGATCGTCGCTACCAAGGCTAAATCCATACCCACTAGCGCGAGCCATCTCAAAAAGGGCCAAAGCCAAGCCACCATCAGAGATATCGTTCATAGCGCTTATGCCATATGTAGATGAGTCATTGGCCAAACATAGAACTGCTTCTATCAAGGATCGGTGGCGATCGTAATCCACCTCGACGAGGTTGCCGCCCTTGAGGGAGCGGCTCGACCATGCCAGCTTGGAGCCTGCCAACTTCGATGATATATCTCCAACCAAGACGATCGAGCGATCTACGCCATAGGAAGTGGTAGGTGGAATTCCACTAATTTTTTCCACCAAGCCAAGGGTTGTCAATACTGGAGTTGGCTCAATGTTTCGCCCCGAGGCCTCGTTGTATAGGCTGACGTTGCCGCCCACCACTGGAATACCAAGTTCTAAACTTGCTCTGGCTATTCCATCAATCGACTCCGAGAGTTGCCACATAACGCTGGGATGAGTCGGATTCCCAAAATTCAAGCAATCAACCATGGCTACGGGCTTAGCACCAACCAATGCTACATTTAGCGCTGACTCGGCAACTACTAGCTCTGATCCAACTCTTGGATTCAATTCACACCAACGTGAGTTACCATCACACGAGAGCCCTATGGCTTTATTAGAAACCCCTATTTCAGGACTTGCCAGCTGAAGCAAAGTGGCGTTGGAACCCGGTCCAACTATCGTATTGAGGAAGAGCTGATGATCATATTGGCGATAAACCGCCGATGGATCTCCTATCATCTTGGTTAATTCCGCAATCACGTCTATCTCACCAATTAAAGAGTCGACGTCCATTTGGCTATTCTCATCAAAGTTATCCGGCTTGGCTAGAGGGCGATGATAGAGTGGGGCTTCATCAGCTAGTGACGCAGCTGGCACGTTGGCTAATACCTCTTGACCATCTAATATTCGCAACATACCCACACTTGAGCCATCCTCGTGGACTACGGCCGGGGTGACGGTACCGATGACGGCCGCCAATATCTCCCATTTCTCAGCAATCGCCAACACCTCAGCGACGTTGGCATCCTCCACAATGGCCAACATTCGCTCTTGAGACTCTGAGGTCATAACTTCAAATGGTTCCATATTTGGCTCACGCCGTGGAATGGCACCAATTTGAACGTCCATTCCCAATCCAGCCTTGGCCGCAGTCTCAGAAGTTGCACACGACAACCCCGCCCCGCCTAGATCTTGGATTCCCACAACCAGCCTCTTGTCCAAAAGCTCAAGACAAGCTTCTATCAGACGCTTCTCTTCGTAGGGATCTCCTACTTGGACGCTTGGACGCTTGGACGAATCCACCTCTTGACCAAAACCCGCTGAAGCGAGAACCGATACACCACCAATTCCATCCCTACCAGTGGTAGCACCTAGCAAAATGGCACGATTTCCAATTCCATCAGCTCGTGCAAGCACCAGCTTGTCGCGCATCAATACACCAACCGCTGCGACGTTTACCAGAGGGTTAGCGTTATAAGTCTCATCAAAGACGATCTCGCCGCCAACAGTTGGAACACCGACGGCATTTCCATATCCCGAAATGCCTGCAACGACTCCATTGTATATGTACCTATTTCTTGGATCACTTTGATCGCCGATTCGCAGTCCATCTAAAAGTGCTATCGGTCGCGCACCCATCGTGAAGATATCGCGCAAAATTCCGCCAACGCCCGTAGCAGCGCCTTGATATGGCTCTATAGCAGATGGATGGTTGTGTGACTCCATTCGAATCGCAACAGCGATCCCATCACCAGCGTCGATCACACCAGCATTCTCTCCGGGACCCAAAATCACCAAATCACCCTTGGAAGGTAGGCGACGCAGATGAACTCTCGAAGACTTATACGAACAGTGTTCTGACCACATAACAGAGTACATCGCAAGTTCAAGATAGTTTGGCTCTCGCTTCAAAATCTCTATAATCATGGAGAGTTCTTCGTCTGTTAGACCGAGCGCGGCGTGTATTGGTTGATCCATGTCATAAAGACTAAAAGACCCCGGCGCTCGCCAATGCGACATTGAAAAAACTAAAGTCTTGCCACCGCCAACTTCTCGGGAAGAAGACTTTATTTACAGGATAACCTTCACCATGGATATCCACCGTTTTAGTAAAAAACTATCAGTATCACGGCTGTCTTTGTCAAGAGTCATGATCCCTCAAATGAATTCATCAAATTAGAACGCATGCTCCAATCTGCATGATCTCGCATCTACTTTAGTAAATGCAAAGGGAAGTTATCATCAACCATCTCACATCATTCGTGCCAATTTAGATCCGCTTGAGGAAACAACCGAAGCAACAACAATGAATATCAACGCAAAGCTTCATTAAATTCAACAAAAAATTCAATCAAATCCTTTGACTCGCCAAGCCTCTAAGTTAGAATGCATAAAAACTAACCAAATCACACAGCTAAGCACGTTCGACCCTCCAAAACCAAAGAACAATCCAAAGAAGTAGACAAAATCTAAGAGAGACCACCGGTTGGCGCGAAAAGCACTTCCAATGCTAACGTAACCTCAAAATAGAATCCAATAATTCAGCTAGAGCTTGCAAAACTACAAACCTTTTATTCTATTAAAATCTTTGGCCGTTCGATAGATCCATCCATAGGATTTCCCAGATTCCAAAATCACTTATTTCGCCATAGGTCAACCCTAAACTTAGCATTATCCAAGAAGAGGTCTCAAATGAAACACCGATGCCGTCGTCATAGCTCTATTTGAAAGATACCCAACACCTCAAAACTAACTAAGGAATACATCGACCATTATCAATTCCCAAATGGTTGCACTAGGCGTTAGCAGATCAGCAATCTTGGTGTCAGGGCGTCCTTTAGCTCGAAAAATCTCAACGAGAATTTTCATTTCCATCAAAGGCTACTCAATCGAACCAAAGATCATATAACCACAGTGGTACCTTTTAAATTCCCGAATCACCTAGGGATCCACCTGCCTCATCCAGGTTGTCGAATCGGTCATAGCCTGCCATAACTCAATGAGCACAAGCGATGCTGGCCTGTTATAGAAGGATGATCCTTATCTGGATCATCACCAGGAAAGCCCTAAGTACTAAATGAATACCTGTGAATCGCCATGCCATCATAGGTATTACAACATCAGCCACAACTGGTTAATTTGAAATAAAACCCTAGATATCGAAGAAAATCACAAAGACCAGCAACAGATAAGTTGCCCTAGGGCTAACCTTGGCGTGGATCGGCTTTTTATGACTTGGATCTAATTAGCCAGTCGACTCCATGGTATCTAACAAATAGACGATGGTTTATGAATCTCTTCAGGCAATTCACAGCAATCACTTAGCTTTTTATGGACTGCTCAGATCAAATAACGAGGAACATGGCCGCGCCCTCTCCCAAAGATAGAACCCTATTAGCAAAAAAAGAAATTATAAGCCTCAATATAGTATGGATAAGGGTCCCCTTATAAAATGCTATCCAGAAATGTCAAATAAATTAAGTCAATTTCCAGCTAAAACAACCAAGTATCGCTTGAGTTCTTGCAATGATTTGCCAATAATCGCTTAAATAATTATCGTCCTGTGATATTACGGATATAATTAATTACATGGCAGCACACGATGTAGAAGTTGAGATTGACGGGGCCAAGGATGCTTCGGCACGCGCTCAATCCAAAATTATTAGAGATTATTTGGAAGCACTAGAGAGAAATCGTCCTCGGAGAGGAAGAAAAAGGACTCGAGATACGGTAGAAAAGCAACTCGCCTTAGTTGAAGAGCAGTTAAATGATGCCGATCCTTTGGATCGCCTTCACCTGATTCAAAAGCGAATAGACCTCGAAGCCGAGCTAGTAAATCTTAAAAATAAAGTAGATATTGGAGAGCTTGAGGAACGTTTCGTTGCCTCTGCTCGAGAATACTCTGATAGAAAAGGAATCTCCTATGATGCATGGCATGCACTTGGAATTCCAAACGAAACTCTAGAAAAAGCTGGTATTGACGTTCCTAAGGTGACAACCCGTCGTCGTCGATCCGCTGAATAGACTTTATTTTCAAAAGAATAAATAATAAGTAAAGATAAAACCAATTCAGCCCTGACCAAAGTCAGGGCTGAATAAATTAAAAGCTCCAACTTGTCTCCCAATGCAAAGTGCTATCTCCAAGGCTAAACCTTGCGGGCAGTCCCAAAGAATGGCTGAGTTAGACATTCTCCCCGACGAAGGAGATTCGGTCTTAGTCTTCGGGGGAAAATGCAGTCACACAAATTAGAACCGCGAGTCAAAACCACAAGCAAGAGAGCTGAAATCAAGTCGCTTTACCCTTTTCACCAGGGCCGAAAGCCAATAAGTAGCGGCTCGATCGCGCCATTGCATCGACAAGCCAAATCCTGCGACTTCCAGTGGATTTACCACATTACCAATAAAAAAGGATTTGAGAACTCACGACGTTTTTGCTCCTTATCCGGAATCAAAAAGTCCAAAACAAAGCGATCGTAATCGACTTCATCGGGTCAAATTTAGGGCTCCGTGTCGCGACACGCACCTACCAACCATGTCGCTAGCAACGCCACTCAACCAACACGGATTCAATCAACGCTACATCGATCAACAAAGGTCACCTCTAATGTAAATCTTGGCGACATAAGATCCATATGGAAAGATTTGGTAAAGTTTTCCAAGCTAGATGTAGCAAAGGTAAGACCTCTTCGGCAAAACTTAGCACCGTGTTGTAGGCCCCTTTGAGCTTAGACGATCAGAGCACGCCCATGGCGTAACCATAAGAGTCTCATCTAACTCGCCAAAACAGCTACAAAGAACAGACGACTCTGGGCCATCTAGATCCAACGATAATAAATTGAAAAGATATCAATATTAGCTTTAGTCAGCTAATTTGCAACAAAGCGAGTACCTACAAGGCACCGACAACAAGCGACGCTGCAAAACTCGCTAGAACCTTCAATCCGTCGCTATTTCCTAAAAGTGCACTGCTAGCCCGTTCAGGGTGCGGCATCATCCCTACGACATTCCCACCCTTGTTGGATATCGCAGCAATGTTATCGATCGAACCGTTGGGATTATCTATATAGCGCATCACGATCTGGTCATTGTCGATGAGCAGATTAAGTGTTTGCGAATCGCAGGTGTAGTTACCTTCGAAATGGTTTATCGGAAGGGTAATTCTATCGCCTGGCGACAATTGAGAGGTGGTGATCGAACGCGTTGTAACGACCTCTAGAGCCTCAGGCTGACAGATAAAGCGTAACCCACTATTTTTTTGCAGAGCTCCCGGAAGAAGTCCCGCCTCTGTCAAGACTTGAAAGCCGTTACAAATTCCAAGAACCGGAACCCCTGAATTGGCGCAAGAGATAATCTCACTCATAATCTTAGAAAAGCGCGCAATTGCTCCTGGTCTGAGATAGTCTCCGTGGGCAAAACCACCGGGGATTATAACGCCGGAATATGAAGAAAGATCGCTATCGCCGTGCCAGACTAGCTCAGATTGAACGCCCAAGTTCGCCAGTGCGCGAGCAACATCATGCTCACAATTTGTTCCGGGAAATACGACAATTCCTACTTTAGACATTTTAACTATTTGACGATACTAAATCTCGTACTCGAAAATCCTCAAGTACCGGATTAGAAAGAAGGCGTTCCGCAATCTCTGAGACTACGTCGGCTGCTGAATTTTCGTCCTCTGCCTGAAGAAGGAGACGGAACAACTTGCCCGAAGCCACTTTAGAAACCGAACCGTAGCCCAATGAGACTACAGCATCAAGGATTGCTACTCCTTCTGGATCGGATACCCCATCCTTGAGTAGCACTTCTACAACTGCTTCGTACTTCAATTTGAAATACTCCGATATGCTAGATTTTCCAATTCGCGACGTTCACGGGAAAATGTGCGACGACGAGTGCAAAGTCTAGGCGAAAATATTTCCATTTGTGCCAAAATAAGCATTCTTCGCATCTGTGATCCAATTCTCTATAGGTTGACCAGCAATTCTCTCGTAAACCATTGCATAGCGATCAGAGAGAGATTGTAAAACTTCTTCATCAAGAGAAGGCGGCGGGGGCGTTTTATCCCAATCGAGTGTGTCTAAATAGTCGCGTAGCGGTTGTTTGTCATACTGCATTGGCTCTTTACCAGCTTCGTAGGTAGATGCCTCCCAAAAGCGCGACGAATCCGGCGTCAATATTTCATCACAAAGCGCGAGTTCCCCATCGATAAATCCAAACTCAAATTTGGTATCTGCCAAGTAGATTGAGGACTCCTCGGCAACCCTAGCTCCGCGGTTATAAATCTCAATCGATACTTCGGCTAAAGTAGATATCAGCTCCGATCCAAATATCTCTTTCGCTCGCTCGATAGATATATTCTCGTCATGTCCACTGTGGTTCTTGATAGAGGGGCAAAAGATAGGCTCATCTAGTCGCTCGGCCATAACTAGACCGTCTTTGAGCGACCTACCGTGAACAGTGCCAGATCTAAAATACTCACGTGCGGCACTGCCTGCCAGATAGCCGCGAACGATGCACTCGACTTCAATCATCTGAGCCTTAGCAACTATTACGCCTCGTCCGATGAAC
Source organism: Acidithrix sp. C25 (assembly GCF_904848545.2). NCBI lineage: Bacteria > Bacillati > Actinomycetota > Acidimicrobiia > Acidimicrobiales > Acidimicrobiaceae > Acidithrix > Acidithrix sp. C25. Next base: position 1,094,475 of record NZ_CAJHCI020000002.1, read on the forward strand.
TTTTCGAAGGAGTCGTCATCAAAGGTTTGCTTGGTCGGAAAGAGTTCGACGAGATGATTCGGGACGATATCTTCGACAAGCTTCATCCAATACGCACTCATTGCTGTCAGGATGGTGCCTTTATTGGCTACCTGTTCATTCATAATCACGTCATAGGCGGAGACTCGATCGCTTGCCACCATCAAAAGTGAATCTCGATCTATCCCGTCAAGTTCATAGATGTCCCGGACTTTACCCGAATAAATATGGCGCATCTTTACCACTCTTTGACCACATCCCTCAGAGTCGATCCCAACTTCACCAAACTGGCGCGAAGGCACCACAAAGCAAAGATTCAATAACGGTTTAACCCATCCCATAATCTATTAGCAGCGCTTTAGTTTTTCACCTTCGCAAAGGCAAAAGCCAAACGTGCCTCGAAGAAACAACCATCTCAATAAATACCTAGGGTGAAGTAGCGCTCATTGGCCTGAAATATCACTTATCTGTCTTGCGCGGCATTTGGCACAGAAGGAATCCAAAAAGGACTCTAAATCCAATTGAATCCTCTGTTGTCAGCCAAACAATCCCTAGCCAACCAGCCAAGGATATTCAACCAAATCGATCGACTCTTGGGTTCTTCTGCAGATCTTGTAGGTAAAGCTACCCTGTCAAACAATCCTTATGGCACTCCCCTAACTAACAAAGGGCACCACAGATTGTCACCGTTTCACTGAAATTCGTTGCGCACAAGAGGAATCTTTGACGCCTCTTTCAACGTCAATGAGGCGTTAGCAATTATCCTATGAGCGTCGAAAGCGGCATCTAGCACGCTCTCGTCCAGTTGAACACTAGCCTCATCTTCAAGAACCAAGCGCAGGTGACGCCTCTCTTTTATTGCACGAGCAGCGGCACCTTGAACGATTCGATATGCATCATCACGAGTTCGCCCTGAATCTACGATCGCCAACAAGAGCGACTGAGAAAAAACTAATCCGAACGAATTGTCAAGATTTCTCTTCATCGCGACCTCATCGACGACCAAACCGCTAATCAACGAGGTGAGTTTGTTTGCCATATAGTAGGCCAAAATAGATGCATCGGGCATGATGACGCGCTCGACTGAAGAATGTGATATGTCTCGTTCGTGCCAAAGGGCGATATCTTCCAGCGATGAGATCAAGTAACCTCTCATCACACGGGACAACCCTACCAGTCTCTCAGAGAGGATGGGATTGCGTTTGTGAGGCATCGCGGAAGACCCCTTCTGTCCGGGCTGAAAATACTCCTGGGCCTCGCCAAGCTCTGTTCGTGCAAGGTGGCGTATCTCAGTCGCAATCGTCTCAATCGTCGCCGCCATTGAGGTCAATGCATATACATATTCAGCATGGCGATCCCTCGCTATAACTTGGGTGGCAGGCGTAGGAGTAAGACCAAGTGCGCCACAAACAATCTTTTCGACCTCAGGATCTATGTTCGAATAAGTTCCAACCGCACCCGACAATTTACCGACTGATATTCCAGAGATAGCTCGTTCCAAACGCTCATAATCACGGTTCAGAGCCAAACAAAAAAGAGCGAGTTTGTTGCCGAAAGTTGTGGGCTCGGCGTGCATTCCGTGTGTACGGCCTGCCATCACCGTATCTTTATATTCCACTGCCTTGTTGTAAAGCGCAAGTATCGCACCTCGCACTTGGCCGGAAATTGCCTTACCAGCCTTTACAAGAATGACCGAGAGAGCGGTATCTACTACATCCGAAGAGGTCAAACCGTAATGGACCCAACTAGCTGCGCTCACGCCGATATGAGACTGAACCACATCGACGAAAGCGGCCAGATCGTGATTTGTTATCGCTTCTCGGGCACCAACCTCATCCACAAAAGCCCGGTCGATCTTTGGCGCTAATCTGCGTACCAAAATGGCATCTTCACTTGGGATCTTTCCTAAGGTTGCTAACGCCTCGACGGTGAGCAACTCGACCTCCAGCCAAGCCGTCATTCGAGACTCATCGGAAAATATCTCGCCAATCTCTCCTATGGTATATCGATCGATCACTCTTTTGCTCCTTGGCCTAGTCGGATAATTAAAGTCAATAAGGACTAAAATAGTCCCAAAATTAGCTCATCAAATAAGACGCATCAAAACACGTCTCAAATACATATGACAATCTATTCGCCAACGATCCCTATTGCCGAAAAAGCAAACCTAGGAATCAGAAGTGATGCATAAACAATTAAATGCAAAAAGAAATCCTTAGCCAACAGATCTCGATCAACCATTAAGAAGGGATCCCTACTCTTCTCTCGCTGCTATATCCCTTCGGAATTGTGCCCCATCGAAGGAGATGCGATCTACCGCACGATATGCCTTGGAGATAGCGCCTCGGAGATCTTCATCAAAGCCACAAACTCCTATTACTCGACCTCCGCCAACCACAATTGCACCTTGGTCGGTCAATTTAGTTCCGCTGTGAAAGATTCGTACACCATCAAGTTTCGCAGCTTCGCCAAGACCGATGATCTCTCCATTTACCTTGGGCGACTCAGGATAACCAGGTGCGGCCATAACCACGACCACACCATTTTTCTTATTTGGCACGATTGCACTATCGAGGTCACCTTTTGCTGCGCTGAGCAAAAGCAATCCTAATTGGCCCTCTAGCTGCGGAAGAATAACTTGAGCTTCTGGATCTCCAAATCTCACATTAAATTCAATCAGCTTAGGACCCTCTTGGGTAATGATCAGTCCCGCATAGAGCAGACCACGATAGTCGATTCCCATTGAAGTCAACTTGGCCAAGGTTGGATGCACTATCTCGTCCATCGCCCTTTGGGTCATTCCTTCATCGAACCAAGCGACCGGAGAATACGCACCCATTCCACCTGTATTTGGACCAAGGTCACCATCACTCAAACGTTTATGGTCACAAGCACACGGTAATGCCAATGCGCTTTTACCGTCACAAACGACCATCAAAGAGATCTCATTACCAACTAGACACTCTTCTATGATGACCTTTCGCCCTGCATCTCCAAAACTAGTACCACTTAATTTTTGGGTTACATCCAAGATTGCTTCGTCTAAGTCGCTTGTTACAAGCACGCCCTTACCAGCCGCTAGACCGTCGGTCTTTATCACGTAGGGACCATCGGTTCCTCTTAGATAAGAAATAGCTAGTTCCAAATTATCAAAAGTACGATAATTTGCCGTAGGCACCTTCGCACTCGCAGCAATCTCTTTCATAAAGTCTTTAGAACCTTCAAGCATTGCGCCGTCGCGTCCAGGACCAAAGACCGACTTGCCCTGCTGGCGAAGGCGATCAGCGAGACCATCTACAAGTGGAGCTTCTGGTCCAATCACAAATAGGTCAGCTTCTAGCTGTGTTGCATCCAACGAAGAGGTACCACAAATTTGTGCAATTCCCGGATTGCCAGGTGTCACTGTAACACTATGACCCTCGCGAACAAGCGTGTCGGCGATAGCGTGCTCTCGCCCTCCACCTCCGACAACGACGATCCGCAAATGGGGACTCTGAGTAACCGCGGTCACCATTAACCCTGTACGAACTGTTCGCGCTCTGGTCCAACACCTATTGTCGTAATAGGCACACCAAGATTCTCTTTCAAGAATTCAACGTAGACCCGAGCCTCTTTTGGCAAGTCGCTAAGTTTTCGCGCAGCAGAGATATCGGTCATCCAACCTTGGAACTCTTCGTAAATCGGCTCAACCTTATGAAAAACACTCTGATGATAGGGGACCGAATCTAGGATCTTATCCCCATCTCGATATGCTACGCATACCTTTATTGTCTCAAAGCTATCGAGGACGTCCATCTTGGTAAGAGCAATCTCTGTCAAAGAGTTCAAGCGTGCTGCATGTCGCACCAAAACTGCATCAAACCATCCCGCCCTACGTCGACGTCCAGTCACCGTTCCGAATTCATGACCGATCTCTATGAGGCGATCGCCGGTCTCATCCTTTAGCTCAGTTGGAAATGGTCCAGCTCCCACTCGGGTGAGGTATGCCTTTGAAATTCCAATGATCGATCCGAGTTGTCGTGGTCCAATTCCGCTTCCGATGCAGGCACCACCAGCAGTTGGCGAAGAGGAGGTGACAAATGGATAGGTCCCATGATCTATATCCAAGAAGGTAGCTTGGGCGCCTTCGAGAAGAATCTCTTTACCCGCTGCCACAGCATTTTGTAAAATCTCAACCGTATCAGCGATATGAGGAGCAATCTTAGAGGCATATTCGCCTAGATAACGATCGGCAATCTCATCGCCCGAGAGCGGAAGACGGTTATATACCTTTGAGAGGACAGCATTTTTCTCACGCAATGCCACGTCGAGCTTTTGGCGAAAGATCTTTTCATCGAGGAGGTCTTGAACTCTAAGGCCAATTCGGTTGGCCTTGTCGGCATAGGCGGGTCCGATTCCCCTCTTGGTTGTACCAAGGGCATTCTTTCCAAGGTAACGTTCTGTTACCCTATCGAGCTCTAGGTGATAGGGCATTATCAGATGTGCAGAGCCAGAGACCAGGATGCGAGAGGTATCCACACCTCTCGCATTTAGCGCCTCCATCTCTTTGATTAAGACACCTGGCTCAACCACAACGCCATTACCAATTACGCAAGTGGCACGCTCGGATAAAATTCCAGAGGGAATCAACGAAAGTGCAAAAGACTCTTCCCCCACCACTACAGTATGGCCGGCATTATGACCACCCTGATAGCGAACCACATAGTCACACTGTGCGGCCATGGAATCGGTGAGCTTTCCTTTGCCCTCGTCACCCCATTGCGTACCTACTACGACCTTTACTGGCAAGATAGGCCTCCTTAGAAATCCCAGAACTTTTCCGGTGAAAAAGTCCAAGTAAATGCTAGGCGCATCTCAATCAATTAAGGGCAACGGCGAGGGGATTAGATGGATCAATAAAGGCATGAATTGTATCTCCCTCTCCGAAGGTTCCACTCAAAATAGCACTCGAGATCGCATTACCAAGAAGGCGCTGCAAAACTCTCCTAAGTGGTCTAGCCCCAAAGGCCGGATCAAAACCTTCGGTTGCAATTAAAGTTCGCAGGCCAGGAGAGACATCCAACGATATCTTACGAAGCGCCAATCGCTCTTTGATCTCATCGATCATCAGATCTGTAATTTTGTCTAGGTCATCCTGACTAAGGGAGTGAAATGTAATAATCTCATCGATACGGTTTACAAATTCCGGTTTGAAGAATGCCCTTGGATCTACAGTTAGATTCGAAGTCATGATCAAGACGGTATTGGTGAAGTTGACAGTTCTCCCCTGGCCATCTGTCAGCCGACCGTCATCTAAGACCTGCAAGAGAACGTTAAAGACATCCTGGTGCGCCTTCTCTAGCTCATCAAGCAAAACCACCGAATAGGGACGTCGTCGTATCGCTTCGGAGAGTTGTCCACCTTCGTCGTATCCAACATATCCTGGAGGTGCTCCGACTAAGCGAGCTACGGTATGTGCCTCTTGATATTCTCCCATGTCGATGCGGGTCATAGCCCGCTCATCGTCAAAGAGAAAGCCAGCTAGAGCCTTTGCCATCTCGGTCTTTCCAACTCCTGTTGGCCCCAAAAATAGGAAGCTTCCAATTGGTCGATTCGGATCACCAAGGCCAGCACGAGAACGCCGAATAGCATTGGCAACAGCTGAGATTGCATCGTCTTGGCCAATTACACGCCGATGAAGTTCATCCTCCATCGCCAGCAATTTACCGACTTCCCCTTCGAGCATCTTTGAAACGGGAATTCCTGTGGCATTTGAAACGACCCCCGCTATGTCGGCGTCGCTCACCTCTTCTCGAAGCATCTTCATATCAGATTGCAGCTCCTCAAGGCTGGCACTTTGGGCCTTTATCTCCTCTTCGATCATCGGGATTCGCGAATATAAAATCTCAGAAGCCTTATCGAGACTTCCCTCTCGCGAATAACGATCAGCGGCCAGTCGAGATGACTCTAGGGACTCCTTGGCTGTTCGTATCGTCTCGATCTTTTCCTTCTCAAGCTGCCAGTGACCAACCATGGTAGATCGCTCTTCGTTCAAATTCGCCAAATCAGAGTCGATCTTGCTCAAGCGATCAAGCGATGATCGGTCATCTTCTCCCTCGAGCGAAATCTTCTCGATCTCCAACTGGCGGATTCGTCGATCAACGACGTCAATTTCAGTTGGCATTGAGTCAATCTCAATACGCAAACGACTCGCAGCCTCATCGACCAGGTCTATCGCCTTATCGGGCAAAAAGCGATCTGTAATGTAACGCTTAGATAGCAATACCGCAGCCACTAGTGCACGATCCTGAATCCGAACACCATGAAAGACCTCATAGCGCTCCTTTAGGCCTCGCAAAATAGCAACTGAAGCTTCAACGGTTGGCTCTTCAACCAGAACCCTTTGAAAACGCCTCTCAAGTGCAGGATCCTTTTCGATGTATTTGCGATATTCATCGAGTGTGGTCGCTCCGACCATCCGAAGCTCACCTCGAGCCAACATTGGCTTGAGCATATTGGAAGCATCCATCGCTCCCTCGCCAGCTCCAGCTCCTACCACAGTGTGCATCTCGTCGATAAAGGTGATTACCTCACCATCAGAGGACGCAATCTCAGCCAAGACAGCCTTCAGTCTCTCTTCAAACTCACCTCGATATTTCGCTCCAGCCACCATTGATGCTAGATCTAAGGCAATTAGACGCTTGGACTTAAGGCCTTCTGGCACATCGCCTTGTACGATTCTTAGCGCCAAACCTTCAACGATTGCTGTCTTTCCTACGCCCGGTTCTCCAATTAAAATAGGATTATTCTTAGTTCTCCTCGACAGAACCTGGATCACCCTACGAATCTCTTCATCTCGGCCAATGACCGGATCGATCTTTCCCCCAAGGGCAGCTTTAGTTAGATCTCGACCATAACGCTCAAGAGCGGCAAAGGTCTCCTCTGGATTTTGAGAGGTCACCCTCTGGCTACCTCGTACCTCTTTGAGTACGCTAAGCATAGAGGCCCTGTCGACTTCAAAGAGAGGTGCCAACTCAAGTAAAAGGTGTTCTACCGAGAGATAGTCGTCACGCATCTCAGCACGATTGAGGTCTGCCATCTTGACTAAATCCAATAGCGCCCGTGACATAGTTGGATCAGCTCCAAAGACCTTTGTCGACGAATCAAGACGTGCCACAATCTTGTTGCGTAATGCTAGAGGCGAGAGGTTCAATTTCGACAGAATCGGCAATGTAAGTCCCTCTCCTTGGCCAATCAGTGCAAGTGCCAAGTGATCTGGAGTCACCTCTGGATTCGAGCGAGCTTTAGCGTCTTCAAGGGCCGCTGAAAGCGCCTCTTGGGTCTTTTGAGTCCATTTGTTAGTATTTATCGTGCTCATATATTAATCCACCACCTATTTCGGGTCCCTAGCTCCGCAATCGATAAACTGAGCCAGAAAATCTTCTAAAAAGCAAACAAGATCCTTGGTCAAACAATCAAACAGTTATTCGCGCCTAAAATTCTCTACCAAGAGATCTAATATTACGTAATCATAATTAATTCAAAGACAAAAAAATAGAAACTTTATCCCCTTTTAATTGGGGAAAATAATCCTGATAAAACAAAAAATCCCAAGAAGCAATCCAAGTTTTATGGACCTCGATTGGCCTTAGTTTTTAACTTTATTCATGGTAACTTCGGATCTATTTTGCGACAATCTCATCTTCGAATTATCACCCTGGACTAACGTCGAAATTTAACTTAATCAAGGGTCATAATTCCAGGTCGATTAAAATGGGCATGTGTTACGGTCTAGCTTCTACTGGGTTGGCTTCTACTGGGTTGGCTTCTACTGGGATAAGCCCTAGGTGATATCTTGTCTGGGGTTGTCTTATGCGGGGCGAAATTAAAACTGTTGGAAGCTGTGTTACCAACAAGATGCCAAAGCCACTAGCTACAAAACCACATTACAGTCAACAATTCTCCCAAAAAAGCAAATTATAAATTTCTCGACGCCCAAATAACAAAGCGACCATTGCTAAAGAAGTGATGCGAGAAAGCGCCTATACCAAAGTCCTACGATCTAAGGCTTCGACCAATATGTCGCCCTTTAAATTCATGGAATGTCAAGGCTACGACAATACTACCGATCAAATTGCCAGGATAAAAGAGTCATTTCGAAAAGATCTCCAAGACCTACATCTAATCGACCTCCAAACCCAAGAAGAAGAGCGCCTTTGATTAAGTCCCCTGAAAAAGATCCCGACCGCTAGATACGCTATGGCAGACGCCCTAAACCCAAAAGCCCTAAAATCAGGTTTTCCAAAGTTAGCTACCACAACGACAACAAAGCACAACTGGGGGATTTATTGCCTGTTTGAAAGAGCCCGGTTGGAATCAACAATTAGGAATCACTAGGCAAAAACGAACTTCCGACAAAGAGCACCTAAAGTGATGCATTCAAAACACAACTCGCTATCAAAATTACAAGAGAAAGGCAGCTCCCAAATGTCGTTCAAGATAGATCACAAAGACACCTCAATGACAATATAGAATCTGGGCTATTTCGGTAATAAATGACCGAAAAATCACTCTGATTCGAAGATAGCTCGCTTTCGGCAAAAGGACACGTTAAAATCCACAATTATGAAAATTTAGCCACCAAAGACTCCCAAAGCATCTCAACGATTCCAAAAGAACTAATCGTTATTTCCAATTGGAAACCTATAGTACATAAATGGAACAACCGCCTGGTTAATCGGGACTAGATCCCTTCGATATTGACGATGGGTCTCATCCACCTCTTCTTTTTTGGAATCTTTAATTCGTTTGATCTCGCTCTTTAGCTCCATCACCTCCTCTTCAAGTTCCAAAATTCGCCGAACACCCTCTAGATTCACGCCAGCTTCAGTTAGATCCGAGATTCTCCTAAGTCTCTCAAGATCACGCTGAGAATAGCGCCTGGAGCCACCGCTAGTACGCTTTGGATCCAAAAGACCGCGCCGCTCATAGATACGGAGCGTTTGCGGGTGCACTCCTGCTAGTTCGGCCGCGACAGAGATAACATATACGGCTCTAAAAAATGATTCATTATAAGATTCGCCTGCCATGGCACCTCCTTAGTGATATAACAAGAAAGGTCACTCAAAGAAGAGTCGAACTAAACCTCCTTAGGTAGGATCCGTGCTAACTCTTCAACTAATTTACGTTGTTCATCAGAGAGATTCTTTGGAATAACGATTTCAATCGTTACCAAAAGATCACCTGGCGTGATCCTGCGACCCGAGGGTGCTACGCCATATCCCTTGGCTCTCAAAACCTGACCAGACTTAGTGCCTGCCGGAACTCTAAGCTTCACACTCGAACGCAATGTCGGAACCACAATGTCGGTTCCAAGCGTCGCCTGGGGAAAAGAGATCTTAGAAGTGGTAACCAAGTCATTTCCGCGCCTGGAAAATCTTGGATCCGCACCCACCTTAATGGTGATATAAAGATCTCCACTTGGGCCCCCATTTCGTCCCGGTCCACCCTTTTGTTTGAGCCGAATGCGTTGACCATCTTCGACTCCAGCTGGAATTCGAACATTGAGCTTTCGATTGGAAGGAACCGTTCCTGTGCCTTGGCACGAATTACAAGGTAAGTCGACTCGTAGTCCCCTGCCACCACAGGCGGGACAGGGTTGAGAAAAGGAGAAAAAACCTTGATTCTCATTTACCGAGCCACTTCCTTGGCATCTCGCACAGACAACCGGAGAACTACCTGGCGCTGCACCAGTTCCATGACAAGTTCGGCACTGGGCCTCCCCAATCACATTTACTGAGGTGGTAAGGCCTTCAATGGATTCGATAAAGGTAATCGACAATGAAGTATCTACGTCGCTACCACGCTGTGGTCCAGCTGTAGGATTTCGCCTACCTTTATTGAAGAGGCCACCAAAGACGTCTCCCAAATCCTCGACTTTGAAGTTGAAGCCTGGCTCTGATCCTCCACCTCCGCCTCCGGTTCGAGGCATAAATGGAGATTGATCCTTAAAGGAGTCGTATTCACTTCTTCGTTTAGCATCTCCGAGCACCTCATAGGCGCTTGAGAGTTCCTTGAACTTCTCCTCGGAACCGGGATGGGCATCGGGATGATATGCCTTGGCCAACTTACGATAGGCATTTCGGATATCTTTTTCGCTTGCCGACTTATCGACACCCAAAATTGAGTAGTAATCCTTTTCGTACCACTCGCTGTTAGCCGACATGGGCTATCACCCCACTACCTTTACCATCGCTGGTCGAATCGTCTTACCCTTCCAAAGGTATCCAGATCTAAATATTTCCGCCACCTTGGCTGGTCCGTCACCATCTTCATGAGCAACAGCTTGATGGATCTCAGGGTCAAATTCAGCACCGACCTCTTCGATAACCACTAACCCTTCATTTGCAAGCGCGCTGAAAATTGGCCTAATTGTCTTTGTTACCAACTCTTCGTCAGGAGCACCAACTTTATGGGCTAAGAGCGAGGCTAAATCATCGAGACTTGGTATCAATCGCTCCAAAAGCGCTACTACTCGTCTTTCAGATGCTTCGGCTTCCAATCGAGCCGTTCGTCGACGGAAATTGTCGAAATCTGCCTTGGTGCGCTGTAGTGCATCCAAATAGTCGTCGCGCTCTTTGGTGATCTGCGAAACCACATCAGCCAAATTATCCCAAGAGGGAACCTCGTCATCGGCCAAGGTCTCATCTATAAGATCGGGAACGATAACCTCATCACCATTTTCCGTAAAATCATCAAAGATGGCTCCGCCGTTGCCGTCGATCTCTTGGTTCTGATCGCCAAACGTACCATCGTCTGCCCTCGTAATTGCTCCTTCGGCTTCCAAAGGCGCATCCGAATCGCTCATTGGTATCCTTTCGGTAAATATCTTCAAACTTACAATGCGTCTATCGCAAAGATCTACTCATAGCACTGTGGGAATCTAATTTCATCAATAAAATTCACTTAGATGCCACAGTGCAACCCAAGAGAGATTTGCAACTCTACATAAGATTGAACTGGTGGCCTTTTGTAATCGGTCAAAATCACAAAAGGCCAATAGCTCCTATGAATAGAGTCAGCAACTCATTAAGCGTTTAGGGCTTGGGGTCGTCGACGATCTCTGCATCGACGACTTCATCGTCACTAGCGGCACTTTGAGCACTTGCATCCTCTTGGTTAGGCGCACTAGCTGCTGCCTTGGAAGCCTCTTCGTAAAGGCGTTGAGTGAAATCTTGCGAGGACTTCATGAGGGCATCTGTGGCATTCTTGATAACCTCGACATCACTGTCGGCAAGCGCCTTCTTGAGTGTCTCAAGGGCGGCCTCCACAGTTTCCTTCTCGTCACCCGAGAACTTCTCACCTTGCTCCTTTAGCAGCTTCTCAGTCTGGTAGACCAAAGTATCGCCGTTATTTCGGATATCAGCCTCTTCGCGACGTCGCTTATCGTCAGCTACGTGAGCCTCAGCATCTTTGACCATTCGATCGATGTCATCTTTGCTTAGCGTGCTCTGTCCTGAGATCGTGATCGACTGCTCTTTGTTGGTAGCGCGATCCTTAGCAGAGACATGAACGATACCATTGGCATCGATATCAAAGGTTACCTCAATCTGAGGAATCCCTCTTGGTGCAGGAGGAAGGCCAACAAGCTGGAACTTTCCAAGGGTCTTATTGTACATGGCCATCTCGCGCTCACCTTGCAAGACATGAATCTCAACCGAAGGCTGACTGTCGTCTGCGGTGGTAAATACCTCAGTACGCTTGGTTGGAATCGTAGTATTTCGCTCGATCAACTTGGTCATCACTCCACCCTTGGTCTCAATACCAAGGCTTAGAGGGGTAACGTCAAGAAGTAGAACATCTTTTACTTCGCCCTTTAGAACGCCAGCTTGCACCGCAGCACCAATTGCTACTACCTCATCGGGGTTTACACCCTTATGAGGCTCTTTTCCTGTGATACCGGTTACTAGCTCTTGAATAGCTGGCATACGAGTCGAGCCACCTACCAAGACAACGTGATCGATCTGCTCTTTGGTTAAGCCAGCATCGCGAATTGCTTGCTCGAATGGCCCACGACAAGCTTGAGTTAGATCCTCGGTTAGCTCTTGGAACTTAGACCGAGTTAGCTTGAGATCAAGATGCTTTGGTCCCTCTGCATTAGCAGTGATAAAGGGAAGGTTAATTGTGGTTTCACCAACGGCGCTAAGCTCAATCTTGGCCTTTTCGCCAGCCTCTTTGAGCCTTTGCATCGCCATCTTGTCGCCAGAGAGGTCAATTCCCTCTGTATCCTTGAAGGTCTTTACGAGCCAATCGATCACACGTTGATCCCAGTCATCGCCACCAAGGCTTGTGTTTCCACTTGTCGACTTGACCTCAAAGACACCGTCACCAATCTCAAGAACTGAGACGTCGAAGGTGCCACCGCCTAAGTCAAAGACTAAAACCGTCTGATCCTCGCCCTCTTTGTCTAATCCATAGGCAAGTGCTGCTGCAGTTGGCTCATTGATAATACGAAGGACCTCAAGGCCTGCAATCTGTCCGGCCTCTTTAGTCGCGGTGCGCTGAGCATCATCAAAATAAGCAGGAACCGTAATTACGGCTTGATTTACAGTATCGCCAAGGTAGCTCTCAGCATCTCTCTTTAACTTTGATAGAACACGTGCCGAAATCTCTTGTGGAGTAAAAGGCTTCCCATCGATATCGATGGTCCAGTTTGTACCCATATGGCGTTTTACGGAACGTATTGTGCGATCTGGATTGGTAATTGCTTGGCGCTTGGCGACTTCGCCGACAAGAACCTCTCCAGTCTTGGAAAAAGCTACGACTGAAGGGGTCGTACGACCACCTTCTGCATTGGGTATTACTACCGGGTCGCCGCCCTCAAGGACGCTAACGACCGAGTTGGTAGTTCCGAGGTCAATTCCTACGGCTTTTGGCATCTTTCTAAATACCTCCTAGTGAAGTTTCATACACATTATATGTGCAATAAAGTTGAGTGTACTCATATCAACTTTGATTTTTGAGATTTTCTTTCCAATTCTGAAAGATTTTTTGAAAATCAAGGCTACCTTTAGAGCTTGTTATGGGACAATTGATACTTTTACGACACGGCCAGAGCACCTGGAACCTAGAAGAGAAATTCACAGGATGGACAGACATCGACCTTACCGAAAAGGGCGTTGAGGAAGCAATAGCTGCCGGCAGGCTTATGGCCAGCGAAGGCCTAGCTCCCGACATCCTTCATACTTCACTATTGCGTCGAGCTATCAAAACCTCGGATCTTGCCTTAGAAGAGCTAGGTCGTAGTTGGATCCCTGTCTATCGTCACTGGCGATTAAACGAACGACACTACGGAGCCCTTCAAGGCCACACTCGAGAAGAGATGAAGGAACGCTTTAGCTCAGAGCAAGTTCATCAATGGCGACGCTCCTATGATGTTGTGCCACCGGCACTTGATAGGAACGACCCAAGTCATAGTCGTCACGATCTTAGGTATAGCGATTTAGCACCAGAGATCATTCCGGATGCTGAATGCCTAAAAGACGTTAGAGAAAGGATGCTTCCTTACTTCTATGACGTAATGGTCCCCCAGCTTCTAGCAGGAAAGTCCCTTTTGGTTTCAGCCCACGGCAACTCTCTGCGAGCCATGGTAATGCATCTTGAAGATATCGACCGCGAAGAGATCCTAACCCTTGAGATCCCAAATGGACTACCCATCGTCTACGACGTCGATCAAAACCTCAAAGCAACACGCACCCACTGGTTGGGACGAGACTAGTTACTTGGCATCAAGTCTCTTTGGCTAAGACTTCCTCGTTCTAACATTGGCTTATTACCAGCGTCTTCTTGGGAGGCGCTGGTCTCTATAGTTCTGCATGACTCTGTGTAGCTCTTTATGGCTCTTATTGCTTATTTACACTTATCGCTCTGTATGACGCTTATGGCTCTTTGATAATTTGATAATTTGATAATTTGATAATTTGATAATTTCAAGCGGCTCTCCAAGAGCACCATTATTAGACATCACCATCCAAAGCCTAGATTTTAAAGCCAAAGCGTAAAGCCGAGGTGTAAAACCAAAGCGTAAAACCAAAGCGTAAAACCAACTCCGGCATCAAACAGGGCTAATAGTCCTAATAGGTTGATCTCAAAGATAGATCTAGATCATGGGTTCGCCGATTTCAGCGCCTTCGCCTTATAAAACGCATGAAAAACGGGGTCCTCATCGATCTTGCAGCTGGCAACCCGGGCAGCTCCAAATAACACCCCAAAGATAATAGAAAGTGCTATTGTGGCGTTGATATCTTAGCGAAACGCCAAGTGAGCAAAGCGTCCAAAGATAACAATATAGCGAGGGACCCATGGCACTTTGAATCGAAATAGCGACCAATTTCTCGACCGACGGCGATTCCTAAAAGGTGCACTAGCTGGTGGTTTGGCCGCCCTAGCGGCGTCTTGTGGAAATTCAAAGACGATCTCAAAGGCAATCGCGATACCTCCAGCTGGGTCAGATCTAGGGGCTATCGAACATGTGATCTTTCTGATGCAAGAAAATCGCTCCTTCGACCACTACTTTGGAACTTACCCCGGAGTTCGAGGTTTCGACGATCATCCAAGTGGCCAACTCGGTGCCTTCTCCCAAGCATTTGCCGCAAACACCACGATACCTCCACTCGGGCGTCTCCTACCATTTAGGCTCAACACCTCATCTAAGGTTGGAGAATGCACCTTTGACCTGGCGCATGATTGGCAGACGCAACACGAATGCTGGGACCACGGTTCGATGGCTAGGTTTGTGAGCACCCATACCGACCCTTTGCATGAAGGTGTGGCAAATGGAGTCCTCACCATGGGATACTATCTTCGACAAGACCTTCCATATCACTATGGGTTAGCCGATGCCTTCACCCTTTGCGACGGTTATCATGCCTCAGTCTTAGGACCAACGCATCCAAATCGCCTCATGTCGATCTCCGGAACGATCGACCCTAACGGTAGCCATGGTGGCCCGGTTCTAATTACCAACTCCTCTCCGTCAGCACGATTTAGCGTCGATTGGACCACGATGCCCGAAGTACTAGAGGATGCCAATATCAGCTGGAAGGTCTACACGCCACCTGGACCCCTATATAGAGTTGACAACCCAGAAGTTCTTTGGATCTCTGACGCAATTCTTCCTTACTTCTCCCAATATCGCCACAAGGGGTCATCGCTCTACGAAAAGGCGTTTACGCCGACATTTCCCGACACCTTTATGACAGACATTCACAACGACTCGCTTCCATCGGTCTCTTGGGTAATTCCGCCTTTGGGCTATGACGAACACCCACCGGCTCCGCCTGCACTTGGTGCTTGGTTCATCGACCAGTTGCTAAGTGCGTTGATTGCATCACCAAAGGTATGGTCCAAGACGGTTCTCTTTATCTCCTGGGATGAAAATGACGGTTTCTTCGACCACGTTCCTCCTTTAGTGCCACCACCAGGCACCGAGGGAGAATACATTACCAAATCTCCTTTGGATGGATCATCTGGCGGGATCAATGGTCCCATCGGCCTTGGAATGCGAGTCCCAATGTTAGTTGTGTCTCCTTTTTCAAAAGGCGGTTACATAAACTCCGAGACCTTCGATCACACCTCACAACTTCGCTTCCTCGAAGAGAGATTTGGCGTTCAAGCACCAAATATCTCCAAGTGGCGTCGAAGTGCGGTGGGAGACTTGACTTCAACACTAGCGATGAAAGCCCCGAATTTTATCGCTCCAAATCTGCCATCGCCAATCGCTAACACCGCCTCCGAATTAGCAAGTCTTGGATGTGGCCCCGGCGACCTTCAAGAGGTCGACTACAGTCAGGCACCTTATCCGATACCCTCACCACAAACCATGGCAACACAAGAAGCGGGCACAGCCAAAAGAAGGCCTAGCCAGAGTTGAACCGAGTGAAGCAGTCGGCCAGAATATCTCTTTCGAAACATCGAAGACTCCACCAAAACGAACAAAAAGGTTAAAAAATAGATTTCTTTTCAAATTAGGTCGAGACCAAGTATATTCGACCCTATTAGAGTCACTCAAGAATAATCGAGCGACCATTTCAATTGCGCAACCATCGCACTCAGCTAACCCATGAAGATACAAATCCCAAGCAGATCAACATTCCAGTCCGCACTTGGCAAAATCTTCGACAAGATCAACATGCTCGCAAATGGAGATTGGAGAGAGTGGATCATCAGGCAACGCACCTCATATAGAGATTGACAATTCTCGGATCGATCCGCTTAATTTTGCGATTACTCCCAAGAGCTCAAAGACCACGGAAAAAGCGTCTCCCTGGTGAAATATTGCCATTTAAAGAAAAAGATTAATGGATAACGCTATATTTGTCGAAAATATATTTGTGCACACGAAGTGTCCGTTCTAGCGAATCCGACCTCTGATTGATTCAAGGTAGGTATCTGCAAAAACCTAGACCATGGGATCCGGTCGTTTACAACCTTACATCAAAGTTTAAAAGGACGACGTAATTTCATGAGCAACTACGAATTCACAAATAACTGGTTTCAAGGTACGACCAAGCCGGTATGGGATGCAATTTTTCCGCAATTAAATCCTAGAAAACTTCTAGAAGTCGGGTCCTTCGAAGGAGCGGCCACCACATATATAGTCGAGACCGTCGGTGCATTGGCAAATGTCGAACTTCACGCCATTGACACCTGGATCGGTGGCATCGAGCATATGGAACAGGGCCTCGACATGTCATTGGTCGAAAAGCGCTTTTTATATAACATTGAGCTAGCCAGAAATAGTATCGACAATCGCCTTGATCTTCATATACACAAAGGAACCTCGGACTTCTTCCTCTCTAAATTATTCGCGATGGGTTTAGGCGAATATTTTGACTTTATCTACGTCGACGGATCCCATCAAGCTCCTGATGTCTTAACTGACGCGGTCCTTAGCTTTAAATTACTTAGAGTTGGAGGAGTATTAGCATTCGATGATTATCTGTGGTTCGAACAGCTCCCCTACGGACAAGATCCAATCCGTAGTCCGAAACCTGCCATCGACGCATTTACAATGATCTTTGGGCGCAAATTAAACTATATCCACGTTGGGTATCAACTCTATGTAACCAAAACCGCCAACTAAATAAAAGTGGCTTATAGAGATCTCTGACGAACCACGAGACAGACGGCAAGAACGAGTTTTAGTTACAAAAAATAATAATCTCACTTGCACATGTAGTTCTCTAGGACTTGATGCTGGGTTCAATCAAAAGCCACTAATTCCACAAAACAAAAGCGACCAAATGCCGTTGATACGATCAACCAGACTATCCAACCCAATTGCCGACTCAGGCCTACCTAAATGGGAAGCCTATTTCTTTTGCGCCGTTACGAAGATCTTTTAGTCACAACCAATAGGGCCACATTTTGGTTGGATTCAAAAAATCTCGCCAGGCGACCAATAATGTTGAACTAACTCTTGCTAAATCGACAAATTATTTCACAGTTCCCCTTAGATGTGGCCCCAGCCATCTCCAAGAGGTCGACTACAGTCAAGCGCCTTATCCGATACCCTCGCCACAAACCATGGCAACACAAGAAGCGGGCACAGCCAAAAGAAGGCCAAAACAAAGCTAAACAAACTGACTAACAGCCGTTATCTAGCAATAGGCCCTCTCCTGAGACATAACTCATCACAAGAAAGCAGGTGGCAGTGGTCTTTCGCGAATAGTCAGTTCATCCAAATAAGGTGATGTTATGAGTAATGGTGAAGAAAATAGCAAAGTCACACGATCCAAACATATTCCCCCACCCCTACTTTTCGTTCTGGCCACCACCTCGGCTCTAGCTTTGGATAAAAAATCCAAAATTAGGATAAAATCCGGAACCAAAATGACAGTTATTGGACGTCTCGCGATCCAAGTTGGAATCACAATATCTACTTGGTCGCTTTTGACCATGAAAAAACATAGTCAAAACCCAAATCCAAATGTAGAGAAAACAGAGCTAATTCAAGACGGTCCCTTCAAGTTCTCACGCAATCCAATCTATCTGGGAGCAGCCCTTAGTAACTTTGGAGCGGCAATAGCTAACGGATCTATTACCGGCGTTGTTCTCAATAGCGCAGTACTGGTTGTCATCGACAAAATAATCATCCCGAAGGAAGAAGCCTACCTAACGGCCACCTTCAGCGATGAATACAACACCTACCAATCTCGAGTGGCTAGATGGATAAGCATTAAGGGCTAACCCAGTCGAGTGAACCTCCCCGCCCTCACGGACGGGGAGGTTCACTCGACATCTTCAAATACGGTGGCACTTGCGCTGTTAATAGCTTGGTGGGCTTCACGCTCTAGCGTTTGCCACCGCTCAGTCCAAAACCATGTCTCTGATCCACCGAAACGCCAAAATGGGAACGCAGTACTATCTCTTCTTCTCTCTCAATCACCTCGACTTGGGCACCCGCCTTATCCAAGCCAAAGCGATTCAGGATACCGCTCGGAAGTGCAATAAGGCCACGATTTTGTACAGTAACAAAAATCTGCTCTTTACCCATAGAGTTATCGTAGCAATATTACCGTGGAGCGGGAATACTGCAGTTTTGAGGTTCAAGGATTGCGTCCCACCTGTTTGCGCTTTGGGAGATTCAGTGCGCGTACAAAGCCAGCTCAAAAAGATGATCTGGAGGTCATTATCGACCATAGAGCTCTCTTGGGGGGGGATTCGAGATACCCGAAACGCTTGAAACGCTTGACCAAAATGACCCCAATACCTCTGCGCTAGTGACCCCACTCAGCATCAATTTACAACGACGACACCGAAGTAATGGAGTCATTAGGCGTGTTCCCAATCGACCAAGAAGGGCCCGATCTCCTTTAGAGGAACGGTAGACGCGGGAAACCAACCACATTATGGGATATTCATGGCAAAAGATATATACCCGATGGGCTTTGTTTTAATGGTTACGATCCGATATCCATCTTCGATCCCGTGAATTAAATCAAATGATAAACACCAGTCAGTCGATCCACAAGCAACCAAAACTAACTAGATTCTGGCGCCGCTAAATTACCAAAGACCGTTAATCGGAAAACTGAGCAAATGTGCCACGTGCTCTGGCGCTCATCGATTAGGCGAAGAACCATAATGTGCGGACATGCAATACAATTACTACCGTGACTTTGCATAGACCGATGATACTTTTATTCTCCACGTTTCTAAGTGGTGCCATATTGACTGCTTGTGTAAAACCAACTGGATCAAAAGGACTACCTCCTGAGGGTGGAAGCCTAGGTGCCACCAGTGCCAGCAAAACCGCGACCTTAGGTGCAGGTGGAACCAATGCTCCAAGTTTAAATGGGGCGTCTACTGCTAAGCCACGCACCTACAGTGGTGCGGGTTTCCAAACTCCTGTCTTTTCGCCAACAACTGTTCCGAACTCAATTAATGGCCTGCCCAAAGGTCCAACTACGATCATGGTGGAAAAGACAAACTACGGAATGGTTTTAGCTGCCCCCGATGGCCATACTCTCTATATGCGACTTGGCGATACCCCAACCTATCCTGGCTGCAAAGCAACGTGTTCACTTGCCTTTCCTCCAGTGCTTACAAATGGCGCTCCACAAGCCTCAGGGGGAATCTTGGCCGGTTATCTAGGAGTTCTTACCTCCCCTACCAAGGGAGAACAGATCGCCTATGCTGGGCATCCCCTTTATACGTACTCAGGCGATACCGCTCCCGGACAGCTGAATGCCCAAGGCGCTGGTGGAATTTGGTTTGCCATAACACCTACAGGTGGGCCTCTCAAGGCACCCGCGGTAACCGCCAAAGGATAGACTTCCAAAACAACGCTCATCACTCCTTAGAATTGGCTAGTTTTTAGCTATGACAAAAAACGAACCCGTCGACTCCAAGGCGCAACACCTTCGCTCCATCTGGCTCTTTGCTGGATGTTCCAAGCGTGAACTAGCCCTTCTAGAACGAGCTTGCGATGAGGCCCTGGCGCCGGCGGGCAGTTCAATTTGCGAAGAAGGTCACTCGGGTAGGGACTTTTATCTAATTGTCGAAGGAGAGGCGCTGGTGACAAAAGCCGGAAAAGAGGTCGCAACCCTAGGGGCTGGCTCACACTTTGGAGAACTCTCACTACTGGATCATCTGCCTCGTTCGGCTAGCGTGACCGCCAAGAGCGATATGACACTTCTTGTTCTGAGTGCGAGAGAATTTACCTCGGTTTTAGAGGAGATCCCCGCCATGGCACTACGCCTCCTAGAGACCATGTCCATGCGCCTTCGCCAAGCTGACGAGCACGCCTACAACTAAGAATTGGCGATTGCCTACAACTCAAATCGTACGTACCACAAAAGATCTCGCCAAAAGATACCGATCACATAGAAATCTACAATATTTGGAGTAGGCTATCTCGGAATCGGCTGCTTTGGCGATTGTGGATCTCTTTGTTGTAAAGTTTTGTTGTAAAGTGTTGTAAAATTGGCGGTGGCGGGCGTTTCCTATAACGTGACAAACCCGTCACATTTGGACGATTTGATCTAAACCATTAGTTCGCTAGGTCATCCCCAATACCGCCAATATCGCGGCTTTAGTGATGCTGAAATCCCTCTCTGCTAAGCCAGTACGTACCCCCAGCGAAGCGGTATTGAGCTTCTCCATCAAAGCGACCCTCCGATCTTTGGTCGGATGGAAACACCGGTGTTGGTTAATGCCCATGAGGCTTCGAGACAAACGGACCAAGACGTTATTGTCATTCGATGTCACCAACACCGGGAATAGCGCTTCACCCAACCGCATCGTATCCCCGTGGCGTATCAATGACGATATGGATTTATCCTTCCTCGAATTCGACGATCCATAAATGAAGGTTCTTCTCAAAATCGCTGATAAGGTCAAACGGTCGCTGAGTATTCCTCTCTCTCTTGCGGTTGACGATCACAAGTCGAATACGAGACACTGATAACAAGTATGATGCAAATCGTAGCATTTGCGCATATCAGTATCTAACGGTGCACTCGAACTCTCAATACATATGGGACACTTAGCTCTTCAGCGACGTCGAGGAACGGTCCGAACGGGCTTGTTCATGCGAGTATCGACTTTTGGATGGGCAAGCTATCGCTCCAGATCCGTAAACGCAGCGATGACCTCGGGTGCCTCGAACGCCTTGTTTCGCCGTCCGACATTCACCTGTTGGAGAATCCCAGCTTCGACGAGCCGCTCAATCGCAGCGGCTGCCGGTTTGTAGGTCCGTCCCAGAAGCTTTGCAGCGCTTTCAGCGGTCAGGATTGGGGCACCGGGAAGGATCCCGAAGAAGGATGTCCGTTCCAGAGTTAGCCCGAACGGACCCCAGTCGTTCGCGCCACTCAAGTTCCAGTTCCGCAACCCGCTCCTCGTAGGTAATGGCGTCAGCCACAGACCTAGTGCAGGCACTCGCAAAACGACCGATCCACGTATTCACACCATCGATGGCAGCAGTGTCGTCAGGCGATCCGACGTATCGGAAAAGGGCAAGGCCATTGATGTAATCCCGCGCCCATGTGGCGAGCACCAACGACACCGGAGGGATGCTTCGCAGAGCAAGTCCACGACGCCGAAGGATCAGGTGTATAAGGGCTCGTCCGGTTCGACCATTGCCATCCACGAACGGGTGAATGGTCTCGAACTGCGCGTGAGCGATGGCTGCCTGCGCAATGGCTAGAAGGTCGTCGGTGCAAGAGAAGTCGCACAAATCTCGTAGGAGTTCAATGACGAGTTCCGGGGGTGGAGGCACGAAGTCGGCGGAGCACGGGTTGTAGGAACTCCCACCGATCCAGTTCTGCTGGTCCCGAATGATACCTGCGTATGGCTCCAGTAGTGTTCTGGCGAGTAGACGTCGGTGGATATCAAGAAGAAGATCGACGGTGATTGCCTCACCAGAGCCAATGCTTTCGACGGTGAAGACCAATACATCGATATTGTTGAGAACCTCGGTTGCGCTGACGTCGGATGCGGACTCGGCCATCCCTCGAATAACTTCGGCGTGCAAGAGGCGTCGAGCTCCGACCTCTAGCCCCTCGATACGTGACGAGGCGACCGCTTCAGCACGAAGCAAGATTCGAGCAAGCGCCTCGGTCTCAACCAGAGCTGCTGCTTGAGTATTCAAGCGGGCAATTGCGGCCTCGGCATCTGCTACATCGGCAGCGACCTCACCCTTTAGGCAAAAGCGACGACCCATAAGACGATCAGGGACGTAGGCCTCGTAAATACACGACGCCTGTCCCTCCGAGAAAGTCCGGTGCCACCGACATCGCTCGTCCAGCGCCGCTTCACAACCTTAGACATGAAATCTCCTTATTGGAGTTTAACATACAACCTCCAATAAGAATTCGTGGAGTTGGAGGTTACGAGTCGCCCAATCCTGCCGTTCCTGCGCTATTGGGTAGCGGTTGGGTTCAGAGATGGAGATAAATTTGAGCTTCGGCGATGCAGATGCAGGAGAAAATCTCACCTCGCGCGATTGCCTGACTATTGCGATTCTCTGGAGCACTATTGGCAGTGTCTTTGGACCACAGCACCAGTATCTTTGGACCACTGTACCGAAGTCTTTGGACCAGACTTTCCTGATCCCTCAAACCTATTTCTAAAGTTACCTCAATCGTGGTAGGTATCAGGCCTCAATATTGCTTGATCGCAAGTTATGAAAAAGTCACCAAAGATACCTATCGCATCCACTATCAACTTCCGCCTTTAGGTGCCCTTCGCTTTTAGTCACCCATCGTTATGGAGGTTAGTGGTCTTTGACTTCCTTAGTTTCACTCAAGTGACTTCTCGAGGATCTGGGCTACATCTAGGACTTCTACACCTTCTTTGGCTCCACCATCAGCGATCTTGGCCTTGACTGCGTCATCTAGCATGATCATGCAGTAGGGGCATGCTGTAGATACCATATCTGGATCCATCTCTAGAGCTTGATCCATGCGTTCTACATTGACTCTCTTGCCGATCTTTTCTTCTAGCCACATGCGAGCTCCACCGGCACCACAGCAAAAGCCCTTTTCTTTGTGCTTGTGCATCTCAACAGACGACAGTCCTGGAAGCGATCCAAGGACACTTCTTGGTTCTTCGTAGATGTTGTTGTGGCGACCTAGGTAACATGGGTCGTGATAGGTTACTTTGGCATCTTGGGTAATGGTTGGAACTAGTGCTTTGGCATCTACTAGCTCTTTGAGTAGTTGGGTGTGATGGATGACTTCGTAGTTGCCACCTAGGCCACGATATTCATTGGCTAAGGAATTAAAGCAGTGGGGGCAAGAGGCTATGATCTTTTTGGCTTTGGCTGAATTTAGGGTCTCTATGTTGGTCATTGCTTGGCTTTGATAGAGGTATTCGTTGCCTAGTCTTCGAGCTGGATCACCGGTGCAGCTCTCTTTCTTTGCAAGTATTGCAAAGGTGACTCCAGATCTATGAAGTAGGCGAGCAATCGATTGGGTGACCTTTCTAGCTCTTTCATCTAGTGCTCCAGCACAGCCAACCCAAAAGAGGTATTCGATATCCTCAGGGATCTCATTGGTGATTATTGGGACTTCAAAGTCAAGTTCTGATACCCAATCTCCTCGATGAGAAGAGCCAAGGCCCCATGGGTCTCCTTGGTTTTCTATGTTACGGAGCATGCCTTGGGCTTCACTTGGGAAGTCGCTCTCCATTAGAACTTGGTAACGACGCATATCTACAATTGCATCGATGTGTTCTATATCTACAGGACAAGCTTCAACACAAGCTCCACAGGTGGTACAAGACCACAGGACATCTGGATCTATGACACTTGGGACCAGCATCTTGGGTTCTTCAAGAAGTTGAGTGGTTCCAGCGGTTGTCAATAGGCGCTGGGAGGATTCAAAGAGGTGCTCTCTTAGATCCATGATAAGGAGTTTGGGAGAGAGGGGCTTTTGTGTATTCCAGGCGGGACACTGTTCTTGGCATCTACCACATTCTGTACAAGTTACTAGATCTAGCAGTTGCTTCCAGGAGAAGTCCTCTATCTTGCCTACGCCAAAGACGCTGTCTTCACTTAGCTCTTCTGGGTCCATGTTAGGTGTCTTATCTAGGGCACCTAGTGCCTTGGGACGTCGAGAGAATGCGATGTTGATTGGAGCTACGAAGATGTGTAGGTGCTTGGAGTAGGTGACAAAGACCAAAAAGCCCATGATGATGGCGATGTTACCCAATAAGAAGATGGTCTCAATTGCACTGTTGGCTGAATGGCCCAGGGGTGCTAGGGCGTTAGCGATTAGGTGGCTTGCAAATGCGAAGTTGGAATAGGGGAAGTCACCTGTATTTACTTGAGCGGCTCGATAGACCAATAGGGTTATGACAACTAGGGCTATTCCCGCCAGTACTAGCCATGCTGCAGAGTTATGTGATCCATAAAAGCGAGATGCTTTAGCCTTTTTCTTAGGTGCATTTATCACTCTGATTATTGAAAAGACGACCAAAGAGACTAAGACAGCTACAGAGAAGAAGTCTTCGATAAAGCCAAGCCATGAGTCATGGCCAATCAGTGGAATGGCGAAGTTGGATTGAAAGAGAGCTCCATATGCCTCTATGATCGTTGCGATCAAAATGGTAAATCCCCAGAAGGTAAAGAAGTGTGCAATTCCTGGGACTGTCTTGGCGAGGAGCTTTCGTTGACCAAGTACCTCTGTGAGTTCAGTTGAAATTCGAGAAGCTATGGTTGATGAGCGATTTGGGGCTTTAGCTCCAGATCTCACCAACTTCATAATAAATAGCGCTCTATTTAGAGCTATGGCCAATGCAGCCACAGTAATTACTAATCCAACGATTAGACGCATCTAGCCTCCAGGGATCTTCATCGGTGCCAAAAGATTCTAACGAGTGCTCATTTCGTCATTTAGTCGCCATTTAGTTTGAAACAACCAATTGGCAAAAGTATCCAATTGGTGGAACATCCAAATAGATTAGAGGAAAGAGCAGTCATAAAATAGGCAAAAACTAATGTTACCACCAAGTAACAAATCTGCCAACTCTATAGATGGTTATTCTTCGAAGTTCTTATGGCTCATAGATGGCTGACGCAGTCACCCCCCCCCCAAATAACAGTCGATAGCGAAGATGGTTATTCTTCGAAGTTCTTATGGCTCATAGATGGGGTTGGGCCGCTTTGATTTTGGTACTTAGAACCAAGGCTCTTAGAGCCATATGGGATAAGGGCTGGGGTTGTCATCTCCAAAAAGCTGATCTGTCCGATCTTCATACCTGGATAGACAGTTATTGGGAGATTGGCTACATTGGAGAGTTCCAAGGTGATATTGCCACTAAAGCCAGCGTCGACAAAGCCAGCGGTTGAGTGAATCAAAAGGCCAAGACGGCCAAGGGATGATTTACCTTCCAGGCGGCCTACTAAGTTGTCTGGGATTCCAATGCGCTCAAGAGTTGAGCCTAGGACAAATTCACCTGGATGCAAGATAAAAAGACCATCGAGATCTACCTCGATAACTTCAGTTAGATCCTTTTGTTCGACACGTGGGTCGATCACCTTAGCTACATGGTTGCGAAAGATACGAAAGAAGCGATCGACACGTAGATCTATAGATGAGGGTTGAATTGCATTTTCACCCAATGGGTCAACTACTATTCGTCCAGCCTCAATCTCAGAGCGTATGGTGCGATCGGAAAGAATCATACAAAATAACGATAGTAAGAGAGATTGGCACTGACGAACGAGGTCGGGGGAACTTTTGATTCATTTAAGGGCTAAAGACAGATCAAAAAGCTTAGAAGGCTCTTGGTGCGAGGAGGGGAGGCCGACAAGCTGACCCCCTTAGGAGGGGAACCCTAGGTCAATCTGGCCAATCTAAGTCAATCTCATGACAGATTCAACTGTGCTGCCTTGGCCCTTATCTAAATCAGCCTCTAAGGTAACGAACCTGTGATACTAAGGACAGACAATAGGATCATCCTTGTCGTAGCTGTAATAATCCATTTGAGCAATTACCTAACGCTGGGCTATTCAATGGCAAACCAATCCGCTCTATCGTCACAGGCACCCTCTAATGTTTCAATACTTGAACCCGAAGTTTGTCGGTCGGAATGACATCCATTGCCTGTTCAGCGACTCTCTCATGGTGGGTGAAGAGCAGCACCTGCATTCTGGAAGAGAGCTGTGCCAATACAGCCAGACCTGCACTAGTGCGCGCATCGTCGAAATGTACGAATAGATCATCGAGTAGCAACGGTAAGTTTCGGGTACCAAAGGCATAGTGTTCAAGGCCAGCAAGACGCAGTGAAAGATAGAGCTGATCCCGGGCGCCTACGCTCAATGCCCCAACGTCCAACGAGCCTCCGGATGTAGCCGTAGCAAGAATCACAAGGTTGCCTTTTTCATCGACGTCGGTATCAATTCCAGAATATTCTCTAAGGGTAAGCTGACTAAAGATTTCACTTGCCCGTCGAAGAATCGGCCCCTGATTTTGAGAACGGTACTCAACAATCTGTTGTTCTAAAAGATAGCGAGCCACCATGACCCGGACATACTCATCACAGTTATTCTCAATATCCGCAAGGATGAACTGCGTGCGCTCGGCATCTAGGGCTGCTTCATCAGAGTCATCGATCGATGCCCTCTTGACATTAAGACCACCGATGACCACAGCGACCTCTTTGCGCTCTTGATCACAATCATCAAGTTCGCCAGACAGCTCTTTGATCAGCGCGTCAAGGTCGCTTCCGGCCAAGGAGTCAACTTCCCCCAAGAGCACATCAAGTGAAACACCGCTAGCACCATATAGATCGGTCTCTATCTTCTCAATTTCCAAAATAAGTGTCTCGGAACGCTTCTTAGATTCGATCGCCGCTATCAATGACTGTTCATCGGGAACAAATGCCTCCTTGATCAGCGCATCTATCTTCGCATTTGCATCTGCTTTGGACCTACTAATCCTCTCGACCTCAAGAACCTTACTATCGCGTTGTTCTCCTAGAGCCCGTCGTGTCGCATCGGCGTTCTGTTGAATCTTAAGTAACTTTTGAAGGGCATTGATTCTCATCTCTGTTGAGGTGGCATCGATCGTGAGATGTGAAAGGAAGCTCAGAACTGCCTTCAACTGCTCTTCGACCTGAGAGTTTCGCCGCTCCATCCCAAAGACTCGACGTCGCTTTTCATCTAATTCGCTCTGCTTATCCTCGATCATCTTGAGGGTAGACAACAACGATGAGACATCTTGGGGTTTGGTCGTACCATCAACACCCAAGGGCGCAATTGCCTCGCTCCACTCAACTTCCCATAAAGCAAGGTTGCTCTCAGCGACAACCACCGCGCGTTCGTGCTTTTCCATCAAGCTACGATTGCCTTTGATCTCTTGGTCTACCAATAATCTTTGGCGATCCAGGGTCTCTGATCTCAAACAATGCTGTTCTGCCCGTTCAAGTAGAGCAACCAGACTCAAGGTGTCCTGGGGTATATCTCCAACCTCACCGAGAAGGCCACGCAGATCATTGACACAGCGCAATATCGTTGCGCTCACTTCGCCTTCTTTTGCATCAAGATCTCTAAGTGTTAGCGATTGCGATCCCAGTTCTCGTGCCGCCTCCAAGAACTCATCCATCTCAGCCCGGCTCGAAGCCACAACTCCAAGTGGCTCCCATAGCATGGCCCACTCTCGACCTGCGACCTCGCACTCACCACGGCGCACCTCGATCAGTCGTGCATTTTCCTCAATCAAGGCGAGATCGAGGGCACTTTGGCGCTCTAGGTTGGCTCGCTTTTCCACATCCCTGGCTTCATGCCAGCCCCTATCGGCAATCTTGTCAGCCCCACTTACTGCGGCTTCATAAGCCCGGTCAAGTGACTGGCCATCGCTCCATACCTGGGCTTGTGCCTGGGCTTGGGCTTGTGATTCGATCGCCTCGCCTTCCAGCCAGACTTGGCGCACCAGGGCCCATCCTTCATCGCGATGGGCACGGGCAAGAGAAAGTTCCTCGATAGATGGCGGGTCTTTACGTTGAATGAGCCCTTCGAGATCATCTTTTATCTTTGCCAGCTCCGCATCAATTCTTCTACCTTCACCAAGTGCCTCTGCAAGTGCTGCATTTGCTTGCATAACGTGTTGAGCAACATCATTAACTCGTGCTAGCGAAGGTAACGAAAGCTTGTCGCACTCTCTTGGGCTTATCGTAAGACCAAGAGATGCAATTGAGGAATTGATCTTGGTTTCGAGTCCTATGATCTGTTGTCGATATCCCTCTAGGCTCAACTCGAGCTGACCAGCCTCTCGGATCCGAGCTAGAGCTACCCGTAAGTTCGAGATATCGGAGGCTTCAGGTAGCAGATCACGATCATCCATGTTGCGACTAAGAGTAACCTTTATCTCATCTCTTGAGAGACGTGCACCAACTAAGGCGTCGTCTATCTTTGGCCATGCCTCCCCTAGGCGTTGGATCTGTGATCGTTCAACGTCACTAATCACGGGCATAGCCTTATCATCTCTGCGACAATTCTTTGGAACCCGTCGAAACAACACTTCAAGCTCCCGCTCGAGGTCTCCAACCTGCTTATTGAGACTAGGTAGATCCTTTAGGTTCTGGCGAATTCCTCCAAGTTGTTCACTTAGGTGTTCGATCTCCTCAGAGCGTGAAAGTAGGGGTTCGTCAACGTCGATCTCAGCAAGTCTCATATCAAGCTTTTCAAGATCGGGCACGAGTGTTGCAAGGCTGGCTAGGCATTCTCTACGGATCTCTAGGGATTCATTGAGAAGTGACTGCATATTTGGGGTGACTCGGACATTTCCTAAGTCGATTCCCGAAAACTCCTGAAGAAGTTGGGCTCTTCGGCCAATTTGGCCCCTGGAAGATAGAACCCTCGTGGCTCGAACCAAAGCGCCAGAGAGTTCACGATAGCTCAATTCTAATTTGCTAAGTCGTTCGTTTGCTATATGAAGTGACTTATCGAGCTCCTCAACCGCAGAAGAACTCTGACTATGTGCCTTGACCGCCGAAGTCGACTCTTTGTAGCTCGTTAGAGCTGCATTTATCCGTGGTTTCGAAGCCCCGGATTTGAATAGTTCGCCTGCTTTTGCATCCAACTTGGCCATAACTGAGTTCAGTTGCGTTAGACCAGTGCTGGCAGCAAAAAGGGCTCGCCCTAGCTCGCCTTCGTTCTTTAGGAGAGACTGTCCACCTGAGACAATCTCCTCATGGCCGATTGAAAAAAGGGAGTCATAGACTTCTGCCCCTACCCCACCGAGCACCTCGGCCATCGTCGCTTCGGAAATTGGAAGATCAGAACCAGATCGCAAGGATTGCGTGTTACGTTTGATCCGATAGACCTCAAAGTCACTGCCATCATTAGGGCGCACGATTGCACCTATGCGCAAGTCGGAGTTCGAATGAAGATACGAATAGGGACTGCGTAGAGGTATACCATAGAAAAGTTGTCGAACTGCCGCCATCGTCGTCGTCTTGCCCGCTTCATTGGCGCCGATTATGACGTTGACACCCTCTGCAAGTAGATCCAGCTCTCTTTCAGTGAACATCCCAAACTTGACAAGATTCAACTTTAGAAGCCTCATGATGGATCCGTTTCGCTCAAAAGGCTAGATATTAGATCACCGGCAGATTCTAACGTGGCTCGAAGATGACTTTCTGAGGTAGGCCCCACCGATTCCTCGCCGTTCAATCCATTCACCCGCAGCTCAAGGGGCAATTTATTACGCAGGTCCATAAAGACCGAAAGAAGGCTAGCGAACTCCTCTGGGTCGTCTTGTAGTTGCTTTGCCCTTTGTCGAATAGCCTCAACCACTTCACCATCAGCTCTGACGAAGTTGCGAGTACCCAGCACCACCTTCTCTATCCAAAGATCACCTCGGACCGCTCCAAGTCCACGAACCTCACTATCTAATTGCTCGGATCGCCTCCAAAGCTCTCTGTGGATCGGTGATGTGCCACTGATATTGACTCGAGCAGCCACAAGTCTTCCAGAGGCATCGATGACACTTTTATCTAGCACTTGAGATATCTCTGAGATCACCTCTTCGAAGGTTTGGGCTTGACTTACATCAACATTACAATTCGCCCATCGAACGACATCGAGTTCCAGAGGCGCAATTGAGACAACCTCTGCCTCTTGGGTGGTTACGAGCGATGCTCCTTTTGGACCAGTCTCTCGAATATGTCTACCTTGAAGGTTGCCCGCAAAGACAATATGGGGCTCAGTGGATACGACCTCTCGTTGGTGTACGTGACCGAGCGCCCAATAGGAATAACCTCTACTGCGGAGCATATCCACAGTAGTAGGGGCATATGAAGCATGGCCTACACGACCATCGAGGCTTGTGTGTAGGAGGCCGATGGTAAAAAGTCCGGGGTCTGCGCTAGGAAAATTTGCCACCAGATCGCCCGCCACCACTCGACTGGCATAACTTTGACCTACAACAGCTAGGTCCAGCTCATCAAATAGTTGAATCTGTGGCGCAGCGCTTGATAGCTGATAGACATTGGGAGGATAGGAAAGACGCTTGCTAACCTCACTGACTGCGTCATGGTTGCCAGCTACAAGCACAACCGGAATTCCCTCGTCGTAGAGTCGAACTAACTGTCTAATCCAAAATAAGCCAGTGCTGTAGTCCTTCCAGTCGCCATCAAAGATATCACCCGCTAGCACAACGAGATCCACGTCATTAGAGACCGCTGCACCCACGAGGTTTTCCACGGCACGACGAGTAGCACCTCGGATCTCTTGTATTGGTGCTCCCTCATATGCAGAAAGCCCCCGAAGTGGACTATCTATATGCAAATCGCTAGCATGCAGAAACTTCAACGGACCGCCGTCCCAAATCGAAGTTCCATGCGCCATTTCAAAATTCCTTGTCTCAACGCTCTGCCTTCATCGCAACCACCACTTCGCCTAACATAGCACGTATATGTAATGGGTATTGCCTTGGCCTCATGGTTAGTTCTACGCTGGGTTAAACGCTGGGTTAAACATCGACTTTGTAACTTGGTATTGCAACTAGGAGCTTGTCGTATCTTTGGAAAGCGGCCTCTAAACCACCACTAAAAGCCCAAACAGTTAGGTTTTGGCGCTAGTTCATCAATTTACCTCACACGCCAAAGCACTGCATCCGTCCCCGGCTCGGCTGAGATTGGGCTACTTGGCCTTTGGCCCGCATCGACAGTTGTTGCTCCACGTAGCCTAAAACCCTAGCAACAAGCTTTTAGCGGGGCGTATCATTCCGGCAAGATTCGCAACTGGTCACTAGCAGAAGACAAATGGATCACGCCGAGTGTGGCACAACGAGAGAGGTGGTCAACCACGGTACAGCAGCACACCAAAGATATTTCCAAGAAATTACGTCAACTGACTTGACAGTTACCGGAAACGAGGATGGTGACAAAGATGAATTCGACGAATGACGACCCAGCCTCTTCTCTAACTCAGCGATCTTTGTTGTCAACGCATCTATCTGGTTGGCAACGGTAGTGTTCATTAGCCGCAGCGAACCGATCTCAAAGTGTTAGAGTCTCATTCTCACTCCGCAGCGTCTCATTCTCGCCTCGCAGCGAACCGATGTCACTTTGGAGTCAGCGGCTTCGCCTGTGCTCAATTCGCTGGGTAGGATGGCGCATTCCACGGCCCTGTCACTCGCAGTTGCCTGAACGAGCGTAAGGATGTTCAAGGCGAGTTCGCCACTTACATTGCACGAAAGGTTGCCAACCTCAAGTCAAAGGGTTCCTTGGGCGTTGACGACAGGCCGTACCTTTGCCACGAACGAGCCAAGGTTGTCTACAGCGATATTTGAATGAGTTAATGTCCTCATGAGTATAGTATGGCTGGAAACGAAAGAAACGCAAGCCAACTATTGGGCCGCGAGGTGAGTGACTTTCTGCTGTAGGTATCGTAGCCTTCGGTGAGATCGCTCAAAGGTTTGCAATGTTTACCTGGTTAATGGTGTCTCTCTCCGCTTGTGAGCCATCGCCATAGCGGTGCATCGCAAGACCTCTCCGTATTCTTGGGTTGGAATCGTTAGTTGCGATAGAGGAAGTGGATCCTGAACTTTACCCAACTTTTCACCCAACAATTGTGTCCGCGAACATCCCACCCAGTCCGAGGCCGTCTCGGTATCCTTGCTAGAACGCTTCAATGAGCAGCAAAAATGAGACGTACTCGGATAAATAGGTTATCAATTCTGATACTTTGTAAACACCTCATAATCCCTTGGTCCTGGGTTCGAGTCCCGGTTGGCCCACCATTTTCAAGTATCTTTTGACAAAACGAGATAGCGCCAAACACGCTGAAATCCGATGATCCGGCATGGTCCAATTTGTAGTTGTCCGATCTCTATCTATAAGTGCGGCACCGTTGTCTGTGATATCAGCGATCAAGGTGCCCACTCGTATGCGAAGGTTGTCCCGGTAGGCGTTACTTCGCTGAGTTGATGCGCATAATGAGGTCGTTCACTCTTACTAAGGCTTCATCAAGAGAGTTTCCTACTCTCTCGTTTTCTTGGAGGTTTCTCCAAATTTCGTCCCATCCTGGGTAAGCCCCAATGACGGGTGGCCATGGCTGAGCGCATCTAACCTCTAATATCGTGATGCAAGCTGATCTGGTAGCCGATAGCTCGTTGTGTACATTTCCTAGTTCAGCAATTAGCAAAATGTCAACGAGATCGCGTGCCCGATAGTTGGGGCGATCTTCGGTCGGAGCTTCAGTGCAGGCATGAAGCTTTTGAGCAATCTAAAATCTTATAGGTAGGAATGCTATTGCAGCGGGCTCGATGAGCTGCACACGCTTGA
This sequence comes from Acidithrix sp. C25, assembly GCF_904848545.2. Classification (NCBI taxonomy): domain Bacteria; kingdom Bacillati; phylum Actinomycetota; class Acidimicrobiia; order Acidimicrobiales; family Acidimicrobiaceae; genus Acidithrix; species Acidithrix sp. C25. The sequence goes on from NZ_CAJHCI020000002.1 coordinate 1,127,268, forward strand.
GACTGATTGCGAGAGCGATAACTTCTGGTTCGTTTAACGAAGCGGCTTCTTCGGTAGACATTTCGAAAGGGATGGTCATAAAGTCTTTGTTGCGATAAGCAAGTTTGATTTTGAAACGTATTGCGGTGGTTGATCCAATCAAGGTTTCGATAGGTTGTGGTTCGGTCACTCTTCCAGTAAATCCACACCACCCTATTTCAGCTTTCTCCGTTATCAAACTAACTGCCAACTCTAAGTTGCCACGAAATGCGGCATCGAGATCCTTGGTTGCTCTTGCTTTAGTTCCGAAACGCATCACGAGGGCGGAACCTCCCTTGAATGCGATTCTAGGTATTCCTTGATCGTCGGATAGTCCATCGAGCATCTGGGCGATGACGGAAATGCCAACAATGTGACGAAGTCGAGCTACGATGATCTCCTCCGATTTGGACCATTCCGTCAGTAATCGCTCAAGACGGTTTTTGTCACCGGGCAATGGTTTTTATTCATTCATGGTGCAATGAATTTTTGGATGTGCTTCTGTCTGCTAGTTGGACGCGAAGGCGAGCTTCGGTAATGGTGCCGATCAATTCACGAGCTTTGGCATTTGCAATGGCCTGTGCTACGAGCTCACCTGAAACCCCCGCCTTTATGACGTCATCGATAGCCAATTTTGGTGTAATCACTCGGATGTTGTCCACTTCCTCGATGTCGCTAATTTGTAGATTTCGTCGGCGTATTCTGTATCGTTCCTGCCCTTGACGTCGAGGCTGGTAATTGGGAGGAACTACTATTTCTATCTTCATAGGGTTGACGTCCGCTAGGTTCCAAAGGGCAAGCGCAGATTCCCCAGCAATAACACCTAATCCGTTAGCCCACAATACGGCTTCTTGGAATTCATCCCTTTCTGTGATGGGAATGGCTACTAGTCGGTAAAGGCCCCAACCTCGATGTTCGAGACGACCAACGGCGGCAAGTTGACGGAGTATTGCTGGGTTGATTGAGAGTTCTCTCGCTTGAGCAGCGCGGATGAAGCCATGTTGGTCGAAAGCCCGCTCTAAAAGACGCTCGTATACAGTCAATGCTCTCACCCTCATCAGTTTAGTTCACACAACGGTAATGCACAGGGAAAGATAAAAATGGTAGCAAAAAGGTAGTTATTTACTACGCTTTTGCTCGAATAATAGAAGTTCTATTGATTTGATCTCCATTTTTGCTTACTTGCTTTAATGCTTTAGTGTCGTTTGATGAGTTTTGTGGTTACGCTATACGATACTTACGGAAGTGTGCTGTGAAAGATTAGCTACCGATTGACGGGTGGCGAACTCTTATGCCAACTCGGTATCCGATGTGCTGAACGAAATTCGGTCGGGCAGGAAATCGCGCAAGCAAATGGAGTTAGCGGTCTCCCTTTCCATTGCTGGTTTGGCAGTCGCCTACTATGTATTGAGGATGGCGACTTTGCTGTGATGGATGGAGTACGGGACTTCAGAACGGTGCGCTGCTGATCCAGCGCTAAGTGTCCTTAGACTTCAAATGGGAAATATCTAAAGTGGGAAGTTGGACGTCAGCGATCTGAAAAATTGCTTCGATGGCGAAGTGATCAAGGAGCTCATGTTGGATCTAGGGGACTCTTTGTTCTATCGAACGAACCCTCCGAACTTGTGGACAATAGCGCTGTCTTTCGGGTAGGGGTGTCTGCAAGCTGCTCTGGATACTTTGTCCGAGCGTGATTTGATCGTTGGGCTGTAATCCCATAGTTCATCAACTACTGGATTAATTTAGCTTGGGGACATGAGTAGGTAGAACTTTCCAAAATCGATGGGATGCGCCAATCAAACATCAACGGGAGCAAGCTAGGACTGATACCGGTGCTCCTTTTACCGATCAATGAGCAAGCCGTCATCGTCGAGTATGTGTTACGGGCGTTGCTTTCGGCAGATGCGATTCAGTTTCTTGTTGGAGCGACATCAGGCGTAATGGATAGAAGCTGACAATCTGTTCGCGCAAAAGCCTTTCCGGGTCATTTGTCAGCTGCTAGTCTATGGGTTTTATCATTTATAGACCGAAGATCTCCGTTTATCATTGGAGTCACCGATGGCGACGTACGCCAGTGCCACGTCACCGCAATAGTTTTGAGACTTCTCTAATATGAGCAAAGGCCAGAGTTCCTCGACGTCACGTTCGTCACCCCGCCAATCTGCTATTCCCCTGACAGCAAGCGCGTCCGAAGTCCACGAGCCCCTCAAACTCCCATAGCTCATAGTTGGCTCCTGTATGGCCTGCCTAATGTCAGGCGCAGATTGCACACGAGGTTGATTACTATCCAAAAGCATGGCGGGAATTCATTTGGGCATGTTCCCGTCCATGGTCCCTTCCATGCGCTGGTACAGATCGGTGACGACGATGCTACTACCGATTTCTCGCGGCGGGTTGGTACCTTCTCCCGCTTGTCAACGACGAACACCGCCGGAGTTGCATACGGCAGCGGTACACCTGTAGCGGGTGGATCCGTGTAACACATTGCTCGTTTCACGGGCGAAAATGCAGCGAATCGTGGAGGCCGAGTTCGTTGCAGAATTGCTCTAGAGGTTTCTGGACCAGGGAGATGCCGGTGAACTGGAATGAGAGTTCAGTCCTACAGACGATCCGTCGGTGATCGGCGAAGTAAGTACAGCAAATCGGGGAGTATTTTCTAAAATCAAAACATGGTGCGAATCGCTAGAAATGCCAAGAGTCGGGTATTAGAGGCCCTTGGCGATACCAGAGTTGTTGTTATACAGGGCGCTAGGCAGGTGGGGAGACGATACTCATTAGAGAGATCGTCGATTCTAAGGACGGACGGTTAGTTTCATTTGACGATCCAGTTGCGGCGAACGGCGCCCGTGAGGATCCAGTCGGGTGCCTCAACTCCGACCCAGGTCGTCTTTTGGCTATTGATGAAGTACAACGTGTCCCTGAATTAGTTTTAGCACTAAAGTTCGTAGTCGATGGCGATAATCGTCTGGGTAGGTTTCTTTTGACTGGATCGGCCAATCTCCTCAAATTACCCACTATCGAAGATAGTCTTGCTGGTTGGGCTGAGATTATCGAGTTGTTCGGCCTAAGTCAGGGTGAGCTCATAGGGCATAGGGAGAAGTTCATCGATCGGGCTTTGTCCGGTGAAAGATTCATAAACCATACAAGTGATCTGAGCCGAAGTGACTATCTCGAACTAGCTGTTGCGGGGGATATCCCGAGGTCTTGAATCGTGCTCCGGGAAGGCGTCGTGACCTTTGGTTTGATAACTATGCTAATGCCATACTTCGCAGGGAGGCTGAGGATATCTCGAACCTTCAACATGTCACGGAGCTGCCAGTGATCCCGAGAATGTTGACTGCAAGAAGTAGCGGAGAGTTGAACGTTGCCGACTTGGCTCGCGACACCAACATTCCTCAACGTACCCTGACTCCTTATCTAGAGTTGCTACAGACCTTATATCTGACGCAGAACATACCGGCGTGGACAACCAACCTTTCAAAGCGCGTTGTATCTCGTCCAAAGGTTTCACTTCTCGATGCAGGCTTGGCTGCGCGACTTATGAATGTTTCATCTAAGGGTGCCTCTTTAGATGCCAATCCGAATCTAGCTGGCGGCTTGGTTGAGACCTGAATTACCGCATAAGAGCACTGCTCTATAGCGGAAAGCCCAACTGGCGGGTACTTGATTCAATCGTGGTGAAATAGCTAAGCCACCAATAACCGCCTTCATTTACCAAAGACAACAAACAACAAGATGGTCATCGTGTCAGTGATGCCCTTTGTCTTGGCGTATCTGGGTTGACTAAATAGTTTCATATGGTCTTATCCATGGCGCAACTATAGATACCTATCAGACAAAGAAGATCACTTGGGGCTGATAAAGAGTGTTACCGCATATGAAATCGAGTACTCCACCCCAGTAGAAACGGAAGAGTCGCAAAATGTACGCAAAAATTTACGCAATGTGGTCGAAATATGGTCTGAGCATGACTTTCGGGAGCTACACGAAATAACTCGGCATTAAAAACAGCCGCTGAAGAGCTAATACATCTGGAGCGGGCGACGAGAATCGAACTCGCGTTCTCAGCTTGGGAAGCTGATGTTCTACCGCTGAACTACACCCGCGTATAGCCCTAATCTAGCCGTTTGAAAGAAGTTTTGAAGCCAGTTTTACAAGATTGGTTTGTATCGACGGTGTAATGGCACTATATGGGTATCAGCGGGTATCAGGGGTATCTTACAAATCAAAGTCGGTGCGATTTCAAGTTCAATAGCTATCAAAGAAACGACCACTACCGCGCAATCATCTATTGCCTTTTCCACCGGGTAGAGTCCCCTGCTGTCGCAAATGAAATACCAACAAGCATGCCGTCCCTGATTCGAGCGCGACAATTCGAGCTACACAACTGAAAGGAACTGCATTGTGATCTTCCATTGGAACGTACCTTGTCATCAAAAGTACGCTCAACCCAGCTAACATCCCCTGTCAAAAAACTACCCAGCTAAAGCAACTAAGTGAAAATTTACCCAAGGTACAACTCCAAAAAGCAACGAATCAACTTTGATGTTGCCTGCCAAGTTCGCTATCGGTCCAATGGCGAGTAATCCAGTGGCCTCATTTGGCCATGATTATCCCTATTTGACCGTAACTGATAGGCAAACTTCCAAATTGACGGTGACCAATCTCTCTATAGATAAACCAAGGTTCACTACTTGTGATCCAGCGCTCCCAAGTTCATATTGAGCTTCATGAGACCTTGTCGGCCCAGGTGAATCAGGCCCAGGTGAATCAGGCCCAGGTGAATCAGGCCCAGGTGAATCAAATCGAGAGCGGGGCATCTATCTTCGTAGATGGCGGTCTAATGACGGTCATAGAAACAGAGATAGCGTAAAATCATTGGGGGTCACGCTCAATGGCTATTTTTGAATTAACTATCCCAACCCTCTTTTGCGCAGATAACCATGACGGCCTAAAAAACTCTAGGAGCACTGGTGATGGGGGCGTTTTTCAAAGGAGATTGACAGTGTCTGGGACATATTGATAAAGCACACACTAACCATATCCCCACAAATGACCTAGTCCATGTGCTGGCCTTGCAAGGCAAGCTCCAAGAATCACCGGAACCCGTGCCTTACACAATTAAGTTGCTCGAGATAAAGACACAGGGATGAGCCTCAATCAAAGGACGCTGTCTGCTTGCGAAAGAACCTCAACCAGCTATCGATCCGACACCTTGGGATGAGCAGGGATAACTCGAAATAATAGAGTGAAGGCCCAAAAGCAAAAACATTCTCGCCAAATAGGCACAATGGGAATTTGAAGATCTTGGTGGTTTCCAATTCAATAAAAACTTTTTCTGTCCACGAGCTCCACAATCTCTATCGCGCTGCCAAAAATCAAAAGGTGCCACATCCTTGGAGTTATGAGATCAGCTATATCGAGTTACTAGCCCCCATAACGGATCGCCACGTCGACTTAGGTCGATCTAATTTCATTCACGACGACTGCGACCCTGCCACATAAATGGTATTGCATAAGCCGTGTCGGCTCCCACAAAATCTGTCGCCGACATCATCAATGGTTCAAAATTGCACCCAATGGTCGCTTGAAAGTCTTAATCTTGCTCACTCCTACCTTCCATCAGTTCTCTACAGCCTGCGTTTTCCAAATTAATCTCCAAATTAGAGGTGACATAAATTCACTTGAAATAACACAACCAACCTCGCCTCAACCCACAGCTCCAACCGGGTAAATTTTCTGATCATTACCCAAATAATTCCACAGCTTGAAGGCTCCAACTTCTTTCCCAACCAAAAACACCAAGCGATCCCTTGTCGATGAGTTCGAAGCCAATTAGTTTCCAATCCTATTGTCAAAAAAATAAAAGCTGCTAAAACTCAGACTCAGCAGAGTCCTGGCTAGGAGGTTTGGCCAAGGTGAGCATTCGCATTAATAGCAAGACAACCGAGCAAAAGAGCAAGATTCAGCAAGGATACTTAACTAACTTTGGGATCTGGTCGATAAAAAAATAGTTGAAGCTCGACCGGCTCCATCGTAGAAATGGATTAAATAGCGTGCCATGTAGAGAATGCGGTACCTTCTGCGTGCCAGAACAACAAGAATTTGATCGAGTCTTACTCTCGGTCCCATCGATGGAGTTACTAATACTCTTAGAAGAGTCAATGCGCCGTGGCGGCTTTGATTTTGAAGTTAACGGCCTCTCACTAAAACACAGTGGTGCAGATTCAGTTACAGCGCTACAGTTTCTCGCATGTCAGGCGAACCTCTCAGACTTTCAGCAACGCGAGATTCAACTCCTCACCCTTCGTTCTGGTGAAGAAGTCACCTTTGATGTCATGCGAGGTGTCCAGAGTCTCGATAAATACCGACGCTCTATGGGACATCCAGAAGTGCGCAAATGTCTCGAGAACAAAAGAATTGAGACTCACTTTCAGCCCGTGGTGGAGATAGCAAGTCAACAATTACATGGCTTTGAGGCACTATCTCGAGGACGAAACGAGACAGGAGAAATCATCTCACCCACGGTGCTCTTTGAATACGCGCGAGCCAACGATGCCGTGTTTTTCCTGGATCGCCTTGCTCGAGAAACCGCCATTCGCACAGCCGCAGAACTGGAACTTCCAGGTCGCATCTTCATCAACTTTCTTCCCAATGCAATCTATGATCCGCGTCAGTGTCTGCGCACCACCCTAGAGATAGCTGATGAGGCAAACTTTGACCCCAGTCGAATCGTCTTTGAGGTAACCGAGACCGAACGCATCGAAGACATGGACCACCTTGGTCGTATCTTCGACTACTACCGTCACAACGGCTTCAAAGTGGCACTAGATGACGTAGGTAGTGGATATGCAGGTCTCAATACATTAATTGACCTCTCGCCCGACATCATCAAGGTCGATCGCGAAATTATCATTGATATTGACCGCAATCCACTGAAACAGTCGATCTTCCGCGGCTTAGCAACTGCTGCCAGAGAGCAGGGGATCGAGGTCGTAGCCGAAGGTATTGAGACAAAGGAAGAGTTCGCTTTCGTTGCCAAAAACGGTGCCACTCTCGCACAAGGCTTTCTCTTTGCCAAACCTATGCGCAATCCCCCGACCAATCTCATGTGGCCCAACCCCTCATAGTTCAAAAACCATAACAGCTAATTCGATCTAAAGGTAAAGCTTGGTAATCAGCAAATAAAATACTTTAATCTCCCTGAACGCTAGGACTCGGTCTCTTTCAAAGTTTTTCCCTTCGCAAAAAAAAACAAGTGGCGCACCGTTCGGATGGATAAGTGAAACGGTTGGCCCCCTAAACAAGATGGCCCTGCAAGGAAATAGCTATTCAACTCTAAAATTACGACCTACGAATTAGCCTCTGGCGGACGCAGTCCCTAAGCAATCCTCTTGCGTATCAAATACGAAGGTGGTCTCTTTATTAATATGCAACTATTAATATGCTCGATTTCCGCTACTACAAACTTTTGGCCGATTCACATCAGTGGCCAATAAATCAACTGAAAATCAACTAGGCGTATTGGCATCGGGTGAAAAAGTCAACCATTCACAACGGCATTAGTCGCTCAGTTTGTCAACGGCCATTACAAAATGCATGAATATGGCCATTTGGCATGAATGAATATAGCCACGAAAATTGCATACAGGATGACCGCCTAGCGTGACGGCCCACTCTCGGGTCTCCTGGACCCGAGAGTGGGCATGCAAAGGCGGTCTGGCTATCACTTTTTGAGAAAAAAGAAGAATGAAGGCCCTTATCTTGGGGCATTATGGATTTATACCACTCCTAATGCCAAGAAAGGGCCCAAAGTGAAGGATAGCAAAGAATCCATGGAAATTATTGAGGCTTACGATCTTTTTAGATCGTATAACGGAGCAGCGCAGTTCGTTGGCTGTTCTCCTAATACCGTAGGGAAGTATGTTCAAGCACGAAATGCCGGACAACTGATACGACAGGGTCAATATGAGAGGCGTCCTAAGGCCACCGATAAGTACGCTGGCGTAATTGAGGAAGCCGTTGACAAGTCTAAGGCTAAGGTCCGGGCTAAGGCGATCCATGTCAGGCTGGTGGCGCTCGGTTATAGCTCTCAATGGCCATCAAAACTTGCATTACCCAAAAGTCTACGATGTCCAGCCAAAGTCGATTAGCTATCTCCATGGGAAGCACAATTTCTCGAGCCACAATCTCACCAGGAAACAATCTCACCAGGAAACAATGTCTCCTTAAAACCTTGGGCTTTGTAAGTGAGTTTTGATGCTTTAGGCCGTTTGGTATTGCCCTGTATTTCGAAAAGAGCATTGAGATGAGCTAAAGTCGATATGAATCTCATCCACCATTTGCCTTCTTTATCTCTCTTGACTCTCTAGAATGAGATCTACCTAGGGATCTGCTCAAGGATCTGGTTATCTAGCTCATTAAAGCACGTGATAAAATTTCATGTCAGATATCCTCAGCCTCATTTGCACACAAGGCACCTTTTCGTGGTATCCAGATATCAGGTTTTTCAATCACTAGCTTGTCCAGGTAACATTACATCGATACCCTAAGTGAGAACACCCCATTTCTTTTGCGATATCCCAAACTGATCGTTTCCTTACCAAAGCTGGCGTATCGAATCTAAAGGGCCAGTTCGCCGAGGATATTCATGAACGCTATTGAACAGGTTGGTCGAGAAGAGAAAGCGACACCATCCACAGCCTCCGTGCGGTTGATGGGTCAATCGCCCACTCCTTTACAGCGTTACCATTAGCAAACAAATCGCTGTCGTTAGGGACTGTCGGTGCTTCGTTGCAGTCACTAAGGTAATGGCCTCCAGTTTGAGAAAATTCATGGCTCACAGCTGCAACAAGGGTGGTAGCTGCCCCTTGCTCGGCAGTCTTGTAGACAAAGACACCCGCTGCTTTGCTTCTGCCAAGTAATCCCTTTGCTTCTGCGTGAAATCCCTTTGCAACCCGCTAGCAACACCACCAGGATTGACGGCATTAGCTACAATGCCATCTGCTTTCCACTGGCGTGTAGCTTCGACCACAAAGAGCGAGTCCGCCGTTTTAGACTGAGCGTAGGCAACTTGCGGATCATAGTCGCGACGTTCAAACTGGATATCGTCAAATACAACCGGTGAACGCATGTGACCACCAGAGCTCAGCGAGACAATACGTGCGTCACCCTGAGCACGAGCGCCCTTGGCTAGCCCTACTTTCGGCGTGCGTCATGAATGAAAGAGGTTGTAAATCATGTAGAAGCTGATAACAATCACACTGCAATGCTACATAGATGATGGAGGTAGGCCCTCCGGGATCGCCTTTTGGGAGGAGATTCCAAACCACCGTACGGGGCATTAGCTAAAGACTGTTGTCCAAAGCGGTACGGAAAAGTTAGAGCAATGACTCTTTCAGGTATGAGTTAAGAAGACGAGTGAAAACAAACCACTGACGAAGCGTTCGAAATTGGTATGGATGATGTCGAAACCGAGGGACGTCGAACTTTCGGGACAACTTGGAGACTAACCCAATTAGTGCTCCTTGGGCATCCGGCGTGTAGGTGGCGTGAGCTTAACATCAGGCGTTTATGTGGAACATGAGAACCCAGTCCTAGACGTTCTTGGCTAAGCCCACATGGGCTAAGCCCAAAGATGAGGAAAAACCTACAAGTTGCAGATCAACAAGAGGGAAAGTACCAAATGCCTATGGATTGGGGGCGGACCATCCCGTAGTAGCTACGAAGTCCTTGTAATGAGGATGTAAGCCAAAGAGATGGAGTAAACAGCAGATCTAGTTGTAATTGGCAAATGAACAACTTCTCAAGGTAAAAGTTGAGGGGGAGGGATCAAATGTCAAGACCACGACAAGAAAAAGCTTTTGACAAAAGACAAGTACGTCGTACTTAAAGCATACAAAGAGGCAAAAGCCAATCGAGGAGCACCAGGGATTGATAAGCAGTCCATCTCAGTCTTTGAGATGGATCTAAAGAACAATCTCTACCAACTCTGGAATCGAATGGCTTCTGGAAGTTATTTTCCAGCGGCAACTAGATATGTCGAGATAGACAAGTCAGATGGCGGTAAAAGAATCCTAGGTATTCCAACCGTCAAAGATCGCATCGCCCAAGGGGTAGCTAAAGCCTACATAGAGCCAAGATTGGAAGAGGTCTTCCACGAAGACTCCTATGGTTACAGGCCGAATCGCTCAGCCCATGATGCCATTGAAAAAGCACGCAAGAGATGTTGGAAGTACGATTGGGTCATTGATCTAGATATCAAGGCCTTCTTCGACACAATAGATCATGAACTGCTGCTAAAAGCTGTCTCTATGCACGTATCAGAGCCATGGATAATTCTCTACATCAAACGTTGGTTGAAAGCTCCAATGCAAAACAAAGATGGACAACTAATAGATCGAGAGCAAGGATTACCCCAAGGCGGGGTGATTTCTCCGATTTTGGCGAATCTGTTCTTACATTACGCTTTTGACAAATGGATGGTAAAGAACTTACCCTATGCCCCGTTTGAACGATACGCGGATGACCTTTTGGTACATGTGGAAACAAAGAAACGAGCCGAAGAGATCCTAGAGGCTATAGGTCAGAGAATGACGCAGGTCAAGTTGGAGTTACATCCACAAAAGACCAAAATCGTCTATTGTAAGGACTCCAACCGTAAAGGAGAGTTCGAACAAATACGCTTTGACTTTCTAGGATTTACCTTTGCACCACGCTACGCCCGCAATAAGTTCAAGCAGCAGTTTAACAACTTCCTGCCAGCGGCTTCAGATAAAGCGGTAGAAGAAATGGGCAGAGAACTTAGGCGGTTTCGTATTCACCTCCAAACAGGCCAAACCATAGCCGAACTCGCCAGGCTTTACAACCCGGTGATCTTAGGCTGGATCAACTACTATGGACGCTTCTACAAATCCAGATTAGGCCAACTCCTCCGTCGTATCAATATCTATTTGATTAGATGGGCACGCAAAAAGTACAGGCGACTTAGCATACGAGCAAATGCTTGGAAATACCTATCTCAAATAGCCGAACGTGAACCCAATCTTTGGGCTCACTGGTCATTTGGGGTAATACCAAAAGTCGGTTCGCTAGGAGCCGTGTGAATTGAGAGGTTCACGCACGGTTCTGTGAGAGCGGGGAGGGGAAGTTCCTCCCCGCCACTCGACAACCACCCCATGAAAGCCCAGTTCATGACCATATTGGTGTCTGGATTTGGGCACTACAGTTGAGCAATCACCTTCTTGGTTCGAGCTAGGGTATCTACTACTCCAAGAATAGAGTAGATCTCTTTTTGGGTAGAGTTTGGAGTAGAGGAGATACGAAGGTTATGTAGACGTTTGTTATCATCTAACATCGTTACGTTCAAGCGGCTATGGGTAGACACTTGAGCAAGAATGCCGTGAACACTTCTTTTGTCACCGGCTTGAGATAAGCTAAGTGCAATTGCTCCATAGAGGTGATAAGCAACTACTGAGATAAATAGATGAGCAGCGGTACGACTAGCTAGTTGGTGATAGATCGGTCTCATCCCTAGATTGCTCTTTAGGGCTTTGAATGCATCCTCTACCTTTGTTAGGGTCATATAGAGCTTCCAGATCTCTTCTGGTTCTAGATCGTTCCTATTGGTCTCAATCACATATGCACCATAGAGAGTCTCAGCTGCTTCTTTTACTTTTGGTTTCTCAGTCAAAACCAGCTCTTTGACTTTTTGGTCATCGCCAGTTATGGCATCTATCTCATAGCGACGTGCAATAGAGCGATGCTCTTGCTTTAGCTTTCCTATTCTTGAAGCCACAGTTGTGGCATTGGAATATTGACCACGCTTAACTGAGTCAGCTAGTTTGTCAAATGCACTCTGGAACTTAGTTTGCATACCTATAGCAATTGCCTCTTCTTTATCCCTGCGACGCTCTGAGATACATAGGATCTGCTTTATCTTGTTGTCCATGGAGTCACTTGCGTATGGTTGAGCTCTATTGGAATGGTTGGCTTGGGGTTCATTGCTCTGGGAGTGCTTGGCCTGTGGACCGCCAACTTGTGGAGCAGTATCCATCGAATCGATACCGAGGGACTCGCCGCCAAGTGAATGGTTAGCTTGTGGATGAGCGCTGAGTGATCCAGCATCGATGAAATCAACACGCATCGACTCACTGCCCATCGACTCGATGCCCATCGACTCACTGCCTTGTAGATGAACAACTATTTGCTCAGAATCCACCTCAGCACCCAGGTTACCACCCGACTCAGCAGCTTCTCCCTCGGCACCCGACTCAGCAGCTTCTCCCTCGGCACCCGACTCAGCAGCTTCTCCCTCGGCACCCGACTCAGCAGCTTCTCCCTCGGCACCCGACTCAGCAGCTTCTCCCTCGGCACCCGACTCAGCAGCTTCTCCCTCGGCACCCGACTCAGCAGCTTCTCCCTCGGCACCCGACTCAGCAGCTTCTCCCTCGGCACCCAGGTCAGCACCCGCCTCGGCAGCTTCTCCCTTGTCATCCATCTCACCACCCAGGTCATCACCCAGTTCTTTGATGTAGATGCTCTCATTGGAGGAGTTCTTGATCTCTAAGAAGGTATCTTTTCCTTGGCGTAGTTCAGCTAGATAGTGTCTAGCTGCATTAGCGCGTGTAATTACCAGATAGCTAAGACCATAGGACTCAATCAGTGCGATGTTGTCATAAGTTGCTATCCCTCTATCCATGATAACCGTTGGGAGATCTTCGCTAAAGAGTCCCTGTCTTAGGTGACTAGAGATACTAGATAAGACATCACCAAGGGTTTCAGGCTCTGACTGATTACCGGGATATATGTGGCTATAGATCGGTAGTCCACGATCATCCACCAAAAGGGCAAGACTTACTAAAGTACAGTCGAAGCGCTTCTCTTTGGAGTGGCCATATTGGGCTAGATCATTACCAAGTGTTCGTCCCTCAAAATAGGCATTGGTAAGATCAAATAAAAAGAGACGCTTATTAGTTGGGTAAAGCTCATTCTCGGCTTTGATAAGTGCCATCTCGATTGAGTCTTTGGCTTCGTAGATAGCATCAGCTATCTCATAAATAGCATCTTTACCGATATTGCTAAGGTCTTGGTCTACCAATTCATAGAGTGCAGAGTCCTCTTTTAGGAAGCGATGTGTTTCAAGATCAGAAGAAGGAGCAACCAAACGAGCACATATTACAGCTTTAGCAATTGCTGTCTCTTTTTCACTAAGGCCACACCGTAGTAGTTGCTCTTTGATCTTCAATCTGTCATAGAAGCTACTAGCTATTAGTTCAGGACCTAAGCGCCTAATATCAGATGCCTCTAGAGATGATGTATTGACATTTAGGAACTCGGCATCTTTTGTGATTACTTCACGATCAGAGCGAAGTGTTTGAGTAACAGAAAAGCTAGATAGAACTTTATCGGCGATTGACTTTAGTTCTAGATCACCTTCAAACAAAGACTCAGAGCCAGCTAGTCTCATCGTCAATATCTGAGCTAGCTTCTTGTAGTCCTTAGGATCGATCTCAAGTCGTCCTAGATCCATAACTATCTCTTGGCGTACTTTATCTCCTTCGCGATAAGACCTAACTAACTGATGCTTTATATATTTAGTTCCAGTTGCCTTATTCTTAGTGGTCTTCTCGCGAATGAACATATAACAAGTATACCAGATGAATTACCTTGTAGGTCAATATTCGCAGCTAACTCTCAGCTTAGGGCACTACATCGGCCACTTGAGAAAACCGAACTTCATCTACCAGCATCTCCAAATAGGGGTTACCCCCAAATAGGGGCTAAAAGGGGGCTTAAAAGGGCTCTTGGGGGGAATTCAGTCGAGTGGCGGGGAGGAACTTCCCCTCCCCGCTCTCACAGAACCGTGCGTGAACCTCTCAATTCACACGGCTCCTAGCGAACCGACTTTTGGTATTACCCCAAATGACCAGTGAGCCCAAAGATTGGGTTCACGTTCGGCTATTTGAGATAGGTATTTCCAAGCATTTGCTCGTATGCTAAGTCGCCTGTACTTTTTGCGTGCCCATCTAATCAAATAGATATTGATACGACGGAGGAGTTGGCCTAATCTGGATTTGTAGAAGCGTCCATAGTAGTTGATCCAGCCTAAGATCACCGGGTTGTAAAGCCTGGCGAGTTCGGCTATGGTTTGGCCTGTTTGGAGGTGAATACGAAACCGCCTAAGTTCTCTGCCCATTTCTTCTACCGCTTTATCTGAAGCCGCTGGCAGGAAGTTGTTAAACTGCTGCTTGAACTTATTGCGGGCGTAGCGTGGTGCAAAGGTAAATCCTAGAAAGTCAAAGCGTATTTGTTCGAACTCTCCTTTACGGTTGGAGTCCTTACAATAGACGATTTTGGTCTTTTGTGGATGTAACTCCAACTTGACCTGCGTCATTCTCTGACCTATAGCCTCTAGGATCTCTTCGGCTCGTTTCTTTGTTTTCACATGTACCAAAAGGTCATCCGCGTATCGTTCAAACGGGGCATAGGGTAAGTTCTTTACCATCCATTTGTCAAAAGCGTAATGTAAGAACAGATTCGCCAAAATCGGAGAAATCACCCCGCCTTGGGGTAATCCTTGCTCTCGATCTATTAGTTGTCCATCTTTGTTTTGCATTGGAGCTTTCAACCAACGTTTGATGTAGAGAATTATCCATGGCTCTGATACGTGCATAGAGACAGCTTTTAGCAGCAGTTCATGATCTATTGTGTCGAAGAAGGCCTTGATATCTAGATCAATGACCCAATCGTACTTCCAACATCTCTTGCGTGCTTTTTCAATGGCATCATGGGCTGAGCGATTCGGCCTGTAACCATAGGAGTCTTCGTGGAAGACCTCTTCCAATCTTGGCTCTATGTAGGCTTTAGCTACCCCTTGGGCGATGCGATCTTTGACGGTTGGAATACCTAGGATTCTTTTACCGCCATCTGACTTGTCTATCTCGACATATCTAGTTGCCGCTGGAAAATAACTTCCAGAAGCCATTCGATTCCAGAGTTGGTAGAGATTGTTCTTTAGATCCATCTCAAAGACTGAGATGGACTGCTTATCAATCCCTGGTGCTCCTCGATTGGCTTTTGCCTCTTTGTATGCTTTAAGTACGACGTACTTGTCGATATCAAAAGCTTTTTCTTGTCGTGGTCTTGTCATTTGATCCCTCCCCCTCAACTTTTACCTTGAGAAGTTGTTCATTTGCCAATTACAACTAGATCTGCTGTTTACTCCATCTCTTTGGCTTACATCCTCATTACAAGGACTTCGTAGCTACTACGGGATGGTCCGCCCCCAATCCATAGGCATTTGGTACTTTCCCTCTTGTTGATCTGCAACTTGTAGGTTTTTCCTCATCTTTGGGCTTAGCCCATGTGGGCTTAGCCAAGAACGTCTAGGACTGGGTTCTCATGTTCCACATAAACGCCTGATGTTAAGCTCACGCCACCTACACGCCGGATGCCCAAGGAGCACTAATTGGGTTAGTCTCCAAGTTGTCCCGAAAGTTCGACGTCCCTCGGTTTCGACATCATCCATACCAATTTCGAACGCTTCGTCAGTGGTTTGTTTTCACTCGTCTTCTTAACTCATACCTGAAAGAGTCATTGCTCTAACTTTTCCGTACCGCTTTGGACAACAGTCTTTAGCTAATGCCCCGTACGGTGGTTTGGAATCTCCTCCCAAAAGGCGATCCCGGAGGGCCTACCTCCATCATCTATGTAGCATTGCAGTGTGATTGTTATCAGCTTCTACATGATTTACAACCTCTTTCATTCATGACGCACGTCGAGTGGCGGGGAGGAACTTCCCCTCCCCGCTCTCACAGAACCGTGCGTGAACCTCTCAATTCACACGGCTCCTAGCGAACCGACTTTTGGTATTACCCCAAATGACCAGTGAGCCCAAAGATTGGGTTCACGTTCGGCTATTTGAGATAGGTATTTCCAAGCATTTGCTCGTATGCTAAGTCGCCTGTACTTTTTGCGTGCCCATCTAATCAAATAGATATTGATACGACGGAGGAGTTGGCCTAATCTGGATTTGTAGAAGCGTCCATAGTAGTTGATCCAGCCTAAGATCACCGGGTTGTAAAGCCTGGCGAGTTCGGCTATGGTTTGGCCTGTTTGGAGGTGAATACGAAACCGCCTAAGTTCTCTGCCCATTTCTTCTACCGCTTTATCTGAAGCCGCTGGCAGGAAGTTGTTAAACTGCTGCTTGAACTTATTGCGGGCGTAGCGTGGTGCAAAGGTAAATCCTAGAAAGTCAAAGCGTATTTGTTCGAACTCTCCTTTACGGTTGGAGTCCTTACAATAGACGATTTTGGTCTTTTGTGGATGTAACTCCAACTTGACCTGCGTCATTCTCTGACCTATAGCCTCTAGGATCTCTTCGGCTCGTTTCTTTGTTTTCACATGTACCAAAAGGTCATCCGCGTATCGTTCAAACGGGGCATAGGGTAAGTTCTTTACCATCCATTTGTCAAAAGCGTAATGTAAGAACAGATTCGCCAAAATCGGAGAAATCACCCCGCCTTGGGGTAATCCTTGCTCTCGATCTATTAGTTGTCCATCTTTGTTTTGCATTGGAGCTTTCAACCAACGTTTGATGTAGAGAATTATCCATGGCTCTGATACGTGCATAGAGACAGCTTTTAGCAGCAGTTCATGATCTATTGTGTCGAAGAAGGCCTTGATATCTAGATCAATGACCCAATCGTACTTCCAACATCTCTTGCGTGCTTTTTCAATGGCATCATGGGCTGAGCGATTCGGCCTGTAACCATAGGAGTCTTCGTGGAAGACCTCTTCCAATCTTGGCTCTATGTAGGCTTTAGCTACCCCTTGGGCGATGCGATCTTTGACGGTTGGAATACCTAGGATTCTTTTACCGCCATCTGACTTGTCTATCTCGACATATCTAGTTGCCGCTGGAAAATAACTTCCAGAAGCCATTCGATTCCAGAGTTGGTAGAGATTGTTCTTTAGATCCATCTCAAAGACTGAGATGGACTGCTTATCAATCCCTGGTGCTCCTCGATTGGCTTTTGCCTCTTTGTATGCTTTAAGTACGACGTACTTGTCTTTTGTCAAAAGCTTTTTCTTGTCGTGGTCTTGTCATTTGATCCCTCCCCCTCAACTTTTACCTTGAGAAGTTGTTCATTTGCCAATTACAACTAGATCTGCTGTTTACTCCATCTCTTTGGCTTACATCCTCATTACAAGGACTTCGTAGCTACTACGGGATGGTCCGCCCCCAATCCATAGGCATTTGGTACTTTCCCTCTTGTTGATCTGCAACTTGTAGGTTTTTCCTCATCTTTGGGCTTAGCCCATGTGGGCTTAGCCAAGAACGTCTAGGACTGGGTTCTCATGTTCCACATAAACGCCTGATGTTAAGCTCACGCCACCTACACGCCGGATGCCCAAGGAGCACTAATTGGGTTAGTCTCCAAGTTGTCCCGAAAGTTCGACGTCCCTCGGTTTCGACATCATCCATACCAATTTCGAACGCTTCGTCAGTGGTTTGTTTTCACTCGTCTTCTTAACTCATACCTGAAAGAGTCATTGCTCTAACTTTTCCGTACCGCTTTGGACAACAGTCTTTAGCTAATGCCCCGTACGGTGGTTTGGAATCTCCTCCCAAAAGGCGATCCCGGAGGGCCTACCTCCATCATCTATGTAGCATTGCAGTGTGATTGTTATCAGCTTCTACATGATTTACAACCTCTTTCATTCATGACGCACGTCGAGTGGCGGGGAGGAACTTCCCCTCCCCGCTCTCACAGAACCGTGCGTGAACCTCTCAATTCACACGGCTCCTAGCGAACCGACTTTTGGTATTACCCCAAATGACCAGTGAGCCCAAAGATTGGGTTCACGTTCGGCTATTTGAGATAGGTATTTCCAAGCATTTGCTCGTATGCTAAGTCGCCTGTACTTTTTGCGTGCCCATCTAATCAAATAGATATTGATACGACGGAGGAGTTGGCCTAATCTGGATTTGTAGAAGCGTCCATAGTAGTTGATCCAGCCTAAGATCACCGGGTTGTAAAGCCTGGCGAGTTCGGCTATGGTTTGGCCTGTTTGGAGGTGAATACGAAACCGCCTAAGTTCTCTGCCCATTTCTTCTACCGCTTTATCTGAAGCCGCTGGCAGGAAGTTGTTAAACTGCTGCTTGAACTTATTGCGGGCGTAGCGTGGTGCAAAGGTAAATCCTAGAAAGTCAAAGCGTATTTGTTCGAACTCTCCTTTACGGTTGGAGTCCTTACAATAGACGATTTTGGTCTTTTGTGGATGTAACTCCAACTTGACCTGCGTCATTCTCTGACCTATAGCCTCTAGGATCTCTTCGGCTCGTTTCTTTGTTTTCACATGTACCAAAAGGTCATCCGCGTATCGTTCAAACGGGGCATCCGGGAAGTTCTTTACCATCCATTTGTCAAAAGCGTAATGTAAGAACAGATTCGCCAAAATCGGAGAAATCACCCCGCCTTGGGGTAATCCTTGCTCTCGATCTATTAGTTGTCCATCTTTGTTTTGCATTGGAGCTTTCAACCAACGTTTGATGTAGAGAATTATCCATGGCTCTGATACGTGCATAGAGACAGCTTTTAGCAGCAGTTCATGATCTATTGTGTCGAAGAAGGCCTTGATATCTAGATCAATGACCCAATCGTACTTCCAACATCTCTTGCGTGCTTTTTCAATGGCATCATGGGCTGAGCGATTCGGCCTGTAACCATAGGAGTCTTCGTGGAAGACCTCTTCCAATCTTGGCTCTATGTAGGCTTTAGCTACCCCTTGGGCGATGCGATCTTTGACGGTTGGAATACCTAGGATTCTTTTACCGCCATCTGACTTGTCTATCTCGACATATCTAGTTGCCGCTGGAAAATAACTTCCAGAAGCCATTCGATTCCAGAGTTGGTAGAGATTGTTCTTTAGATCCATCTCAAAGACTGAGATGGACTGCTTATCAATCCCTGGTGCTCCTCGATTGGCTTTTGCCTCTTTGTATGCTTTAAGTACGACGTACTTGTCGATATCAAAAGCTTTTTCTTGTCGTGGTCTTGTCATTTGATCCCTCCCCCTCAACTTTTACCTTGAGAAGTTGTTCATTTGCATTTCCTGTTCACTCCATCCCCTTGGCTCCATCCTCATTACAAGGACTTCGTAGCTACTACGGGATGGTCCGCCCCCAATCCATAGGCATTTGGTACTTTCCCTCTTGTTGATCTGCAACTTGTAGGTTTTTCCTCATCTTTGGGCTTAGCCCATGTGGGCTTAGCCAAGAACGTCTAGGACTGGGTTCTCATGTTCCACATAAACGCCTGATGTTAAGCTCACGCCACCTACACGCCGGATGCCCAAGGAGCACTAATTGGGTTAGTCTCCAAGTTGTCCCGAAAGTTCGACGTCCCTCGGTTTCGACATCATCCATACCAATTTCGAACGCTTCGTCAGTGGTTTGTTTTCACTCGTCTTCTTAACTCATACCTGAAAGAGTCATTGCTCTAACTTTTCCGTACCGCTTTGGACAACAGTCTTTAGCTAATGCCCCGTACGGTGGTTTGGAATCTCCTCCCAAAAGGCGATCCCGGAGGGCCTACCTCCATCATCTATGTAGCATTGCAGTGTGATTGTTATCAGCTTCTACATGATTTACAACCTCTTTCATTCATGACGCACGTCGAAACTGGGGCTAGGGCATCATGCAAGCCGCAGCTTAAGGCGAAGTGACCAAGATAATTGGTAGCAAATTGCAGCTCCCAGCCCTCTGGCGTTCGGAGCAGCGTACTTGGGATGATACCGGCATTGTTGATAAGCAGATGCAATGGGCCATTCCAGCGATCGAGAAAACTAGCTATCGAGGCACTGTCGGCCAGGTCCAGCGAAACTACCCTTACGCAGTCGTTACCAGTCGATCTCACTATGTTGTCAGCTACGGCTGAACCCGCGCTGATGTTGCGTACTGCTAACGTTACTTCGGCGCCAGCACCAACAAGTGCGCGAGCGGTCTCGACTCCGATACCAGAAGAAGCACCGGTGACGATGGCAGAAAGGTTGCTGAGATCGAGACCCTCTACCACGTCCCAAGCAGTACTAGTTCCATCGAATTTAGTCGTAAAAAGTGAATCGTGCATTGACAATATGGGGGCTCCAATGCGTATTTGCCTCGCATTCTACTCTCGCATTCGGCTAAATTTCACCCAATCGTTGCGCCCGCCCCTTGGACCCTAGCTCTTATTGAACGCTGAAGGTGCTATATCTTT
Organism: Acidithrix sp. C25; assembly: GCF_904848545.2. Lineage (NCBI taxonomy): Bacteria > Bacillati > Actinomycetota > Acidimicrobiia > Acidimicrobiales > Acidimicrobiaceae > Acidithrix > Acidithrix sp. C25. Next base: position 1,147,550 of record NZ_CAJHCI020000002.1, read on the forward strand.
TTGTAGCACCCCAGATGACCACGGTCCAGCGGCGCTCGAGAAAGCGATGACCAAAGGCAATCCAGAGGTTTTCTTTGGAAGTCATGAAATCCATCACTTGGGAGTTGGGATCGCAGTTGGCTAGCCATAAAAACTTCTCTTTAGTGACAGAGGTACCATATTTTTGGTCGATCCACATTCGCCTTGGCCAAGAGGTTCGACCAAGAAGACCAATCAAGAACATCAACCGGCCATTTCGCCAAGTATCTGCTAACAGGAAGCTGACTTGAAAAACTACTCAGGCGATGCCTTGAAAATGATCCAAAGAAGCCTCAATTGGAGATCTAGAAAGACTCTGGGTTATAAGATTCCAGATGAGAAAATAATCGCAGTTGTTGTGCTATCTAGTTGAATCCACCCAAGGAGTCCTTGCAAGTTCGCATGATGCGAGAAGGAGTAATGACATGACGGACACTGCCCTCAAATTCATCGCTAGTTTTCAGGCGGCGCTTGGCTCCCCGGTGCCGTTTTCTCCTGTGACGTTGTTGGATGGAGGTTCATTGCCCTCGGTATTTGCCGTGAGCGACTTAGCACAAGCTTCGATCGCCGTGGCTGGCTCGTCGTTGGCTTCGTTCGTGGCCCTGAATGATGGAAACACACCGCCAGGCGTGGTTGTCGATAGAAACTTGGCCTCGGCCTGGTTTGCTGGTTCGATCCGACCACAGGGATGGAATCTCCTACCGGCATGGGACGCAGTGGGCGGAGAGTACGAGTGTTGTGATGGTTGGATCAGACTTCACACCAACGCTATTCGTCACCGCACCGCGGCACTCACCGTTCTAGAGGTTCCAGAAGACCGCGATGCTGTCGCTGCTGCCGTCGGTACTTGGTCGGCTCAAGAGTTGGAGAGCGCTGTAATAGGTGCGGGCGGTGCCGCGGCTGTCATGCGACCAATTATGGATTGGCAGGAACATCCCCAGGGTCGAGCGGTTGCCAGCGAACCACTGATGTGGACACGGCGCACATCAACGGCTAGCCAGCGCAATAGGTTGTTTGGAAACAGAGAACGTCCCCTGGATGGACTGCGCGTGCTCGACCTCACTCGAGTTCTTGCTGGGCCAGTCGCCACCCGATTGCTCGCGGGCTGGGGCGCCGAGGTGCTGAGGATTGACCCACCCGACTGGGATGAGCCCGCGATTGTTCCCGAGGTCACCTTAGGTAAGCGCTGCGCCCGTCTCAATTTATCCACGCCAGATGGAAGGACTCACTTTCTCGAGCTACTCGCTTCGGCTGATGTCGTCGTTCACGGTTACCGTGCGGACGCCCTAGATCGCCTTGGACTCGGAGATGAAGTACGTGAGAACGTTTGTCCCGGGCTTATCGACGTGAGCCTCGATGCGTACGGGTGGACCGGCCCTTGGCAGCAACGTCGAGGATTCGACAGTCTCGTTCAGATGAGTTCGGGTATCGCCGATGCAGGTCGCCTTATGACTGGTGGCAGTCGACCGGCACCCCTACCAGTGCAGGCGCTCGATCATGCTACGGGCTATCTGTTAGCCGCCGCGGCGATTACTGGTCTCTCGCAGCGCCAGATTGATGGCGCCGGTAGCCGATGGCGGACTTCCCTTGCGCGTGTGGCCGATTTGCTAATCAAAGCGGGGCCATTGCAGGTCCCTTCCGATCCAAGTGACTCACCAATTCCACCTGATCCTATTGGTCCAATTGAGCGAACTGCTTGGGGCGACGCACTACGACTGCCGCCTCCAGTTGTTGTGCAAGGAGCCCCACTTCAGTGGGCACTTCCTGCTCGTCGCCTTGGCTCCGATCCTCCACAATGGCTTAGCGGCGAAAATGAGTGAGCACCAAGACGGATAGTGCATAACCGGAACTTCGGATTTATTCGGATTTAATTGTGGAAAGTTAGCTTCTAAATCAGAATAAGCCACTGCCTTTGGGCCATAGGGATAACCGTGGACTCTTCCAATAGCACCTTGGGTGACGATCAATTACCAACTATAGATCTCTAAAACACCCACCAGAACATCTATCCCATCTAACAACCTGAGACCACCTAAGAATTGACATGTCATCACCCTTAGTCTGAATCAGATTGATTGATGCTACTCGAATATAAGATCCTGCTTGATCCATGACCCGTCTTGAACCAAGTCCCCGTGTGTTGACCATAAACTGCGATAATAATACCACAATGGCCCCTTCGTCCAAATACAGGATTTGGGTCCCACTGAGGACCTAAATCACCAAGATTGCCTAACTCTGTGGAAAATTGCTAGGAAAACAATCTTGGAATGGCAGAACGCTTTGCGTTCTACCATTCCAATGTCCTTTGACCACTGGGATCTCTAGTTGATATCAAGATAGCTAGAAGCTAGAAGCTAGACAAGCTCATCTTCATAGGGCTACGATTTTCTATCTGCCAAAGAAAAAAAGGGGGGACATTAATGAAATGTCTATGTCGCAGTTGCTAAAAGCTCCCAATTGACCTTGCTAGCGCCAAGGAGCGTTCGAATGGACGAAGTTATGGAATCTCTAGTCAACGACCTAAGTCGAAACGTTTTTATCGCCTTCACCAAGTTTGACATAGCTTCAGGGGGTCCATTCGTGAAATGACAAGAGTGCCAAGTTAAGATCTCATCATTCTGGGAGGTAAGAGTTGCCCAAAGCAAGAAAAGAAGTTACAGTCATGAAGATTGATAGACTTACTCCCAGTCCTTTTAGCCAAATTGCCCTAGCCATAGGCGATAATACGCGTCGGCGTATGAATAGCAACTAACACACTTAGCAGCACGAACAGAGTTCACATAAAACGAAAGAATGCATTTCATGAGCAATCAAATGAACCTCAGGAAAATAGCCACATTGCCAGCTCACCTCGGAAGTCACCTAAGCTGTCCTAGGACTGCTAATAGTCAAGGCGCAGGGTCATTATCATGAAGGTAGCAGTCATTGGCCTTTGGCATTTAGGTTGCGTTTACTCCGCATCGCTTGCAAGTCTCGGCCATCAAGTTCTAGCCATAGATGAAGATCTTGCAAGGGTCAACGACCTAAGTCGAAACGTTTTACCCCTAGAAGAAACTGGTCTAGCGGACCTAATGCTCACAGGAGTCGCCAGCGGAAATCTCACCTTTAGTTCCGACTTCGACCTTATCAAAACCGCTGATGTAGCATGGATTACCATTGATACTCCAGTTAGAGATGACGACTCAGCTGACGTCAACGCAGTATTTGAAATCATCGACCGAGTTCTCCTACACCTTCGAAATGAAGCATTACTCGTCATATCCTCGCAACTTCCGCTCGGCAGTACTAGCCGCATTGAGAAGCGATTTGCAGAGCTCCGACCAGATCGTCACGTTGATTTCGCTTACTCGCCAGAAAATCTTCGCCTAGGAACTGCTATCTCTTCCTTTATGGAGGCAGACCGGATCGTCATCGGCACATCATCGCAGCAGGCCGAAAGCACACTTTCAAAGCTCCTAGCTCCATTAGATATACCGATAGTCTCAATGTCAGTTGAATCGGCTGAGCTATCCAAACATGCTCTCAACAGTTTTCTGGCGATGTCCGTGGCCTTCGCAAATGAAATTGCACGTGTCGCCGAACATCACGGAGCTAACGCATGGGATGTTGCCGCTGCCCTGAAATCGGACAGGAGAATAGGACCACGTGCCTATGTTACTCCAGGTGGTCCAATAGCCGGCGGTACGCTCGCCAGAGACATACATTACCTCGAGACTCTTGCTCATGAGGACCAAGTCCGGATCCCAGTCATTGAAGCGGTACTTGAGAGTCATAACGAACAGAAACTCTGGCCAATCAGAGCCTTAGTGCAAACCAAGGGTCCCAAAGATGGTCCAATACTCGTGCTGGGCCTCGCATACAAGTCTGGTAGCAGTACCTTACGACGAAGCTTCGGTTTAGAGGTAGCGCTACAGGCCAAAGAGTTAGGATACGACGTTCGAATTCTAGATAATTCCGCCGAAGCATTGCCTCCGGGCTTTGAAGGGCTAACCCGATTCGCCGACGTCAATACGGCTCTTGTCGACACGTCTGCAGTCATCATCTGTGCTAATGAAAGTACGGTAACTACTCTTCCCGGACTTCTTCAAGGAATCAAAGAACCGCCTTGTCTCATAGATGTGATTGGCGCCTTCAACTCTTCGAGTCAATTACTGACAGAGATTACGGTTTTATGTCCTGGCAAAGCAAGACGGGACAACTAGTCAAAGCTGCTACAACGCATCTACAGCGATGAAAGTCTCAAAAACGAAGAATCTAATTTATAGAGCTCACACTCTGACTTGCTCCTTGAAATCAAGCAAAGAGTATGGGAATGTCGTCGTGTTGAGATAGTCGACTAATTCCTTTGTGACTGGTTCAATCTTGGGAATGAAGCGATTGTGGGTTACAGCAGAGCGCCCTTGCTTCCAAACGTGTTCCTGGGGATTGAGTTGCGGAGAATACGGAGGGAAATGGACTGCTTCGATGTGATGCTCCCTAATTGCCTCTTGAGCGACGCTCCCTCTGTGCCATCCTGCCCCATCCCATATAAGCAGAATCTTCTCTCTTGGGTAGATCTTGCGGATCGCCAGCAGTATGGCCGCTGTTTCATGCATAGTCTGGCGCTCTGTTGCAAATGCATGCTCCTTGCCTGTCTTGAGGTTCAAAAACCCATAGATGCTCCGGTTCTTTCTGGTTCCATTGGTCTCAATTACAGCTGGTGTGGTTCCTTTCGGTATCCACACTTTCTGAGTAGTTGTCGCCTGAGTGAGAACCATCTCGTCTTCACAGAGAATCACCGTATCTGGATCAGAGAATGCCTCTTTCAGACGTTCTTGCTGCTCGTCTTTCCATTCAGCTACTGCTTGTGGATCAGCCTTCTCGTACTGTTTGCCCGGCAGATGGAAGCTGAACTTACTTTCCCGAAACAGAACGTAATAGCTAGTCCTAGAGGCATAGAGAACACCGTATCTGCGCTTGAGTACTGTAGCCAGGATCCGTGTTGACCAAAACGGGGAACTGCTATAGCCGTGGTCATTGGGAGTTGTAGTCGTGAGCATGATTGCCACTTCATCTCTTTGAGACTTTGAGAGAAGTACCGGAGCGTTGTTATGGCGCTTGTCCTTGAATGCCTCAGTGCCAATGCCGCGGAATGACCGTCGAATTCGCTGTACATGCTTGACAGAGAGGCCTGTCCTGTTGAGGGGACTCCCATCTTCAAGGGTGAGAACTGCCAGCGCCCGCTTATATTTGTCGATGTTTTCAGTCTTCGCCATGAATGCTTCAATAGTGGCGAGTTCCTCGGGTGTAAGCATGTCATGAGAAGATTAACACACCTTACAAGAAATTAAAAGGGCTCATTGGAGCATTTCAGAGTGTTATGCGAATAGCTTGTTCGCTATGAAAGCTTGGTTTAGCCTATCGAAAACAAGGTCGGACCAAGCTCATAGGCTTGCAGTTTGATCTAAAATCATTCATCCAAAAACCAACGAGCGCTTAGTTGATTCATACTTTCCTAGAATTACCAAAGCTTATTTAAAGCACATATTCTCGTTCAGCTACCAGCAGCCGAACGAGAATGAGTCACCAACAAAGCTAGCAACACAAAAATCCAAACAATTACCTACTAATTGACGCATGCCTTCGATGGAATTAAAACTCCCATAACAATCACATGGACCAGCTAGATGTCAAATCAATAGAGAAACGCGCAAAAATCAAGCCTCTCTCGATGGCCATTAACACGAAGATACTTCCACGGAGGAAAGGAGTACGATTTGAGAAGTTGAAATGTGAAACTACCAAAGACATCGCCAATAATAGATACCTTTCTAGAGCAGCGACAAAAGGTTGTCTATCTGAATCTTGCTGACAACGCTGAAAAGTTGACAGTTCGGGTGCCCTATGAATTCTGCGAATGAATTTGTCTCCGTCACCTAACCCAAACCGCGTCTGCGAAGCTATCATTGAAAAAACCTAAATAACTATCTAATCTATTAATCCAACCCCGAACCAATAATCAGGCTACATTACAAATGGGTCACGCGAGAAAAGCCCCTAACGGTAACTTCAGGTCTAATAAGGCTTTGGAGGTTCAATCCCCTAGTACTTCAGTGGCTCCAGCAGGTGTTGGTACAAAACCGTTTCCGACGGCACCAGGAGATCAACTTCTGCCGCTACGTACATCTCCAAGCAACGAACTGCCACTATTACCCTTCGTCTAGCAGCCCCTTACAACGAATAACCGATGGAACGCCTAAGGTATAAGGTTCATAGACAAATTAAGCAAACATACCCCACGCTAAATAAGAAGAGGTGAATGTGCGGCTATTCAAACAAATCGGAACCTGTTGGGCGGTTCTATCGCTCGGCCTTTTACTTGGAGCATGTGGCTCAAGCGGCCAAAGCGCGACGACCACAACAATTCCACCAACCACTACCTCGACAACAATTCCACCAACCACTACCTCGACAACAATTCCACCAACCACTACCACTACCAAACCGAAAGATGTAAGAGTCGCGGGCGGACGATGTGTACCAAGTCAGCTCACCATCACCGAGGGCCGCCCCTCTGTGGCGGCAGGATCGATCGGCGTATCTTTCTCGATGACTAATTCAGCATCAACCGAATGTTACATGCAGGGATATCCCGGTCTGGAGATGCTCAATAGCGCTGGCGGCTCCATCCCCACTTATGTACATCGGGGAAATTCAGTATCTGTAATTTCAGAACCTGTAACTAAAGTCACTCTCCAAAGCGGCCAAACCGCCTATTTTCTCCTTGGTTACTCCGACGGCACCGGATATGGTAGTGCAAGCTGCCCCACATCCGCTTCGATTGAGGTCACACCACCAAATGACTACGGATTCAACGTCGTTAAAGCTATTATCAATCCCTATGGCGGTAGGACCATCGCGAATCTTCAATGTGGAGACGTCACGGTCTCACCGGTAATCGCATCGCTTCCCCCAGGATACTAACTATCTCAACAATTCCACCAACCACTACGAACAGTTAGATGTACGCCACTGAAAGAATTACTTTGGCACATTGCATAAACGATTATTTTTAGGTACCTTAAATCCAAGGAATCTATCCCTGGTTCCAACACCAGGGATAGATTCCTTTATAAAAACTCATTTACCGAGACTCAACCGTTGAACCTCAGATAATACGACACACCCTGATCCACATCAAACATATGCTGTTTAACCCACTCGAGCACTCGTGGCGTCTCTTTTGGATATATAGCCCATCCTCAATCAACTTAATTACAACTCCCCTTGAAAGAGTGCCGGGTCGAGACAACCACAGTTTTCAATGGCCATTGCCGCTCAGGCAAATTGATAAATTGCAAACCAGACAACAACCCTTTACCAATCACCCGGTAGCAATTACCAGACTTGTCGCATATAGCCTCTAGCCAACACTCACCTAAGGTAACTATCTATCAACCCGCGGAGCCTCCTAGGACTAAAGCTCACCAACATATGCCTTTATCTGACAAACCTTCAGTAGCATCCCGCAAAAACACCACTACCAAAAAAACCAGAACACCTAAGCAAAATCCAAGGCACAATTTCCGCCAAAAAATACTAACGTCAAAGACTCAAAAGCTCCGTGAGCGAAACACTAGTTGGCCTCAAGTGACTTCTCGAGGATCTGGGCTACATCTAGGACTTCTACACCTTCTTTGGCTCCACCATCGGCGATCTTGGCCTTGACTGCGTCATCGAGCATGATCATGCAGTAGGGGCATGCTGTAGATACCATATCTGGATCCATCTCTAGGGCTTGATCCATGCGTTCTACATTTACTCTCTTGCCGATCTTTTCTTCTAGCCACATGCGAGCTCCACCGGCACCACAGCAAAAGCCCTTTTCTTTATGCTTGTGCATCTCAACAGACGACAGTCCTGGAAGCGATCCAAGGACACTTCTTGGTTCTTCGTAGATGTTGTTGTGGCGACCTAGGTAACATGGGTCGTGATAGGTTACTTTGGCATCTTGGGTAATGGTTGGAACTAGTGCTTTGGCATCTACTAGCTCTTTGAGTAGTTGGGTGTGATGGATGACTTCGTAGTTGCCACCTAGGCCACGATATTCATTGGCTAAGGAATTAAAGCAGTGGGGGCAAGAGGCTATGATCTTTTTGGCTTTGGCTGAATTTAGGGTCTCTATGTTGGTCATTGCTTGGCTTTGATAGAGGTATTCGTTGCCTAGTCTTCGAGCTGGATCACCGGTGCAGCTCTCTTTCTTTGCAAGTATTGCAAAGGTGACTCCAGATCTATGAAGTAGGCGAGCAATCGATTGGGTGACCTTTCTAGCTCTTTCATCTAGTGCTCCAGCACAGCCAACCCAAAAGAGGTATTCGATATCCTCAGGGATCTCATTGGTGATTATTGGGACTTCAAAGTCAAGTTCTGATACCCAATCTCCTCGATGAGAAGAGCCAAGGCCCCATGGGTCTCCTTGGTTTTCTATGTTACGGAGCATGCCTTGGGCTTCACTTGGGAAGTCGCTCTCCATTAGAACTTGGTAACGACGCATATCTACAATTGCATCGATGTGTTCTATATCTACAGGACAAGCTTCAACACAAGCTCCACAGGTGGTACAAGACCACAGGACATCTGGATCTATGACACTTGGGACCAGCATCTTGGGTTCTTCAAGAAGTTGAGTGGTTCCAGCGGTTGTCAATAGGCGCTGGGAGGATTCAAAGAGGTGCTCTCTTAGATCCATGATAAGGAGTTTGGGAGAGAGGGGCTTTTGTGTATTCCAGGCGGGACACTGTTCTTGGCATCTACCACATTCTGTACAAGTTACTAGATCTAGCAGTTGCTTCCAGGAGAAGTCCTCTATCTTGCCTACGCCAAAGACGCTGTCTTCACTTAGCTCTTCTGGGTCCATGTTAGGTGTCTTATCTAGGGCACCTAGTGCCTTGGGACGTCGAGAGAATGCGATGTTGATTGGAGCTACGAAGATGTGTAGGTGCTTGGAGTAGGTGACAAAGACCAAAAAGCCCATGATGATGGCGATGTTACCCAATAAGAAGATGGTCTCAATTGCACTGTTGGCTGAATGGCCCAGGGGTGCTAGGGCGTTAGCGATTAGGTGGCTTGCAAATGCGAAGTTGGAATAGGGGAAGTCACCTGTATTTACTTGAGCGGCTCGATAGACCAATAGGGTTATGACAACTAGGGCTATTCCCGCCAGTACTAGCCATGCTGCAGAGTTATGTGATCCATAAAAGCGAGATGCTTTAGCCTTTTTCTTAGGTGCATTTATCACTCTGATTATTGAAAAGACGACCAAAGAGACTAAGACAGCTACAGAGAAGAAGTCTTCGATAAAGCCAAGCCATGAGTCATGGCCAATCAGTGGAATGGCGAAGTTGGATTGAAAGAGAGCTCCATATGCCTCTATGATCGTTGCGATCAAAATGGTAAATCCCCAGAAGGTAAAGAAGTGTGCAATTCCTGGGATTGTCTTGGCGAGGAGCTTTCGTTGACCAAGTACCTCTGTGAGTTCAGTTGAAATTCGAGAAGCTATGGTTGATGAGCGATTTGGGGCTTTAGCTCCAGATCTCACCAACTTCATAATAAATAGCGCTCTATTTAGAGCTATGGCCAATGCAGCCACAGTAATTACTAATCCAACGATTAGACGCATCTAGCCTCCAGGGATCTTCATCGGTGCCAAAAGATTCTAACGAGTGCTCATTTCGTCATTTAGTCGCCATTTAGTTTGAAACAACCAATTGGCAAAAGTATCCAATTGGTGGAACATCCAAATAGATTAGAGGAAAGAGCAGTCATAAAATAGGCAAAAACTAATGTTACCACCAAGTAACAAATCTGCCAACTCTATAGATGGTTATTCTTCGAAGTTCTTATGGCTCATAGATGGCTGACGCAGTCACCCCCCCAAAAAAAATAACAGTCGATGGCGAAGATGGTTATTCTTCGAAGTTCTTATGGCTCATAGATGGAGTTGGGCCGCTTTGATTTTGGTACTTAGAACCAAGGCTCTTAGAGCCATATGGGATAAGGGCTGGGGTTGTCATCTCCAGAAAGCTGATCTGTCCGATCTTCATACCTGGATAGACAGTTATTGGGAGATTGGCTACATTGGAGAGTTCCAAGGTGATATTGCCACTAAAGCCAGCATCGACAAAGCCGGCGGTTGAGTGAATCAAAAGGCCAAGACGGCCAAGGGATGATTTTCCTTCCAGGCGGCCTACTAAGTTGTCTGGGATTCCAATGCGCTCAAGAGTTGAGCCTAGGACAAATTCACCTGGATGCAAGATAAAAAGACCATCGGGATCTACCTCGATAACTTCAGTTAGATCCTTTTGTTCAACACGTGGGTCGATCACCTTAGCTACATGGTTGCGAAAGATACGAAAGAAGCGATCGACACGTAGATCTATAGATGAGGGTTGAATTGCATTTTCACCCAATGGGTCAACTACTATTCGTCCAGCCTCAATCTCAGAGCGTATGGTGCGATCGGAAAGAATCATACAAAATAACGATAGTAAGAGAGATTGCACTGACGAACGAGGTCGGGGGAACTTTTGATTCATTTAAGGGCTAAAGACAGATCAAAAAGCTTAGAAGGCTCTTGGTGCGAGGAGGGGAGGCCGACAAGCTGACCCCCTTAGGAGGGGAACCCTAGGTCAATCTGGCCAATCTAAGTCAATCTCATGACAGATTCAACTGTGCTGCCTTGGCCCTTATCTAAATCAGCCTCTAAGGTAACGAACCTGTGATACTAAGGACAGACAATAGGATCATCCTTGTCGTAGCTGTAATAATCCATTTGAGCAATTACCTAACGCTGGGCTATTCAATGGCAAACCAATCCGCTCTCCATGACTACTACAACCAAAGCATCGTCTTAGAAGCCAAAACTCGCCAAACATCTCCGCCATACAATGAGACCCGCGTGATAAATTTCTCTACCCCAATAGAGAAACAGGGGGGCGTGCGACATAACCGCACACCCCCCTGAGGTCAACTAACTATTAGATATATTGATAGAACTTACGCTACTGTAACGGATCCTAGCGAAGGAACCGCAACTACATACATTCCTGTGTAGCCATTGGCCCTCAACTGTGTTCCGCTATTGAACTGGTTGGCACTGCCTCCAGAGGTAACGTAGATTCCAGCTGAGCCTACTGGCTGGATAAGAGAACCGTCAGCAATAGTCGAACTTGCTGGAGCCGAACCGGATCCAGTAATAACAGTTGAACCCGTCGATGCCTCTACAGCAGCCGCTTGAGCTTGTGTAGAAATTCCGAATGCGTGACCACCATCGTAAACGTAGAACGTTCCGCCGAAGTTCTGAATCGAACCGTCAGCCATCGTGGTCGCTGCCGTTGGAGGAACTCCAGTACCTGCGGTCAAACCACCCGAACTTGGAACTTCTACAACTTGCATTGGCGAATATCCATCAGCCATAAACTGCGATGCGCTAGAGAACTGGTAGATCTTACCATCAGTACCCACAACCCAGATACCAGCAGAGCCAGCAACCTGTATCAAAGTACCAGCCCTTGGACCCGTTGCGGTTGGGAATGTTCCAGTAACAACTGAAGCAGGATTCATCGCCTGTAGCTGTCCAAAAGCAGCTTGGGTTGAGATTCCGAACCCAATTCCGCCGGCAATAACGTCAATCTGAGCACCAGACTGAACGAACGCGCCGTTTGGATAGGTCATTGCAGTAGTTGGAAATGTTGGCGCAACTGAAACTGTCGATGCAACGAGACCGGACAATGTGGCCACGTCCGTACCAGCAGCTGGGTTGATCACGTTAGAGATCGCGATCTTCAACTGATCGCCTTGTGCGATCGCCTTGCTCACGGTCAAAGTCACACCCGTATCACCAGCCACAGTGGTGTCAACCGTAACCGTTGCTGGAGCCCCAGTGCCACTCGAATTAGTCAAGTCAGTGATCGTATACTGAGAAGTAGCCGTCGGCAACCCTGTTCCTGTAGGGAAGTAGAGGCCTATCTGTGGTGTTGTTGACGATACGCCGACTGGAAATGCTGCGGAAGCCGAAACATTAGAAATCGTATATGTCGACGCTCCACCTGCCAAGGAACTGCTCAACGTAACGGTAGGGGTCGAGGTTGTTGTCGAAGCTGCGGTTAGCGAATAGCTAGCTGAAGTTGAAATCGTGTCACTATCCGTATAGACAGACGCGGAATCCGAACCAGCGGCGCTCGGGTTAGTTACGCCCAACAACGTGATGGAAATACTATCACCTGCTGTTACGGCAGTTGGCACCGAAACCGTTCCTGTATTTGCGGCCGCACCAACACCTGGAACTACAGTGGCCGGACCAGAAGTGCCGGCTGTCGTATCAACAAAGTAAGCACTTGTTCCGAGCACAGTTCCACTAGCTAAGGTTACGTGAACCAGCTGACTTGTCGAAAGGGCCGAAACGGCTTTGAAGCCAACCGAGTAGGAGGTCGAAGCACCCGTGGTTGCGCTAGCTGGCGTTACAGCCAAAGCTGTAACTGCAGTTGGAGAACCAAGAGACAGTGCACTAAAGGTAGCGTTGCTTGTGGTAGGAGCTGCCCCTCCACCTGCACCGGTCAACCAGTCAGTACCCGTGGTTGGTGCTGGCGTCAATGTAGGAGTAACGGTTGTCCCAGTCCCCGGATTGAGTACATTTGCAGCCGAAATCGACACATAGTCGCCAGCTGGAATGGCCGTACTGACAACCAAGTCAACATTATTCGTACCAGCAGTAGCTGATGTTGGGTTAGTTGTACTTATAACGGTACCTGCTGAGTTAGTAACGGTGATCGTATAGTCAGTTGCCGTCGAGGTGAAAGTACCGTTGGGCAATCCTAAAGTAAGGACAGTCCCAATCGGGAAACTCGCTGCGGTCCAACTTGAAGTAGTAGCAGCCGGGGCCGTAGTAGAATACAGCTCCACGTTTCCAACTGTGAGTTTGGTTGGTCCGCCCAAGACCGGACTCGACAATGAATCTGTCGTCGCGGCGGGGGCGGCAGTAGCGACCGTAAACGTATTCGCTGCCGTGGCGTAAACGGAATCAACCGAGTCCGCTAGCGTTGCAGTATATGTCCCCGCTGCATCATTGGCCGTGGTGAAGGTCATAGAAACAGCCGAGCCAGCCGCAATTGAGGCGCCGGCTGGAAGCTTGATGGCTACTGTAGTAACACCTGTAGTAACACCACTCGCGTAGGTAATGCTGCTCGTTGCAACAACCGTATTTCCACCACTCGTTATCGCAACCGAAGGAGTGGAGGCGGCGATTGCTTGGACCGTAGTGCCACCCGTTAGCTTAAGGGTGATCGTTCCTGCAGTTCCGACTCCGTCAGTAGCCACAAATGACGTAGTATAAACTGTATTGCTACCAGCTGTTAGATTTGACAATCCTACTGACAAGCCGGTAACTTGCGAACCAACTATATAGTTTGAAGTATTAATCGTCGTTGCGGCCGATGCAGCTGTTGCACCAATAAAGACCGAGCCTACGCCACCAACTACTAGCGCCGTAGCACCAGTCATAGCTAAAAATCTCTTAGTAAATGATCCTGTTCGTCGGGACAATCCACCCTCCTCGGTATTAGAGTTATCAAATTTCAATTTGTTCATATCCTCTCCACTTCCTCCTGCACTTTTTTTTGTCTAGCTCTGTAAAGGCCAAAAGCCATCTTTTCCAGAGTATTCCCAGACATGGGAGCCAGAACACTCTGATCTACTTCACCTACACCAAGTGTAATCTTAGACGTATGGATCTAGCTGATCGAAAGATAATCTAGCACCTACTTCCCGCCAATGGTGCCAAATTTCTCAATACAAATGCGAAATTCCTCCTAATTAATCCAAAATCCTTTGAAAACCTCAACCTTTACTCCTGATTTAGGTCAATCCTTCATTCAAATTCACAAAAACGATTGCCCAAGTGCATTCATAGCAATCGTGGCGAAAACTCAAAGGGTCGATAAATCTGACTCTGTTGATCTGCGGAGTCAGATTTATCGACGGGGAAAGAGAAACTACTGGACAACCATAGAGGTTCCGTTGCTACTATCAAGGAGTCGAGCGCTCTCCCCAATTCCGAGCTAATCACCCTCAACGAACTATAGAAAGGCAACTCCAAAAACAAAAGTCTTTGAGTGTCAAGTCCTCCCGGCTTATTCGTAGACGTGTATACAGTTAAAAATACGAGAAATACTGAATTTACCTTCAGAGCAAGTGCACCTAAGAGCAATGAGTGATGTCGGAACTCCGTAAGAGCACCTAACGACTCTCCGGGAGAATCACTTAGCCAATTTTCTATCCATCTCTCGAACTCGGCTAACCGACTCGGTCTCAAAAGTGCCATTTCTGCTAAGATTCGGATTATAAAATGGGTCGTCTTCGATGTATTTCATCCAAGTCGCGCGAAGGTACGCTATTTCAGAGTTGAAGCGACGCTTTTTAGCGGTGGTATCTTCATATCCTCGAGTTATCGACTCTTTGTGCACGAGTCTGACATTCGGATCCTGCACAATTCGATAACCGCTCGAAAGCACTTTCATGCAAAAATCGGTATCATTGAAAGCTATTCCCAGTCGTTCCTCGTTGAAACCTCCAACCTTAAGATAGATATCACGGTGCACCCCAAGACATGCACCAGTAACAGCGCTGACATTTCTAAGGGCAAAGAGATCATTGAAATAACCGTGACTTCCATCTTGATGCAGGTGGTACAAGTGTCCTGCCACCCCGCCCATTCCAACAAGCACACCGCCGTGCTGAATTTGGCCACTAGGATAAAGAAGATGAGCACCAACAGCGCCTACGCCCGGCACGGACAGAACTGAGACCATCTCACTTAGCCATTCGCCTTCGATGATCTCGGTATCGTCGTTGAGAAAGACTAAAATATCTCCCTTTGATATCTTCGCGAGAGCATTCACAGCGACCGAATAATTAAAACCAGCGTCAGCACGTCGCATGCTTAGGTGATAAGAAAATCGATGTCTTGTGGTCAAGGAATCCAAATACATGGTCGTTCTCGGCGATAGCGCCACATTTGAATCTACCCGCAGAACAACTTCATAATTCGAATAGGTAGTTTTTCCAAATAGACTATCTAGACATGCCCTTATCACTGAATAACCACCAGCAGTTGTAATTAGGACAGAGGCGAGTGGAGTCGAATTAGGAATCGGAAAAACTACCCTATTTATTGCTTTTGCTCCCGCCGAGGCAACAACCTCACAACCTGGAACAATGTTATCTAAATAAGTCTTCACTGCATTACGCCCCGCTTCGAGCGCGTAAGTTTTTACCTCAGATCCAGTCGATGTCGGAGAAGGCAGACTCCTCCAATGGTAGAGGACTCTTGGTATTCTCTTCGATAAGGAGAGGTCATTTCCAATTTCGCTGAGCAATCTGAGAAGAAAGTCCCAATCTTGAGCACCATCGTAAGCCGGCCGCAACCCACCTAAACGTCGCAGAGTTGAAGTCTTTACGACGCTGAGATGATTTATGTAATTCTTAGACAAAAGCAGTTCTGGAGAGAGAGTAGGTTTGAAATAGGCTTCGAAACGATTGCCGGTTCCGGTGATCTTATCCTCGTCGCTATAGATCAACTCAAGCCCAGACGATTTTTGCAGTTCCCTAGCAACATAAAAGAGGGCGAACTCAGAGATCTCATCATCGGCATCTAAAAATGCCAAGTATTCGCCTGTCGCTAGCGAGATGGCATCATTAGTGTTAACTGAAATTCCGCCATTCTGCTCTCGATAATGCGCTTTAATTCGCTTGTCCGATGCGACATAGCGCTCAATCAATGTCTTGATTCGAGCGTCGCTAGATGCATCATCTGAGATGCACAACTCCCAATTTGGATAGATCTGTGCTCTAACAGACTCGATTGCTGTTACAAAGTGATCGATTGGGGTATTGTAGGATGGAATAACCACGCTAATGAGTGGCTTTTTTGAAACGCTGCTATTTCGTCCAAAATCGCCTGACGATCGCCTTCGTCAATGCGCTCAGAATTCTCAATCCACTTTATATAGTTACTTTCGTCACTCAAAAGTTCTTGCTGGTTTTGAATTTCGGGCAGCTCCGACAACAAAACATTTCCAATAAGAGGACCAAAGATTCGAGCGATTCGATGATTTGGGACTCCCAAAATCGGACGCAGTCGGACTTCCTTCAGTTGGAATTCTCCGGTAAAGCCCATAACGACAAGTTCTAAGCGAGTTATCGTAGAATTGAAGTGAAATTGGATCTCTAACTGCTGACCAATTCTTCGAGAAGGAACCTGTTGGCTATAGCGATCAAAATTATTGGTCTCAGCGATAACATAGCCGCGAAGATTTTCCGTACCAACCAAAGTCTCTATCTCGACCTCTAGCTGATACCAGCCTGGCAACGGTAGAGGTGGTTCAATCGAATATCGCACCTGTCCACCAAGTGCGATGGATTTACCGGCCAAGCCACTCGAAACTACGCCTTGGAGGGGCTTTAACTTCGGATTCGTCATCGATAAAAAACGACGCCAACCCATTAAGCGTCTGATAGATATTATTGAATATCGAAGGGGCGCTGTAATGCGCCACGCCTCGGAATTTAGAACCTCGGTCTTTTCCTCAACTGCTCGTCCGATTTGCATTGAAACTGAGTAGTTGAGTTCCTGCTCAGCCGCCAGAGAAGCCCTAAGATCTTTAATCTCCTCGGTGAGCCGATCAGCGAGTACTTTATGCTCGGCCAAGTCACTACTGACAAAGTACATCTCATCGATCAATTCGCTATATTGTCGATTTGCTTCCGCGCTACGACTTTGTTCTTGGAAGAGACGAGCCTGTAGATCTCTTTGTTCGGCATTCAACCGATCTTTTTCGCTTATCTGTTGACATCGCGCTCCAAGTGATTGAAAGAGTCCTAAGACACTCGAAGGGTACTCCTGATAAGACCTTATGAGGTCTGCCAAAACAGGTGGCACTTCCGGACCGACCGCTAGAACGCCCAATCCATTCGAATGAGTGAACTCAATGCTTGGATAGCGGGTCTTGACTTCATCCCAAAACTTCCAAACGCCAAAGTCTCGTTCTCTTACGACTATATCGTGAAAGAGAACGACCCCTCGAGATGAGAGCTTGCTGACCCATTTGTCAAAGTCAACCTTTACAGCCTCGTAGGAATGGTACCCATCTACATGAAGCAAGTCGATAGTGCCATCGTCAAAGTATGAAAGGGCATTGTCAAAATACATTCGAAGGAGTGTAGAAAAACCACCGAATTTTCTTTGGTTATACGCTGACAGCTCAGCGAAAATCTCATCGCCATACAAACCCGAATGCTCGTCACCTTCCCAGGAATCGACGGCATAGCAAGCAGTGGGAAGACCTAGTTCGCTGACACTTTGACAAAAAGCAGAATAAGAGTCACCCTTATGAGTGCCAAGTTCAACAAACAATCGTGGTTTGACTGCTTCAATTACCCACAATGCAAAGGGAATATGGCCATGCCACCCAGGAATTTCGGTCAATCTGTCGGGAACTTTAAAGATGCTTGGATTCAGCCAATTATATCTGTCCATTGATCCGCTTGTCACGTCTGAAAACTCCCTAAAATCAGAACTTCTGGCCAAGATGAGATCGCTCTCCATGACGTTGCCAGACGAACCCTTCTAATTTAAATTGATGTAAGTACCACTAATCCTAGCCCTAGCAAAAGTTGAAGGGCGTACTGACACATTTGGATCGCTCCCGTAACACCTTGAACCCTCTAGTCCAACTGACTGGAAATGCAATAGCCGATCGATGATCAACTACCAAAGATAGTTGCAACACACCGCGTTAGCACCGATCAATCTTTGACCATTGAAAAATGTCTAGATCAACAAACAAAAATATATCTCGCTTCAGGGAAAAATCTTCGTCTTGTTGCTTTATCCATGGCACCCAGCATAAATTAGAGCGAATTGCAATGTCGGTTTTGTCCAGCTTGTTTAGCGATTGGGATCACACCCAAGTTATCTTGATTTCTAGCCAAAAAGCGATCCCCTTCTCAAGAGCTCCCTAAAACTTCTCTATCGTTGCTTTGCAAAGTCAACCATCACAGCCAACTAGGCGATCACCTTGGCTACATATGAGTTCACAACACAAGGTAATAACCTGAAACACGAACTAAAGTTCTAAGAACCACACAGGGATAAGTCCTTAAATTAATCCTGGAAACCTACTGACAAAAGCTGGGCACCAGTAGCGACCGCCACAAAATATCATCGCCCTGAAGAATCGCGATTAACCTTAGAAAAGCGAATTAGTTCAACGGTTCGCCGAGAACAAAATCTCAATCACCATAGATAACCGCCGGGCCAGATAAACACCGGGCCAGATAAACATCATGTCGCCCATATCACCTTCGATGGTACGATTCGGCACACCAATGCTACTCAACTAGTCACCGCTCAACCATTACTGCTCAAATCCAAGGGCCAGTCATCGCCATGTCACCCCTAAAATTCAACGGCAGAGGCTAAGGTTTCGATAGTCCAATTCAATTTCCGCTGTATCGAGTTGTCCTTCACAAAAAAACTGTGTCTGCGAACTTAGATCTCTGCAAAAGAGTCACCGATCTCCAAAAGAGCCACAAATGGTCAATCAAAAATTCGAACAAACATAAAAACAGTTTCAACCGGGATCCTAATGTATCGTAGCTTGGTCTCAATGGAACAAAATACACTTTGAACAAAGATCCATGATTGAAATGAATAGAGAAATCGGCGGTGGAGAATCTATGACAATCAAACGAGTTCTTGTAGCCAATAGAGGCGAGATTGCACGGCGCATCATCCAAAGCACAAACAATTTAGGGATCGACACTATTGCCTACGTCGCGCTAGACGAAAAAGAGATCGCCCAAAACTATGGGGCTAGCTCTATTGCGCTATCCCAAAATTCAGGAGCAGCAGCCTATTTAGAGTCAGAAGCCATTGTATTAGCGGCACTAGAAAATCAATGTGACGCCATTCATCCTGGATATGGCTTTTTATCCGAAAGTCCAACCTTTGCGAGGTTGTGTTTAGAAAACGGCGTAACCTTCATAGGTCCCAGTGTTGAGACGCTCGAACTCCTTGGAGACAAAGCCGCTAGTCGCCGTCTCGCAAAGATGCTTGGAGTTCCCACGGTTCCCGGTAGCGATGGCCCAACTACCTTGAGCGAAGTTCAATCCAGACTAGAGAGTTCAAATGCCTCTCTAATTTTAAAGGCAATCAGCGGAGGTGGTGGAAAAGGCCTTCGAATAATTCGACCCGGCGACGACGCAAAGATCGTCTTTGACCAAGCTTCCAATGAGGCAAAGGCCAACTTTCTAAGTGGAGACCTCTATTTCGAAGAACTAATCGAAGAAGCAAAACACATCGAGGTACAACTAATCGGAGATGGAAGTGGGCGGGTCTCTCATCTATATGATCGAGATTGCAGCTTACAGAGAAATCATCAGAAGTTAATTGAGATAGCTCCAGCTATCACAGTCAAAGACGAGATTCGAAAAAAACTCTTCGAATACAGCGTGGCGATTGGCAAGCATCTCAAACTGATGGGCCTTGCAACCATTGAATTTCTGGTCCACGAAGACAAAGTCTACTTTATCGAAGCCAACCCTCGAATCCAAGTCGAACATTGCATAACCGAAGAGATCCTTGGGGTCGACCTGGTGGCAGCTGCTATCAAAATCGCTGGTGGCGCCCGCCTCTCTCAGATTCGAATGCGACCTGATCAGATTGAGCCGCCCAAGAGCCTCTCGATTGAGGTGAGAATCTGCGCTGAAGCACTTTCAATAGAAGGACAAACAACACATTCGTCTGGCATAGTTCAATACCTGAACTTTCCTAGCGGGCGTGGAATTCGAATGGAGAGCAATCTCACACAAGGGTGTCACATTAGTTCACGCTACGACTCATTGATAGCCAAGATGATTCTGACAGACAAAGATGTGACCTTGGCCGAGTTGGCCAAAGGAATGGTCCGTAGCCTTTCGAGGCTTTCGATCCAACCTATTGACACTGACCAAATGCTCCTATGTGCCATTTTGGAGACGCCGGAATTTCGAAATGGTATTGCCACTACAGACTTCTTCGACAAATATAGAGCCCGCCTCCTTCACCGCGCCGCTCAGCTGCAGTCCGACATCAAAAAGACAAAAGCATTCGATGATGCAAAGGCGAAGGAGATCGACCCAACACCTCTTTTTATTTCAGAGAATCAAAGTCTAATAAGTGCAAAGATCACTGGGGTAGTAGTGGAGATGCTGGTTTTCCCAGGTGAACAGATAAAGGCATCGCAGGCTATTGCGGTAATTGAATCAATGAAGATGCACCACCTCGTATTAATTCCGACACCAGCAAGAATTGAGCAGATATTTGTCAGCGTTGGAGACGAGCTTCGAATCGGTGATCCGATTGTCCTTATTGGATCAATAGACGAAGAGCTCAAGCTTGGTGAAACCTTAGAGGTAACAGAGATAGACCTAGATGAAATTCGAGACGACCTAAAAGAGGTCATTGACCGGCACAACCTAACTCTTGACCAACATCGGATCGAAGTAGTTGAAAAACGTCACTCAAAAATGCGTCGAACGGCTCGCGAAAACATCGATGATCTATGTGATCAAGGCTCTTTTATTGAATATGGGGCACTAGCAATTGCCGCACAGAGAAGACGTCGAGACCTCGATGATTTAATAAAGAACACTCCAGCCGATGGCATTATTACAGGAATCGGAAAAATCGATAACACCTCATGCGTGGTCATCTCCTATGACTACACGGTCCTGGCCGGAACCCAAGGCCTTCAAAACCATAGAAAACTCGATCGAATCCTTGAAATTGCCAGAGAAAGACTACTTCCTATTGTCCTCTTTGCCGAGGGAGGCGGTGGGCGGCCAGGCGATAGTGACACCTCTCAAATTGCGGGTCTAGATTTAAATACCTTCTTCCTATTTGCCTCTCTCTCCAAAGTGGTACCAATTATCGCGATCGTCTCTGGCTATTGCTTTGCTGGAAATGCAGCATTGGCCGGCTGTGGCGACGTCATCATCGCAACTGACGACGTAAGCATTGGAATGGGTGGTCCAGCCATGATTGAAGGTGGTGGCCTTGGGGTAGTTGCACCAGGAGATATCGGCCCCATGGAGACTCAGTCGAAAAACGGAGTCATCGATATTGCCGTACCAGATGAGCAAAGTGCAATTACCATGGCTAAAAAATACTTATCCATTGTCTCAAAGCCAAAGATTACTGACAATTCCATAGAACAAGATCAAAGAAAACTACGGGTAGCTATTCCGCCAAATCGCCTACGGGTTTATGAGATAGACCCGATTATCAAGACGATCTTTGACTTTGATTCAGTCATTGAACTAAGAAGCCAATATGCAGTAGGTATTCGTACCTATCTAGCTCGGATCGAGGGTAGATCGATTGGGGTAATGGCAAATAACCCTCTTCATCTCAGTGGGGCGATCGACGTAGATGCTGCCAATAAGGCAAGTCGATTTATATCACTCTGCAGCGCGTATAAGTTGCCGATTATCTCACTCTGTGATACCCCTGGATTCATGGTGGGCCCCGATTCTGAGCGCCTAGGAGCGGTCAAGGTCTTTGGAGACCTCTTCATAGCCGGCGCGAACGCTAATGTCCCTCTCATTACAGTGGTCCTACGAAAGGGCTACGGCCTTGGAGCAATGGCAATGGCGGGTGGAGGCTTCAAAAGCTGTGCGCTCACGGTCTCTTGGCCAAGTGGGGAGTTCGGCGGAATGGGGCTCGAAGGGGCCATTCGCCTTGGCTATCGCCGTGAACTCGAGGCGATCACGGATCCAATAGCACGTCAAAACAGATATGACGAACTATTGGCACAAATATATGAGGTGGGCAAAGCGATCTCAATGGCTAGCGTCTTCGAGATTGACGACGTTATCGATCCCTCTCACACCCGTTCCAAAATCTCGAAGACTCTCTCGCAGCTTTAATCTTTGGCTACGATGAAACCTTGGCCATTCAAAGAATAAAGAGAAACGGTCCCTAAACGATCCTAATCAAGGCTCAGAATCCATCGGTGAAAATCTCATCCGAAGCAAGTCAACATGACGTCAAACTCAAAAACTAACGACCCTAAAAAAATGAACAACACAAAAGGTTTAAGGAACCAAAAAGATCAACCCATAGAAAAGTTCTGCCCATGAAAAAGTTCAATTAAATCTCCACAAGGCCACCTATCTATTAGTCCTCTATTAGATTGCTCCGAATAATAACTGGCCTTAATGCATGAAATGGATCAGATCGTATCAATTGCCATTGACGGTCACCGTGCTTCAGATACCTTGAGCTCTGGCGACTTAGTCTTAGTATTTCATGGGCCGTTGTGAGGGTCGCTGTCCGATTGCATGGAGGCTACCCTTCTCAAAACACCCTTAAAATCTTCCATAAAAGTCCTAGCTAAAGATAGTCTCCTTGATAACTTGGGGTCTAACTCCGTAGAGAAACCCATAGGGAGCGAATACAAGTCATAAATAGAGACGCCATTCCACCGCTAGGAGTCGACCAGATAATGCATCAACCAGATAAATATGATAAATACATAATTCACCGGCTGACTTATGTAGGTGAAATTGTATCCTACCTCCACTGAGCTCAATGTTCAAAGCTCAAAGCTCAATGTTCAATGTTCACTAGAGTAGGAGAAGATGATGCCATTCTGCAAGCAAAATCTAGCTCATCATTCAATTCGAGATTTACCGTTCTCGGTACCGTCTAAGTTAGTTCGTCGACCCAAACAGGGCTCAACAAATAAAGATTCCCTATATTCGATGACATCGTTATCGACTTCGCACATATGCAATTCGATAGACCCATCGATTGAGCACCGTTAGGGGAAGCAATCTGGTTATTTGCAAAAGAACTCTTGAAATAGAAACAGCCAAAAACGCTGTCGTAGTAATGAAATTTGTCGTCAAACCATCTCGTCTATCCTAAGAAAGATAACCAAATGCGACAACCTGGAAGATAGATTCCCAAGTAAGGAAACCGATTTACCAAATGACCCCATCAAAGCCAATGAAGATCAAAATCAATAACGCGTCAAATCCCAAGAACAGTTATCCAAAGGCTAATTGCGAGTGTTTGGTGATAACACTCCTTGGCAAAACTTCTTGGCAACACTAGACCTCAATGCCTTCCTAGTTACAGCGCTTGAGACTGTAAAGAGGTACCTGATTCTTTCAGGAAGCTAAGCCCCCTGAAAGAATCAAAGTTCAAAGCAGATTGATCCCGATTTAAAGGCCCGCATGGCCAACAAGTGCGCCTACGGCCGCGGTAACCGCCATGGCGAGCGAACCACCTATCATAACGCGCAAAGTTGCACGCCAAGGCTTAGCACCACCTACTGTTGCTCCTAAGAAGCCAATGACTCCCAGAGCTACTACAGCCACCGCAACGATAACTATCGTTCGAATGTTAGATGGAGCCAACACCAGAGCCACAATGGGTAAAGCTGCGCCAGAAGCAAATGCAGCGGCTGAGGCCAGTGCTGCTTGGACTGGACGAGCCTTTGACATCTCAAGTATCCCAAGTTCCTCACGGGCATGAGATCCCAAAGCGTCGTGCTTGCTAAGAGCTTCCGCAACTTGAACGGCTAACTCTTTGGTCAGACCTCGCTCAATGTAAAATCCAGCTAGTTCACGAAGTTCGGCCTCTGGATAGTGCTCTAGTTCGTGAGCTTCACGAGCCAAGTCCGCCTCTTCGGCGTCTCGCTGGGACGATACTGAGACATATTCTCCAGCTGCCATAGCCATGGCTCCGGCAGCTAATCCAGCAAAGCCTGCAGTTAGAATTACACTGTGGGAGGCTGAAGATGCCGCAACGCCTATCATCAACGAAGCAGTTGAGACAATACCGTCGTCGGCGCCCAGAACCGCTGCACGAAGCCATCCAGCCCTATGTAGTTTGTGGCCCTCGGCCTTTGGGTGGTGTTTTTTAGTGTCATCGACAGAAGTCATAGTTAAGACTTTAACCTCTATGTAAAGTCACCTAACTAATTGCGAAGTTGAATTTACCCGTACTTTACTCAATATTTGCCCTAGGTTCGATTAATCCAAGATTCATCTTTGAACATAAGGTCATTAATGTATTTCGCGAATCAGTTTGCCTTCAAAAAGTTAGAAGATTATAAAACCCCAACGAGCCGGATTAGCAAGAACGGGCGCCCGTGGCTACGATAGGTATGACATAAATAGAAGGAGAGACGATGGCCAACTCTTTTGGTTCAAAGACAGACCTCGTTGTCGGTGACAAAAGCTACTCAATTCACGCACTAAGTGCTACCTCGCACTTGGGAGACGTTTCAAAACTACCCTTTTCTCTAAAGATACTTTTGGAGAACCTGCTTCGAAATGAAGATGGCATATCAGTCAAAGCAAGCGATATTGAATATTTAATAAACTCTCGAAATGGCGCAGCGCCACAAGAGATCGCTTTTTCCCCTGCTCGCATTCTGATGCAGGACTTCACCGGAGTGCCAGCCGTCGTTGACCTCGCAACGATGCGAGATGCGATGATTGAACTCGGCGGGGATCCCAACAAAGTCAATCCACTCATTCCAGCTGAATTGGTAATTGACCACTCGGTAATTGCCGATGACTTTGGAAATTCGGACTCCTTCTCGATCAACGCTGGGCTAGAAGCCCAGAGAAATAAGGAGAGATATCAATTTCTTCGTTGGGGCCAGCAAGCCTTCGACAACTTCTCAGTCGTACCACCAGATACTGGTATTTGCCACCAGGTCAACTTGGAATACCTAGCTCGAGTGGTCTTTGTCGACGACAATAACAACGCCTACCCTGACACCTTGGTCGGCACAGATTCACACACCACCATGATCAATGGCCTATCGGTTGTAGGTTGGGGTGTTGGTGGAATTGAAGCTGAGGCTGCAATGTTGGGACAACCCATCTCCATGCTGGTTCCACGAGTCGTAGGAATCCGCCTTTCTGGAACTCTACCCGCTGGAACGACAGCGACCGACCTTGTTCTCACCGTTACTGAGATGTTGAGAGCCCATGGAGTGGTTGGCAAGTTCGTCGAATTCTACGGTCCCGGATGCGCAAATGTACCTCTTGAAAATCGCGCAACGATCGGTAATATGTCCCCAGAATATGGATCGACCATCACCGTCTTTCCAATCGACGACGAAGTTCTCAAATACCTATCCCTCACGGGAAGGTCCAAAGATCAGATCGCACTCGTTGAGGCATATGCTAAGACTCAAGGTCTATGGCTAGATCCAGATCATGTTCCTCAATACGACGAATACCTAGAGCTTGACCTATCGACCATCGTGCCATCGATAGCTGGGCCAGCACGACCACAAGATCGTGTTCCACTGACACAAGGAAAAGAGCGCTTCGTTGACGCGCTTGAAAAATCCTTCGCGCAACAAGGATCAAACAGCGAGCTCTCCAATAAAGTCCCCGTCACACTCAAAGATGGCAGAAGCTTCGATATCGATCATGGGCATATTGTCATTGCTGCTATCACCTCCTGTACTAACACCTCGAATCCTTCGGTCATGGTTGCCGCTGGACTGGTAGCCAAAAAAGCGGTTGAGCTTGGTCTCAAAGCCAAGCCATGGGTAAAGACGACACTAGCGCCAGGCTCCAAGGTTGTCATGGACTACTATGATCGAGCAGCACTGACTCCATATCTAGAAAAGCTAGGGTTCTTCTTAGTTGGTTATGGATGCACAACTTGTATCGGCAACTCAGGACCACTCCTTCCTGAGGTCTCAGCTGCAATCGCCGCGGGCAACATCTCTGCGGTATCGGTGCTCTCGGGAAATAGAAACTTCGAAGGCCGAATCAATCCAGACGTACGAATGAACTATCTAGCTTCGCCTCCCTTGGTAATCGCTTATGCAATCGCTGGCACCATGAACATCAATCTCGCCAGCGAGCCACTTGGTGAGACGGCTGACGGCAAAGCGGTGTATTTGAGTGACATCTGGCCAAGTGAAGCTGAAGTAGCTGAGGTGATCCGCCAAAGCATTGGAACTGAGATGTTTGCCTCATCATATAACAATGCGTTCCTAGGCGATGAGCGTTGGCAGACCCTTGATACTCCATCTGGAAGTCAATTCAAATGGAATAATGAGGAGTCAACCTACGTCCACAAGGCGCCTTTCTTTGCGGGTATCACGCCAACTCCAGCGCCAGTCAAGCCAATTGTAGGTGCAAGAGTTCTAGGGGTCTTTGGTGACTCGGTTACCACAGATCACATCTCGCCTGCCGGATCGATCAAAGCTTCATCTCCTGCTGGCGAATGGCTCTCGATGCGCGGTGTCCCCCAAGGAGATTTCAACTCATATGGTGCTCGTCGTGGTAACCACGAAGTAATGATCCGTGGAACCTTCGCGAACATTCGAATTCGAAATCGCCTTGTTGAACCAAAAGAAGGTGGCTTTACCAAACTCTTCCCCGAAGAGACCATTACTACGATCTACGACGCTGCTATGACATACCAAGAGCGAGGCGTTCCACTGGTTATCTTGGCTGGAAAAGAATACGGTTCTGGCTCATCACGCGACTGGGCCGCCAAGGGAACTTTCCTCCTTGGAGTTAGGGCAGTTATTGCGGAGAGCTTTGAGAGAATTCATCGTTCCAACTTGGTCGGAATGGGCATTCTTCCACTGCAATTCATCACCGGTGACTCAATCGCCTCCCTAGGTCTAAGCGGTCAGGAAGTCTTCGACATTAGCGGAGTCGAAGAGCTAGCTCAAAGTGACTCACTTCCCGATATGGTTACGGTGACCGCTGGAGACAAATCCTTCGATGTAGAGGTAAGAATCGACACTCCAAAGGAGTTAGATTACTACCGCCACGGTGGAATTCTTCAATATGTGCTTCGCAACTTGGCCAAATCCTAAAGACCAAGGCAATTGAAATTAACCCTTTGAATCTCAACCTGGTTTGGTTCAACTAGTTGAACCAAACCATTGAGATGGTCGACTTTTTCAATGGGTTCTTTTTTATGAAAAGCCGCGATTAAAGATCAGCTAGAGGAAGATGTCTCTTTCTCTAGCTGATTCGCATTAACAGGTTATGACATACGACAAATCAATCAATTACCTCTTACCAATTCGACCCAAAAGCTTCCAAACTCAAGAAAAACATGGGATCTATCTGGCGGGTCTCCTTGAATTTGCAATGTCAAAGATATGGACGGCCAAAGGCTTATAGCCCATTGGATCAGTTCTTTTGGGTTAAGGTTTTTGAATCAGTATTTTTTTGAAAAAGTCTTTTTAGAGGATGTTCTTGAATCGGCTTTTCCTTGTCCTATCTGGAATCGTGATTTGATCCGCTTGCACATCTAAAATGCACCACCGAGGCACTCTCGTACTTAGATGGCAGATGGTCGATGATTTATACAAAGACCAAAACCTCGACAACCAAGCCATTGCAACCCGGCGCTACATTGGGATAGTCATCCCATCTGCTCAGGAAAAAAAGATCGATGTCGTCGTTCACAAATGTGGAGATAGCCAAAGGGTAACTTCTTTAAAAGGCCACGTCTTATAATGCCAAATCAAAAATAACCGCACTATACCAATCCAAAGCTCGCTCTCGCGAAAATCTCTCTAATCGAAATCAACTTGCCAAAAAGATCCGCAAAGGACTAAGTTATCCTTTGGAAAGGCAAAAATGGGCACCAAAGGTGAGAACCTCTTCGATGCGCAGGTGGTAATCGACCTTAAAGCCCTCCTAGCCGGCTTGGTCATTTCGGTAACTTTTGACCATACTTTCATGCCCCCCAATATCGTCTCAGAGATCCCTCCCTCTGAATATCTTGGCTTTGAAGTTCTAGATATAACTTTTGACCCGGTGATGGGTCGAAGACGTATTCTCATACACCTAATTCGAGATGGATCATCCACAATAGCAACCCTTGACGCAGATGACTACCTACCGGTGATAAATGACTCTTCCTCGATGGAACTCTGGCCCAATAGTTCAGGTGAAGAAGTTATGATCAATCTAATGTCGGTTCATCTAATGGAAATAATCGGTGCAATACCCGCCCAAGAACCTTTGCCTGAAATAATTCAAATCAGCTAAAACAACTGGGAACAAATTAAAGCCCGGCAAGAACCCACGACAAAGAGTCCATTTGTAGTCTTTGAATTATTTGAGGGTCGCCCCACTCGTCCAATTCCAGGTGACCTATTAATTGGGTTTGCCAGCGTTCCCATGCAATAAGTCGCGACATCCAGACCATTACTAGCTAATTTACATTAGCGCAATGACTCAAAGATGAATTTTGATTCGCACCCCGTTCAACCGCAATCTTTTTGACAATCTCGCTATAGCGCCAATTTCATTGCTTGGAGAGTAACCTCGCCAGATATCACAAAAGGCTCCAAGTGCCATTTTCTTAGCCAAAAGTCTACTTCACCAGCTTTGACAACCCTGGCTCTATCATCTCCAATGAGTAGATAGGCTCGCCATCGCCAATCATTGGTAGATTCACAATCTTCAAAAATTATCATTTGACACCTTGTGCCTAAGCGTATCTGAGTGATGAACACCTCTTGGGCAACACATTTACACCCTTTAGCAAGGAGCAGATCCATAGCCGCACGAGAATGAGGCCTCAACAGCACACTCGCATCTTGTCTTAATCCATGGATCACTTTATGGGATAGACAACCAGGGCTCTAGAAAAATTACATAATTTCGCTGACGGCCAAAATCGACGATCGTCATTGGTTAGCGGGGATCTAAGTCCTCTTAAGAGGGTTATTTCACGTGTACTTGTTGCAAATATTGCGATATTGCTACTCCCAGAACGATTATCACAAGGCCGACTACCTCGAATAAAGTCGGAGTCTCGCCTAAAAAAACCAGTGCGAGCAAAACGCTTGAAATTGGCTGCAGGTAGAGAAAGGGTGCGGCCAGCGACGATCCAAGAATTGAAACCCCAAAGTTCCAGCCCGTAATCGCCAAAAGTGTCGATATCACACTGACCACGAGAATCGAGATCACCACAGAGACACTATTTAATTGTGGAATGACTGGATGCAAGAGTAGTTGAGCAACGATAACAATAGGGCTAACGCAGATGACCATCCAAGAGGTCATATCTAAAGCCGATATCTTCCAATCTTGGGTCAGAACGCTATAGAGGCCCCAGCAAAAAGTGGCTAAGACTCCCAGGATTACTGCCACTACTGCATTCGAACCGCCTGCTTCACCGCCCGGTGCGGCCACTGCGGCCACCACTGTTCCAACAATGGCGAGCGCGACACCCAATAAAAGGCCGCGAGAGAGTCTCTTCCTGATAAAAAGAGTGCCAAGGATCAATATCCATATCGGCTCTGTCGTGAGCGATATACCCACGATCGTGGCATGGGAATAGGTCAAAGCCGCACTTACCAGGCCATTGTACCCAAGGCCACCCAGCAACGAAACGCCTATGACACGAATAGAGCTAAAGCCACCTAAATCTAGCACCTTGAAATCTCGCCGCTTGATCGATCGAACTACCAATAGGAGCAAAATTACAACGACAAGCGGGACGAACCGATATTCCATCAATAGCACAACCCCACCACCACGATGTAAGAATCGAGTGGCCACTGGAGAAGCACCCCAAGCAATAGCGACTAACGCCAAGGCCGCCTTGGCCAATCCCGACCTTTTATCCTTCACCTAACACCGTAACTTTCAAGCAAAATCCCCTGAATCAGATTAAACCTAAACAAAGCAGGTGATATCCATCAAAAAATTAAATAGCGAAATTGAATATTCCGAATCAAATGCCCTGCTTGATCACCATTTCCATGGTATAACTCTCTATGCTGAGCTACCGATTGAAAGGTGGCATTACCTTCAGGTGGAGAATTCCCATAGGGGCCGGATTGATCAAAATACATCGTTGCATATAAAACTATTGCTGAAGAAAAACTTTTACCAAATCAAAAGGGCCGAAAAATGAAATGCCCACCCCCAAAAGCTACCAAGCTCTAGATACTCGCAATGACCACTTATCCAAAGCGAAATCCATGATAATCGCGGGCAAAAAAGCTGAGCTTGGTCATGGCTCAAAGAAACTACTACGCCTATTGGTTTCCTGGGCCCCTGGCCATATTGGCAAACTTGGTATAAGACTCCAAAAACGAAAGACGCGCCACTCCGGTCGGGCCGCTTCGATGCTTGGTAACTATGATCTCCGCAATTCCCTTGTCTTGACTCTCTGCGTTATAGACCTCATCACGATAGATGAACATAACGACGTCGGCGTCTTGTTCTAGCGAGTTATGAACAACAATCTCATTTGCTATGAAGTTTGAGGTTGCTGGAACAACAATGTCATATGTAGATGAAAGACCCATGGATCTAGCCGCAACCACTGGCTCAAAGGAGAGATCGTCTCCCAAAAACAGCGGATTCGATTCGACACTTGCCTCGATATCCTCTGACAAATCGCTACTCAAAGAGTCAATGTGGCCATCCTGTTCGTTGCGAAGTAACACCGCAAGGCCACCGCGAAAAGTGGGGCCACCTTGGGAATCGTCGGCAACATATGAATAGACCGTCCGAGTCATATCTCCTTGGTGGTCTCCTTGGCGGCCTCGGGCTTGGGTGGACTGGCTCGTCGTTGGATAGACAGCGACTTCATCTTGGTCATTTAGTTGCCAGAGCATCTTCCAACCTCGACGAGTAAAGAACCTATGGTTCAATGTCGCATCGATATAACGTCCGCTCAAAAGCTCGAGTCGGGTGGTCTCTTTGAAACCAGAAAACCGCACATCGCTAATGGGACTTGAAACCAGATCGCCATTTGAATTCATCGTCAAGACCTTGGTCTCACCAAGGCCCCAGAGCCTCTCTAGGGCTCCAATAGATATTGTCTCACCATTGGCCAAACACACCTTAGAGGTGCCGGCGATGCACCCAGATTCACGGAGATCTGCAAGTGCTGGACGCTTGTCTTGACGCATCTCAAGACCGCGTGACAACTGCGAAAGAGCAAGAACTGGCACCTCTAGCTCTCGGGCTAAGAGCTTTAGGCCTCTTGAAATCTCTGATACCTCAACCTGTCTCGATTCCGACCTAAAGCCACCCGACATCAACTGAAGGTAGTCAACGACCACAAGGCCTAGGCCGCCAGTAGCCGCCTTCAATCGTCTTGCCTTGGCTCGTATGTCTAAAACCGTTACCGATGCATTGTCATCTATAAATATTGGAGCTTCGCCCAAGTGACCAAGAGAGCGAGAGATTCGACTCCAATCCTCTTCAGAGAGGTTGCCCGTTCGCATCTTGCGCGAGTCAACCCGTGCTTCAGCCGCGAGTATTCTCTGGGTGAGTTCTATATGGCTCATCTCTAAGGAAAAGATCAAAACTGGAAGATTTGCGCGAGTCGCGACTTGAGTAGCGATTCCAAGTGCAAATGATGTCTTG
Organism: Acidithrix sp. C25; assembly: GCF_904848545.2. Lineage (NCBI taxonomy): Bacteria > Bacillati > Actinomycetota > Acidimicrobiia > Acidimicrobiales > Acidimicrobiaceae > Acidithrix > Acidithrix sp. C25. The sequence continues at coordinate 1,179,053 of NZ_CAJHCI020000002.1, forward strand.
CCCATAGCGGGTCGGGCTCCAACGATAATAAGAGCTGAACGCTGAAGACCCGACAGGATCTCATCGAGCTCATGAAAGCCAGTTGCAACTCCAGTAATGGAGTCTGGATGTTCATATTGGGCCTGAAGTTCATCGAGGGTCTTGAGTAACACATCTTTGATAGAGACTAGGGTCTCAGCGCTCTTTCTTTGAGAGACCTCAAAGATCAAAGTCTCAGCCATATCTATGACTGCGCCTACATTTTCTGGGACAGAGTAAGAAAGCTCTGAGATCTCAGTGGCTACCCTGATCAACTTTCGAAGTAGGGAGTATTCCTCAACGATTCTGGCATATCTCGCAGCACTGGCAATTGTTGGGGTCTTGGCCTGAAGTTCCAAGAGCGATGCGGTTCCGCCTACCGTCTCCAACTTGTCTTGGCGACGAAGTTCATCAGCAACGCTAACTGGATCGCTAGATTCACCTCGAGAATGAAGACTGGCTAACGCCTCAAAGATTGCTACATGGGATGGTTTGTAAAAGTCAGATGCCTGGCAAAACTCCAACGCATCTGCAATTGCGTCCCTGGATAATAACATGGCGCCCAGCAAAGACTCCTCAGCCTCGAGGTTATGAGGAATTGCTCGTTCTAGACCACCATCCACTGACTTTAAATCACGGCGCGGCGCTCTAGCCACTTTGGTCACCACCTGCTAAAAAAGAGGATCGGACTATTCCTAATCAGCAAAATCGCTAAAAAGAGATAGTCCGTTGCTCTACTTATAATAGTTATTCACTAACGCCTAGGCTAAAAGAAAAGCCATGATGACGTCTTTATTCGGTTACTGAAACCGTAACGCTAATTCGCACTTGTGGGTGCAAGGAGATCTCAACCGTGTGATCTCCAACTTCGCGGATATGATCCACTAGGAGAATCGAACGACGCTCGAGTGTAACCGAGTGACTCTTTTCGATCGCCTCGATGATCTCAGGAATACCGACTGAGCCGTAGAGCTTTCCTTCATGGGAAGCATTTCCGCCAACCACAACGGTAGCTCCAGCTAGCCTCTTGGCTATCTCTTCAGCACCTTCTCTGGCCTTTTTGTCTTTGAGATCGCGCGAACGACGCATCGAATCGGCCTGTGCCTTTATTCCAGGAGTCGCCTTTATGGCGTGGCCCCGTGGAATCAAAAAGTTTCTTGCGTACCCATCAGCGACATTGACGATGTCGCCGCGCTTACCTAAGTTGGCTTGATCAGTTCTCAAAACAATCTGCATTAGTTCTCATCCTCCAAATCAGCTCCACCAGCAAACATGTCGACCAAGTCATCGCTTTCATCTGCGTCAGGCGTATAAGCATTATTGGAATCTTGCTTAGGCGGACGAATCGAGGTACGCTCTGCGACCATTCGTTGGGTATAGGGAAGTAGTGCCATTTCGCGGGCGTTCTTGATTGCTCCCGCAATTGCCCTTTGATGCTGATCACAGTTACCTGTGACTCTACGGGCACGAATCTTGCCACGCTCGCTCATAAATTTCTTTAGCGGATCGGTGTCTTTGTAATCTATGTACTCAATCTTCTTGATGCAGTACATACATACTTTTTTCTTGATCTTCTTGTTAGTTTCCTTGGGCGCTCTACGGGACGAGCTCTCTTTGCCTTTGGCCATTAAAAGGGTTCCTCTTCTTCGATGTAATTACTTGGAATTATTTCATTCACAGGACCCGATGGTGTTTGGGTAGGCGCTCCATAGGTTGGAGCGGAATAACCCTGTGAATTGTCGTTAGTACGGGTACGGCGTTCGGTACGATTCAACTGTGCAGAGGTAAACCTCAGGCTAGGTCCAACTTCTTCAGCCGAGATCTCAATTTTGGACTTCTTTTGTCCATCTTGATCTTCCCAACTTCTTTGCTGAAGTTGCCCTACCACAATCACACGCGAGCCCCGATATAGGCTCTGCGCGGCGTGCTCTGCCAATTCGCGCCAGCATACGACGTCAAAATAAGAGGTTGCTTCCTCCCACTCATTTGTCTGTCGATTCTGCCAGCGTCTATTAACTGCAATTCCGAATGTTACGCTTGGTTGTCCTGATTGGGTATATCGTAACTCTAAATCACGAGTTACATTTCCAATCAAAGTTACCGAGTTTCCGTTTGACATCTGTCTTCTCCAGCTGGTGTGGTCTGAGCCATCGGCTCGCTATTCTTGGGCTAAAGCCTCTTTGGCGAGCACTCGACCCGCGATGCGCTCTGGCAATCTGATGATCTTGTGGCGTAGAACTCCATCCGATATGGAGAGAATTCGAGAGATTTCAGTAACCGTAGCTGGAGTAGATGCAAATTCAATTATCGAGTAATTACCCTCTGAAACCTTATTGATCTCATATGCGAGTTTGCGTCGTCCCCATCGATCGATACGTCCGACATTTCCGTCTTTACGCACGAGATCTAAGACTCTTGTTATGATTCCATCTGAATCGCTATCATTTAGACGCGAGTCAAGAATAACCATAAGTTCATATGGCCTAAGCAATATATATTCCTCCTCCGGACCCTGGTTTCCCAGGGGTTCCATGGCCAATCCACAGAACAGGTTCGGTGAGATTTCTCCCACAATTTCAAAGAGTAAAGCTTAGTTGTATATGAATAAAAAACGACCGAGCCAACCAAGGCACCGTTCATGAGAATCGCTCAGCAAAACGTCATCTACTTCGATTTAGAGGCTCGGCTAAGAAGCAAAGACAAGGACATTGATGGAAATCGACCATATCGCCTTTTGACTATCGGCTATTAAAAAAGCTTAGCCTTGGGGTCACCTCTCTAAAGTGGCGACAACCCCAAGGCTTCATATTTGAGTTTTATCTCCCAGAAACTAAATGTTCCTAAGAATAAAGGTCTAATAGAGCTTAGAAATTACACCGTCGCTGTCATGATATGTCTGAGTGTCATCAGGAAAGTGGCCGGTCCGCACATCTTTAACATATCGAGCTAGACCCTCTATACCCAATTCTTCAAGATTGGCGTAACGCTTCACAAACTTCGGAGGCTTCTTGGAGCCATACCCCAAAATATCGTGAAAGACTAAAACTTGTCCATCACATTGAGCACCCGCACCAATACCGATAGTTGGAATCGAAAGTGTATTTGTAACCGCCTTAGCCACTACATCTGGAATTGCCTCTAGAACTAGACAAAACGCTCCGGCCGCCTCGACTGTTTTGGCGTCTTCCAAAAGTGCTTGGGCCTGTTCGTTGGATTTAGCTTGGACCCTAAAACCACCAAACTTATTTACCGATTGAGGCGTCAATCCCAAATGGCCGACAACTGGAATCTCGGCCTCCACAATCGCCTTTATAACCTTAGCCCTGATCGCACCGCCTTCAATTTTGACGGCACTGGCACCAGCTCGAATCAACTTCGATGCGCCAACAACAGCATCTTTCGTCCCGGTGTGATAGCTCATCCAAGGCATATCGGTGACAATCAAAGCAAGAGGATCTGCTGCGGCTACCGCTTTTGTGTGATGTACCATATCGTCAATGGTTACCGAGAGAGTGTCTTTGTGGCCCAAAACAACCATTGCCAATGAGTCACCGACGAGAATCATGTCGGCCCCTGCCTGGTCGACCATACGCGCACCAGGAAAATCATACGCGGTGATCATGGAAATTGGCTCGTGCCCGAGACGAACCTTAGAGTTACGAATAGATGGAACAGTGACGCGTTCCCGAATCATGGTAATTACCTCCCGTGTCCCGCGCTAGAAGCTGCAGGCACTGATTTCAACAATATCAGTAACTACTTATTGCACGCAAGGGGCAACCAAAAAAGATTTTCTACCCTTTTCCTACCAGCCGCTCAACAACTCTTCAAATCTGCCGCCTTGAATTGCTAATCTGCTTGACCTATCGGTGCATAGATTGGATCCTTGGTCTGCCTGCGCAATCTTTACTTGCGTCATATCGCAAAGAGGCCATGGCTGGCAAAACAGCCATCGAGCGACACAATCGAAATATCTAGATGGAAATGATCCCCAGCAAAAGACCCAATAACAAGAGACCGATCAAACCTAAAATTGACCTTGTGACTCCCCAGAGGAGGTCAGCTAACCCGTCGAGATGGACTAGCCATACTGAATCTAGAGCCAATCAGATCGATAAAATTGACTAGCGTTCGCAAATGCTTCCTGCTTCTACGGACTTGGTCAATCTATGCGGTGATCATCCAAAGCAAAGGTCGCCATCCCAGCGAATATCACTATTTCGTCATCGAGCGAGGCTACGCTAAGCGCTCTCTTCGCCAAAGACAAAAGGGGCCAAAAGTCGATCAAGATGGTTCCATTTACAGTTTAAACACACCTCTACCTCATACACTTTTGCATCTATATGTCTCGATAGGATCGAATCGATCTCACTCTCAGAGTTCAAACATCGCCCGTGTGCTGGCAACTTTGGACCAAAGGCAAAGTAGACGCTAACGAGTTTGGTATCTCGACATATAGGACATATAGAACTCTTGGGCTTCCCAAGGTTCAAAGCAGCGCGCATCAACTCTGGTTGGGCATCGCAAATCTCCGTCTTTAGGACCTCTCCTCGTCCAAAGGCACGTAGAAGTGCTCTTCGAGCAAGCACAAAATCAATTGTTCGCTCATTTACACCTGATATGTCTATTTTAGATTGTCGTTCCACCGAAGTTAAATGTTACCGAGCTTCTAGAAAGTAACGACAACGAAATTTATCTTTGAGCAACTATGGCTGCCAAAAGGGTGAAATTTCGACCCTGCTTGAAAAAAAATACGATCGGGTATTGTTTTTTAAGGAATAACTTCGTGATATATCAAGTTGATATATCGAAATCGCATAATTGATGGGTAGACGCACTAGGGCAGACTGGTTTGAGAGTAATTAGTTGATATCAAAGTCAAGGAAATCCAAAACGCTGGGTTCTATCGATCTGGGTTGCATCAAACAGGATATCTTGAACTTGGTTTGATGCTTGGATACAAAAAGAACCTCGAACCGTTGGTTCTAAGATTTGGTCCTTGAAATCAGGTAGAAACCACCACTTGAGGACAGCCTTAATTACGGGCGTGGCTTTATCAAGTAGTAGTGAATCTAGTTATCATTTCGCCCACAGAGATCGAGATGGTGGCCAATGAGATTGGCCAATGAAATATAAGAAAAGTTCGATAGATGATAGCTGACACCAAATCTGATTGTCAGATGTCAGCTATCAACGATTACAAGTTTGACTTAAAGTGAATTGCCAAGGAGGTGATCATGAAAAAGACATCGTCACAATTATTAGATCTAGCCGTCTTAGCGCTCTTGAAGCGAGGCGATTACCACGGATATCAAATCAAAAAAAGTCTCTCAGAGTTGGCTGGTCCTCTTCTTCAATTCTCATTTGGATCGCTATATCCAGCACTAGCTCGCCTGGAGGAACGCTCCGCGCTTGAATCCTTCGTCGACTCTGCCTCTACCTTTGTAGCTGCCACAGGATCGCTGACTGGTGATCTCGCGATGAGTGACGAATGGGTGAGGGCCACTACATGGCGCTCAAATACAGAACGAACCGTTCGCACTAGGCGTGTCTATAAAATTACCGAGATTGGAGTCAAGCTCTTCGACGAACTTTTCGAGCATGCTCCACTCGAATCTGAAGCCGATTTCTTAGCTTGGCTAAGCCTCGCCGATGAATCCAAATTCGATATCGTCTTGGAGCGCTTTTACGAGAGGGTGGCAAATCTCGAGAGGCTTCGCAAGATACGCTCTGTCGCATCAAAACCAAATGCAACCGCTGGCATCTTGCCTGACCAGATCAACCGAAGGCTAATTGGAATCGTTGAAAACGAAATCAATTTCGTAAAGTCCCTAATTGCCACGGTTGAATCGCAAATTTCACTAAATAATGAAGAAAGGATCGCTAGGGAGACTACGTCGGTTTCACAACCATAACTTCTAACCTCCATCGATCCTTTCTTTGCATTAGCAAAGTCAGCGGTTCAGGGAGATCAAGAATCAAAAAATTAAGGGTGAATCGATCTATCAGAGATAGTGATTCTAAACTAGGAAGGAATAAATATGGGCTCAAAGATAAAGGTAGCTCTAGCCGGAATCGGTAACTGTGCCAGCTCGCTGGTACAAGGAGTTGAATACTACAGAAACGCTGACCCAACTGAGGTCGTCCCAGGATTGATGCACGTCCAACTAGGTGACTACCACGTTGGAGATATAGAATTTGTAGCCGCATTCGATGTCGATGCTTCAAAAGTAGGGACTGATCTCTCCAAGGCGATCCACAGTGGTCAAAATAACACTATTCGCTTCGCCGAAGTGCCTGATCTTGGTGTTACGGTCCTTCGCGGACCGACCTTTGACGGCCTTGGCAAGTACTACCGACAGATTATCGAGGAGTCTCCCGCCGAACCCGTCGACGTAGCAGCAATCCTAGCCGCCACTGGCGCTGACGTTCTCGTCAGCTACCTTCCCGTTGGTTCCGAGCAAGCGCAAAAGTTCTATGCACAGGCTGCCATCGACGCTAAGGTCGCCTTCGTAAATGCAATCCCTGTCTTTATCGCCTCAGATCCGATCTGGGCAGCCAAGTTCACCGAAGCCAATGTGCCCATCGTTGGCGACGACATCAAGAGCCAAGTTGGCGCTACGATCGTCCACCGAGTTCTTACCCGTCTCTTTGAAGACCGTGGAATGGTGCTCGATCGAACCTACCAACTAAACGTTGGCGGAAATATGGACTTCAAAAACATGCTTGAGCGTGAAAGACTAGAGTCCAAGAAGATCTCTAAGACACAAGCCGTCACAAGCCAGGTAGATGGTGGCATAGATGACTACAACGTCCATATTGGGCCATCGGATCACGTTGCTTGGTTAGAGGACCGTAAATGGGCTTATATTCGCCTTGAGGGAAGAAACTTCGGTGACGTACCTTTGAACATTGAGCTAAAGCTCGAAGTGTGGGATTCGCCTAACTCAGCTGGAGTTATCATTGACGCTCTACGTTGTGCCAAGATCGCCAAAGACCGTGGAATTGGAGGCCCAATTCTAAGTGCCTCAGCCTACTTTATGAAGTCTCCACCGGTACAATATCGCGACCACATCGCCCACGATATGGTCAATGAATTCGCCAAGGGACTCTAAGTTCCACTAGGGCCGACGGCCACGGTTACAGCGACAGCTTTATAATCAAAATTTATAGAGGCCCTTGATGAGAAATTATCTCATTATTGGCCTCTATTTTTTATTGAAATCCTACTTAACGGCTAGTTAGTGTGGAAATTCCTCGAAAATCACCTAATGGCTATATTCGCCAACAACGTCAACTGATAACTACATCGCCGAAACCACATAGATCCAACCAAGACAAAACTAGATAAACTTTGCCGACCCAAGGTTGGAAAATTGAGACTTAGCCCAAAAGGCCATCTTTTGGCAATCTCCATGTCGATCTAAAACAAATAACCTGGTCACCTCATAAGAGCCACCCATTTGCAATCAAATCCCAAGGTGTTGATAAAAATGGGTAGATGACTCTGGTGAGCAACTCTGTTAAACAGATCAAACCAAACCAAGCAGCACACACAGAAGGCACATCATCAACATTAATTAATTAATCGCAACACAAATTAATCGGGGGCAAAAGAACCTTCGCTAGAGTCAAATCAACTCGATTAGCTCCAACATCGACTCTTTCCAATAGGTGAACTTGCGCTCTGGCAGCATAAGGGCATGTGATGGATGATAAGCAGCCACAAAAGCTCGATCGTGGCTCACCAGAATCGAAGTCCCACTCCAGTGGCGAAGCATCTCTCCTACTGCCGCTCTCGATCGAGGATCAAGGTTATTCGAAGGCTCATCCAAGATCAAAAGGTTGTTGTTTCCAGCTGCGATCTTAGCCAATGAGAGCTTGGTACGCTCACCACCGGAGAGCGAAGCGGGATTCTCATTTACGTGGGCATCTTTGAGTCCAAAAGATCCCAAGATCGCTCGACGCTCTCGCTCTTCTTTGAGAATCGAATCCCCTAAATTACCAAGAACCGTAGTTCCATAGTCGATCTCTTCATGCTCCTGGGCAAAGTAGCCCATAGCCACATTGTGGCCCAATTTGATCGTGCCCGATGTAGCTTGTTGAACTCCTGCCAGACATCTCAGCAGAGATGACTTACCAGCACCGTTTCGGCCAATTACAACCAGTCGGGTTCCTCGCTCAAGACTCAAACTAAGCGAAGGTATAACTACCAACTCTCCGTATCGTACCGATAACTTATCGACCTCTAGAGCGGTCACACCCGATCTTGGTGGTGTAGGGAGTTTGAATTTAATCTTGGTGGTAGCCGCCCTTACCTCTGTTCGACTCGACTGCATTCGTTCAACTCGTGAATCTAAGCTCTGGGCGGTCTTAGCTCGTGATGCGGTTGAGTGGCGCATCGAATCAGCAAGTTCTTTGAGACGCTTTATCTCTTTTTCTTCCATAGTGGAAGCTTTAAATCGTCGTGCTGAATCTTCTTCCACGAAGGCAAGATACGCAGAGTAGTTACCCTTAAACTGCTCCAGCTTTCCGTTCTCTAAGTTAAAGACTCGAGTTACCGATTTATCCAATAGTGCCAAGTCGTGGGAGACGACCAACAGTGCACCGGCAAAGGCGGTTAGCTCCGCCATTAGCCATGCCTTGGCCTTTAGGTCCAAGTGGTTAGTAGGTTCGTCTAAAATCATCGTCTCTGGCTTTTGATAAAGTACTCTTACAAGCTCCAATCGACGACGCTGACCACCCGAAAGAGAAGACAATTCAGCCAATAAGACATCTTCATCAAGGCCAACGCCTTTTGCCAACCTGAAGATCTCTGACTCCGACTCGTATCCACCGCGGTGGCCAAAATCGTCTTGTAGATCAACGAGATGTTGTATGTTTTCAGTGGTTGGATCTTTGCTTACGAGCTCTTGGGCAACTCTTAGGTCATGTTCGATGCGATCCAGACCCCTGGCTGAAAGGACATGATACAGGCCATATGGCTCCATACCTAGACCTTCATCGTCTACATCCTGAGGAAGAAACCCCACACTACCTTGGGCTTCTATGACACCACTAAAAGACAGGGCAGCTGCTGCATCACCCATGAGCACCGACAGCATTGATGATTTGCCGGCCCCATTACGTCCGACAAGTGCGATCTTATCTCCATTATTGATTGAGAAACTTGCGCCGCCGACGAGTTGTCGGGCCCCAAGGTTCACATCGAGTTTCTCTACTCTGAGCACGAAAAGTAAACCTGCATTTCTGGACTTGTTACTATAACAGCGTACTTCGCCACAGCGGCTTTATCGACCGTCGCATAGCAGGCGGGCCATCACCCATGCAAATACAAATATTCACACCACTCAAACAAGAGAGCCAAAATGAACCGCTACCAGCGACTCTAACCGAATAAAAAAGAGATCTTCGAAGATCAGCGGTCGAAGATGACCCAGACAACTAAATGCCCATTATTACCGCGCACTGCCGACTTGACCAATCCAAGAGGACGGTATTTCTCACTTTGGATACACTCACCTAATCGAAGAAAGTGAAGCTAAAAATCGCGCCGTAACCCGCCCAAGTTACATCTCCTAGTGCTAATTCTTTAAAAAATTAGATCCAACAATTAAAGCCAACTGAAAAACCACCAAAGAGTACTCGCGTCATATCAATTGGTTCAAATTTAATTGAGTCAAATAGACCTGAGCCTCAAAGTGCCTCGTCCGTTTAACCAATCACTTATTTACTCATAGTCAATTGGGTGGGCAATTAGCCAGTCGATAAGAGCCCACCTATGGGAGCTAACACTTTATAGAGATATAATCACATAAAACAATTATTTAACAACTAAAAATGAACTTAAACTAGCTTATATAGAGAAAAAATCGTATTTATGAAAAAACCCACACAAAACCACTAGATCAACCCTCACCAATTGCCGATAGGGATCGAGCTGAAATTTTCCAATCGCTAACTCACATGGACTCGATTGGCTATTTTCTGATTAGCTGGGTTCTAATTAACTCTCAAATAGTTAGCTCCCAACTAATGGCGCAAGCAAACCTCACCTAACATCGTTGGGTTGACCAATAATGCGATAGATCTCCACAGCAAATGGACCCTCAAGATGCGCCTCGTCGGTTGATCCCACACCAACTAGTCCGGCACAGATTTCTTCCCCCGCGCCGCGAACTACTGGTTCTCGGTGGCTAGCCAAATCGTCGTTTTTAGCATCTTCACCATGACTATCCATTCCCAAACTAGTCATAATCAATTCAAGATGATCAAAACCAAGGCGATCTGTTTTATATAGATTTTCTCTAGAGTAGGTGACATTGACGAGAAATTTATCGATTCTATAGATCCACTGGACCGGAGAAAAGACGATCTCTTCGATCTTGGCATCTAAGGAGATCTCCGAGTGCAGAGAGATCAGCGCTCGACTCCAATTCAGAATCGACGAATGGTCGGCGATCTGTTCTTCCACATCTCCGAAGATCGGGTCGCTTATCGGAAGCCAAGTCTTATCTCCCTTGGAAAAGCCACGATTTACCTGCGAATTCCACGGCATCGGAGTTCGAACCCTATCTCGTAGGAAAGCTTTTTCGTTTCCGATGCGTTTTCTGGCCTGAATGCTCATGTTGTCGAGAAGATCAGCCTCGTCTAAATCTGAATCAGCCAGGCCGATCTCATCTCCAAAGTACAAGACACTCACCCCTGGCACCATAAAGATCAACGCCAACGCTACCTTTATCTTGTCTTTATCTTTATTACACCACCGAGACCCAAAGCGAGAAATATCATGATTCGACCCAGTCCATGTAGCCCTAGCTCCCATTGGAAGGCCGCCAATAGCGCCCATGATCGAACGACGGATCGCGGTTGGCTCAAATAACGAGGTCGTAAAGCCAAAGTTGAAAGTCAGCTGCAGCTCGTCACCATCTCCAAAAAAGCGAGCCAAGGTCTCTGGTTTGTTGACCCACGTCTCACCTAAGAGAACCTTAGGAGGATCATATTCATTACAGATTTCTCTCCATCTTCGATAGAGTCCGTGAACCTCGGGTCGGTTCTTGGAAAAGATTGGTGCCACTCCAAATGGTGCATCCATTACATCCGCAATAGCGATCGGATCATCGCGAAGATAGCGATCTTTGTAGATCCCATGGGCAACATCGATACGAAAGCCATCAACTCCCGCATCAAACCAATAGGTCAAGATCTTCTCAAACTCTTCGTGGACCGCTGGATTCCACCAATTTAAGTCGGGTTGATCTGCCAAAAAATTATGAAGATAGTACTCATTGCTATCGTCGTCTAGCGTCCAAGCGCTCGATCCCGTTCCATCTAGCCAATTATTAGGTGGTCCACCATCGCTCTTTGGCGGAGCCCAAACGTAGTAGTCCCGGTATTTCGAAGCCTTAGATGATCGGCTATCAATAAACCATGGATGCTTAGAACTTGAATGATTTGGAATTATGTCCAAAAAAACCTTAATTCCAAAGCTCTTCGCCTTGGCGATCAAAGCTTCAAAATCACTGTCATTGCCAAGTTCCGGCGCTAAGGCGATGTAATCACTAACATCGTATCCAAAGTCCGAATTAGGAGACCTAGTTATCGGGGAAAGCCAGATTGCATCGATTCCAAGCCATGCTAAGTAACCTAATTTAGAGATAACGCCTCTAAGATCGCCAATGCCATCCCCGTTTGAGTCCACCCAGGATCTAATGTAAATCTGATAGATGCTGGCCTGAGACCACCAATTAGGATCGCCATCTAAATGCGACGGAGAAATTTGATCAGTCATAGTACCTCTTTTTAAAATCTTGCTCTGACGATAGCCCTTGGGCTAAAGAAAATCTTGACGCACCACTTATTCGTCTCGCCATTCATCACGCCGCTATACGGTAAATACAACTGGCTAAGCCAAACTTGGAACTCCTGCTGGTTGTCATCCGCCGTCCCCGAGTTGTTCTAACGGCGACAAAACCTCACTAGGTAACCAGCCATTGTCGTCTATCAACTTGGCGACATCGAACAAATGAACATTGCATTCATCTCTGGCAATAACGTAGTCGACTCACCTTGGATAAAAATAAAGATCGATGAATACTTGAATTAGAGCTCTCAATCTTGCTTTATCTTAGAAGATTCGAGAAAATCTCCTCTATTGCACCCGTTGGCTAAGGACAAATGCACCCGACAAATAAAGAAAGACTCAAATAAAGAAAGACTCAAATAAAGAAAGACTCAAAGATGACCCCCTAGCGACAAGTCTCCGGGTGCGAGCTAGGTAACGACAATATTGCATCAAAATTAATTTGGATCCAAAATCAAAGATCCATGCATCCCTAAGCCAATTCGACAACCCCTAAGTCGCCAAAGGGCGCTAACATTTCTTTTAAAAGACTGCCTTTTGGACGAATAATACTTCCATTCTGGCGCTCAAGATTTAGGTACGGTCGAGATGAACCCACTCTTTGGAGCTATCGAAAGAAACGTTGGATCACTTCGAAGTTGCCGCGTTGTTGAATTAGGTGCGATAGGAGGCATAGTCAGCGCTCCATATACCAACGTCATCTCAAACCTCATAGTTGTAGAACCATCCGCCGAAGTTATAACGAAACTTACTCAAGAGGCTGATCCAGATAGCCCTAGATATGAGGTTCACAATGGAGGTCTCGATGAATTGGCCTTTATCAACATCGACTCGGCCGACACCGTCATTAGCGCACTGGGCTTATTGTCAACTAGTGATCCAGATCGCCTTCTTCGAAGTGTAAAGAGAATATTACGCCCATCTGGATCGTTCATCTTCAGCGTTGCCCATCCCTTGCTAATAACCAATTCACTGATCGAACCTCCTAGTGACTATCGCTACTTCGAAAGCCACATCGTCGATACCCAAGTGCTCGGCTTTGGCCTTGAACTCCCACAAAAGATATCGCTTAGGCCAATCTCAAAACTCTTTTCGCTTGTGCAACGAGCGGGACTTTATGTCGATACCTTTGAAGAGATCTCAATAAGAAATCAAATCAAACAAAAAACCCAACAACAAGATAAAGACAAGGATCTACCTGATTTCATAATTGTCAAAGTAAAAAAACGATAGAGAAGCGAAGCTAGCACTCCAAGAGCACTTCATTTGCTATTTCACCAAAATCGAGTTAGCAAATAGAACCAATCTCGCCATTTAAGCCCTTTTCCCTGGGGCGGCACACAAGCCAATGCAAATCAGGCCATTTCAAAGGCGTCAAATTGGCAACCATCAAGCCGTATCCACGCGGCAGAGGTCTTGCTCGATTCGATGAACCTGCGACTCGCCTTGATCAAATCAAAAACCACTAAATAGTCAAAACCCATCGACCTACGTCTTTAAGAATGTTGAATCACCTGATGGGTAAATGAAGGCGCTGAATCATCTTGGTTGGCTTTGGATCGACTTACTTAGTCCTGCTTAGTCTTAGAGCCGACCATTTCGCTCTTGCCAAAAGGTCAAGAGGCGCTTGGTTGCTTGATCTTCACCGATCAAACCTTCTTCGATTCGCAACTCCATAAGAAATTCAAGGGCAACTCCAACCTCTTTCGATGGAGCAATACCTAAGATCTGCATAACCTGGGTTCCATCTAGCTCTGGGCGAAGTGAATCTAGCTCCTCTTGGGCTCGTAGCTCTTGGATTCGAACCTTGAGCTGTTGCATCCGAGCTTCTAGTGCTCTCACCTTATTTGCATTTCTGGTGGTACAGTCAGCCAACGTCAACGCGTTCAAATTATCTAAGAGATCGCCTGCGTCCACGACATAACGTCGCACCGCCCTATCTGTCCACCCCGCTTCATAGGTATGAAATCGCAAGTGCAAATAGACGAGACGCGAAACCCTCTGAATCATCTCACTTGAATAGCGAAGCGCCCGCATCCTCTTCTTGGTCATCTTTGATCCAACTTTGTCGTGGTTGTAAAAGGTCACTCCGCCTTTTTCAAAACGACGAGTCGCTGGCTTTCCAATATCATGAAAGAGCGCCCCTAGTCGCAGCTCCAAATTCGCTTCAGTCTTATCTATGACGCTATAAGTATGTTCAAGTACATCTTTATGGTGGTGAATCGGATCCTGTTCTAGGGCCAATTGGGAGAGTTCTGGTAAAAAGAAATGCGTAAGGCCGGTGTCGTTAAGAATCCTAAGTCCCAAAGATGGCTTTGGGGTTACCATAAGTTTGTTGAACTCCGTAGCAAGCCTCTCTGGCGATATAATCTCAATGCGACTTGCCATCTGTGACATCGCCAAAACAACGCCTTCATCAACTCTAAAGTTCAGCTGCGCTGCAAATCGACAAGCCCGTAGCATCCGAAGGGGATCGTCATCGAAGGACTTCTCCGGCTCTCTAGGCGTGCGAATCAAACCTTGCCTGAGATCTCCCATCCCGTCGAAGAGATCTATTACAGAAGGCGACTCATCCGAAAGATCTAGCGCCATTGCGTTGATCCTAAAGTCGCGTCGGATCAAATCCTCTTCAAGGGTAGTTGGCATGGTCACCACCGGTTTGCGGGAATCGCTCCTATAGAGATCGCCTCGATGAGTAGTAATCTCAACTATCCGTGAACCAATAAGTGCTGAGATGGTGCCATATTCGGCGCCAACCGTCCAAACCTTGCGGCTGATAGAGGAAAGGATCGCCTCTACCTCATTTGGCATGGCGTCAGTGGTTAGGTCATAGTCAATCGAAGGACCTCTTGATTGATCCGCCGAAGCTTGGCTTACATCCGTTCTTGGATCATCCTCTAGAGATCCATCACCGCCAAAAAAATCTCCGACAGAGTTATCACCCATGTGAGATGCACTCTTTGGGTAACTCATTTTGTCATGGGTCGCACTCAAAATCGCGTCGCGGACCGAACCACCAACTAGATAGATCTTTCTTTCGTGACGACTAAAGGCCTCAACTAAGGTATGAAGTTCGCCTTTGATCTCCCTAACACGAACGTCGAATTCCGATTTATCAAATTGCATAGTCTTTAAAGTTCCAGTGATCGCGCCCTTTGTTCTCTGATAGCATTCAAAACTCCAACAAGGGCTCCTCCCTCGCTGGCTCGTTCTAGATGGAGAGTCTCTCCCCCCATGGCCGCTATCGTCTCGGCTGTACTCAACCGAAGGGCATCTAGATCGTAACCGCCCTCTAGGAATGCCAAGCGCCGACCCCCTGGAACGAGTGAAAAGAGCCACGTAATGAGCGAGCCAAAGTCACTTGAGGTCAATCCCAGATCGCAAAGAGGATCCCCAATATGGCTATCAAATCCAGAAGAGGCTATTACCCAGGTTGGAGAGAACTTCTCGATAGCGGGCATCAAGATCTGCTCGATCGCACCAAAATAGGTAGCACCGGTTGTACCTTCTGGAACCGGGATATTTATTGTGGTTCCCAGTCCCTCTCCAACTCCAACTTCTGAGGCGCGTCCTGAACCTGGATAGAGAGGATATTGGTGAACTGATGCGTACATTACGTCTTTACTTGAATAAAAGATATCTTGAGTCCCATTGCCGTGGTGTGCGTCGTAGTCAAAGATCAACACCCGTTCACCTTGGCTAGCAAGGGATGCGGCGGCTACTGCGACATTGTTAATTAGACAAAACCCCATCGCACGATCTATCACGGCGTGGTGGCCCGGGGGTCGAACAGCTAGAAAAGCGCTATCGGCTTCATTGTCACCAAGGCGGCGTATGGCATCTAATCCAGCTCCTGCCGCAAGGATGGCAGCATCCCATGAAGCCACAGAGACAGAGGTATCAGGATCTAGTCGTCCGCCACCCATAAGGCAGAACCGTCTCAGAGCATCGATATAGTTCTTATCATGCACGCGGTAGAGATCTTCCATCTTGGCTGGAGTTGGCTCGAAGTGAATAACCGCCTCACCAACCCCTGACAGATCCACACCCTCTAGTACGGCCTCCAAACGCTCTGGACGCTCTGGATGATCAGTTCCGGAGTCATGCTCATGGAATTTTTTATGAGTACCAACAAGTATTGCCATCACCCAATAGCTTAGGTCCACAGCGCCCTAGAGTAATAATCACCATATGGAAATTTCAACAGCAACAACTATCAAGTGAAAGAGACTCCCATCTGAACTCGGGGTCTCCAGTTGTTGACATTGCCTTTGCCCTTCAAACAACGATGGCTTCGATCTCAACGGAAACCCTAATAACTTGGGGAATCCCTCCTATTGACTCAAGATCATTTCCAACGAAGCTTTCGCCATCTAATCCATCAAAAACAATCCCGACTCCCCCAAATATTACAGTTATCTTGTGATAAATAACAACCACATCGATATTTTCCAGATGCTTTATAGCAATAGATCGCCGCTATTTAAAACATCTAGTCCACTCTTTAGAAAATAACTAAATGAAGCTATAAAATCTACTCGGGATACAAACCTAATGTTAACAATTGTCAACGTTTCAAATTGTCAACGTTTCAAATTGTCAACAAGGTGGCCTAGGATGAATCAAAGTGAATAATCATAGATTCTCAACATCTCACCGTAAGGAATGTCACCGCAAAATAGCATCCTCGGAACGATCTAACATTTGAAGCTTGAAGTCGTCACCTTAAACCACCCAAGTCACTCTAACTCAATCTAAGCGGTTTGTAGTCTGGACCTAGTCCTATAAAAATAAGTGAAAAACAAAGCTAAATATAAAAAATATTTCATAAATTAATCGCTTCATATATAAATGCAAAGTCAATATAGGATCTACATTAAAATCAAAAAGAAAAATATTTTCAAATCAAGACTCTAAAATTATGGATTCTACCAATAGATATACAACCTCATATTGATCCGCTCTGAATCACTTATTTCTCCAAATAAAATTCGATAGCCCCTCTAGAAGATTCTCATATGCGAGTATCGATCTCTAGATGCAAAGTCATACAAGTTAAATGAACTTCCAATACCCAACAACAATTCGATAATCACTGTTACCTCAGGATCCTTGGCAAGAAGCAAAATACCAACTGGCAGCGTCCATGGAACCATCTCACCTTAGATAAAAACCATTACTAAACCTAAAGCATCGCCGTAGGTGCCTGCCATCTAAGGTGAGATTGGTTAAGTAGCGTAAAATAACGAGAGACAAATGCGAGCAATTTTCTTAGACCGTGATGGAGTTTTGATAGATAATGTCGTTCGAAGCGACCAGACTGTTGGCAGTCCAAGAAGCAGGGCTGATGTAATCATCAACCCACTCTCAGTGCAATTTGTAGAGTCACTCCGTCAACTCAGCTATAGCGTTGTGGTAGTAACTAACCAGCCTGACATCGCTCGCCATCTACTTTCGCTAAATGAACTCCTTAGAATAAATTCATTAATAGCCAATAGAATTCCTGGAATTGAAAGTATTGCGACCTGCATTCACGACAAAGACGACCGTTGCACCTGTAGAAAACCATTGCCCGGAATGTTAACTAAAGCCGCGGAGCGACTTGGTATCGATTTAAATCAAAGCTGGATGATTGGTGATAGAAGTTCTGATATCGAAGCGGGAGTCGCTTGTGGGGTAAGGTCGATTTGCGTTCCATCGCTTCTTAGTCATAGTCGACCAAGACGTACCTGCGAATCCCACTATCCACACTTCCAAGCGGACGATCTTATCGATGCACTGCGAATCATTACAGCTAATTCGATCTAGCGGATTTATCGACTAAATGCCGCTCAACATAGTCAAACGATTCAGGTGTACCTATCTCATAGTAGAGCGCCTCTGTGGGCAACGCTCGAAGTTGCTGTCTCTCAGCCAATCGGGAGTAAATCTCAGACAGATCAAATCTCGTCTCTGAAATACCAAGATCTAAGATATGGTCTCGATTTAGCAATGAAATTCCAAAATCAATCCAGTCTTTATCAGCTACATCCACTTTGGAATGACTCTTGACCAGGTCACCTTCTATTGCAGTATTGCAGCGTCCATCGACTCCATTTTGTGGCCTTGAAACCACAAGGACGCTTCTTCTCTCAGGATCTAGGTTCGAAAACCTTGTGATCTCTTCATATGAAATATCCAGTAAGGTATCACCATAGGTAAGAAAAAAGTTATCTGGTAGAAATGCGAGTGCCCTAAGTAAGGCTCCACCTGTGCCTCTTAGGTTTGGGCCATCGTCTACCATAGCAACAGGAATCGCGCTATCTCTAACCGACAGCGAAGCACTTATAGCCATAGAGCCCTTGCCGGTCAATAAAAAGACCGAATCAATCTTATTTTGATAGAATTCCGCTAACTTCCACTCTAGGAAATCAGCTCCACCCAAGGGCAACAATACTTTCGGTCTGCCCTTTGCCAAGGCCTCTATCCGGGTACCCAAACCACCCGCCAAAACAACTGCGACGTTCATTACCACGCTCTCAAGGTGGTAGTTCCTTCGTAATCAATCGCAATGGGAACTTCTTGAAGGCCATTCTCCTCCATAGCAAGACGAAGTTTAGCTGGATGATCAGTCGAAAAGAGTAAAAAGCCGCCACCTCCAGCACCAATCAACTTGCCGCCAAAAGCACCGGTAGCTAACCCTTTTTGAATAATCACATCCATCTCATCGTGAACCAATGAAGGTTGACGATGATACTTCAGCTCCCACTGGCGAGTCAACATTCTTCCAAAGCCTTCAACTTCGCCATTTGCTAAAGCTTCAGCAGCAATATATCCCGCCTTGCGCACCGACTCTAAATTATCGACAATTGCTTTAGTGGTCCCGGCCCCTCTGGCGAGCGTCTTGAGTTCCTCTGAAGCAGAACGTCTAATACCTGTATAAAAAAGCATCAGAGATCTCTCAAAATCACGCCTATCGGCCTCGCGCATGACAATTGGGGTAACCGAGACGGATTCATCGCTGCGAAATTCAAAAGCAGTAATTCCACCACAGGCAGCAATATATTGGTCTTGCTTTCCCACTGGCTCGTTCAAGACGTTTATCTCAATGTCGCTGGCAATTGCCGCTATCTCTTGAGCCGAGCGAGGATCTCTCGAATAAGAAGATAACGCTCTTACCAATCCAACACCAAAACTACCCGAACTTCCCAGACCCGTTCCAGCCGGAATATCAGCAATTGACGTCACTTCAAGAGCACCTGGAGAATCAAGTCTCTCCAAAACAGCTCGTATCATGGGATGTCTAATCTCGGAGACCTTGGCTACGTTCTCTATCTCAGAGTATTTAAGGAGGTAGCGATCCTCGAAATTGCGATGTATTGCAATGTAGATATGCTTGTCAATCGCCGCTGCAACTAAAAACCCGGAACCATGGCTTCGATAAAACGACGGAAGATCGGTTCCACCCCCACCAAGAGAGATTCGCAAAGGGGTTCTTGAAATTATCATGCCTCATAGGACCTTTGAACGATTTCAAAGACAGCCCTAGAATCAAAGACTGTGGCGCCAATTGATTCATTTCCCTCTATTGCGCCGATAAAGTCCACTATCTCACGCTTCCAGGAAAGATCGTCTGGTTTGAACTCCACGGACGATATCTGAGGGGGCCCCAACTTCTCCCCCATGTCGTATATCCGGAAGGTCTCCGCGCCATAAGAACCGCCCAAACCTGAAACCTCGACCTTTGCACTTTCGCAGAAGACCTCTAGCAAAAACTTGTTCTTCCATTCTGTCCAGCTAGCGTGCAAAAGCGCTTCGAATCCCGAATTAGAGCCGACAAGATTTAGGATGGCGTTATCCTCAACCTTGCCTCCCCAAAAGATGTTCGAAATACTTGAAAATTTATATAAAAGATCTTCCCCTGTTAGGAACCTCACCAGATCAATCAGATGAGAGCCTTGATCTAACAGTTCGCCACCTCCAGAAATAGCTGGATCAAATCGCCATTCGCGTTCATAGCCAAGGCGACCACCATGGCCATAAACAGCTCGAATAAATTTAACTTGCCCATATCTTCTAGAGAAAATCGCTTCGCGCATCGCCAAGATCCCCGGATGAAAGCGATGATTAAAGCCAACCGCTATCTTTGAGTCTGAGCCACAATGGGCTATAAAGTCGATCAAAGAAGTTACATCCTCCAGCGACATGGCACCGGGCTTTTCTAGAAGAAGATTGACATTAGATTCAACCACAGCCATTGCAGCCTTAGTTAACTCGCAATGAGGAGTCGCTACAACAATGACTCCATCCTTACCAACTGAGGAGATCAGCTCTTGGATGGTTGATTTGGCTACCGATCCAAAAGAGTGCGCCAGAGTACTAGCCCGACTCTCATCAATATCGAAGACGCCGGCCATCTCAAAGCCAAGCTCGGCCAAAGCTCCGCTGCGCTTCTTGCCGATAAGTCCGGCTCCGATTAGACCAAACCGTTTGCTTACGCTAGCCATGGCTCATAGTATCCAATCATTTTCAAGAATCCATTTGACGGTGTCCTTGACAGAACTCTCGATCGACCTTTGAGTTGTCCATCCAGCGAGCTTTGCTTTATCGACGTCAAGCAAGATAAGGGGATTATCCCCGATCCAACCCCTATCTCCTCCGCTATAGGTAATGTCTGGGTTGAGACCCATCACTGAGGCAATCCACCTAGCCGAAGAATTCACCGTTGAGAATTCGGGTGTACCTAAATTAAAGACGTCAAAGCCAGAATCCGATCGAATGTCGATCAAAGCTCTCACGCAGTCCTCGACATGCATATATGATTTACGCTGATTGCCATCTCCTAGGATATGAAGCTTGGATGGATCTTTAGCGAGCTGTCTAACAAAATCAATGACGTGACCATGTGAGTAACGAGGGCCAAGAACTGACACGAACCTGAAAGCCGTAACCCTAAGCTTTTTCGCATGGGCATAAGCGGCTAAAAAGCCTTCGGCTGCAATTTTGGAAGCACCATAAAGACTTGTTTGAGTTGGTATCGCCACATTCTCAGGGGTGGGAAAGATCTCTGCTTCACCGTAGATCGAACCAGTCGAGCTAAAAACAAAATCTATGACACCTTCGCCTGCTGCTGCGTTAGCTACATTTAAAGTAGCGATAACGTTTTGATAGGCGTCCCTATCGGGATTGTTCCACCCATCGCGTACATCTGCATTCGCTGCAAGATGAAATACGGTATCTATCCCCGCCATGGCCGATCGCAACTCATCGACGTCCCCCAACAGGTCGCCACGTCGCACATCTGCATTCGACGTCTCTAGAAACTCGCCGCGACCAGTGGAAAAGTTATCAAAGATCCTAACGTTGCATCCGATTCGTACCAATTGGTCGGCCAAATTCGATCCAATAAAGCCGGCACCGCCAGTTATAAGTACATTTCTCATTTAGAAGTAATGCTCTCCCAAACCGGCTTGGACTCGATCACCTTAGGGTGTCCTACAATCAAATGCCATATGACTGCTTGAAACCCCTCCACTTGCGTTGTCACCGTGGCATCATTGACCGTTGGAATTATCACCGAAGCCGTTGAATTTTCCCCTAGGTGACCGCCATCTCTACCGACTACGCCCACGACACTAGCGCCAATGGAATTTGCGTAATCAACGACTCTTACCAACTGCATGCTCACTTTACGGGCGGCGTCGCCACCTCCTACCGAAAAAACAAAAACAGCATCATTGCTTGAAAAACGCGAAGCCTTCAGCCATTCAACGTAACATTCTTCCCAAGATTGGTCGTTTATGCGCGCAGTCAATTCACTTACGTTATCTGAGATACAGTACGATTCAATCCCTAGCAATTTCCTAAAATCGCAGGTAGCATGAGAGGCATGACCTGCTCCCCCACCGGAACCCGCAAAAAACACCCGCCCGTTCCGACCTTTTACGTCAGAAATCACATCAACTAATCGTTCGATACTGTTGACGTCAATCAGTTGGGCAATTTTAGATGCTTCGGACAAGAAGTCCTCAACGTAGGTCATATAGCCACCTTGTTCTCGCTACAATTTAGATCTGAAAAGCATCCAATCAAAACCACTGGTAAACGTTTATCACCGTAAACGCATTCTTGTATTGTACCAACCTAAAATCACAGACCTGTTGAAAGCGAAACTAACTTGACAGCAAATACAATCGATTTAGACCTTTACGTAGATGCCGCAGATCTCAGCGCCATAGCAGAATTCATGAATAACCCCCTTGTAAAGGGATTCACAACAAATCCGACACTTATGAATAGGGCGGGCGTTAAAAATTACGCGGCCTTCGCCTTCGAAGCCGCTCAACTGGTTAGCCCCTTTCCCCTCTCGCTTGAAGTATTCGCAGACGATGAGCAAGAGATCTATGATCAAGCAATCGACATCTCAAAAGTTTCACCAAATGTCTTCGTAAAAGTACCTGTGACTAACACCAAAGGACAGAGCCTAGAAAAAACGATTCATAAACTCGCCGACAACGGAGTCAAGATAAACGTGACTGCGCTCATGACGATAGATCAGGTCGAGAGAGTGTCGAATGCGCTAATCTCTGGGGTCGATGCAATAATATCGGTCTTTGCGGGGCGAATCGCAGATACCGGAACTAATCCCATCCCGATCATGAAAAGATCGTCAGAGATCACCCACACCAAAGTCGGGCACAAATTGCTATGGGCGAGTCCGCGCGAGATCCTAAATCTAATCCAAGCTCAAGAGTCCAATTGCGACATCATTACTATGACACCAGATCTCTGGAAAAAATTACCTATGCTTGGAAAAGATTTGACCGATCTTTCCCTAGAGACGGTTCAAATGTTTTACAACGACGCTACTGCAGCCGGATATTCGCTTTGAACAACTGATATAGATAGCTACAGTCGACCCTTAGCCCTCAGCTCGTACCTAACAACGAACTAAGGTTCGACTGGTAAAAAGATGG
Source organism: Acidithrix sp. C25 (assembly GCF_904848545.2). Taxonomy (NCBI): domain Bacteria; kingdom Bacillati; phylum Actinomycetota; class Acidimicrobiia; order Acidimicrobiales; family Acidimicrobiaceae; genus Acidithrix; species Acidithrix sp. C25. The sequence goes on from NZ_CAJHCI020000002.1 coordinate 1,201,889, forward strand.
ATTCATAGATTTTGAGAACGATACAAGCCAAATATAACTACGCACAGCGTGCGGATCGCATAAGCGTTATCATGCCGGTTTATAACGAGATTTCTACGATTAAAGAGGCAATCAAATCATTTCAAGATGCCTACAAATTAGATAGCCGCCTAGAGTTGATAATCGTAGAGAGTGCGAGCGATGATGGTTCGCGAGAATATGTCACTAAATTCCAGGATGAAAAGGGAATATTGGTCATTCTTGAGGAGCGCCCATTCGGCAAAGGTCACGCTGTGCGCAACGGAATCAGCCATGCCAAGGGTGACATAATCTCGATTTTCGATGCTGATGGGGAATATGTCTTCTCCGACATTTGGAAACTAGTTGACGCTATCGAAGATGGACGTGCGTCATTCGTCCTCGGAAGTCGACACGGACCGGGTCAAAAGGTCAGGCAATTTGGAAAACACAATTGGCTTGCTCAATCGATGAATCTTATGCATTGGATCTTTGCAACCATGATCAATCTTGCATTTGACGTACGTATCCGCGATCCGTTTACGATGTGGAAGGTATTTCGAAGAGAGATCCTAGATCATCTAGAGCTCGTAAGTGATAGGTTTGATCTCGATTGGGAAATTATCTGTAAGTTCGCGATCTTGGGCTTCGTGCCACTTGAGATTCCAATAAATTACATCTCCAGAGACTATAGTCAAGGTAAAAAGGTAAAGCTTATTAGCGATCCAATCTCGTGGATAGTACTACTCCTCAAGTTGCGATTCAGCCAAGCCACCAAAGAACTCCGTTCGACAAGAATCTAAATCCAAATAGCCAATTCTCAACATAACAAGACTTTCCAATGAGGGCCACTCAAAGATTCGAGTGGCCCTCATTGGTGTCATCTGCGTTACATCGCGACCATCTCGGTATCGAACGATTGCCAACCAGTAACGCTAGTTAAAACTTCCAAATCTCAATCTGACCCCGTTCAATCTGACCCCGTTCAATCTGACCCCGTTCAATCTGACCCCGTTCAATCTGACCCCGTTCAATCTGACCCCGTTCAATCTGACCAAATCAAATGTTTAGCAAAAACAGAACCTAAGAATGCGGACGAGCCCCCTAACACAGAGCCCGTTACATCACCTTTGATCAAAGGCTACGTAAAACCTTCGCCACTTGACAAAAAATCATGCGAACCCTTCTCCTTTAGAAACACAAGGGTAACCGAATTAGTCGTGACTTACAGACCTCAGCCCAAACCACCACATCGATCCATTGCATTAGAAACTTTTGTAAATACCTACTCACTTCTTTAGAGATTCCACTCGAACAAAGAGGAGGTTGCGACGGATATAGTTTGACAATTTGCCACATTGATAAACCACCAATGCCGCTAGCTCCTTATCATGGATAAGGGCTTCACCGTCAGGCCACTCAAGGATGAACGGGTTGCAATTTTTACACTTTACTAAAACACCAAACCTAGAAAAGGACAAATTTAAATATGTCGCATGTGATCATCACCGGCGCCAGTAGGGGTTTGGGAGCAGCTGTTGCTCTACGAGCTTCTAACTTAGGTTGGGACGTCTCCATTGGTGCACGTTCGAGAGTCGATCTTGATACGATCTCAAAGCTGCTCAACCCAAAACAAAACAATCACGCAAACTCAATCGATGTGTCAATTGAGAAAAGCGTCACTGAATTTTTCAAAAATGCAGTTGATCACAACGGACCTGCCTCTGCGGTCGTTCACTGCGCTGGAATCTATGGACCATTTGGGCCATCAAACTCAATCAGGGCAGACGAATGGATACGTACTATCGAAACCAATCTCATGGGCACTTTCTACGTTGCTCGCTCTGCTATCGACATGATGCTTGAGCACAACGGCGGCAAAATAGTTCTACTAAGTGGGGGCGGTGCAACCAATCCGATGCCCAATATTTCAGGCTATGCCGCAAGCAAAGCAGCGGTCGTGCGATTGATGGAAACACTGGCCCTAGAGGTTCAAGAGCACAACATTCAAATCAATGCAGTAGCGCCAGGTCTCCTAGACACTGCGATGCTAGATGAAGTTATCAAAGCCGGACCAAGTGCTGTTGGCGAATCATTCTTCAAACGGATGGTGCAGGCTAAATCAGATGGAGCCGACTCCATGGACAATGCCGTGGAATTGATATTATTCCTAATGAATAACAACGTACCAGGACTCACTGGAAGGCTAATAAGTTCGAAGTGGGACGAATGGAGATCCTGGGATGCCAATACTTCAATATTCAATAGCCAAGATATCTTTACCCTGCGGCGTCAGGTAACTCCCTGAAAAGTAATAAGCCAAAAAAGACCCGGCAACCAGATGCAGCACTTTAGCTAAGCGATCGCGAAAACTACGCGGCTCACCATTTTCACTACGGTCGCCAAAGCTTATTAATCGGCTCAGCCAAGAGTCCAAAAGTCCAGTGCGTGCAACTAAGACTACGTTCATCTAATAGCTATTTCACGAAACCCACGTCAAAGGTTATGCCCCTAGTCCTGAGACCCTAGTCCAATTGACCTCAAAAATTCGACGATCAAACCGCAACAGAGAGAAACCTATGCCCAATAGATTTTGAATTTGAAGAAAGTAAATGAGAATTTAGTTCCAATCCAAGATACGAGACCCCTATTTGAAGGTTGGCCCATGAAGTGATCGACCATCCATGTCTCGCAAGGACTAATATAATTCAGTATTTAATATAAAGATAATGACTGATCGCAAAATTAAGGGCGACAATTGAGCTGATAAGATATCCTAATCTAACAATTCGAACGAGACATAAAAGCTTTATAACTTCTCGAATTATTAATCTTCGGGTCAGTGTCGTATTCAATTTGCAACAAGTAAACGATATCTAAAATCAAAAAATAAATCAAAATATCATAGAAACAGGGGCTAGACAATAAAAACGATCAAAGATCAGACACCAATAGATCATGCAAACCAAGCCCCTGTCAGCATTCTACGCAAGGACGGGTCACGCGACAAAACACTCGATCTTGCCTCAATTGTGGTAATGACGCTAATCATTCTTGGCCGATATTACAAAATCCTGTTAGGGCAAGCGAGTCTCTTTAGCGACACCAATATTATTCCTAAAAGCTACTCTGTGGCCGACCCAGTGGCTGGGTCACAGATAACCTACTATAAAGAAATAGCCGTCAACCATGCTTGGTCGCTAGGACACCTGCCGATATGGTTACCCAAAGAAGGTTTAGGAATCACCCTGGCAGGAAACCAAGCCGCTCCTTGGTTTGTGCCTGAGATAGTACTGCATCTTCTCTTTCCACACAATCTATCGATATGGAATGTCGTTGCCTTGACTATTGGAGCGTGCGGCTCCTATCTTTTTGCCCGCGCCCTCAATATTAGCTACCTCGGTTCGATCGTAGTTGGCCTATCGTATTCCTTGAGCGGACCTGCGATCGCAAATCTCAATCTAGATATGATCAATCCTCTTATGGTGATGCCCTATCTCGCTTTAAGCTCCACGTATTTAATTGATGCAATCAACCTAAACCGCAATAAGTACCTGTGGATCGCCATAAATACATTCGTTGCATCTCAATTGTTCTTGTCGGGCTTCGTAGAAGTCTTACCGATTGAACTCATCACAATTGGGCTAATCACATTGACGATGATCCTAAAGACTAAAGGCTCCTGGCAATCAAAGATAGCGATGGCAGCGCTTTGGTCAGCTACGTTAATCGCGGGCTTCGTTGCTGCATTAGTTGCAATCGTACCATTTCTGACACCACTAACCAGCTATTATTCATTTCAAGACACCAAAAGTTGGTCGCTACATAACCCACGGTATTGGCTCCTGTCACTCTTTGACTACTGGTCATTTGGCAAAGCAATAACATCGGGCTCCTTGCAAATCAACAACACCGTTTGGACCGCGGGAACACCAATTCTTTTTGGACTGAGTGCTACGGCCCCGATAGCACTATTTATAAAAAGACCTTCCAAAGACAATCATCGAGCGATCGCCTTGGTCATGACCGCAGTAGTCATCTTCGGGATACTAGGATTCAACGATACTTTCTCGGTACTAAACATCTTTCAACTTCCTCCGCTGAACCTAATAGCCATGGTTCGATTCCTGCCATTTTTATGGTGGCTGCCCCTATGTATTCTGGCTGGATTTGGGATCGATGCATTGAAGTGGCGACTTCCGCTTATATCAGGCTTTCTATTGACGGCTAGCATAATCGCACTACTTTGGTTCGACATTTTCAAAAAGGGTCCAGCGATCTTTGCGATAATTTCAAAGACCAATCTGTCATCCACAATCGCTACAAACCTACCAATTATAGCGATTTTCATAGCGCTACCCCTTGTCATCGTATTTCTACCGAATAAATTTAGAGCTCCAGTCGCCTCCATCGTAAGCATTTGGATGATTCTAATCATGGTACCCAGCACCTTCTATACAACTAAAGTGCCCACATCTCAAATACGAAAAATTAGCCAAATCCTAACCAACAACGGCTACCAAAACTCGCTTACCTTCTCACCCTTCAATTTTCTTCTTCCGTCGATATTGATCAAGAATTCAATTCCGAGTATTCAAGCATTTGATGTTTATTTTCCTAAAGGCTACGCCTACTCACTTAAAAAATATTTCGGAAATCAATCGCCATTTCAGCCGCAATCGCCGATCTTTCCCTTTGCTCCAGCGATGATCAACGTCCCCATAGATTATCAAACAATACCTGAGCTAAAAGCGCTCGGCGTTGAAGTTGTCATTGTCTCCAATCCATTAAATTTGAGCCGCGAAATTCCATTATCTGCTGTAAAGATCTCAAATGTTCCACAAAGCCTAAAGGTGTCCCAACAAAGCTTTCAAAAGGCATTCACAACACTTTTGAATATCTACGACTCACGACCGGATCTACAAAAGGCATTCACAATTGACAAAAGCGGTACAACACTCCTGAAATGGGCAATCAGCGTCACAAATAGCTCGGACACATCTGCGCCCCAACTGGCTCCGTTTGATCAAATATATAAGAGCACGCTCTCTTACTTGCGCACCCAACCGAATTTTACGATCTACAACTATTCAACGAGTGGATTTCGCAAACCTCAGCTTCGCCTACTAGGAAAGACGCTAGTCCAAGGGCAAATTGAGTTCATTTACGACATAGCAAATGGCAAAAATAGAACTCCGTTATGGGTCCCAAAGACAATCAATTACTCTAATAATCGCAATCGGAATCCGATAGCCATCTCCTCGAACTCAGTAACGATCGAGGCGTCTAATCTATCAAAAACTCTTCAAAATAATGCTGTCAATTTGACTTCAATACACTTCACTGAAAACTCGTCTCAAATGTCGGCAAGCTTCAAAGCCAACAGACCTGGAATTGTAGTAATTAGACAACAAATATCACCCGGTGAAACAGTTACAGTCAACAACCACAAGACCAAAGTTCTCCTGGTAGACAACTTTATGGCCGGAGTCAAAGTAAGAGCCGGAAATAACTCAATCAAAATTAGCTTTACTTCACCATTACAATTAATAATCTTTTGGGGAGACCTCTTGCTAAACTTTGCTTTATTGACAACAATAATAGTTCTTTATTTCGGTAGAAGGCTAGGATCTGTCTGCCAAGATAAACAAAATGATTATCTTGCTCAACTAACCGAAGGGTAAACAATCATACGAACACTTTCAATTCCTCCTAGTTATTTGGGAATAAAAGTGTTAGATTTAGCTTGCATCACTTTCTGAGATTAACTATTTGAAATTATCGAGAAGCTGTGGTGCCTAAACCTGTCACGTTATTCTCCTGCGCCTCGGTCAATATTTTTAGGTCTTATTTAGTTTGTATGTCGCTTATTTTTACCTTCAAAGCGAAACAATTCCACAAAAAAAGTCATCGTGGAGCGACTTTCTCGTCCATCACCCGGCTACAGATCACAATCCTCAGCACACACGTAAATCAATTCCACATCCGATCTTGACCATAGAGCCTTAAGGTCACAAAAAGTACAACAGAACTGAACATAGAGGCATTCAAAATTTCGATTTGAAATGCCTCTATACTTAGAGTGAAGGCGACTGCTTGCTTTACATGCCGATTTTTGGATCTATGACTCAAAACCATTTACACATCAAAGAACCGATAAATCGTATTTTGACAAAAGGTAACTCCTCGAAACAAACAACTTTGAGCTCTCTAGCTGGCACCGTGGTCACATCGAACGACAGCCAATCCCATAGCCGCCTGACTAAAAACACCAAAGATATAAGCCGCCACACAACGCATTTGTCTAGGTACCTTTAGAAACAAACAAACCATTACCCCGATCTCCACATAGGATAAAATAGAGACGTAGCGCTCAATAGAACGTCACAAGAATATGGGCCATCGAATATCATAGGAATCCTTGAGCTAGCTCTCAATTTAGCTATCTCCGTCAGAGGATCGAGACGTGGCAACCCCTTAGAAGATGCCGATATCAACAATCTAACAAAAGTACCATTAGCATTGACATGGTCGAAGACCACCGTCCACAAACCGTGGTCTGAGCCAGAGTAGTCAAGAGTGTAGGTTGCGACCTAAGTACAATGCAGGGGCATGGAAAGCTTCGATGGCGCTAAGTCAAAAGTTCAATCTAGCCAGGATCCTCACGAATAGGGATAACTATGACTCTCGACCCAATAAGCTGAATTTCTATTTGGTAAAAGTTAGACCAAGTTCAAATACATACCGGAACAACAATTACTCGAATAATTCAAGGCTAAGAACAAAGGCCTTTGGCCGACTACTTACTTCGATCGTCTTTCTCGCAACCTTTTTCACCTTCGGAACGATCTTTGTCGGGCCCATCGCATCATCGTCCGCAGCTGCCGCAGAGACGTCGCCCTCAATCACAGTTACAGCAGGTCCTTCCATAGCACATCTAGGAAGCGGCTATGTAATTTCCATAAAGGTCACCAACGCACCCTCACACTCAGCTATAGAGGGCTTGCTCTATCCAAAACTTCAAAATCGAAGTGAGTTAAAGTATCTAAATAATGCTGGGAGTCTCAGCTATCCAATCGCATTTTCTAGACCGGTATCGGTTCCAGGTAACCAAACGGCAACTTCCACCCTTGTAATACCGATCTCATTTACCGCGCCGGGTTCGGCTAGTTCTAACAAATCAGGCTTCAACCTCGATCTCACTGATTGCGCCAACACATGCGATGGTGTTTACCCATTGGTAATTACCATGATCCACAAAGGAGCCACGATCGCATCTCACGCAATTCCTATAGCTATTTTGAGTCCGGCCGTCCCTAGTACCGTTCCTCTTGGACTCGGGCTAAACATAGATCTAACTTCTCTAAAGAATGCAAATGCCATCCCAGTTATCTCTGAGCTTGCTAAACTTCTATCGACCTATCCGACCCTCTCGCTCACCCTAAGCTTTAGCGCCCAAACTCTAGAAGTAATCAAAACCTCGAAATCGCAATCCGCTCACCAAGCGTTACGCACGATCGCCAGCTGGGCCTCTCAGCCAAACCACCAAATTCTCATCAATAGTGTCACTCCGTTGAATTTGGTGCAGTTGGATGCTTCTAACCTTCTTAGTTACATCGCCCAAGATAGCGCCCTCGCCTCAAAGATTGCAAGCCAAGTCGGCCTTACACCAGCTACATCGCCCAAAATATTTGTTACCCAAGGACCCCTTGATAACTCTGCCCTTAGCGCGCTTGCTAACGATGGCTTTCATCAGGTTGTGACCGCTGGCAACAACCTCGACCTTCCTGACCTAAAGTACACACTTACAGCCGGGTTGAGAATACCTCAGGGAGCTTCGAGTCCAGTTTCAATATTAAGCCAAGACCCAAAATTAAAGCAAGATCTTCAAAAACCATCAAATGCCTTTGAGAAATCAAACTTTACGATCTCTGATTTGGTATCGGTCTTTGAAGATCAACCTAATGATTCAACACAGCGAATAATGTCGCTTACCCTACCTGTCAATAGCTCAAACCAAATAGCTGTTGCCAATGACTTCCTTGGCTCTTTATCGGGTGCAAAAGTGATAAAAATCATGACACTTGGTCAAGCATTCGACGCGTTAAATTCCGCTAAGCCAAAAGCTCAGTGGCTAGAGACTTCTCTCACACGACAAAGACACTCCCAAATAGCCAATCTTGCCACCTTCAATAAAACTGCTATCAAATTAGCTGCTACAAAGAGTGCCTTGATCAATAAGAAACTCGCAGATCCAATGACCCTTTGGCTTATGGAAGCGCTATCATCGAATAACTCGCAATCTCAAAACCAAAGCCTTCTAGCCAATATCAACTCATCGATCACCAAAATCTTCTCAGGTGTTTCACTTCCAAGCAATAGAACTGTCACATTGACTTCAAATAATGCAAGCGTTCCCATCTCTGTTACTTCACATTCGCATGTTGGCCTGATGCTTCGCCTTGGGCTATCTAGCGACCGTCTCAATATACCAAATGGCAACAACGAGCTAGTAAAAGTAGTCTCTGCCACAAATACCGCTACCTTTGTTATCTCGACCAAAACTCTGGGAATCTTCTCGGCCAAAATGACACTGTCGACACCAAAGGGAAACCTAGAGATCGCATCCACTCAAGTAGTTTTTAGATCTCTTACATTTTCCACGGTTGGATCGCTGCTAACGATCTTGGCGCTGCTAACCTTAGGATTTTGGTGGCTCAGAACCCTATTTAGAGGACGGTCGCGAAATCAAAATCTCATACCCCGCCAAGCCCCTCAGAGTCAAGTTGAATCAAAGGACCAAACAGAACCACCTGCCTTCGACCAAGAAGCCGCCTTACAATCCGACCAAAGCTCTATTGATGAGACTGATTAACAAATGAAAAAGATGGAGTCTTTGATTGGGAACGTAGCCACCAGGCGCCGAAACGCTGGAGCTATGGCCATTGGCACGATAATATCGCGCGTAACTGGACTTCTTCGCCTCTCTGCAATTGCATGGGCACTTGGAATTTACACGATCTCAGATATCTTCAACCTCTCCAACAACGCACCTAATACATTTTTCGATCTCTTGATTGGGGGCGTACTAGCCTCCACGATCGTTCCGGTGATGGTAAAAGCATCGTCTCGAAAGGCTAAAAACGAGGTCTGGGAGTCCCTTTCAGCCATCACGACTGTTACCGTTGGAGCCTTAATAATTGCCACCTTGATCTTTGAATTAGTGGCAGGGTTGATAATTCATGGTTACTTCCTCTCCAACCATGCACCAAATCGTGACCTTCAAATACGAGCGGCAATAAATCTGCTTAGGTTCTTTGCCCCACAACTCTTCTTCTATGGGGTCATCTCAATCGGAACAGCCCTACTTAACACCTTTAGACACTTTGCCGTCCCCGCCTTTGCGCCCATTGCCAACAACGTCATAGCTATCATCACCCTGGCAATCTTTCACTTCTCATTCTCCTCTCTAACTGAGGCACAAAAGCTGAACTCTCTCGCAAATGGCGGTTCACTACTTTGGCTCTTAGGGATCGGAACTACTGCGGGGGTAGCACTTCAATGTGCAATCGTCCTATATGCAATGAGAGGACGAGGCTTTGCCCTCTCTGTTCGTTTTGACCTCTCCAACCCCGCGGTAAAAGAGATCACTCGCCTTTCGGGGTGGACCTTTGGTTATGTGCTTGCCAATCAAGTCTCTCTATTTTTCATGCTCACCCTTGCAGAGGGCCACTCCCCCGGCTCTGTGAGTGCCTATAACAATTCATATCTATTTTTTCAGCTCCCCTATGGCATTGCAGCCTTTTCGGTCATGGCTGCAATCTTGCCAGACCTTGCCGAATACTACTCCCACCACGAGATAGGGGCCTTCCGTCGCAACTTAACTCGTGGGGCTCGAATCTCGGTAGCCCTATTGATCCCCTTCAGTGCCATCTATGTCACCATGTCACATCAGATAGTTCAGATTCTCCTTGGCCACGGAGCAGCAAGTGCTATTGGCATCAACTTGACATCCAAAAGCCTTATCGCTCTAGGCCTTGGATTACCGGGATTCGGAGCCTACCTAGCACTCGTACAAGGCTTTCAAAGTGCAAGGCGAGCCAAAGAGGTATTTTGGATCTATTTCATCGAGAACCTGCTAAATATTATTCTGGCAATAGTTTTAATCCATAGCTATGGCGTCTTTGGTCTTGCTCTCTCAGTCTCGATTAGCTACAGCGTCTCAGCGGTCATCGCAGCCATTGTCATGCGCCGACTAGCGCTTTCACCTTATTTGAGATCTCTTTTATACTCTTGGATTCGCATTGCGATACCGTCATTAGCCATGGGGATAGTCATAAAGGTTGTCTCAAACTACCTAGGTGCTTCAAATGGGGCTAAATTGATTGTCTATATTGGCGTCGAACTTATATTGGGGTCAATTGCCTTCGGTTCAGTTGTGGCCTTAGGTTATGGAATTTCAACAATCACCAGAAGCGGAAGAACAACAAAATGAGCAAGATCAAAATCATAACGGATTCAGCTTCGGATATACCGCCGCATTTGATCGACGAACTACAGATAGGTATCGTTCCACTTACTATTACCTTCGGCGATAAGTCCTACAAAGACGTAATCGAATTGAGCGTCGAAGAGTTCTGGGAAAAGTCACAAAGCTCGCCAACCCTTCCGCAAACGGCCGCCCCTTCTATAGCGGCTTTCGTCGAAGCCATGACAGAGGCGATTGAGAGTGGTTATGACGGAATTATAGTCATCACTCTCTCCTCGAAACTTTCAGCAACTTATCAAAGCGCTACCCGCGCTAGCGAAGAGGTCGGCCAATCAAAGATTCCGATAATAGTCATCGACTCTGAATTGGCAACATATGGCCAAGGCTCACTAGCCGTTCTAGGAAGTGAAAACTCCTCGTTGCCAATCGAAGAATTGGCAACTTTGATTAGGAACACAAAAGCGAGAACGCGCGTCTTTGGGGCCTTAGACACTCTTGATAACCTAAGAAAGGGCGGCAGAATAGGCCCTGCAGCCGCAACGCTGGGCTCAATCCTCTCAGTAAAGCCGATCATCGAGGTAAAAGACGGGGTAATTGAGGCACCTTCAAAGCAACGCACCCGAAAGCGCGCGCTTGAATATCTCTACGACCTCGTTCAAGGCCAAGCGGACCAGATAGAAAAGATTGCGGTGATTAGCGCTTTAGCGCCAGACACCGATGAGTTCGTCGCAAAGATAAAAGAGATCACAAAACTAAAAGATATCCCAGTGGCGATAATTGGACCTGTAATTGGCTCCCACAGTGGCCCAAGGACTATTGGGGTGGCCTTCACCCTTCAAGAAAAAGCCCACTGAGATAACTTTGGCATTAGGGCTTCTAGAAGGAAAAAGCATTTTATCGGGTACATGGGGCGAATAAACTAATTGATAGTTGAAGACTTCTTTTGCCCCAAATTTTTCGAATCATAAGAGCCAGATCAAGTTATCGAGTTGGTTCATTTAGAAAAACTAGATTTAGAAAAACTAAATAAAGACGAGATGCGTAGATGCCTTCAAGTGAACACTAACCAATTCGAACTGATGAAGATATTTAGAACAACTAGAGCCAACTGGAACAACTTAGATACACCTAAATCTATTGATTCCAAATCCACCCAGACCACAATAACGATTTGACAACGGAGATTCCAATGGACCAAGAGATCAATCCACAAAGCGCCCCGTCCAAAAAGAGCGACTGGCCAGAACGCGCGACAAACTTGGTAATTGAAGTTACCGATTCGATCAGAGAAAAGGGGATCTCACCCATCTATCGAATAGTGAGAGTTCTGATCTTCGGCCTTTTGGGCGCAGCCCTTGCCTCTACCGTAGCGATCCTACTATTAATTGGCATCATCCGAGCGATGACGGTCTATCTCTTTGGAGACAATGTCTGGATCACCTACCTAGTTTTGGGAGTTATTTTCAGCGCCGCGGGGTTCTTTATATGGTCAAAGCGAATCAAAGCGCTCAATGATTAAAGATTTATAAACCAAGGAACAATAAAAAGATGACCCAAAAGACTAAGGTAGCAATCGTCGGATCGGGACCAGCCGGACTCACCGCCGCCATCTATAGCGCAAGAGCTAATCTATCCCCCGTAATGATCGAAGGAGAGATCTCCTCCACCTCGGATCAGCCAGGTGGACAATTGATGCTTACAACAGAGATTGAGAACTTTCCTGGCTTTATCAATGGAATTGATGGTCCGGAATTGATGGGGAACTTCAAAGCCCAAGCCGAGCGATTCGGAACTTTGATACACAGCGCCAAAGTCTCCAAGGTGGACTTTTCCACTCGCCCATTTCGTCTTTGGACCACAGATCAAGTTGGAGATCTCAATGATCTTGATCCAGCCTATGAGACCGACAGCGTCATCATTTCAACTGGAGCTAGATCATTGATGCTTGGCGTTGACCGAGAGATAGAACTAATCGGCCACGGGGTCTCGACTTGTGCCACATGTGATGGATTTTTCTTTAGAGGAAAAGAGATTGCTGTCGTCGGTGGTGGAGATTCAGCCATGGAAGAGGCGATCTTCCTTACAAAATTTGCAACAAAGGTTTACGTGATAGTACGACGCCACGAGCTACGAGCCTCTAAAATCATGGCCGATCGCGCTATGGCTAACACCAAGATCGAATTCATCTGGGAATCTGTCGTTAGTGAACTTATCGGTGAAAACTCCCTCGAGGCGATAGTTCTGCAAAACAGAGCCACCAAGGAGACCTCGAAGCTATTAGTCACGGGTCTTTTTGTTGCTATCGGCCACGTCCCCAATACCGACATATTCCAGGGTCAGATCGACCTTGATGAAAATAACTACATCATCACCCATGATGGCACCTACACCTCCGTGGAGGGAGTATTTGCCTGCGGTGATGTTCAAGACCACAAATATCGTCAGGCTATAACAGCTGCAGGGTCGGGATGTATGGCAGCAATCGACACAGAGCGTTGGCTCGAACACCAAGTGACCCATTGACTCAGGCCAGATAAAGGAATAGACCAACCTTAAAATTGCGTTTTAAATGACGAGCGCTAATGTCGATCGAATTGGTCGTATTTTTGTAGCTAACTAATGGCGAAAGGCTAGATAAAAAGATGGAAATTTTAAAGGATAAATCCTTTGACGAGCAACTGCTAAACAATGATCTTTTGCTCGTAGACTTTTGGGCAGAATGGTGTGGCCCTTGCAAGATGATAGCTCCGATCCTAGAGGAGATTCAGCGCGAGAAAGAGGGAGTACTCCAGATCGGCAAATTGGATGTCGACGAGAACATGGAGACGGCACGCCGATACGAGGTAATGAGCATTCCGACACTAATTCTCTTCAAGAAGGGCGAGCCAGTGCTACGCATGGTGGGAGCTCGATCGAAATCAGCACTACTTCGCGAAATAGAGGCACACCTCTAAGGTCCATGACAGAGCGTTCGTTCAAAGCTGGCGCCAACGAAGAATTTGAGAGCGACCTCGGCGAGGCCGATATCCCAATTGGACCAGGGTCTAAACCCACTTCAGTAGGACACCTACAGCGGCTACTTACCCAATGTGGGTATGTAGCCGTAGATGACTTAGGTACCTTTGGCTCCTCAACCAAAAACCAACTTCGCGCATTTCAGCAGTCAAAAGGCATCACTCCAAATGGAATCTGTGATGGATTGACTTGGCATGTCTTAATTGAGGCCCACTGGAAGTTGGGCGACCGCTTGCTCTATCTAAAGACGCCCATGCTTAGAGGTGACGATATTGCCCAACTGCAAGGTCGTCTCTCATGGCTCGGCTTTGATCCAGGCAAGGTAGATGGTGTCTTTGGACCAAAGACCCTTCGAGCCGTAGGAGAGTTCCAAATTAATGTGGGTCTCTCTGGAGATGGCATATCAGGAGCAGAGACAATAGCCGAACTGGAACGAAACATCGGTCGTAGTTCGGTTACAGTAACTAGCTTCAAAGAAGCCTTGCGCTTTGGAGACCCGGCAAAAGATATAAGAACATTAAAGCTTGCCATTGCGGCCCCGCTCAGTCTTGCCGTGAATGCCGAGATGATCCGCCAATCGCTAAACAAAGAGGGCATTCGCTCCACTAGCTTTATCCATCCCGACATCACTACCATCGCAAGCCTCACCAATACCTCCGGTGCAGATCTCTCGATCTTCCTTGAAATATCTCGCTCAAACCAAGGATGTATCTCCTACTTTCAAGGCTTCAGATATACATCAACTATCGGGCGATCTATCGCCCAAACTATCGCAGATGAGTTAGAAAAAGTCCTACCTATACCGTCGGTTGAAGTATTAGGTTCTACACATAGAATGCTCCAACTTACAAGAACACCATCTGTAGTAGTAGCAATCGGGGAGCCACACCTATGGAGCCTCTACTCCATCGAGATATCAGCCGCTATTATTAGCGGCCTGACCAGCTGGAAAGCTGACCAACAGTAGTTATACACAGGGTTATCCACAACTGTGTAAATCTCAGATTAAGGTTTAGATTCAGACCATCTAAACCTTAAAGTTAGACTTTACCTACCACCTAAATAGATCGAAACAACTCTAAAACACACCTGAGATACCATCGCCATCCCCATAGCAAAAATAATGAAGGCTTCTCAAAAAAACAAGGGCCAAATTGCCCTTGGCCTTGGTTGTGTTACTAAAGAAAACTTATAATCGCCCCGATATTAAAGACAGCTAATTAGTCGAAGGTACCGGAGATGCTATGCAAGTTACGACTAGCTCAGATCGAGAACTCCTTGGTTCGCTACGGAACTTTCTTACCAATACCGAAAAGGCGCTAATTCTCGTAGCTCGAGAAGAAATCATTTGGATCAACAATGCAACCGCAACACTGATGGCTACGGCTGCTATCGATATCATCGGTCAACGACTTGACCAGATTACCACTATAGAGATTCCTGCTAAGCTCAACCACGCTCAAAGTCTCGAGGGCGAACTAGTTCACGCCACTGGAATTACGATACCAATTTCTTGTCTAGCAACCCCGCTCTCCAATAGCGAGATGATGCTAGAGATCACAGACCGAACCGAATTTGATGCCCATCACGAGCTCGCCCTCTATCAAGAGCGCCTCTGGGTTTTAGCAAATCAGATTCCTATAGGAATCTTCTACAGCGAGGTAGGCCTACGTACCGAATTCGCAAATGACTTTCTGGCACAGATATATCAAAGTCCGGTCGAGACCCTCCTTGGCACCGGATGGATTGACCAGATTCCTCCAATAAGTCGTCCTATAATCGAGGAGGCCGTACTAAAGACCCTATCTGGCGTAGTAACAGAGAGCGAAATTGATCTAGTCACCTTTAGTGGCACCACCAAACGAATCCTATATACCATTTCACCAATTATCTCTGGTGACGGGCGAGCAGGATTTGCAGGCACGGCAGAAGACATCACAGACAGATGCCTCCGCGAAGAACAGATGGCCCATGCCGCAACACATGACCCCCTCACCGGACTGCCCAACAGAGCAGCGATGATGAACGATCTCTATAGCCACCATCAAGCTCTCACCAATAAAGAGATTAAGGGCATAACGGTAATCTTCTGCGATCTAAATGATTTCAAAGTTGTAAACGACAGCTTAGGTCATAAGGCTGGGGACCGTATATTGATAGAAGCTGCCAACGGTCTACGTTATGGCTGTCGAGATGGCAATCTAGCCTATCGCTATGCTGGAGACGAATTTGTAGTCCTTTGCCCTGGAATCTTCGACAACGCTGAAGCCACAACAATCATCGCCGAACTAAAGTCATCCATGGAGGCGCCAGTCCACTTCGCAAATACACAAATAAGAATCTCTGGAAGCTTCGGCTCATTTACCTCCAGCGATCCCGCGATATCCCCCGAAGAACTCCTAAATAGAGCTGATGCCTCCATGTATGGTGTGAAACAACGTTCAAAGCAAAGACGCGAGGGGTAATTATGTCCACTTCAACACTTTCAAAGTTAGTATCGCTCCTGAAGAACGCCAACACAAACCCTTCAGTAGCATCAATGATCGTCTCAGCCATAGACAACCCCGACTCTGGGACCGGTGATATATCTAAGTTGATCAACAGTGATCCTATATTAAGTGCGAACATAATTCGAATTGCCAACTCAAACTACTATGGTCTTCCCGGAAGAGTATCTAACCTCAACTTCGCCGTCTCAATCCTGGGTCTTTTGGCAATCAGGTCGATAGCACTCGCATCACTACTTAGAGCTTCAATCGATATTCCCACGCAAATATGGCACAAACTCCTCGCCAACTCTATCGCCACAGCAAAGACTGCAGAAGCAATGTCGCTAGATCGATCATTTGGACTAACTGGAGGTCTCTTGGCGGATTTTGGTGAGGTAATAATCTACAACAGCGACAGAGATACCTGCAATCAAATTCAAAAAGAAACCCTCCTACAACCACTAGCTGAACGCGGACCCTACCAGGAAGAACTCGAACTCATCCAATTTGGTGTCACACATTCAGAACTCTCGAACTCAATCTTAACCAAATGGGGATATCCTGACGAATTCTGCAATGCTATCGCCCACCATCACCATGAACCCATAGAAGCAAGCGATCAAAACTCCAAAGCTCTCTATTGGGGAATGCTCATCGCTGAATCGATTCAGCAACCCGATCACACTACCTCAGACTCGCTCCAACTACCCTCCCCCATGGGCGGATTTAACTTCGAAACGATCTCCGAAGAGATAGGCCTCTTTATCGCGTCAGTTGACACACCGTAAGAACCAGATAGGTCCTCACCAGGTAGAGTTCACCACAATCCCAAAATAGCACGCCTCACATAACCACAAGTGCATAAATCATCCACTCAGAAAAACAGGAAACCATCCCGGAAAACTCACGGATAATTCTCCTGGAATAAACTCTTACACCAGGGATCCTGTCATGGCCATCGACCAAACCAAGACAAAGAGATCTCAATCAAAAGGCTGCCGCGAAATGGGACGACCTACTAAAACCAACCACAAACCTTAGAGACAGCCTATCTTGATGGCACAAGAAACTTTAGCTATAGTCCAATCCCGAAGCGGTTCACTTTAACTAGCAAAACCACACAACAAATGCAATAAATCCAAGAAGACCAACAGTCGCCAGTCGCCAGTCGCCAGTCGCCAGTCGCCAGTCAGAAGCATCTTCTAGACACCACAGTCGCACCGACCTGAAGTCCTTATAGTGGCTCCTGAGACCACCAAACCGATCCACAATCTGTCTTTGAGCATCTACCAGGACTTCCATTACGCTCAGACACAGTACTAGACAACCTCGACCGCATTAGCCGCCACTCAATACAACCCAAGAGCTCTCACACAAGGCACCATATTAAAACGAAGGACAAACCAGTAGTCCCAGCTCTGGATCAATTCCTAGAAAAAGCCTCATATCCATAGAAGCAAGATACTCAAAAGTCTATCCACCAAAGGGTGCTCCTTGGATAGATCCCCTATTGACCCAACCCTAAAGCCCCAACTAATGCACCCCATCTTTACCAACCGGCTCAAACCCAGCAACCTCCCCTTAACCATGGCGAAGCAAAACGAACAACTCGCCCTTAGTCCTCACCCTTGCGGTGCAACAAATCGACCGCAAAACCAATGGAAACCATCACCATAATGACCTCCCCTTAACCATGGCGAAGCAAAACGACACAAAAAAATCGTGCTACCTCAAAACTCCCTAAGAACCATACGAAGAAAGTTCTATGCAAACCACCAGCTACATCCGATGATAACGCACCATAGCCTCTGCCCTAAACGGCACAATCTTCCGCTTTATAAAAAAGCTGGGTGATGGACACAAAACCGATTATCGCCCAACCTATGGCTACGAAACCAGCCAACCAAGAGCCCGGATTTCGATTGCCATGCTTTGCACCAATCCCAACTGGTACCTCTATAACACCCGGTAGAACAATTAGGGCTAGTTCCGCTACATTTCGGACCAAATACTTGCTGGCCAGGAGGAGATCCAACCTCGGGTTGCCTAGAAACACAAAGCTATCTCAAAGAGCAATTGCTACGAAAATCTTCCAATTAGTTCTGTTGCTTACTTTAAATCTCGATATCGCGATCCTAAAGACCCTTGTGCCTCTCGGCGAAATAAAGATCGAACAACTCCCCCGTCACCACTATCCAAACCAACCATGACAGAGCCCAGAAAATTGACTGGACATAAAATTGACAGCCAAGGAAACTAACTCGGCACTGGATATTTGGGCTGATCGGCGAACCAATGTAAGAGACCCTTGAAGGGGAATCAAAAAAACGATCACACCAAAACATAAGAGACCTTCCGATCGCCAGGGGTAATGTTCGCCATATTGATCGTAGTCAGGAGCAAAACCATCCTCCTGTATTATCGATATCGAACGAAATGGATTGCGCAGCTTTTCTAGATCGATCTCACCTACTGAGAATCTGCCGAGACCATACCTGCCATGAAAGCGGTCGATCCAGCACCTAACTTATTTAGTTGCTGAACAAAATACTCAAACTACCGGCTAACTACAGACCAAATGCAAAACAATCAGAATAATACGACGACGCAGACCGGTCACTAGCCAGAATAATCCGAGGCCTAGGGCTATAGGTGTTTCACGTGAAACACAATCGCACTGACGAATGATCACCGAACTATAGGTTAGGTAACATGCCAAACATGGCTTTGACAGGGCATATCTAAGAAAAACCCTGGAAAAGAAAGCCACTAATCACCTCACCCAACAGCCAATTCAAAAACAAAAAGACTCTTTATAGCACTTGACTAGGCGAAGGTAACGCATTAAAGAAGGCAAAATTTTAAAGACAGGAAACAAGGTAGAAGCTAGCCAAAAAGATAAAGGAATAACTAACAAGACAGGATCGCTCTAAGTCCCGAACTCCCCATCACCATAGACCCGGGCAATTAAGGTCTTGCTTCCACTCCGGCGAGATTAGCAACCAAAGAGATCTATCAATAGAGATAACCACTCAAATGCAACTCCTATACCTTTCGACAAAAATTAAAACGCTTCTTTAAACGCGCCACCTGGATAGAGTACACGATTCAACAGAGCAAAACAGAACAGTCACGGTGTAGCCAACTCTAAGCCAAAAACTAAGGATGGCCCCCAGCAATTCAATGCGAACTAGATCGTCTTGAACAGATCCTTCTCGGCCTAGTACAACGGTGCCCCTGGTTCAACGGTGCCACTGGTTCAACCAATCACTACCCCCTTGACAATCCGAACTACTGTCATAGCAAAAGCAAAAAGCTCACGAGAAATCAAGATAGTCTCAGATCGCCGCCAAAACCTTACAAATCCACCCGAATCGGAGATACCCCAACGAGATCTCAATCCTTCCGGAAATACCATCGATTGATGAGATCAATAACTGCCGTACCTGTCACTACGCGATCTCGAATCGAAATTACCTCAACGTTGCGATCCATTAGGTAGATCCGAATAGACAAAAGAGCAAACCGACACCGAAAACGAGTAGCAATGCCACCCTTAATGGTGTAGCCTAACTAACATAAGTGAAACCACTAGATATCGCCCCAGCAGCCCAAAGCAAACGCCTAAATCTCACGTCACCTTCTAGAAGATCCTTCTTGAAGATCCTTCTTGAAAGACTAACGCTGCAGGCATCGATCAAATGTGTGTTTCACGTGAAACAAATGCCGTAAATGTATGGACGGGGAGACCGTGACTGATAATCAAACTAGAATCATCGCCATCGCTAACCAAAAGGGTGGGGTAGGGAAAACTACCACTTCGGTAAATCTAGCAGCCGCAATCGCCGAATCGGGAAAACGCGTCCTGGTGATAGACCTAGATCCCCAAGGTAACGCGAGTACCGGTATGGGAATCGACATTAGAGCTCTAGCCACTACTGTCTACGACGTCCTTCTTCATGATGTACCCATTGAGGATGCAATCGAACCAACCGCTGTCAAAAACCTCTTCGTTCTACCAGCTAACATAGATTTGGCCGGTGCAGAGATCGAATTGGTAAGCCAACTCAGTCGCGAGAATCGCCTCAAGAGGACGCTCGATGAAGTCTCGGACGAATTTGACCTCATCATTATCGACTGTCCACCGTCTCTCGGCCTTCTGACCATCAATGCACTTGTTGCTGCTGCCGAGGTCCTTGTTCCCATTCAGTGCGAATATTATGCATTAGAAGGACTCACCCAACTCTTCCGAAACGTAAAGCTTGTAAAATCTAACCTCAATCCAACCCTCGAGGTTACCCATATAGTGCTCACTATGTACGACTCTCGAACCAAACTAGCCGAACAGGTAGCCGCAGACGTACAATCGCACTATCCACAGATCGTCTGCAAAACAGTGATTCCTCGTTCCGTGAGACTCTCTGAAGCACCCTCCTACGGACAACCAATTACAGTATTTGACCCCATATCCCGTGGGGCAGTGGCCTATCGCGAACTAGCCAAGGAAATAAACTGATGGTACGAAAGGCTGGACTCGGTAGGGGACTTGGTTCCCTGATACCCCAAGGTGAGTCACAAGATCGCCAAGCAACTTACAAAGAGATTCCCACATCGCACATTCGACCCAACCCCGATCAACCGCGCAAATCCTTCGATGAAGAAGCCCTCTCAAGCCTTGCCGCATCGATTGGCGCAATGGGAATCATTCAACCAATCTTGGTACACGAGATCGAAGAAGGTCAATACCAAATCATTGCGGGGGAGCGCCGCTGGAGAGCCGCCCGACGGGTTGGATTAGATACGGTACCTGCAATAGTACAACAGGCCGACTCCAAGATGTCGCTAGAGCAAGCTCTGGTAGAAAACCTGCATCGAGAGGATCTAAATCCAATCGAAGAGGCGATGGCCTACCAGAGCCTGATTGAAGAGTTCGCATTCACCCATGAAACTCTTGCAACCCGAATTGGAAAGTCGCGTGCGGTAATAACAAACTCAATGAGGCTACTGCAACTACCGGCAAATGCCCAGCGACTCTTAGTAGAACGACGCATCTCACCTGGCCACGCTCGTCTGCTACTTTCCATAAGCGATCGCACGCAGCAAGAACAATACGCAAAGAGAATCGTCGAGGAAGACCTCTCAGTAAGGGCACTTGAGGCACTTCTTGGAGAAAACAATGTGCCTAAGGTCGGCAAACCAAAAAAAGACACGAAGCAATTTAAACCCGCTGGCATTATGGAACTCGAGAAAATCTTGGTCGACCTACTAGATACCAAGGTCGAAGTGCAAATGCCCAAATCGAACTCACCAAAGTCAAAAGGAAGGGTAGTCATCGAATTCGATAACCTCGAAGACCTCAAACGAATCACCGAACAACTCATCGAAGATGAAAAGGAATAGACATATCCAAAAAATATTGCGTCCGGAAGATTACTCTTTGGGCGCCGTATAGCAAGATCGCTACAAAGATAACGGCGGCTAGGCAACCAGCCAAAGCGGATCCAAACTCACCAAAAAGACCCTGAAACCTCGAAAACGGATAGGTGGAACCCTACAGAAGACGTCTACCAACCTAAGGGCCTCTGATAGCCCTTTAGCGGCCTTAGGTCACCAGAGTGGATTCTTCACTATATTTCGAAAAGCACGGCCTCTAACACGATCCTGAAGCTTGGGGATAACTACAAAGTGAAAATCTAAATGAACAAATGTAGGAACTCCAAAACCAAGTTTAGAAAGTCCCGCCACAGACCAACGTGTATTGTCGAAGCCTTGGGCGTCGGTGGGCGTCGGCGGTTCGCTAGCTAGCAAGATCCCACCGGGTCTAATAAAACCCGATGCTATCTCTGCCAATATCGGAGGTGCTCCAAAGCACCTAGCAACCACACAGTCGAAGCGTCCAAGAACATCTCCTAGCTCTTCAGCCCGTCCGTTTCGAGCGATCAATCGATCCGCTAAAGCGAACTCTATCGAGTATCGACTTGCCAATGCAGAGCGTTTCGCCATTCCATCGACCAAAGTAACAAATAAAGCGTCGTCTAAAAGGGCCATCAATAATCCCGGAATACCAACTCCAGAGCCGAGATCTAAAATCGAAAGGTTACCCGAACCAAGATGGCCTCGAACTACATCGATGTAGTTCGAGGCCATCTCTAGCAATTTTTCTAAGCTATCGGAACCGATCCCGCCAATCAACCGACTCTCTTGATACCAAGGCTCCAAGGAATCAGAAATTGAGGCATCTGTCATAGTTTGACTACCGTAACCTATCGGTCACGGTCACGGTCAAAATCTTCAGAGTCGCCATTTGACTCCCATGGCCTAGGCGACACCACAACATAGCGACGTGGTTCACGCCCCTCTGAACGGGTAAAGATACCTTCCATATCATTCAAAACGTCATGGACAATCTTTCGATCCGATGAATTCATCGCTTCAAGAGCCTTTTGACGATCAGAAACCTTAACTTGGTTCGCTACAGAGATAGCAAAGGCTTCCAAGGAAGTTCGACGTCGCTCTCTAAAACCCGCTATGTCCACATTGATGCGAGCATTGGCACGACGAAATCGATTTTGAACAGAAGCTCTAGCCAACTCTTGAACTGAGGCCATTACAAGCCCCTTAGGTCCAATTAAAAGGCCAAAATTCGCATCTCCAGTTATATCGATCGATATTTGGTCGTCTTCCATTGATGAAACAGAGATCTGCCCTGGGATGTGAAACTCCCTCATCAAACCAGCCAGAAACTCTTGAGCAGCTCCCGCCTGATCGACCAACGGAATGGCCTCCTCGACTTCATCTTGATAGTCCTCTTCAGTCATCTTTGTTGGAACCCTTCTTCCGTTACGTTCATTTGAAACTTCTCTAGCAGGAGTTTCTCGTTCTTCAACAACATCGCTCTTTTCATAGTTGTTTTTCTCATTGTTGATTGAAGCAGCCTCTGAACGCCCTCTGCCATTGGAGCTAGTGTGAGTACTTGAATTTGAAGCAGTTGGTCGCTCATTAGAGGTCGATGTTCGTTCACTGGAGCCACCAGGTCGCTCACGCCGACGCCTAGTCCTGCGAGCAGCATCCTTGGAACGAGGAATATTTGGTTTAACTCTAACGCGAATTCTAGCTTCACGCTTTGTCCGACCAAACATGCCAGTCTTTGGCTCCTCTAATACTTCGAAATCAATCTCACTCTCGTCAACCCCTAAAAGGTCAAGAGCGGCTGTCATTGCCTCCTCGACAGATCGACCTGTAGTCTCTACCCATTCCATATCTTGATTTAATCCTCTTTGAATTCTATAAAAGCCGCAACAAACTAGCGTTTCTTTTTCTTGGCTTGCGAGTTACCATTGCGACTTGTCGCTGGACGCGGTCTTGGTGGAGTAGTTCCACCTCCCGAACGAGGAGTTCCGCCATTTCCCGAATTCTTCGGTTGGGTCTGGCCCTGAGCCTCTTTCATTCGATCCATGAAACCTACCTTTGGAGGCGCCACATATGTCCCAGCAGCCTTCTGAGCTTTAATCTCATCGGCCTGCTTACGTGCATCGATTGAATGGCTCCTTAGAACCGGATCTCTCCTCCACATAAACTCTTGCTGGACAATTCTAAATAGTGACGAAACTACAAAGTAAAGGTTTACACCGGCTGGAATGCCTATGTAAATTACACCATAAATTAGGGGCGAATACTTCATAATCGCAGCCTGCTGCGGGTTTGCATTTGCAGCAGCTGGATTTTTGGAGTAAATCTGCCAGGTTGATAGAAATACCAGACCAATCGCCAATGCGACTAGTCCGTAATAAGGAAGAGCATTGATAAAACCAGTGTGAACGTGCGTAGCAGCAGTACCTAAATTCAGTCCGATGGAGTGCATATTGCCATTGGAGGCCTTTAGGTTCTTATAGATCAAAGTCGACTGACCCACGTACTTAGGTGCCGCGGTACCGTTGGGCAACTTGTTGGTAAGTCCACGAATAACGTCGTACATGACAAAGAGAACAGGAAACTGCAATAGCATTGGCAGACATCCACCGGCTGGCGAGACCTTATTTTCCTTAAAGAGCCTTTGCATCTCTTCATTTTGCCGTACCTTATCGCCCTTATGCTTAGCTTGAAGAGCCTTAAGTTCAGGCTGCAACTTTTGCATGGAGATCATCGATCTGGTACTCATGGCGGTAAGGGGCCACAAAAAAGCCATAACCGTTACAGTTAACAGGCCAATTGATAGGGAGTAACTATGCAAAAACCCATAATAGAAGGCGATTAGCCCTGCAATTAAGTCGAATAGGGGCTTGAATAAATCACCCAAATAAGTCATCGAACTACCTTTTTACCGTTCGCTTCGGGTACTGGGTCAAACCCAGATCCACCAAATGGATTACATCTTGCTATACGCTTGAGCGAAAGACCAACGCCTTTGGCTAAACCATGTGTCTCAATTGCCTCAATGCTATAGTCTGAGCACGAAGGAAAGTAGCGACAAGGCGACACTCTGCCAAATCTAACCTTTTGGTAGCCTGCTATGGCACCAAGCACTAACTTCTTCATCTCAAAAAACCTTCACCTTAGGACTACGACCATGGAACTCAACTAGGCCATGGCTTTCTTCTTGACAATCTCGATCAAATCTTCTAGCATCTCTTTGAGATCGTCATAGCTCAGAAGATGGGCGCCAGGATAGACAGATATAACGTACATACCAGAGCCTATAGCATCTTCGCGACTACGAAATATCTCCCTTACTCGCCGCCGAATCTTATTTCGAACGTGAGCCTTGCCGACCTTCCTTGGAACTGCCATTCCGATCGACAGCTCTGAGCCCTTATTGAGATAACTAAGGGCCAAACACTGCTTTCGGCTGCGTTTGCCAAGGTTTCTAACCTCTTGAAAGTCCTTTGATTCTCTAATCGAGTCCACAATTAACTCTCGCTGAAATAACAACTCCGCCCAACAAACCTAGGGACGTCACCTTGTGAACATAAACTCAAAATCATCTATTGCAACGATTTGCAATGCCAAGACTGAAATTAAATAGCAAAAATATTACAAAACTGCCACAACAACACTCAATTTTGCGGTCGATACTAATTTTGCTACCTAAATAACTGGCAATTTCGTAAAAAAAATCGAGCAAACTTAGAGATTAAATCGAGCTATCTATGAAATTTAGATCTATATGGGCGGTGACTATGATCAAAAAGATCCATTAATCCCTAAGCGCTAATATTTACTCTACCCTTGAGTCGACGGGCTTTGAGAACGGCTCTACCTGCTCTTGTAGACATACGGTGTCTAAATCCGTGCTTTTTCGAGCGCTTCCTATTGTTAGGCTGAAAAGTTCTCTTCATCGTTACTACTCCAAAATCTCATAAAATTCGAATTGAATCGCGCATTAGCGCTTTATGAACAAAATTCCATAATAGCCTTATCTAGCCCATGGTCGAACCGCCATCTCATACAAGATGGTCACAAGAGCAAATTCATAGCGAATCGATGGAGAATTACATACTTCGAATTATCTAGAATCATAGTCACCATCTCACATTGGTAACTCAACTTTTATACCCTAAAGACAAACGAAACAAAAAACCGAATACGAGGAAGACACGATGCGCGACGCTGATGAAATATGGAGACTATGTCGCCCACACATTCTCGAACGTATTAGTGAGTCCTCGTGGTATGCCCTCTTTGAGACAATTATCCCAATCGACGATGAAAGCGAATCTCTTACGCTTGTAGTTCAATCGACGATAGCAAAATCTCGAATCGAAGAACGTCATCTCACGACGATTACACAAGCACTCGAGGCGATAGGCATCTCAAATGCAAACGTAACTATTCGCGCAGAAAAACACATCGAAGAGGTGGAAGCGCCACGATCCTCTGGATCAACTCGCTCAAATACCCTTTCACCTCTCTTTGAGCCGACTAACACTTCGGGGGGCTTTTCCGCTAAAGATTCCAAAATTGCTAAAGCCAACGAAACGTCTCGTGGCCTTATCAACCCCTCCCACACCTTTGAAGCATTTGTCATCGGTAGCTCCAACCGCTTTGCCCATGCAGCTGCATTATCGGTAGCTGAAACTCCATCGAGAAGCTACAACCCCCTATTCATCCATGGAAAAGCAGGTCTTGGAAAGACTCACCTCCTCAATGCGATTGGAAATTACTCCCTTGAGAACTATCCCGCCCTTACTGTTAGGTACGTTTCCACTGAAACATTCCTAAATGAATTTGTAGATGCAATTAGAAAAAACACCACTACGGCCTTCAAACGTCGCTATCGCGAATGTGACGTACTGCTGATCGATGATATCCAGTTTCTCGAGAGCCGAGAATCTCTCCAAGAGGAGTTCTTCCACACCTTCAACCATCTACATTCAGCCGGAAAACAGATGGTCATCACCTCGGATCGCCCACCAAAGGCTATTGCAACCCTAGAAGAACGACTTCGAAGTCGCTTCATGTCTGGACTGATAACAGATGTGCAGCCACCAGAGGTTGAAACACGTCTGGCAATTCTTCGGAAAAAGTCCGAGCTAATGCCAAATCCTGTACCTTTTGACGTACTGGAGTTTATAGCACAAGCTATCTCAGACAATATTAGAGAGCTAGAGGGGGCACTTATTCGAGTCTCCGCCTTCGCATCGCTAAATAACCTCGAAATTACAGTTCCATTGGCCAGAGAGCTTTTAGTGGACTTAGTTGACGGCTCAACTCCAAAGACAATCACTCCACAGGAGATAATTGAGACGATATCGTCCTACTATGGCCTCTCACCTCTAGAGATCCAAGGTTCATCAAGAAAGAGACCGCTTGTCGAGGCGCGCCAAGTCGCTATGTATGTCTTTAGAGAGCTCACAACACTGAGCTTCCCTGCAATTGGAAAAGAGTTTGGAAACCGAGATCACACCACAGTCATGCACGCAGTCAACAAGGTGGAATCCAAGATGAGCGAAGATAGAGAGACCTATAACCGCGTCACAGCTCTGCTATCTAAGATAAGAAGTCAACAGCTGTGAATAACCCTGTGGATAAGTTGTGAATAATTGGTAAACGAATGTTGAAAACAAGATGAAAAGTAAGCAATCTTTTGAAACTGCAAAAACACCATGCACAGCCTCGACTAACCCTGTGGAAAAAAGTCCGATAAGTTATATACCACAAGCTGGAACAATGGCTAGATATCCACAGTCCACAGCCCCTATTACTACAGTTATCATTTAAATTTAATTCAAGGAGTTATTAGTTGCGTTTTAGTTGCGAGAGAGACCTCTTATCAGAAAGTATCGGCATAGCATCCAGAGCACTTGAGAGCCGATCTTTTGGAAATGGCGTTCATTTAGACTTAACAGGTGACAATCTGGTAATTTACGCCCATGAAACCGATATTTTAATTGAGGTAAGAATTGAAGTATTGGGTCACGAAGATGGAAGTTGTGTTATTCCGACTCCACTGACCAGCGACCTAATTAAATCTCTTGGGGAAGGCATAGTGGAAATTGATGTTGACGATATGGCACTGACCATGCGTTCACAACGAGCCAAGATGTCTGTAAATCTCGTGGCCGACTTCAATCCACCGTATCTAAGAGACGAGACTGTCGCTCCAGTGACCGTGGATGCGGGCGAACTAAAGGAAGCTTTGGCCCAGGTGATTAGAGCTTCAGCTAAAGGTGATGCTCGAGATTTTGTCTACACGGGAGTTTTATTTGCAGCCATCGATGGCGGCCTTCGTTTGGTTGCCACAGACGGAGTACGTATGGCGATACGAGACCTTCGAGGAGTGAATCTGCTCGAGAGCGATTCGGAAGTTATTGTGCCAGCTCGCTCGCTGACCGAACTTGAGAAACTACTAGCTCTTAGATCTCAAAAAGAAGAGCTTCGTGTATCTGTGGGTGATAAAGAAGCCGCCTTCGAGATTGGTGACTTTTTGTTGGTAACTCGATTGATCGAAGAAAGATATCGCGATTATCGACAGGTAATCCAGCCCAGCTATCCAAAACGGCTCGTCGTATCCAAGCGTGAGATCGTTGAAGCTCTACGCCGACTGCGAAGAATGGCTCGCGAAAATCGAGATATGACTAACCTGAGACTCGACATAACGGAGACACGCCTCTTTATGAGTGTTCATATTCCTCAAGTTGGAACTGCCACTGAAGAGCTAGAGGCAACTTACATCGGCGACGAGGAGATTTCACTTGCCTTTGATCCTGAACTGCTAAATGAAGGAATCGATGCCGTTGGATCTGAGTATGCCGCTCTAGAAATAGTTGCAACCAACAAGGCGGTTAGAATTGCTAACGCAGACAATAGCGACTTGACTTATCTGCTAATGCCAATTCGTCAGTAGGCAGGCCAGCATCTCTCAGCGTAAGTGGATCTTTAGCTCTTTGTGGAATTATTTTGCCCGAGAGTTGATCGACGTTTGTTGAAGGGATCTTTTTGCCCTTAGTGAAATGGAATTGCGCTGTTTGTCGGCTTTGTAGAGATTACTGATTTTAGGAAAGTACGATCGGTAACGATTACCCCTTCTTCCGTGGGCGTTACAGCAATCGTTGGTCGCAATGGTCAGGGAAAGTCCTCTATTATCGAGGCTCTTTCCTATGCGATCACTGGTCGATCATTCAGGGGCGCGCCAAAGGATTCCATGATTACAAAAGAGTGTGAATCCTCCATCGTAAGGGCAAATATCTTTTCTAACCAGCGCGAACTTCTCTTGGAACTCTCGCTAAATAGGGGAGGCTCCGATCGGCTCCTGTTAAATCGGAATGTAACACCACGAAGAGATGTAGTTAGAGCGATTCCGCTCACAGTCTTCACGCTCTCAGATATTGAGATTGTCTCAGGATCTCCTGCTCATCGACGGGAATTCATCGATGACTCCTTGATTTTGATGGGTCCGCGAGCGAGCGAGACCGTAGACAATTACGAAAGATTACTTCAGCATCGAAGCCATATCCTCAAATCACTACAACGAGGCGATGGTAGTGTGGGCTATGATTCTTTGGAGATATTCGACGAATCATTAGCAATTGAAGGTGAAAGGCTGATTCGAATGCGCCTTTCCCTACTGTCTAGGATCGAGCCCATCCTAAATGAGTTGTATGCTGATATAGCGGGAAAAGGTGAGAAGGTCCTAACAAGTTATGTGCCTTCTGTTCGTACGAACTTAATGTCGGATCTGTTAGATTCTCGAAGAGACGATATTAGGCGAGGAATAACGAGCGTCGGGCCACACCGTGACGACATTATCTTTAGGATCAATGGTCTAAATGCTAGATATGAAGCATCTCAAGGTGAGCAGCGAACGTTAGCTTTTTCGTTAAAGATGGCGCTCCATGAGTTGTTGCGATCGCGAATCGGTGAAGATCCAATCATATTATTGGACGACGTCTTTTCAGAGCTTGACGAGGAAAGAATTGAAAAGGTATTGAAACGGACGAAAAGCGCACAGGCCATTGTGACTACAAGTATTGATCATCAAATCGATGAAAAAGTTAATCAAAAATTAGTAATTGAAAGCGGTTCACTTCTGTGAGTAGGTCGATCGAAAGTATGGATGATGCAAGTCTGCATCCTTTTACGAATTCAATTGCAATCGTAAAAAAGATGATTGATAAAAATGACTCGCTTTTATTGGATGAGATTATTCAATCATGGAACGAGTTGGTGGGAGTTCTCATAGGTGCACATTCCAGGCCTACTTTGGTTAAGGATAGTATCTTGGTAGTAGCTGTGGATTCGCCACCAACGAAGACCTCTCTTACCTTGGCGTCACGCAAAATTATCGCTGAATTGACAAGTCGTGGTTATGGCTTTACCGGCATTGAGACGCAATTGCGATCGCGAGTAAAGGCCCAAACTCTAAATCTGGAAGGTGACAACGTTGGAAAGTGATCTAGGGACTACAAGCGTCACAGCCGCTTACAATGCTGACTCTATTACAGTTCTAGAGGGACTTGAGCCCGTTCGCTTGCGACCTGGTATGTATATCGGATCGACAAGCACCTCTGGTTTGCACCATTTGGTCTGGGAGGTAGTTGATAACGCCGTTGATGAAGCCATGGCTGGTCATTGTGACCATATCGTAGTTACTCTTTTAGAGGATGGCGGAGTTCGCGTTAGTGACAATGGACGTGGAATTCCAGTCGATCCACACCCAAGCTATCCAGGCAAAAGTGCAGCCGAAGTTGTTCTCACAGTCTTGCACGCCGGTGGAAAATTTGGCGGTGGGGGATATAAAGTCTCAGGAGGATTGCACGGTGTAGGTGTTTCAGTTGTTAATGCACTTTCATCGAGGTTGGTTCTTGAGATAGACCGAGATAAGCGCTCCTACATGATGTCCTTTGTTGACGGGGGAACTGTGGAAAGAGCCCTCTATGATGTTGGTCGATCTAGAGGCAGAGACCATGGAACTACTGTAACCTTTTACCCGGATTCTACGATCTTTGACGACATTGAATTTCGTGCCCAAACCATTACTGAGCGACTTCAGATTATGGCTTTTTTGAATAAGAGCCTAAGAATAGATTTTTACGACAAGCGAAGTGGACGAAGTCAAAGCGAGAGCTTTTGTTATGCTGGTGGCATAGTCGACTTTGTGGCTCATTTGAATTCGTCAAAAGAGGCGTTATTCAAAAAAGTTGGTTATTTTTCAGCATCTGAAGACACTTCCGAAGTTGAGATCTCTTTCCAATGGAATACTGCATACTACGAGAGCATTCACTCGTTTGCCAATGGAATTTCAACTATCGATGGAGGCGCTCATGAAGAGGGGTTTCGCAAAGCGCTGACGACAGTGCTAAATAAATATGCTCGTTCGCGAGCTTTATTGAAAGAAAAAGACGAGAACTTAGCGGGTGAAGACGTTCGAGAGGGCCTCTCGGCGATTATATCGGTTCGCCTTACAGACCCTCAGTTTGAAGGTCAAACCAAAGGACGTCTTGGAAATGCATCGATTCGATCGATGGTTGAGCGAGCTTCAAACGAACGACTGAGTGAATGGTTCGAAGAGAATCCCAAAGAAGCTCAACTGATTACCTCAAAGGCGATAGCAGCCGCTCGTTCTCGATTAGCTGCCAAGCAGGCTCGTGACCTAACCAGGCGAAAGAGCGCTCTTGAAGGCGCTGGATTGCCAGGTAAGTTGGTGGATTGTTCTTCAAAGAATGCAGCGGAATCCGAGCTCTTTATCGTTGAAGGAAACTCCGCAGGTGGCTCAGCTAAGGACGCTAGAGATCCTAAGACACAGGCAATTTTGCCAATTAGAGGCAAGATATTAAATGTTGAACGTGCTCGTTTGGATAAGATGCTCAAAAATCAAGAGGTCCAGGCATTAATTTCAGCGATCGGTGGTGGGATGGCCGATGACTTTGACGTAAGTAAGATTCGATATCACAAGGTGATCATTCTTGCCGATGCAGACGTCGATGGCTCCCATATCCGCACTTTGTTATTGACCTTCTTCTTTAGACAGATGCGGGCCCTAGTTGAGGGCGGCTTCGTCTACGTTGCACAACCTCCACTTTTTTCTACACGAGTAGGTAAATCCAAGATCTATCTAAAAGATGAGGCAGCTAGAGTTCGTTTTCTGAGTAATTCTCCGAATCATAAAGATGAGTTTCAACGCCTCAAGGGCCTTGGCGAGATGGACTTTGATGAGCTGAGGGATACCACCATGGATGCATCAAAGCGCTCACTATTGCAGATTTCGGTTGAACAAGCAGCGCTCGCTGACGAGGTTTGCTCTGTTTTGATGGGTGATGACGTTGAAGTGAGACGAAAGTTCATCCAGACAAATGCCAAGGACGTTAGGTTCTTAGACATTTAGCTTCTCCTTATCTTGGTGAAGGTGTAATTGGTTGATCATTACTTTTTCAATTTTGGTAAATGATCCCTTAGGTTTTTAGTCGTTGTAGTTAGGAGCTATCAGTTGAGTCCTTCAACGTCAGATTCAGATGGCGGAATAATCGGCTCGGTGGAGCCGATTGAGATTCAAGAAGAGATGGAAAGATCTTTCTTAGAATATTCGATGTCGGTAATTGTATCGCGAGCCCTTCCAGATGCTAGAGACGGTTTAAAGCCCGTCCATCGTCGTATTCTTTATTCGATGTTTGCAGAGGGGCTACGTCCCGATAGACCTCATGTAAAGTGCTCCAAGGTAGTTGGCGACGTGATGGGTAAGTTTCACCCTCATGGTGACTCGGCTATCTACGAAGCATTGGTTCGAATGGCGCAGGATTTTTCGCTACGCCATCCGTTGATCGATGGTCATGGTAACTTTGGATCGCCAGATCCAGATACTGGTGCAGCAGCAGCTCGATATACCGAGTGCCGACTGACTCCGCTAGCTCTTCAGCTGATGTCTGGAATCGATGAAGATACTGTAGATTTCATTCCGAACTACGATGGTTCCGAGCAAGAGCCCTCTGTTTTGCCTGCTCGTTTTCCTAACTTACTGGTCAATGGTTCTCAGGGTATCGCGGTTGGAATGGCCACCAATATTCCTCCTCATAACCTTGAGGAGGTTGTTGACGCAACGATCTACCTGATTGATAATCCAGAGGCTACGCCAGACAATTTGATGACCTTCGTTAAAGGGCCAGATTTCCCAACTGGTGCTCAGATTCTGGGACGCGCAGGAATAATTGATGCTTATCGAACAGGTAGGGGTTCAATCAAGATGCGGGCACTCGCAGAGATCGAGGAGACTCGCACCGGCGGCCATCGCATAGTAGTAACTCAAATTCCATACCAAACATCGGTAGAGCAGATCGAACGCAAGGTAGCGGAACTCGCTAACAACCGTGAACTCGAAGGAATTCGAGAGGTACAAAACGACTCAGCGGGAAGAGTCAACCGTCTGGTTATCGACCTAAAAAGAGATGCCAATCCCAATGTCGTCTTAAATAATCTCTTCAAGTTGACTCCAATGGAGTCGCGATTTAGCGTCAACTTGCTAGCGATCGTGGATGGTGTTCCAAGAACCTTGAATCTTGTTCAAGCTTTACGAGCCTACATAGATCATCAAATTGAGGTAGTTAGGCGACGAAGTGAGTTTCGACTCGCTAAAGCTAGGGCTAGGGCGCATATCGTTGAAGGTTTACTTCGATGTATCGATCAACTAGATGCAGTTATTACACTTATTCGGGCTTCAGACGATCGACAAAGTGCTCGAAGCGGACTTATGGGCGAGCCCTTTCTTTTTAGTGAAATTCAAGCTAACCACATCCTAGATATGACACTTGGGCGTCTAACAAGACTTGGTCGCACTGAACTTGAAAATGAGATCTTGGCCCTTAGAGAAACAATTGCCTTTTTAGAGAGTCTTTTAG
This sequence comes from Acidithrix sp. C25, assembly GCF_904848545.2. Lineage (NCBI taxonomy): Bacteria > Bacillati > Actinomycetota > Acidimicrobiia > Acidimicrobiales > Acidimicrobiaceae > Acidithrix > Acidithrix sp. C25. The sequence continues at coordinate 1,235,203 of NZ_CAJHCI020000002.1, forward strand.
CCGATGACGAAGCCGTAAATGGGGTTGTAAAGTCCGAACTGATCTCTGTTCGGGATGAATTTAAGAATCCAAGGCGTACCCAAATTGTGACAGATCCAGGTGACTTTAGTGACGAGGATCTTATCGAAGATGAACCGCGGGTTGTAATCTTAACCAAGAGTGGCTATATCAAAGCCATGAGTTCTGACTCATTTAGAACCCAGGCCCGTGGCGGAAAGGGCGTTCAAGGAGCCAAGGTCAAAGACGAAGATGTTGTCTCTGAGGTTCTTCATACCAATTCGCATAGCTATCTTCTCTTCTTTACCAACAAAGGTAAGGTCTATCGAATTAAGACCCATGAACTTGGTGTGCGGGAGAGAACAGCTCGAGGGATGGCACTTGTCAACTTGCTTGCTTTAGATGCTGATGAATCTGTTGCAACTGTTTTGGATACCCAAACATATTATCCAGATTCATTCCTGGTCTTCTTTACCAGGATGGGCTTAGTCAAAAAGACTAGGTTAGCTGAATACGATAAGTCACGCCGTGAAGGTCTGATCGCTTTGGCACTACGTGATGGTGATGAATTGGTAAAGGTCTTGGTGGTAGCGCCCGATAGTGACATATTGGTCTTGACGAAACACGGCATGGGAATAAGGTTTGCCGAATCGGATGTGAGGCCAGTGGGCAGAAGTGCATCTGGGGTGAGAGCCATTCGTCTTCGAATTGATGATACTGTAGTGGCAGCGATTGAAACCGGTACTCGATCTGAAGTTTTAATGGTTACAGGAGCCGGTTTTGCCAAGAGGACAAAGGTGGCGAGATTTAGCGTTCAGACCAGAGGTGGTCAAGGTGTCCGTGCAATTCGATTGACACATGCCCGAGGAGAGCTTGTTGCAGCTTTTGCTACATCTGCTAACGATGAGGTGATTGTAGTAGCATCTGGAGGTACGACAATTCGAACTACGGTATCTTCAATTGCTGATCAGGGTAGAGACGCGACGGGTGTTAAGATAATCGAACTAGATTCGACTCAGTTTGTAAGTTCGGTTACACCTGTGGTACCGATAGAGTCCGAATAAGACGGCGGATAAGTGCCGACATAACACCGAGGCGCCAAGAGTATGAAAGGTAACATCCTAAAGAGATGGTAACTGAAAGAGCTACACGTCAACGGCCTGCGCGGCCCCAGATAATCGCGCGAGAGCAAAAGCAGCGTCGGCAACCCAAGCCGACGCAGCGGATAAAAATTAAGCACATATCATTAGTCTCCCTTTTGAAGGTCTCCTTCTTTTTTTACCTGGGTCTAGTTATTGTTGGAAGTTTGGCAACGCTCGTTATCTGGTCGGTAATGGCATCAGGCGGATATATTATTAAATTGAATCACCTGGTTGATCAGTTGTTCGGCACAACTAATTACAGTGTTTCACTGTCACAGGTTATGGTTATCCAACTAAGCTTTGGCGCGGTATGGGTTTTGATCTCTACGGTTGTAACTTTTGTCGGCGGGGTACTCTATAACCTGTCCTCTGAAATAGGCAACGGTATAGGTATTAGCATCATGGACGACAGCAAGTAGTCATTTACCTGCTAAGTTGTTCATGTGACTTTTTTGGGGCTATAGCTCAGTTGGTTAGAGCGCAGCACTGATAATGCTGAGGTCGCTGGTTCGAGTCCAGCTAGCCCCACTAGATATATTTTGATATCTAGATGGTCACTCTTGAGATAATCAAGAACAACAGGGATAGGTTAATTAGATTTATTCTTGTTGAAAATCTGGGGATGTAGCTCAGCTGGAAGAGCACCTGCTTTGCACGCAGGGGGTCAGGGGTTCGAGTCCCCTCATCTCCACCAGGTATCCCTATGAGATATATTGGCCCTTCAGCTTTTAGCGGGGTCCATGTGTTATTTGGCTCTCCCAACCATCATGTGGTTCTCCAACCTCCCCCAACTGATAAGTGACGCCTGCACGATAAGAACTTTGGGTCTTTAAAAACATTTAATGAAATGTGTAGAAGCTCGTGACCCCAGTTATTTAGACCGGGCGACAGACCATGAAAGCGGCTCTTGCGTTTCTGCCGGGGTGGGGTACTCGATTTCATACGCGGTAAGACTCTTTATCTAGCCCTAAGTGATCTTCTTTATCCGATACGTATCGATAGTTGCGCTGTGGATGAGACCGTATGGAACTATTTAGCCCCAGTTTCGGCGTGCGTCATGAATGAAAGAGGTTGTAAATCATGTAGAAGCTGATAACAATCACACTGCAATGCTACATAGATGATGGAGGTAGGCCCTCCGGGATCGCCTTTTGGGAGGAGATTCCAAACCACCGTACGGGGCATTAGCTAAAGACTGTTGTCCAAAGCGGTACGGAAAAGTTAGAGCAATGACTCTTTCAGGTATGAGTTAAGAAGACGAGTGAAAACAAACCACTGACGAAGCGTTCGAAATTGGTATGGATGATGTCGAAACCGAGGGACGTCGAACTTTCGGGACAACTTGGAGACTAACCCAATTAGTGCTCCTTGGGCATCCGGCGTGTAGGTGGCGTGAGCTTAACATCAGGCGTTTATGTGGAACATGAGAACCCAGTCCTAGACGTTCTTGGCTAAGCCCACATGGGCTAAGCCCAAAGATGAGGAAAAACCTACAAGTTGCAGATCAACAAGAGGGAAAGTACCAAATGCCTATGGATTGGGGGCGGACCATCCCGTAGTAGCTACGAAGTCCTTGTAATGAGGATGGAGCCAAGGGGATGGAGTGAACAGGAAATGCAAATGAACAACTTCTCAAGGTAAAAGTTGAGGGGGAGGGATCAAATGACAAGACCACGACAAGAAAAAGCTTTTGATATCGACAAGTACGTCGTACTTAAAGCATACAAAGAGGCAAAAGCCAATCGAGGAGCACCAGGGATTGATAAGCAGTCCATCTCAGTCTTTGAGATGGATCTAAAGAACAATCTCTACCAACTCTGGAATCGAATGGCTTCTGGAAGTTATTTTCCAGCGGCAACTAGATATGTCGAGATAGACAAGTCAGATGGCGGTAAAAGAATCCTAGGTATTCCAACCGTCAAAGATCGCATCGCCCAAGGGGTAGCTAAAGCCTACATAGAGCCAAGATTGGAAGAGGTCTTCCACGAAGACTCCTATGGTTACAGGCCGAATCGCTCAGCCCATGATGCCATTGAAAAAGCACGCAAGAGATGTTGGAAGTACGATTGGGTCATTGATCTAGATATCAAGGCCTTCTTCGACACAATAGATCATGAACTGCTGCTAAAAGCTGTCTCTATGCACGTATCAGAGCCATGGATAATTCTCTACATCAAACGTTGGTTGAAAGCTCCAATGCAAAACAAAGATGGACAACTAATAGATCGAGAGCAAGGATTACCCCAAGGCGGGGTGATTTCTCCGATTTTGGCGAATCTGTTCTTACATTACGCTTTTGACAAATGGATGGTAAAGAACTTACCCTATGCCCCGTTTGAACGATACGCGGATGACCTTTTGGTACATGTGAAAACAAAGAAACGAGCCGAAGAGATCCTAGAGGCTATAGGTCAGAGAATGACGCAGGTCAAGTTGGAGTTACATCCACAAAAGACCAAAATCGTCTATTGTAAGGACTCCAACCGTAAAGGAGAGTTCGAACAAATACGCTTTGACTTTCTAGGATTTACCTTTGCACCACGCTACGCCCGCAATAAGTTCAAGCAGCAGTTTAACAACTTCCTGCCAGCGGCTTCAGATAAAGCGGTAGAAGAAATGGGCAGAGAACTTAGGCGGTTTCGTATTCACCTCCAAACAGGCCAAACCATAGCCGAACTCGCCAGGCTTTACAACCCGGTGATCTTAGGCTGGATCAACTACTATGGACGCTTCTACAAATCCAGATTAGGCCAACTCCTCCGTCGTATCAATATCTATTTGATTAGATGGGCACGCAAAAAGTACAGGCGACTTAGCATACGAGCAAATGCTTGGAAATACCTATCTCAAATAGCCGAACGTGAACCCAATCTTTGGGCTCACTGGTCATTTGGGGTAATACCAAAAGTCGGTTCGCTAGGAGCCGTGTGAATTGAGAGGTTCACGCACGGTTCTGTGAGAGCGGGGAGGGGAAGTTCCTCCCCGCCACTCGACGTGCGTCATGAATGAAAGAGGTTGTAAATCATGTAGAAGCTGATAACAATCACACTGCAATGCTACATAGATGATGGAGGTAGGCCCTCCGGGATCGCCTTTTGGGAGGAGATTCCAAACCACCTTATCGATAATGGCACGGGGCATTAGCTAAAGACTGTTGTCCAAAGCGGTACTAAAAAAGTTAGAGCAATGACTCTTTCAGGTATGAGTTAAGAAGACGAGTGAAAACAAACCACTGACGAAGCGTTCGAAATTGGTATGGATGATGTCGAAACCGAGGGACGTCGAACTTTCGGGACAACTTGGAGACTAACCCAATTAGTGCTCCTTGGGCATCCGGCGTGTAGGTGGCGTGAGCTTAACATCAGGCGTTTATGTGGAACATGAGAACCCAGTCCTAGACGTTCTTGGCTAAGCCCACATGGGCTAAGCCCAAAGATGAGGAAAAACCTACAAGTTGCAGATCAACAAGAGGGAAAGTACCAAATGCCTATGGATTGGGGGCGGACCATCCCGTAGTAGCTACGAAGTCCTTGTAATGAGGATGGAGCCAAGGGGATGGAGTGAACAGGAAATGCAAATGAACAACTTCTCAAGGTAAAAGTTGAGGGGGAGGGATCAAATGACAAGACCACGACAAGAAAAAGCTTTTGACAAAAGACAAGTACGTCGTACTTAAAGCATACAAAGAGGCAAAAGCCAATCGAGGAGCACCAGGGATTGATAAGCAGTCCATCTCAGTCTTTGAGATGGATCTAAAGAACAATCTCTACCAACTCTGGAATCGAATGGCTTCTGGAAGTTATTTTCCAGCGGCAACTAGATATGTCGAGATAGACAAGTCAGATGGCGGTAAAAGAATCCTAGGTATTCCAACCGTCAAAGATCGCATCGCCCAAGGGGTAGCTAAAGCCTACATAGAGCCAAGATTGGAAGAGGTCTTCCACGAAGACTCCTATGGTTACAGGCCGAATCGCTCAGCCCATGATGCCATTGAAAAAGCACGCAAGAGATGTTGGAAGTACGATTGGGTCATTGATCTAGATATCAAGGCCTTCTTCGACACAATAGATCATGAACTGCTGCTAAAAGCTGTCTCTATGCACGTATCAGAGCCATGGATAATTCTCTACATCAAACGTTGGTTGAAAGCTCCAATGCAAAACAAAGATGGACAACTAATAGATCGAGAGCAAGGATTACCCCAAGGCGGGGTGATTTCTCCGATTTTGGCGAATCTGTTCTTACATTACGCTTTTGACAAATGGATGGTAAAGAACTTACCCTATGCCCCGTTTGAACGATACGCGGATGACCTTTTGGTACATGTGGAAACAAAGAAACGAGCCGAAGAGATCCTAGAGGCTATAGGTCAGAGAATGACGCAGGTCAAGTTGGAGTTACATCCACAAAAGACCAAAATCGTCTATTGTAAGGACTCCAACCGTAAAGGAGAGTTCGAACAAATACGCTTTGACTTTCTAGGATTTACCTTTGCACCACGCTACGCCCGCAATAAGTTCAAGCAGCAGTTTAACAACTTCCTGCCAGCGGCTTCAGATAAAGCGGTAGAAGAAATGGGCAGAGAACTTAGGCGGTTTCGTATTCACCTCCAAACAGGCCAAACCATAGCCGAACTCGCCAGGCTTTACAACCCGGTGATCTTAGGCTGGATCAACTACTATGGACGCTTCTACAAATCCAGATTAGGCCAACTCCTCCGACGTATCAATATCTATTTGATTAGATGGGCACGCAAAAAGTACAGGCGACTTAGCATACGAGCAAATGCTTGGAAATACCTATCTCAAATAGCCGAACGTGAACCCAATCTTTGGGCTCACTGGTCATTTGGGGTAATACCAAAAGTCGGTTCGCTAGGAGCCGTGTGAATTGAGAGGTTCACGCACGGTTCTGTGAGAGCGGGGAGGGGAAGTTCCTCCCCGCCACTCGACGTGCGTCATGAATGAAAGAGGTTGTAAATCATGTAGAAGCTGATAACAATCACACTGCAATGCTACATAGATGATGGAGGTAGGCCCTCCGGGATCGCCTTTTGGGAGGAGATTCCAAACCACCGTACGGGGCATTAGCTAAAGACTGTTGTCCAAAGCGGTACGGAAAAGTTAGAGCAATGACTCTTTCAGGTATGAGTTAAGAAGACGAGTGAAAACAAACCACTGACGAAGCGTTCGAAATTGGTATGGATGATGTCGAAACCGAGGGACGTCGAACTTTCGGGACAACTTGGAGACTAACCCAATTAGTGCTCCTTGGGCATCCGGCGTGTAGGTGGCGTGAGCTTAACATCAGGCGTTTATGTGGAACATGAGAACCCAGTCCTAGACGTTCTTGGCTAAGCCCACATGGGCTAAGCCCATAGATGAGGAAAAACCTACAAGTTGCAGATCAACAAGAGGGAAAGTACCAAATGCCTATGGATTGGGGGCGGACCATCCCGTAGTAGCTACGAAGTCCTTGTAATGAGGATGGAGCCAAGGGGATGGAGTGAACAGGAAATGCAAATGAACAACTTCTCAAGGTAAAAGTTGAGGGGGAGGGATCAAATGACAAGACCACGACAAGAAAAAGCTTTTGATATCGACAAGTACGTCGTACTTAAAGCATACAAAGAGGCAAAAGCCAATCGAGGAGCACCAGGGATTGATAAGCAGTCCATCTCAGTCTTTGAGATGGATCTAAAGAACAATCTCTACCAACTCTGGAATCGAATGGCTTCTGGAAGTTATTTTCCAGCGGCAACTAGATATGTCGAGATAGACAAGTCAGATGGCGGTAAAAGAATCCTAGGTATTCCAACCGTCAAAGATCGCATCGCCCAAGGGGTAGCTAAAGCCTACATAGAGCCAAGATTGGAAGAGGTCTTCCACGAAGACTCCTATGGTTACAGGCCGAATCGCTCAGCCCATGATGCCATTGAAAAAGCACGCAAGAGATGTTGGAAGTACGATTGGGTCATTGATCTAGATATCAAGGCCTTCTTCGACACAATAGATCATGAACTGCTGCTAAAAGCTGTCTCTATGCACGTATCAGAGCCATGGATAATTCTCTACATCAAACGTTGGTTGAAAGCTCCAATGCAAAACAAAGATGGACAACTAATAGATCGAGAGCAAGGATTACCCCAAGGCGGGGTGATTTCTCCGATTTTGGCGAATCTGTTCTTACATTACGCTTTTGACAAATGGATGGTAAAGAACTTACCCTATGCCCCGTTTGAACGATACGCGGATGACCTTTTGGTACATGTGAAAACAAAGAAACGAGCCGAAGAGATCCTAGAGGCTATAGGTCAGAGAATGACGCAGGTCAAGTTGGAGTTACATCCACAAAAGACCAAAATCGTCTATTGTAAGGACTCCAACCGTAAAGGAGAGTTCGAACAAATACGCTTTGACTTTCTAGGATTTACCTTTGCACCACGCTACGCCCGCAATAAGTTCAAGCAGCAGTTTAACAACTTCCTGCCAGCGGCTTCAGATAAAGCGGTAGAAGAAATGGGCAGAGAACTTAGGCGGTTTCGTATTCACCTCCAAACAGGCCAAACCATAGCCGAACTCGCCAGGCTTTACAACCCGGTGATCTTAGGCTGGATCAACTACTATGGACGCTTCTACAAATCCAGATTAGGCCAACTCCTCCGACGTATCAATATCTATTTGATTAGATGGGCACGCAAAAAGTACAGGCGACTTAGCATACGAGCAAATGCTTGGAAATACCTATCTCAAATAGCCGAACGTGAACCCAATCTTTGGGCTCACTGGTCATTTGGGGTAATACCAAAAGTCGGTTCGCTAGGAGCCGTGTGAATTGAGAGGTTCACGCACGGTTCTGTGAGAGCGGGGAGGGGAAGTTCCTCCCCGCCACTCGACTGAATTCCCCCCAAGACCCCGTTTAAGCCCCCTTTTAGCCCCTATTTGGGGGTAACCCCTATTTGGAGATGCTGGTAGATGAAGTTCGGTTTTCTCAAGTGGCGAATGTAGTGCCCTAAGCTTAGAGTTAGCTATGAATATTGACCTACAAGGTAATTCATCTGGTATACTTGTTATATGTTCATTCGCGAGAAGACCACTAAGAATAAGGCAACTGGAACTAAATATATAAAGCATCAGTTAGTTAGGTCTTATCGCGAAGGAGACAAAGTACGCCAAGAGATAGTTATGGATCTAGGACGACTTGAGATCGATCCTAAGGACTACAAGAAGCTAGCTCAGATATTGACGATGAGACTAGCTGGCTCTGAGTCTCTGTTTGAAGGTGACCTAGAACTAAAGTCGATAGCCGATAAAGTTCTATCTAGCTTTTCTGTTACTCAAACACTTCGCTCCGATTCTGAAGTAATCACAAAAGATGCCGAGTTCCTAAATGTCAATACATCATCTCTAGAGGCATCTGATATTAGGCGCTTAGGTCCTGAACTAATAGCTAGTAGCTTCTATGACAGATTGAAGATCAAAGAGCAACTACTACGGTGTGGCCTTAGTGAAAAAGAGACAGCAATTGCTAAAGCTGTAATATGTGCTCGTTTGGTTGCTCCTTCTTCTGATCTTGAAACACATCGCTTCCTAAAAGAGGACTCTGCACTCTATGAATTGGTAGACCAAGACCTTAGCAATATCGGTAAAGATGCTATTTATGAGATAGCTGATGCTATCTACGAAGCTAAAGACTCAATCGAGATGGCACTTATCAAAGCCGAGAATGAGCTTTACCCAACTAATAAGCGTCTCTTTTTATTTGATCTTACCAATGCCTATTTTGAGGGACGAACACTTGGTAATGATCTAGCCCAATATGGCCACTCCAAAGAGAAGCGCTTCGACTGTACTTTAGTAAGTCTTGCCCTTTTGGTGGATGATCGTGGACTACCGATCTATAGCCACATATATCCCGGTAATCAGTCAGAGCCTGAAACCCTTGGTGATGTCTTATCTAGTATCTCTAGTCACCTAAGACAGGGACTCTTTAGCGAAGATCTCCCAACGGTTATCATGGATAGAGGGATAGCAACTTATGACAACATCGCACTGATTGAGTCCTATGGTCTTAGCTATCTGGTAATTACACGCGCTAATGCAGCTAGACACTATCTAGCTGAACTACGCCAAGGAAAAGATACCTTCTTAGAGATCAAGAACTCCTCCAATGAGAGCATCTACATCAAAGAACTGGGTGATGACCTGGGTGCTGAGGTAGAAGTTGCCGAGGGAGAAGTTGCCGAGGCGGGTGCTGAGGTAGAAGTTGCCGAGGGAGAAGTTGCCGAGGCGGGTGCTGAGGTAGAAGCTGCCGAGTCGGGCAATGAGTCGGTTACTGTCGATTCCATGGATGGCCCTCCACAAGCCAACGAGTCGCTTGGCGGCGATTCCCTCGGTATCGATTCCATGTATGGCCCTCCACAAGCCAACGAGTCACTTGGCGGCGATTCCCTCGGTGTCGAGTCAATTGTCAACGAACCCCAGAGCAATGAACCCCAAGCCAACCATTCCAATAGAGCTCAACCATACGCAAGTGACTCCATGGACAACAAGATAAAGCAGATCCTATGTATCTCAGAGCGTCGCAGGGATAAAGAAGAGGCAATTGCTATAGGTATGCAAACTAAGTTCCAGAGTGCATTTGACAAACTAGCTGACTCAGTTAAGCGTGGTCAATATTCCAATGCCACAACTGTGGCTTCAAGAATAGGAAAGCTAAAGCAAGAGCATCGCTCTATTGCACGTCGCTATGAGATAGATGCCATAACTGGCGATGACCAAAAAGTCAAAGAGCTGGTTTTGACTGAGAAACCAAAAGTAAAAGAAGCAGCTGAGACTCTCTATGGTGCATATGTGATTGAGACCAATAGGAACGATCTAGAACCAGAAGAGATCTGGAAGCTCTATATGACCCTAACAAAGGTAGAGGATGCATTCAAAGCCCTAAAGAGCAATCTAGGGATGAGACCGATCTATCACCAACTAGCTAGTCGTACCGCTGCTCATCTATTTATTTCAGTAGTTGCTTATCACCTCTATGGAGCAATTGCACTTAGCTTATCTCAAGCCGGTGACAAAAGAAGTGTTCACAGCATTCTTGCTCAAGTGTCTACCCATAGCCGCTTGAACGTAACGATGTTAGATGATAACAAACGTCTACATAACCTTCGTATCTCCTCTACTCCAAACTCTACCCAAAAAGAGATCTACTCTATTCTTGGAGTAGTAGATACCCTAGCTCGAACCAAGAAGGTGATTGCTCAACTGTAGTGCCCAAATCCAGACACCAATATGGTCATTACCTGGGCTTTCATGGGGTGGTTGCCGAAAGTAGGGTTAGTCAACTCAGATACGCCAAAACAAAGGGCATCACTAACATGATGATCATCTTGTTGTTTGTTGTCTTTGGTAAATGAAAGTGGGTATTGGTGGCTTAGTTATTTCACCACGATGGAATCAAGTACTCTCCAGTTGGGCTTTCCGCCATAGAGTAGTGCTCTTATGCGGTAATTTTCGAAGTTGGTAAAGCCAAAAGCTACACGCTTTACTCTTTTGATCAAGTTGTTGAGTCCTTCGGTAGGACCATTGGTCATTCGTTCTTCGTGAAAGGCCATGATCTTTTTAAACATACTTATCAAGTTTCGTAAGCAAGAGCCATTTTGGAGTCAGATTCGCGGAGTAGCGGATGTGGAGACGCAAACACACATGTATTGAGAAGTCGCTCTACCAAGGACATTTCAAAGTGCCTTGGGTTGAATCGGTATGCAAATTCCTCGAGGCATAAGTTGCTTATGTTCCTCACGTCCGTGGTATGTTCCGTCGATAAATTTCTTGCAGTTCCCTATCAGGATGTTGAGCCATTTGAATGTTACATGTGCTTGTTCGTCTTTGGATAGAGTGAACCAGTGCGCTAGTCCAAGGTCTTTCAGCACATACCCCGTAACTTGGGTTACCATTACTTATCAGCTTGGTATTAGAATCTCAACGTCTCACAAAAACATCTTTGGGTGATTTAGCAGTGGTATCTTTGATTACTTCCATGAAGCAATGAGTAGGAGCACCATTGCTAATCGACACTCCAATTAGAACATTGGTTTGTTTTGTTCCCTTTCCTCTTCTGCCTTCGCCATGGCTCTCACCATCTAAAAAGAACTCATCTACTCAGGCGTTTTCTCCAAGTTTGTATAAACCATCTCGGTCAGCCATTACGCTCAGCTATTACGCTCAGCCATTGCCTTAGGTAGCTTATTTAGCATCAACCAGCCAGTCGAATAAGATACTTCAACGAATTTAGCAAGGGCTCTTGACTTTTCCACAATCTTTGGACCGCCTCGCTGAAATCTTTGGACCATGATTCCACAATCTTTGGACCACCTCGCCGAAATCTTTGGACCACCTGATTCTTTATCTGATTAACTTGCTTTGGCGTCCCAAAAAATGTGGACGCCAAAGGAGGAATGAACATAAATGGCTTCAAAGAAATGGAAGGTGGATATGAAAGATATCCGTAATTTATTGGCTCTTGTAGCCAAGGGTAGTTACAGCAATAGAGAGATAGCAACATCGCTTGGTATCTCACACCAAAGCGTAAGTCGACATCTCGATAGGCTCGCCAAAGCAGGCGTTAGTATCCAAGAGGCATGCGACCTTGACGATGAGGCACTCTCTGCTATCTGCTATCCAAATAGTCCGGGTCCAAAATCCAATGGAGCGGTAATGCCGAATTTGGATGCGATACTCACAGAGCTAGCCAAGCCGAATCCACCAACTCGTAAAGTACTTTTTGACGAGTATTGTGAGCAATTTCCCGATGAGCACTATGGATATTCGCAATTTGCCGAATTTATCCGTCAAGCCAAAAAAGACCGTAGTCTCACGATGCACTTAGAGCATGTACCAGGGGATCAGCTATTGATTGACTTCGCTGGGGATAAGGTGGGAATCTACTCATCGCCAGGTGCTAGTGATCCCGACTACCAAGCCTCTATTTTTGTTGCTACTCTTGCCTTTTCAGGCAAGACATTTATTTGGGCTACCAGATATCAAGATGTATCTTGTGTGATAGATGCAACCGAAAGGGCTCTCTACTTCTTTGGCGGTGTTGTAGGTCGATTAGTCCCAGACAATATGGCTGCAGCGGTAACTACCGCCAAAGGTCCTAAGACTGCGCTGAAGCTAAATAATTCTTTCAAGGAATTTGCCAACCATCTTGGTACTTTAATAGCTCCGACCAGGGTTCGCAGGCCAAAAGACAAAGCTCGCGTAGAGCAGATGGTTGGCTATGTACAAAGAGATATTCTCGGGAGACTGAGAAATCAACGCTTTTACTCTATAGCTGAGCTCAATGTAGCACTTTTAGATGGGATCAATCGGCTAAATAACAACAAGATAGGTGGCCAGGACTTCTCTCGCGAGGATAGATTCGTAGAATTCGAAGCTAACTGCCTAGCTCCACTTCCTCCTCATAAGTTCCAATTCGGTATCTGGTCTAATGCCAGAGCAGGATCCAACTACCACGTCAAGGTAGCAGGAAACTACTACAGCGTTCCATACCGCCTAGCAAATAGCTCCCTAAGTGCTAAGGCAACCATCGATACGATTGAGATCTATGAAGGTAGCAACTGCGTGGCTATTCATACAAGATCGATGCTATCTGGAAAATACACCACCATCGAAGCACATATGCCACAAAATCACCTCATCTATCAAAGATCCACATCCATCGATGGACTGATTACGCAGATCAAAAATATAGGCCCATCAGCAGTTAGCTTCGCCGAGGTAATCCTAGATAGAGTGGGGCCATCTACTGGATTAGCAATTGGCTCTTTAGCTCAGATAGCTGAAGTAGCCAAACTCTACGGAGCTCAAGTATGTGAGCAATCGTGCGCATATGCAATAGCTATTGGATCCACTAAGTCATCTTCTCTTAGGAGCATCGCTTCCAAGGGACTCTTTGAGACAGAGGTAATTGAAACCCCAAATTTGCCATGCATCACAACTCATGACAACATCCGGGGTGCCTGCTACTACGGAGGTATGGAAGATGTCATCTGAGGCCATAGTTACCCAACACCTAAATAGCCTAGGACTATCGGGCGCTCTGGAAGAGTTTCATCGGCAATTAAATGAACCAGCCTCACTGTCATTGGGATTCGAAGAGAGGCTGGCCATGATCCTTGGTGCACAAGTTGATCTAAGGGTTAATCGTAGGATCCAACGACGTATAAAAGAGGCGGAATTAAAAGTTTTAGCTCATCCAGGCGAAATAGACTTTTCAGTTGATCGGGGTGTTCCTAAGGCCAAGGTAGCCGAGATACTCTCACTTGGTTTTCTAAGACGTCACCATAACCTTTTAGTTACCGGTCCTACTGGTTGCGGTAAGACCTATCTGATCTGTGCTATAGCCCATAGCGCAATCGTGGCGGACCATACAGTGCGTTACTTTCGACTGTCGCATCTACTTGAACAGATAACCATAGCAAGAGCCGATGGCACCTACAAGTCGTTCCTCACCAAGATAAGGTCCAAGGACGTTATCTTGATAGACGACTTTGGTCTAGCACCAATTGCATCACGGGGTAGCCGAGAGCTACTAGATATTCTTGACGAGCGCATTGGTGTTGGATCTACCATCATCGCCTCACAACTTCCCGTTAGCACTTGGTATCAAAGTTTTGAAGATCTAACAGTTGCAGACTCAATACTCGATCGTCTCGTTCATGACTCAATGCGCCTCGAGATGAAAGGCGAGTCAATGCGAAAGATACGAGCACAACATAGCGAAATGGGAGACGGCTCATGAGTAACGAAATCCCGTTGCGTCACGATAGCGTCACGATAGCTTGTCCGGTTTGCCATAGTGATTTCTTAGTATCGGGTCGTAAGACCTACTGCTCAGAGCGTTGTAGAGCTAGTGCTTATCGAGCTCGACGCGACAACAGCCAATCCAAGGTACCTGTTGTAGGTAAGAAACAGCCGCTAAAGCCAATCACTGTATATGAGTGTGATATCTGCGGGGAGCGAGCCCTCGGGGAGCAACGCTGCGACGAATGTCAGAAATTCATGCGTCGTGTTGGCTTTGGAGGACTGTGTCCTCATTGTGATGGCGCAGTTGCCTATGACGAGCTAACCGTTGGTTAAGCGAATCTAACAAACTAAAGATCAGGCCATCTTTAGTGAGCGGTGGACGCCTGCACGCTTGCCTCGCAAATAATCTGACACATGTGAATAAGCGCTTCGCGTTTACATGCAGGTGCCAGATCTCGACCACAGGGCCCACCGCTATCGCTACTACCGATAAACAAATAATAAAAAGAAGGGTAACTGGTTCCGAAACTACCCATTGGGACCAGTTACCCCTCGTGCTACTCCTGGCTTAGAGTTGTCCGTAATCCTCAGAAAAGCGAAAGACAACTTTCTAATCCAACAACGAGAGGACTATGGACAAATAAATATCAAAAAGACGAGCCATTTAGGCATTAATTAAGGGACCTTCTAGCCTGACATCTACCGGGATTGAGGTAACTTAGAGATAGGTTAAAGGGATCAGGAAAGTCTGGTCCAAAGACTTCGGTACAGTGGTCCAAAGATACTGGTGCTGTGGTCCAAAGATTCTACCAATAGTGGTCCAGAGAATCGGAATAGTCAGGCTCTAATGGCTAGGGGGTAGTAGCCGAAAGACCACGCTTGTCGTTGGACAATAGATAGATAGCGGAGAACCACTTGGATAAAGAGATATGGCTTCGATGAAAGATAGTCCTGGAGGTAACGCTAGTTTGACGTCGACAAGATTTACATTGAAAAAGTGGAGCTCGAGACGCTGCATTTCTTGAAATGATTTGGCCTTACTAAAGTAAATTGGTCAGAGTCACACTTTGGACATCTAAATCCGTCATAGCATAAGCAATTTGATCAAATGATCTTCACATGCTTACTTTGAAGCGAAGCGTACCATAAAGCCTGAGAGATCCACCATGCCACCTTAGTAGAACATCTGTTCTACTAAGGATTAGCTCCAATCTGGTCTCGGTGAAGGCGAAACTTACGAAACTTGATAAGTATGTTTTTAAACCAATATTTGAGAGTCTTTCCAAGTCTGCGAAGCTCTAGTGGCATAGCCACAAGTGATATGCGATCGACAATCTCTTCTAAGTATTTTTGTGCCTGGTGAATATCCCTACACTCATAAAAGTCAGATAATGCTTCTTTTACTCTGTAGGCAAGCGCAACCTCAGCGTTTGGATCTCCCAATTCAAGAAGCGTTTCTATACGCTTGGTGGTCTTTTCATCTAAGTTCTTCCCCTTCATCACAAGTAGCTTGCGAGATCGATACAAAGGATCATCTTTTCTACCTCTGTGACCAGTTCTCTCTAGCTGCAGCCGTCTGCGTACTCCATCTAGTGCAGTAGTGGCAAGCTTGATGACGTGAAATCTATCTACCACTTGGGTTGCTTTTGGTAAGGTAACACTAAAGACAGCAGCATAGGAATTTGACATGTCTAAAGTGCCATAGGCAATTCTTTCCCTAAAGTGAGTTGGACGTTTCTTTACCCATTTTGCTACTTCGGTAAAGCTCCTTGATTCGACGATATCGATCAGCTGTCGGTTTCCGCGACATCACAAATAGTTGTGCACCAGTTCTGCGTGCGATATTTACCAGTTCTCACAAAGAGGGTCTCGTCAAAGCCAAGAGCCCTTGTTTTTCCAATTCGCTTCTTATCAGCTTCTAGTAGAGCTCTACTGTAGATGGTTACTGCTCGATTTATTACGCCCCAGTCACAGTTGAGTTCTTTTGCTAGCTCAGATACACATCGGCCCATACCCACCAGCTTTGTCGCCCACTTGGCAGCTCTAGTTGTAAGTACACTATGTGAAGCTGCAATACGGTGATCACTAACGTCCAACTTCTCTTCTCGCATGAAGATTGATTACAAGTCATCCGATGTTTCTTCCACTTGATCCTCGTAGGGGTACCCCCAAAAGGAAGATCGATATAGGTGACAAAGGGTCGTTCCTTTACCTGTGCCGGATTGAGACAAAGCGGACAGGTCACTTTTGAGATAACTTGCTCAATTGCAATCTCAGCCATAGGGCCATTTCTGCAGTAGTAAAGAATTCTCACTCCCTTTAAACCAACGAGTGCATTACAAATATCGCTAGGATCGAAAAGGACGGGGGAGCCTACAATAGGCTTTGTTTTGGTAGGGTCGAACCAGAGCGCCCTGCCAACGTTTCCGTCGGTGGGTTTCTCTGGTCCGCCCTCCGAACCAGACCTGCGACTTCTACCGCATCCGGCTCTCTCTTCCAGCGTGGGTACCAAATCGCTTCCAGCGCGTTCCAGGGAGACATCCTAAGATTCAGTCGCCGAAGTGCCTGGCTCCAGTTCTGCCAGCGAGGGTAGATTTTGGCGACGCCGTGAAATTGGAACGAATAATAACCATTCCGGCTTGGCTTTCGCTGGGTTTACCGGTATGGCTACTCAGGCGTTGAGGCCTTTTCGTTCTCGGCCAATTTGGTCACCAAAGTCAATAGGAAATATCTCCGCAGGTGCCCCACATGCCCACCGCCGCAGCGTATTAGGAGTTGAGCGGATTGAGCCAGATAAGTTCGGGGAAGCGCGCGAAATCGGAGTCAGCGCTGATGACAGCCAGGCCGTGCTCGATGGCGAGCGCGGCGAGCGCGGCGTCGCTGACCAGGTTGCCTCGCAGGTCGAGATCGATCACTAGCCGTGTAAGGATGTCTCGGTACCCGCGTCCCGGATCGGGCACCCACGCGGCGGGGGCGTCGAGCCAGTCGGCGACGAATGACCACGCATCAACTGGAGTGAGTGGGACGGGCAGGGCTCGCGGATGGGTGACGATGCGAACGAAGGCCAGCAGCGACTGCCAGGGCAGCCCGATTCGGCGCGAGCCGTTGAGTGCTTCTTCGAGCCAATTCCGAGCGGCGCTATGAGCTCGCGACCGTTCGTCGACGGCATAGATCAGGACGTTGGCGTCAACTAGCATCAGCGGGTCGCCACGCCATCGAGGATTTCGAGGGCGTCCGCGACGCTCGAGACGTCGACGCTTACCGAGAGCGGTGCTGTGCGCTGGCGGAACGGGGGATGTATGACCTGGGCAACCAGGCCTCGGCGAATCAGTTCGTTCACCGCCTCGGACATGCCAAGGTGTTGTTCGCGCCGCAGGGCCTCGATGGCCTGGGCGGTGTCCTTATCGAATTCTACTGTCGTCCTCATGCCGCTATTCTAGCACGTGCATGCTTGTAGTAACGCACGCATATGTTTGCTGCGTTTATGCCGCCAGCGGAATGCTTGTCAACTTTTGGGTCGTTGGCCAGGCGATAAGTACCTACTAAGTTACGAAGAAGTTGCAGCGGCGATAGTGTCAGTTTGCAGCGCAGAGGTGGTAGTAGCACTCGATCTATTTTGCCAGATTTGTTTTGCTTGGCTCACTGGAAATGGAGATGTTCACGCCAAAAATATCTCAGTTGTAAAGTCGCTTAGTGGCCTATGGTCGCTTTCTCTCGCATACGACCTTGTCTCCACTCTGTTCTAGGGTGTTCTATGGTGAGAATTCCATGGCGCTAAGACTAGCTGGGTCTACAACCGAACTATCAAGGCGCATGATCCTAGCATTCGGCTCGACTATTGGATTAAGCACAGTTGGATTAAGCACAGTTGTGGCGACCAAAATTCTAGACAAACTTATCGCCGCAACTGAGCTAATTTTGGTTGAACTAGTCAATGGTGCGCTATCGTTTGATGAAAATAAGACTAATAAAGTACTTAAAGTATTGAAACATCGATGGAATAACCTCGCGCTTCGGTAGATTTCTATTTTGATAAAGTTTTCTAAATAGAGTTGTGAACTTCCGCACCGTTACAGATGGGGCTTGCGGCCGCGTCTTTTGGTTGAGGTTGCCTAGTATCACTTCCATCAAGGCATCACGACCAACCGGTCTGATAACGATTATCGAGAGTGCAATATGAGCTCGCAAGCAAGTTTTCGCCTTGTGCGAATTTCAATGCTACGGGTAAGCGTACGTAAAGATCAGCTAATTTGGCGACTGCGATAGCGAAAATACTTTTTATGTGATTATTAGTTAGCCATTTCCAGGGAGATGGTTTATTGACCATGTTAATTTATCCACCTGGTAATTAGTTTTGAAAGTTGAATAATTTCTCTTTTACCAATGGGGCGTTTGGTAACATTTGCCACATCGGTAAGATTTTTGGAGGCGAAGATGGATCTTGTAGAGGCGATGCGTACACAAGGTACTTGTAGATATTTTCAAGATCGAGAGGTGCCAGACGACGTCTTGTTCAGGGCCTTCGACTCAGCACGATTTGGCCCACAAGGTGGAAATCGCCAACCGGTACGGTTCATAGTGGTGCGGGATAAGCAGAAAAGACAAGCACTCAAAGATTGGTATATCGGCCCGTGGCGAGCCTATTTAGCTGGCATTGGGAGCGGGGAAGTGCGTGCTGGTGCTCTGGATAAGACCGTTCAAGCCGCAGACTATTTTGCAGAGCACTTAGAAGAAGTTCCAGCGCTAGTAGTGGTCTGTGCCGAGGTGGATGGACTGCATCCAACTGATGCTGGACTTGGACGCATAAGCGTCGTTGGTGGAGGTTCCATATATCCAATAGTTCAGAATTTCCTATTGGCTGCTCGTGCCGAAGGGCTAGGAACTGCTCTAACGACCCTGCTGTGTATCTCAGAGCCCCAAGTAAAGGAGTTATTGAATGTTCCCGATGGCTTTATAACGGCCGCGACAATAGCCGTTGGATGGCCACTGAACCCCTTTCCAACTAAGTTGACCAGGATGGAGGTCTCGGATATGGTTCGTGTCGATGGCTTTGATGGTAGAAGTCTTAGTCGTGATTAGGAGCCAATGAATGGCCGACGAGATCAGAAGAACGACGAGTGGAATAGAGCTTAAACCCATATATGGTTATGGAGATATTCCAGAGGGTCATCGAGAGCTTCTTTCGACTTCGCCAGGCGAGCCCCCATATCTTCGTGGCGCATATCCAAAGATGTATCGCACAAAGCCGTGGAGGATCTTTCAACTTTCTGGCTTTGGGAATCCAATCGACGAGTCCGAGAGGATTAAGTTTTTACTGAGCCACGGTGAGAGTGGCTTTTTGATGGAGCACGACAGGATGACTGCGGATCATCTATATGACGTAGATAATCCCGAGGTGTTGGCGCGCAGTGGTGATGTGGGGCTAACTGGGGCAGTTATTTTGTCGATTCGTGACTTTGCGACGATTCTTGATGGAATAGATATTGAAAATACCTACGCGCACGCCGGTGGGGCAGTCGTACAGCACGGCCCGTTCGCGAATGCATGCTACTGGAATGTGGCGGCTAGTCGTGGTATTGATCTAAAGCGTCTGGCGGGCACCGGTCAATCTGACTTCAATTTGACATATTTGGGGTGTATCGCCAAGGAGCAGATTCCTCCACGCGATGGTTTGAGGTTGAATCTTGATCTAATTGAGTTTTGTCACCGAAATCTTCCCCGATGGGTTCCCGTTTCGATAGCCGCCTACAACGGGGCGGATTCCGGGCTAAATGCCAAAGAAGAGCTAGGGTTGCTCATGGCGAATGCCAAAGAGTACTTGGATGGAATTGTGGAGAGGGGCAATATTGAAGTTGCCCAAGTCGCAAGGTCTATCGGTGGCATCAACCTTCGAACGTCGATGGATATCTTTGAAGATATCGCAAAGCTTCGAGCGGCAAGGGTTATGTGGTCGAGGATGCTCAAAGAGCGCTACGGAGTCGACGACGAGCGTGCTCGCCAACTTAGAATTCATGTAGTCACAGCTGGATCAGCTATGACCTATCAACAACCCCTAAACAATATCGTTCGAGGCACTTTGATGGCTCTGGCCGCGGTCTTGGGGGGTGCTCAATCTTTAGGGGTCTCTGGTTACGATGAAGCCATCACAATTCCAAGTGAGCATGCGCACCAGATGTCGCTTCGAATTCAGCAGATCCTTCAAAACGAATCAAATTTGACTTCAGTCGTTGACCCACTTGGTGGGTCATATTTAATTGAGAGCCTCACTGGCCAACTTGTTGAGGAAGGGTTTGGAGTCTTCGATGAGATTGTAGCCCAGGGTGGTTATATCGCCACTCTAGAGTCAGGGTGGTTATACAGGAGGGCAGTAGCAGGATCAAATGAGGCCGCATATGACATTGAGACCAACCGTGTGGCAAAGGTCGGAGTTAACTGCTTTATGGATGACGTCTCTCCATATGAGATTGAGGCCTTTGAAGCCCCGCGAGACGCCTTTGACAATGCGATGGAACGACTCGTTGACTTGCGAGCAACAAGAGATCAAAAGGTACTTAGGGACGCCCTTGTAGGGCTCGAAGAGGCATGTGTGTCCTCTTCGAATATAATGCCGGCAATGATGGCCGCAACAGAGGCTGAAGTATCCTTAGGTGAGATTGGCTCGGTCTTTAGAAGTTCGTTTGGAAGCTGGGAGGTTCCATTTGACTTTTAACCAACCACCTCCTTATTCGCCTAGAGTCGTGATGGCAAAGACGAGTTTAGATGGCCATTGGAGAGGAATCACCGTCGTCGAACACGCCCTGCGAGAAGCGGGTTTTGAGATTGTGCTTTTAGGTATGGCCACTAGGGACGAGATAATGAGTGCAGTTATCCAGGAGGACCCTGACCTGGTGGGGTTAAATGTCGGTGGACGTCTGGATTTGGTATTGTCGCTGGTCGATGAGATCGCTAAGTTGGAGTCGCCGCCACCAGTTATAGTTGGAGGAATCATTACTCCATCTGCTAAGAGGACCTTAGAAGCCCTTGGTGTTGACGCATTTCCTCCGGGGTCAAAGTTGACTTCGATCGTCGAGGCAGCTAAAAGATTGACAAATTTTAATTAATTTTTTCCAAGGATGGACTTTGTCTGTTCTAACTAAATCAAAGGTGGAGTCACAGTGAGTCGTTATAAGGATACAATGACGCGCGCGAGCCTCGCCGATCAGTTAAGGCGCAATGCCTTGCACTTTGGCGATCGCCAGGCGGTGGTTTCTTACGATTTGAATTCAAATAGGAGTGTTATGACCTATTTGGAACTCGATAACTATTCCGACAAGGTGGCAAGTGCACTGAGCCAAGCTGGAATGGAAATCGGAGATCGAATCTGTGCAATTGCTAAGAACTCTTTGGACTATGTTGCTCTTTGGTATGGCGCACTGAAGGTAGGTATGCCATTATCTGGAGTAAATCCACTGTTGACCCCTTTGGATATTGAGGATCATTTTGCCTCACTGAGGCCTCGTGTTCTCTTTGTTGATCGCGTGTTTTTGGAGAAGTACGAAGGTGTGATCAAAGATGCACACTCTATTGAATTGGTGGTCATCGCTGATAGAGATGGGGACTATAAAGGCAAGCTAAAGCGAACACAAAAGTTGGTCGATCTATCGCATTTTGATACGATGGCTCCATTTGTCCCTAATCGAGAGGCAGGCGAAGATGATATAGCCATGATCGTTCTCACCAGTGGTACCGAGGCAAAACCTAAAGGGGTGATGCTTTCAAATCGAAATTATCTGATTGCCACTATTCCCTCGTGGAGCATCGACCTATCTTTGACGCGTGATGATCGGTGGTTGTTCGTAATGCCCTTCTTTACAATGGCGGGAATTGGAACCATGACTACTTTAACCCAAGTGGGAGCAACTGTAGTTTTGCCAGCAACTATCGATCCCGATAGGGCAATTGCCCTGATTCTGTCCGAGAAGATAACGATAATGGCCCAAACTCCAACTTTTTATCTTGCTATGTCAAAGAGTTTGAATTTTACAAATGCAACAGTCTCCACCTTGGCCAGAGCGATAACTTATGGCGGTTTGGTTCCCAAAGCAATGCTAGATGCCTGGTCGGCGGTCCATCCGAAGATTCTATGGGGCACCTATTGGAGTCAATCTGAATTGGCTCAAGTAGGGACTTCGGGGTGGTTTCATACGATGGAAGAGATTCCAGATAGAGATCCTTCTTGGATTGGACGAGCGATGCCCGCACTTGAGATTCGGATTGTCGACCCAGATGGAAACGATACCAATGTCGGTGAAGCTATCGCTCGAAGTCCAGGGATTACAAGTGGTTATTTCAATGACATTGATCGAAGCGAGAAGTTGTTTGGCGATGGTTGGCTTCACACAGGAGATGTGATGAGAATCGACTCGTCGGGAAATCTGTTTTTTGTCGATCGCTTGAAGGATGTCATTAAAACCGGCGGCTTTAATGTCTCGTCAGTCGAGGTTGAACGTGTTATCTCTCAACACCACGCAATTGAGCGAGTGGCAGTGGTGGGTGTTCCTGATCCCTATTGGTCAGAGGCGATCACAGCCTTTGTCGTCTTGCGAGATAACGTTGCATGCGAAGTCGATGAAATTTTGGCCTTTGCTAGAGAACGACTTGCGTCATTCAAAGTACCCAAGTCGATTCGTATCGTCGATCTCTTACCCACAGATTCTCAAGGTAAGGTCCTAAAGAGAGTCTTGCGCTCGCTTTAGATTAATACCTAACTGCAATATCAGTTGTGGAAATTTGATCTGGCCATAGAGTAATTTGCAACTAAGAGCCCAATTGTTTGAGGGAGTTTTGTGTTCTTAGAGATCATTTCCTGAATATGAAAGATTGAAACTCTTATTTACCAGGGGAAAGTCGGGCACGATAGTGTTGGTCATGGCAATTGGAAGGCTGGGCCAATTGAACCACGAGGGATCGACTATCTTAGCATTGGTTATAATACCGTCTTTGATCTCGACTCGATGAGCAATAGTGCCTCTCCAACCTTCGACGAGAGAAAAGCCGCTTTCCCTAGGAGGCGTTGACACTTGTGCGATGGGTTCTTCAACCCTTAGAAAGCGGGCGAGCTCTCTAATGTAAGAGACTGATGCCCTTATCTCATTCACCCTTTGCAGGAACCGACTATTTACGTCTCCGGTTTCTAGGGTTGATGCCGTAGGTCCAATTGTCATAAAGGGATGGTCGATTCGGGCATCTACCTCTATGCCGCTCGCTCGGGCCACAACCCCAAGACAGCCCATCTCTTTTGCTTGGGCCACGCCCAAGATTGCGGTTCCATGGAACCTATCTCTTACCATTGAATGGTTGGTGAGTATCTCGATCAGCTCTTCAAATTTTGAGGCAATTCGATCGATTCCAATCAGATCGAGGTGATCGGAGATCTTAACTGTCCCTACTCCAAGGGTTCCTCGAAGTAGGCGACTTTGGGTTAGAGACGAATTGAGGCGCATCATCTCCTCTTTGAGATCTAGCGCTATTGCATTTCCCCAAGAAAACCCTACGTCGTTGGCGAGTGCTCCGATATCTCCTATGTGGTTGTAGATTCTTTCAGCCTCCAGAAGGATCGCTCTGGCACTTGCAACTCGGGTCGGTACTGTGATTCCAAGGGCATCTTCGATCGCCATTGTCATAGCTAGGCTATGGCCAAATGACGTATCACCTGAAATCTTTTCAGCGAGAGTTATCGCTTCAGCTGGAGTCTTGCCTACAAATAGTTTTTCTAGCCCCTTATGGAGAAACCAGAGGCGGATTCTAAGGCGTATGACAGTCTCACCTAATGCGAAGAAACGGAAGTGGCCCGGTTCGATCATTCCAGCATGGATAGGACCAACTGGAATTTCATAGATTCCACTTCCGGCTACCTCTTGGAAGGGGTAGCCAACTTGGCGATCTGATTCGAACTTGGGTTTTTCTTGGCTCGAGATCATGGGGTACCATTCTTCTGGCCAATGGCCATGGCGTACAAGCCTCTTTGGTAGAGGATGATTCAGCGGAATAATCCCGTAAAGGTCGGCCATCTCACGTTCAAATCGGGATGCCGAAAAGCTGATTTTGGCCAGACTTGGTAGTTCGGGTCGCTCTCTTTTTACCTCTAATTGGATCTCATGGCGTCGATCGGGGTTTTTCCCCACCAGACAATAGGTAACAAGAATAGTTTGAGGAAGTGGCTTAGCACAAACAAGGCTAAGGCGATAGCCCTCATTGAGATAAAAGGCGACTCGACCCAAAAGACTATCGGAGTCGGTGGCTTCGCTGCTTCTAATTACCGAGATTCCGCTAGTGATTTGATGAAGCTGCTGATTTATAGAATTCGTCACAAGCTCACTCCAATGGCATTGGCTCCAGCGCGCGCAATGGTGGTTACATTTGGGCCATCGATTCCTAAAAGAAGCGATAGAAGGCTTGCTCCAAAGAGCATTAGAGTCGCTCTTGTTTTAATTGAAAATGGCCTTGTATCTTGACCTGGGCCAACTGGGCCAAAGAGCATGGCGATACCATGGCGATAGATCGAGATAGCAGCTATCAAAAGTGCGCCAGCGACGATTATCAATGCGATTATGTCGTGGGATCGAATCAACCCAAAGGCAATCGAGGTCTCTCCTCCAAAGAGAAGAAAGGGAGGAAATCCCAAGATTCCAACTGTTCCAATGATCGCGAAGGTGGCAAGGATTGGACTTCGATGCGATAGGCTTCGAAGCGAATCGATAGAGGTATCACCTAACTCGTCATAGATGTGGCCGGTTGTAATAAAGACGATTCCTTTGGAGATACCATGGCCAACGATTTGGATTATAAGTCCATAGATAGCGATCTTGCTTCCAACTGCAATTCCAACTGCTATAAGGCCCATGTTTTCCAGTGACGAATAGGCATATAGGCGTTTGTAGTCCTTTTGGCGCACAAGCAACATCGCCGCTATGACTATGGTGGCTACTCCCATCGTCATAAGAACGTCGCTAAAGACTTTGTGGCCGATGCTGAGGCGACTGATCTCTGAGATGCGAAGTAGGACTCCGCCGGCAACGCTAAGCAAGACACCACTCATGAGTGCAGAAACAGGCGCTGGCGCTTGGGAGTGAGCGTCGGCTAACCAAGTATGAAATGGAAAGAGACCAACTTTGGTGGCGTATCCAATGAGCAGTAGTCCAAGGCCCAAAGTGGTCGCATTGTTTCTCATGTGTGAGGCATTTTTTACCAAGTCGTGAATGACTAAGGCGTTGGCTGGACTCATTCCGGAGTTGATCGCTGAGAAATATAAGATAACGGTTCCAAAAAAGGCGATTGTTATTCCAAAAGAGCAGATGATTACATACTTCCAGGCGGCCTCTGAAGCTTTGGTGGTGGCTTTGTGTGCAACTAGGAATGCTGTAGATATGGTGGTGGCTTCAATTCCTACCCATGTAAGTCCCAGATTGTCCGATACGACAGCTAGCGTCATCGCTGCAATAAAGATCTGCATTGCCATGGCGTAGCCCTTGTTGCTTTGAACGAGTTTGGTTTGATCACCGGGATGGCGCTCGAGATATTCACGACTGGCAAGGATTGCCATCGTCGAGACAACGCAGGTAAGCCCCAGCAAGATAGCTGTTAGAGCATCTCCAGAAAGAAGGTTATGAAATTGTAGGAGTTTTCCGTGGCGTGAGTCAAGGTATATAACCACTGAGGCGACTCCTATCGCCAGGACGCTAACAACTTCCATTTTTTGGGTGGCACCGTTCCACCCAAAGAAATAGAGTGCCACCGATACAAGGATCGGTAGAAGCACGATTAAACCAAGTAGATCGGATGCGTTCATTCGTGCAACTCCCTTAGTTCTGCAATATCCATACTCTGTGTCTGACTCCTCATATTGGATGCCAGGGCGACCAGGACAAAGATCAAAAGAAGAACGTCTAATAGCGCGCCAGATTCAACTACCAATGGAACTCCTTCGGTTAGGACGAAGGCACAGGCCGAAATTGCGTTGTCAAAGAGGGCAAAGGCGATCAATTGAGTTGCGATGCGCCTTCTAGTTACAATGAGAAAGACGGCTATTAGCAGTGCGGAGACTCCAACAGGAAGGCTTGCGATCCGTTTGGTCGGATTTAGAGCCACCAACGGCTCTGTCAATATGTATGCAAATGCAGTTATTGCTGCCACAATCAAGATTGAAGCAGTCGTATTTACAACGCGAGTCGACTCCCATTGGTCGCCTGAATGAGGAATTGCCCTTGCGATTATGGTGGGAATTCCATATGCTCGCACTAGCAATATCACAATAGAAAGGCCAATAAGCGCAGCGTCCTTGGCATAGATACCACTGAGTAGCCCCAACAAAAAGAGCGCAATTGCATTTGCGCGTAAGAGTCGGACTTGCCCAAAGAGACTTTTTCTCCAGGCAATGGCCATGGTGAAAAATAAAAAGGCGCCAATGTCAAAGTAAAAGAGGCTGGTAAAGGATCCCACAGACATATCTAGAACTCCTAAGCCTTGATGACCGGTAGAAAATATGATGCAGTGACGGCTAGAAAGCCAAAGACAAAGGATCCAGCTAGAAGCTCCGGAACCCTAAAGAGGCGTAACTTGGCTAAGAATACCTCCACAAATGCCAACAGACCAGCCAAAAGGGAGACCTTTATGACAAGTGCCACGATCCCCAAGATGATCGATCCGACAGAGGAGGTTGAATATGAGATGCCAATTGGAAAAAATAGGTTTACCACAAGGCCAATCAGGATAACCAACCTCATGGAAGAGGCCAGTTTTACCATTGCCAATTTTGGTCCATTTACCTCTAGTACCATCGCTTCGTGGATCATGGTGAGCTCTAGATGTGTCGATGGATTGTCTATTGGTATCCTGCCAGCCTCGGCAACGACGACGATAACAAGGCCAATTAGCGCTAAGGCACTCTGTGGCGAGGCGATCTGTTGCGGATTTGAGAGGGTTGCATGCACGATATTGAAGATATTGGATGAGTTTGCCCGAATTGAAAGCGCATAGATGGCCATAAGTATGCTTGGCTCTATAAGTGCGGCCACCATAAGTTCACGACTGGCTCCCATTCCTCCAAAGGCTGTGGCGGTATCGAGTCCGCCAAGGCCGAGGGCAATTGTTCCAATCAGTAGGATTCCTACCACCCAGAAGAGGTCGTAGTTAGATGAGCCCGGAAGTTTGAGGGCAATTAGCGGAATTATGGCAGATAAAACCAGGGTGGATACTAAATAGATCGCCGGTGCTAGCGCGAAGGCGCTCCCAGTTCCAATCGGGTTGATCTCTCCCTTTTTGAGGAGTTTGCCAAGTTCTCGAACACCTTGAAGCAAGGAAGGTCCTCTTCTTCCTTCGGCTTTAGATTTGATCTTGATCATGAGTTGGCCAATTAGTGGCGAGATCACTACGATTAGCGTGATCTGAAGGATGAGGGAAAGATAACTCAATGTGTCACCACCATTACTACGGCAAATCCCAATCCACCGAGCATTAAATACCGAATGAGCGATCCATTGTGAAAGCGTCGGAATTGACTAGCGACAAGATCTAGAGCTCTGGCCAATCGATTCCAGAGGGCGGTCTCGATAGCGTCATGAGGAGACTCTCGGAGATCTATTCGTTTTACGATTAGATCAAGTGAATCAAAGGCGTCGGTCTCGATATCTCGACGAGGAACCAAGATGTCCGAGAAGATCCGCTCTAGGGGTTCAGCAAATGAGGTTGCGGTATATTGCATCTTAGGGGTCAATTCTTTGGCTCCACAGCCCCAACGAATCTCATCTAATGGCTGTGGTCTCTTCGAAGCGGTTAAGCGTCGGATTAGATAGATCGCAATTGCACCCACTATAAACAGAGCCGCACCTATGCTAGGAAAGATCGCAGACGAAGTGGTGGTAATAGAGATGCGAGATCCAAGGGCGATTCTGGGATAAACCCCGCTGATTGATTCGCTCAGATGAAGGATGACAAAATTTATCACACCCGGATCAAATGCGAGACCAAGGTTGGCGATCATAAGGGCGATTATTGAGGTCGACATGGTCGTAGATGATTCGTGGGCTTCGCCTGCTCTCTTGGATCTTGGCGTACCTAAAAATCCAATTCCAAATGCTTTGACCATAGTTAGCACGCTCAATCCAGCGGTAAGTGCTACTACACCAAGAGCAATAGGACCGATGAGGACCAGGGAGCCAATATCTCTTGGAAGATGAATAATTGTTTGAAGCAGGAGCCACTCTCCAATGAAGGCACTTCCAAATGGGAGACCAGAAGCCGAGAGGGCCGCTATTCCAAAGCCAACCGTTGATACCGGCATTATTTTGGCGAGTCCACCAAGTTGATCGAGGTCGGTTATACCTATTTCGCTTTGAATCGAGCCGGCTACTAAAAAAGCTAGTCCCTTGAATAGGCCATGGGCAACAAGGATCAATACGCCAGCCCCAAGTGCTTCGGCGGCCAAATTGGGTAGGTGAAGGATCCTAAAGAGTTGAAATAGCCCTATCGCTATGAGGGCTAACCCCATGTTTTCAGCCGTTGAATAGGCAAGAAGCACCTTTAGATCCTTATTAACTGAGGCCTGAAGGATTCCATAGATGGCAGTAATTGATCCAAATACGATCAAGGTTATCGCCCACCACTTAGCCCCGGTCCCCAAAGAGAGGATACAAAACCTAATTATGCCGTAGATTCCAAGGCTCACCATTGCACCGCTCATTAGGGCTGAAGCTGGTCCAGGCGCTTGGGGATGTGCCTTTGGGAGCCAAATATGAAATGGTACAATACCAGCCTTGGAGCCAAAGCCAATTAAGGCTAACAGAAAGGCCAGGGATCTAAGAGTGTTCGAGTCGCGGCTACTTAGGGCCGAAAGGCCAGCTAATGGGGTTCCTGGGTGCGATGCGGAGATAATTGCCAAAGCGACAAGAATCGCCATCGCTCCCAGTTGTGTCATTGCCAGATAGACAAAGGTAGCGCGTCGACCGCTTTGATCATTGGGGTGGGCGGCGACTAGGGGTACTGAGGCTAGAGCCATCAACTCCCAGAAAAAAAAGAAGGTAGGAGTAGAGTTGGCGAGCGGAACGAGAGCCATAGTGAAGATGAAGATCGGTATTGCTATGACGGTTGTTGTTGGAAGATGATTTCTTCGCAAGTAACCATAGAGGTGGGGTATGACCATTACCCCAAGGGAGCCTGAGATCAAGAGAAAGACCCCAGAGAGAGGATCTGTTGCGAGTTTTAAGCCATATATTGCTAGAAATAAGTTCGTTGAGCCATGCCAAGGCGGTCGAGTGATCGCTAAAAGGGCGATGGTGGTAGCAGAAATAGCAACCAATGCGCTAAGAGTGCAGATCATAATGACAAAGAAACGACCCATTGGGTCAAATCTTTTTTTGATTTGGTCAGATTCGACTGCTTTTGGATTGGGTATTTGGGTCGATATCATGCTTTTGCGATCCGCCGGAGTTCGGCGATTATCGACTTGGGCTCGGGAGGACAGCCTCGAATTTGAAGGTCGACCTCTAAAAACTCACCTACAGCTCCCTCAACTCCATATCCATCGCCAAGGCCGTTGCAATTGATCGCGCAATCTCCGAGTGCAATGACTACCTTGGGAGCGGGTGTGGCTCGATAGGCATCCATAAGTGGTGCTGCCATGTTGGAGGTAACTACTCCTGTGACTATCAGACCATCGCTATGGCGTGGGGATGCAGTCAGAGAGATTCCATAGCTCTCTATGTCGTAGATTGGCGCGAAGCAGAGGCCGAGTTCAACTTCACATCCGTTACAGCTACCGACGTCAACGTGACGCAACACCAGCGATTTTGAATTAATGTCGGGGCGAATAAAGGTTTCAGAGTCGGGTAGGGGTTCGGTTTGGGTTGTAGTTTTTCTACCCAACACAGCTCTAAGTAGATTATTTTCTTTCTTATTACGACTTTCTGATTTCGTCGATTCTTCGTTGCTCATTAAGTGGCCTATGACTGTTGAAGATCTTTTAGAAGCGAGGTGGCGTTGGTTAGGACCTCGGTAAGGATGTGTCTGGCGACTTTTAAGAGATCGCCAACCTCTGGGTGAACTATTGAGTAAGTCACTGTAGACCCTGATTTTTCTGAGACTATGAGCCCAGCTCGCCTTAGCACCCCTAGTTGTTGGCTTAAGTGGGAAGCTTCAGCGCCGATCTCGGCCATGAGTGCCGAAACGGTCATCGACTCTTGGGTCAGAAGCTCCAAGATACGGATTCTCATCGGGTGTGCCATCGACTTAAAGAACTCCGCTTTAAGTTGGTGAAGAGGTGTGCTCATTGAAACTCTCTTTTATCATATGATGAATTTGTAAATCAATACTTTAAGTATAGCATCAAGTTAGCAACCCTTAAGTTAGGTATGTGTTGAATTTCTATGGACGATAAAACCAAAGCATGACCACAGTCAGGGGTTGCAACAGTTGACGCAGAGATGTGCTATAACGATATGTAATGAACTTGCGTGAGTGGGCGCTGTCCCAAGGTATACATCCTCAAACGGCATATAAGTGGTATCGTGCCGGTACTCTGCCTGTCCCTGCGCTAAAGTAGGGCAACTGATATTGGTGGGAGACCTAGAGTCTCAACCGTCCGTATCTAAGTCTGCCGTCATATATGCACGAGTGTCTTCTGCAGATCAAAAATCAGACTTAGATCGCCAGGTTGCCAGAGTTCTTACCTGGGCTACAGAGCACGGGTACTCAATAGATCGCGTAGTAACCGAAGTTGGTTCGGCACTTCGCAGACATAGGCGAAAGTTTCTGTCGTTACTTAAAGACCCAACAGTAGACACGATTCTGATAGAGCACAGAGACCGCTTCTGCCGGCTTGGAGCCGAATACATAGAGGCCGCACTTGAGGCTCAGTCCAGGAAATTGGTTGTGGTAGACCCAGGCGAGGTAGACGATGACTTAGTGCGTGATGTCACGGAGCTACTCACGTCTTTGTGTGCTCGGTTATACGGTCGCCGTTCGGCTGCTAACAAAGCTCAGCGTGCTATTGATGCGGTGTGCTCATGATCGCGATAATGCGGACAAAAGCACAGGCTCAAAGAGTATCCGATCTCACCGGAGGTAAGGTTCTTCTTGACGAAGGTAACCCAACAAGGAAGATATCGCTCACCGGAGATTTCGAGCAATACCGAGATGCACTAGAGCCAGTCAGCGTACTATTTGCAGCTATGTGACGATACCGGCGAGAAGGTTCCGACTGGTTGGACGGTCACAGGGGCTTCGTTTGAGGTCGAGTGGCCAAAAGATCCACAGGTAGCATCTGGTATCCGTTCTCACTTTGGTGCTAGACGCTTCGCCTACAACTGGGCACTAGCCAAAGTCAAGTCGGATATGGATGCCAAGAGAACAGACGTAAGCTACCCATCCACACCGTGGACTCTTGAGGCTCTCCGCAAACGGTGGAACCAGGAGAAGAACGAGGTCGCGCCCTGGTGGGGAGATAACTCCAAAGAGGCGTATGCCTCTGGTATAGCTGACCTAGTTCGCGCGCTATCTAACTGGTCTAGCTCTAAACACGGCAGACGAAAGGGTAGAAAGGTCGGCTTCCCGAAGTTCAAGTCTAAGAGAAAAGACCGCAACAGAGTACGTTTTACGACTGGCACTATGGGTTTTGAGGACGATCATCGAACAATCGTGCTGCCGATGATAGGTGCGCTACGCTCTATGGAGAACACGCGCAGAATACAGCGTCACCTAGCTAAGAACAATGCTCGTCTACTCAAGCGCACTCTATCACAGAGATGGGGTCGGTTGTTCGTCTCCTGCCAGCTCGCGATCAAGACAAGCGTAGTTACTCCACCGTCTGCAACTATGTCCAAGAAAGACCCCCGCGCCGGTGTCGATCTAGGACTAAGGTCACTTGCTACTATCGCAGACAGCAATGGCGGCATAACAGCTATTCCTAACCCCGCTCCGCTCAGAGCTACTATGAATGAGCGTCGTAGGGTTGGGCGCAATCTCATCCGACGGATACCCGGATCACACGGTCACAGGCAAGCGAAAGCCAAGCTTGTCAAGTTAGACCGTAAAGCCGTATACGTCCGTCGTGAAAGTATCCATCAGTTAACCTGTTACCTGGTGGATAACTACAGCGAAGTTAAGATTGAAGACCTTAACATCGCTGCCATGGGTCGAAGTATGGGAAGACGGGCATTGCGCCGTTCGGTATCTGATGCCGGACTCGGAGCCTTCAAACCAACGCTTACCTATAAGGCCGAACGTGCCGGAGTCAAGGTAGTCGTTGTAGATCGCTTCTTTCCCTCGTCGCAAATCCACCACAACTGCACAGGCAGACTCACGGGTGCAAAGCTCGCAAAGAGACTTATCTGTGATACTTGTCATGTTGAGGTGGATCGAGATGAGAATGCTTCATTGAATATCCGTGACTGGTCGGTTATCAGTTGTGGGCCAGTTGGGTCCAGCGCCCTGCCCGTTCCCAGGCCATTTGGTACAGGCGGCAGTTGCGATGATGGGATGACTCATCATCGCAAGAGAGAACGTAAGACCGCTAGCAATACTGGCGGTGCTCAAAGAGGCAAGAACGACCCTCGGGCGAGTGAGAATGAAGCCCGAAGGAAGAACCTTGAAAAAGGTGCATCTAGTGAGTAGACTCACCATTTATCATTCAGATGCAACGGTCGGGTTATGGCGCTAAGCAGACCACAATTATTTGATTGGGCGCTTTTTTGAGAGGTGGATTTTTGAACCGCAATCGAATCCATCATTGGGCATTTGATGTGGCGTTTCCCTGAAAATGCTAATCAAACTATTTAACTTTATTTCAGGTGTTAATTCTCAGGCCTAAAAAAGTTATCAGGTAGCAGAGGTGCGGTGCTTGTCTTTCTGATCTGATAAAGGCGCTAGCAGTGCCAAATCAGAAAGACCCAAAAGTTCTTATCGTACAGGCGTTACTTATCTGTTATGGGGTCTTGGTGACGCACATGATGGTAAGGAGAGCCGAGTTAAAGATGGTGGACAAGGGTTCAACTTGATCTTTTGTATTGGATCTATCGCTGTAGTTTTAGAGCCTTAGATGGGTATCAGGACCCAAGGCTTCTCTTTATTGTCGAAAGATTGTCCAGACCAAAGGCTATTGGTGAATAGTGATGGGCCAACTGATAATTTTAAGGCCCGGGTGCTTCTTTAGGTAGTTGACGGCTCGCATTGCGTCATCGTTTTCTTCAAAGAATTCAATGACCAAAGGAAGGTGTGCCTCTGGATTTAAAATTGTAGCTTTGTGGATCTCTCGGTGTTCTCCAAAGCCTCCAACGGCGCGTAGCAATGTGGCACCAGTT
This sequence comes from Acidithrix sp. C25, assembly GCF_904848545.2. NCBI lineage: Bacteria > Bacillati > Actinomycetota > Acidimicrobiia > Acidimicrobiales > Acidimicrobiaceae > Acidithrix > Acidithrix sp. C25. The sequence continues at coordinate 1,268,479 of NZ_CAJHCI020000002.1, forward strand.
GCCAGAGAGTTGTCGTGCAGCTCGCGTAGAACTACATCGGCCAAGGAAGCCCTTTTTTCGCGGTCGCCTTCAGTTAGATAGACATGGATCATCATCATTATGGCAATACTACTTCTTACCTAGGACGCTTCCAAGATAAACTGCACCCAATCCTAAAATAACAGACATGAGCGAGTAAGAGATTGCCTTGGTGACCTTACCTTCTTGAAAGAGACTCAATGTTTCGATAGAGAACGTCGAAAACGTCGTATAGGCACCTAGAAATCCAGTTAGCACTCCAGCTCTAATAGATGGTGAAACGCTGAGGCGATCCAAAGTGAAATAAAATAAAAGGCCCATTAGGAAAGAGCCAATGACATTTATCGAGAGGGTTGCATATGGAAAAGATTTTCCAAATGCGCCTGCCACTAAGTTGGATTGATAGTAGCGAGCCAATGCACCAAGCGGAGCAAATATCGCAATCCAAAGCGCGCTCACGTTTTGTGGTCTCCCTTCGACCTAGGCGATGATAATTAAGATCGCATCTATCCATTGAACTCAATAGTCAATGCGACCCTCGTTATTAATAGAATCTAATTGTTAGGGCGATACCGGCCACAATTGAATAGACCGCAAAAGGAAGGAGATTTTTGGTCTTGAAGTATCGCGATAGAAATGAAACTGAGATAAATGCGGCAATAAATGCAGCTACGCCACCTATGAGCATCTGAACTCTAACGCCGTTGCCGGTGGATCCAAATACCTCTGGCAGTTTATAAAGTCCAGCTGCAAGAATGATCGGTGTTGCCAGAAGGAACGAGAACCTAGCGGCATCTTCATGGTCCAGACCGCGAACAAGACCGGCGACCATGGTGACACCCGATCGGGAAATTCCTGCAAAGAGAGCAAAAATTTGAGCAACTCCGATTATTACGCCTTCTTTGAGCTTAAGCGTTGCTAGGGGCCGTTCTCCCTCTGCCCAATCTCTGCCTTCCGCGGATATCGTCGCCTTGTTTTTAATCGCGCGTCTCATGATCGCTTCTCCAGCGATCAGGATGCCGCCATTGACAATTAAAAATATTGAGGCCGCAAGGGGTTTGGCGAAGAGACTCTTTAAAACATGATCGAAGATGAGGCCAACTATTCCTGCGGGAATTGTGGCGACCACCAAGAGCCATGCCAATCTTTCATATTTGTCGTCAATACGTCTTTTTTTGATCGATCGAAAGAATGCTGAAATTATCTTTACCCATTCGTTCCTAAAGTAGACAATCAGTGCCAAAGCCGTGGCAACATGGAGACTCACTAGGAACGTTAGGAAAAACGAGTGCTTTGCGGTTTGAGCGGCAACTAGGTTGTTCCAACCAAAAAGTGCGGGAAAAACTACTGAATGACCAAGAGAAGAGATAGGAAATAACTCACTGACTCCCTGAAGGAGTCCCATAACGACAGATTGAAGATCAGTCAACGGGCTAGACATTTTGGCCTTTCAAGCTTGCTTTTATGCTTATGGGTCTGCAATACCTTCGGTGATCTTAGTTGGCAAATTCGCCAATTGTGAAAGAAGATAATGTATATCATTGCGATTTTGACTAAAGAGGCTTCACAACCTAGGAAAAAACCTACTAAACTTTTAGTTGGCTTGGAGAGGTGCCAGAGTGGTCGAATGGGTCTCACTGCTAATGAGTTGACCCGGGAAACTGGGTCCGAGGGTTCAAATCCCTCCCTCTCCGCCACTTTCTCCTCTCTGCTTAGTCTTTTTAGAGATTTCCGTCAAAGGGATACCCGTAATAAGGGGAATCGTTTATCTATGAAGTTTTCTAGCTATTTGACCTAGTTTTGCAAAAGTGCGCTCGTTATTTTAGTCTTTCTCGTCGCATCTATCTGAAAGAATTTTTACGATAAAAGGAATCTGCCATCGTGGCGTGCGCAAGTGGGACCAGATAGGAACTAACATGTTTTGTTGAGTTGGGCGAGTGGCGGAATAGGCAGACGCGCAGGATTCAGGTTCCTGTGTCCGAAAGGACGTGGGGGTTCAAGTCCCCCTTCGCCCACCATTGACGCTTACGTCTCTCACTACCCACTCGGAGAGGTTTGCTCTTTGGTGATGCTTGGGTAGCTCTCCTATGCCCCGAGCCTGGACGGCGCCTGATGTCTGGCGCTTACTGGGTGTTTGATCAAGGAACTAAAACCACCTAAATAAGGTAGCGCCAAGAAGGTGTCGTCACTAGTCGTACGGCCATGCCTCTTGGACCATAGCGCGAATGATAGCTTATAAATTTTGCCATATTCACTAGGATCCCTTCGTTGTAGGGGCGGCTTTTCGTTGACGCCTCTGTTGATCTAATGGCGTCGTATTAGTGGAAATAGTCGCTTAGAGTTCAGCGTGCATTAAGACGTGTGATTCTTTTCGCACGGGCGCCACAAAGGCTTACTCTCTTAGCTTGGATTTTACTATAGTTGACTAATCCCCCATAGGATTTTATATCGATGCCACAAGAAACGACACTAAGCACTACACGTTGGCAATCTCGAGCTCTGAGGGAAGTCCGCCTGATATATCTTTATTGTCTTTTTCTTTGAGGCAGATATTCGTTGCTTTTATGCTGTGTTCGAACCGGTGAAGAGTTCGACCTCGGTGCATGATCGATATATTAGGTTGGCGATCTAAAGTCGCTAATCTGGATTTACCGATTTAGCTCCTCCGATCGCACTTGGCGACTAGGCAACTTTGACTCCCAGCTAAGAGATCACTAGCAACTTTGACGCCGCTGTTTTGTCGTTCTGTAAGTATTGTTGATCTTCAAGTGGTCTCACCTAGGTGGATAGGGGCCATGACCAACAGGGAAAGCGATGTTCTACCGACACTACTTCGTAATTGGGACCACGACTCTTTTGGGTTCAATTCGGCGATTTAGATGACCTCATTGTATGATTTGGTTGGTCTTTGTCGCCGAAGTTAAGTTCGGCCCTTTGCGGTTTATTGGGGCGTTAGCCAAATAGAAGTTTGTAAATTTCTTCAATCACTCGTGGAGATACTAGGACTTTCCGAGAGGTCGATCCGCCAACGAAATACTTTTCCACCGCCAAGACGCTTCGACTCGTTGAACTCTTCAATAAGTATTCCGCCGTTATTTGTAACGACACGCTGCGAAGCGATGTTGTTGGTCTTTGTCACTAATTCCACGTTGGTCATCCCCTCTTTGGAAGCCACATTTAGCATCAGGAAAAGAGCTTTTGTTGCATAACCTTGACCTCGTTTCCACTCCATCGTTTCATAGCCAATGTGGCCTATTTGATGCAGCAACTCCTCATAGCCAACAGTTGGCAGGCGGAGAGTGATTCTCCCTACAAATTCTCTATCCCACATCCACCGATGAAGTGCGGGAGCTCTTGCACTAGTGCTTCCATCTTCGTTATAGCGAACTCCTTCTTTGGAGCGATCAGCCATTTTGGCAAGCACTAAGTTTGGATCCCGTTCCGCCAGGATAACTAGATCCTTGGATGAGCGAAAAAGGGTCTTTTCTCCATCCCATCCGCGATCGACAGCGCCCAGGTAACTTGGGAATCGCCCGATAGATGGCACTACGAGGGTCATTTTAGAGACTTTGTCGTGATTGGCGGAGCATGTCATTGGCGTCACTATTTCATTTCACTTGTAAAGATTATAGGTTTGCCTCAAATTCCAGGTGGTCATTTCACTCTGGCAATTATCAAACGAAGGTTCATCTTTGGTTGTCTCTATAGAGATGCTCTGAGATAACTCATTCCCAGGCTAGGGATTAAGGCGACCACATTTAAGTCTTTTGGGATGATACGCGAACGCTTGGGAATCGCGGGAGGATTACAGGCTCTATGGGCTAATAGGAGATCTCTAGATAAATGAGGGCTAATTAAGTAATCATTCGCAAAGTATCAGGTATTATCTTGCACTAAATGGCGTCATTGTAATTATGAACTATCATATAGCCGTGGGGCTAAACGATATTGAAAATAGGCTCGAACATTTAGTGGAAGGGGCCTTTGGACGCTTTTCACGAAAGGGCATCCAACCATCTGAGATTGGCAAGAAGCTTTCGCGCCATATGGAACTCGAAAAGCGCATTGGCGTGCGTGGACCCCTTGTTCCAAATGATTATTTAGTTGCGTTGAGTTCTTCGGATTGGCATAGCCTCTCCGATATCGCGACTGCTCTCAACTCCGAATTGCTTGCACTGGTTCAACAGACTGCTAAAGAACATAGATATAAGTTCGTCGGTTTCCCGGCATTGAGAATTGAAATTGACGAAGACCTTCCTCGGGGTACATTTGCAATTGAGTCAAGATACATAGAAGATCCAGATTATTTAGGTCACTTATATCTTGAAATGCCCAACGGACTTAGGGTGCCGATCACGGAAAAAACTATCACCGTAGGGCGTCTTCCTTCTTGTGCGGTAGTAATCGATGATCCTAAGATTTCTCGAAATCATGCGGAGATATCCCTGAATAAGGACGGGGTAGTGACGCTTAAAGATCTCGAATCGACAAATGGTACTAAAGTTAATGGACGGCGAATTTCCCAGATATCCGTAGATGATGGGGATGTTATAGAGTTCGGAGTGGTTCGAATTAAAATTGGACGTCAATAACCTATGCCGATAGGGCTGCTGGATCTATTTAAGTATGTTTTAATTGCCCTTATATGGCTCTTTTTTCTAAGAGTTATAAGGGCTGTTTGGGTTCAAATCAGAACAAATGATCTACAAAGGAAGGAGAAGTCACAGAGCGAATTTGAAGTTTTATCACAAGGCGGTGGTGAGACCAATCAAGCTAAGAAAACTGTAACTTCGTCTTCATCGGGAAGATCTGGATCAAAACGAAGGTCACAAGCAAAAAGCGGATTTCAAGTGAAGTTTAAAAGAGACGGTGTTGGGGAAGATCTTATCTTCGATATCAACGGATTGACGACAATTGGTCGTTCCAGTGGATGCACGATCTCTTTGGGGGACGATGAATTTGGTTCGGCTGTGCACGCTCGAATGTGGGTAGACAACGACGTCCTCTATGTCGAGGATTTGGGTTCAACCAATGGTACCTTTGTAAACTCCGGTCGGATCAACACTCCAAGGCCCCTTTCCAAGGGAGATCGAATCTCGATTGGTCACTCTAGCATGGAAGTGATCTGATGGCCCTTTTGGATTGGGGTAGTGCTACCAACACTGGAAAAGTCAGACGAGACAACCAGGACCATGTCTTTGCTGATGGTTCGATCTTTATAGTGGCCGATGGTATGGGTGGAGCCAATGGTGGCGAGACCGCAGCCCGAATAGCAGTCGACGCCTTTACTGAGAGAGTGAACCAAAGTGAACTGGACTCTGACGCAATCCAGAGCGCTCTCTTTTATGCAAATGAGATGGTTTTTACGATGGGTATGGCCAACCCCGACCTCCATGGCATGGGCACAACTTTCGTTAGCCTCGTCTTGGAGGAAATCCAAGGGGACAAGAGTCCCCGCAAGGCATATCTGCTAAATGTTGGCGACTCGCGGGCCTATCTCTTGAGAAAAGGTGAAATAACTCAGTTGACCGTGGATCACTCTTGGGTTGAAGAGATGATGCGTGCCGGTCGAATGAGCGAGGATGAAGTCGCCCACTCGAGGTCGCGTCACGTCTTGACTAAGGTCGTGGGGGTAGATGAGACCGTTGGGCCAGATCTCTGGGAGATATATCTAGACCCAGGAGACCAGGTTATTTTGTGTTCGGATGGGGTGACCAATGAGTTAGGTGATTTGGAGATCGCAGAAATTTTGCGTAGATCCAAATCCGCTCAAGACGGAGCATCTAAGGTTGTCGAGGCAGCTGTTTTGGCTGGGGGCGTAGATAACGCCTCCGCTGTCGTTGTTGCGTTGGCACCAATTGGCGACGAGTCGATTCGCGATCTAGAGACTCACAGTCAAGGAGTGGCCGCTTCGCCGCTGATACGTTTTGCTCCTCATGTGGTAAAGATCGAAGGCGAGGACGCATCTCTTCGTGGTCCAATGTTGCAATCTATCCCAATTCCGATATCTAAGTCGGAGTTTCATAAATCTGGGATGTACCTTAGGATTGCTGCTTTTTTAATCCTACTTTTGGTCATTCTGGGGGTTGGAGCCTATGGCATCAACTCCTATGTGAACGGAAGTTATTTTGTCGGTGCTTCCAATACCTCTAATGTTGTGATCTATCAAGGTCGTCCCGGGGGAATTTTGTGGTTCAAGCCAAAGGTGGTTGAGGTTGAAAAGATCAAACTGAACGCCTTGCCCAATTCGTATGTAGTCCAAATAAAGGCCGGTGTGGCAGAGACCTCTCTCTCGGCTGCGCGAAACTATATCAGTAATTTGACCTCCCAGGTTAGGAGTTATTCCGCCACGACTTCAACTCTTTCCTCAACTACTCCGACATTGGTTAGCGGAGGAGGATGATGGAGCGCAGAATTCGCCTTCTTGGAATCTTCTTAATGGTCTTGTTTCTGGGTCTATTTGTTCAGTTGAATAGAATTCAATTTTTGGATGCAAGCTCTCTAGCTAACGCTCCAGGAAATTCTAGAAATATAACAACTCAATTTTCACAAAACCGGGGTGCAATTCTCACCGCAGATGGTGCCGTCGTGGCTGATACAGTTAAATCTACTGACGTCTATAAATATCAACGACAGTACCCCAACGGGCCACTCTATGCCGATATCAGTGGTTATGATTCAATTCTGTACGGAAAAGATGGAATTGAAGCATATTACAACTCCTACCTAACGCCTCATAGTGTAACGCCTAACTCTTTGTCATCTCTGTTAAATCCAACGACAGCTCCCGATAATGTCACCTTAACTATCTCTTCAAAGCTCCAAAGCGTGGCCGCTAGCGCTCTGGGTAAGTTGCGCGGAGCTGTTATTGCGATTGATCCATCTACGGGTGCGATATTAGCGATGTATTCGAATCCATCGTATAATCCCAATCTGCTTTCGTCGCACTCTGGAACGACCGAGACGAAAGCTTGGAATAGCTATATTAAAGATCCCAGCCAACCTATGCTCGCCCGAGCCTATCGACGTAGATATCCTCCAGGGTCAACTTTCAAAATTGTAACTTCATCAGCGGTTTACGATCACAATCCATCTCTTGCCGTCAAGTCTTATCCCCATGTAAGTTCGATTGCTCTTCCAGACACTACTAATCGACTCCATAACTATGCCTATGAAGTCTGCGGTGGCCAAATTGGAATCTTGTTGGCGGTTTCATGTGATACCGGCTTCGGCCAGATCGGATTAGACCTAGGTGCTTCTTCTCTGGCAAGTGAAGCGAAGTCATTTGGTTTTAATCAAACACCGCCCCTTGATCTCTATGGAGTAGCATCGGCTACCTTTCCTTCGGCAGCATCTTTTTCCACCAGGTTACCGACGCTAGCCTATTCAGCGATCGGTCAGTATGACGTGGCAGCTACTCCACTTGAGATGGCGTTGGCAACTGCTGGCATAGCTAATCATGGTGTAATTATGGCGCCGCATTTGATGAGTGAGATTACTGGTCCGCAAGCAAACGTTGTCAAGAAATATCAAAATCATCCGTGGTTGGTAGCCACCTCGGCCGCGACAGCCGCCAAGGTTACTTCGCTAATGGAAGGCGTGGTTCGATTTGGAACAGCCGGTGGAATTGCAATACCCGGTGTTGCAATTGCGGCTAAAACTGGGACGGCTCAGCTAAACTTGTTGGCTTCGAACCAGTCAAGTCCAAATGGAAACGATAATTGGATGGTTGCATTTGCTCCAGCTAATCACCCGACGATAGCCGTCGCGGTGGTCGTTCCCGCACAACCAGGTATGAGTTCGAATTCAACTGGTGCTCAATACGCGGGACCAGTAGTCAAGGCTATGTTAAGTGCAGCTGTTAATCCAGTTCGGTAGTTGGAGGGTAAACAGAAAAGTGGCTCAGCCTTATGGAAGTCGATACGAGATCGTCGACAAGATTGCCCGTGGAGGAATGGCAGACGTTTTTCGTGCCCGCGACCTGCTACTAGATCGTTTGGTTGCCCTTAAGGTCTTATTTCCGGAGTTGAGTACGTCTAGTGCGTTTGTGGAGCGGTTTCGACGTGAAGCAACAGCCGCAGCGAATCTTAGCCATCCAAACATTGTCTCAGTCTTTGACTGGGGGCGCAGCGAGAACTCCTATTTCATAGTCATGGAGTTGATTGAAGGAGAAACGCTCGGATCTTTGATCAGAAAGAGCGGTACGCTTTCGTTTGATTATGCTGCAGCTATCGCTGCGGATGTCGCTTCCGCGCTTAGCTATGCCCATCGCCATGGTGTGGTTCATAGAGATATCAAGCCCGGAAATGTTCTAATTACCTCGGATGGTCACATAAAGGTAACTGATTTTGGGATCGCTCGAGCCCAGAGTGCCAATGAAGATCTAACTCAGACCGGATCTGTCATGGGGACAGCGACTTATATATCTCCAGAGCAGGCCGAAGGTAAGGTTCTAGATGGCCGCAGCGATGTTTATTCACTTGGGGTAGTTCTATTTGAAATGGTCATTGGCAAGCCGCCATTTAGCGGTGATTCGACCGTTTCTGTGGCGATGAAGCAAGTCAATGAGCCCACTCCGTCGGTGTCAAGACTGCGGAGTGAGACTCCGGCTGCTTTGGTAGCGATAATTGATAAAGCCTTAGCCAAAGTCCCTAATGATAGATACGAGACGGCTCAGGATTTTCGAGCTGATTTGCTTAGGTTTATCCAAGGGCGTCCTGTCGATGCGGCACGAGATCGAGTTATGCCTGACTATGGCGATACCACTACGGTGATGTCTGAGGTTTCAGGTTACTCTCAAACAACTATGATGGCCTCGAATGAGGCTGAACGAACGACCATAATTCCTGTAATTCCGGCTCCGCCAAAGAGAAGGAGAGAAAATACAGGGACGGTGGTAGCCATTTTGGCAGCGATCATTGTCCTTGGCCTTTTTTTCTTTTTGTTTAGGTTGGTTCAAGGCCATAAGAGCAATAACCCCTCTACCACTAATACAACCCTTGCTTCGGTATCGGTTCCTAGTGTGGTAGGTGATACGCTTTCTAGCGCAACGACTTCTCTTGGAGCGTCGCACCTGCGCTTTAAAATAAACTACCAACAGTCAAGTTCGGTGCCATCTGGAACCGTGCTCTCTCAATCTCCGGTGGCTGGTTCATCAGTTTCGAGTGGGACCAGCGTCTCAATACAGGTTTCTTCAGGGGCAGCCTTAGTAACGTTGCCAAATGTGACCAATCAGACGATTGGCAATGCAGAATCTCAGTTAGTACCCCTTGGCTTTTCAATCACTACAACATATGTAAATTCATCTAGCCCTAACGGGACGGTAATTAAACAGAACCCTACTGGAGCCTCTAAGGTGCCAGCCGGATCAACGGTTACTTTGACGGTATCTAATGGTCCATCGACCATTAGTGTCCCAGATGTGACTGGTAAGCCTTCTGCACAAGCAGCTAACGCTCTTGGAACTGCTGGTCTATCCCTTGGGAATACAACCAATCAATCTTCCAATTCGGTTCCAAATGGCGACGTGATCTCAACAAATCCACCGGCAGGAACCGCTGTGGCGCCGAACTCAAGTGTGGATATTGTGGTTTCAACTGGGCCGGGAAGCCCAGCTACAACGACGTCAACTACAACCACAGCAGCCACTACGACCACTACCGCAGCTCCAGCAACCACTACGACCACTACCGCAGCTCCAGCAACCACTACGACCACTACCGCAGCCGGATAACTGCTATTTCAAACTAGCTCATGGCGGTATCTTGTCTTTTTCAAGGTGCCGCCATTGAGATGAGAAATTATCTTCAGCTATGATCGAGGCGACGTTGTCAAAAGAGGTGAGCTTTTGAATTTTCGCTTTCCCACCTTAATGGCAACTTTAGTGATTAGTTTGATCTCGTGGCAAAGTTCTAGCTTGTAGTTGGCGCAAGGGAGAACTTTCTTGCAATTGTTAGGAAGTTCGAAATTAGCTCCTTGCCAGATTCGCTAAAGATAGATTCAGGGTGAAATTGTACCGAATGCATGGGATAGATACTATGGGCCATTGCCATTATCAATCCATCAGAGGTCGTGGCCGTTACGATTAGATTATCTTCAGGGATAGAGGCGCCATCTACGATCAGTGAGTGATATCGAGTTACCTTTAGTGGGCTTTTAATTCCCTCGAAGATGCCGGTGCCACTATGGTTTATCATGGATGTCTTGCCGTGCATTGGTATTGGCGCGCGTACGATATTACTTCCAAATGCTTGTCCAATTACCTGGTGGCCGAGACAAACACCAAAAATTGGAGTTGTTGGGCCAAGCTCGACGACCAGATCAAGCGATATCCCAGCGTCGATTGGACTGCCTGGACCAGGAGAGATTACGATTCCGTCGTAATTTAGATCGGCAATTTCCGAAACTGATATTTGGTTATTACGTACTACATCTACGCAAGCACCAAGTTCTCCGAAGTATTGAACTAAATTGAAGACGAAAGAGTCGTAGTTGTCAATCATGAGAATTCGCGCGGGATTAGACATGTTTAGATCCTAACGTGAGATCTTGTAGCGAGGGACTCTAGGCATTGATGAAGATGATTAATTTCGAACGAGAGGATTTTATTAGATGGCACGAACTCGCAAAGGGCAAACTGTTGGGGCTAACAAAGGGGGTCATAACGTCTCTTCGAAAAATAGGTCCACGACCTCCTCAAAGCGCTACACGCCTCCAATTCCAACTTCGCAAAAGAAGTCTCCTCGATGGATGGCCTATCTTTTGATATCATTTTTGATTCTTGGCTTTATTTTCCTCTTTGTCAACTATTTGGGAGTTCTTCCTGGAGGGGCTTCTAATTGGTACCTACTGGTTGGACTGGTCTTTTTGGCTGGCGGTTTCTATATGGCTACGCGATATAGATAGGTCAATGGCTATCACAATCACTGAAATTGGTAAGTGGCCCTAAAGTCGATGGTACGATTAGGTTTATTTAGGTGCTAAATGAATTTGTTCTTGACCTTGAGACCCTAGCTAAGCGGCCCTATCCAGGAACGACTGTTCCAATCTCTCCTACATTTTCAAAGAATTCGCCATATCTTTACTTTTTGATGGCGCGATCCAGCGATTCGAATAATCTTTCGCTTTGTCGAGGAGATCTAGATGGCGGCGGAGTCGAAGTCTTGATCGATGGTGAGGATAGCTCCGCCTTACCAACTTTAGCCGAAGAGCTAAGGAGAGAGAGGCTACGTCTTTCGGGTAACGGCGTGAGTGGATTTGTCCTCTTTGAATCCGATACCAAGTCGCTTATTTTGGTGAATGTTGGTGGCCACTATCTAATCTACGATCCCGATCTCGCCCGAGTCAGTTACGAGTTTGAAGGTGAATCGATTGAGCGAATTGAACTGGATCTTGACAATGATGCTGCGGTATGCACAGATGGAAAAAGACTCTATCGGGTTGATCTATCTGGGGGTGAATCGACCACAATCGATGAAGTCAAAGGTGAGGGTCAACTCATTGGGGTAGCAGAATTTGTGGCCCAGGAAGAGCTTGATCGACTCGAGGGCTTTTGGCTTTCTGGCGATGGACGTCGCATCGCATACTGCGTTGTGGACCAATCGGGAGTCGAGCCATTTTGGATATTTCACTATGGAGCCAAAGAGATTCGAGCTGAAAGTCATCGCTACCCTTTTGCAGGAGCGCCAAATGCTAAAGTTGGAATCTTGATAGACGAGGTGGAGTCGCTAGGGGTAAAAAAGGGTAGCCCAAGAGCAATTGACTTAGAGACCGACAGCGAGGACTACATAGCCAAGGTCTCTTGGTTAGATTCCAAAACGCTCTTAGTTGCAACATTAAATAGGAGACAGACCACCTTAACCTGGCATTTTGTTGACTGTGATACAGCAGCTGTGGTGGCGCGGATAGAAGATAAGCTCGAGCCTTGGGTCAATTTGCCCTCAAGTGTGCTTCCAATTGATGCGAACCGCTTTATTACAACTACTGAGCGTTCGGGATTTAGTCACGTCGCGATCTATAACTCGAATGGCGTGGTCGACCAGGTCACATTCGGAGAGTGGATGGTGACCTCTCTGGTTGACTTCGATCCGGAGAGCGGCTACATCTATTTCGTAAGTACAATAGTGGATCCCTGCGCTAGAGACCTATCGAGAGTGCATATATCTGGTGGAGCGCCAGAACTTATGACCAGCGGCGAGGGCGTCCATGACTGTGTTGTATCGATTCAAAACAGAGCATTTTTAGATATCTATTCTTGCCTATCGCACTCCTATATCTCGCGCGTGATGAGTTTCGACTCCGAAGTCCTTCTCGACCTAGGCGACGAGCCTCTAACGCCACAGCAACTCGCACTAACATCACCTCTGCGTTTTGAATTTGACGCCGTTGATGGAACCAGATTGATTGGCCATCTTTACCTTCCTGGGGATCGAAATCCTAGGGGTCTGCCACTTGTGATCTCGGTTTATGGAGGCCCACATGCCCAGCGGGTGACCAATTCATGGAGTTCTACTATAGATTTAGAGGCTCAATACTTAGCGTCTAGGGGAGTCGTCGTAGCCAAGATTGATAATCGAGGTAGCTATGGCCGGGGCCTAGATTTCGAGGCGAAACTTAGTCGAAAGTTCGGAACGATCGAGCTTGAGGATCAGATTAGTGGTATTGACTATCTAAGTGAGCGATTTGGGATTGACCCGAATCGTGTTGGGATCTATGGATGGTCTTACGGAGGATTTATGACCCTTAGTGCACTGACCAAACATCCAGATCGATTTATAGTAGGGGTAGCAGGTGCCCCAGTTGTGGACTTTTCCTTCTATGACACCGCCTATACGGAGCGATATATGGGAACCCCCGTGAACGAGGGTCCCGCCTATGAGATAGCCGATGTGACTAACTACGTCGAATCATTGAAAGGAAAGCTCGCTATTATCCACGGACTTATAGACGAGAACGTTCACTTTAGAAATACAGCGTATTTCCTAGAGGCAGCTATTGCTCACGGAAAAAAAGTAGATCAGATGATCCTGCCACAGTCACGCCATATGCCAAGAGGGCAAGAGACTTTGCTTCAAATTGCTCGGATGAGGACTTCATATCTTTTAGAAGCATTGACCTAGGAGGCAATTGAGCTAGTGGATTTTTACCTTTTTGGATATTAGGTTCTGCCCTCAAGCCATGTAAGTTACAGCAACCGCAATGAGAGTCAAAAGATATCACCCGAAATAATTGATTTTGAATTGTATAATTGTCTCCAGGAGTTGGTCCTGGGCAAGATCGATTATTGCTGGCGACAGCGATAATCTCGCTCAATAAGAGATTCAATAGATCCTGAAATAGCCCGAAAATGGAGAAAAAGAAACCTCCAACTTGCCAATTGAGGCTCGATCGAAAGTTGATCGGTATTGGTCAAATTTATTTCAAGTTGGAGGTTCTGCTCTTTTGTCTACTCGCCCATAAAGATGCCTTTTGGGTGGGTAATACGGTGGTGACTATCCTAGTCTCTCAATGATGGTTGCATTGGCCATGCCGCCGCCTTCGCACATCGTTTGAAGGCCATATCTTTTATTTGTTCGCTCAAGTTCGCACAATAGAGTAGCCAAAAGTTTGGTTCCCGAGGCCCCAAGTGGATGGCCCAGGGCAATTGCGCCTCCGTTGACATTTACTTTGGCCATATCTGGATGAAGCTCCTTCTCCCATGCCAGCACTACCGAGGCGAAGGCCTCGTTTATTTCAACGAGATCTATGTCGTCCATCGTCATCTTTGTTCGCTCTAATATCTTTTTGGTAGCTGGGATCGGACCTGTGAGCATTGTGACTGGATCTACCCCAGCCAGCGAAAATGAGACAAAACGTGCTCGTGGAGTGAGATTTAGTCGACTAGCCATCTCTTCGCTCATAATCAGAGCAGCCGAAGCTCCATCGGTAATTTGAGAGGAGTTGCCAGCTGTTACCTTGCCATTTTCTTTGAATGCGGGTTTGAGATTGGCTAGGCCTTCCATGGTTGTGGCCCTGATGCCTTCGTCGGAGCTTTGAACTTCGCCAGTTAGATTGCCTTCGCTATCTTTGATTTCGATTGGAATGATTTCACGATCGAACCGTCCTTCTGCTCTCGCTTGAGCAGCAAATGTTTGACTTCGCAAGCTGTAGGTATCTAGATCTTGTCTTGAGAGGTTCCATTGGTCAGCGATCATCTCTGCAGAGATGCCTTGGTTTACAAGACCTCCCTGCTCGCGGTAGCGATCTCCAACCATTGGGCCAAAGGGCTTACCGGGACCGTTCATAGCCGACGATCCCATTGGCACTTGAGACATCGCTTCAACCCCGGCGGCGATTACTATGTCATGGAAGCCAGAGATAATTCCTTGAGCTGCAAATGCAGCAGCTTGTTGTGAGGATCCGCATTGGCGATCGATCGAAGTGGCACATACTGACTCTGGAAAACCCGCTGCCAAGACAGCATTTCTGGCGACATTTAAACTCTGTGCTCCAACTTGCATGACACATCCCATGATGACATCTTCTATTAGAGCTGGATCTATGTCGTTTCGTTCAACGAGCGCCTTAAGTACTTGCGCTGCGAGATCCGCTGGGTGCCAACCAGAGAGTTTTCCATTTCGGCGTCCACCCGGTGTTCTAACTACGTCCACAATCACTGCATTGGTCACAGTATTCCTCACTTTTTAAAATTCTTTGTTTGCCGTGTTTTAGTTTGACCTCAAACTATCTTAAAGTTACCAGAATTACCACCGTTTTTTACTCCAAATGAGCCATGTGCATGCATTGTGAGCTAACTTTTCCAAATGGGACGGAAGCGATCTGTCAAACTCGAGCTAAATCAGAAACTCGGGCTAAATGAGTCAGTGTCCACCGTTCTTTAAAAAGGGATCCGTTAATTCCAATTGAGTCGATAGCCGAATAAGGATTTCATGGGCAAGGATTCGCCAAAGACAACCGGGAGGTCCTTTAATTCGTCAAGGTCGTCTTTGTGAAGGAGACTACATCGATAAGTCCAAGATCTGTAATCCGTAGCTCCGGGATTACTGAAAGACCGAGGAAGGAAAGGACCATAAAGGGTGCTGGAAGGGTGATGCCAAGGGAACTGTGGGCTTGAGCTTCAAGATTTTCAAGTTCCGCAGCGATTTCGGTCGCCCTTTTTGTAGAGATCAAACCTCCGATTATAAGAGGTACGACTGCTATCACTTGGCCATCTAGTACCGCCACTTGACCCCCTCCTATCTCGTTTAGAGTCTCTATCGCTATTGCCATGTCGGATGCACCATTTTGAGCCATCGAACCCAGGACCATTATGTTGTGGGCATCGTGGGCGACAGTTGATGCTATTGCCCCTTGGGTGAGGTTGAAACCAGAGACAAGGCCAAGGCCAAAGCGCCCTGTTCCGCGGTGGCGCTCAATTACCGCTATTCTCGCACAGTCGGCGACCTGCGAACCCGATCGAACCAGATGGGTGGTGGAGAGTGAGTCGTGATGTACCCCGATTACTTTGTAGCTTTTGTCGGGATCAACTTCAATCTCAAAGTCTTCTTTGGTAAATTGCCTTGCAAGACGGACGCTCGATTGCATCCAGGATGGTGCCGGCCTCGAGGGGACGACTCCCTCTAAGATGGTGCCATTTTGAGCGACGAGGGAACCGCGAACGTAAACTCTTGAGGGTTTAAAGTCCACTAGGTTATCAAGAACCAATAGATCGGCTTGATAACCCGGCGCTAGGCTGCCCAAGTCGTGCAAGTTGTGGTATTGTGCGGCGTTGGTCGATCCAATTATTATTGCATCTTCGGGGGAGACTCCAGCGGCAACTGCCATAGCGACACAGTCATTGACATGGCCTCGCCTAATCAGGCTCGAGGGTTCGCGATCGTCGGTGCATAGGGCAATTCGATCGGTTCCACCGACTAGGACGGTCTTTATCAAATCATTGAGATTTTTACTCGCAGAACCTTCACGAATGAAGATCCACATCCCCTTCTGTCGCTTTTCGTGAGCCTCTTCAAAGGATGTGCATTCGTGATCTGACTCAACACCGGCCGTTAGATAGGCATCAAGAGACTTTCCGCGCACCATGGGAGCGTGACCGTCAACTCTTTTACCTTTGGCGCTGGCTATTTTTTTGAGCATAATTGGATCTCCGGCGATTACGCCGGGATAGTTCATGACTTCTGCCACCCCAATAGCTCCATAGTGATCCATTAGATCTTCTATATCTTCAACAGATATCTCAGCGCCAGGCGATTCAAATTGTGAAGCTGGAACACAAGATGATGCCACAACTTTGAAGGTGAATGGAAGGTCCGAGGCAGCGTCGATCAACTCCGCCACTCCAGGAATTCCAAATACATTTGCTAATTCGTGTGGGTCGGCCACCACCGCAGTGGTTCCTGCTGCTAGAACAAGAGAGACAAATTCATCTACCCAAAGTTTGGTGGATTCTAAATGCATATGGGCATCGATGAAACTTGGAATGAGGTAAGCGCCTGAGACGTCGACAACCTCTTTGGCGCCTCGGTCGCCCCAACCAACGATCGCACCGTCTCCAATTGCCAGCGAAGTCTCTACCCATTCTCTTGTGGCACTAGAAAATACCTTTCCACCGACAAGTAGGAGATCTGCCTCCACGTCGCCGCGCGCCATTGCAATTGCTAATTGTGATCTTGGTGTTCGTGCCATGGACAATATCTTATTGAGATGATTGTGGTGCTACCCAAAAAGACCGCCCTTTCCCGCGAAGATTTTCATATCTTTTACATTGGTATTTGCTTGTAGCTTTAGTGCTCGCAAGTTGTGGAATAGTCAGGTGAAAGATGCTAACGCTACCAGCTAGGGGTTTGAGGACTAGGGGTCGATGGTGGTTGAGTTTTTTGGTTGGATTCTACCCATTGATTTTAAGGCGAATCTTGAGGTTGACCTGTTTCGACCCACCTGCTTCGAACGAATAGGGATATAGATCTGGAGAGCTAGAGCATATGGGTCAAGAAAAAGCAGATAGGTATCTATGGTGCAATAGGTTTCTCTCTACCTATCAGCTTATGAGAGAGAGGTCATTTAGCGTATTGGACAACACAACTTGGACAGTCGTTGTATGTGACGATTCCAAAACGAAACAGGAGTGCGAATGCCTTGCAACCCAAGCAGTAACTAAAGAAGGCTTCCAATGCCGCGGCTATTCCAAGTAAGGCGAGGATGATCTGTGATGGAAGAACAGAGTGCGTAGCTAATGCAGCTATGGCTGCTGCTATGGAGAAGACAACGCCAATTCCTTGGGCGAATCGTTTGGGTTTTCCAGCCACAAGTTTCTCATGGTTGGGCAAGTTGGGAGCTACTAATTTAGTTGCTATCTGTCCTAGGATTGAGATCTTTGGTCCAGCGGCTAGACGAGCTATGAAACCACAGCAAAGGGGTATGAATAGCAGGCGATTGTGGGTTGTTATGATGAGCACAACCATGATCACAACTCCAAGCGCTACGCTTCGGGCGGCAACTTCATTTACCGGATCGGGAAAGGTAAAGAAGTTGGTTGCCCTTTTGGATTTTTGTTGTGAATCTAGAGTCTGGCGTTTTGGCAAAGCTGTTTCCTACTCATTTCGATGGCTCAAGGTCTTGACTAACCACTCTAATAGGTAATAGATGACTAAAGCTATCGGATTTATCGAATTTATCCCATTTGCCTCTACCGGACCAGTGCTACTTTTTATAGAACTTAGTCACGCCAAGGCATGGTTGTGGTTGAAGGGGAACTCCGTGACTGATACTGCCGAAATGTAATGCCTGATCCGTATTTCATTTAGCTTCAGTTTATTTTCATAATTTCATGAGAAATCGGAATGAATGGTGATGAATGAGCTTTGTTATACCTATACAAATCTGTGACTAGAGTCACGTAATTGGAGGTGCGCTATGAAAAGTCGCCGTCTATTTTCCATCGGAGCCCTCTCGAGTGTAGCTTTAGTAGCCGCCTCTTGTGGGTCCTCTTCTAGCAGTGCTACCGGTTCGTCGGTCGCTTCGTCTTCGCCATCTACTAGTGCATATTCAGCATATGGAGCGACTCCATCTACTACGGAGGCCTCTTCTGGGTCATTGGGCTCAGGGGTCAAGTTGACGACCGAATCTTCTAAGTACGGGTCGATCTTGGCACTATCTAGCGGGCAGACTCTCTATATGTTTACTCCTGATTCTGCCACCAAGGCCACCTGTACCTCTTCGGCCTGTTTGAGCGCTTGGCCAGCAGTATCTTCAGTGCATTTAGTAGTAGGTGTGGGTCTTAATAAGACCAAGGTTTCCTTTTTAAAGGAAAGCAACGACTCTTCCCAGGTTGTCTATGGTGGCCATCCGCTATATCGGTTTGCAGGCGATACCTCTCCAGGGGCAACCAACGGCCAAGGAGTCGTTGCTTTTGGAGGAACATGGTACGTTGTCTCGGCTAATGGAACGCCGATAACAACCCCTTAGCCCGAATCCACAGAATTAAACCAGCTTGAGCCCTTCGGTGTGAATCCAAGTCGGTTTTTTGGAACTGATTTAGGTTTGACGGAGGGTCTATGGCTTAAATCTGGTTTCAGAGTGCCAAATATGACCTATTCGCTTTGTGATTGAGCCTTTTTGGTCATTTTTGAGATTCTGAAATCTCATTTTGGCCATAGTGACCCAATCCCTTGTCTTCTAGAGCAGTTCCTTAAAGTAATATTCAGTGTGTTAGGTAACCAGATGTTCAGGTGATGGCGATCTCAAACTTTCTGATCCGATCAAGAGCCTCTAAGAACTTATCCTTATAGTGCCAGTGTTCTTCAAGATGCAGTATTACTTTTCTAGCTGAACGAGTGATATGTCCTGCGATCTGAAAGTAACACCGTCGAAGCTTTGGTGTGGTTATTACAGTTTCTGTAATAGCACCTATTCGCGCCAGGTTGTGCAGTTGCACCGTGCCAGGTTGTGTGCAGTTGCACCGTGCCAGGTTGTGTGCAGTTGCACCAATAACTAACCAGACCAGAGCTAACCAGACCAGAGCCAACCAAACGGCATTAGCGTTCATGTAACGTCTTGTAAATCTTTTGCAAATGCGCAATTTACTGTATTTGACGGTATTTCACTTCTGCTACATCAGCTCCACCTTCAAGCCAGTAGGGAATTGAAGTCCAGGCATCCTCTTGGATATCGGAGATGATACCTTTTAGTCTCTTGGACATCCGTGTTGTAATAGAAAAGCGAACATCACCCGCACTAGCTGCGTCTCTAACGGCTCTTGAGAAGAACCCAGAGTCAAAACACATGGTTATTTCACCAGTTGCTCCGGCGGCTCTGGCATTGTTGATTACCTGAGTTACAAATTCTCCGGCACCACGAGCGGTATTGGCGTTGCCTTCACGTGTCACTATTCCAAGAATGTCACCTGTTTTACCAACAGCTGCTTTACCAACAGCTGCTAGGTGTGGGTGATACCCCCTTAGGTTGGTATAACCAAAGTAAGCTCCTTCTTTTTTGTTTCCATATACCTGACATATCGTGGAATCAACATCAATGGTGAGCGGCTCATCACCTGGACCTGCTCCAGCTAGCCAGGCTCGTTTTAGCAACAAAGCTGCAACTCGTTCAACATCTGCGATGTCACTGGTCTCAAAACTACGCAAGAAGACACCAAACCTAGATGGTGCTGGCATTATCTGACCAAGAATCACTTGCGCATTTGGGCTTTCAAGGATTGCAGTGTCATCAATGCAATCACCACCGGCCAAAATAGATGCGATGCAAGATAGATGCAATGATAGCCATAGCTTTTCTGCCAACATTTGCTCGTCCAGGACGATCCTCTAGGTCAATGTGTAAATCAAAGAGATCCCTAAGGCCAAGTTTCTCAGCAAGGGTGATAGGGAGTATTAACCCACTGTTGGAAACTGCGTTCGAATCGTCAAAGGTGACTATCAAACACTCTAAAGCACTAGCAGATGCTCGCATCTAAAAGGTGCTCCTTGAACTGATGGATTTGAATTGTATTCAAACATCATTCCACGAGTTCAGAGCACCCTTTCTATGTCTAAATCAAAGTTGAGCGGCTAAATTTTCGGTGGATCCAGGCTTAAGGGCAATTATGCCAACGGAAGCTTTCTGACTAAGTCGGCGGGCGCTATGGTTAGATCTAGCAGAGGGCTCAGTGTTGGATGAGAGCTAGCTTCCAAGGCGAGTTTTCCCGGTCGGCCTTGTGATTTTTGGAATAACAGACCCCGATGTTCCTTCAATGGCGTCTTTGTGGAGAGGAAGACAAGTCTTTGCAAAAAAGGTTGTCAGCACCCCAAATGATCATGCGAGTAAAGTCAAGAGTAAAGACAAGACTTGATCTAGGGTCGCACCTAGTGGTTGGACATTGTGAGAGCCTTTGGTTGATTGGGTATTTGTCCAACTGGGTCACAACTTTATTATTGATTTAAGAGCATAACTTTGATTGTTGTCATCTCCCATGCGATCGCGACCGCCAGCGTCGATTGAAATGTGGTCCTTTGTCTCATGGATTTTTATCAAATCGCTACTATCTTGACTTATAGATAATTTTTGAGCTGAGGTTATATTTTGGTCAAGGTTGACACATCTCCAGCACGTGGCATGCGTGATCTTTTGCCGAGCGAGGTCGAAAGTCGATCCAAAATTGCGGAGGTAATTCTTAGAACATACCGTGAGCATGGATTTAATCAAATAGAGACTCCAGCGGTGGAAAACCTTGAAAGATTGATCGGTTCGGGCGGCGGAGATAATGAAAAGCTTGTCTTTAAGATCTTAAAGCGCGGTGAAAAGCTAAGTGACCTAAGTGACGAAGGGTCTTTAGCTGATTTGGGTCTACGGTTCGACCTCACAGTTCCTCTTGCCCGATATTATGCCCAAAACTTCTCAAAGTTGCCATCGGTCTTTCGATCGATCCAGATTGGCCCAGTTTGGCGAGCCGAGCGGCCACAAAAGGGGAGATTTCGACAGTTTGTTCAGTGTGATATCGACATAATTGCCGAGCCTAATGTGACGGCTGAACTCGAGTTGATTTCCACCTCTTTAATCGCTACGTCGCGACTAGGCATTAATGATTTAACTCTTCGATATAACCATAGAAAGTTCTTGGATCAGCTTCTGCCCTGGAGCGGTGTGGCGCAAGGGTTGATCGGAGCCGCCTTGATTATCTTGGATAAGCTCGACAAGATTGGGGCCGATGGAGTCTCGCGCGAACTCATAGAGTTGGGCGTAGATGAAGCGGCGACCTCTAAGTTGGTTTCTACCCTGTTGGAGATCTCCACAAGCGACGCGTTGCCCCATGGTCTATTTGAGGAGATGAACCTCTCGGAGGCGGTTCAATCTGAGATTTCGGCGATCGCAAGTTTAGGCCACAATGGACGTTTCGGCGATGTTAGGTTTTTGTTTGATCCGACTGTAATTCGGGGTATGGGTTATTACACAGGTGCCATCTTTGAGTTAGGAGTCTCTGAGTTTGGCTTTTCGATTGGCGGCGGTGGTCGATACGACAATATGTTGGAGCGCTTCGGACGCCCAGCACCAGCTTGTGGTTTTTCTCTAGGCTTTGAGCGGATAGCGCTCTATCTTTCAGAACAAAAATTTGAGATTCCAGATGTAAAACCGCTAGTTCGAGTACGTTGTGAGAATTGGGCTAGCTATGGCCTTGCAAGTGAATTTGTCGATCGTGCGATAGGAATGGGCGCAACCGCTCAAATTGAAGGCAGTTCTCGTAAGTTGGAGTCGGCGCTTAGAAGCTATCGAAGTGACTATGACGCAAGGGATACAAAGCCGCCCTGGGAGATCTTGATTGAGGTGGCCCAAGATGCAAATCGGATCCATCGAATCGGTGGTGAGGCCCCGGAATTTGATATTTCCTTTCGGTCATAAGCCGTTAAAGATGAATTTATAGCCTCCAGAGATCCAATGGACAAGACCTCTAATAGGAGATTTTGAGCTAGTTTGTGATTCTTATCCTGGATTTTTCATTGGTGACGGCTTCCGCGATCAACCTTAAGCGATCAACCGCAAGAGACAATCAACCGCAAGAGACACAGGTGATTTCCACGTCTAGTGCTTATTAGGTCAGTGCCAATTGGTGCCCGGGTGAATGATCATATAATTAGATCACTTTTATGAGTTGATTCGATTTCGGTCTTCGATTGCCAACCTGATTGGAAAAGATCGTAAATTTATTGTGAGTTAACTCGGTTAGGCTCATTTGGTGTGTCAGGTTCTTCGCGTCGAACAGTTGTTGTAGCTTTTATCTCCAATCTAGGTATCGTCATCGTAAAGCTGGCTGCGTTTTTGATTACGGGGTCAGCATCGCTATTCTCTGAGGTCTTGCATTCCACGGCGGACACTACAAATCAGGGTTTATTAATGGTGGGCCTTGAACGATCGAAGCGTAAGGGAGATGCTCAGCACCCCTTTGGTTATGCGACCGAGCGTTATCTTGTTGCCTTTGTGGTTGCTATTGTGCTTTTTGGGCTAGGGTGCCTAGCCTCTCTTTATGAGGGTATCACCAAGCTTGTTCACCCCCACCCTGTTGGTTCGCCCCTGGTCGGTTTAGCCGTCTTGGTGGCGAGTCTTTTTTTAGAGAGTCTTTCCTTTCGTAACGCAAAAGGCGAAGCGGCCCATGACCAAAGGGCCAACGAGTCGATCTTCAAATTTGCACATCGAACGAAAGTAGCAGAGATACCACTCGTTCTCTTCGAGGACCTAGGAGCAATCGCTGGACTTTTAATAGCTTTAATTGGGTTGGGCGCAAGTGCAATCACAGGAAATGATCGCTTCGATGCAGCAGGGTCGTTGTTGATCGGAATACTTCTAGGTGCAATTTCGATATTTCTAGGACTGGAAGTTCGGAGCTTGCTGATTGGTGAGTCGGCGGATCCTCTGGTCGAAGAGGCGATCCGAGTCGCAGTTTTGGAGAGTGATCACATAAGACGTGTCATATATTTGATGACGATGCATTTAGGGCCAACCGATCTCCTGGTGGCAATCAAGGTAGCATTTGATGGTGATTTAGCTTTTTCAACGGTGGCCGATGAGATCGACTTGGCCGAAGTGCGTTTGCGTGCCGTGGTACCTTTTGCCCGGTTGGTCTTTGTCGAACCAGATATTTGGCGAGAGAATCAGGACAATAAGTAGTGAGAACTTCTCGTCCCTCGACGATTTTGCCTCAACGAACCTCGATGATGGCTATCGCTTAAAACCCAGGAGTCATGTATCTTTAGATGAAGTATCAACGCCCACCAAAACATAGGTGCTACTAGGTAAGTGGCGGAGGGAGTGGGATTCGAACCCACGGATCTTTTGGATCAAAGCATTTCAAGTGCTTCGCATTTGTCCGCTCTGCCATCCCTCCGGAGTACAATCTAATCAAAAATTGCCCTGAATCCTGTCAATTATTTTGTTAATCCATATCCTTGATGGGTCGCTAGCGTCACTTTCCAAAGGCAAACCTTTAGGATCTGTCATGTTGGGAAAGCTGCCTAGAAACTTTATCTCAGGTAGTTTTCGCTTTAAACTCATGATTGCGTCAGTCACTATTGGATCGCTCACGTGGCCCTCTAGTTCAATGACAAAACAATAGTCTCCAAGGCCCTCCTTCGAAGGTCGTGATTCGAGCTTTATTAGGTTTACGGTTCGTGCGTAGAATTCGGCAAGGATTGAAAAAAGAGAACCGGGCGTATCAGAGAGTTGGAAGCATACCAAAGCAGTTTTGTCGTGGCCGCTCGAGGGCGGAATGCCATCTTTTTGGACAAGAAAAAAGCGAGTCTGGTTGCCCTTGTGGTCTTCGATGTTTTCGGCTATTACCGAGAGGTCGTAGATCTTTCCAGAGACTCTTGGGGCGATCGCTCCGATCGCTCCATCGTTCTTTAGAGCCACCATCTTTGCCGCTTCGGCAGTTGATGTGCTTGCATTTGTAACGGCATTTGGAAGGTTGCTAGAGGTGAATTTCCTACATTGACCAAGTGCATGGGGATACGACCAGATCTCTTTGATATCGGATAGCGTTGCGCCCCGAAGTCCCAAAAGTTGAAGGTGGATGTCCAAAATAACTTCTCGAACTATTGTGAGATCGTAATCAAAGACCAGCGAGTCGATCGTGGCTGACACTGTGCCTTCGATGGAGTTTTCAATTGGTACGAACCCTAAGTCGATCGCGCCAGAATTGAGCGCATCTAAGACGGAATCGATAGTGATGAATGGAATCAGTTCGAATCCCAAGAGGTCTTTTTGAGAAAGAAGAGCCTCTTCTGTAAAGGTACCTTCGGGGCCTAGAAATCCCAGTCGCTTATTTGGATAACCCATAGATCTAATTTACCCTAGTGACCATCGATAGGCACGTTCTTTCTCAGAGCAATAGTTGTTACGTCGGTCCAGTTCGATAAGGAGATCTTGGCTTAGCACAGGTGAAATCTAATCAATGGCGCTGTGAACCACAACCACGCGCCACAACCACGCGTCGTAACCAAGGCAATAGCAGTGGAGTCAATCGGCGCAATGAGATAACGGATGGTTTTTGCTATAGGGGTGATTTGAGCCCTAAGTTAGATGTGGTCGGTCCTTTTCACCCAGGGGCGAGGTTGATATGGTTAGGCTCCAAGATCTATCTTTTTGTTGGTTTTTATCTTTTGTGGCCACGTGAAGCATTGCGAGCGCAGTGACGTATCTTGTAAGTGACGGATTTAGATCCATTTTGAACCAACGGGAGCGCAATCCCCTTCCGTAAGGGCGGGGAGGTTCACGTTCAATTTGCTAATTCGCATAGCATGATTGAGATAGTTAGACAGCGTGTTGGCTCTATCGATAATTCGAAATTTTATCCAAGTTAGGAAATAATGTCGACAGGTGATTTTGCAGAAGTTGATCATGGCAGGTTTCCCCGAATTGGCCTCCCTGAGGCGATCTATGGCCCAGGTAAGACCGAAAATCAAATAGTTCAGTTGGCCATGGAGATGGACGCACAAGGACAAGGACCGGTTCTAGTTACTAGAGCAAATTCGGCGGCGGTCGCTAGCCTTCTTCGAGCCTTTCCTGGTGCTATGGTCTATCCGGGACGAGATCAGTTTCCAGATGCTCTAGCGACCGTTGTAATTGCAGCTAATGATAATCGGCCCGAGAAGGTTGGAATCGTGACGGCCGGGACGACCGATCTTGTGGTGGCGAATGAAGCGGCCGGTACGCTTAGCGCGTGTGGAATCGGTTTTGATCTGATCTGTGATGTTGGTGTGGCGGGTATTCACCGGTTACTTTCTAAGATCGATCAGATTAGAAAATTTGATGTAGTGATCGTGGTGGCGGGCATGGAAGGTGCTATTACCTCGGTTTTGGGTGGGTTGATCTCTAATCCGATTATCGCGGTTCCCACCTCTACTGGCTATGGAGCCTCTCAGGGTGGCCAAACGGCAATGATGGCGATGTTGGCCTCATGTGCTCCTGGTGTGAGTGTGGTGGGTGTTGACAATGGCTTTGGCGCTGCCTGTGGCGCGATTCGAATAATCAATTTGTTGTCAGCTAAACACCAAGAGCCCCAAGAGATACCAACAGTTGTGGAGCATCAAAATTGAAGGCCCTTCGGTTGTGGTGTCCGTCGGGACTTTCTGGAGATATGTTCGGTGCCCTCTGCTTTGACCTTGGTTTGGAACCAAAGATCGTCAATGACGCTATTGGCGCCTTGGGGTTGGCGGGTGTTGAGATCATCGTTAAAAAGGTAAAGAAGGGTGACTTTTCAACTACCTCGTTTTCGGTAATGGCCCAAACGGTGCAACCTCCAAGAGCCTTGGATGATATCCTCAAATTGGTTCAACAAAGCGGTCTATCTCTTGGGGTTATCGAAGGATTCTCAAAAGCCATTATTCGCCTTGGTGAAGTTGAGGCGAAATTGCACGGAGTTGCGCTCGAAGAGGTCGTCTTTCATGAGATCGGTGCTTGGGATACAATTGTTGATCTTTTGGTGGGAGTGATCGCACTCGAGTACTTTGAGGTGGAGGGGGTAATAGTCTCTGACCTCGAAGTAGGGGGAGGGCTAGTTGCCACCTCTCATGGGGTGCTAAATCTGCCATCACCAGCCACTCTGGAACTTATTTCACGCTTTTCCTTCACTCAAGCGGTGAGAGGAAATGAACTTTTGACCCCGACCGGAGCCGCTCTATTATCCGTATTTGCATCTGAGCCATGGCCAACGATGGCCTTTAGGGCGCAAAAAATCGGATATGGAAGTGGGACGATTCACCTGGAAGATCGTCCCAATATGGTAGTGGGGGCCCTTGGAGAGGCCACTACCCCTGGCCAGAGATACTCCTATGGCCAAGAAATTGCTGTCAGTGGCTCTAAGGCCAAGGGGGATGGTTCGCATGACTATCCTTCTAGCTTTGAAGTTGTCTGCCTGCTTGAGACTAATATTGACGATCAAAGCCCTGAGACTTTGGCTTCAGTTGTTGAATTGCTTATCGCAAAGGGCGCGATTGATGCGTGGGTTAGTCCGATAGTTGCGAAAAAGGCTCGTTCTGGCTCTTTATTTAGCCTGATCTGTAAGGTTGATGAGGCGGATAGGTTCTCCAGAGAGATCTTTGCCTCGTTAGGGACTTTAGGGATTAGGCGTTCTATGGTAGATCGAGAGGTCTTGGCAAGATCCTTTATGCAGGTGGAGCTATATGGAAGGTTGATCTCGATAAAGGTAGGACCCTTTGCCTCCAAGATTGAAGCGGACGATCTGTATTCGCTTGCTTTGATCTTGGACAAGCCATTTCTTGAATTGAAGCGAGAGGTCGCTGCGGAGTTTTCTAGATGTCATCCAGGACTGCCTTTTCCAGTTTGAGTTTTTGGAGCGATGGGCACGCAAAGGTGCCGTTCTTAGGTAAGAATAGAAGTTATGAGATTTAGACAACTGGGAAATAGTGGTCTGACAGTGTCAGAGGTCGGCCTTGGCTGCAATAATTTTGGAGTTCGATGCGACTTAGAGACAAGTCGTAGCGTAGTTGATCGTGCCATCGAGCTGGGTATTACATTTTTCGATACGGCTGACATCTATGGAAATCTTGGTGGTTCAGAGACCTTTTTAGGAGAGATCCTCGGCCCACGGCGCGACTCTATCATTTTGGCGACAAAATTTGGAATGTCGATGGAGACGGGCGACATTGCGCGCGGTTCAAGGCGATATATCAATAAGGCATTTGAGGCGAGCCTGCGCCGGCTAAAGACCGACTACATCGACCTCTATCAGATCCATGAGCCAGACCCCAATACCCCTTTGGAAGAGACCATGGCGGCACTAGATGAATTGGTCAAGCAAGGCAAAGTTCGCTATGTGGGATCGTCTAACTTTGCAGGCTGGCAGATCGCATCGTCAGACCATATCGCCCGTGAAAGAAATTACGAGCGTTTTATCTCAGCTCAAAACCACTATTCGCTTTTGCATCGTAAGGTTGAAGATGAGGTGATACCTGCGGCAAAAGCATTTGGAGTTGGGATTCTTCCATATTTCCCGCTTGCCTCAGGACTGCTCACGGGTAAGTTCAAGAGGGGGGCCGAGGCGCAAAAAGGTACAAGGCTTGCCTCTCGTCCAGGTGAGTTTGCGCGGGCTAATTTTGACTTGATTGAGGAGTTAGAGAGCTGTGCCAGTCAATTTGAGATGGAACTGATCGACCTAGCTTTTGGGTGGCTTTTGGCAAATGAGGCAGTTTCGAGCGTTATAGCAGGAGCTACCTCTCCAAAACAGGTAGAGCGAAATGTGAATACCAACAAAATTATCTTGTCCAAATCTCAATATGATGAAGTTGCCATAATCTTGGCAAAGTCCTCCAATTGAGCTATAAATTCACCCCCCAATGCTCATTAGGTTTTACCTGGTTTGGCGTTGGTGACAAGATCTTTAGCTTTTAGGTTCTTAGTTATTTCGGCATCGGCTGATAAATTTGGTGGTTTGTCTCTTGAGTGCAGGGCAATTAGGCTCTGAGAAACCCCGGTATTGTTATTGGATTAAAAGGTGTTCTAGATTTATTTAGAGTGTAATTAGGAGGAAACCTTGACCTTAGATCCCGGAATTCAATTCGTGCTCGACCAACTTGGTGCTCTTGAGGAAGTTTCACCAGGTGAGATATCACTAGAGGAACAGCGCAGAAACTTTGACAACCTCTCTCAGCTCGGCAGCGGCCAGAGCGATGGTCTAGAGAAGAGTTACGATATCGAAATTGGCCTAGTGGGTCGAACTCTTAGGGCCAGAGTCTATGTACCGGCAAATCGAATTGGAAGGGGTCTCGGAGTCTATTTTCACGGAGGTGGCTTTGTCTTAGGTTCGATCGAATCTCATGATGGAACTGTTGGACAGCTGGCTGTTGCTGCTAAAACTATGATGATCTCGGTCGACTATCGACTTGCTCCTGAGAATAAGTTCCCAGCCGCCGCTTTAGATGCTATTGATTCGATTAAATGGATTCGAAGCAAAATCTCAGAATTTGATTGCGATGAGAGTTTAATTTTTCTTTTAGGTGATTCAGCCGGAGGCAACCTTGCAGCTGTCTCCTCGAACTACTTGAATTCGCAGTCTGACTTTGTAATATGTGCCCAGGCGCTAATTTATCCTGCTGTATATTGGGATGAGACATATTCGCTGACCGCTTTTTCAGAGGGATACTTTTTAACTGCAAGTCAGATGGATTTCTTCAATCGAAGTTATTTAAAGGATGAGACGGATCTAAAAAACCCGCTTTTGAATGCCTATATCGATGAAAATCTAAGGAAGTCGCCGCCATCTTTGATAGTAACGGCCGAGTATGATCCACTTCGAGATGGTGGGGAATTGTATGCAAAGGCACTGGTTGAATCCGGCGTCTGTGTTACAAGCCATCGTTATTTGGGAATGATCCATGGGTTTATTTCAATGGCAGGCTTTGCCCCAGGCGGAGCCCAGGCGCTATTGGACATTGGTCAATATATAGCTGGATTTGCCCAATAATTTTTCAAATGAGAGATAAGCTTCCCGCTTGAGTTGCACCGTCACCTTCGAAGTGTCATCTTGAGATCGGTACCCCAAGGATTCGTGACTGTCACTACTTGTCGCAGAAAATATTCGATATCTGCTATAGAGGTAGTCGTCGGCCGCGGCTTGCCCGACTGGTTCTTATTTAGGCCATTGCTCGACTTACTTTGAAATTGGTTTATAGCCGACTTCGCCAAAGCGATCTCGCTTTGGTGGGTGGGTGCTAAAGTAGCTCTTGGTTGGGGTTAGGCCAGCTGTCTCGTGGCCTTTGAGTGCTTCAAGTGCGCTTTTGTATCCATCTTCGATGAGTGCGTGTGCATGACTGAAGTCGAGCCACGCAACGCCTTGGGCTAGCCGACTTTCAAAGACTGTTATTTGGGCATTTGCATCTACGTCGGCGATATCGGCCTTGAGGCGTGCCATCTTTGCGAGGGTAAATGAATCCAGCACTGCCTCAATTGGACGAGTGAATGTTTTGTGCGTTCGATCGAGACTAGAGCAATAGAGTACGTAGATCTTGTTGGCGCCCAGCGTCAATGCTCTGCGTATTGGGACGTCATCGGCGATTCCGCCATCAATATATAACTTCCCGTTGATTTCGATCGGCGAAAAGGTACCGGGAAGCGCAGAGGACGCCAACAATATAGGCGTTGGATCTCCGCTGTGAAATCTATGTGGTTCACCATTTAGAAGGTCAGTAACTACGATCTCGACAGGTATCTGTGTATCTTTTAGATCTGAGATGTGGATATGTTCCCTGATGATGTTCTCCAGGGCGTCATTTGAGTAGACGTAACTTCCCCGCTGGGCATATCGCCAAGTGGAACCAAATCTCCTCGGTGGAAAGAGGCTGTTTTTGGTCATCTTCGTCCAAAGATCAAAGAGTTCACTTAGGGTTTGGCGTGAGGGCGAAATGGCAAATGAAGTTCCATTGAGAGCCCCAGCAGAGGCGCCAATTATGAAGTCTGGAAAGATTGAATGTTCAAGAAGGGCACTCAACATCCCAACCTGGGCCGCTCCTCTATTTCCTCCGCCGGAGAGGATGAAGGCTGTATAGCCGGTCTTATCTTGATGGCCACTCAAGATCGATTTCCACCAAGGCTCGCTGGATATTTTAGGATTTCCTAAAAATATGTCGTGAGGGTTTGATGGCCGTCGTCTTAGATTTGAAGCTCCGTTGGGCCAAGTATTCATTGTTTCGTTTGCATTTGGGGGATTGTGCTGCATTGCCTATCGTTTCTAAGCGAAATGAGTCCTTTTCGAGATCACCGCTACCCTTTATCTATCCACGTCGTCAACAAAGGCCATGAGATTGAGAGTCTTTCGAACTCTTTTGCCCGCCAAAGCTAATGGACCTTGGACAAGGCAGACACAAAGGCATCTTGACCCAATATTAGGTTCTAGTACGTTGGATGCTTTTGATAGGGGTTTTCATTGAGTTGCCGCTTGTATCCTTGGCCCGTTCCGCCCTTTCTGTTAGGTCATCTTTTGCTGGTAATCTCTCTAGTTTGATCACCCAGTTACTCTCGAATAGTTTGTAAAATTATCATTGCTGGGTAACTAGATTTGAGAGTTGTTAGAGTCCCCAGAGCGGATGATCAGATCGCCAATCAGTCCGGTCCATCCGGTCTGGTGCGAGGCGCCAAGGCCCTCACCGGTATCTCCATTGAAGTATTCATGAAAATAGAGATATTGACTCTTGATCTTTGGCATGGCTGGTCGTGATCCTGATTCGTCTATCTGAAAGAGGGAAGTCAATCGTTTGGTAAGTGCGTTAGAGACCTGTGCCAAGGTTGCGTTATTTCCAGAGCCACTCGGGTACTCGATCTTTACTTGGTCGCCACAGAAAGATCCAAAACGCGAAAGCGCCTCAATGACTAGATAGTTGAGGGGAAACCAAACTGGACCGCGCCAGTTCGAGTTTCCGCCAAATAGAGGAGACGATGATTCACCGGGCTCATAGTCCAATCTGGCTTCAACGTTTCCGAGGTTTAGATGCAGAGGGTTATCTTTGTGATATTTAGATAGAGCTCTGATTCCATGGGGTGAGAGAAATTCATCTTCGTCTAGGACTCGGCCAAGAATGCGACACAGCCTCTCGGGGCTAACTACTGATAGAAGGATCCTTTTTTGGTCGTCATCGTTGATTGAATATGAGATCGCCCCGGAATACTGAGGTTTGTTATTTATGAACCAATTCAGTCGTCGCGTGAACTGCGGCACTAAGGATGAGACCTCGGGCTCTAGGATCGTAACGGCACACATGGCGATGAGGCCAACCATTGAAAATGCTCTGAGAGGCTGAGATCCACCATCTGCAAATCGAACTATGTCGAAGTAGAAGCCATCCTCCTCGTTCCAAAGTCCTTGTGCATCCATGGCAGCAGCTATGTAGGCAAAGTGCTCGAAGAATTTAGTAGCGACGTCTTCATAGGTGTCATCGTGTTCGGCCAGTACTAGAGCGATATCCAACATGGAAAGGGAGTAAAAAGCCATCCAAGCTGTGCCATCGGATTGCTCAAGTCTGCCAAGTGTAGGAGGTAAATCCGAACGATTGAAGGGACCAATGTTGTCCAAGCCCAGAAAGCCACCTTGGAAGACGTTGTTGCCCTCTGTGTCTTTGCGATTGACCCACCAGGTGAAATTGATGAGCAGTTTGTGAAAGACACGTTCTAGGAAGTCGTAGTCGTCGTCACCGTCGATCTCAAAGACTCTAAGGGCTGCCCAAGCATGTACGGGTGGGTTCGCGTCGTCAAAGGCCCATTCATAGGCGGGCAGTGCACCCGAGGGATGCATATACCACTCGCGACACATGAGAATCAGTTGTCGCTTCGCAAAGGCTGCATCGACATGTGAAAGGGTAATGCAGTGAAAAGCCAGATCCCAAGCGGCAAACCAGGGATATTCCCAGGTGTCTGGCATTGAGATGACGTCAAGTGCGTGAAAGTGTCGCCACGAAGCATTGCGACCCGAGCTTCGTTCATCGGGAGGAGATGGCTGTCCTGGATCGCCGTCTATCCATCTCTCTACGTCAAAATGATAAAATTGCTTAGACCATAACATGCCGGCGAATGCTTGACGCATAATGGAAGCTTCCTCACTCGAAGTAGCTTTGGGTGAAAGTGCCCCATAAAACTCATCGGCTTCAGCTCTTCGTTTTACCAAGAGATCGCTAAAGTCGTCCGACAGGTCTATGGGTGACTCTTCTCCGTGGGAAAAGACGACTCTGACCACCGTAGTCTGGCCCGCTTCGACCTCTCGGAGATAATGCAGTGCTGCCTTTGTTCCAGTATTGGCCGGATTAGTGGTTGTGGCACCCGTGACCACATAGTCGTTTATTGCATCTTTGGGATATTGGGTCGTGCTGGCACTGCCAAAGAGGCGCTCATTGTTGCTCTCATTGTCGCAAAATAGAGCCTTGTATTCGCCATCGCCCTTAAGATAACTAGTTCCAAGGCGGGGGTGGCTAGAGACGATGGTGTCACCATCTAAGCTCAGCGATGGTTTTTGTGCCTCAACCCTCCAGCTCCAAGTATCGCGAAACCAGATGCTAGGAAGAATGTGTAGCGTGGCTGATTCGCTAGAACAGTTGCGAGCCGAAATTTCAAAGGCAATAATTCCCGGAGACTCTTTGGCGTAGACGACGTCGATCTCCCAGAATTTATCGTCATCAAAGATATGGGTATCTTCGATCTCGTATTCTGCCTCATCCCGTGAGCGTCTTTGATTTTCTTCGAGTAATTCTTGATACGGGAAGGGTTGTTGGGGATAGTGGTAGCGAAAGTGCATCCATGAGTGGCTCGGAGTCGAGTCTATATACCAGTAGCGCTCCTTGACGTCTTCGCCGTGGTTGCCTTGGCTATTGGTTAATCCAAAGAGGCGTTCTTTTAGAAATGGGTCCTTTTCGTTCCAAAAGGCCAATCCTAAACATAGGTTTTGCTCTATGTCGCAGATTCCCCCTAGACCGTCTTCGTTCCAACGATAGGCACGGGAGAGTGCTTCTTCGAATGGAAAATAGTTCCAGGAGTCACCATTTGATGAGTAGTCTTCTCTGACGGTTCCCCAGGCGCGCTCCGCTAGGTATGGTCCCCACTTTCTCCATTGCGAGACATCTACATATTCAGATCCCAGTCGCTCATATTCCGTTGTACGCCTTAGCTTTGCTTTACGATCCATTGAGGGGACATTCTATCGTGTGGTCTTTGATTAGGTAACTCGACCTAGGCAGTGGCCGATTTAGCTACACAATAGTGATCCACCAAAGCGGCCCCTTGTTCAGCATATCCGTTTGATTGATTGCGTTAATTTTTCAAGATAAAAGGAATTAATCCGACGATAACTTCACTATTAGGACTAATCATTATGATGTGCGGTTTCCTTATTTTGAAAAATATTCTATAGGTATTTTTACCATAATATCAGAGATAACGATATGGATAACAAGGTGAACCCGCGGGTATGGCTATTTCTGAGTAGTTAAACGGCCGGTGATAGATTTCTTTAAAAAGATAGATATTGGCAGAACATCGCTAGCAAATGGTAAATGGTTAAAGTTGATGAATTTCCTAATCACTCTATGGATGAGCCAAGGTTAGGCGTCATTTTCGAGCTCTTCAATAAGGCGAGTTAGATAAAAAAGAAGTGTTGAAATCTCCTCCTTATCCCAATGGGACAATACTGTGGCAATCTTTTCCCGTCGTGCATTTCCTACAATCTCTAAAACTGTTGCACCTTCGGCGCTCAGTGCTATGAGATGTGCTCGAGCGTCACTTGGGTCGATTCGACGTTCGATCAAACCTTGGGCCTCAAGTTTTTGGAGCGCCCGAGAGACAGTTGAGCTATCTAGGCCGATTGCGTTAGCGATTTCGCTTGGTCTAAGTGGAACCCCAGATCGCAGGGGTGAAAGCTGCCAGAATGTATTCATGTCGATGTCACGATTGAGGAAGCTGGAAGGTATCTTAATTTTTCGAAGGCTTCGCCCGAGGCGTGAGAGTGCGAAATCAAGATCTGAGATTCCAAAATCGCTAGTGGCTGGCTCGTTGTTTTCGTTTTCCATCGGTAGCGTCTTCTGTTTAGAATTCAATTTCTGGTTTCATCTCAAGTGAGATCTTTTTGTCAAAGTTGGTCATTGATTGTAGCTACCAAATTGACATAAATGAGTGTAACAGGATGTAGTTTCTAATCGCCATACTCGGGCTTTTACTTGGTAATTTCGAGGCTATCTGATCTGGGATTGCTCAGGCGCATTGACTCAATGTTAATCAATTCCTCGAGCTGCCCAACTTATTTTGACGCAAGAGAGTTATGCTCGAGGCAGATCCCCTACGGGCTCTTGACCCTTTTGGATTAGGAGAAATTCTCTTTGAGCAAGGGGTATCTCCAAATAAGCAATTCGTGGAGATTCTTTCACTCAACGAGCGCTAAAAATCGGCTGGTGCGAATTGACCAAAATGCTCCTCTAGAAATCGCATGACCCGCAGAACTTCGACTTCGCAAAATCGTTTTCCAATTATTTGTATTCCGATGGGTACTCCTGAGGTCCCTATTCCGACACATACCGTTCCGGCCGGCGTCTTTGCCATATTGGCGATAGCGCAATAGCTGACCCAGTCGAGTGTCTCCTCGCCATTGATTTTGCCTTTTTCCCCGATCTTTGGTGGTAGGCCGGCCAATGCTGGTGTGATTAGGAGATCAATGTCTGCGAGCTTGCTAAAGAGGTCGTGGGAGATCTTCCATGCCATCGTTTGGGCCTTGACTAAATCCGACGCACTCATCTTCAATCCCTCGATTACCATGTTTGCCACGTCCTGGTTCAAGAGACTAAATTCAGGAGTGTCGACCAAATCTCCAAATCGAGCGCTAAAGTACCCTTGAACTATCGCTAGCCAAGTCAATATGGGCGGTGTCTCAAATAGATTGGGTGCCTCTCGGACCTCAAAACCTCCTCCTTCGAGAGCCTTGAGTGCCTGATTGAAGCCGGCTAGGAGTTCATTATCTGTCTTCCAATAGCCCATATCGGCACTGAACGCGATACGAGGACGGCGAGCCCTATCATGTAGCTCTATCGCCCAATCGTGGCTTTTTTCGGGTAACGATCTTGGATCGTCGATATGTGGTCCCACCACAAAGTCATAGAGCCACGCTCCATCTAGTATCGATCGAGCTATGGGTCCATTCGTAGAGAAGTCCCACCAGTTGGGGGGCTGATCGCCACTTATTGGAACCCGTCCGGTGGAAGTTTTTAGGACGTTGATTCCACATGATGCACCAGGAATTCGGATAGAGCCACCACCATCTGAAGCGCTTGCAAATGGCAATAGCCCTAGTGCTACTGCGGCTGCGCTCCCGCCAGAGGAGCCGCCTGATGACCGAGTGAGGTCGTAGGGGTTTTTGGTGGTTCCAAAGATGCGATTATCGGTCTCTGCGCTTGAACCATATTCTGGAGTGTTTGTTTTAGCTATCGCAATTGCACCGGCAGCCTTTAATCGGTCCACGATTAGCGAATCTGACTTTGCTAATTTGGCGTCTTTGTGAAGAAGAGATCCGTAGGTGGTGGGAAAACCGATAGCATCTTCGAGGTCTTTGACCCCAAATGGTATGCCGGCTAGGGGTTTTAGATATCCGCCTTGACTTCGTATCACATCTACTTTTTTTGCCGCGTCGATTGATTGCTCATCGTTTCTTGCGACAATCGCATTGATTTTGGGATTGAGCGAGTCGATGCGAGAAAGAAAATAGCTAACCACTTCCAGCGAAGAGATCGTTTTTTCCTCTAAGAGTTGGCAGAGTTGACGGACGGATAACTTGTGTAGTTCCATTCAAAATAATTACCACACTTTGATGGGCGAAAAGGTCGATTTGAAAGATAGACGATCAATTTAGAGATGACTATGGTTTGGGAAGGTAGCTCTTAGGGTCTGAATGCATAAATTACCGGGTATGTCTGCATAAACGAGATAATTTTATGCATTTTTTTGGAAGATAATATAAATTCTTGCTATTTTTAGTCTCGCTATCACAAGGTGATACCTTTGATTGGCGAACTATGATCATGACTTAGAGTGCAAATGTTCGAAGCCTCATGAACTAGTGGTACTTCGAACTGTTTTTATTACGTGGCCTTTGAGCACCAGGCCTTTCTTTTTCGGTGAACGTGGGGATACATTGGAATTAATGCATCGTTTTAATGAGGAAACTAAGGAGTTGGCTAATGCAATAGTCGACTATTCATTGGGTCGAGTCGCGGTAGAGTCAATCCCGCTTGATGGCCCCAAATCGAATGAGGAGTTAGCCGGCCTCTATGGAGCCAACATAACTAAAGAAGGAATCGGTGGCAAAGAGGCACTTAGGCGCTTTGTTGAAGGTTATTCTTTGGCAACGCTCAGCTCGGATAATCCGCGATTTTTGGCTTTTGTTCCTGTCGCGCCAACCAAGGCAGCGACCCTCTTTGATTTGGTGGTCTCTGCTTCGAGTATCTGTGGGAGCACTTGGATTGAGGGTGCCGGCGCGATCTACTTGGAGAATGAGGCGCTTTCATTTTTGGCATCAATGGCGAGAATGGGACCGAACGCCGGAGGTACTTTCGTTTCAGGAGGTTCGGCAGGTAACCTAGGTGGACTAGTGGCAGGGCGCGAGCGAGCGCGACGCCTTGGCAAGCTAAAAGGGCGCGGTGCCATATTGGCCTCTAGCGATGCGCACTCGTCCATTTCGATGGCCGCTCGAATTATGGATGTAGATGTCATACTGGCTAAAGGCGACGCCAATGGAAAACTTCGTGGAGATGCGCTTGTCGAAACCTTTGACTCTCTTTCGCCGATGGATGCGGAACGAGTATTTTGCGTGGCAGCTACAGCCGGAGTTACTAATACTGGAATCGTAGACGACCTCGCAACCTCAGGCGCCTTCGCCAAAGAGAAAGGACTGTGGTTCCATGTCGATGGAGCCTATGGTGGAGCCGGGATGTTGGCTCCTCGTTTAGCAGAGCTATACAATGGTATCGAGTTGGCAGATTCCTTTGTGGTCGATCCGCACAAGTGGCTCTTTGCACCGTTTGACTGTGCTGCAATAATTTATGGCGATCCCAGGGACGCTGCATACGCTATGACACAGGAAGCCTCCTACTTGGACGACGTCAACAAAGAGCGTGAGTGGAACCCGGCTAGCTACGCGTATCATCTGACCCGTCGTTCGCGCGGGTTGCCATTTTGGTTTTCATTGGCCACCTATGGTACCAACGCCTATAAAGAGGCGATCGAGGCGACCTTAGATGTGACCACATATTGTCGAAATCAGATCATAGAGCGTGAATATTTAGATCTCGCAATTGAACCTGAGCTCACGGTTGTGGTGTTTAGGCGTTTGGGTTGGAGCGATCAAGACTACATCTCCTGGAGCGAGGGATTGCTCCAAAATGAGGTGGCCTTTGTTCAGCCTACGACATTTAGAGGCGAGCGAATGATGCGTCTTTGTTTTGTCAATCCGCTAACATCAAATGACGATGTGGATTTGATCCTGGACTCGATGAAGTAACCACTTTGGAAGTGAGCTTGAAAGGCCTGCACTGGGGCTCGTGTCTTTGAAAATTTAATTTAGACGATCAGCTTTTAGTAGCGGCTGATTTGGAGATGAAGAGGATCCATAGCCCCAATGAGGCGCTATGGATCCTCGTTTATGTTAAATCCGAATCGTTTATATTCAATTTGAGCTATCCTTTTGGACCTGTTCATTGGGGTTATGCGAGAGTTGTCCCATCGATGAGATGGGTAATTAAATTATTTTAACGTTGAGATGATTGCTTAGCGTTTCTCAAGTAGATCTTTTTTTGACGTCAACTCTTCATGGGTCACCATCGGTGAGTGTCAAGATAGTGGGCGCATTTGCTTAGTTTCAGATTAATGGTTTTCTGGCACCTTCGTGCCGCCAAAATATAGTTAATTTAGGTTCCTCATGGATCGACTTATCGCCGGCAACTAGATCAAATGACTACACTTGGGTCTGCCAATTTGGCTAACTAATTGACAATCCTAAATATCTTTGGGCTCATGAAATCGAAGCTGGATAACAAAATCGTCGCACTATCGTCACGCAACGGACCATTGGAGCTCGCAAATAGGAAACCTCCTGGCTGTGTTGATCGATGGCGGACTTGTGGTGTGATTTATACCCACCTTCCCTCTGAGATCTCAGGCCTCTAGCTCTTTAGGAAGCTAACTGGGGTTATTGAGTTGTGGACGATCGCTAGTGGTAATGAGCAATGTTCCGTTCGTGTCGAAGAGGTTTTTAAACATACTTTGAAAATCGCTATTCCGCATGGTTTGTGATTAATTTTCTTGGTGGCGTGTCCCCATTTAATGGTCCAAAATTAATGTGATTTTTGGATAGGGTTGTTTTTAGGGGTTAGCGACTCTAAGGGAAATTCATAGAGCCTTTTTTGTTAATTAGTAGTAGCTGGTTGTTGAGCCTGAGGGAGTTCTTTTGCCACTTCAGATACGCATCTTCCTCCACCAACCTGCTTTGTTGCCCACTTGGCAGCCCTAGTTGTGAGCAAACTATGTGAAGCTGCAATACGGTGATCACCAAGTGTCCAGCTTCTCTTCTCGCACGAAAGATTGATACATACCATCCGAGTTTCTTCCACTTGATCCTCGTAGGAGTACCTCCAAATGGAAGATCGATGTAGGTAGCCAAGGGTCGCTCCTTTGCATGCGCTATAAAACCAAACATAGGACAGCGGACTTCTGAGACGATCTTTTCAATAGCGATCTCGGCTACAGGACCAGTTCTCTGGTAATGGAGGACTCTCACCCCCTTTAAGCCAACGAAGGCACTACAAATATCGCTAGGATCGAAAAGGACGGGGGAGCCTATATTGGCTTTGTTTTGTTTCACAGCTTGTAAAGCTACCGGCTCCCCCGTCCCTCTTGTTTTCAAAATGAACTTGGTTACCTAGGTTGTTACTTGATTCATAGCGCAACAGGAGAGATATACACCTAGACCCCGCTATTCGCATAACACTCTGAAATGCTCCAATGAGCCCTTTTAATTTCTTGTAAAGTGTGTTAATCTTCTCATGACATGCTTACACCCGAGGAACTCGCCACTATTGAAGCATTCATGGCGAAGACTGAAAACATCGACGAATATAAGCGGGCGCTGGCAGTTCTCACCCTTGAAGATGGGAGTCCCCTCAACAGGACAGGCCTCTCTGTCAAGCATGTA
The DNA here is from genome assembly GCF_904848545.2 of Acidithrix sp. C25. Classification (NCBI taxonomy): domain Bacteria; kingdom Bacillati; phylum Actinomycetota; class Acidimicrobiia; order Acidimicrobiales; family Acidimicrobiaceae; genus Acidithrix; species Acidithrix sp. C25. The sequence goes on from NZ_CAJHCI020000002.1 coordinate 1,307,699, forward strand.
CAGCGAATTCGACGGTCATTCCGCAGCGTTGGCACTGAGGCATTCAAGGACAAGCGCCATAACAACGCTCCGGTACTTCTCTCAAAGTCTCAAAGAGATGAAGTGGCAATCATGCTCACGACTACAACTCCCAATGACCACGGCTATAGCAGTTCCCCGTTTTGGTCAACACGGATCCTGGCTACAGTACTCAAGCGCAGATACGGTGTTCTCTATGCCTCTAGGACTAGCTATTACGTTCTGTTTCGGGAAAGTAAGTTCAGCTTCCATCTGCCGGGCAAACAGTACGAGAAGGCTGATCCACAAGCGGTAGCTGAATGGAAAGACGAGCAGCAAGAACGTCTGAAAGAGGCATTCTCTGATCCAGATACGGTGATTCTCTGTGAGGACGAGATGGTTCTCACTCAGGCGACAACTACTCAGAAAGTGTGGATACCGAAAGGAACCACACCAGCTGTAATTGAGACCAATGGAACCAGAATGAACCGGAGCATCTATGGGTTTTTAAACCTCAAGACAGGCAAGGAGCATGCATTTGCAACAGAGCGCCAGACTATGCATGAAACAGCGGCCATACTGCTGGCGATCCGCAAGATCTACCCAAGAGAGAAGATTCTGCTTATATGGGATGGGGCAGGATGGCACAGAGGGAGCGTCGCTCAAGAGGCAATTAGGGAGCATCACATCGAAGCAGTCCATTTCCCTCCGTATTCTCCGCAACTTAATCCCCAGGAACACGTTTGGAAGCAAGGGCGCTCTGCTGTAACCCACAATCGCTTCATTCCCAAGATTGAACCAGTCACAAAGGAATTAGTCGACTATCTCAACACGACGACATTCCCATACTCTTTGCTTGATTTCAAGGAGCAAGTCAGAGTGTGAGCTCTATAAAAGCTGAAGGGCCGTCAGTATAGCTCTCCTGTTTGCCTCCAGATTGCTAAGAACTCCTAGGTGAAATTGCCCTAATTAACTGCAATGGTGACACGTCTTCACTCAATACCTTACGGTGATTTCTCTGGTAGTTACTGGGTCTTGTTATCCTTATCGGAAGTACGTACGAAGATTTTAGGAATTCACAAGGTGATGCTTTTCATGCAAGTTCAATTTATATCGCTAGCTTAATCTGCCAATTTAGCTCGATTTATCAGACGGCTCGCTGAACATTTCAGATCTACACAGTGACTACTGTAACTGAATTCGGAGGTAAATCCAGGTGATTCGAAATATGTATTGACTGCACATTGAGTGCCTGTATCGAAAGTGAACCACTCAACTGCTCTGCAGAAGCACCCGCAGGGACTAGATTTCCGCCAGCAAGAGTTACGGAACTCGAACCAAGATTGGCGAAGATAAGTTTTTCGAGCCCAGAAGCAGTAGTCACTTTTATACCACTCACTGATTTCACAGAACCGTCCAATGGCGGGTCATTCGTGATGTTAAGTACTGTGATTTCATTCGCTCCCTTTATCGCTTGATTGATTAGCTGACTTGCACTGCCAGTAGGTGTTGTTGTGATTGGTAGCGTTTCGGCGAATTGTGCATCTTCGGTATTGCCAAAAAGATCCCAGTAATCAGTGATCGTAACCCTTGTTGATGCCAACATCTGCATTTCAAGCCCGGCTATGTACAAAGCATGTTCCCAAGTCGTTCCTAGTGCAGGCGAACCCTTAGAGCGGGCGCCGGGGCCAAGGTTGTACTCAGTTAACCACACTGACAAACGTGGCGGAAACGAATTGATTATGGTTCTAACGGGTTGCCACTCGATGCTTGCTCCTGCCAGCAGAGTTTCCGGCGAGTGCGGAGTGTTCTCTGAGGTGGAAACTCCAGGATAGTCGTGCAAAGTTACTGCGTTGATGTCATTACCGGCAATCCTGAGTAGCGTCGAATTCCAACTTTGTTCACGTGGCGTCGCAACCGCTATGCTTGCCACCGCGGCTATTTGTACGTTTGGGAACTCAGCGCGTATCGCAGGTGCCCATGACGCGACCAGATCCGCATAGGAAGTTGCTGTTGGGAAGGCATTGAGATAGTTGGAATTGGATAGGTAGAACTCGTTACCGAGCTCGACGTAGCGAACAGGCAGCCCTAGCTTCACCGCGGACTGCAACATCTGGATTTGATCTTGCAACGTAGAGGTCATCACATTGAGGTCAAAGATGGGAACAGCTCCCGTCGCGCTAGTTAGTTGTTTAAGTGTGGATAATGTGAAACCGTACGTTTGGTGTCGACTAGGTTGGGTCTTGGTAGTGCCGAATCTGGTTTTGGTCGTCGATGGTGGTTGATTGACGGTTCCGGTCTGCCAACTCCAGTAGTTTGCGATGGTCCCGCCGGGGTACCGGATCGTACCAAGAGCTAACGAGTTGACTGCGTTCATCACTGATGTATCGCCGTATGGTTCTGCCAACCCGGAATAGTCGAGATTGGTTCCTTCGACCGGTGTCGTTACCGAGTGTGATGCACCATCACTCACACGTAGCAGGAGTCCGTGTGAGCTATTAGACGGAGATATTCCAGGACTAGAAGTAGATTTAGCGCCGTGGTTCGCGTACTCTACGTTTCTCACAACAATCAAAAGTAATGCAATCAAGACAAGGATTGTAACTGTTGTCTTGCCCGACCATCTTCTTCGCGAAACCCTATTTTCTTTCATTTACGTAAAGATACGGATTTTTATTATGTTTATGTAAAGTCGTGGTAAACGTTCGGTGAACCCGTACCACCCCTGACGAAAACAGGACTGAACACGGAGCGCAAATTAGTGTTAACTGGTAGTCATGGACAGTTTGAATACAACTGAGACAGCGTACTTGCGGGCAGAGATAGAACGTCTGGCTGATGACAACGCGCATTTGGCCCACGATAATGCCCGTCTTCAAGCGGAGAACGCCGAGCTTCGAGCACGGGTTAGTGAACTCGAAGGCCAGATTGGTGCACTCTCGGAGAAGGTGGTAACGCTTACCAAGCTCGTCTTTGTAAACTGCGACGTTTTTTTACCCACCATCAGCGATAAAAATTGACCCAGCCAATTGAGTTCAATAGTAGTTGTTGGTGTCAGTAAAAGTGTCTCATTTCTAAGACACCGTGGATCTGAAAATCTCAGTTGAGAAATTCGTTTAGCCGAGCAGTAAGACGCTCTGCATTATCTCTGTTTGACCGAAGGTGACTATCACTTCTTCATTATCTCGAAGTAACTTGACCATCCAGGATCGCTCCTCTGGTCGACTCCGGGTAGTTGCAGAACCAAAATGTACCTCTGCTCTAATCAGGCCTCTTTTCCTCTGTCTATGAGCTGCCATACGACAAGCTGCTGAGCAGTACCTTTGTGGTCTTCCTATGCAATCTTCCGGAAGTATTTGATCACACCCCTGTCTCTCGCAGATCTTTGAGATAGGTAGTTCCGTAACGTTACGCAATGGGTTCTCCTCTCTGTTCAGTTCTCAGCTGAGATAGTTCTGTAACGTTACGCAATGGGTTCTCCTCTCTGTTCAGTTCTCAGCTGAGATAGTTCTGTAACGTTACGCAATGGGTTCTCAAGATACTTTCTTTACCGGTATAACCCAGTGGAACAATTCTTGACATGATTGCCGGAACGCTCAGAAGTCCTTCAGATACAAGTCGATCGACCTCAGACTTATAGGGATCGAGTTTTGAGTTTCGTTGTGGCTTTGTCTCGATTGGTTTAGAACTTGCTCCGTCTCTTAGATATTTATGTACGGTGTTTCTTGAATGTCCAGTTTCTCGGGCAATTTCTCGGTAACTGAGACCTTGTTGCTTCAAATCAAATATGTTCATAAGTGGCCTACCCTCCAGCATGTAAAACTCCTTCGTGAAATTGGATAATTCACTCAAGAGTATTGTCTGTTGGGTGGGTCAATTTTTATCGCTGATGTGGGTCAATTTAATTCCGCTGTTTACAGTCTTTGGCACCTCGTAGGAGAAGAGTAAGCCAGTCGAGCCTAGAAGAGGCAAAGACGATATCACAGGTGAGAAACGCCCCCGTGGTCAACAACCAGGGAGTCCAGGGCATGGCCGACGGGACTACTCGGCCCTTGAAACCGTCGAAGTGATCCACGACGTACCAGACAACGAGCGAATCTGTTCGGGTTGCGGGGCACCTTATGCCGCCTTCGGCGAAGAGACCTCCTATCAGATCGACTGGCAAGTACACATCGTGCGACACCGACATCGCCGCCCTACTTACCGGCGCACCTGCAAGTGTCAGACTCGGGGCATGCTCGTCGCACCGGTCCCGGCCAAGCCAATCCCCAGGGGAATGTTCACCTCAGGGTTCCTGGGCCGCTTGGTAGTGGAGAAGTACGTGCTCGGGCGTCCCTTGGAACGCATCGTCGCAGCTCTCTCAAATGACGGGTTCGAGGTTTCAAAAGGCACCTTGACAGGAGCGCTCAAGGCGCTTTCGGACCTACTTGAGCAACTTGACGCAGCGATTAGGGAGAGGAACGCAAAGTCGGCGCATCTGCACATCGACGAGACATCCTGGAAGGTGTTCGAGGCGGTAGCTGACAAAGCGGGCAACCGCTGGTGGCTGTGGACCTTCCTCGGTCCCGACACCGTGGTGTTCTTGATCGATCCCAAATGCTCGACGAGAGTGGTAGCCGAGCATTTGGGTATCGATATAGATGCGGGTTCGCTCGAACCTGGCCGACAGCTCCTGATAAGCTCAGACTTTTACAGTGTCTACCAGTCCCTTGGTGCACTTGAGGGAGTAGACCCGTTGTGGTGTTGAGCACACATCAGGTGCTACTTCATCCGCGCTAGCGATGCGCATCAAGAGCTGCGGAGTTGGACTACTTCATGGCTCGCTCGCATCGGGTCGCTTTATGTAGCACATCATGCACGCCAAGCACTTGAGACGGGAACTACCGGGCGCTTACGCGCTGAGGAGGACTTTACCAGGATCATCAGAGCAATGGATACTGCCAGAAAGGCTGAGGCTTGCGATCCGACGCTTCACCCTGGGGCCATAAAGGTGCTCGCAACACTGGATCGTGAATGGGAAGGCCTTTGCCGTCATGAAGAGTTTCCCGAGTTGCCACTCGATAACAACCCAGCAGAGGCTGTACTTCGCAACCCGGCAGTAATACGCAAGAACTGCTATGGATCCGGTTCAATATGGGCAGCCACCCTGGCCGCGCGGATCTGGACCATTACCGCCACCGCCCAGCGTGCTGGGTGCAACCCACTCGCCTATCTCATCGCCTACCTACAAGAATGTGCCGCCGCTGGGGGAAAGGCCCCGAATCCCGCCGCGCTGGAGCGGTTCTTCCCCTGGGTTGCGAGCGAGACTGATCTTGTTGAGTGGCGCATATCGCCACCTGGTCCGACACCATGAGTGAAACACTGCGCTACTGTGGGCGGGACTTCTCCCAAGCAGACCTTGAGGTCATCTCCGACCTGATCGCTGTGTACCCGACAAGACAGGCAATTGCTGACGCAGTCTGCGAGGCGCTTGGCTGGTATCGTCTCGACGGGCGCAAGAAGGACATGTCGGCGCGCGTTGCATTGTTGCGCATGGACAGAGACGGACTCATCACCTTGCCTAAGCCACTGCATGGCAACGGCAACGGCCGCATCACCCGCTACGCAGAGCCAATCGCTGAGCTACCCTTTGCCTATCCTGAATCGCTCGACGATCTCTGTCCAATCAAGTTCGCCATAGCAGATACCAAAGCCCAATAGCAGCGCTGGCGAAACCTCATTGCAAGCTACCACTACCTCGGCTACACCACCTTTGCCGGTGCTAAGGGGCGCTATCTCATCGAGAGCTCCTCTGGAACTATCGGTGCGATCGGCTTCGCTGCCTCGCCATGGAGCTGCGCACCACGCGATAACTATATCGGCTGGGACAAAGCGACCCGCGAAGCACGGCTGCACCTTGTGGTTGGCAACGCGAGGTTTCTCATTCTTCCTCAGGTACGTGTTGTGAACCTCGCCTCATACATCCTCTCCCGTGTCGCTCGCCGCCTCCCCCTGGCGACTGGCTACTCGCCTACGGGTACCAACCTGTACTCTTGGAGACCTTCGTGGAGTCTGCCCGGTTCACCGAAGCGAGCTACAAGGCGGCGAACTGGATCCGTGTCGGGCAAACCAAAGGTCGGGGCAAACTTGATCGCTACAACCAATACGCTCTCTCTGTCAAGGACGTCTATCTCTACCCGCTGCACCGTGACTATCGGAGCATCCTTGATTCACCTGAGTGAAAACGCAACAGGATATCAGATTGGCCCGGGAGGTCACTCTCTAACGGGTTGGCCGAATGTTTACAAGTGGTGAAAGGTGTTATCCGTCTGCTTCGCGTGATCGGTCGATGCGAGCAGCTCAACCTAAGGGAGTATGGTCTCTATGAACGTTGTCGGTGGCAGGCAAACATAGACAATTAGTCCGTAAAGGTTCAAGGCCGCTGGCAAGAGCGGATATCACGATGTGGAACGCCTCGTCACCTATTTGTCTGTTAAGTTTAGGGCCTTGTAAATCTCGCATTACTGCAACGACATTTTCGCCTGCCTTGCTTTCGAGGCCGGTGAATGTCAGGATAGTTGACCCATTTGCCAGCTCTCAGATTAATGGTTATTTGGCAATTTTGAGCCGTTTTAGTCTGTCTGATTTCGCGGTTTCTCGCAACGGTTATTTCATGTGGATAATCACTTCGCAAGTGATTATTGAAATGTGTCTAAACGCGGAGCGTTTAGACACATTTGCCCAATCCTTGACCACTACCACCAATAATTTGCTTCTACTGCTACTACCAACTAAGTCAAATAGTCATTGAAGAGTTGACTTGTCCCTAGATTGATCTAAGTGATCAAACTTTGCCTAACAACCGATCTATCTCGCGGAGGTGTAGTCCAGGTTCTCGCCAGGTGGGCTCCAGTCTCTCGCTTTAGAGTTGATCCACCTCTTTGGGTTGAGTTCCTTTGTCGTTTCGTAGAGTTTCTGTCGCATCGAGAGTACTTCGAGATGGTTTCCTTCATGAACATCATGGGGAGTAACGAACTTTAGACCACTATGTCGGTGGTGGTAGTTGTAGTAGTTGACAAACTTCTCCACCCAGGTCCGACTATCTCTAAGGTTTTCAAATCCTCCATATGGATAACCAGGCCAGTACTTGGTAGTGCGAAAGAGCGACTCTATGTGGGGGTTATCATCAGAAACCCGAGGTCGTGAGTTCGAGGTAGTGATCCCCATTTTGTAGCAAAGCTCTAATAGAGAAGATCCCTTCATAGGAGATCCATTGTCGCTATGTAAGATTTTAGGAGCTCTTCCTCCTTCTAGGAGAGTTGCTCTTACAACTAAATCGGCAAGTTGCTGAGATGATTCGCATCCGTATACTTCATATCCAACTATCTTCCTCGAATAAAGGTCCATTACAAAATATAGATAGTAAAAAACTCCATGTACTGGTCCACGTAGCCAGGATATATCTGTGACCCAAATTTCAAGGGGAGCATTTGCCAAATGACTAGGAGTACCACGTTTAACTGCTGTTTTGTCTCTACCTCTATGGTTGTTTTGCTTGTGGTCACGAAGAATTCGATAAAAGGTAGATTCCGATCCGAGATAGATTCCCTTATCGGCCAAGGCTGGAACTACTTGACTTGGAGGAAGTGACGAGAACTCCTCCTTATGCATGGTATCTAAGATCTCTTGACGTTCAGATTCATCTAGAGCAAAGCTGGGTTTAGCCCTAGTGGCAAAGGGGCGTTTGTCGTGGGTGTTGTCACCTTCAGCTTTCCATCTCTGAAAGCTACGTAGTGACAGTCCAAGTTCCTTGACCGCTAGTCTAAGCCTAGCTCCGCCGTTATGAGCTTCCTCAATAAGTTCTACTTACAAGTAGGCGATCTGAAGGGGAGGTCATTCGACCTCTTTGTCCCCGACAGGTCGCCTGGGCTTTTCCTTAGCAACTCCAGCAATGTGTAAGTTTCTGCGAGTGCCTTTTCTTTTCTATTTAGCTCTGACTCGAACTTCTTTGATCTGACCTTCTCACTTGCTAGTGCAGATCTGTATTTGGATACCGCTTCACCAGTCTTATCGTTCGCCTTTGAACAGGTAATACGCCAGTCATTTAGCTCTTCTTTCAAGATTCCCTTTGTGCGAAGGTATTCTCCAAGTTGCAACTCAGACATTGTTGCAGTTGCAAGCACGGCTTGGAACTTAGCCTCTGAACTCCATAAACTGGCTGGGGTTCGCTTAGTTGGATCTTGGCGATCTATCTGGTCCTTTAATTCACGATTCCAGATGTAGATAGTTGTCTTTGGTATCTGGACTTGTTTAGCCAAATCGGCGATTGCACCTCTGGGTGCATTGGGATCTGACAACAGCTCCCTCAGCCTCTTGACAACAGCTTCTTTTTGATCCTTTGGATAAGGCTACATCGTGTTCGATCAAAGTTCTCGCCCTGCATGGTTGGTATTCTATTCGAATAGATGCCAACTCCCTTGACACCTAGGGTCACTGCTTCGATGCTCGCTACGTATGGAACCTAGCAACGCAACTTAGGGGGCACAGCAACAACGCAACCTAGGGGTTAGGAGCCGTTCTCAACGGGTTACCTCCAATACCCAAGCTCATGATGAACTAGCCGAAAGCTCGCAAGGACACCCCGCTAAAAGCTGAAGGGCCGACATTGGGTCTTGGGATGTGGAGGAACATCGCACGCCGTCACCCATAGGGACCCGGTGAAGCGTCAACCAGGCAGGGCCGCGTGAGCGGCTATGGAAGCCTTGTCCATAAGGGTGGAGTGGATGTCACAATGGCTTGGCGGCGCGTGTTATCCTGTCTGAGTGAAGTTTTTACTAACATAATCAACTCATTCAATTGGTGTCAATCATCATTTTAGTGAAGTTTGAGGAGACTTGTAGACGAAGATCTACTGACACTTTAGTTGGTTGGGTGGTCCGAGGCGTTGGCCATCTTTATTCAATTAAGAGATTAGCAATGGCAAACCTCTGTCTTTTGTGGATGATCACACTCGTTTGTTCCTGATAGCTCGACACTTAGAAGACAAGGTTGATTTAGTGCATGGAATGCTATTTTTGTAGTAATCGACTTCGGATAGATTTGATAGTGTGAAGAATATCACATCGTTTTGTCGGTGAATGGTCGTCAATAACGATCAGAATATAGACGTGGTTGTAATTGGAATGCTACTTTTATTTAGATTGTGAAGAATTTTTAGATGAAGATCGTTGAACTTGGCGAGACCTTTCCGATTCGACCAGAGAGATATAGTGGGGATGTTGCAATTCAAGCCCTTCGAGTTTCACCAAATCCAGCCGATGGCGATATACTTCATGTTCAATATGAGCCAAATTGTGTGACCAATTGGCACCGGCATCCGGGTGGGCAATTTATCTACATTCTTTCAGAGAGCGCCATTATCGGGGTTGAAGGTGAAGAGCCGGCTCATGTAAAAAAGGGTTCGTTGGTGGTTGTTACCCCTGGCGAGAGGCATTGGCATGGCGCTACTGTGAATGATCCGGCGGAGATTTTAACCTTCACCTTTGGAATCACAAAATGGGAGGACGCCTCAATCACTAAATGATCCATTGGCACGTATTCGAAGTCGAGCCGCCATTTTTGTTATTTGAGCGTCCGGAAGATTTCCTAATGAGATAAGCACGTGCAAATATCGAGTTAAAGGGAGATGTGGTCCTGGCTGTGAGGGTTGGAATCCCGTTTGCAATTAGTTTTTGATGGCGTGGTTTGGACTGATGCAAGTTGGACGATATCTCTCGATGATTTGGTTGTAGGATTACTGTTAATGCCTGATCGAATGCGGGGTCGATAGTAGGCACATGCTGGGGATGGAAAAGTTTGGCTTGGGGATTTATCGGAGATGACGACATAGTTCTCACTCCTGCAGAACGCGATATATATTCACGAATTGGCGATAGGCAGATCGATGTCTTTGCCACTGGCGTGCTGTCGAATGTATATAGAGTTGCATCGCTATTGCGTAACCACATGGAGCGCGAGGTGCTTGGAGAGTGCAACCTGTCCTTCACGGCATTCATAGTCATGTTTACCCTTTGGGTATGGGGAGACATGGAATCCAACCGGTTAGCTAGTAGGGCCGGTGTCACCAAGGGAACCTTAACAGGCGTAGTAAAGACCCTCGAAAAGCGTGGATTATGCGTGCGGCAGGGTCATTCTCAAGATCGTCGTCGCGTTATCGTAGCTCTTTCAGACGAGGGTCGAAAGACCGTCGAAGCTGTAGCTCCTTCGTACAATTACGAAGAGAGCCGACTGGTGGAGGGTATTGGCAAGGAAGAGCAGCTAGAGGTAGCAAACGCTTTGCGAATGATCCTAATGCGAGGTATGAGCCTAAAAGAACCGTCAGATCCCGAGATCGTGGAGCAAGGCGATATCGACGAGGTCGAATAACTATCTTTTGAAGAGCTGTGAAGCTCTATTGGATTTTTATGGATTCGCCCGCAAGGAGATGGTAGATTTGGCCTGTTGAGGGCCTAATTTGCGACGATCAAGACAACGACTTGGTCAATTTAAGCTCTGATTTCTCTTTTGCCATAGAAAAGAGCGATAATTTTGACATAGCTGGCAATGGTTCACACCTAAGGATCTTTACCTGCCTGATAAATGTGGTGATTATCAAGGTGCGATTAAAGCCACTTTGGCAATTCATAATCAATTGCAAGGCATTCAATCAGCTTCGTGCTGGGTTTTTAAATGGGCTTTTAAGTCAATGACGGTGTTAATTTTCAGATCTTAAAGCTTGATAGACCAATAGTTTTCTTTGTTCGTCGAAGCCGTGATTTGATGCGGCTTATTCGGGTCTTCGGATTTAACGGTGGAAAGTAAGCATCTAAATGAGATAAAGCCTCTGGCTTTGGGCTATAGAGATAGGGGTTGGCACGTCTAATGGCTCCTTGGACGACGATCAATTATCGACCAGAGATCTCTAAAACTCATAAGGTGGATGTTTGGGTTCGCCATTGGCGAACCCAAACATCCACGAGAACATCTATCCCATTTGATGAATCTACAACTATCTGAGAATTGGCATATCACCACGTTTAGTGTGAATTAGGTTGTCGGAGACTGCTCGAATACAAGAGCAAGCTTGATCCATGACTCATCTTGAACTAAGGCCTATCTTGAACTAAGTCCCCAGGTGCGACGATAAAGTGCCACGGATAAGATCGCAATAGCCCCTGGGTCCTGATATAAGAGGTTGTTGGCCCTCAGCGGGACCTGCGCGTCGTCAAGATTGACTAACTCTGTGGAAAATTGCCAGGAGAACAATGTTGGAATGGGCAGAACGCTTTGCGTTCTGCCCATTCCAATGACCTTCGACTTCCAATAGGCTTCGGCTATGACCATCTCTAGCTGATAGCTATCAGCTAGAGATGGTCATCTTGATAGGGCTACGATTTTCTATCTGCCACGCTGGAGATTAACGAAATGTCGGTGTTACGGTTGCTAGAAGGTCCCAATTGACCTTGCCACCGCTAAGGAGTGTTCGAATGCGGAAGTTGTAGAAGTTAGTCATGCCAAAGGCGACACGCTTTGTCACCTTGACCAAGTTGTTCATAGCTTCAGTAGGTCCATTGGTGACATGACAAGAGTGCCAGGCTAGGATCTCCTCTTTCCAAGATGTAAGAGTTCTCCCAAGGAATGCCACCTCCCCTGACACCTAGAGTTGGGATTGTCAGCTCCTGTAAGTTCTAGAAATAGGCTGTCTGCATATCTACGTGCAAGGCTCGGGTCAGAAATGGCATATAGCTCCCTTAGGGCCTCTTTGGCCTGCCAAGCAGTAGCAACCTCATTGCCTGGATCGTCGGCTTTGAGTAGTCCAACGAGCTTATCTTTGGCATAACTAGTCAATCGTTCATCTGCCATAGTTAGTAATCGTCGTATTCTATACAAAGGATCACCTGCTCTTGCGCGTGACCCACAGAGCTCGTTCTGAACTCGACGCCTAGTTTAATCGATTCGTTGGTTGGCCAGCTTGATCAGGTGAAATGGATCGGCTACAAGGGTTGTCTTTGGCAGAGCCTTTCTAAATACGGCTTTGTAACCACCAGGTAGATCGAGGGTTCCCCATTTAACTCCATCACGCCAGCTTTGTTCTTGACTTTCAATCCAAGCCTTTGGATTGGCTCCGCCTCGACCCGCTACAACATCTAAAGCTACACCACGTCTCACATCTAGAAATAGTTGTAGCCCAATTCTGTTTGTGATACTTACCTTCACGGTAGAACAAGACCTCGTCTAGTCCCAGAGCATCCACAGCACCAAAACGTGAAGGATCATCCACCAATGCAGCTCCATAGGCAACGACTGCGTCATTTATCGTATGCCAATCACAGCCAAGTTCCTTAGCCACACAAGAAACGCTACGACGCTGGGCTCCAACAGCATAAGTTGCCCATCTAGCCGCCCGATCACTTAGGCGAAGACGACCTTGTGGGTATTTGAAATTGAGCTATTTTTGGATCATCATCACTAAAAGAGAAGTTGGGGGCAGTGTTTGTTTGCACATCGCCATCTGTGCTTAGACCAAAAAAGAATAACCCTGCGACCAAAAGACGGTAGGTCTACAACCTCAACAACTCTGAGGCCATTATGGTGAACTTTGCCTTCAGCGGTTGGACATTGCTTTTGTGAATCAGAACACTCAATGTGAACATGGAGCGGTTCACCAAGATTATCTTCAACGCGTATCAAATTAATATCAACTAAACCAACCAAGATTTTAGAAATTGCTTTATGATCTTTTTCCACAGGGGCTCTCCATTGTGAGTTTTGTCAAATCCCATTCTGGCAGAACCCCTGTACCACTTCCAAAGCGACTTCATAAAAATGGAACTTTAACCTCTAGCCACCGTTAAATCCGAAGTGCCGCTTATTCTTGGCCGAGGAGGCCATATTGGATTTCATATCAAGTTTTTTACGACTTGTGTTTTTACCTTTTAGGTCGCGGCTGTATCAGAGGCCCGTTGGTGGTATCGGTGATGTGGGGCCAGGGTAGCAAAGAGTTAGCGCCTTTGTCCCGAAAAGACTGTCTAGGATAGCTGGCGCCATCTGACCACAGGGAAATGTTACAAAGGTTTGGACGAAGGAAGCGCTTATATCCTGAACCCGCAATACAACCCCAATTGATCCGTCCTTGAAACATGCTGGCTTGGACGTTGTTTGACTTGAAACAGTATCAACGGCGAAGGATGGATCGGCGCTTGATATGGTTATCGTCGAGGCCGCTGCGCAACTCGAAGTCATTCCAGCTGCTATGGCAGCGTTGGTTATAGCGCTAGATTGTGGCGAAGTTGGATGAGTGACTCCACAAAGCGTTGCGAAACCGTTCTGCAGCGACGTGAGGGCGGAGACAAAATTAATTTTGGTTGGCGTGGATCCTTGGGCGCTGGGCGTGAACTTCAATTTGGTGAGCTGATCTAAGGCCGGAACTAGGGTTGGATCCTGCGTAATTGACGCCTTATTCTTGAGCGTTGAGATATCAGCCAGATATAGGCTTTGTCCGCTACTTATTTGCGATGCGCTTTGTTGAGCAATTTGGGGTAACAGAAAATAGTCAGAGACCACTTGGAAATATGCCGAGCATAGCGGTGCTATGCCGGCCCTATTCGGAGTAAGCGCCAAGGTGGACGAGGTCGTGGAAGTTGGAACTGTCAGTACCTGGGATTTGGTTGTGGAGCTATTGGATGGACTAGTTGAAGTGACAGCGGTGCCACAAGCGCTTGTGATCAAGAAGACGATCGTCAGCCCCACTAATACTAGCGGCTTCGCGGCTATGGATTTTCCTCCGGGCGATTTCGTCAAGGTAAGACCTACTTTTGGTTTTGTGTGAATCTTTTTCAAGAAGACGAGCCGATCAGAAAGACGTTCTAGCTACAAGGTTAGTTGAATGGTCCTTATCTTTCTTTAGACGATTTCGAAGTTTGAAAGATTCTTCGGATCGCCTGAGAGGTCAATATTTTGCGGAATCCTAAGTAAATGAGCTAGTTTTATGCGTTTATTTCATCAATTTATCACAATTGTAACGAAAACAATAGAAAACTTCGGTTCGGAGTGATAATAATTACTAGGGGAAATTCGGGGGAAGAGACCTTATCGGTGACAAAATGGTTGTTTTTTCGATTTGATCTTTATGTTGTTGACTGCTTGGGTATTTTGACGGTTAGATGTCAATAAAACCGGTGGGTCGTTCCTCGCATTTTCCTGATTATGAAAATACTGATAAGGAGATCTAACTATATGTCGATGACAAAGGATCAGCCACCTGGAGGTGCCCCGGCAGGTTCCGGATCACCCTCCGAGATGCATCTAAAGTCGAATGTGCTAACGCTTTTCGACTCCACGGCAGTAGCAGTTGCGAGCGTTGCCCCGGCCTATTCGATAGCCTCAACCATCGGCCTAGTGGTCGCCGCGGTGGGATTTACCTCGCCAGCGGTGATCTTGGTCAGCTTTGTCCCAGTTTTGGCTATTGCTTTTGCATATTATTACATGAATAAGCAAGATCCAAACTGTGGGGCCTCATACTCATGGGTTTCTAGAACCGTTAGCCCATACCTAGGTTGGGTAAATGGATGGGTTCAGGTCTGTGCCAGCGTTATCTTTTGTACCTCAGCATCGATCTTAATTGGGCAAAACACCCTTTCTTTCTTGAATACATTGGGCGTTGTCTCTTCAGCAACAGCTGGATCTATATATTGGACCGCACTGGTGGCGTCACTTTGGTTCATCCTGATTACCTGGATTTGCTTAGTTGGAATCAGGGCAACCGCTAACTTCCAGTGGGTCCTTGTGGCCATTGAATACGTCGCAGTAATTATCTTTTCGGTCCTCGCTGTGATAAAGGTTTTGGGTTCGCACCCAAAGGGGTCTACTGGCTTTCATATTGCGTGGTTGAATCCGTTTGCTCTTCATGGAGTGAGCGGACTGGCCTCAGGTGCCGTTCTCGGCGTCTTCTTCTTCTGGGGTTGGGACACATCCGCGAACCTGAATGAAGAGAGCCAAGAGGCAAGTGAGAATCCTGGCCTCGCTGGAATCAATTCCATGTTCTTGTTGCTGATAGTCTTTTTGATTAACAATATTGCTATGCAGATGCTGGTTCCAAGTAGTGTCATTCAAAAGCAAGGTGGAAATGCACTTTATTACTTTGCACAGCAAGTTCTTCCGGCTCCGTGGAACTACATTATGCTTTTGGCAATTTTGACCTCTACCATTGCTACGACGCAGACCACATTGTTGCCTGCTTCGAGAATTACCTTGGCTATGGCTCGTGACAAAGTCTTTCCAAAGGTATTTGCTTCGATCAATAAGAATTGGCTTACCCCAGCTTACGGCACGATTATTTTGGCAGCGTTGGCGTTCGTAGGGATTTGGCTAACCACCTTTTCCTCTAGCGTAAATAACGTCTTTGGAAACCTGATCTCTCAAATTGGAATCCTGGTCGCCTTCTATTATGGAGTAACAGGAATCGCAAGTGCCTGGGGCCATCGCAAAGTTCTAACCCAGAAGGTTTCGCTTTTGATCTTCGCTGGAATTTTGCCGTTTCTAGGAGGGGTCTTCCTCCTCTGGATTGGCTATCAAGTGGTGGTGCAGGCTGGGTTTTCAGCATCGCTTCCTGTTCTGATTTCAATTGGACTTGGTATTCCGCTGGTTATTATTGCTCGATTTACCTCCAAGGGAGAGTACTTCAAGCAAAAGGCAGTCGCTTATGATATGTCGCTCTTTGAGTAACTCCTAAGGAGATTCTTCGCTAGCTACTTCTAGAGCAAGATTGAAATATTGCCCCAGTTGCCCATATGCGATCGGTGAACTCTGAGTGCGAGTTTTATCTTTGATTTAGATGAGATGGTTGGTGAAAGATTTTCACCGGCCATCTCATCTATTTGTTGGCGACATGTTTTCAAAGTTCAATAGCGGGGTTCAATAGCGTGTGAATTGAAAAGCAAGGTAAATGGCCCAAAGCAAAATCCGAGCCATAGGTTGGCGTGGATCCTTGGGATCTCTCATCAAGGATGAGAGATTATGTAGCTGTGTACTTTAGCTCTATTGGCAATTGGTCATATAGATTTAAGTACGATTAGGCTCTTGGGTAACCAGGGTC
Organism: Acidithrix sp. C25; assembly: GCF_904848545.2. Classification (NCBI taxonomy): domain Bacteria; kingdom Bacillati; phylum Actinomycetota; class Acidimicrobiia; order Acidimicrobiales; family Acidimicrobiaceae; genus Acidithrix; species Acidithrix sp. C25. Next base: position 1,323,807 of record NZ_CAJHCI020000002.1, read on the forward strand.
ATCATATCTTGGGGATCTAGGAGATACCGTGTCGATGACCACGGAGACAGTGGTGATAAAGGGGCGACATCTAGGCGTTCGGGGAGTTTTACTCTTAGTGACATTGGCTATAGGGTTGGTCTTTGGCTCATCGCGCCCTGTGGGTGAGAGTTACACCTTTAAATTTGCAAATCCCACCAAGAATCACTCGATCTCTTTGGTCACTTGGAATATCTGCGTAGCAGGTAATAAAAATGCTCGATATCCCTTAGATGAGTTCCCCCTCAACTTCAACCAGAATGCTTTGGTAAATACCAAGGCGTGCAATCAGGCAATGTTGAGGGAGATCAATAAGCGACACCTTGCCGAGGGATTTTCACCGATAGTCCTTCCCCTCAGTTATGGGCGTCTCTCCCCAGCGATGCAGGTTTTGGTGATAGTAAACGCTGAAAGAACTAGTCGAGGCTTACCACCATATGTCGGAGTAACAACTGCATTGATGTCAGATTCATTGATTGGCGCTAAGAGCGGCAAAGACCCGAATCCATCGAATGCCGATGGAAACTGGATTCAGTTCAATAGCATTTGGGCTGGCAGTTACCAAAACGTTTTGATGGCTGACTACGATTGGATGTATAACGACGGTTGGGCGGGTAGCTCAAACAATACAATCAATATCGACTGTCACTCGCCATCGGGGCGTGGTTGTTGGGGCCACCGCGAAGGTATTTTGGCGAACTACCCCGTAATCAGCAACTCGGAGCTAGTGGCTGGTGCGGCAGTGGTTACAAATGGACCTTCTTCGTTGGCGACTCCATCGATCGCTGCAGCTTTTGAAGAGATTCAAGGTCCGATAAGAATTGCCAAGACACTCCCTAATCCTTGATCTTGTCTCAATCCTTGATTTTGGCCTATGGCTAAAATGCGCCCTGGTCCTAATCGATCAAATTGTGTTTTTCAGGTTTGAATAAGTCATAGCCCTTAGAAGTTGAAGATAACGACCTGGGATTTGATGACCCAGGTCGCAAAGGTGATTGATCCTTAGATCGGCCATCACTGCTAGGGCAAAAGGCTCGAAATAATACGGATGAGTCCCGATAATGAGCTGATATGGCTTAACTAGATTGTCATTGAAAAAGATTTAGTCTCGATCGGTGAGGGTAAATCCGTCGTTCCCATTAGGTAAGTATCGATGGCGCTTGCTGACGATCGACCTTCTGCTATTGCCCAAACTATTAGCGATTGTCCACGGCGTGCATCTCCAGCCGCAAAGATCTTTTCCTTGGAGGTCATCCAATTCTGGTCGGTTGCTATGGAACCACGTTCATTGATCTCTACCCCAAATTGATTAAGGAGAGTCTTAGATGCTGCGCCCACAAAGCCCATGGCTAAAAAGACGAGATCGCAATCGATTATAAATTCTGATCCTTCGATCTTTTCAAAAGAGAATCCGCGTTCGGTGCGCACCATTTCGATTTTATGGGCGGAAATTCCCTTTAGATTGGCGTTTTCATCACCGAGAAATTCTTCGGTGTTGATGGCATAGTCGCGCACTCCGCCCTCTTCGTGGGCCGAAGAGACCCTATATGTCATAGGATAGGTGGGCCATGGATTCGCCTGCGGACGCTCGATGGGCGGTCGCGGCATAATCTCGATCTGCATTACGCTCGCTGCCCCCTGGCGATGTGCGGTACCTAGGCAGTCGGCTCCAGTGTCACCACCCCCGATGATCACCACCTTCTTACCCTTAGCGGAGACAGGTGATTCATCGATGTCGCCCTCTTGAAGACGGTTAGCCCATGGTAGGTAGTCCATCGCCTGATATATTCCCTTTAGGTTCCGCCCAGATACGTTTAGATCTCGAGGAATCTCTGATCCAATCGTTAAAAGTATGGCATCGAAGTTGGCCTCTAGATCGGGACCCGAGATATCCCTTCCAACCTCGATATTGGTTAAGAAATGGGTCCCCTCTTCTCGCATTTGATTTAATCGACGATCCAAGATAGCTTTTTCCATCTTGAACTCTGGGATACCATATCGAAGAAGGCCGCCGAGGCGATCTGCCTTCTCAAAGACCGTAACTTCATGGCCTGCTCTGGTAAGTTGTTGAGCTGCAGCTAAACCGGATGGACCAGAGCCAATAATGGCGATTCGCTTGCCGGTTTGGCTTTTAGGGATTATCGGCGTTACAAGGTCCAAAGCGAAGGCATGTTCTATAATCTCTCGCTCGACGAGCTTGATAGCAACTGGCTCGTTGGAGATACCTACCACGCATGCGGTTTCACAGGGGGCGGGACATAGTCTTCCGGTGAACTCAGGGAAGTTGTTGGTGGCATGAAGTCGATTGATTGCTTCCCTCCACTCTTTTCGATAGGTAAGGTCATTCCACTCCGGAATGATATTTCCAAGTGGGCAACCTTGGTGGCAAAATGGAATTCCGCAATCCATGCACCGTGCAGCTTGGTCATTTAATTCCGAGTCGCTAAAGGGTAGGTAGACCTCCTTCCAGTCGGCGATGCGAAGTTCTGGCGGTCGTCGCTTTGGACCGCTTCTTTGAAACTTTATAAATCCACGGGGGTCAGCCATCTAGATCGTTCTCCTAGTTTGAGTTGGCGTTCGTAAAAACTTGACTCTTCTTTGAATCGGTTTATGTATTTGTAGAAATCTTAAGTACGTGATGAAGTGGGGATTTTGCCATTTTCAAGATCCCATGATCTCTTTTTAGTCTTTTGTTTGCCGATGGCTAACCAAAAGATTGACTCTAGGGTGGTTTTCGTCGTTATTGAAAACCACCCTAGAGCCTTTTATTAGATTCGCTTTGTTTGGGCGAGTTCGCGCCTCTTGGCAAGAACAGCTGCTTTGTAGTCTCTTGGGAAGACCTTTATGAACTTTTCTACCTCTTGGTTGAAGTGTTCGAGAATGAATCTGGCTCTGTTTGACTCAGTAGCATCTAGATGTTCGGCAAGGATATTTCGAAGCCAAAGTCGATCTTCATCCTCTAGCGGGTCTAAATCTACCAACTCTGTATTTACGAGTTCTGAGAATTTCCTATTTGGGTCCCAAACAAAAGCCTCGCCGCCAGACATTCCGGCTCCGAAGTTTCGACCGGTTGGCCCGATCACGACCACTTTTCCTCCGGTCATATATTCACAACCGTGGTCTCCGATTCCCTCAACAACAGCGATAGCTCCGGAATTTCGTACTCCGAATCGCTCACCGACTATACCCCGTAGAAATACCTTGCCTGAAGTTGCTCCGTAGAGAATGACGTTGCCAGCGATGATGTTCTCTTCGGCGACAAAGATTGCGCAAGGATCGGGACGAACAACTATTCGTCCACCCGAGAGACCCTTTCCGACGTAGTCGTTGGCATCTCCTATCAAGGTCAAACTTACACCCTTGGGAACGAAGGCCCCGAAGCTTTGGCCAGCTGAACCGTTGAAGGTGAGATCTATGGTTCCATCAGGAAGTCCCTCAGCAGCGAATTTTGAGGTGAGTTCGTACCCGAGCATAGTGCCTACGCTACGGTTGACATTTTTAATTTTAAACGTCGCCTTCACCGGTGTTTTATTGGTAAGGGCTGGCTCTGAGATCTCGATCAGTTGGTTATCTAACGCAAGGTCGAGGTTGTGGTTTTGTTTGATTGAATTTTTTCTAGGAGGGTTCGAAGCGAGGTGGTCGGTATTTAGGATTGGCTCCAAGTCGAGGCCTTGTGCTTTCCAATGGTTTATCGCGTCGGTAGAGTCTAGGAGTTCGACCATTCCGATCGCCTCGTCAATGGTGCGAAAGCCAAGCTCCGAAAGGTAACTTCGGACCTGTTGTGCGATGTATTCGAAGAACGTTACGACAAATTCAGGAGTACCGGTGAACTTCTCTCGAAGTTGCGGATTTTGGGTGGCTATCCCAACTGGGCAGGTATCAAGATGGCAGACGCGCATCATAATGCAGCCCGATACGACCAGGGGTGCCGAAGCAAAGCCGAACTCTTCGGCTCCTAGAAGAGCAGCGATCACTACATCTCGGCCGGTCTTCAGCTGGCCATCGACTTGTACGACGATTCGATCTCGAAGGCCGTTAGCTATTAAGGTCTGCTGGGTCTCAGCTAGACCAATCTCCCAAGGGATTCCGGCATGCTTTAGCGATGTAAGTGGTGAAGCTCCTGTACCTCCATCGTGACCAGATATCAAAACAACATCCGAATGAGCTTTAGCTACTCCAGCTGCTACCGTTCCAACACCTACTTCGGCTACCAGTTTTACGTGGATTCGCGCCTTTGGGTTCGCATTTTTTAGGTCGTAGATAAGTTGAGCTAGATCTTCAATTGAGTAGATATCGTGGTGTGGCGGTGGCGAGATCAATCCCACTCCCGCAGTCGAATTTCGAGTCTTTGCAATCCAAGGGTAGACCTTGTCTCCTGGCAACTGTCCGCCCTCACCAGGTTTGGCACCTTGAGCCATTTTGATCTGAATATCGGTGGCGCTAGCTAGATATTCGCTGGTAACGCCAAAACGACCTGAGGCAACCTGCTTGATAGCAGACTTGCGAGAGTCTCCGTTGGCGTCAGGGGTATAGCGATCGGAGTCTTCTCCACCTTCACCGGTATTGGATTTGCCACCGAGGCGATTCATCGCGATAGCTAGGGTCTCATGTGCCTCTTTGGAGATGGATCCATAGGACATCGCTCCGGTTGAAAATCGTTTTACGATCTCAGAGATAGGTTCGACTTCGTCGATATCGACTGGGGGGCGTGCTCCAGTTTTGAATTTGAGAAGTCCTCGAATGGTCGCTAAATGTCGTGATTGGTCGTCGATAAGACGTGAGTAGTCAGAGAAGATGTCGAAGCGCTTATTGCGAGTTGCATGTTGCAACTTGAAGACCGTTTCAGGATTGAAAAGGTGATACTCGCCTTCACGTCTCCATTGATATTCACCCCCAATGGGGAGGTCTCGATAGGCTAATTCAGCCTCGCGATCGAGATATGCAACATGGTGGCGAGCTGCCACCTCCTTGGCTACCTCTTCAATTCCAATACCCTCAATTCGAGATGGGGTGCCTTCGAAATATTCCTTTATGAAGGCCGAGGAGAGACCAATCGCCTCAAAGACCTGAGCTCCTGTGTAGGATGCCACAGTAGAGATGCCCATCTTGGACATGACCTTGAGTACGCCTTTGGCCGCCGCTTTGATGTAGTTGTGAGTTGCTCGATGTGGAGATATGTCCGAGAGGGTTCCTTCTCTAATCATGTCAACGATCGAGTCAAAGGCGAGGTATGGGTTTATTGCCGCAGCGCCGAAGCCAATGAGTAGGGCCATGTGATGGACTTCGCGAGCCTCTCCGGTCTCCACGATCAAAGCAACTGCAGTTCGACGCTTTGTACGAATTAGATGGTGATGAACTGCCGATGTAAGCAAAAGGGCAGGAATTGGAGCTAGGTCTTTGTCGGCATGTCGATCCGAGAGGATGAAGATATTCGCGCCGTCGTTGATGGCCTGAGTGACCTCTTCTCGTATTGCGGCTAGCGAACGTTCCATAGCGGCGCCCCCACCTGAGACCTCATAGAGACCGTCGATGACTTTGGTTGAAAACCCTTCAGCGCCACCTTCTTCGTCGATATACATAAGCTTGGCGAGCTCGTCGTTGTCGATGATTGGATATTTTAGTGAGATTTGATGCACTGATCGAGGGGTTGGCTCCAAAAGGTTGGCTTCTGGCCCAACGGTTCCTGAAAGCGACGTTACGAGTTCTTCTCGAATGGCATCCAATGGAGGATTGGTAACTTGGGCGAAGAGCTGCGTGAAGTAGTCATAAAGCATACGAGGTCGATCTGATAAGACCGCAATTGGGGTATCAGAACCCATGGATCCGACCGCCTCAAGGCCATTTTTTGCCATTGGGGCAATTAGAATTCGCAGCTCTTCATTGGTGTAACCAAAGAGGCGTTGATGTGTTACTATTCGTGAGTGCTGAGGAACCAACATGTGGCGTGGCGGTAGGTCATCGAGCTTGACAAGATTTTCATCGAGCCACTTTTGATAGGGGTGTTGGCTAGCTAATTCGGACTTTATCTCTTCATCGGAGATGATTCGGCCTCGGACGGTGTCGACCAGAAACATCTTGCCGGGTTGTAGACGTCCCTTTTGGATGATAGATCCTGGATTGATATCGAGAACTCCGACTTCGCTTGCCATGATAACAAGATCGTTATTGGTAACCCAATAACGCGAGGGTCGCAATCCATTTCGATCTAATACAGCGCCGACGACACTACCGTCTGTAAATGCTATAGAAGCCGGCCCATCCCATGGCTCCATGAGGCAAGAGTGGTAGGCGTAGAATGCTCTCTTGGCGGGATCCATCGTCTTATGGTTTTCCCAAGCTTCTGGTATCATCATCAAAACAGCATGAGGAAGCGACCTGCCTCCGAGATTGAGCAGTTCAAGAACTTCGTCGAAGGAGGCTGAGTCAGATGCGCCTGGTGTGGCGATCGGAAAGATGCGTGACAGGTCATCGCCAAATAGATCCGACTGCAGAAGACTTTCTCGTGCTCTCATCCAGTTTCGGTTGCCCTTTAGGGTGTTTATTTCACCATTGTGTGCAATCATGCGATAGGGATGCGCTAAGGACCAGGACGGGAAGGTGTTGGTTGAAAATCGTGAATGAACAAGTGCCAACGCCGATTCTAGGCGTGGATCTCTCAGGTCAACGAAGTATTCACTGACCTGTGGCGTTGTGAGCATTCCTTTATATACAAAGGTGCGAGTCGACAGGGATGGAAAGTAAATATCTTCTATAGAGTGCTCGGCTCTTTTTCTAAATACAAAAGCACTTCTTTCAAGGTCGATGCCCTCTAGCTCCATTGCGGCACCGGTGATAAAGATCTGCTCTATATGTGGCTCTGCCATGAGAGCGCCAGCACCCAGGCTTGAATTGTCGATTGGAACTTCTCGCCATCCAATTATTGTCAAATCTTCGGAGGCGGCAAGCTTTGCGAGTTGATCTTTGACGACACTGGGATCTGTCTCTTTTGGAAAAAATATCTGTCCGGTAGCGTATCTTCCAACTCTTGGAAGGTCAAAATCAACCACTTCTCTAAAGAATGAATCGGGTATTTGGATGAGAATGCCGGCTCCGTCACCGGTGTCGGGTTCTGCGCCCGATGCTCCTCGATGCTCTAAGTTGGCCAGAGCGGTCAGACCCATTTTGATGATTTGGTTTGACCGCACGCCTTTGATATTCACGACGAAGGCGACGCCGCATGCGTCGTGTTCAAAGTCAGGTGAGTAAAGTGTTTTGCTCAGATTGATCCGAGGATCTAAGTTCTGTTCCAAATGAATTGCTCCCAGGTGTGCAGTTGGCTTCGTAAATACGTTATAGCGCGCTGTAATTTGCCGGGACTTCATTGGCCCAAAGTATGTGGCTAGTAATCTTATCGCCTATGATCTCATCTTCGGTCTAATCATCGATGCAGAGGGTTTGAGTCTTTGCTTAGTCCACTAGTTATGGTTGATCCCGGGTCGTTCTGCGCTAGTTTTTGTTTAGTTTAGTTTTTGATTTCACTTCAAGGCTTGTTTGCCCACCAAAAGTTCCATGCTTGAGGTTTGGTCGATTCGATGATTAGAGATGATGATCCATGGACTTTTGGCCTTCATTTTAAGGAAAAGTAGCTGAAGTCGATTAGGTCTGTTTGGTCTTTTCCTTGATTGATTGCGCTTATGTATGGCTTCATAGTTTGCATTGCCTAAAAGTTTAAGTGATGATCTCATCAAGCCTTTGAGCTGATGGTTTGTCTTACTCATGGTCAAACTGGGCTAACCCAGTTTGACCCTAGTGTTCTAGCAAAGCGATTATTTGCCTTTGGAAACTTTGACCCCATCCAAATTCTATTGATTGGGATTTAGGGAAGTGGTTGCCTTGAAGGCTAAGGATGGTGATGTTTTGTTCGCAATTGGTGATCGGTCATCTTTTATTGGCGCTATCCAGCTAAAAAGACACCGAGGATTAGAGTGATTGCGGCTGAAGTTCCCGAGATAGAGCCCCAAAGCGCGGCTTTTGCGGGTGTTTTGGCTTTGGTGTGGACGTAAGCAGATATGCCCGAAATGGCCACCACTGTCAATTTAATTCCCAGTATTACCTTCCAAGGCGTTGTAGTGTGGTTCATATTAAAGGTCGCGACGTTCCAAAACCCTGTAATTATTAGCACACCATAGGCGGGCCATGAGATGCGTGAAAAGGCCTTTGCTGCTATATTTGCGACGCCCTCTCCTGCTCCCCGGAGGCTCGGCACCAATCCTGCCAAGGTAAATTGTCCACCGACCCAGATTGTGGCCGCTAGGACGTGTAACGATAGCCGAATTCCATCTAATGCAGATGCAAGCACAGGTGATCTCCAAAGTTTCTAATTGAACCATAATTGACGGTTAGTAATTGAGCTTATGGCGCTTGCTCGCTTTTAGCTACTTTTTGTAGCCATTAGCCATTAGCCATTAGCCATTAGCCATTAGCCATTAGCCATTAGCCATTAGCCATTAGCCATAGAGGCTATCTCCTTGGGGTGGGATGCCTTAGGTTTGAGTTAGGGTGTTTTTTCTTGATTGGTGTCTCCATAAAGCCTGACATCTGAGTTATTTTTTACCAAGATAACACAAAAGAGAAGGTAATTGGCTATTGGACTTTCCATTCAGGGAGAATTGGCTTGAATGGCTTTGTCTGTACTATTTTGTTGAAGGTGAGCAACCCGAGTGACTTGAACGATTCATATTTGAATGGTTGCATCGACAAAGAGAACACCGATAAGGGCCGACCCCCTTACGGCAGCGTCACCGCGGCCCTATTCTTCTTTCCCGGACTATCTTCTCCAGCAGATCGTTTTGAATTCGAAACCCTTTCATCGGTCTCTATCGCGCTAGATCGCATAGACGTTACATCAATAGCCGTCTTGGTTGGACCAGCCAAAGAGGGGTACGACTTTCCCAATTCGTCTTATGGCTTATTTTTAGATCCCGATGGAGCATTGTGCCACGCTATGGCCGTCTCGAGGGGAACAAATCCATATGGAGACCTTTGTTTTCGCTCGGGTGTTGCTTTGGATATTGACTCCCAGGTTGTCTTTCGAATGCGGATTTTAGATGTCTTTGTGGATCCATGGCGACTATGTAGAATGATTGCCTTTAGAAATGCTCAAGCCTTGGCCATGGAAACCCAAAGTATCGGGGGTGGTTCTTAGTTGTAAGCTTTCACTTGGGTTGAATGGCTGATTCTATTTGTTCTATTTACAAGGTGGCGATCACTAGGAGTTGGAACTTTCACTTTATGAGGTGCGCGGTCTTTGAATTTTGGGTTTAAATCGTCACGTAGGCCCAGATGCAGATGACTACCATAAGAGTGGGGACCTCCAAGAGGCCTATGAAACCTCCTGATTCGACCCACTTCTAATCAGTTTTCGCGCTGGAGGTGAATTGGTTAGCTTTGTGTGCCATGAGCGTGCCACAAAGGATACCTCAGGCGGCATTGCAATAGATACGAGGAATCTGATCGATCATATGTAATAGCTATTGAATGGCATCAAATGGCTATTTAAACTCTTCGAGATGGCAATAGTAAGAGATTACTTTGGGGTAAAGTTAGAGGTGTAAGCCACCAATTTATTAAAGCTTTTCGATCGTCGAATTTATTTTGATATCCATGGGGCATGGCCGTCGATTCAATTAGTTATCAATGTGAGCTGGTACTTTTATGAATTGAGAGGCATATGAGGACGTGATTCAGTTGGCTCACTACAAGGATTGCCTTGGTTCGTCCTCGCGTTTTTATGTGGTTTTGCCTTTAGGGTTAGCACTTTTTCCCCTTTGTGAGGAATGGCCTATGAGAAGGGCACATTGGAATGATACGGTGATCTTAGTTTGGTTTTGGCAAGTGGCGCCTTGGCTAAAGATCAGAAAAGCAATTGTCCCAATATGGCTTCAAGGGAGTCTATTTTCTTTGGTGATATTCATTTGAGATTTATGTTTATATCCGTAAAAAAAGATATAATAATTTTCATAATGACCAGGCAAAGGCGTTATTTGGCTGGCAACTGTCGAGATATAAGGCGAAAGAATAATTTTTAATTTATTTTTAACTCAAAGATCTCATTCAATTTTAATTATTTCTCGTTTTTGCTCAGTTTTAGTATTTTCGATGCCGATAAAACTATAGATTCGGGAACGGGCGGTGGAAATCCAAAAAACCCCTTCGAGGAGTTTTGTTGTCGACTGGATTTGTGGGTCAAGAGCTCTCTAATTGAAGTTGCTTCGGGCGTGTTAACTAAATTCATAAGGGCGGTGTGTGCTTGACGAGCGTATCTTATCTGAATTCTGAGGTCGGGATGGCATGGACACGCCTTATAATCTCCTTTTCATCAGGGATGGTTGCCTCCTGTACCCCTGAGATAACTTCGATTACAGGTTATGGCCAAAGTGATCTAGAGATGGTTAATTTCATATCGCTAATTCACCCCGAGGACCAATTTTTATATGCTCAGGTGGTCGATGACTTTTGGTCGAGTGGTGTTTTAGGTGAAATCTCTATTCGCCTATTGGATGCTTCTAGTGAATATCGAGAGATGGTGCTCCGAGTCGCAGGTAGGAGCCAAACCGACGAGGAACTTCAAATTATGATTGATATAGCATTGCTGCAAGACCAAGATGATCTTTTGGGTCCAAGAGACGCTCAACCAATGGTTTCGTTTGAGATTCAAAGTGTTACCGGGTTGTACGGACTGGACTATCTCTTTTATGAATATGAGCGAATTCAATCTGTTGTTGGCGTTGAAGTCGGCGGTTTGGCCCTTCTTGTAATTGACATAGACCGGTTCGCCATAATTCAAAGCGCACTCGGTGTGAGTGGCTCGAATTCAGTATTAGGGGTTGTGGCGCATCGATTTGAAGATGCACTTGGAGGAGTGTTTCCTCTTGTGCATATCGAGAAGGACCGCTTCGGTCTTTTGTGCATAGGCATAACTGAGGTCGCGCAGGTGGAGATGGTCACCCGGACGCTAAGGTCAATTTTGGATACGCCTGTGGTTGCTCCAGATGGCGAAGAAGTGGTCGTGACCGCTTGTGTTGGGGTTACCATCGTGACTAATTCAGACTTTAGCGGGCAAGATCTTTTGTCTCAGGCCATGGCGGCTCGCGATAGGGCCAAGGCGCGCGGCGCGAGCAAGGTGGAGTATTACAGCGACCTCCGCTCCTCGAGCGCAACGGATCGGAGAAGTTTTGAAAATATTGTGCGACGTGCTATCGACTCATCAGAGCTCGTTGTCCTATTTCAGCCCATTATTTCTTTAGCACACCGAAGAATCTGTGGCGTCGAAGCACTGGTAAGGATGCACCATCCTGAGCGGGGGCTGATTTCGCCGATCGAATTTATACCAGTTGCAAAAGAGATCGGTCGACTTCCGAGGCTGGGTACCCAGGTAGGAGCTGCAGCTCTGTCTGCATTGACTTCATGGTCTCAACTCTATCCAGATCAGCTGCTGACCATGGGGATCAATCTGTCTGGTGACGAGTTAGACGAGCCCGACGTCGTCGAAGCACTTATTTCACAGCTAGATAATGTCACTATCGCCAAGGATCGCATCTTTATCGAACTTGGAGCGCTTGACCTTGATCCAAAGTCTCGTAGCCACGCGTCGATTGAGAGGTTGAGCGAATATGGAGTCTCTTTGAGCGTTGACGAATTTGGGGCAGGTATTTCTGCGCTCGGAATCTTTTCGCGATATCCGGTCAGCCAAGTCAAAATTGATAGATCGCTTGTTCTGTCACTTGGAGAAAACGAACGCTCCTACCGTGTCATGGGCGGATTGGTAAAGCTCGCCCATAGCCTTGATGCGGAGGTTGTTGGTATCGGTGTTGAGCGCGCGGAACAGATTCGAATCATGCGTGCGTTGGAGATCGATAAGGTTCAGGGCTATCATATTGGACAGCCAGTTGAAAAGGAGCAGATCGATACCCAGTTGGAGCTCTTATCTGCCAGCCATGAAGGTTTATGATGGCTTTTAGGTGCATGACTACTATCTCTTAGGTAATTGCACTGACGAAATCGCTAAATAAGACATAAAATCAAAGAAGCGTGTTTCGCGCTAGGATCGCCTTAAGGTACGCAGTTGTTCTTGTCCCAAATTTGGATTATTTCGACAGTAATGGGTTTCAATTGGATTGACCTAATTATTCTGATCGGCGTTGGCTATGCCGCTATTCGTGGTGGGCAACTTGGTGCGGCAGTTCAGCTAGGTTCGTATGGTGGATTTTGGATCGGTCTCTTTCTGGGAGCACTAATAGCACCTCGCGTGGCTGGGTTGATTTCATCTAGCTTTTTGCGTACTGTCGTTTTACTTTTAATTCTCTTTGGATTTGCATCGATCGTTGGTGGCTTTGGTCGTCATCTAGGGAATATAGCTTCGAAAAATTTGAGTCGTTTTCATTTGGGCGGTGTTGACTCGGCCATTGGTGGTGGGGTCGCTGTAGTTGCAACTTTACTTGTTGTTTGGGTAACGTCTGCAATTGCGGTAAACATACCACTAGCAGGTCTATCTGCCCAAGTTGCTGGTTCAAGAATTGTAAAGGGTATTACGGGCGTGATGCCTCCGGCTCCGAGCCTTTTTACTAGAATTCAAGGTTTTGTCGACTCGGCGGGTTTCCCGTCTGTCTTTGCGGCGCTTCCGCCAGCTGTTGCCGGACCCGTAGCTCTCCCAAGTCAAGGTCAGATAAATTCTGTGACCGCCGCCGTGGAGAAGTCGGTCGTCAAGATCGAAGGGATAGGATGCGGCCAGATTCAAGAGGGATCTGGCTTCGTGATTGCTAGTAACGAAGTTGTAACTAATGCGCACGTAGTGGCTGGAACCCATGGAATTACGATTATGGACGCTTTTGGTCAGCACCCAGCCTCGGTGGTCTATTTTAATCCAAAACTTGACATTGCAATATTGCGGACTACGGGATTGGCAGATGCTTCTTTGCCGATTGCAACTTCAGTGGCCGCTCGAGGTGAACAGGGCGTAGTTCTTGGCTATCCGGGTGGTGGGCCACTTACAACCTCCAGTGCGGGCGTAATGGATGCCTTTACAGCCCAGGGTCGAGATATCTACAACCAATCCATCACCGATCGACTGGTCTATGAGCTTGAGGCGATTGTGCGCCCAGGTAACTCTGGGGGACCTATCGTCAATCTTAAAGGCCAAGTTATTGGGGTCGTATTTTCTAGGTCGACTACTAATCCAGATGTGGGATTCGCACTCGCTATGCCAGCCGTATCTCAATCGATTGCCAAGGCGGCTAATTCCACCTCTGCAGTTAGCACTGGCGCGTGTGCCGCATAGAGCTAACTTGCCCATGGGATTGGAGATTCAAAGTCTCATTTAGCAGCAGCTATGCAAAGATATTGTCAGACTTTATCTTTTAACCATATTTTGATCTTGGCAAAGCTTTCGGGCATCTCGAGCGACCATGGATCAAGGTGAATAAGATAAAGATCCATGTATTCCTTCCGAGATGAACAAGTAGTGCATGGTGAGCGCTATGGTTTGGCTTTTTGGGATAACTCCCGAGAAGAATCGTCCCTCGCGATGGGATTTTATATTGTATAGGTGGCTAAAGCGAATTGTAATTGCACATCCGCTCCGGGTCATATTCACATGGGTTTGTCTTCTGGGCGTCTTTGGTTTTTTTGGTTTGCATGCCTCAAGATATCTGCGATCAGGTGGCTATGTACCAGCAAATGCACCTTCACAAGTTGCCAGTAACCTTCTTGCCAAGGAATTTGGTCAGCCATCTAATCTGGGGTTTGTTATTCGGGCAAAGAACGGAGCTATTACATCTAAAAGTTCTATGAGGTCAGCATCAGAGATCTTGTCGAAGCTTCGCTCTAACTCGTCTATTTCTGCAATAGAGAGCTTTATCGGACCAGGTGGGTCTGGCCTGGTCTCGAGTAATAAAAGTGAAGGGTTGATCTTAATAACCGTAAAAGGTAAGACTTCTATGGGTTATTCGGCAACTACCGCTTCCATAGTCAAGGAGATTTTACCGAGAGGTCCTAACGCCTCTTACTCCGACGTCTCAGTCATAGTCGGTGGATTTAGTCAGATTGGAAATGAGATAACCAATCAGACCACCTCGGATTTGAAAAAAGCCGAAACCATCGCTATTCCAATAACATTTCTGTTACTGCTAGTAGCCTTTGGCAGTGTGGTTGCAGCACTTCTTCCTGCGATGTTGGGGTTGGCCTCGATCCCAATGACCTTAGCCGTCCTCTATTTCTTAGCTCGTACTACTCACGTAAGTATCTTTGCGCTCAACATGACTACTGCACTGGGGCTTGGACTTTCCATCGACTACTCGCTTTTAGTGGTAAGCCGCTTCAGAGAGGAACTCGCTCTGGGCTATGACGCTTTGGAAGCGATCGAACGTACGATTGAGACCGCGGGGCGAACTATATTTTTTTCAGCCCTTACGGTAGCGGTTTCGCTGGCTGTTTTGATCACCTTTCCCGTCTACTTTATTCGAAGTTTTGGCTTTGCGGGGATAGCTGTAGTCTTTCTCTCTGCGCTAGCGGCTTTGCTGCTTTTACCCAGTGTCTTAGTCCTTCTGGGAGAGAGAGTGAACTCTTTGGCACTCTTTGCAAAGGCAATCAATCTCGAAGGCGAATCTCATGCTTGGCGAAGACTTTCGACTGTGGTTACCTCGAGACCTTTCCGCTCCGGAGTGCCTGTCGTAGGAGTTCTTCTCATCGCAGCCTTACCATTGATGAACATTCACTTTGGAACTCCTGATCAGAATTCCCTTCCTATCAATGCTTCAGCCCGACAATTTTCAAAGATTTTGGCTACGGACTTTCCATTCAATGAAAATAATTTTATAAATGTTGTGACCTCCACGGCCCTATCTTCAAGTAGCGACGAAAGCTATGCCAAGCAACTCAGCGAGATAGCTGGGGTAAGCCAAGTCTTGTGCCAAGTGGGGATCTATCAAAATGGTACTCTTATCCCTGGATCTAATCGTGCCAATGCATCATCTCATGGCCCAATGGTCAATTTCAATGCATCGTTGTTAGACGTTTCGTTTGCCCCAAACGATCTTTCGCCCCAAGCTCAGAGCATTGTCCACAAGGTGCAAGCAACGCTGGTGCCAGGTGCTGGCAGATCCTATATTTCAGGTTTTACCGCGACCTTGATCGACCAAAACAGCTCTATTGCTAGATCTCTTCCACTAGCTATCGCTCTTATTTCATTGGGTACGTTTATCCTGCTATTTTTATTTACGCGGAGCTTTGTTCTGCCTTTGAAAGCTCTCGTTCTTGATGGTCTCAGCATTGCAGCTAGCTTTGGTTTTGTGGTTTGGGTCTTTCAGGAGGGCCATGCCTTGCGCTTCTTAGGTTTCACACCTCAGCCTCTACCGACTCAACTCTTGGTTTTAATGTTTTGTCTAAGTTTCGGTCTTTCAATAGATTACGAGGTATTTCTGCTCTCTCGAATCAAAGAGGGCCACGACCAAGGTCTAGATACTATAAGTGCGGTTATCAACGGCATGTCTCATACGGGAGGGATAATCACAACTGCGGCATTGATTCTATCGGTGACGTTTTTTTCTTTTGGAAGTTCGTCACTGAGCTTTCTTCAAGTCTTTGGAGTGGGAACAGGTGGCGCTGTCGTTTTGGATGCGACGTTGGTCCGCGGAATTTTAGTTCCAGCAATTATCCGTGTGATGGGAGATGCAAACTGGTGGAATCCAACCGCAAAGTTCACTGATCGATCGCGCTAGTTTGGCCTATGAGGAATCGTTTTTGATTTAGGCAAGTATCGACGTGGCTCACTGATTTCGCCTTACTTGCTGGGGCTGTGGTAAGAGTGCTATCTCTTTATGGTATTTGAAGTATCCGTGGATGGGTTTCCACGGATACTTCAAATGAATATTTAGACGGCATCTTTTGTGATTCGCAGGGTGTTAGAGTTGCCTGGCGATTGGCGTTCTACGATATCTCTAACTCCAGATAAAAGATTGGTAAGTTCCATAGGAAATAAGATCTTGGTCGATGGTGAATTTGCAAGTTCTTTGAGTGCGCCTAGATATTGGAGCAGTATTGTGTTTGGATCAGTGCCTTTGGCGATTTCACCAATGACAGAGAGCGCGCTTGCAAGTCCCTCGGCACGTAGCACTGCCGATTGACGTTCCGCCTCAGCTGTGAGGATTGCAGCCTGTTGGGCGCCTTCAGCCGATAGTACGTCGGCCTGTTTTTGACCCTCTGCAACCGTGATGGCGGCCTGCTTTTTACCTTCGGATTCAGTGACCACAGCACGCCTAGTCCGCTCGGCTGACATTTGTCTCGTCATAGCCTCTTGAACTGCCGGTGGCGGGTTTATCTCTCGTACTTCAACGTTGGTTACCTTCACACCCCATCGTTCGGTGACTTCGTCTAATTTGACTCTTAGTGAGGTATTCATTGCCTCCCTTTTGGATAGGACGTCGTCAAGGGCCATATCTCCTACCACGCTTCTCAAGGTCGTTGCTGCGATATTTAACGCAGCCCCGGAGAAGTCTCTGATGTTTACTACAGAGGTAACCGGATCAAAGACCCGATAAAACATTATGAAGTCGATTGAGATCGGAGCGTTATCTTTTGTTATGGCAGTTTGATGTGGGATCTCGAGAAACTGTTCACGAAGATCCACTAAAGAGATACGATCCGTAATTGGATTTATCATTATCAAGCCCGGACCTTTAGCTCCGCTTGACTTCCCTAAACGAAAAACGACCAGTCTCTGGTAGTCCCTGGTTATTTTGAAGGTCGAAAATAAAGTTCTAACGATAACTCCTAGCAGCACCACGCCTACGACGATTTCAATTATTGTTTTCATTATTCCCCTTGTTGTTTTGAGTTGGGTCGAGGCGCGATTCATCGACGAAGGGAGCTAGTTCTAGGGGATCCAGCGCTACTTTTAGGTGAATTTGGTCGGCTTCGACCACAAAGATCTTTGAGCCCTTTTCGATTGCCTCTCCCATGGCGATAGCGCTCCAACTTTCTCCTTGGACCGAGACCGTTCCCGTAGGATTGAGATCGGTTGTGGCCAGACCTGTTTTTCCCCAAAGGTTCATATGGATGATATCGATGGCGCCTTTGGGCTTGGACAGAATTCCTTTGATGCCCAAGGCCGTGGTGCCTAGGGCGATTACAAAGATGGCAATGTAGATGATGATCGAGATCGACGATGTGCTGGTGGCAATCGATAGTATCGTCACCGCGGCAAAGACAATTGAGGCAATGCCAGCCCCGACCGATGAATGCGGTCCTAGGTGCAGTCCAACTGCGATAATGAGAACGATAAATGCTAGTAAAATAAGTGGAACTACGATCATCGTAAACCTCGCTGATCTATCAACCCTAACTCTATTGCATATTTCATGGCTATATGGATCACTCTTGATCTAATGTTTTCAAATTTATTAGCCATTGAAGGTTCCTAGATTGAAGGGCGCCACTGTGGCGGGTTGAGCTAATTCGATCATAGGGATCCCACCTATGTTATGGTGGCTCTTTTGGGACCAAGGTGCTGCTAGAGGTAGTTGCATTAAGGCTCATCTGCGTGGGAAAATGACTCCCGGTCCTCGGCCCCGTGTGCCAAATGAAAGTACGGATAGTAGTGTCTAGGTGAGCCAATTTTTTGATAGGGTAACCGAATTTGATAATAGGAAGATCCAGGAGCTCACCTATGTCCTGGACTACTAATAAACTTGTTTACCTAATTGGCGATATTAATAGTTGGCATTTGATGCCCCAGTTTTTATTATGAGTGCACGTTAGATTGAAGAGAATCAGTTCTGTAGCTAGCTTTGTAGGTTTATTGGAAAAGTGGAGGTTAGAGAGAAGGTCTCAACCTCGAAACGGGTCGATAAGGTACCTTGGCAGAGTTCTGCTTCTCCTGTTTTTATTATTCGGAATGATGTCGGCTCCAAAAGCCGCTTATGCGAGCTCCAAAGTCAAGTTTCCCAGAGTCTCTACACATAATGGCTTTATTCCGCGACCCCTAGCGTTATGGAATGCTCATGGCGTTACTTTGGGATCCTATCCCCAGATTTGGTATTCCCCCCTGAATCTCAAGCCAATTGTACCCGGAGCATCTAGCGCTGAAGGTACGTGGTCGCCTATTGGTACCAACGCTGGCCCAGGCTATGCCACCTTTGCCACCTATGTCACTCCTTATGCTGGGGCTCCACAGGTGGCGGTTGCATGGATAAATCAAGATTATGCAAGATTGTCACTCTATGCTGGAACATCTCAGCCAGGCGGTAGCTGGCCAAATCAGGGAGCAATACCTCCGTCACTCCAACCTTCACTGATTGCGGCATTTGAAGGGGGATTCTTATTCAACCAATCTGAGGGAGGTTGGTACCAGGGCGGAAAATATGGCCAACCGCTAGTAAACGGAGCGGCTTCGGTCGTAAATTTCCGCAATGGAACTGTTGATATTGGGGCTTGGGGCGTGGACGTTTCGATGTCGCCTAATGTCTATGCGGTTCGACAGAACCTGATTCCTCTAGTCTCAGGTGGCGCCGTCCTGCCAAGTGCTACCTATGATCCGCTTGTAACATGGGGGTTTTCTTTAGGTAATCTTTTATATACCTGGCGGAGTGGACTTGGGATAACCGCAAATGGAGCTTTGATATGGGTTGGTGGACCTGGACTGTCCCCGGCGGCTCTTGGTAATGTACTGGTTTGGGCTGGAGCGGTTCGAGGAATGCAACTTGACATGAATCCCTATTGGGTAAATTTTGCATCCTATTCCTACTCCCCTCTTCGTGGCACATCGGGAAGTAACTTGCTAGCTGCTATGCATTACCCACCTTCGCATTATTTAAATGGCTTTTGGCGCGACTTTATTGCAGTATTTCTTCGTTGATCCTGAGATAGCGTTCAACTTTTTGCCCATTTATTTGATAGATTGGCCAATTGTACCCTCGCCACATCTGTAGGTATTTAATAAACAATGAAGCCGATTGTCTTTTTGCTCAAGATTGCTTATGAGATGGGCTCTTGCATGCCCCATAGCCATTTAGTAATTAGTCTTGGATCTTGCAGCTCTGCCTATGGTTGATGGGTTTAGGAGTAGCGGTTTAAGACTAGTGGGTTGTAATTAGTGGTTGATTCAACGTGATCACGGTGATCAACGTGATCAGTGTGATCGAGATGGCTTTATCGTTCTATTTGTCATGTAATTTTTATCTCTTTGGGTGATATTCCTCATCTTTGATTGAATAGTGATAGTCTGATTAAAGAGTTATTTGCTCATGGATTATGGCCTCTTTAAATTTCGAAATATTGATTTCAAATTTCTATTGAGACGAGAATAATTATCGGCTTTTAGCATAATTTTTTAACAGGGGGAGATTCCTATCGACTCCAATGATAATTTGACGAATATCGATTCGCCAACAAAGACAATTACGGATTTTTTACTCCAACAGGTACTTGACATGACCGAAGTTCCCCTAGATCAATCGGTGAACTCCATCGTGAACCGATTCGTCCGATCCGTCTATATCCATCTTGTTGAGCTAGAAGGTGGTTGCGATGAGAAGGCACATCCCCTGATCGAAAGCGAGCTAGAGGATCGTCTTCGTCTTTATGGTATTTATTTGGATGGACAGCAGCTTTTAGGTGACTTTGTAAATCATGAGAAGCTCCTGGATCGACTTCGTTCTTTTTTAGGGAATCAAAACCGGATTCCAAAAGATCGTTGGTTACGCGCGATCGATCTCCATGAGGTAGAGTTCAGAGAGGCTCACTTGGAGATAATTCGAGCTGAAACCGCCTATTGTGACGGATTGTATAACTTATTTATCCAGATATCGAGAGACTTTGATTCGTTTTGCGCCCTGTCAGAGCAGAGTCTTTTCGACTCTTTGGCTAATTGTGTCACAAAATATTTGGATGCTCATCGCGTAACAATATTTGTGGCATATGGAACAATTAGCACGGGCTTTGACGATCGGGTCACCCGAGTTGCTAGTGGCGGTCATGAGTGTTCACTTTCCTCAAGTGCTCTTTTCGACTCACAAGATCTAATGGTTGGGGCGTTTGATTCGATCCGTCGCGGTGATGTAGTGGTGCAATCACCGGGCTGGCAATATGTCGATGAGACCCAGTTTCTGGAGGCTTATGATTCGAGCCATCCAAGAATAGATTCTGATATCCGCCAAGGTAGGATCTACTTCCCATTTAGGATTTCACAGGCTCGGACTGGAGCGATCGCGATATCGCTTCATGCAAATTCAGTTATTCCTGGAGGAATTAGTCCAATAGTTGATGCACTGGGTAAAGAACTGGACCGAATCTTTCAGGCGAGAGCTGTCATGGTTCGCAATCGACGTTTGGAGTCCGCCAAATCTATACGTGCAAAGATCTTATTTTCTGAATCAGTAAATGAAATTGAGATTATCAAAGAGGCGACACAAGCGTTGGTTCAAGACGAAGTGGTTGCAGGAGCTGCGATCTTTCTTCGTCATGACGAGGACAGTACCCTTAGGGTCGCATACGGATTTGTTGATCCAGAGACTCAAATGATCCTTGATGGCTGGACGATGACCTTCGGGGCTGGAGATGAACTTAGATACCCCCTTGTTGAGTCGCTTATTACGAGGAAAGTAGTAGTAACCCCAGGGGTGCCAGTTGCCGGAAGTGCATCTATGTCCCTTAGACCAGCCATTATGGCCAACTTCGAGCATTCAACTTTGATTCGAGTTCCCATTGTAAAAGATGAATATGGAATCGGAGTTATGGCACTACTTGCATATGACGAAGAAGACAATCTAGTCGACGATCACTTGATCGGTGAGTTCGTCAATATTCAAGAGAGCTCCGTCACCCAAGCCCGTGCGAACCTTGCAAAGGAGACTTCTCGCTGGCTGGCCGAGCTAAATGAGACTTTGCTCGAAAGTGCAGGAGTGCTTGTTTCTGCGCTGACCGAGGAAGAGTTGTTGGACCCACTCTGCAAAGCGCTTGTCTCCAAGGGAGTTTTTAGCACCGGAATCTTTCTAAAGAGGGATAGGAAGTTGCGAACCCTAAGAACCGTGGCAGCCAGTGGAATCGCAGTGGATGAATTTGATCGGTTGTTAGTCGCGTTTGAGTTAGAAAAAAAGAGATCAGTTTTGGCCAAGTTGGCCTTCGGGGATTCGGTTCAAGTCTGCGATCGTAACCATAGGGATGTCGATCTGGCCCATTGGCATAAGCTTCTGCACTCAAATGGATGGATTTCGGCGGTAGCCGCTCCTGTTCGGCGGGACGGTCGCGCATTTGGAGTCTTGATTGTTACCTCTAATCAGCTTGAGGCTCTATCTGACTCCGTTGTACAGATGATAAAGACGGTAGCGATGATGATTGAGCATGGATTTGGTGAGATCGATCTCAAAGTGAGTCTCAACCAAGAGCGATCCCGTCTGAGCACCTTAGCTAGTATGGACTTTTTGACTGGTATCGGCAATCGAGCTGCTTTTGAGTACCAATGCGCGATTGCGCTTGAAAATAGAAAAGATGAGATTATTGCCATTGGAATTTTGGATCTTGATGGCTTTAAGGATTTGAATGACTCTTTTGGCCATCAGGCTGGGGATCGATATCTAAAAGTCTTGAGTCAGAAGATTTTGGAAGCATCTCGCAGTAGCGAAATCGTTGCTCGTTTGGGTGGTGATGAGTTTGGCTTTTGCCTTCGAATCCAAGATGTAAGCGAGATTTCAAGTTTTGTAGATCGAATTAGTGACTTGATCCGTGATAGCACGTTTGAACTGAGCGTTACGGGTAGCTTTGGATGGGCTTTTGCACCTTTGGATGACGCTTCTTTCGACTCCCTCTTAGCTAAAGCAGACGAAGCTCTATATGCAGCCAAATCAGGAGGTGGAGATCAATTTAAGTTCTATGGTGGTGAAGTCGCTCGTAGCGTAGGTGTGCGGAACTCAGTTCGTGAAAAGTTGCCTGATGCGATTGAAAAAGGTGTAGTTAGCTTCAAATATCAACCTAAGGTCCAAATTTCTACGGGAGATGTTTGTGGGTTAGAGATGCTACTTCGCTGGGGAAGCTTTGAGACCTCGGTAGTCATTGGAGAGCTTAAAAACAATCCCGTTTTAGCTCGAAGTGTTGGCAGGTATCTGATCAAAAGAGCCAGATCCGCGCGAGAGATCTTGGATCGTCAAGGGCTAGAGGCAGTGGATCTCTCGTTGAATTTTTCACCGTCGCACTTTCTTGGTTCGGACTTTGAGAATGACTTAGAGCCCCTATCTTCCAGGAGCAGATCCTTCGTAATCGAGATAACTGAAGATGTAGCAATTGAGGATTTTGAAGAAGCTCGTCTTAGAATCTCAGCACTTAAGGGCAGTGGATTTAGGATCTCCATGGACGATTTTGGCAGTGGATTTACCTCTCTTTCTTCGATTGCTAAGTTGACTGTGGATGAGATTAAGATAGACAGGTCTTTCCTCTTAGAGGCTGATAATGATCCAAATACCTATGCTGTATTTAGCTCTTTATTGATGCTTGGGCGACTCGCGAACGCAAGGGTCGTTTTAGAAGGAATTGAAAGCCGAGCCCAAGAAGAACTCTGGGTGACCCTTGGCGGTAAGTTTGCTCAAGGATATCTATATGGTAGACCAAGAGACCTTGGCGAAAGCATTTCGATTATACGAAATCAACCAATAAAACCCAATTTGGATGTGGCTTTACCAGTGGAAGACTTTGAGCTGATAGGCCACTTCTTGCACTTTCAGCACTTTCATACCAATAGTCGATTCCTAAGTTCCACAGATGCCTCATGTGGGCTAGGGGATTGGTTCGATCGACGTTTTGAAAAATGGGGGCTCCTCGATGAGTTCAATAGTGCAAATATGGCACATGGTCGACTTCATATCTACCTTCAAGATGCAAAGTCAAATCTTTCAAGGGCGTATATAGACGAACTGGAAGGCGAAGTTCGCGATAGGATCGTATTACTTGCTCGAGCAATAAAGGCAATCTCGGCAAACAGGACAGGCTAAAGCTCATCAATTGTCTCTATCGTCTAAATTATTAATGGGATAGCGATTAAATTATTAATTGCGAGACTATCACTTCAGTCGCCTGTTTCTATATCGAATAGGGCTCGTGCGCTAGACGTCTAACTCCCCTCTATGTCAAAGTAAGGCTATTTGTTTTAACTATTTGGTTGCCGTGGCATCGTCGTTTCTTTGTGTCTTGTTTGAATTTTCTTGGGTTTTGGCTCTCATCTATTCGCATAACACTCTGAAATGCTCCAATGAGCCCTTTTAATTTCTTGTAAAGTGTGTTAATCTTCTCATGACATGCTTACACCCGAGGAACTCGCCACTATTGAAGCATTCATGGCGAAGACTGAAAACATCGACGAATATAAGCGGGCGCTGGCAGTTCTCACCCTTGAAGATGGGAGTCCCCTCAACAGGACAGGCCTCTCTGTCAAGCATGTACAGCGAATTCGACGGTCATTCCGCAGCATTGGCACTGAGGCATTCAAGGACAAGCGCCATAACAACGCTCCGGTACTTCTCTCAAAGTCTCAAAGAGATGAAGTGGCAATCATGCTCACGACTACAACTCCCAATGACCACGGCTATAGCAGTTCCCCGTTTTGGTCAACACGGATCCTGGCTACAGTACTCAAGCGCAGATACGGTGTTCTCTATGCCTCTAGGACTAGCTATTACGTTCTGTTTCGGGAAAGTAAGTTCAGCTTCCATCTGCCGGGCAAACAGTACGAGAAGGCTGATCCACAAGCGGTAGCTGAATGGAAAGACGAGCAGCAAGAACGTCTGAAAGAGGCATTCTCTGATCCAGATACGGTGATTCTCTGTGAAGACGAGATGGTTCTCACTCAGGCGACAACTACTCAGAAAGTGTGGATACCGAAAGGAACCACACCAGCTGTAATTGAGACCAATGGAACCAGAATGAACCGGAGCATCTATGGGTTTTTGAACCTCAAGACAGGCAAGGAGCATGCATTTGCAACAGAGCGCCAGACTATGCATGAAACAGCGGCCATACTGCTGGCGATCCGCAAGATCTACCCAAGAGAGAAGATTCTGCTTATATGGGATGGGGCAGGATGGCACAGAGGGAGCGTCGCTCAAGAGGCAATTAGGGAGCATCACATCGAAGCAGTCCATTTCCCTCCGTATTCTCCGCAACTCAATCCCCAGGAACACGTTTGGAAGCAAGGGCGCTCTGCTGTAACCCACAATCGCTTCATTCCCAAGATTGAACCAGTCACAAAGGAATTAGTCGACTATCTCAACACGACGACATTCCCATACTCTTTGCTTGATTTCAAGGAGCAAGTCAGAGTGTGAGCTCTATAGTGTCTCTTTTGGTAATTTCCTTGTAGTATGCGGAATTAATGATTTGTGCCTTTGTTTTACCTTATGAGCGATAGAGCTCGATAAGAAAAGGACATAGGAATAAGCTCCGACCAATTGGATTAGTAATCGATGAGAATGATCGCAAATACCTTGAATCGGTGATTAGAAAGACTACCGCACCTGCAAATCAGGTATTTCGAGCAAAGATTGCCTTGATGTGTGGTGACGGGGTTGTAACAGTTGGCACAAAGATGTTCTATAACGATATGTAATGAACTTACGTGAGTGGGCACTGTCCCAAGGTATACATCCTCAAACGGCATATAAGTGGTATCGTGCCGTACTCTGCCTGTCCCTGCGCTAAAGTAGGGCAACCCATATTGTGGGAGATCTAGAGTCTCAACCGTCCGTATCTAAGTCTGCCGTCATATATGCACGAGTGTCTTCTGTAGATCAAAAATCAGACCTAGATCCTCAGGTTGCCAGAGTTCTTACCTGGGCTACAGAGCAGGGGTACTCAACAGATCGCGTAGTCACAGAAGTTGGTTCGGCCCTTCGCAGACATAGGCGAAAGTTTCTGTCGTTACTTAAAGACCCCACTGTAGACACAATTTTGCTACAGCACAGAGACCGCTTCTGCCGGTTTGGAGCTGAATATATAGAGGCTGCACTTGAGGCTCAGTCCAGGAAATTGGTTGTGGTAGACCCAGCCGAGGTAGATGACGATCTAGTGCGCGACGTCACGGAACTGCTCACGTCTCTCTGTGTCCGCCTCTACGGTCGCAGTTCGGCTACTAACAAAGCTCAGCCTGCTATTGATGCGGTGTGCTCATGATCGCAGTAATGCGGACAAAAGCACAGGCTCAGAAAGTGTCCGAACTAACTGTGTGTAAAGTTCTTCTTGACGAAGGTAACCCAACAAGGAAAGTATCGCTCACCGGAGATTTCGAGCAATACCGAGATGCACTAGAGTCAGTCAGCGTACTATTTTGCAGCTATGTGACGATACCGGCGAGAAGGTTCACTTTGATCGTTGCCGCATCTCCTGACGGCAAGGTGCTGTACGTAGTCACCAGTGGCCCTAATGGATATGAGATCGAGACAATTAGCTTGACCTCGAATCCTCCCACGATTTCCAACACTACCATCTTCCTAGCGGAACTCCAACCGACATCGCAATATCTCCAGACGGTAGTCATCTCGGGGTAACTTTGAATACCTCCGCTTCGCAAAACGTATCCACGGGTGAAGTGGCGATCTATCAGGTCAATCGAGATGTGATTCAGTCTTCAACTGCGCCAGCAATAATCCCAATTGCTACCACAATTCCAAATTCTCTGGCAATGAGTAACTCCTCAGTCTTCGTAACACCGAGTGCCATCACCACCAAAAATAACAAGAGCTTTTACAACTTTTCGAGTTTCGATATAGCAAGTGGTAACGCCAACTACACAACTGCCCTAACCCATCTTTCGCAGAATTCCCGAAAAATCGCCCCAATTGGCCCCTTTGAGTTGATTTTTGAGGATTTTCGGCTTGGGTGATTTATAGATTTCCTGGTAGATGGGTATTAGGTCTTTTTGGGTCGCGAATGTAGTGTCCTAATTTTTGAGTAGTTTTGATTATGACTTGCATTAGCTCTGACATGGTGCTATTGTCTTGTTGTGTTTATCCGTGAAACTCCAACAGTTAATAAAAAGACCGGCGTTAGCTACAGTAAGTACCAACTCGTTGAGTCCTACCGCTGTGAAAAAGGTCCCCGTCAACGTATAGTAATGACCTTGACCGAACTGGACCTGGATAAGTCATTGTGGCCAGCTCTGGCCAATGCAATTGCCCAGAGACTCTCTGGAGTAACCTCACTCTTTGAATCAGATCCTATTATTGCCAGATACGTCGATCTAGCAATCACTAAGTATGCAATTCGTTCCGAAGTTGCAGCCGCTAAAGAAACAAGAGCTACTGAGGCTGACCTTGAGATGGTGGATCTCTCTAGTGCTAAGACTATCAATAGTAGAAGTATCGGTCCAGAACTCATAGGAAACTCGTTCTATGAAGCTCTTAGCTTCGATAAGATCCTAGAGAGTGCAGGTCTATCGGGTGAATCCCTTGGTATTGCCAAGGCAACGATAATAGCTCGTCTTATTCATCCTGGATCTGATCGAAAGACGTATTCGTATATCAACTCCAACTCTTCATTACCTGAGATATGTGGTATCGATCTCTCTAAGTTTCACAAGGATAAGGTCTATGCAATTGCAGATAAGCTCTATGACGCTAAAGGCGTCATAGAGCCAGCACTCTATAGAGCTAGCTCTGATCTCTTTAGGACGAATACCAGGCTCTTTCTCTTTGATCTAACTAACACCTACTTCGAAGGTTCTACTAGGGGGAACTCCCTAGCTAAACATGGACATTCCAAAGAGAAGCGTTTTGATTGCACATTAGTTTCTCTGGCACTACTTGTTGATCACAGGGACTACCCATCTACTCAGAGATACATGAGGGCAATACCTCTGAGCCTAGAACTCTCATTAGCGTACTTGATGCCTTGGAGTCTCTATCGGATGGATCTCTCTTTGGGGATGTTGTTCCTACCATTGTGATGGATAGGGGAATTGCTACCAAGGCAAACCTAGAACTTCTTATTAAGCGCAATCTCAACTACGTAGTAATTGAGAGAGCTAACAAAAAGAGTCTCTATCGAAGCCATTTCATGGAGATGGAAGGCTTCACCGAGATCTACGATGCCCAAGGATCCCCAGTACTGGTGAAAAAGCTCCAAGTGGAACCACAAAAGCCACAAGGACAAGTGAAAACACAAGTACAAGGACAAGTGCAAACGCTAGAAGAAGACACCGGCACTGACGACAATAACAGTTACACCACCTCCGGCAACACTAGCAACAGTATCAGCAACAGCAGCAACGACACCAAAATCATCAAGAGCGACAGTAGCACCGACACTGACGAATATATCCGTAATGGTGCCACCGGCAACAATATCAGCGACAGCACCGACACTGATACTAACGCCACCTCCATCTCCTCCTCTTCCTCTCCACCTCCATCTCCTCCTCTTCCTCCAACAACAACACCACAACCGTGGTGTTGTGTCGTTCTTTGGGAGATCCAAGAAGGAATCAGCGATCTCTAGTCAAGCTAACGAGAGATTCTTAGTAGATATCACTTCGTTGAATACCTCAATCACAAAGGGTTCTATATCTAAGACCACAGTTGTCTCAGAGCGTATCGGACGCATCAAGGCCAAGTACCCAAGTATTGCTTCCAAATACGAGATATCCCTTGAATATCATCAAGACCATGGCAAGATCATCAAAAAGAGACGCTTTGACAAAGTAATCAATCTCACTATTACAGAAAAACCCACTAAAGCCAAAGATGATAATCTCCAAGGAGCCTACGTCATAGACACCAGCCATAGCGAGCTAGATGCAGGTGAGATCTGGAATATCTATACGACTCTCACTAAAGTAGAAGATGCCTTTAGATCCCTCAAGAGTGATCTTGGACTTCGACCGGTCTATCATCAACTAGCTAGCCGAACTGCTGCTCACCTCTTCATCTCAGTACTTGCCTATCACCTCCTTAGTGCTATTGAGCTGACCTTGAGGCAAAATAACGATAAGAGAAGAT